>JAHBVW010000025.1 GCA_019637375.1 Deltaproteobacteria bacterium | reverse complement strand
TCCCGACCCTCGACGGCTCAACCGTTTACGCCGTCGTCAACGACACGATCGTCGCCATCGATCTCGCGCACGACACGACACGCGATCTCGCACACAACGCACTCGCCACCACCACCATCGCCACCACCACCACCACCATCGCCGCCACCACCACCACCACCATCGCCACCACCGAGCACGCCCTCTACTACCAAGGCACCGATTTCGCCCTCCACGCCATCGACCCCCGCATCGGCACTCCACTCTGGGACTGGTTCGTCGACTCCCACGTCGACCTCATCGCCGCCGGCCCCTTCCTCTACACCTACACCCTTGACCCCGAGCACATCACCGCCTTCGCCCCCGACCCCATCGGCCGCCGCCCCGAGCACGCCGTCATCCTCGGCTCCGTCGACCTCTGCGGCTCCTCCGGCGACACCCACGCCATCACCGTCGCCGGGCAAACCATCCGCATCCGTCGCGACGGCACCTTCGACGCCCGAGTGCACGGCCGCGGCACCCTCGGCCTCTGGCTCGACGGCGGCCTCTCGTGGCGCGCCCACGCAACCATCCCGCTCGACGAAAGCCGCACTTACGAGCTCCGCTGCATCCCCGTCGCCGAATGTGCACAAGCGCGCCGCTAACCCCGCGTCCCGACCGACGTTGTTTGTCGTGTAGATAGCAGCGCTACCGTCGCGGTGCCGCCATATCCCTCATGGGAATGGCAGCCCTTGGTTGCTCTATCGGCGAGCGTGCCACGCCGCGACGACGCGTGCTGCCAGGGCACACGGTTTCTAAGTCTCACGCAGGTCTCAATTACATTGTTGTGGCTGTACACGGACGTTTGCGAACCGTCGCAGCCAGTAGGTGCCAAACGGGAACTCGACCTGAACACCCTGAAGCCACTTCTCACGGGCCTCGCGATACGCGATCTGCCACTCCTTGTTGCGCTGAAGCGTCATGATCCGCTGCCACTTGTCACGGGTCGCAACCCGCGGCCGAAGGTTGCGTCGGGGCTCGCGACTCGTGGGGCAATCGCGCCACGACTCGCGAAGTACGCGACGTCGCCCCACGATGCGCCTGCATCTCCGCTGGCGCTCTCGCGTGCATTCCTCCTCGACCGCGGTGATCCGTTGCCGAAGCCTCGCGAGGAATTCGGCTCGGCCTTCGAGGTGATCGGGGAGCTTCAGCACGAGCTCGACCTCGGGTGGCATCGGGCCGTTGCGCCGGAAGAAGTGAGCCGGTCGACGCGCTTTCATGGCCGCGCCCGTCAGGAGTGCGTGGATGAAGTTGGGGCCAGGCCAGTGATGGACCTTCTCCACCAAGTCATCCTTCACGGGATTGGTGGCGACATAGACCAACTTATCGAGCAGGTCTTCCAGGGTCACGACTTCGACCACGCAGGTCTCCTCGGACGACCACATATTCTCCCATCGCCCGCGAAGCGCGTTCTGCGACCTGGCCATCATCTTGTGAAAGTGCTCGCGAAACTCGGGTTCCCGGCCGAAGGCGTCATAGAGCACTGTGTGGTGATGGTTCCTCTCCATCTGAGAGATGATGACGTCGAGTTGAAACCGCTGCGCCGCCTCGGCAAGGCAGTAGACGAACGCGTTGCAGGTCTCCCGATCTGGCCGCAGCAGAAACTGCCGCTGCGTGCAGCGGCGCGTGACCAGGATGATGCGGCCTGGAACTACAGAACGAGGAGCGGTCATCGCGCTCGAACGAACAGCACATCTTGCGCCAGCGTCTAAGTCAGCGATTGATCGCATGCCGCTACATCGATTTGTCCGCGGGTCGGACTTGTCCGACCGGCTGGCGGACACATCCCCGGACACATGTCACGCCTGCGCATACGACGGTGAACTAACCCCGGTCGGGATGCGAGGCAGGTGCGTCACGGTGGCTAGTTCCCGTCCAGTTCTGCGGTGCAGCGAAGGCGCCGGCAAGAAGTCCCACGGGCCGCTCGTGGCGTGCTGCGCGACTGAGGCTCGAGCTGTGCCGGGAAACGAGCGGGGCGAGCGGGCATCATCACCGGCCACGACGGCGCGCGGCTGGTGCGCGCACGATCGCGGCTGAGGGGCGGCGTACGTCGGGGGCGAGTCTACGGTAGGGTGAAGGGATGGAGCTCGTCGAAGCAGTTATCGCGGCGAGGGCGCGCGACCTGGGTGGGGTCGTTGTGGATCGGGTGTTGCCGGCGATCGGGCGGAAGGCGATCGGGCCGTTCCTGTTCCTGGACCACATGGGGCCGACGGAGACGGCGCTGACGGTGAGGCCGCATCCGCACATTCACCTCGCGACGGTGACGTACCTGTTCGAGGGGGCGATCATGCACCGCGACAGCCTCGGCTCGGTGCAGCTGATCACGCCGGGCGCGATCAACTGGATGGTCGCCGGTAAGGGGATCGTGCACTCGGAGCGGCCGCCCGAGACGCCGGGGCGGTTGCACGGGCTGCAGATCTGGGTCGGGTTGCCGTCGGCGCTGGAGGATAGCGCGCCGTCGTTCGTGCACACGCCGGCCGAGGCGATGCCGGTGGTGGCGCGACCGGGCGCGCGCATCCGCGTGCTTGCGGGGAGCGCGTTCGGCGCGACCTCACCGGTCGTCACGCAATCGCCGCTGTTCTACGCGGACCTCGAGCTCGACGCCGGCGCGGAGCTCGAGCTGCCGGCGGAGTACGCGGAGCGCGCGGTGTACGTCGTCGACGGCAGCATCAACGTCGGTGGCGCCACGGACCTCGCCGCGCGTCACCTCGCGGTGCTCACCGCCGGGTCGGTCGCGCCGATTCGAGCCCTCACACCCGCGCGCGCCGTCGTGTTCGGCGGCGAGCCGCTCGACGGCATGCGCCACATGTGGTGGAACTTCGTATCGAGCTCGCGCGAGCGCATCGCCGCCGCGGCCGACGACTGGCGCAACCGCCGCTTCCCGCACATCCCCGACGACGATACCGACCTCATCCCCGCGCCGGCGGGCCCGTAGTCAGCACGCGGCCGATCGCATCCCACCGGGGAAAGTGGATCGACACGCCGGGCGTGGGCGCGGCAAATCGGCGGTCGGCGGATCCGTCGCCGCACGTCTCGATCCGGCCGAGCGGTCACCACCACGACATGAGCCGCATCGCGCGCGACCGGCGCCGCGGAATCCCAGATCGAGTAACCATCGGGGCATGACGCAACCCACGCGACGGGACCTGTTCGCCGGTGCGGTGATCGCGGGAGCGGCCGCGGCCTGCGGCAGTCGCGGCGAGCCGCAGCCCCGCGAGGGCGTACCTCCGCCGGCTCCGGGGCCGCCGGTGGCGAAGGTGGAGGCGCTGCCGGCGCCGGACGTGGAGGAGGCGACGATCGCGCAGCTGCTCGAGCGCCTCGCGAGGGGTGCGGAGACGTCGGTGGGGCTCGTGGACAAGTACCGGCAGCGCATCGACGCCACGAACGAGCACGGCCCCAAGCTGCGCGCCGTCCTCGAGCTCAACCCCGACGCCGCGAAGGATGCCGAGGCCGCCGACAAGGCGCGCGCCGGGAAGCAGCCGCTCGGCCGCCTGCACGGCATCCCGATCCTCGTGAAGGACAACATCGACACCGCCGGGGCGATGGCGACGACCGCAGGCTCGCTCGCCCTCGAGGGTTCGCGCGCCGCCGCCGATGCCACGACGGTCGCGCGCCTGCGCAAGGCGGGCGCGATCATCCTCGGCAAGACGAACCTGTCGGAGTGGGCGAACTTCCGCGGCGCCTCGTCGTCGTCGGGGTGGAGCGCGCGCGGCGGCCAGACGCGCAACCCGTACGCGCTGGATCGCTCGCCGTCGGGGTCGAGCAGCGGCTCGGGCGCCGCGACCGCCGCGTCGCTGTGCGCCGCCTCGCTCGGCACGGAGACCGACGGCTCGATCGTGTCGCCCGCGAGCGTGAGCGGCCTCGTCGGCGTCAAGCCCACCGTCGGCCTCGTCAGCCGCGCGGGCGTGATCCCGCTGTCGACGAGCCAGGACACCGTCGGCCCGATGGCACGCACCGTCGCCGACGCGGCGCTGATCCTCACGGTGATCGCCGGCGCCGACCCCGCCGATCCGTCGACGATGGCCGCGCACCCGAGGCGCCCCGCCGCCGACGTCGACTACACCGCCGCGCTCGACCCCAAGGCGCTCGCGGGCGCGCGCCTCGGCGTGCCGCGCGCCGGCTGGTTCGGCAAGAACCGCAACGTGGATGCGGTCATGACGGCCGCACTCGCGAAGCTCGCCGAGCTCGGCGCCGTCCTCGTCGATCCGATCGAGCTCGACATCCCGCCCGAGCTCGGCGGCCACGAGCTCGAGGTGTTCTTCACCGAGATGAAGATCCACCTCACCGCATACCTCGCGAAGCGCCCCGACGCGAAGGCGCGGTCCCTCGACGAGGCGATCGCGTTCAACACCAAGCACGCCGACAAGGAGCTCGCGCTGTTCGGCCAGGAGCTCTTCGAGCTCGCCGCGAAGAAGACGACGCTCGAGGACCAGGCCTATCTCGCCGCCCGCGCGAAGTGCGTCGAGGTCGCGCGCACGCAGCTGCTCGACAAGGCCATGGCCGAGCACAAGCTCGACGCGATCGTCGCCGCGACGCAGGGGCCCGCGTGGATGATCGATCACGCCTGCGGCGACGGCGGAGGCAGCATCTCGTCGTCGCAGCTGCCCGCCGTCGCGGGCTACCCGCACGTGACCGTCCCCGCCGGCCACGTCGCCGGTCTCCCGATCGGACTTTCCTTCTTCGGCGCGCCGTTCGCCGAGGCCAAGCTCCTCGGCTACGCGTACGCGTTCGAGCAGGCGACGCACCACCGCAAGCCGCCGCGATATCGGCCGACGGCCGAGCTCGCATAGGGACGCGCCCCGACGCGCGCGGCGCACCGACGCCGCCGCGCAACCACCGACGGAGAGGCGCGACCTCGATGGCGCGTGGCTTGCTGAACCGACGGCCATCGCCCGTCTCATGCGGCGAGCGATGGAGCACGCATGCCGACGCCGATCATTGCGCTCTCGAAGGACTGGCACGAGGACCCCACGTCGAACCACCACGTGCTGCGCGAGCTCGCGAAGTCGCGCCGCGTCCTGTGGATGAACTCCGTCTCCACGCGCGTGCCGGCGCTGTCGTCGGCGCGCGACCTCGACAAGATGCGGCGCAAGCTCCTCGAGTTCGGGCGCGGCCCGGTCAACGTCGAGCACGACCTGTGGATCGCGACGCCGCTCGTCGTGCCGCTGCCGCACAACCCGCTCGCGCGCATCGTCAACCGGCGCATCCTGCGCTCGACGGTCCGCCGCCTGCGCGCGCACCTCGGCATCGACCGCTTCCAGCTGTGGACGTTCCTGCCGAACACCGCGCCGTACGTCGGCACGCTCGGCGAGGCGCTCGCCGTCTACTACTGCGTCGACGAGTGGGCGACGTTCCCCGGGCTCGACGCCGCGGCGATCCGGTGCGCCGAGCGCGAGCTGTTGCGGCGCGTCGACGTCACGTTCGCGACGAGCATGGCGCTCGTCGAGGCCAAGCGGCCGCTGTGCCGCGACGTCCACCTCGCGCGCCACGGCGTCGACCACGCGAGCTTCGCGCGCGCCCTCGACGACGACCTCGAGATCCCGACCGACCTCGCCGCGCTCCGGCCGCCGCGCATCGGCTTCTTCGGCACGCTGCGCGACTTCATCGACGTCGACGCGATCGCCGCGGTCGCGCGCGCCCGCCCCGACTGGGCGATCGCGCTGATCGGTCAGGTGTTCACCGACCTCGCGCCGCTGCGCGCCCTCCCCAACGTGCACCTCCTCGGGCGCAAGCCACACGCCGACCTGCCCGCGTACTGCAAGGGCTTCGACGCCGCCCTCATCCCGTACCGCACCGACGACGCCTCGCGCTTCATCAACCCGCTCAAGCTGCGCGAGTACCTGTCGGCCGGCCTGCCCGTCGTGTCGACGGCGATCCGCGAGGTCGAGCCGTACGCACACCTGTGCCACATCGCGCGTACGCACGCCGAGTTGCCGGAGGTGATCGAGCGCGCGCTCGCCCACGACACGCCGTACGCGCGGCGGCGGCGCTCGGTGGCGATGCGGTCGGAGACGTGGAGCACGCGCGTCGCCGCCGTCGAGGCGACCGTCGCCGCGTGCGAGCGTGCGAAGCGCGACTACGCGCGCCGCGAGATCCACATTCCGAACGCTGCCGCCGTGAAGAACATGATCAGCGAGTAGATCGCCGCCGGGATCGCCATCGCCGGGTTGTTCAGCAGCGACGGGCTCGACGCGATCGCGATCGCGAGCGTGCCGTTGTGGATCCCGATCTCCATCCCGATCGCGATCGCCTGGCGCCGCTCGACGCGGAACACGAGCGGCACGACGTAGCCGACGAACATGCTCGCCAGGTTGAACGCGAGCGCGGCGAGCCCGACGGCGCGGAACGAGTCGGCGAGGTTGTCGCGCTCCTTGACGATCGCGCTGACGACGACGAGCGCGAGGAACAGCGCCGAGATCAGCTTGACCGGCCGCTCGAGGCGGTCCGCGATGTCGCGCCGCTTGCTGCGGATCGTCATGCCGATCGCGACCGGGATCAACACGAGCAGCACGACCTGGATGATCTTGCTGAACTGCAGCGGGATCGCCTGGCCCTCGCCGAGGAAGTGCTCGAGCGACAGGTTGACGATGATCGGCAGCGTCGCGAGCGACAGCACGCTGTTCACCGCGGTCAGCGTGATGTTGAGCGCGACGTCGCCCTTCGCGAGGTGCGAGAACAGATTCGCGGTCGCGCCTCCCGGCGACGCCGCGAGCAGCATCAGCCCGACGGCGAGCGGCGGCGGCAGGTCGAATGCGTGCGCGATGCCGAGGCACGCGAACGGCAGCACCAGCATCTGGCAACCGAGGCCGACCGCGGCCGCCTTCGGGTACTGCACGATCCGCTGGAAGTCGGCGATCGCCAGGCTCAGCCCCAGGCCGAGCATGATCACGCCGAGCGCGACCGGTAGCAGCACCGTGGTGATGACACTCTGCTCCACCCGCCGTTGGTACTACATGCGAGCTACGATCGCGCCGATATGATCGCCCACCTCGTCGTGCGCGCCCGCCGGATCCGCGGGCTCCACCTCGCGGTCGTGTTGTTGCGCTTCCTCATCGGCTTCGCGTTCGTCCCGTCGGCGCTGAAGAAGCTCCTCGACCAACCGTTCACCGACCCCGACAAGCACGGCCGCTTCCACGACTTCCTGCACGCCTTCCACGCGACGGGGTGGTTCTACCAGCTCGTCGGCGCGCTGCAGCTCACCGCCGCCGTCCTCCTGTTCACGCAGCGCTTCGCGACGCTCGGCGCGCTGATCGCGGTGCCGATCCTGACGGCGATCACCGCACTGTGCTGGAGCACCGGCGTCGTCCCGACGGCGACGGTCGCGACGCTGATGTGGCTCGGCACGCTCGCGCTCGCGCTGTGGGACGTCGCGAAGTGGCAGGGCATCTTCGCACCGGATGCATCGGGGGCGCCCGACGGTAGGGCGCCGCAGACGCTCTCCGCCGAGCCGTCGCCGATCGATCTGCGCCTGTGGTCGTGGTGCGGCGCCGCGATGCTCGCCGTCTACGCCACGGGCGCGCTGCTGCACGGCGGCGTGTATCGGCCGCGCGGCGTCGAGCTCGATCAGCCGGGCTTCTACGTGATGCCGCTGATGCTGCTGCTGCCGCTCGCGACCTACGTCGTCGAGCGGCGCCGGCGTCGGACCGGCTAGAGCTTCTTGCCGACGAGCTCGAACGACGACGTCGCCGTCGAGAAGCCGCGCACCATGACGTGGATCGTCGACGGCGCGGCGAGCGTCACGCGGCACGTCTCGTTCGAGCCGGTCTTGTACGGGCGGCAGTCGAACGTCGACGTCGTCGGCGC
This sequence comes from Deltaproteobacteria bacterium, assembly GCA_019637375.1. Classification (GTDB taxonomy): domain Bacteria; phylum Myxococcota_A; class Polyangia; order Haliangiales; family Haliangiaceae; genus JABFXX01. Next base: position 127,866 of record JAHBVW010000025.1, on the reverse strand, counting down.
CTGGCCGACGCGGACGTAGAGGTCGGCGTCGTTCGTGCCGGTCATGGCGAACTCGTACTCGCCGGCGGCGAGCGTCGGCGTCGCGGCGGTCTTCGTCTCCGAGCGCGCGAGCGTGCCGTTCAGCGCGAGGCCGCCCCACGCCTCTGGGTTGCCGCCGCCGCCCGGGGTGAACGTGTTGTCCTGCTCGCCGGAGACGAGCACGACCTGCGTGCTGTCGATGTTGCGGAAGATCTGCTCGTACGTCTTGGGCGCGTCGTGGGCGACGAGGCCTCGGAACATCGCCATCGTCGTGTTCGACAGCTCGCTGAAGAACGCCGGCATCGCGTTGTTGACGAGGTCGAGGTACTTGAAGCCCGTCGTGTCGTCGGGGTTGACGAGCATGTGCGCGCGGTTGAGCGCGTCGTCGATGTACGCGAACGTGTCGCAGCCGTTGAGCTGGATGACGACGTACTGGCCCGTCACCCACTTGCCGGCGGCGGCCATCGCGCGGACGTTCGTCCCGAGGCCGGCGTGACCGTTGTAGACGATGTAGTCGGCGCGCGACGACAGCGCCTCGTAGCGCGCGCGGAACGCCGGCTGCTGCAGGCCGATGCGGACGTTGTCCGTGAGCAGCGCGACCACGCGGATCTGCTTGCCGTCGGGCAGCGTCGCGCTCATCTCGATGTCGGGGGCCGCGACGCCGGGGTTCGTCGGGACGCTCGCCGGGACGGTCGTGAGGTTGCGGCCCGCGAGCTCGCTGCGCATCGTGCGGACGAAGCGGTTGAACGCGTCGATGCCGACGTCGTTCGACGTGGCGCCGTCCTCGTTCTTGCCGAAGATGGCGACGACCTCGAGGCGGTTGTCCTCCCAGATCTTGTGGTACTCGGGGAACTTGCCCGTCGTCTGCACCGGGCTCGGCGACAGCGTCACCGTCGTCGTGTCGACGTCGGCCGCGTCGATGGAGCAGCCCGAGCGCGCCGGGCGGTAGTAGTAGAACATGCTGCCGCTGTCGACGTCGTGCGCGCCGAAGTCGATGCACTTCGTGCCGTACTTCGCGGTGAACGCGGTCTGCCCGGCGCTCGACACGTCGAGCGGGTTCTTCAGCGTGATCGCCGACGGGACGTTGGACTTGCTGCCCCACGCGACGAGCATCTTCGCGGTGTAGGTGATCTTCACCTTGCCGCCCGACGTCGTCCTCGTGATGTTCGTGACCTCGGCCTTGTCGATGCGGCCGACGCCGTTCATCCCGTTGAGCTGGCCGACCGTGTAGAACAGCTGCGACTGGATCGTCGACCGGTCGTTGAACGACGAGTCGGTGATGAGCGTGCCGTCCCAGGTGGCATCGACGAGCGTCGCGACCGCGCTCGAGTCCTCCTTGCCGTCCTCGTCCTTGAGGGCCTCGCCGGCGTAGAGGTCGTCGGTCGCGGTTTCGGTGGCGCAGGCCGCGAGGGCGAGCGCGAAGGCCAGGTGGGTCAGGCGGTTCATGAGGATGGCGGCGTTTTGCACCGACATGTCCCACCGCGTCAACCGCTTAGGTGGAAACCCTCAGTTTTCCGAGATCTACGTATGGAGAACGGCAGGGTAGGATGCCGCGATGCGTGGGCTTCTGATGATCCTGGTGGTCGCGGGCTGTAGCGAGCACGGCTCGGGCGGCGGCGGCGGCGATGCCGGCGGCGACCTGCTCGTCGGCGAGTGCGAGCCGCCGGCGGGCAGCGTCGAGGTGAAGGCGGACTCGGACCGCGTCGGGGTGGGCTGCTTCGACGCGCGCAGCTTCGACAGCGAGGTCGACGTCGTCGAGTCGGCGGCGCAGTGGGAGCAGCTGTTCGGCAACAGCAGCTGCATGGTCAAGCCGCCGCCGCACATCGACTTCGCCCGTGCGCGCGTCGGGCTCGTGCACCTGCGGTGCAGCCCGATCGACGTCCGCTTCGTCGCGGAGACGACGAGCGAGCTCGTCATCGGCGTCATGGTCGGCACGTCGGGCGCGTGCATCACGCCGACGGTCGGTGTGGCGCTCCCGCGCTCGGAGAAGCCCGTGCGCGTCGCGCGCTGCCGCGTGCAGTGCGACGACTGCCCGCCGGTCCCGTAGACGTAGGGAATAGGCGCGGACGCGGCGCCGGTCGATCGCCCATGACGACGACGACGACGACGACGGTGCCGCCGAAGCCGAAGCCGAAGCCGACGTGGACCGCGCGCCGGGTGGTGCGCGAGGTCGCGATCCTCGCCGCGTTCGCGCTCGCCTTCCTGTCGGCGCGCAGCTCGATCGCCGACCACTACCACGTGCCGTCGGGCTCGATGATGCCGACCGTCGAGATCGGGGATCGGATCGTCGTGTCGAAGGCCGCGTACGGTGTGCGCGTGCCGTTCACGCGGCACGTGATCGCGGAGCTCGACGGGCCGGCGCGCGGTGACGTCGTCGTGCTCGAGTCGCCCGACCCCGGCGACGACGGCAAGGTGCTGCTGAAGCGCGTGGCCGCCGTCCCCGGCGATCGCGTCGCGGTGCGCCACGGGCAGATCTTCCTCGCGGGGCGGGACGTGAAGCAGGAGACGCGCGCCGACGGCACCTACGAGATCCTCGACGGTGTCGAGCACCGCATCGAGCTCGGCAACGGTCCCGGGCCCGACCTCGAGGAGATCGTGATCCCGCCGGAGCGCTACCTCGTGCTCGGCGATAACCGCGGCGATAGTCGCGACGGTCGCGAGCTCGGGCTCGTGCCGCGCGAGAACATCCTCGGGCGCGCGGCGCGCGTGTACTGGCGCGGCGGGCCGGCTTGGACGCCGCTGTAGCGGCTTCGCCTTTGCACGACCTCCTTGTGAACCCGAAAGGGAGGTGGTCATGGAGAACCGGACCGACGAGGAGATCGAGCGCGAGGTGCTCGAGGAGCTCGCGCAGGATGCGCGGGTCGCGCGCACGAGCCCCGACGAGATCGGCGTGTGCGTGCGGGCGGGCGTCGTGACGCTCGCGGGTCGAATCGACTCGTACTTCAAGAAGTGGGCGGCCGAGGAGGTCGCGCAGGACGTGCACGGTGTCGAGTCGGTCGTCAACCAGATCGAGGTGGTCGTGCAGCCGGTGGCGCGGGTCGTCGCGGGCCCGACGCCGGAGGAGCTGCGCATCAAGATCGAGGAGGCGCTCACGCGGTTGGCCGAGGCGGCCGCGAAGAACATCGAGGTCGTCGTCGAGGGGACGAAGGCGGTGCTGAAGGGGCGGGTGCGCTCGTGGGCCGAGCGCGACGAGGCAGAACGCGCGGTGTGGATCGCGCCCGGCATCACGCAGGTCGAGGACCTGATCCAGGTCTCGTACGCGTGAGCGCTGGTGCGCGGCGTGCACGTGTGGGTGACATGGGGACGACCAAGGACATCGACGAGAAGGACACCGGCGCGCACACGCTCGCGGCGTCGGCGCAACAGCAGCCGGAGCGCGAGCTCCAACCGGGTGAACCGCGCAAGGGCAAGGTGATCACGTTCGGCTTCCCGACGCCGTTCGCGCTCCTGCGCAAGCTGTTCGACGACATGGCGAACATCGCAGCGCCCGACGTCCCGCCGCGCATCGACGTGGAGAAGCGGGACGAGGACGTGCTCGTGCAGGTGGATCTGCCGAACGTGGATCCGACGGACGTGCGCGTGTCGATCGAGGACGACATCCTCGTGCTCGAGGGCAAGGCGAAGGAGCCGTACGCGGGCGATTGCGCGTGCGGGCGGTTCCGGCGCGTCGTTCACCTGCCGGCGCACGTGGATCCGGAGACGGCGCGCGCGGCGCTCGAGGAGGGCGTCCTCGAGGTGCGGGTCGGCCGGCTCGACACCGACAAGGGGCGGGCGCGGCAGATCGAGATCGAGCACAAGCAGCCGACGGCACACTGAGGAGGAGCTGGATCATGAAGCGCTCCATGAACTACCGATGGTGGACCATCGCACTCCGCGGTATCGCGGCGATCGTCTTCGGGTTGCTCGCACTGGCCGCACCGGGTGCGGCCTTCTTCTCGCTGGTCCTGGTGTTCGGGATCTACGCGATCATCGACGGCATCCTCGCGCTCTCGGTCGGCACCAGCGCCGTCGATCATCCACGCGGCGCGATGATCGCGCAGGGGCTCGTCTCCCTCGTCGCCGGCGCCCTCGCGCTCGCCTGGCCGGGCATGACCGCCCTCGTCCTGCTCGTGGTCATCGGCCTCTGGGCCATCGTCGCCGGCGTCCTCGAGATCGTGACGGCGATCCGGGTGCGCAAGGCCATCCGCTACGAGTGGCTCCTCGGCCTCGAGGGTGTGCTCTCGATCGCCTTCGGCATCGCCCTCCTGCTATCCCCTCTCGCGGGCGCCATCGTCATCGGGCTGTGGGTCGGCGCGTACGCCCTCGTCCTCGGCGGGATGCTCGTCGCCACCTCGCTGCGGGTGCGCTCGTACACACGGGAGCCCGCGGTGTTCGAGCCGGCGCCGGCCGCGGCGTGAGGGGCGGGCGGTAGGTGGGTGCGCGCGTTGTGGCGGAGGTAACGGGGCTTGAGCTGCTCGAGTTGCGAGTCCGGCGCGGGGTAGGGAGGTGCTGTGGGTGATCGAGTTGGTCGGGGGGCAATGCGGAGTTGCAGCACGACCCGACCGTGTGGGTGATCGAGTTGGTCGGGGGGCAATGCGGAGTTGCAGCACGACCCGACCGGGGTTCGTTCATTCGCCGGGAGGCTACAGCGCGACCGACCGGGCTACATCGCGACCCGACCGGGGTTAGTTCATCCGTCGGCTGCGGCGGGCTGCAGCCGACCCGATCGGGGTAAGTTCAAACCGTCGGATGGTCTGGCTGCAGCACGACCCGACCGCGACCGCGACGCCGCCCGACCGCGACCGCGACGCCGCCCGACCGGGGTTAGTTCGCCGTCGGAGTGCGCACTCTAGAGAGGTGTCCGAGGTATGTCCGCCGTCCGGTCGGACAAGTCCGACCCGCGGACAAATCGATGTGACGGTATGCGATCAATCGCTGACTTAGACGCTGGCGCGAGATGTGCTGTTCGTTCGAGCGCGATGACCGCTCCTCGTTCTGTAATTCCAGGCCGCATCATTCTGGTCACGCGCCGCTGCACGCAGCGGCAGTTTCTGCTGCGGCCAGATCGGGAGACCTGCAACGCGTTTGTCTACTGCCTTGCCGAGGCAGCGCAGCGGTTTCAGCTCGAGGTCATCCTCTCTCAGATGGAGAGGAACCATCACCACACAGTGCTCTATGACGCCTTCGGGCGGGAACCCGAGTTTCGCGAGCACTTTCACAAGATGATGGCCAGGTCGCAGAACGCGCTTCGTGGCCGATGGGAGAACATGTGGTCGTCGGAGGAGACCTGCGTGGTCGAAGTCGTGACCTTGGAAGACCTCCTCGACAAGTTGGTCTATGTCGCCACCAATCCCGTGAAGGATGACCTGGTCGAGAAGGTCCATCACTGGCCTGGGCCCAACTTCATCCAGGCACTCATGACGGGCACGGCCATGAAAGCGCGTCGACCGGCTCACTTCTTCCGGCGCAATGGCCCGATGCCACCCGAGGTCGAGCTCGTACTGAAGCTACCCGATCACCTCGAAGGCAGAGCTGAGTTCCTCTCGAGGCTTCGGCAGCGAATCACCGCGGTCGAGGAGGAATGCACGCGAGAGCGCCAGCGGAGATGCCGGCGCATCGTGGGGCGACGTCGCGTACTGGCCGAGTCGTGGCGCGATTGCCCCACAAGTCGCGAGCCCCGACGCAACCTTCGGCCGCGGGTTGCGGCCCGCGACAAGTGGCAGCGGATCATGACGCTTCAGCGCAACAAGGAGTGGCAGATTGCGTATCGCGAGGCCCGTGAGAAGTGGCTTCAGGGTGTTCCGGTCGAGTTCCCGTTTGGCACCTACTGGCTGCGACGGTTCGCGAACATCCGCGTGCAGCCACGACCGTTCAATTGAGACGAGAGTGAGATTTTGGAAGCGTGTGTCCAGGCGGCACGCGCCGTTGCGGCGTGGCGTGCGGGCGGGAACTCCAACAGAAGCCGTCGTTTCCATCCTGGGGTATGACGCTTCGGCGGCAGTAGCACTGCTGTCTGAACGATATTAACGGCGGTCGGGGACCTCTGTGCTAGCGTCGATGCGGTGAGGCTCGCCGCGCTGATGCTGGTCGCGTGCTCGTCGCAGTCAACGGCGCCGGCGCCGGCGAATCGGGCGGAGGAGGAGCCGGCGATGGCATCGGCGGAGGCGTGCAAGCGTCTGCTCGCGCACCTGGTCGAGCTCGAGTTCCGGCGCGCCGGGGGTGGGACGGAGGTGCAGAAGCGGGGCGCGGCCGAGGCGAAGGAGGAGGAGTTCGTGGCGAGCTGTCGGAAGACGCCGCGTGAGCGGGTGGTGTGCGCGCTCGCGGCGCAGGATCTGGATGCGGTCGCGCGGTGCGACGCGCCGCCCTGATCAGTCGTCGAGCTCGCTGGCCTTCTTCTCGAACCGCTTGCGGACGTTGTGGTCGAGCATGGCCTTGCGGAGGCGGATCGAGGCGGGGGTGACCTCGACGAGCTCGTCGTCGTTGATGAACTCGAGCGCGTACTCAAGCGTGATCTGGCGGGGCGGCGCGAGGACGAGCTTCTCGTCGGCGGCGGTCGTGCGGATGTTGGTCAGCTTCTTCGTCTTGTTCGGGTTGACGACGAGGTCGTTGTCCCGCGAGTGGATGCCGACGACCATGCCGCCGTAGACCTTGATGTTGGTGCCGATGAAGAGCTGGCCGCGCTCCTGCAAGTAGAACAGGGCGTACGCGTTCGACACGCCCTCCTCGTTCGCGATCAGGACGCCGTTCTGGCGCGTGCGGATGTCGGGTCCCTGCGGCCCGTACTCCGCGAACTGCGTGTACAGCACGCCGGTGCCGCGCGTGTCCGTCATGAACTGCGAGCGGTAGCCGATCAGGCCGCGCGCCGGGATGCGGTACTCGAGGCGCACGCGCCCCGGGGCCGACGGGCGCATCTCGCGCATCTGGCCGAGGCGCCGGTTGAGCTCCGCGACGACGGCGCCGGTGTACGCCTCGTCGAGGTCGATGACCGCGTCCTCGTAGGGCTCGGTGATCCGGCCGTCGGCGTCCTCATGGAGGATCACCTGCGGCTGCGAGACGCACACCTCGTAGCCCTCGCGCCGCATCGTCTCGATCAGCACCGACAGGTGCAGCTCGCCGCGGCCCGACACCTTGAACACGCCCGCGTCCTCGGTCTCCTCGACCCGCAGCGCGACGTTCGACTTGATCTCGCGGTGCAGGCGCTCGCGCAGGTTGCGCGAGGTGACGTACTTGCCTTCCTTGCCCGCGAACGGACCGTCGTTCACGCGGAAGTTCATCGTGATCGTCGGCGCGTCGACGGTGAGGAGGGGCAGGATCGTCGGCTCGGCGATCGACGTCAGCGTCTCGCCAACGTTGAGCTCCGCCATGCCGGTCACGGCGACGATGTCACCGGCCCGCGCCTCGGCGAGCTCGAACCGCTTCAGGCCCTGGAACCCGAGCACCTTCTGCACGCGGAACTCCTCGCGCGAGCCGTCGCGGTGCGCGAGGAGGATGCGGTCGCCGACCTTCGTGCGGCCGGCGCGCATGCGGCCGATCGCCATGTAGCCGAGGTAGTCGTCGTAGTCGAGCGTCGCGACCTGCATGCACAGTGGCGCGTCGATGTCGCCCTCCGCGGCCGGCACCTTCTCGATGATGAGGTCGAGGATCGGGCTGAGGTCGACGCGCTCGTCGGTGAGCTCGCGGATCGCGAAGCCCTCGCGGCCGCTCGCGTAGATCACCGGGAAGTCGAGCTGCTTGTCCGTCGCACCGAGCGACATGAACAGCTCGAACACCTGGTCCATCACCTGATGCGGGTCGACGCCGGGGCGATCGATCTTGTTGACGACGACGATCGGCGACAGCCCCATCTCGAACGCCTTCTGCGTCACGAAGCGGGTCTGCGGCATCGCACCCTCGTACGCGTCGACGAGGAGCAGCACCGAGTCGACCATGCCGAGCACGCGCTCGACCTCGCCGCCGAAGTCGGCGTGGCCCGGCGTGTCGACGATGTTGATGCGCACGCCCTTCCACGTGACGGCGGTGCACTTCGACAGGATCGTGATGCCGCGCTCGCGCTCGAGGTCGTTGGAGTCCATCGCCCGCTCGGCGACGACCTCGCCGGTGCGGAACGTGCCGGCTTGACGGAGGAGCCCGTCGACGAGGGTCGTCTTGCCGTGGTCGACGTGCGCGATGATCGCGACGTTTCGGATGTTGGTCTGGCTCACGGCTTGATCGCGTCGGGCAAGAGGTAATGACACGCCGCCAACGCCCGCAGGACGGGCGCGGCCTCACGCGTCGCGGTCAGCATCGCCGCGAGCGTGAGGTTGTCGGTATTCGAGACGAGCAGCGCGATCGATGGGTCGACGACGCCCTCGATCCGCACGCCCTCCGGGGTTTGACGCGCCCGCCGCAGCAGGCGCGCCGTCTGGTCGCTGATGTCGCCGTTCTCGGCCACACGGAGCACCGGGATCCCGTCCTGATCGAAGAGCTGGTTCGCGTGAATGCGCGCGGCCGGCTCGCCGTTCTGCTTGAACGTGGTCCCGTTTGCCGCATCCTCACCCTGCCAGTGCGTCGCGCCGACATCGGCGATCAGCGGACGCCCACCGACGATGACGTCGACGCCGTCGACGGTGGCGCGGCACGGGTGGCCGGGTGTGACGCGCGCGAGCACGCCGGGCGCGGCCTTCGACGAGATGTCGCGCACCTCGATCGCCGGGACGGCCGACAACGTCGGCGTCGCCGAGCCCTGGCAGGCGGCGAGCGCCGCACAGGCGGCCGAGAGGCAGAGGGTGAACGACACGGGTCGCGCTCTATATCAGGTCCGCTCCCGACCAGCAATCCTCTGTGAAGCCACTTCGTTGCGACGTTTCAAGCGAATTGCTGAAGAGCGTGCTACCTGGTCCATCGTGAGCGGACGGAGGCGCGCGCTCGCGCTCATCCTCGTCGGGGTCGCCGGCGCTGGCGCCGTCGCCGCGTGCGGTGGGCGCGGCGGCGATGCCACGGCGAGCGGCAAGCGCGACGACGCCGGCGTGCCCCGCGACGGGGCGACGGTCCACGTCGACATCTCCGACCGCCCGCTCGGCATGCCGGACCTCGCGAGCTTTGCGTGGCGCAAGCGCGGCGGGCAGCCGGCCTTCCGCGTCGCCCGCAAGCACGAGGACAAGGACCGCTGGGACGACGTCATCACGACGACGAAGCAGGCGCTCGCCGCCGACCCGGCGCACCTCGAGGCATCGTGGCTGCTCGCCGCCGGGCTCGCGAAGCAGGGCAAGCTCGACGACGTGCTGGCGCCGCTGCAGCTCGCCGTCGCCGGCGACTTCGGCAAGTGGGCGACGCCGTCGCTGGAGCACCCGTTCCTGAAGGCGTGGCTCGCGACGCCGACGGGCGAGGCGTGGAAGCGCCGCCTCGACCAGGACCGCACCGCGTACACGGGCGCGCTCGCGCGCGGGCTCGTCGTCGCATCCGGCGGCGATCTGTACGCGTTCGACGTCGATGGCGGGCGCTGGCATCGCCTGACGCGCACGCAGGGCGCGGTGCTCGGCGCGCTGCGCGTCCCGGGGGCGGCGCTGGTGCCGTACGTCGCGCGCGTGCGCCGCGGCGGCGGGGTCGCCGTCGGTGTGATCGACCTGGCGAAGGGCAAGGCGTTGCGCCCCATCGACGTCGGCGGCGCGGCGACGATCGTCGCGTCGACGGCGAAGGCGAGCGCGGGGCTGTGGGTGCAGACGAAGGGCCAGTGGCGCTCGCTCGACGAGGACGGCCGCCTCGGGCCGGCGGTGGCGAAGATGTCGCGCCCGCCGGGTCCGCGCCTCGAGGTCGCGGGGCGCACGGTGCGGCTCGTCGCCGGCGCGCTGCCCGACGTCGCGGCCGACTGGGACGAGGCCGGGCTCGCGAGCGCGATCCGCATCGGCAAGTCCAACCGCGTGATCACGGTGAGCCGCACGCCGGCGGTGGCCGCGCTCATCGACGGCAACACGGCCGCGTGGTCCCCCGACCGCGGGCACCTAGCGTTCGCCGCGCAGCTCGACGAGCACTGCGAGGCGGGCGCGATCAACGCCGCCGCCTTCGTCGCGGATGCCGCAACCGGCACCGTGCGCGAGCTCGAGCGCGCGGCAGGTGGGCTGACGGTGGAGTGGGTGGCCGACCGGCGTATCGCCGTGGCCGGGGATCGCGGCGTGCACCTCATCGATCTCGCGACGGGTACGGCGACGGCGCTCGAGGGCGCGGAGAACCTGGCGGTTCCGCGCCACCGCCCGCGCTGCAAGCCGGTCGAGGGTCCCGACGAGCTCCCGCCCGAGGACCCCGACGCGGCAGAGCCCGGGGCGGGAAGCGGCAATCTCGCCCCCTAGCTGCGAGTTCTGCAGCGTCGCCCGGCGAAATCCGCAGCCGCGGCGTCCAGGTTGGACGGTATCGCGCGCGAATCATTCACGGCCACGTGCGAGAAACGCGGGCACGGCTCGTGCTCTGGGCGGTGTCATGCGTTGCCGTCCGCTCCTGGTTGCAGGTCTGCTCACCCTCCTCGTCGCCACACCCGCGCTCGCCGGCCCGGATGGAGGAGGTAGAGGTGGTGGTGGTGGACGTTTGGGGCAGGTCGTCGGCGGCTTATCTGGCGCGAAGGGTGGTGGGAGTGGCGGTGGACGCTCGGGCGGCGGCGGCGCCAGTGCGAGCAGCAGCAGCAACACCTGCCGCGTCGGCGCCGGGGTGCGCCCGGTCTACCTGCTCGGCGGCGCGGGGATAGGACTGCGCGGCGCGCCCGCGCCCGACACCACGCAGTCCGCGAAGCTCGAGCTCTACGCCGCCGCGCAGCGGGTGCACGAATCCGACGGCGCGTACCACGCCGAGCTCGGCGTGCGCGATGGCCGCTTCCGCCTCACCGCCGCGATCACCCACTTCTACGAGCCGCGCCCCGACAACCGCGGCGAGGTTACGTTGACGATGCCGTCCCTCGTCGCCGGCGTCCGCATCGACGACGGCGGCCCGACGAGCGTCTGGCTCCTCGGCGGCGTCGTCGCCGCGATGACCAAGGTCGACGGCGTGACCCAGTTCGACCCCGCGATGACCTCCTCCCACACCGGCGGCCTCGGCGGCGCGCGCCTCGAGCACCAGCTCACGCGCAAGACCTCCGCCCTCGGCGAGGTCCAGCGCCTCTACTTCCCCGACGACGTCCGCGCCACCGTCTTCCGCACCGGCCTCCGCTTCGGCTTCGTCCAGGCCTCCTTCCGCGTCGTCGACTTCAACGTCGGCCCCGCCCTCTACGGCCCCGAGATCGGCCTTCGCTTCTAGTTTCGTGTGCGCCGACGGCCGCGCGGGTGGCGCTTGAGACTAGCGTCGCTGCGGTGGCGCTGCCCGCGCGTCCGTCGGATCACGCGTCTCCCCACCGTTCCGGGGTTAAGGATCGGGCCGGATCAGCCCGGCGCACGCTGCGTACCGGACAAGTCTCGGACAGGTTCCCGTACCGAGGTTAAGGAACCGGCCGGATCAGGCCGATGCGCACGGCGTATCGGACAAGTCTCGGACAGGTCGGGCTGTGGTGCCGTACCGGGGTTAAGGATCGGGCCGGATCAGGCCGATGCGCGCTGCGTATCGGACAAGTCTCGGACAGGATCGGCGGGATCACGGGGAGCTCACGAAGCGGTGAAACTGACGTGGTGGTGAGGAGCTGACGTGGGGTGGAGGTGCGGTTTTGCGGAGTTAGGGGGTGGCATGGGTGGTGCTCCTCGTTGGTGTCGTGAAGAAGGTGGTTGCTGCAGGGGTGGGTGGGGTGGTGGGGACGGGATTGGATGTGGTGACGTTGGTTGGGCTGGTGAAGGTGGGGGTGGGGGTGGCGTGGGCGGCGTTCGTGGCGGCGGTGGTGGGTGCGGTGGTGTGCTTTGCGTGGAACAAGTTGGTGGCGTTTCGGGATGGGAGGCCGGTGACGGTGGGGCAGGTGGGGCGGTTCGGGGGTGTGGCTGTTGCGGCGGCGGGGTTGATGGCGTGCGCGATGAGGATCATCGTCGTGGACCTGCGGGTGCCCGTGCTGGTCGCGAAGGTGATGTGCGCGGCGCTGATCTTCGTGGTGTGGACGTATCCGGCGCAGCGCCGGTTCGTGTTCGCGCCTGCGTGAGTCGCTCGATCTGGAAAGGAGCGTCATGTCGTCGTTCGTGGATCTGTCGATCATCGTGCCCGCGTACAACGAGGAGCATCGGCTGCCGCCGACGCTGGAGCGGTTGCACAGGTTCTTGCAGCGGCAGCCGCTTCGGTACGAGATCGTCGTCGTCGACGACGGCTCGCGCGACGGGACGTGCCGCGTCGTCGAGGAGGCGATGCGCGGTATTGCGAACCTGCGCCTCGAGCGCCAGGGCGCGAACCAGGGGAAAGGGGCGGCGGTGCGGCGCGGGATGCTCGCGGCGCACGGGCAGCTGCGCGTGATGTGCGACGCCGATGGTTCGATGCCGCCCGAGGAGATGCCGCGGCTGTTGGCGCCGATCATCGCGTGTCAGGCGGAGATCGCGATCGGTTCGCGTTATGCGGAGGGCGCGAAGACGGCGATCCGGCAGCCGCGCTATCGCGTGCTGTGGAGTCGCCTGTGCAACAAGGTGATCCAGCGCTCGCTGGTGCCGGGCGTGCGCGACACGCAGTGCGGGTTCAAGGCGTTCACCGCCGAGGCGGCGCGCGACCTGTTCGCGCTCGGCCGCATCGACGGGTGGGCGTTCGACCTCGAGATCCTCGCGCTCGCCCGGCGGCGCGGCTACGCGATCGCCGAGGTCGGCGTCGAGTGGACCGACGACCGCCGCTCGAAGATCAACCCGCTGAAGGACCTATGGAACGTCATCCGCGAGGCGCTGCTGATCCGCCGTAACCTGCGCACCGGCGTGTACCGCGGCCTGCCGGCGCACGTCGCCTGATCGAGCGGACGTCGTCCGATCGGCGCAGCGCAGCTCGGGCTCGCGGAAGCGAGTCGTCAGCACGATCGGCGCGCCGCAGCACGGGCTCGCGGAAGCGCGTCGTCAGCACGCTCGGCGCGCCGCAGCTCGAGCTCACGGAAGCGCGTCATCAGCGCGAGCATCGGCGTCGAGTGGATCGCGGCGTCGGGCCGGTTCCGCGCCGAGCGCACAGTGTTCGCGGCGTTCGACGCGATCACCGCCGCCGGTGCCGCGATCGGATCGAGCCTGAGACACCACGCACGGCGCGCACCGTCGCCGGCGAGCTCGAGCGGTCGGCTGTGGCTCGCTCCGGCGAGCGCCTCCGCCTGCCGCGCTCGCCAGCTCGCGCCGAGTGCGTCGTCGATGGTGCGCCCGCCGACGGCGCCGAGCAACGGCGTGCGCCGCGCCGTTCACGCGCGCTACCCGCCCGTCGCCTCGAGGACAGCTCCGGATCGCGCATCCGCTCGATCGTGCGCTCGCGCAGCCGTCTGCTCGAGCTCGCGGAAGCGCGTGGTCGGCGCGATCGCCGCAGCGGAGCTCGAGCTCGCGGAAGCGCGTGGTCAGCGCGATCGCCGCAGCGGAGCTCGAGCTCGAGCTCGCGGAAATGCGTCGTCAGCGCGATCGTTGCGGCGCAGCTCGAGCTCGCGTCGTCAGGGCGATCGCCGCGCGCTACCCGCCCGGGCGCCTCGAGGATCAGCTCCGGATCGCGCATCCGCTCGATCGTGCGCTCGCGCAGCCGTGCGATCGGTGCAGCCTCGCGGAAATGCGTCGTCAGCGCGATCGCCGCAGCGGAGCTCGAGCTCGCGGGAAGGCGTCGTCAGCGCGATCGGCACGGCGCAGCTCAAGATCGCGAATACACCGCGCCAGCACCAGCAGGCGACGCAGCAGCGCCGGTACCGGCGGATCACAACGCAGATCTGGCGAAGTGCGAGGTCGTCGGGCGCTGGGCTCGGGCGCGCGTGGTATACACGCCGTGCCCGTACGGCGGAGAGGTCGAGGTGATCGCCGGCCGAGGTACGCGAGTACCGAGGCGGGAGGAAAGTCCGAGCTTCGTAGGGCAGGGTGCTGGTTAACGGCCAGTCGAGGTGACTCGCAGGACAGTGCAACAGAAAGCAAACCGCCTGTGAAAGCAGGTAAGGGTGAAATGGTGCGGTAAGAGCGCACCGCTCCGCCGGTGACGGCGGGGGCACGGTAAACCCCACCCGAAGCAAGACCAGACAGGGGTCGCGTTGCCCGCGCGATGACTCCGGGTTGGTTGCTCGAGCCCGTCGGCAACGGCGGGCCTAGAGGAATGATCGCCACCACACAGAACTCGGCTTAACGGCCTCTCCGCCGGCCGGGCACTTTCGAGGTAGCTTGCCGCCACCATGATCAAGCTCTATGGCCATCCAATCAGCACATGCACCCGCAAGGTGCTGTGTACCCTGAACGAGACGAACACGCCCTTCGAGCTGGTCACGCTCGACTTCGCGAAGGCGGACCACAAGCACGCGGCGCACCTCGCGCGCCAGCCGTTCGGCAAGATGCCCGCGCTCGACGACGACGGCTTCGTCCTGTACGAGTCGCGCGCGATGTCGCGCTACATCGACGCGAAGGCGGGCCACAAGCTCACGCCGAGCGACGCGAAGCTCGACGCGCTGATGGAGCAGTGGATCAGCGTCGAGGTCGAGAACTTCACCCCGAACGCGATGAAGTTCGTCTACCACACGGTGTTCCAGCGCGCGCAGACCGACGAGGTGCTCGCGAAGGCGGCCGAGGGCCTCGAGGCATCCTGTAGCGTCCTCGACAAGGCGCTCGCCGGCAAGACGTACCTCGTCGGCGATCAGTTCACGATCGCGGACATCTGTTACGCGCCGTACTTCGAGTACGCGATCATGAATCCGCAGGCCAAGGAAATCTTCACCAAGCACGCGAACGTCGCGTCGTGGTGGGGCCGCGTCAGCGAGCGCCCGGCCTGGCGCAAGACCGCCGGCCGCGCCTGAGCCGCGTGGTAGCTTCCGCGGCATGAGCCGGGTCCTCCTCGTCGCATGCTGCCTGCTCGCCTGCGGCAAAGACCGCACGGCGAGCGAACCGTCGCCCCGCCCATCGTCCCCGACGACGACGACCGACCAGTCGCCGAAGGTCGCGCCGACGACGGCGGCCGACCCCGACCTCGAGCGCGACCAGCGCGAGTACGTCGACGACGTCGTCGCGTTCACGAAGTCGACGGCCGAGGCCGTGCGCACGCGCATGAAGCGCGGCTCGGAGCCGCTCAAGGAGGAGTGGCTCGCGTGGGAGAAGAAGGGGCCGATGACGAACGATCGGATCACCGCCTTCTACAAGCAGACGACGAACTACATCTACGAGCTCGCCGAGTGGCACCTGTGGGTGCCCGACAAGCGCGCGAGCGACGTCCAGCTCGTCGCCGACATGCGCACGGTCAAGGCGAAGAACATCCTCGACTTCGGCGGCGGCGTGGGCCTCATCGCGCTGCCCCTCGCGCGCGCCGGCTTCGACGTCACGCTCGCGGACCTGTCGGGCACGTCGCTCGACTTTGCCCAGTTCCGCGCGAAGAACCACAACATCAACGTCAAGATCTGGAAGACCGACGTCGACGCCGCCCCGCCCGACAAGAAGTACGACGTCATCCTGTGCATGGACGTCCTCGAGCACCTGCCGCGCGAGGTCCTGAACGACGTCGTCGACAAGCTGATCAAGCTCAAGCACGCCGGGACGCGCATCGTGATCGCGGCGCCGTTCGGGCGCACGAGCGTGCACCCGATGCACCTCGACGCCGACGACAACACGAAGCTCCAGGTCAAGCGCCTCCAGGAGGAGCTGCCTCCTGATGCGGGCTGACGAGGTCTTCCACGAGGTCGTCGTCGCGACCCGGCGCGCGTTCCCGCCGATGCCGGATCAGATCGTCATCGATCGCGACGGCATCCTCCAGGTCGTGACCCCGTCGATCACCACGGGCCAGCTCAACGAGGTCGTCCACGCCGACCTCGGCGATCGCGACGACGCGGCGATCGAAGCCGCGATCGACGCCGCGATCGCGCAGTACCGCTCGCGCGGCCTCAAGTTCCGCTGGCGCGTCGGCCCGCTCGAGACCCCCGCGGACCTCGGCGCGCGACTCGAGCGGCGCGGGCTCACACCGTCGCGCATGATCGGCGTCGCCCGCTCCACGGCGACCCCGATTCCCCTCCACCACGACCCCGGGATCGAGATCGCCCGGGTCGACGCCGCGAACATCGACACGTACAGCGACGCGATGGCGGCCGGCTGGGGCATCGACCTCGGCCCCCTGCGCGACGCGCACCGCACGATCGTCGCCGAGCGCCGCTGGCCGCAGGCGATGTACCTCGCCGTCGTCGACGGCGTGCCGGCCGCGACCGCGGCCTACGTCGCCCTCGCACGCTCGGCGTACCTGGTCGGCGGCGTCGTGCTGCCGCCGTACCGGCGGCGCGGCCTGTACCGCGCGCTCGTCCACACCCGCCTCGCGCACGCGCGCGACGCGGGACTCCCGCTCGCGACGAGCCACGCGCGCGAGGACACGTCCGCCCCGATCCTCGCGGACCTGGGCTTCGAGTCCGTGTGCAGGCTCGCGATGTACCTGGGGTGACGTGATAGTTTGGGTCGGTGGTGATCAGCAGCGACCAGCGTTCGCCGGTGCACGAGATCGTGAACGCCCTGTGGACGGCGCTGCACAAGCTCGGCTCCGCCGCGAAGCTCGGCGACATCGAACGCTGGGGCTTCTCGATCCACGCCGCGCTGTCGGCCCCCGGGCGCGAGTACCACAACCACGGCCACGTCGTGGACCTCATCGCCGAGGGCGATCCGCTCGAGGTGATCGCGGCGCTCTACCACGACGCCGTGTACCTCCAGGTCGACCAGGGGCCGCCGCACTCGATGGAGGCGGAGGTGCGGAGCGTCCTGCGCCACGAGGGCGACGGCTGGCACATCCTGCCGGCGGCCGCGGGCCCGGTCACCGGCGACACGCTCGCCGTGTTCGGGCGCAAGGTCGGCGACGTCGTCACGCCGTTCACCGGGCTCAACGAGCTGTGCTCCGCACTCGTCGCCGCGATCCAGCTCGCGAGCGCGCTCGATCGCGAGCAGCGCATCGCGATCGCCGCGTGCATCGAGCAGACCATCCCGTTCCGCCCCGATCCCGTGCCGGCGCTCGTCGAGCGGCTGCGCCTCCTCGGCCTCGAGGGCGACACGCTCGACGCCGCGATCAAGCGAGCGGTCCGGCTGTCGAACCGCGACGTCGAGAACTTCGCCGACAACGACGCGGCGCGCTTCCTCGACAACACGTGGAAGCTGTTGCCCGAGAGCAACCCGGCGCTGCACCAGCCGCTCATGTACACGGTGCACGACTACCGCCGCGCGCTGCAGAAGATGGAGGGCTTCCTCGCGAACCTCCCCGCCGAGCGCGTGTTCCACACGTACGGCGACGAGCCCAAGCCCGAGATCCACGCCCGCCGCGTCGCGCGCACGACCGGCAACCTCGAGCTCGCGGTGCGCTACCTGCGCGCGAAGCTGTACTCGATCGGCGTCGTCGAGGCGATCGCCGATGTGACCGGCGGCGACGTGCCGCTCGACTACTTCATGGGCGCCGCGAAGGACGACGACGGCACGACCGGCGTGCGCCGGATCGAGCAGTTCCTGCCGCAGCTCGCGCCCGCGCGCGACCTCGATCCGCCGCTGCACCGCCTCCTCGCCGAGGGGCGCGCGTCGGCGTCGAGCTTCGACACCGGGCCGTCGCCGCTCGGCGCATTCCTGCACGCGACCGTCGGCGAGGGCGAGGTGATGAAGGGCGTCGAGATGGCGAAGCAGTGGTGGGCCGGCGGCGGCATCGACGCGGGCGAGTTCCTCGCCGCGCAGCCGACGAAGCCGATCGCCGCGATCGCGCGCGCGGCCGGCAACATCATCGACACGCGCCGCGACCGCCTGTTCGCGCTCGCCGAGCGCCTCGAGCGCTGAAGGCTCACGTGCTGACGTCTCCGCACCTCCACGCCGCCACCGGCGCGCGCGTGGACGCGCTGACCGTCGCCGTCGAGCGCACGCCGGACGGGCTCGAGGCGCACCTGCGCGCGTGGGACGAGCTCGCCGCCGACGCGATCGATCCGAACCCGTTCTACGAGCCGTACGCGCTGCTCGCGGCGTGGCGGGCGATGCGCGTCGACCTCGAGGTCGTGCTCGTGTGGGCGCCGAACCCGCTGCCCGCGCAGCCGCCGCTCCTGACCGGCCTCGTCCCGCTCGTACGGCACCGTCGCTACCGCGGCGCACCCGTCGCGGCGCTCGCGACGTGGCGCCACGTGTACGCGTATCTCGGCACGCCGCTCGTGCGCGCGGGGCGGGCGCCCGAGACGCTCGACGCGCTGTTCGACTGGCTGCCCTCGTCGGGCGCGACGCTGCTCGAGCTCGACGACGTGCGCGGCGACGGCGCGTTCCGCCACGCCCTCGTCGACGCACTCAACCGGCGGCGCCGGCACGCGTACACGAGCGCGATCGCGACGCGCGCGATGTTCCGGCGCGCGCGCGACGCCGAGACGTACCTCCTCGCCGCGATGGGCGGGAAGAAGCGCAAGGAGCTGCGGCGCCAGGAGCGCCGGCTCGCCGAGGCCGGCGCCGTCGCGTTCGACGAGCTACCGCGCGAGGCCGGCGCCGCGGCGCTCGACGCCTGGATCGACGACTACCTGGAGCTCGAGCAGCGCGGCTGGAAGGGGCGCGCCGGCACCGCGCTGCGCGACGAGCCGGCGGGGCTCGCGGCGTTCCGGGCGCTGGCGCACGGTGCGCACGCGCGAGGGCGCTGGATGACGCTCGCGCTGCGCCTCGACGGGCGGCCGATCGCGATGAAGTGCAACGTCCGGTGCGGCGACGGCGGCGTCGCGTACAAGATCGCGTACGACGAGGCGTTTGCGCGGTTCTCGCCGGGCGTGCTGCTCGAGGTCGAGCACGTCCGGCGGCAGCACGAGCCCGGCGGCGTCGCGTGGATGGACTCGGGCGCCGCCGCCGATCACCCGATGATCAACCACTTGTGGCGCGACCGGGCGACGATCGAGACGATCGTGGTGTCGACCGGTCGCCCCGGCGGAAGCCTGGCGGTCGCCGCGATGCCCTTGGTACGCTGGACCGCGCGCGCGGCACGCGATGTGCTTCGACGCTTCCAAGACAAGGCCACCAAGACCTGATGCCCCTCGTCGACCTGGACACCGATCGCCTCCGCAGCGAGTTCAACCGCCGGCCGTTCGGCGTGCACCACGACCTCGAGCGACACCCGGCCTTCTCGCTGGAGAAGCTCGTCGAGCTCGCTCGCAGGTTGCCGCCCGAGGCCGTCGAGTACAACGCGGGTGACCTGCCGCTCACGCAGGACCCGACGACGACGCCCCACACCGGGCTCTCGATCGAGGAGACGATCCGGCGCATCCACGAGTGCCGGTCGTGGATGGTGCTGAAGCGCGTCGAGGTCGACCCGACGTACCGGCGCCTCCTCGACGACTGCCTCGATCAGATCGCGCCGCACGCCCCCGGCATGCGCCGGCGCCAGGCGTTCATCTTCGTGTCGTCGCCGGGCTCGGTGACGCCGTACCACATCGACCACGAGTACAACTTCCTGCTCCAGATCCGCGGGCAGAAGTCGATGACGATCTTCGACCCCGCGATCCTCGACGAGACGGAGATCGAGCGCTTCTACCGCGGCGAGCACCGCAACCTGGTGTTCGACGAAAGCCACGCGGCGCGCGGTCACACGTTCGAGCTCACGCCCGGTCACGGGGTGCACGTGCCGGTGAACGCGCCGCACTACGTGAAGAACGGGTCGGAGGCGTCGGTGTCGTTCAGCATCACGTTCCGCACACCCGAGGGCGACCGGCGCAGCGCGGTGTACATCGTGAACGACAAGCTGCGCGGGCTCGGCCTCACGCCGCGCAAGGTCGGCGCGTTGCCGCTCGTCGACCGCGCGAAGTACTTCGGCTACGCGCTGTACAAGCAGGCGCAGCGGCGGCTGCGCGCGTAATGTCCCTCGCGAAGAAGGCCGCGCGCGGTGCGCTGTGGACGATCGCCTCGAGCATGGGCGGTCGCTTCATCGGCGTGATCGGCACGCTCGTGATGACGCGCTTCCTCGCGCCGGAACAGATCGGCGAGGTCTCGGACGCGACGATCATCGCGATGACCGGCAACTGGGCGACGATCTGGGGCTTCGGTCAGTACTCCGTCGTGAAGGGGCGCGGCGAGGATGCGCGCTCGGTGCGCTGGCACGCGACGGTCGCGTACATGGGCCTCGGCGCCATCGGCCTCGGGCTCGTCGCGCTGTTCGGCGGCCAGCTGGCGCCGTTCTTCGACGCACCGCGGGCGGCCTCGTACGTGCCGGGGATGGCGCTCGCGCTGTACATCCGGCGGCTCGGCGCGATGCCGGAGCGCGTGCTCGCGCAGCAGATGAACTTCCGCGCGTCGGGCATCGCGATGGTGGTGGGCGAGCTGTCGTACACGGTGTCGGCGCTCGGCCTCGCGGCGCTCGGCCACGGCGGGTGGTCGATCGTGTTCGCGAACCTGATCCAGTCGACGGTGGTCGTGCTGATCCTCCTGCGCGCGGCGGGCATCGCCTCGTGGGCGACGCCGGCGCCGCTGCGCTGGGAGCGCTACAAGGACATGCTGAAGTTCGGCGTGCCGCTCGGCATCCAGGGGCTCGCGCACGGCGCCGCGCGCTACTGGGGCACGCTCGCGGTCTCGCACTACTTCGGCCCGGGCCCGACGGGCGCGTACAACATGGCCTACAACCTCGCCGATATCCCGGCGATCCAGGTCGGCGAGCAGATCGCGCTCGTGCTGATGCCGTCGATGGCGGAGCTGCCGCCGGAGCGGCGGCCGCGCGCGCTCGAGCGCTCGACGGCGCTCCTGTCGCTGATCATCTTCCCGCTCGCGGTCGGGCTCGGCCTCGTCGCGTATCCGCTCGTCGCGCTGATCCTGCCGAACAACGAGTGGCAGCTCGTGGCGCCGCTGCTCGTCGTGCTCACGTGCCTGTCGGTGTTCCGGCCGATCACGTGGGTGCTGTCGGCGTACTTCGAGGCCGAGTCGAAGACGAACCGGCTCATGATCCTCGAGATCGCGAAGCTCGCGATCCTGCTCGCGTGCATCGCGCTGCTCGCACCGTCGGGCGTGCGCGCGGCGTCGGGCGCGGTCGGCATCGCGTTCGGCGTGACGGCGGTCGCGGGCATCGTGATGGTGTCGCGCGAGGGGCCGTCGTGGCGGCGGCTCGTCATGGGCTTCGTGCAGCCGGCGCTCGCGTGCGTGGTGATGGCGGCCGTCGACGTCGCGCTGTACGAGGCGATGGAGCACGCGGGCGTCACGCGCCCGGCGGTGCAGCTGGTCGCGCTGATCGTCGTCGGCGCGGCGGCGTACATCGCGGCGGCGCTCGTGATCTGCCGCGAGACGTCGCGCGACCTGCTCGACCTGCTGAAGAAGGCGCTCAGGCGCGACTGAGCCTGCGGCACCCGAGGCGTGTCAGAATCGGCGGATGGCTCCGTCGGCGCTGTGGCTGTTCGCTCACAAGGCGATGTCGGTGCTGTTCCACGAGGATCCGGCGAGGTTCGTGGCGACGCTCGACGGGGACGCGGCGCCGGCGTTCCTCGAGCACCAGTGGCGGTGGGCGCTCGACGCGGCAGGCGTGAGCGAGCCGGCGCGGCCGCCGCTCGGCTACACGATCGAGCGGCCGCGGCCGGGCCTCGTGATCGTGTTCATGCAGTTCCGCGGCGTCGCGTCGACGGGCGAGCCGTGGCACGTGCGGTTCTTCGTCCGGGATCCGGACGTCGGGCAGGCGAACGGTTACGCGCGCATGTTCCTGCTCGAGCACAGCGAGTACGCGACGGAGATGGAGGGGACGCCGCGGGCGATCGCGTGCGAGTCGGCGCGGGAGGGCAAGCACCACAACTGGGGCGCCACGTTCGCGCCCGACGACGAGCAGGGCTTCGATGCGTTCGTCGCCGACACGCTGCGCTCGGGAGCCGGGCCGGCCGCGACGTACACGCCGTAGCGTGCTCGGCGTGGTAGGACGGTCGCATGTCGCGCGCGCCTGTCCTCGCTGCGGTGGTGGCCGTCGTCGTGATGATCGGCGCGTGCACGCCCACCGCGAAGTTCGTGCCGCCGCCGGCGAAGGAGAAGCGCCCGGATCCGTCGCCGCTGTGGGTCGGGTGGCGCCTCGCGGACCCGAAGCACCCGCTCGTGCGCGTGTGCGAGCGCAGCGCGATGGCGGGCGGCCTGGCGGCGTGCTGGCGCGGCGGCATCGCCGGGATCGTGAAGGGCACCGACGGCGGCTTCGTCGGAGACACGAACATCCACGACGCGATCCCCGGCGGGAAGTGCAAGTTCGAGTACCGCGAGGGGACGAACGCGCTGCCGGCCGAGCTGACGATCGCGGAGCGCGTCATCGACAGGTTCAGCGCCGACGGCGCCGATGCGCGCGTGCAGACCACGAGCATCCGCGCCTCCTTCTCGCCCGACGGCGCGTGGCTCGCGGTGATCTACGTCGTCAAGCGCGCGCGGGGCGAGGCCTCCTCGTCGCTCGACATCGATCACGTCGCCCTCGTCCCCGTCGGCGACGACCCCTGCGCGCTCGTCGTCCAGCGCTGACTCCACGCCCACAGCCCCCCACACTTCTGGCGCGTCCGCGCCGTGCCGGGCATGATCGCTCCTCGGCGGTCGCCCCATGAGCAAACCCTCTCGCCGCCGCCGCAAGCACGCCCGCGCCCATCAACGCGCGAAGGCTGCTCGCAGTCCGCAGCAAACGAAGGTGGTGACAGCGACGGATGTAGCGGCAGCTGTGGCGACGGAGCGTGACGCGCAGGCGGTGCGCGTGCGGGAGGAGACGGAGCGGCACGGTGAGGCGAGGGGCGGTGACATTTCGGCAAGCGGAGTGGGTGTGCCGGTGGCCAAGCGCGGGAAGTCGCGCGGGGAGGGCAGGGCACGGTGGCTGCAGCGGGGTGGTGGGATGCGCGCGCCGATCCGAGGGTGGAGGCTGGTCCTCGCCGTGGTGCCGCTCCTGTTCGTGGCGGATACCGCGCGGCGCGTGCTGCAGCCGCAGGTGATGGCGAGCGCGCCTGCGGAGGTCGCCGGGGTGGCGCCGGCGCGCGCGCGATCCACGAAGCTGCCGCCGCTCGCGGTCGCGCCGAGCGTGGTGCATCCGGTCGCGGGGTACATCGTCGACGGTGCGGGCAAGCCGATCGACGACGTGCGCGTGACGCTGCACGGCGCGGGCGACGTCGAGGCCAGGAGCGATGCGGCCGGCGAGTTCCGGATCCCGGCGGAGGCGACGGGCACGAAGCTGACGCTCGACGCGCCACACGTGTTCCCGGCGGAGGTCGGGTGGCGCGGTGGGCCGCCGCCGCGGATCATGCTCGCGCGGCGCGCGCACGCCGCGGTGCGCGTCGTCGGCGCGGACGGTGCGCCGGTCGCGAACGCCGAGGTCAACCTCACCGACGGCAGTCGCCCGACGCTCGCGACGGTCACCACGGATCGCGACGGCCGCGCGCGCTTCGACGACCTCATCCCCGGGCCCTACGAGATCTGGGCGCGCCAGGACCTCGCGGTGTCGCCGCTCGTCCGCGTTCCGGACGTCGGCGCCACCTCCGCCAAGGAAGCGGCGATCGAGCTCTCGCTCGCCGCGGGCGGCGGGATCTCCGGCACCGTCCTCGCCGACGGGCCGCTGCCCGCGACCGCCACGATCCAGCTCGTGCCGGTCGACGTCGACCACGCCGTGCGCACGGCGACGCTCGACGCGCGCGGCAAGTTCGCGTTCGACGGCGTCCCCGCCGGGCGCTGGCGCGTCGGCGGCGACGTGCCCGGCTACATCGACGACGGCGAGCGCATCGTCGCGCCGACCCCCGGCGTGCGCAGCGAGATCACGCTGCGCGTCGAGCGCGCCGGCGTCGTCGCCGGCATCGTCGTCGACGCCGAGGGTGCGCCCGTCGAGCACGCGTCGATCGTGCTGCGCCGCCAGGGCGTCGACCCGCGCGCTGCCGAGACCGCCGCGCCGCTGCGCTCGACGGCGCGCCTGCGCTGGGTCCACCCGCTCGCCGGCAAGGTGCGCATCATGCCGATCGAGCCGGGTCGGTTCGGCGCGACGCGCCCCGGCTGGCGCCCCGCCGAGTGCGGCAAGGGGCACTGCGGCATCGACCTCGGCTCGATCCGCGGCCAGATGATCCACGCCGCCGCCGACGGCCTCGTCACCGGCGTCTACCGCGAGATCAAGGGCGAGGAGGGCCGCTTCGTCGTGGTCGATCACGGCGACGGCCTGCGCACCGCGTACCTGCACATGCACGAGGTGCGGCCCGGCCTCGAGGCGGGGCAGCGCGTCCGCGCGGGCGATCCGCTCGGCACGATCGGCACCACCGGCTTCGCGCTCGACGTGCCGCACCTGCACTTCGCGATCACGCAGGAGAGCGGCGGGCGGTCGTGGTTCGTCGACCCGGAGCCGATGCTGCGCCACGCGGTCGTGCTCCCCGTGCCGCGCACGTTCGACAAGATCGACGTCGATGCGCGCACGCTGATCGCCGCGACCCCGACCACACCCGCGTCGGCGGCCGCCGTCGCCGCCGCGATGCCGCCGACGCTCGCGACCGACGCCGCCGGCAGGTTCCGCCTCGAGAACGTCCCGCCCGGCACGTACGTCGCCGTCGCCTACGCCGAGCAGCTCGCGCCCGGCACGTCGCCGCCGTTCACGGTGCGCACCGGCGCCGAGACCGACAAGGTCACGATCACGCTGCGCCCGGGCGCGGTCGTGCGCGGGCGCGTCCTCGGGCGCGACGGGCCCGTCGCCGGCGCGACGATCACCGCCGCCGCCGGCAGCGGCGAGTCCACGAGCAAGGTCGCGACCGCCTACACGAACGCGGCGGGCGAGTACACGCTGCGCTCGCTGAGCGGCGCGATCACGCTCACCGCCAGCGCGCCGGGCTACGGCGAGCTCGACCGCAAGCTCGCGATCGACGAGGCCCACCCGACGCGCGCGCTGCGCGAGGACTTCGACCTCGTGATCGAGAACGCCCAGCTGCGCGGACAGGTCCGCGCCGCCGACGGCGCGGTCGCCGCGAACGTCGAGGTCGCGATCGTCCAGGGCCCGACGCGCCGCACGGTCACCACCGACGCCGAGGGGCAGTTCACCTTCGATCGCGTGGCGCGCGGCAACTACGTCGTCGAGGTCAGCTCGCCCGACGCACCGCCGACGCGCGCATCGCTCGTCAGCGACTCGTTCAAGGAGCTGCGCCTCGCACCCGGCGGCGCCGTGCATGTCACGATCTACGACACCCACTCCGCAGCACCGCTGTCCGGAGTCCGCATCTCCTTCTCCGGCCCCGGCCAGACGATCACGAAGACCACGGATGCCCGCGGCGTCGTCGACGTGCGCGCCCTCGCGCTCGGCACATGGACGCTCGACGCGCGCGCCGCCGGCTACGCGCGCACCGGCCAGTCCGTCGCCGTCACCGCGGCGTCCGCGCGCATCCCGCACGAGCTCCGCATCGACATGGCCCGCGGCGCCAAGCTCGCCGGCACGGTGCGCGATCGCTTCGGCCGGCGCGTCGCCGGTGCCAAGGTCTCCGTCGGCGCGATCGCCACGCAGACCGACGGCGACGGCAACTTCGAGCTCGCCGACGTCCCCTCCGGCACGGTCACGCTCGACGCCGAGCTCGGCGGCGCCCGCACCTCGCAGCAGGTCCCCCTCAAGCCCGGCGACGAGCGCCTGACGCTCAACCTCGAGCTCGTCGAGTAGCGCGGCTGTCCCAACGTCACGCAGCGCGCGCCGGCGAGCGTGTGCCGGCGTCGTGCTCGTCGAGCTCCCGGCGCACCGGTGCGCGACCATCGCGTCGATCGCGCTGCTTCGAGAAGCTCGGCGTCCGCGCGCGGCAGGGGCTCGTCCTTGGCTTCGGCCGGGTCGTCACGGTGACGACACGACACGGGTGGTCGTGCGGATAAGCCGTTGAAGGCACACGCGCGGGCGCGGGCATGTCGCTTGCCATTCGCCTTGCCAAGGAGAAACGACATGACCGACCGCAAGCTCTCGCCCAACCTCGTCTGGCTGTTCGCAGCCGGCACCCTCATCCTCGCGATCCTCGTCACGAAGCTGATGACGAGCCCGCTCAGCCCCAAGGTGTGGGGCGCGATCTACTTCGCGCTGTTCGGCGCGGGCGCCGCGGCGTCGACGTTCCTGACACGGGCGGGGGCGCTGCGCGCGATCGGCGCGTTCGCGCTCGGCGGCGTCGGGCTCGGCGTCTTCTACTTCGTGTCGATCCGCTCGCACATGGAGGGCGCCGGCGCGTTCGGCACGGGCACCGCGATCGTGTTCATGATCGCGTTCGCGATCGACGCGATCGTCGCCGGCATCGCCGGCTCGCTGTTCGGGCTCAAGGTGCGCAAGGGCCTCGTGCGCCCGGGCTTCACTTCCTGAGCTCGTGCGCCGCGAGCCACGCCTCGGCCTCCTCTCTCTCAGCGGCGCCGGCGGCGGAGCACGAGGAGCAGCCCCAGGGCGGGCACGAGCGACGTGGGGCCGGTGGTGCGGCAGCCGGCGTCGGTGTCGGCGTTCGCGGTGCCCTCGCCGGAGACGCTCACGAGGAGCTCGGGAGCGGCGGCGCCGTCGAGGGTGATCGCGATGTGGGACGTGGTGGGAGCGACGTCGGCGGGGACGAACGCGACGGTGAAGGTCACGCTCGCGCCGGGGGCGAGCGGGGCGCCCGAGGCGGAGGGCGGGGCGTCGACGACGAACTGGCCGTCGCCGGCGGAGATCGAGGCGATCGAGATCGGGCCGGTGGTGGCATTGGTGAGCGTCACCGCCTTGGGGCCGCTGCGGTCGCCGACCTGGATGGCGCCGAACTCCACCGCGGCGCGGTCGACGGTGACGAACGTCGAGACCGCGACGCCGGAGAGCGCGACCACGGCGTGCGGGATCTTCGGGTCGGAGGTGGCGAAGTCGAGCGTCGCGGCGGAGATGGTGGCGGACGGGGCGGTGTACACGACGGTGGCGACGGCGGACGCGCCGGGGGCGAGCGGGCCGGCGATGCCGGAGACGGTGAAGTCGCCGGGGCGGGCACCGGCGCGCACGGCGTCGCGCAGCTCGAGCGTGTCGCCGGTGAGGTTCGTGATCGTGACGGAGACGGGCGCGGCATCGGCGGGGGCGTGCGCGGTGCCGAAGTCGATCTGCGCGGGGCTGATCGCGAGCGCGGACGAGATGCCGAGCGCGTCGACGGGTACGGCGGCGGAGCCGGCGCCGGTCGCGATCGCGAGCTCGGCGGTCGCGGCGCCGATGAAGTCCGGCGCGGCGCGCAGCGACAGCACGAGCTCGCCGCCCGGTGCGAGCGCGAGCGGCAGCTGCGGCGGCGACACGAGCGCGAACCGCGCGGCGTGCGGGCCCGCGAGCGCGAGCGCGGTCACCGCGAGCGGGCCGGTGCCGGTGTTCGTGACGCGGACCTGGCGCAGCGCGGACGGGCGCCCGACGAGCTGCGCGCCGAAGGCGACGGCGGCCGGTGCGACCGCGAGGTCGGGCGACACGCCGCGCCCCGCGAGCGCCACGGCGACGGCGGGCGACGCCGCGTCGTCGGAGAGCACGGTGATCGCGGCCGTCGCCGCGCCGAGCTCCGTCGGGCGGAACGTCGCCTCGAACGTCCGGCTCGCGGACGGAGCGAGCACGAGCGGGAGCGCGACGGGCGCGAGGGTCACCTGCGCGGCGCTCGGCCCGGCGACGGCGAGCGCGCTGATCCGGAGCGGGCCGGTGCCGGTGTTGGACACGGTGAACGTGCGCGCGACGGCCGCGCCGAGGTTCGCGTCGCCGAAGTCGAGCGCGGCGGGTGCGACGGCGATCGCCGGCGACGCGCCGACGCCCGCGAGCGCGACCTGCGACGACGGCACGAGCGGATCCGTCGTGACCAGCGTCGCGTGCGCGCTGCGCGGCCCGACCGCCAACGGCTCGAACCCGAGCTCGACGGTCGCCGAGCCGCCGGGCGCGACCGTCAGCGGCAGCGCGGCGGCGTGCGAGAACTCGGCCGCCGCGGCGCCGGCGAGGACGATCGCCGCGATCGCGAGGTCGGCCTCGCCGGTGTTGCTGATCGTGAGCGTGCGCGGCGCGGCCGCGGCGCCGACGTTGGCGCGCCCGAAGTCGAGCGCCGCCGCCGACAGCACGGCGCGCGGCCCGCTGCCGGCACCGTCGAGGTCCACCGTCACGGCGCCGGCGTCGCTCGCCACCGCGAGCTGCGCGGCGCGCGGGCCGTGCGCCGTCGGTGCGAACGCGATCGGCAGCGTGATCGCGTGACCGGGCGCGACGACCGCGGGCAGGGCGGGCGCGGCGACGGAGAAGTCACCGGGCGGGATCGCGAGCGCGCCGATGCGGAGCGGCGCGTCGCCGGGGTTCGACAGCTGGAGCGCGAGCGTCGCGGTCGTGCCGATCGCGACGGCGCCGAACTCGACGCGGGAGAGGCTCGCGGCGATCGCGGGCGCGACGCCGCGGCCGGCGAGGGCGACGGACGCGGTACCGCCGTCGCTCGCGATCGCGACCGCGCCCGCCGCGGCGGCGTGCACCGCCGGCGCGAACGTGACGCCGAACGACCGCGTGCCGCCGGGCGGCAGCGTGAACGGCAGCCCGACGGCCGCGTCGAGCGCGAACGGCGGCGCCACGGTGATCGCCGTGACGGTCAGCATGTCGCCCCCCGCGTTCTCGACGGCGAACGCCGCCGCACCCGAGACCTGCCCGACGCGCACGTCGCCGAGGTCGAGCGCCGGCGGGCTCACCGCCAGCACGGGCTGCACGCCCGTGCCGGTCGCCCCGACGAAGACGTTGCCGCCGTCGGTCGCGAACGCGATCACGCCCTCCGCCGGACCGGCCGCCGCCGGCGCGAACGTCGCGACGTACGCGGCGCTGTCGCCCGGCGCCACGATCACCGCGGCCGCCGGTGCGACGGAGAACGGCGGCGACGCCGACGGCGCGGCGATCGCGAGCGGCGCGCTGCCGAGGTTCGCGATCGAGAACGTCCGCGTCGCGGTGGTGCCGGTGCGGACCGCCCCGAACACCAGCGCGCCCACCGACGGCGAGGCGCGCGGCGCGAGGCCGACGCCCGAGAGCGCGGCGGCGACGTTCGGCTGGAACGGGTTGTCCGTCGGGACCACGAGCAGGTCGAACACCGGGCCCTCGGCGGTCGGCGCGAACGCCACCGCGTAGTCGACGAATGCACCGGGCCCGAGCAGGATCGACGCCGGGCCGGTCACCGCGAACGCCTGGCCCGCGGTCGGTGCGCCGAGCGTCACCGGCGCGAGGCCGATGTTGGCGACGCGCACGAGCGCGGGGGCGCCGGCCGTGCCCACGCGCTGCGCCCCGAAGTCCACCGCGCCGGGCGTCAGCGTGAGCTGCGCCGTCACGCCGTTGCCCGACAGCGGGAGGAGCAGCGGGCCGGCGGGATCGTTGGTGCCGAACGCGACCGCGCCCGCCGCGACGCCGGGGAGCGGCGGCGCGAACACGATCTGCGCGACGGCGGACCCGCCCGGCCCGATCTCCAGCGGGAACGACGGCACGACCACCGAGTACGGCCCGCCGCTCGACGTCGAGGAGATCACGAGCGCCTGGTCGCCGGGGTTCGACAGCACGACGTCGACGGTGGACGTCTGGCCGACCGGCACGTCGCCGAACGCGATCGACGACGGATCCGCGACGAGCCTCGGCCCGACCTGCGCCTCACCGACACCCGACAGCGCGACGACGCTGTCGCCGTTCGGATCGTCGCTCGCGATCGTCAGCGCGCCGGTCGCGGGGCCCGCGCTCGACGGTGCGAACGCGATCTCGAGCTGCACGGACTCGCCCGGCTGCAGCGTGCGCGGCAGGGCGGGCGCGCCGGTGACGAGGAACGGCCCCGTCGCCGACAGCGACGAGATCGTGAGCGGGTCGCTCGCGAAGTTCGCGACGGCGAGTTGCCGCGTCGCCGTGGCACCGGTGACGACGGAGCCGAAGTCGAGCGCGCCGGGCAGCGCGCCGAGGCCCTTGCAGATCACGCGCACGTGGTCGTACGCGGCATCGAGGTGAAACAGCTGCACCTGCTGCTCGAAGTCGAGCCGCACGGTCTGCCCGGCGAACGGGGTCAGGTCCGCCTCGAACGGCGTCATCGCCGGCACGACCGGCGGCGCGCCCGGCATGGTCTTGAACGGCGTCGCGAGCACCGCATCGCTGACCGGATCGCGGACGTTCACCGCGAGGTACTGCGCGCCCGCATCGAAGGCGCCGTTGTGGTTGCGATACTCCATGTCCCACAGCAGCAACGGCTGGCACGCCGGCAGCTGCACCGTCTGGAACATCCGGTGCTGCTCGCCGCCGTTCTGCAGCTGCAGCGCGACGAACGCGCCGTCGGTCGCGTGGTACGTGTGCGGCAACCCCGGCGTGAACTGCTGCACCGGCACCCCGTCGGCGAAGTCGAACACGGTCGCGCCGCTCGCGATCGTCTCCCCGTCGCCGGCGATGCCCCACGTGCCGAGCGACGGCACGCCGGAGCTCTCCGCGAGCGTCCAGCCCGTGTAGTCGCCGGTCTCGAAGCTGCCGTTCACCACGATCGACGACAGCGCGCTCGTCGCGAGCGACGTGTCGACGTCGGGCGCGGGGGGCGCGGTGCATGCGGCGGCGAGCGCGAGCAGGGGCGCGAGGTGCTTGATCGTCATGGTTCGCTCGTGCAGGTGTGGTCGCAGCCGTCGCCGTCGGTGGTGTTGCCGTCGTCGCAGTCCTCGTGCACCGCGATCGCATGCGTGGCGGTCTGCGGCGCGACGTCGTGGTCGAGCCCGCCGGCGCACAGGGCCGGTGCGCGCGCGAGCGCGCTGCCGGCGACGCCCTCGTGGACGACGACGGAGGTGGAGGTCGCGCCGGTGTGCACCGTCACGAGCGCCCAGCCGAGGAAGTGGCCGGCACCCGAGAAGTCGACGCCGAACGCGTTCGGGCCGTCGACGACGCGCGCGAGCGCGGCCGGGTCGGTGATCGTGACCGAGCGGGCGCCGGGCGCGCACGTGCACGAGCCGTCGTCGCCCTCGGCGACCAGGACCGGCTCGCCGCCGATCGTGAACGTGATCGGGTGCGGCGTGGCGCAGCTCGTCGCGAGCCACGCGAGCTCGAGCGCGGTGACGGCGGGCCCGCTCTGCACGATGCCGTCGCCGCAGCGCTCGATCTCGCACGTCGGGCCGCAGCCGTCGTTCGCCGCGGTGTTGCCGTCGTCGCATTGCTCGACGCCGGCGGCGAGGAAGCCGTCGCCGCACGCCGCGAGCACGCACCCGGCGACGCAGCCGTCGCCGTCGTCGGTGTTGCCGTCGTCGCACTGCTCGGTCGGCTGCACGATGCCGTCGCCGCACGTCTCGAGCTTGCACGTCGGGCCGCAGCCGTCGCCGGCCGCGACGTTGCCGTCGTCGCACTCCTCGCCGAGCTCGGGCTGCACGGTGCCGTCGCCGCAGCCGTCGGCGCGCTCGAGGTGGCAGGTCGCATCGCAGCCGTCGCCCGACACGGTGTTGCCGTCGTCGCACTCCTCGCCGCCCGCGCGCACCTCACCGTCGCCGCAGCGCGCGGCGCGGCACGTCGTCAGGCACGCGTCGGTGTCGTCGGTGTTGCCGTCGTCGCACTCCTCGCCGACGTCGAGCTCGCCGTCGCCGCACGTCGGCGGGACCTCGATGGTGCAGCCGGGGCTGCAGCCGTCGCCGGGGACGAGGTTGCCGTCGTCGCACGCCTCGCCGGCGTCGACGATGCCGTCGCCGCACCCGACGCACCCGGCGGTGCCGGCGCACGCCGGGTCCGCGCAGTCGACGAGGCCGTTGCCGTCGTTGTCGAGCCCGTCGTGGCACTGCGGCCCGGTCTCGCGCGACGGCGCGAACTCGACGAGCGACGTGCAGCCACTCGCCATCAGGAGGAAGACGACGGCGGCGCGCATCACCTGTCCAGCTCGCGCAGGTCGTCGGCGATCTCGGCGGCGCGGTCGGTCGCGCGCTGCACGCGCGAGCCGGTGCCGTGCCGCGCGAATGCCTCGTACGAGGACTTTGCCTGTTCGAGGAGCCGGCGCTTCGCCACCGGGTCCGCCGTGCGCGCGGCCATCTTGTCGTGGAGCTGCGCGTACGAGTAGTCGATGCCGGGGATGCGCGCGCCGCTCGCCTTGAGGACGTGCGCGGCGCGGTCGAGGTCGCGCTTCGCGTCGGCGAAGTTGCCGGTCGCGATCGCCGCATCGGCGGCGCCGACGTACATCTGCGGATCGACGGTCTCGGCCTTCGCGTAGTCGCGCGCCTTCTTCGCCGCCGCCGCGCTCTTGCCGCGCGCGTCGGTCGCCGCCTTCTTCGCCTCGCCCGCGGCCGCCTGCGCCGACGCGACGAGCGCCTGCGCCTCGCCGGGCGGCGACGCACCGGCCGCCTCCTCGACGCTCGCCGCACCGGCACCGACCTTCGCGGCCGCCGCCTCGACGGCCGCCGCGGCGGCGTCGATCTCCATGGCGAGCTGCTCGGCCCGCTTGATCGCGGCGTCGTCCTTCGCCGGGTGGGCGACCGCGGCGCCGATCTGGGTCGCGAGCGCCTCGAGCTTCTCCACCGCCGCGGCGAGCTCCGCGCCCGCCGGCGCCGCGGCGTCGACGGCCGCCTTCACCTTCGGCAGCGTGTCGTCTGCGGGTGCGGGCGTCGCCGGCGCCGGTGCGACCGGCGGCGCGGCGAGCGGCTCGACGAGCCTCGACAGCTGCGCCTGCGAGACCGAGCGCACGACGACGTCGCTGCTGCCGACGAGCGGCTTGTACAGCTTGATCGCCTCGTCCTTGGCCTTCGGCGCGAGCAGCCCGATCGCGTCGAGCCCGCCGCGCCGCACGTCCGCATCCGGATCTGCGACGAGCCGGCGCAGGAGGGGCACCGCCTCGGCGGCCGGCAGCTCGCGCACGATCGGGATCGCCGCCGCGCGCACCTTCGGATCCGGCGACGCGAGCAGCTCCGCGGGCGTCGGTGCGCCCGCCGGCTTCTCGCCGAGGCGCATCAGCGCGCTCGACGCGCGGCCCTGGACGGTCGCGTCCGCCGAGGCCAGGCCCGACTCGAGCACCGGCACCGCGCGCGCCTTCTCGGCGCCGAACCCCGCGAGCCCCTCGGCCGCGGTGAACCGCACGTCGAACACCTTGTCGGAGGCGCCCGTGACGAGCGTGCCGACGACGATCGGGTTCTTCGCCGCGCTCGCCGACTGCACCGCCGCGAGCCGCAGGCCCGGATCGGGCGCCGCGACCGCGGTGTCGAGCTTCGCCTTGCCGCTCGGATCGCCGACGGCGACGAGCGAGCCCGCCGCGAACACGCCGACGCGCCCCGGGTCCGCCGCGATCGCGACGAGCGTCTCGCGCGCGGCCGGGTTGCCGATCGCGCCGAGCGCCTTCACCTGCTCCTCCTTGACCGCCGGGTCCTTCTCCGCCCGGGCGGCCGCCGCGACGCGCGTCGCCGCCTCCGCGCTCTTCATCTTGCCGGCGCTGCGCGACGCCGCCGCGCGCACGCCCGGATCCGGGTCGGCGATCGCGGCCGCGAGCAGCGGCACCGCCTGCTTCTCGGGCATGTCGCCGAGGACGCCGGCGGCCGCCCGGCGCACCGCCCAGTCCTCGGAGCCGAGCGCGCTGCGCGTCCAGTCGACCGACGCCTGCGCGAGGACCTGCGGGTCGAGCCCGACGATCGCCATCAGCGCGCCGGCCGCTGCGACGCGCACGGTCCAGTCCTTGTCGGTCGTGAGCTCGAGGAGCGCGCGCACGCTCTTGCGCTCGCCGATCTCGCCGAGGCCGCGCGCCGCGAGGCGCCGCGTCTCCGCGTCCTTGTCGCCGAGCTTCGCCGTCAAGAAGTCGTAGCCGCCGTAGTCGCCGAGCGGCACGAGCGCGACCGTCGCGACGAGCCGGTTCGGCGACGCGACGTTCTTGCCGACCTCCTCGAGCACCTTGCGTCCGGCGTCGTCGCCGAGCTTCGCGAGGCCCTCCGCCGCGGCGAGGCGCGAGCCCTCGTCCTTCGACGCGAGGATCGAGTACAGGATCGTGCGCGCGCGCGGGTCGTGCAGCGCGGCGAGCTTGGTCAGGATCACCGCGCCCGCATACGGCGCGATGTCGTTGAGCTCGGCCTCGCGGCGCGCGAGCGCCTCGAGCGCCTTCCTCGCGTCGGCGTCGCCGGGGCGGCTCAGGTCGGCGAGCGCCATCGCCGCCTTGAACGACACGCGCAGGTCGGCGTTGTTCGCGTAGGCGACGAGCCGCGCGCGCGCCGCCTTGTCGCCGAGGCGCGCGAGCGCGGACGCGTACCACGCCTTGAGCGGCGGCTGCGCGGACGCCTCGAGCTTCGCGAGCAGCGCGACCGCACCCGTCGCACCGAGCGCGCCGAGCGCATCGGCCGCGTGGCCGCGCGCCTCGGCGTCGGGATCGCGCTCGGCGAGCTCCGACAGCGCGGGCACGCTCGGCGTGTCCTTCACCTTCGCGAGCGCGTCGGAGCCCTGCACGCGCACCGCCGGCTCGGTCTGCCGGATCGATGCGCGCAGCGTCGTCTGCGCATCCTTGCGCACCTGCTCGTAGTCGAGCGCCTTCTCCGGCGCGCGCGGCGGCGGCACGGGCGCGGCGATCGCCGGTTGCGCGGCGACGGCGGGCGGCGCGGCGGGAGCCTCGCCGCGATCGCGCATCGTCCACACGAGCAGGCCGCCCGCCGCGAGCGCGGCGACGGCCCCGCCCGCGAACCACTTCTTCGACCACCCGGGCCTCGTCGCGGCGGCCGCGGGCGCGGGCACCGGCTTCGCGATGCGGCGCAGCGTCTCGGCCTTCACCGGCGCGCGGTTCGCGCGGATGTCCTGGAGATCGGCGAGCACGTCCTCGGCGCGCGCGTAGCGGTGCGCCGGGTCCTTCGCGAGCAGGCGATCGACGAGCTCGGCGATCGGCGCGGGGACCTTGCGCTCCGCCGGGATGTTCGCGAGCCGCGGCGGCTCGGTGAACAGGTGCCCGGTCATCACCGCCTGCAGCGTGTCGCCGACGAACGGCGTCACGCCGGCGAACATCTCGTACGCGATCACGCCGAGCGCGTACAGGTCCGTGCGGTGATCGACGGTCGCCGAGCCGTTGATCTGCTCGGGCGACATGTAGTGCGGCGTGCCCATGATCGAGCCCGTCTGCGTGAGCTTCTCGTCGGCCCCGACGAGCTTCGCGATGCCGAAGTCGAGCAGCTTCACCTCGCTCTTGCCGAGCCAGATGTTGTCGGGCTTGAGGTCGCGGTGGACGAAGGCCTTGTCGTGGGCGGCGCGCAGCGCGCGCAGCGTCTGCTCGAGGATCGGGAACGCCTCCGACCACGGGATCCCGCCGCGCTTGATCCGCGCGGACAGCGCCTCGCCCTCGAGGAACTCCATCACGAAGTACACGCGGCCGTCGGCGTCGCGCCCGAAGTCGTAGATGTCGACGATGTTCTGGTGGCGGATCGCGTTGACCGCGCGCGCCTCCTGGTAGAAGCGCTCGACGACCTCGTCGGAGCGGCACAGCTCGGGCTTCAGCAGCTTGATCGCGGCGCGCCGCCCGATCTTTGTGTGCTCGCCCTCGAGCACGACGCCCATCCCACCCTCGGCGAGCTTGCGCTTGATCGTGTAGCCGCACATCTCGCGGCCCACGTAGTCCTCGTCGGCGCGCCGCGCCGCCGCGGGCAGGAAGTCGCCGATCGTCGGCGGGATCGTCGCGGCGACGCCCCCGTCGGCGGGTGGTGAAGCGATCGTCGATGCGATCGTCGGTGCGATCGTCGGTGCGATCGTCGGTGCGCAGCCGGCGTCGTCGTCGACCACGCCGGCGTCCGTGCCGATCGCCATCGGCGCGGTCGGTGCGATCGGTGCGATCGGTGCGATCGGTGCGATCGGTGCGATCGGTGCGATCGGCAAGCCGGGCGCCATCGTCGGTGCGCAACCCGCGTCGTCGTCGGTCCGCGCCGGTCGCGTCGCGAGCCCGGCACCCAGCATCGTCTTGTCGTCGGTCATGGGGTTGGTCCTGTCAGAGCGCCAAGAGGGCGGCATCGGCCACGAGGCGGACGCCGCGGTCGGGGTCATCGGTGGCGAGGCGGGCGACGTCGCGGACGCACGCGTGCCGGGTCGCGGCGAAGCGCGCGCAGATCGCGGCCGCGGTGCGGCGCTCGTCGGCGTCGCCGCTCGCGAAGCCGGTCGGGATCCAGTCGAGCGCGGCGTGCTCGCCGAGCCGGGCGAGCGCGAGCGATGCGTCGCCGCGCCGCGCGAACTCGGGGTCCGCCGCGACGCGGCGCAGGTACGCGCGCACCGTCACGTCGCCGGCCGCGGCGAGCAGCTCGGCCGCGGCGAGGGCGCGCGCCGGATCGCGCTGGGCGAGCTCTGTGGCGAGCGCCGTGCGCGCGGGTTCGTCGCCGAGGCGAGCGAGGCCGCCCGCGGCGCGCCGCCACGCCTCGCGCCCCTCGGGGATCGCGGCCATCGCCTCCGCGAGGGCCGGGCGCGCCGCCGCATCGCCGGCCTCGGCGAGCGCGATCGCCGCCGTCAGTCGCTGCGGCGTGTCCTCGGCGGCCGCGCGCCGCAGGATCGCGACGCCCTCCTTGTCGCCGAGCGCGACGAGGCCGGCCGCGAGGTCGACGCGGACCTTGTCGCCGCTGTCCTCGAGCGCGGCGCGCACCTTCGGCGCCGCATCCGGCAGCTTCAGCGCGGCGAGCGCCCGCGCCGCCTTCACGCGCAGCTCGGGGCGCCCCTGCAGCGCCACGTAGAGGAGCGGTGCACCTCCGGAGGAGGCCGCGAGCGCGATCGCGTCGACGGCCTGCACCTGCTGCGGCACGTCGCCCGACTCGATCGCCCGGCGCAGCTCGCGCTCGGCGAGCGCGCGCACGCCGGCGACGTCGCCGCTCGCGTACGCCGTCGCGATCGTCGCCGGCGCGGAGGCCCGCGGAGGCTCGACCGTCGCCGCCGCCGCGCTGCCGCCGCGCCCGAGCGCGATCGCGCCGATCACGCCGGCCGCGACCACCGCCGCGCCCGCGCCCATCACCACGCCGCGCCGCGATCGCCCCGCCGCCGCCGGTGCCGACGCCGGCACGCCCTGGTACAGCGGCCGCGACTCGACGAGGCTGCCGCGCGTCGGCTCGCTCGTCAGCGCGGGCAGCGGCTCGGCGACGGCGCCGGCGTCCTCGGAGACCGCGCTGCGGATCGCATCGTCGTCGAGGCCGAGCTCGCGCGCGACCTCGTCGAGCCCGGCGAGCATCGCGTCGACCGACGGGCACCGCCGGTCGAGGTCGCGCTCGAGGCAGCGCGCGATCAGCGCGTCGAGCGCCGCCGGCATCCCCGCGACGCGCTCGCGCGCGGGCACCGGCGACTCCTGCAGGATCTTCGTCGCCAGCTCGGCGAAGCCCTCGCCCTTGAACGGCGAGGCGCCGGTCGCGGCGCGGTACAGCATCACGCCGAGCGCCCACACGTCGGTGCGCGCGTCGACGGGCTGCCCGGTGATCTGCTCCGGGCTCATGTACTGCGGCGTGCCCATCACCGATCCGGCGACGGTCAGCCCCGAGACGGCACCCTCACCGCGCAGCTGCGCGATGCCGAAATCGAGCACCTTGATGAAGTACGGATTGCCCTCGCGCGGCGTGACGTACACGTTCGCCGGCTTGAGATCGCGGTGCACGATCTGCTTCGCATGCGCCGCGGACATCGCGCGCAAGAGCTGCCCGAACACGTGCAGGAGGAGCGGCGCCGCCATCGGGCGCCGCTTGCGCATGAGATCGTCGAGGGTCTCGCCCTCGAGGAACTCCATCACGAAGTAGACGCTGCCGTCGGCGCCGTCGCCGTAGTCGTAGACGTTGACGATGTGCTGGTGGTCGATGACGTTGACCGCGCGCGCCTCCTGGAGGAAGCGCGTCACCACCTGCGGATGCCCCGCGAGCTCGGGGCGCAGGAACTTGATCGCCGTGCGCCGGCGAAGCACCTCGTGCGTCGCCTCGTAGACGAAGCCCATGCCGCCCTCGCCGAGGAGCCGCGTGATCTGATAGGCGCCGATGCGCGCTCCCGCCGGCAGCTGGTCGACCGCCTCGGCGGCGGCGCCGTCGGTGGGGCAGCGGCGCGCGTCGGGCCTCAGCAACAGCTTGCACTGACTGCAGATGCGCATCGAAGGGTCGGATCGGCCACTCCTTCCCGGAATCGACCCCTACACGTCGCGGGGGATCGACCGATTGCAGGGGTGACGATGCGTGCACGGATCGTGGCCTGGCTCGGCGTCGCCCTCGCGGGTACGCCCGCAGCCGCCGTCGCCGACGGCGGTGCCGCGGCGAAGTACCGGCAGGCCGCGCGGCTCGCCGCCGACGACGACAACGAGAAGGCGCTCGCGCTCGTCGAGGAGGGCCTCGCCCTCGCACCGCGGCACCTGCAGCTGCTCGAGCTCAGCGGCAACCTGCGCCTGAAGGTGCGCGACTACGAAGGTGCGCTCGGCGCGTACCAGTCGTACCTCGACGCCGGGGCCTCCGGAGCGAGCCGCCGCGCCGCGCAGCGGATCGTCGCGAGCCTGGAGAGCGTGAAGTCGACGGGCCTCGAGATCGCGGTCGCGAACGGCCCGGCCTCCGTGTACCTCGACTCGCGCGCGCAGGGTGCGTTCTGCAGCGCGGCACCCGGCTGCGCGAAGGGCGTGCCGCCCGGCGAGTACAAGGTGATCGTCGAGCGCGACGGCTACGCGCGGTGGACGCGCCAGGTCGTCGTCGGGCTCGGTAAGAAGGTCGCGGTCTCCGTCACGCTCGAGGAGAAGCCGTCGGCGATCGCCGTGCGCGCGCCCGCCGGCGCCGCGATCGCGCTCGACGGCGCGCCGTACGCCGGCGCACCCGTCGCCGCGGGCGAGCACCACCTCGAGGTCGCGCTCGCCGGCCACGCCACCGCGCGCCGCACGGTCTCCGTGCACCGCGGCGAGCCCGCGTCGATCGACGTCGCGCTCGTCCCGCTCGTCCCGATCACCGCGCCCGCCGGCGCCGAGCTCGCGCTCGACGGCGCCCCCGTCGCGATCGAAGGCGGCGGCATCCCCGTCCCGCCGGGCGCCCACGCGCTCGTCGCACGCGCGCCCGGCTTCCGCGAGCAGCGCATCGCGATCCCCGCCGAGCGCCCGCGCGACTACGCGCTCGCCGTGACGCTCCGGCCCGCCGGCGCGCTCCTCACCCTCGCCGGCGTCCCGCGCGGCGCGCAGCTCGTCGTCGACGGCGTCGCCGTCGCCACCGCCCCGCTGTCCTCACCCGTCGAGGTCCCGCCCGGCGCCCACACCGTCGAGATCCGCGGCCGCGGCTTCCGCCCCTACCGCGATCGCGGCACCTTCGCCGCCGACGACACCATCCACCTCCGCGTCACCGACCTGCGCCGCACGAGCCACCGCCGCACCTCCCTCGCCGCCGCCGCCACCGGCACCTTCGCCGCCCTCGGCGCCGGCCTCAGCTACCTCGCCCTCCGCCAGGCCGACGCCTACGACGCCCGCGCCGCGCGCGCCGGCGTCACCTCCTCCGACCCCGCCCTCGCCTCCATGAAATCCACCGGCGAGCACTACGCCCTCGGCGCCGACCTCTCCTTCGGCCTCGCCATCGCCGGCGCCGCCGTCACCACCTACCTCTACCTCCGCGACGGCCGCACCCCCTCACGCGGCACCCTCCACATCACCGGCCCCGGCCTCGCCGGCCGCTTCTGACCTGATATCGTGCGCGCGTGCGCGTGAGGGCTCGTCCCGACTTCCCACGCTACGTCACGGACGGCCGGCTTCATCAGAACCTCCGGGCGGGCGCGGCGTACTACGTGCTCGGGGTCGGCAACGAGTCCTACCGGATCGTGAACCACAACGGCGAGCCCATCCTCTATCCCAAGGAGCTGTTCGAGGTCGTCGACCCGACCGTCCCGTCGGGATGGAAGTTCGACGAGTACGACGACGGCGAGTATGTTCTCCACCCTCGCTTCGCCGGGCCCGGCTTCTACGAGCAGTGGCACAACAGCGACGGTGACCTCCCCGGGATGCGAGCGGCGCGCACGCACGTTCGCGACGAGCTCGTCCGCCTCGCGGACGAGTCGGCCGGCGACGACCGGCACCTGCTCCTCGAGACGCTCGAGCGCCTGCGCCCCTAAGCCCTCACGGGGTGGCGGTCAGGACTTCGGGGCGTCGTTGTCGTCGGTCGGGGCGGGCGGGGCGGCGGCTTCGTCGGGCTTGGGCTCGAGGAGCTCCTTGCGGTAGACGAGGCGGCCGCAGCGCGGGCAGGTCTCGATCGATTCCATGCGCGCGAGGATGTTGTTGAGCTGCGGGGGCAGGGCCATGTGGCAGCCCTGGCAGACGCCCTTGATGACGGGCGCGACGGCGTAGCCGCGCTTCGTGGTGAGCGAGTCGAAGATCTTGAGCCACTTCGGCTCGACCTTGCTCCGCGCGTCGTCGCGCGTGGCCTTGGCCTCGGCGAGCTGGGTCCTGAGCGCGTCGAGCTGGCCGGCCATCGCGGCCTCGCCCTCGGCGAGCTGGTCGCGCAGCGCGCCGACGTCCTTGTCGCGCGACGCGAGCTGCGTGTTGCCGGCCGTGGCGGCCTCGTTGATCTTCTTCAGCTCGGCCTCGCGGTCGCTGATCGACTTGCGCTTGTTC
Organism: Deltaproteobacteria bacterium; assembly: GCA_019637375.1. Classification (GTDB taxonomy): domain Bacteria; phylum Myxococcota_A; class Polyangia; order Haliangiales; family Haliangiaceae; genus JABFXX01. The sequence continues at coordinate 87,443 of JAHBVW010000025.1, read as the reverse complement.
TCGACCTCGCGCGACGCGGCGCCGAACTCCTTGCTGTTCTTCGACGCGTTGAGCTTGCTCTGCGCGGTCCGCAGCGCCTCGCGCTCCCGATCGACGAGGTCCTGTTGCGTCTTGCGCCACGTATCTGCCTCGGTGAGCTTCGCGCGCTCGGCGTCGAGCATGCCCTGTAGCTTCGCGAGGTCGCGGCGCAGAGGATCGAGCTTCGCCGGGAGCTGAGTGGCCGCTGTGTCGAGCTCGCGCACCTTGGTTTCCGACTGCTGGAGCTGAAGGAGGAACACGAGCTGTTCGCGCACGGATGCTGCCTTTCGACGAGTCTCTTGATTGTCAGCGTGGGCCCACCTGGGTTTGAACCAGGGACCCACCGGTTATGAGCCGGCCGCTCTGACCGCTGAGCTATGGGCCCCAGGACCGTCGGTGCCACTTCCTGTGGAACACCGCACGGATCGCGAAGGGCACACTATCAGGTTGCCAAGAAACGACAACACCTCCCGCCGATCACCGGCTGCGGCACGTCGGCGCGGCGCTATACTTTCGCGACGATGACCCTGGCGAACGCAACAAGGGTGGTCGTGGTTCTCGGAGCGGTCATCGCCGCCGTCGGTTCCACGACATCGAACAGCAACAACCAGAACCAGGCCCTCGGGTACGGTCAGTCGACGGCCTCGTCGGCACCCCCTCCGCAGCAGATGGACCCAGCGCGCGCACTCGGCCTGTGGAAGTCGACGTTCGGCGCGGTGAAGATCGAGGCCGACCCGAGCAAGGGCGGCATCGAGGCCGGGGCGGTACAGGGCGTCTGGGTGTACACGCGCCAGGGCCAGGAGGTGATCGGCTACTTCGCCGGGAACCTGCGCGGCAACGTCCTCAACTTCCGCTGGCAGGAGCCGAGCAACCCGCCGCTCGTCGGCGAGGGCTACCTCGTGTTCGACCAGGGCGGCCGCCAGTACTCCGGCCGCTGGTGGAGCGAGCACCGCGATCGCGTCGGCGACTGGAACGGCTGGCGCCAGGCGATCCCCGCCGGCACCGGCGGCCAGAACGGCGACGGCAGCTTCGGCGGCGCGGGCTACGCGAACCCCTACGGCGGCGAGGACGTCTCGAACCCGCCGTCGCCGCGCCCGCCCAGCCCGCAGCCGAACGGCCAGACGTACTACTGACCCGCGACTTCACCCGCGCACGCGCATCCTGATACCGTGGTCCGGATGCGTGCCCGCCGGGTGGTCGTGATCGCCGTGGTCGCCTGCGCCGCGCTCGGCGGCAGCAGCTGCGGCAAGAAGAAGTCCGACGACGGCGATCCCGCCGGCTCGGGCTCGTCCTCGTCCTCTTCCGACAAGCCGCGCCGCAAGCACGCGAAGCTCGGCGGCAAGGGCTCGCGCGGCGAGTTCTCGCCGAGCGTGCAGGGCTTCAAGTTCGCGAACTACGGCAACGAGGACCGCGTCGAGAACCTCACCGTCGTCGAGATGCGCCGCCTGTTCGGCGACGACGTGTGCGCGTACATCGAGGACGGCGAGTGCGCCCTGACGCCCGCCGCCGAGCAGTGGATGGAGCAGGCCAACGACGGCATGGACGGCGGCCACTGCGAGGGGTTCGCGGCGCTGTCCCTCCTGTTCCGCGTCGGCGTCCTGTCGCCGAAGCGCTTCGGCGCCGACCGCGTGCACGACCTCGAGCTCGAGGGCAACGCGAAGCTGCAGCGCGAGATCGCGTACTGGATGGCCACGCAGTACGCCTCGCCGATGAGCGAGGCCGAGGTCTCGCTCACGCCGAGCGAGCTCGTCGACCGCCTCGCCGCGTCGTTCGAGAGCGGCGACGACAGCTGGACGCTCGGCATGTACTTCCCCGACGGCTCGGAGGGCCACGCGACGACGCCGTACGCCGTCGTCGAGCACAGCGACACCGAGGCGTGGATCCTCCACTACGACTCGAACTTCCCCGGCGAGGAGCGCAAGATCGTCGTCGATCGCAAGGCGAACAAGTGGACGTACTTCACGTCGGCCGATCCGAACGAGGAGGGCTCGGTCTACGAGGGCGACGCGAAGACGAAGTCGCTGACGATCACGCCGACGAGCGCGCGCATGAAGAAGCTCGAGTGCCCGTTCTGCGGCGACATCGACGAGGACAGCGACGGCGAGGAGAGCGAGGAGAGCGAGACCGGCCGCGCGAAGAAGAAGCAGGGCATGCGCATGATCACGCTCGACGGCGGCGCGGACCTCATGATCACCGACGAGAGCGGCAAGCGCATCGGCCACGCGAACGGCGCGCTCGTCAACGAGATCCCCGGCGCGAAGGTCGTCGTGCCGCGCGGCGCGAAGAAGGGCCTGCGCGCGCACGAACCCGTGTACTACGTGCCCGGCGGCAAGAAGCTGCGCGCGACGATCGACGGCACGGTGCTCAAGAAGCAGGAGCAGACCGACGTGGCGCTGATCGCGCCCGGCTACACGATGGGCGTGTACGGCATCGAGCTCGAGCCCGGCGAGAAGGACCAGATCGAGTTCTCCGCCGACTGGCGCCGGCTCACGTACACGACGCAGACCGCCGCGACGCCGAACCTCGAGATCGGCATCTCGACCGCCGCCGCCGACTACGAGTTCGACATCAACGCGAGCAGCGAGAGCACCGGCGTGCGCGTCGACGTCGCGCTCGACGCGAAGGCCGGCACGATCACTGTCAACGCCGTCGCGAAGGACGGCAGCGCCGAGTACGAGATCGAGATCCGCCGCCTCGCGAGCGACACCCGCACGCAGGTGTTCAAGCACAAGGGCATCACCGCCCGCCCGAAGGACCGCTTCGTCTTCCACTACAAGGCGTGGAAGGGCAACTCGCACAAGCTGCACGTCGACGTCGACCACGACGGCGACGGCACCTCCGACGAGACCGAGGAGCTCGACGACGAAGACTGAGCTGTGCAAGGCGGGTACACCGCCGCGCGCCGCACATCGCGTCACGATGCTCACATCGCGCCGCCGCGCCGTGCGCGTTAGCGTCTCCGGATGAAGCGACTCATCTTCGCCGCCCTCGCCACCGTCATGCTCGCGAACGCGGGCTGCATCGTCCGCGACCGCGGCCCGCGCCACCGCACCGTCCACAAGAAGCAGAAGGGTTGCGGCCCGGCCCACCACTGGAACGGCCACGCCTGCGTCCACAACGGCAAGGCGAAGGGCCACCGCAAGTAGCGCGCTACCGGTGATCGAGCAGGCCGACGCGCGGATCGCGCGCGCCGACGATCACCACGCGCGCCCCGACGCGGGCGATCGTCTCGTCGGTCGCCGTGTCGTGGCGGACGCCGACGACGAGCGCGACCGGGCGGTCGTTGACCGCGAGCACGATGCGCTCGAGGGTCGCCTCCGCCCGCGCCTCGGTGCGCCAGCCGCCGCCGCGCGGGTGCCACGCGGAGCCGCCCTCGACGCGCACGTCGAGGAGCGACAGCCCGTCGTACGACTCGAGGTGCAGGTTGAACATCGCGAGGGAGAACGGCGCCACCGCGTGGTCGACCACCGCGCGCACGTCGCGCTCGAGGTCGACGCGCCAGTGCGCGACCGGGCCGAACGCGACGCGCGTACGGAATGTCCTCGAGCGCGACACATCGATCAGCGCCGCCGCGCGCACCACCCCGACCTCCGTCGTCGCCTCGCCGGGGCGCCACGTCACGGTCCCGGCCTCGACCTCGGCGCCGACGTCGAACGGCAGGAACACCTTCTTCGGCGTCCCGAGCGGGATCACGATGTGGCCGTCGCGCGCGTGGCGCAGGTAACGCCCCCGGTACAGCGCGCCGCGGAAGCCGTCGGCGAGGAGCGCGTGCGTCGCCTCGCCGAGGACGTGCTCCATCTTCCACTCGAGGTCCGGCTCGTCCTCGAACTTGATCACGTGGCGGATCGAGATCGCGCCGCCGACGCCGTCGCTGCCGGCGGTCAGCGACAGCCGGTTGCCGAGGTCGAAGCAGATCGTATAGCGGCTGCCCGCGCGCGTGACGCCGGTGCACGTGTCGGCGCGCGCCGGCGCGGCCGCGAGCGCGACCGCTAGAAGTGCGTGCGCGGCGGTGCCCACAAGCTGAAGCGCAGTCCGGCGTCCATCACGAACGCCCACTGGTCGGGCACGCCGGGGATGTCGTTCCGCTTCTCCCCACCGGCGGCGAGCTTGAGGGTGAGCGGCTGATCGTTGATCGCGAGGACGATCGCCTCGTACAGGAACTGCGCGCGCGCCCGCTGCGCGAACTTCGTCGTGCCGTCGGGCTGCACGGGCACGAAGTAGCGCGGGATCTCGTGCTCGATCGAGAGCTTCACGTTGTGGAAGCCGGCGTTGTCGAGGACGCAGTCGAGCTCGAGCGCCGACGCGCCGGTGATCGCGGAGCGGTAACCGTTCACGTCGTCGCGCGCGCCCTCGAGCCCGAGCCCGGTGCGCAGCCGCAGGAACGACTCGAGCCGCGCCGACTGCCACAGGTCGAACGTGACCTGCGCCGTCGCGTGCTTCCACAGCTGCGCCGGGCCGACGGGCGTGTCGCGCATCTCGAGCGTGCCGGCCTCGGTCCACAGCCCGAGGTTGAGGTGCAGGTCGTGGCGCTGCGGCTTGCCGAAGAACGTCGTGATGCGCAGCAGCGGATCGAGGAAGCGGTTCGACATGTCGTAGTGCGCGATCGTCACCTGCGACGAGAACGGCTCGACGCGCACCTGCCCCTCGACGAACTTGAAGCGGTGCCGCGTCGGCGCGTCACCGCCGAGGTACCACTGGAACTGCAGGAGCCCGAAGTCGAGCGCGCTGCGCTTGTTCTGGAACGGATCCTCGACGCGATCGAGCAGCTTCTGCGGCGTGTACGCGACGCCGAGGTACAGGCGTTTGCGCAGGTCGAAGTTGACCTGGAACACACGCCCGCGCTCGTCGCGCGTCCACCCGTACGGCGCGTCGGCGCGCCCGGGCATCATCGTGTAGCCGCGTGCCTCGTACTTCGCGCGGTCGAACGACTCGTCGAGGATCGGGCACGCGCGCGCGCGCTCGAGCGGCTTCGCGCGGCGCCCGTCGACGTCGAGCTCCTCGTTCTCGACGTAGAGGCAGACCTTCTTCGCGTCGTTGCACTGGATCCGCCACATCTTCCCCTCGAGGTCGCGGACGCACTTGACCTCGCGGGTCGGGTCCATCATCGGGCGCTCCCCGTCGAAGCGCGTCGCCCGCGGCCCGGCGGTCGCGACACCGGGCAGACCTATCCCGATCGCCACGAGCGTGGCTATGGCCCTCATGGCCGAGAGCGCCCATACACGAATCGAACCAGCGCGACGCACGCGAAACCACGCGCGCCGCCGCGGCGCGACCTGTTTCGCACCGGCACACGTGTTGTTCGCGGGCCACAGCTACCGGGTCGCGTGCTCGATCAGCTCCGCGGTGAGGCGCAGGGTGCCGACCGTGACCTCGATGCGCAGCGGGACGCGCCGCGCATCGGCCGACAGCCACAGCTTCATCGCGATCGGGTCGTCCTTGCTCCTGTAGACGCCGGCGCGGCACTCGATCTCGAGCGCGCGGGTCCCGGCCACCTCGGACGGGCGCGGCCGCCCGATGTCGAGCCGGTACAGCTCGCCCATGTGGATCACGAACAGGAAGCCGGGCTCGGCGCCGGGAGCCGCCCACGCGCGCACCCAGCCGAGCGCCGTGTGGAGCGTCTGGCCGACCTGGTGGCCGGGGATCGTCGTGTGCGCCTTGCCGACGGAGACGCTCGCACCGTCGAGGTCGGCGTGCACGCGCGTGACCTCGGTGTCGAGCTGGAGCAGCTCGTCCATGCCGCGCGGGCGCAGCGCGCGGCGGTCGAGCGCGGTCGTGGCGTCGTGCTTCGCGGTGGCGATCATGCTCGCGAGCTGGCCCGTCTTGAACTTGCTGCGCACCTCCGTGTCGCCGATCGCGAGCTCGGCGCGCCCGATCGTGAGGCCGTCGGCGTGGACGTCCCAGATCATCGTCTCGCCGGCCGGCAGCACGAGCGCGCGCACCGCCATCGGCGCGAGGCGCGGCGGCGCGGCGGCGAGCTGCGGGAGCTGCGGCGGCGGCAGCGTGGGCTCGCAGGCGAGGAGACCGAGCAGAGCGACCATGGCGACGCGCATCCCCACGACTCCTGCAAGATACGTTTCCGCGCGCGGGACGGCCACGGCAACGGTGGGCATCACCGCGATCGCGACGCGTGAGCCCGGCGTGAAGTGTCCGTGATCCTCAGGCCGGGCGGCGCACGAGCTGGGCGGGCTCGAGCGAGGCGTCGAACACGTGGGCGGCGGGGCCGCGCATCAGCACGTTCTCGAAGCGCGGGAGCACCGTGATCTCCATCGAGCCGCCGGGCAGGCGCAGCTCGACGGGCGCGCCCTCGTCGACGGCGCCCGTCAGGATCGCGGCGACGGTGGTCGCGCACGCGCCGGTGCCGCAGGCGAGCGTGATGCCGCAGCCGCGCTCCCACACGACGAGGTCGATCGCGCGGCGGTCGCGCACGTAGGCGAACTCGGCGTTCGTGCGCTGCGGGAACCACGCGTGCCGCTCGATCGCCGGGCCGACGCCCTTCGCGAGCCGCCACGCCTCGTCGCGCGAGCCGACGAACGTGATCGCGTGCGGGTTGCCCATCGACACGGCGGTGAGCGCGCGCGCGGGTTCGCCGGGCAGCTCGAGCGGCTGCGCGATGCAGCGCTCGCCGGCGGGGCCCGTCATCGGGATCTCCGCGCGGAGGAGGCGAGGAGCGCCCATCGCGACGGTGATCCACGCGGCGTGGCCGCCGGCCGCGTCGATGCGGCACGCGAGCACGCCGGCGCCGGTCTCGATCAGGATCTCGGGGTGCGGGATGCCGCCGCGATCGAACAGCTCCTTCGCGACGCAGCGGATGCCGTTGCCGCACATCTCCGCCTCGCTGCCGTCGCTGTTGAGCACGCGCATGCGCGCGTCGGCGGTCTCCGACGGCAGCACCGCGAGCACGCCGTCACCGCCGACGCCGAACTGGCGGTCGCACAGCGCGATCACGTTCGCCGGATCCTGCGCGGCGGCGGCCTCCGCGGGCGACGCGGTCCGGAGGTCGACGACGAGGAAGTCGTTGCCGAGCCCGTGGTACTTCGCAAAGCGCATGGTCGCACCGTAGCACGCGGTGGTTTACGCTTCGGGCATGGTGCGGATCGTCCTCGTCGCGGCGGCGTGCCTGGCCGCGTGCTGGAGCGGCGCCGTCGCGCCGGTCGAGCCGCCGGCCGCCCCGCCCGCGCCGGTGCCGCTCGGCGCGATGACCGTCGAGGAAGCGACCGCGATCCTCGCGAAGCTGCCGCCGCGCGAGCGCGCGCAGCTGCAGGAGCTCTGGTACATGTACGACCTCCAGGACGTCATCGGCGACGAGGAGGATGCCGAGCGCCTGATGAAGCGCCTCGAGAAGGAGCTCGGCGACACGGTCGTCCTCGACCGGCGCGTCGCGCTGGACGCGCTCGCGCGCGCGCGCGGGATCCTCGCGCAGGTGCTGCCCGCGAACCTCGGCAACTACGAGAAGTCGGACCGCGTCGCGCAGCCGATCCTCGAGATCATCCTCCGGCCCGAGGAGCTCGAGCGCCGCATGGTCGCGTTCCCGTCGGAGGTGTCGACGGCGTGGTTCCTCACGCACTACTACGAGGAGTCGCACTACCACAACTACCGCATGCACAACCGCATGTTCGAGCTGCTGATCAAGTACGGCGGGCGGCGCGGCCTCCGGGTCGTCGAGGACCGCATCCGCGACGCGCTCGGCGACGGCGACTCGGGCGAAGTCCATCCGGGGGACTGGCGCCGCGCGGTGCGCACCGCGCGCAAGGTGCTCGGCACCGACTTCGCGAAGTGGTACCGGCGGACGCTCGGCCGCAGCTACGCCGACGACGAGCGGCGCGTGCGATCCGAAGACGTCGTCGATTGAATCGGCGACGGATCCGCGATCACGGCCCGGCGGGCGCGGGCGCCGCGCTGCCGGCGGGGGCAGCAGGCGGCGTGGTCGGCGCGGGCGTGGCGCTACCGGCAGGCGCGGGCGCGGCGCTGCCGGTGGGAGCGGGCGGCGTGGTCGGCGCGGGCGCGGCGCTGCCGGCGGGGGCGGGCGTGGGATCGGCGGGCGGCGTCGTCGGCGTCGTCGGCGTCGTCGGAGGCTCGGTCGACGGAACCTTCACGCCGCCCGGGGGCACGAGGTTCGGGGGCAGCTGGAGGCCGGAGCCCGCGCCGGCGGAGCCCGAACCCGAGCCGGCGCCCGAGCCGAGCAGCTCGCTCTGCGCGCGCTCCTTCTCCTCGGCGATCTGCGCCTGCTGCTCGCCGTACTTCTCGAGGGCATCGGCCGAGTTCCGGCTCGCGATGAACGCGAGCACCATCGACGTGATCATGAAGATCGTGCCGGCGACCGCCGTCAGGCGACGCAGGAACGTCGACGCACCGGAGCCGCCGAACACCGTGGCGGCGTTGCCGCCGCCGAACGCCGCGCCCATGCCGCCGCCCTTGCCGCTCTGCAGGAGCACCGTGAGCATCAGGAACAGGCACACGATGACGTGCACGACGGTGATCAACGTGGACATGACGTGGTTTGACCTTCTAGCCCAACAGGCGGGTGGGTGCAACGGCTAGGTGCCGCGTGCAGCTTTCACGATCGCAATAAAATCAGCAGCTTCCAGTGAGGCGCCTCCGACGAGGGAGCCGTCGATGTCCTTCTCGGCGATCAGCGCCTCGGCATTGCTCGGCTTCACGGAACCGCCGTACAGGATCCTGATCGTTTCTGCGGCCGCCGCACCTAGACGATCGGCGAGGCGCCGACGAATGTGGGCGTGGACCTCCTGCGCCTGCGCCGGCGTCGCGGTGCGGCCGGTGCCGATGGCCCAGACGGGCTCGTAGGCGACGACCAGGCGCGGGACCCACGCGGCGTCGACGCCGGCGAGCCCCGCCGCGAGCTGTTCCTCGACGACGGCGAGCGTGCGGCCGCCGTCGCGCTCGGCCAGCGTCTCGCCGACGCACAGGATCGCGCCCAGGCCCGCGGCGAGCGCGGCCCGGGTCTTCTTGCCGACGCCCTCGTTCGTGTCGCCGAAGAACTGGCGGCGCTCGCTGTGGCCGACGATCGCCCACGTCGCGCCCGCGTCGAGCAGCTGCGCCGGGCCGACCTCGCCGGTCCACGCACCGCCGCTCTCCCAGAAGCAGTCCTGCGCGGACGTCGCGATCGGCGTCCCCTCGAGGCGCTTGGCCACCGCCGGCAGCGCGACCAGCGTCGGTGCGACGCCGACCTGCACGCCCTTGACGGCGGCGAGCTGGTTCTTCAGCTCGGTCACGAGCGCGAGGGCCTCGGCGATCGTCTTGTTCAGCTTCCAGTTGCCGACCACGAACGGGACGCGCGACATGCCCGCCTCATAGCACTACTGCGTGTCGCCGGGTGCCCAGCGGAGGCGGTACTCGCAACGCCGGCCGCCGGCGCACGCGCACGCGGTGTGCGCCGCCGCGACGGCGACGGCGCCGGTGAGCTCGACGATGCGCTCGAGCTCGGCGCCGACGAGCTCGCACACGTCCGTCGACCCGGGGTACCCCTGCAGCGCGATGTCCGCGCTCCCGGGGTGGATCTCGATCTCGGCGTCGCCCCAGTCGTGGTAGCGCGGCCAGAACGCCGGCAGCGCGGCGAGCACCGTCTCGGGCGCGAGGTGCGTCGGGTCGGCGCCGAACAGGCGCGCGAACGTCGCCGACATCGTGCCGCGCCCGACCTTCTTCGGCACGAGCTGGCTCGGGATGCGTGCGCGGGCGCGCTCGAGCGCGTTGACGAGGTCCGACAGCGAGACCCACGCGAGGGGCGCCAGCGTCGACGAGAACGCGTGCGCGAGCTGCGGCGACTCGGTGACGAGCTTCGCCATGCCCGACTCGCCGAGGTGCGCCTGCACGAGCCGCGACAGGACGCGCAGGTGCGCGGCGCGCACGTGGCCCGTCACGGCGGGCGGCACCGCGGTCGTGCGCGCGCTCGGCAGGCTGCGCAGGTCGGCGGCCTCGAGCCCGTGCGTCGGCGCGAGCAGCGACTCGACGTGCTTGACCGGGTCCATCTCGACGACGCGCATCGGGATCGAGTGGTCCTCGGGGAGGCGCTCGAGCGCGCGCCCGAGCGCGACGGCGAACGTCGACGCCGACGCCCAGCGCTTCTTCGGCGCGGGGGCGAGCGCCTTCGCGAGCACCTCGTCGACGGCGGGCGACAGCGTCGGGCGCAGCTGCGACGGCCTGGTGAGCGGGTCGTTGATCTGGCGCTGCACGACCTGCGGCGCGGGCCCGCTGCCGAACGGCGGGCGCCCCGTGAGCATGCAGTACACCGTCGCGGCGAGCCCGTAGACGTCGGTCGCGGGCGAGTCGGTGTGCTCGAGGAACGACTCCGGCGCCGCGAACCCGGGCGTGCCGGCGGCGTCGCGCTGGTCGCCCGCCTTCACGGCGACGCCGACGTCGACGAGCACGGCGCGGTCGCGCTCGCGGTCGAGCAGGACGTTCGCCGGCTTGACGTCGCGGTGGATCACGCCGAGCTCGTGCATCGCGTCGAGCGCGTCGCCGATCTCGAGCGCGATCTGCGTGACCGCGCCGAGCGGCAGCCACTCCTTGCGCTCGGCCGCGGCGCGCAGCACCTCCGACAGCGGCTGCCCCTCGACGAGCTCCATCACGAAGTACACGTCGCCGGCGTGCTCGCCGAGCGCGTACACGGCGACGAGGTTCGGGTGGTGCAGCGACGCGAGGATGCCGGCCTCGTTGCGGAAGCGCGACACGAGGTCGCGGTCCGACGCGAGGTCCGAGCGCAGCACCTTGATCGCGACCGAGCGGTTGAGCCCGAGGTCCTCGCCGCGGTAGACGACGCCCATCGCGCCGCGCGACAGCTCGTGCACGACGCGGTACGTGCCGCCGACGACGGTGCCGGCCGACAGGGAGCCGGTGTCCGCGCCCGAGTCGTCGGAGATGCGCACGTCGCTCGCGACCACGTGGACGTCGCCGATCGGCGCGGCGCGCAGCGCCCCGTAGCAGCGCGCGAACGCCGCCTCGCCGCTGCGCTCGGTCGGCGACAGCTCGGTCGCGACGGCGCGCACGGTCACGCGCAGGTGCTCGGTGCCGTCGACGACGATCGGCTCGGCGCCGACCTGGTGGATCAGCTTCTTCACCACCTGCGTGGCCTGCTCCGCGGACGCACCGACGAGCAGACACGCGATCTCGTCGCCGCCGAGGCGTCCGATCGGGTCGTTGCCGCGCACCGTCGCGCGGATGCGGTTCGCGACCTGCGCGAGCACCTCGTCGCCGGCGCGGTGCCCGTGCTGGAGGTTGATGCGGCGCAGCCCGACGACGTCGATCAGCGCGAGCGTCAGGTGCTCGCGCCGCCGCGCCGCCGCCGCCGCCTCGTGCGCGATCGTCTGCTCGAACGCGCCGCGCGTCATCGCGCCCGTGAGCGGGTCGTGCAGGCTCGCCGCGAGCAGCCGCTCTCCCTCGGCCACGAGGCGCCGGTGGCTCGTCAGCCACGTCAGCTCGCGCGCGAGCCGCGCCGCCACCGCCTTCAGGTCCGTGCGCTCCGCCGCCGTGAACCAGCGCGGCCCGCCGACGATCGCGACCAGCCCGGCCACCTCCGTCGCCGACGACCGCAGCGCCTCCGCGATCACCGCGCGCGGCTTGCCGTCGCCTGCCTGGGCCGCACCGCCGTTGCCGCCGCTCGCGAGCGCCGTCCCCGCGGCCGCCGCCGCGATGCGCGCCGCGCCCGCCACCTGCGTGCGGTACGCGTCGTTCGGGAACGGCCGCGCCGCCGTCGGCGTCATCTGGTTGCCGTCCTTCCACCACACGACGCAGTCGTCCGCCGCGAACGCCTCGGCCACCGCCGACAGCGTCTCGCTCGCCGCGCCCGTCAGGTCGACGAGCGACGTCGCGATGAGGCGCCGCGCCCGCGCCGCATCCGCCGCGACGTCTCCATCCGCACCCTGCTGCGCGATCGCCTCCAGCGCCGCCGCGCCGACCGGCGTCAGCAACACGCCGGCCGCCCCGCACTGCGCCGCCGCCCCGGCCACGCGCGCCGGGTTCGCCCCGTCCCCGACGATCCACCGCGGCACCGCCTGCGCGGGCGCCATCCCGAGGTCGCCCGCGACGAGCGGCGCCACGAGCAGCGCCGCGATCCCGTCGCGCTCCGTCGTCAGCACGACACCCGCCTGCGCGGCCGCCGCCGCGAGCTCCTGGGTCAGCCGTCCCGACGGGTCGAAGATCCCGAGGCGCGCAGCCACGCGGGCATCATACCCGCCCACGCCGGCTCACCTCAAATCGCGCACCCTCGAGACCCGAGCCGTACCCGAGGCGCGCGGGTGTACAGTGCCGCGATGGCGATGCGAGGCGTGACGTGCACGGTGCTGGTCGGGCTCGCGGCGGGGTGCGGCGGGAAGCGCGAGCCGGCACGCGAAGCGGAGCCACCCGCGAAGACGAGCGACGTCCGCGCGAGCGACGCCGCCGCGCCGGCCGCCGCCGTCGTCGATGCCGCGCCCGCCGTCGCCGCCGTCGTCGCCGACGCCGCCGCGGCACCCGCCGGGCTCGTGATCGACAAGGTCCCCGAGTTCGGCTGCCTCGGCTGGTCGCCGCGCCGGCGCATCGCGGCCTGCATCGGCGGACGCTGGGGCTTCAACATCGGCGTGAACCTCATCGAGCTGACCCTCGTCGCGGCGAGCCCCGGCGCACCGGCGCCGGATCCGATCACGCTGTCCCCGGAAGGGGCCGCGGCCTTCGAGAAACCCCCGCTCGCGCCCGAGCTCGTCACCCAGCTCGCGGGCGCGCTCGAGGGCTTCGTCCCGTGGGACCGCGCGGCGCCCGCCATCGAGCTCCAGCCCAACAAGCCCGGCGGCACGTCGACGATCACCGTCGGCGGCGCGAAGATCGACGTGCGCGTCTCGCCGGCTCCCCCGGGCCACTCCACCCGCGCGCCGGCGCACCGGGTGAAGGTGACCGCGCGGATCGGCGGCACCGCGCACCTCGTCGGCGAGACCCTCGGCCCGATCAGCGAGGTCAAGGTACGCGCCTTCCCGCTCGACAAGGACGTGGTGGTCGTCGAGCAGATCCACCACCTCGGCGACGAGGGGACCACCGGCGACCTGGCGAGCTTCTGGCTGTGCACCGCCGCGGGCTGCTCGTCCCGCGGGCCGACCCACTAGCCTACGGGCGCAGGGCGGCGATGCCGGGGAGGTCGATGCCCTGGATGAACTCGAGGGACGCGCCGCCGCCGGTGGAGACGTGGGTGACCTTGTCGGCGAGGCCGGCCTGGGTGATGGCGGCGGCGGAGTCGCCGCCGCCGACGACGGTGAGCGCGAGCCTGTTGTCGGCGAGCGCCCGGGCGACGGCGAGGGTGCCGGCGGCGAAGCGCGGCTTCTCGAACACGCCCATGGGGCCGTTCCAGAAGACGGTCCGGGCGGCGGACAGCACCTTGCGGTAGACCTCGACGGTGGCGGGGCCGATGTCGAGGGCCATGGCGTCGGTGGGGATGGCGTCGACGGACACCGGCGTGGCGGCCTCTGCGTCCAGGCCCGACGCCACGACGACGTCGACGGGCAGGTGGATCGTCACCTTCTTCTCGCTCGCGCGGCGCAGGAAGTTGCGCGCGTTCGGGAGCTTGTCCTTCTCGACCTTGCTCTTGCCGACGCTCTTGCCCTGCGCCTCGAGGAACGTGTTGGCCATCGCCCCGCCGATCGCGATCGCGTCGACGCGCTCGAGGAGGGCGTCGAGGACCTCGATCTTGTCGGAGACCTTCGCGCCGCCGAGGACGGCGACGTACGGCTTGTCGACCTCGCCGAGCAGGCGCGACAGGATGTCGATCTCCTTCGCCATCACGTAGCCGGCGCCCTTGTCGGCGACGTACTTGACCATGCCGGCGGTCGACGCGTGCGCGCGGTGCGCGGTGCCGAACGCGTCGTTGACGTAGACGTCGGCGTACGACGCGAGCGTGCGCGCGAAGCCGTCGTCGTTCGCCTCCTCGCCGGGGTTGTAGCGGAGGTTCTCGAGCAGCGCGACCTGGCCGTCGCGGAGGTCGGACACGACCTTGCGCGCGCCGTCGCCGACCGGCTCGTCGGCCAGGACGACGTCGATCCCGAGCAGCTCGGCGAGCCGCGCCGCGACCGGCTCGAGCGAGTACTCGGGCTTCACCTGCCCGTCGGGGCGCCCCAGGTGCGAGCCGAGCACGATCCGCGCGCCGCGCTCGATCAGGTGCTTGATCGTCGGCAGCGTCGCGACGATGCGCGTGTCGTCGGTGATCTGGCGCGTCTGCTTGTCGAGCGGGACGTTGAAGTCGACGCGCACGAAGGTGCGCTTGCCCTCGACGGGCAGCTGCTCGACGTGCTTGATCCCGCCGGGGAGCTTGCCGCCGCCCGCGCTCACAGGCGCTCCGCCACGAACTTCGCCAGGTCGACGAGGCGCTGCGAGTAGCCGAGCTCGTTGTCGTACCAGGCGAGGACCTTGACCTGGTCGGCGATCACCGTCGTCAGCGCGCTGTCGACGATCGCGCTGTGGCGGTCGCCGTTGAAGTCGCACGACACGAGCGGCTCCTCCTCGACGCGCAGGATGCCCATGAGCGGGCCCGCGGCCGCCGCGCGCATCGCGTCGTTGACGGCCTGCACCGACACCGGCTTCTCGACGCGCGCCGTCAGGTCGACGAGCGAGACGTTCGGCGTCGGCACGCGGATCGCCATGCCGTCGAGCTTGCCGGCCATCGCGGGCAGCACTTCCTTCAGCGCCTTCGCCGCGCCGGTCGTCGTCGGGATCATCGACAGCCCGGCCGCGCGCGCGCGGCGCAGGTCCTTGTGGGGCAGGTCGAGGACGTTCTGATCGTTCGTGTACGAGTGGATCGTCGTCATGATGCCGCTCGCGATCCCGAACGTCTCGTGGACGACCTTGGCGACCGGCGCGAGGCAGTTCGTCGTGCACGACGCGTTCGAGATGACGTGGTGCTCGGCCGGCTTGTACATCTCGAGGTTGATCCCGCAGCACAGCGTCACGTCGGGGTTCTTCGCAGGCGCCGAGATCAGGACCTTCTTCGCACCGCCGGCGAGGTGCTTGCCCGCGCCCGCCTTGTCGACGAACACGCCGGTCGCCTCGATCACGACGTCGACGCCGAGCTCCTTCCACTTGATGGCGGCGGGGTCCCTCTCGGCGCTGATCTTCACCTCGTCACCGTTGATGACGAGCGAGCTCTCCTTCGTCTCGACGCGGCCCGGGAAGGCGCGGTGCACCGAGTCGTGCTTGAGGAGATGACCGAGCGTCTTGACGTCGGTCAGGTCGTTGATCAGGACGAGATCGAACGAGCCCGGGGTCATGCAGCGCACGAACCCACGTCCGATGCGCCCGAAACCGTTGATGCCGATGCGAACTTTGGCCGCCATGCGCGGACCCTAGATCGGATCGCGCGACGGGACCAGGCTAGGCGTGCTGCTGCTTCTCGCCGGTGCGGGAGATCTTCGTCGTCACCTCGCTGATGAGCTCGGTGGCGAGCGCGACGATCTGCTTCTCGTCGAAGCCCTGTGCCTCGAGATCGCGGTAGATCGACTTCGCGAGGATCTTTACCGCACGGGACTTGGCTTCACGATCGGTCATGGTGTCCGTCGCAGCAAGCGAGCACTTGTCGTGCCACGGCGACGAGCTGCACAAGGCGCCGGAATCACGTCGCGGATACGCGAAGTGATGGACGCTCTCCGGCGCAATCCGGTGTGTAACGCCGCGCCGGGTGCATACGTGATTACGCACACGGTCGGACCATCCAACGCATCTGGATCATTCACTGAGGGTTGATCTTGAAGAAGCTTCTGATCTTCCCGAGCAGGTCCTGCTTCGCGGTCTCGACGCGCTTGCGCCGGACCTCCTCGCGGTCGTCGCGCGCGGCCGACAGCGCGCTGCGCCGCATCACGAGGATCTCGGCGATCTGATCCGCGACCGCCGGCATCTCGTTGACGATGCGCTGGAACGCCGGCTTGTCGACCCGGTAGCACATGAGGTCCGTCGCCGCGATGACGCTCGCCGTGCGCGCCTCGCCGGTCATCAGCGACATCTCGCCGAAGAACTGGCCGGGCACGAGCCGCGCGACCTCCTTGGCCTCGGGGCCGTTCCCGATCCGCACCGTGGCCTCGCCCGCGACGAGCATGTACAGGCCGTCGTCCTTGTCGCCCTCGTGCGTGATCGCCTCGCCGCGCGCGAACGGTGCGGAGACGAGGTGGTGCGCGAGGTCGTGGCGCAGGTTCTCCGGGAGCGTCCGGAACATGTCGACCGACGCGAGCGCCGCCAGCCGCCGCTCGAGCTCCTCGCTCTCCTTGCGCTGCTCGCGCTCCGGCGTCTGGTGCGTGAGGAACAGCGTGCTCGCCGGGATCGATAACGGGATGTTGGCGCGGCGCAGCGCGAACCACATCCGCACGCGCACGGCGCTGTCGGTGCCGTGGTCGGCGGTCAGGTCGGTCAGCCAGTAGCGGATGACGTAGTGCGCGAAGCTGTCGCGCACGCCGTGGAACAGCACCGCCGGCGCCGGGTGCGTCGCGCTGTTCGGTACCGGGTCCGCGCGCAGCGCCGACTGCACGGCGTCGATGACCTCGCTCGGCGGCGTGCGGAAGTCGACGAAGAACTCGACCGTGCGCCGCACCTGGATCGGCTCGTGCGCGCGCTTGCCCAGGATGACGACCTGGCTCTTCACGAGGACGCCGTTCGGGATGATCACGGTCTCCCAGTCGCGCGTCTCGATCGCCGTGTAGCGCCAGCGGATCTCCGTGACGCGGCCGATCGGCTGGTTCGTGCCGACCATCGTGATCCAGTCGCCGACGGCGATCGACTTGTCGAGCTGGACGCTGAGGCCACCCATCACGTTGCCGAGCGTGTCCTGCAGCGAGAAGCCGATGACGGCGGTGAGCACGGCGCTCGTCGTGATGAGGCCCGCGACCGAGAAGCCGGCGCGCCGGCCGACGACGATGAACACGAGCAAGGTCCCGGCGAACGTGACGAGGTCGACGAGGATGCGCGGCAGGACGAAGCCCACGCGCGGCAGGAGGACGCGGAACGCCGCGGTCGTGCCGAGCGTGACCACCGAGAGCAGCTCGAACGACAGGCTGAACAGCTCGGCGAGCTCCTGCTGGTAGCCGAAGTAGCTCTGCGCGACGCCGACGATCAGCGCGACGATGTGGCCGAGAAGGAGCGTGCTCGCGGCGCGCAGGTTGTAGCGCTCGACCTGGCGGGTCCGCACGGCGAGCGAGCGGATGACGAAGAACGCGAGCAGGAGGAGCGGCGTCCACGTGATCCACACGCGGTGGAGCAGCGTCGACCAGAAGGGATCCACAGCTGGTGATTGTCATCCAGATCCGCGCCCCGCGCGAAGAATCCGGGGCGGATCGTGGGGAGTCGGGACCCGGGACCCACCGCCTCGGCATGGAGCGGCCGGTCCCGATTGCCGTCGTCGCGAAGTCGCCGCATTCTTAGGGCCCGGTGGAGCTCGCACGCGGACAGATCGCCGACCGGCCGTGGGGGCGCACCCTCGCGGCGATCGGCTTGCGCGGGGTGGCGTGCGAGCTCGTGCTGCACGCGCCCCACGGCAAGGAGTTCCGGATCGCGTTCCACGGCGAGGGCATCGTCGGCGCGACGTCGCCGCTCGGTCCGGACTCGGCGCTGCAGATCGCCCTGACGCACCGCTACGCGGCGACGCAGCACATCCCGTTCATCCACCACAAGCTCGGGGCGGACCCCGACGACGACGAGCTCGACATCATCGCGGAGGTCGCGCGGCTCGACGAGGACCAGGCGATGCGCCTGCGCCTGCGCACGATCGCGCAGTGCGCGACGCGGACGTTCGCGGTGCCCGAGGGCATCCTGACCGTGCACGACACGATCACGCTGCCGGTGCGCCCCGGCGCGGCGGTCGACATCCGCGCGATCATCTACGCGGGCGCGCGCACGCACTACGACGAGGACCGCCTGCAGGCGGAGGTCCACCGCTTCGGCACCCACTTCAAGCTCAAGCCCGAGGCCGTCGACGACCTCGGGCAGTTCGGGTTCCAGCGCGCCGAGCGCGAGCTGATCGAGCCGCTCCTCGTGGGCTGTAACCTCGAGGAGCTCGAGGCGCTGCACGCCGACCTGCCGCGCCCGACGGTGCGCGCGACGGTGTACGCGCTCGTCGCGTGCGGCGCGGCGACGGCCGCCGAGCCGATCGCGTTCACGCGCGCTCCGACGCCGACGGAGACGGCGATCCCGATCTCCATCGGCGGCGACGCGACGACGCGCACGCGCGCGGCGACGGCGACGTCCGAGCACGTCGTCGGCGACCTCGTGCAGTCGCCGGACGCTCCCGAGGTCACGCACCGCGATCACCCCGTGGTGACGCCGCACATGCCGTCTCCGATGCCGCCTCCGGCGCCGCCGGTCTCCGAGCTGCAGCTGCCGGCGACGAACGACCTGGCGGACCTGTCGCTCGCGCCGGAGCCCGAGGCACCCGCCGCGCTGCCGGTGCTGCCGGCGACGAACGACCTCGCCGATCTCGCGCTCGCCCCCGAGGGCTCGGGCGGGTTGCCGCCGGCGTCGGCGTTCGCACCCGAGCCGGTGTACGCGGCGGCCGCGGCGTACGTGCCGCCGCCGGTCCACGCCCATCCGTACGCCGCCCCGGAGCCCGCGCCCGAGCTGGGCGACCTGATCGCCGATGCGATCGGCGAGAGCAGCCTCGCCGCACCTCCCCCGAGCCTCCTCGGCGACGCCGAGCAGTTCGCACCGCCGCCCGCGCTCGGCGGCCGCGCGCGCGGCGGTGCACCGACGACCCCACCACCAACCCCGGCGCCGACGACGGTGCCGACGGTGCCGTCGCCGCAGGCGCCCCCCGCCGCATGGCAATCGCCCGCGGCGCAGGCGCAGCCGCCCCCGTGGCAAGCCCCGGCCGGCACACCGGCACCGCCCGCGCCGGTCGCGCCAGCGGCGGGATCAACGGGATCGGCGACGGGGCGCCCGGCGATCGTGCCGGCGACGCACAAGCCGATGCTGCGCTCGGGCGTGCCGACGACGCCGCCGGCGACCCGCACGCCCTCGGCGACGACGCCGCCGGTGACCGCGCCGTCGGCGACGACCCCGCCGCCGCTGGCCTCGACGGCGCCGCGCGCCGGCGCCGCGACGACCCCACCGGCGACCGTCGCCCCGGAGGATCCCGCCGCGCCCGCACCGGACGCGCCGGCCAGGCCCGGACCGGCGAAGACGCCGCAGCAGCTCGCCGCCGAGCACACGCAGCGCGGCCTCATGCACCTGCGCGACGGCCAGCTCGCGAAGGCCGTCGAGGAGCTCCAGCGCGCGACCGACTACGACGGCAACGACCCCGACAACTACGCGCGCCTCGCGTGGGCCAAGTTCTGCGCCGCGTCCGACAAGAAGTCCGCCGCCGTCGCGGCGCGCAAGGTCCTCGGTCACGCCGCCTACAAGTCCCAGAAGCCCGAGGTCGCGCTGTTCTACCTCGGCCGCGTCGAGCGCATGCTCGGCCGCGACCGCGAGGCCCTCGAGCACTTCCAGCAGGTCATCTCGACCGAGCCGCGCCACGCCGAGGCCCTCGCCGAGATCCGCGTCATCGAGCGCAACCTCGCCGAGAAGGGCAAGTCCGGCCTCGGCGGCCTGTTCGGCAAGAAGAAGTAACTCGCCGGGCGACGGCGACGGCGCGTCGTGGAGGATGAAGCGCTCGCGTCGCACCCGTTGTCAGGGATGCTGCAACCGGATCATCCTGGACGGTTCTTCGCGGGCCCAGATAGACTCTCTCTCTGGTCGAGAGGAGGCTTTGATGCGAGTGGCGGTGTTGATGTCGCTATGCGGGGCGGTCTTCGGTTGTGCTTCCCCGGAGCCTTCGAGCGGTCACGGCATCGCTCGCATGACGGAAGCGGACACGATCACGATCGTCTTCACGGGCGAGGACAACCGGGACAAGCTCGATGAATCGTTCGGTCCGGAGGCTCGTACCTTTCCCTGGTCGTCGATCGAGTTTCCTCGGTCGGCGCGCGATGCCTTGCGAGGCCCGGACGGCGTGAGCGTCAGCCTCACCGACGGGAGCGCACGGGTTCGCTTTCAGCAGGTCTATCGGGAAACCTGTAATCCGGCCAAGGAAGACCTCTCTCCGTGCTGGATCTACGAGAGCTACACCTCGGGCGAGGCAGGCCTCACGGGCACGGTCGCCCTCCGGATCGCATCCGTGGACGATGCGACGCAGGTCCTCGGTGCCTACGACGTCTCGTGGGAAGGGCTCACGGATCGATTTGGCGATCCGTTGCAGATGTATGGGCACGAGACCGCCGGCAGCGTCGTCGCAACGCTGCTGAGCGGTGTCGTGCGCTGAGACGCTCGGACGACGGCCCTAGTTCTCGACGAACGCCTTCAGGCGCTTGGAGCGCGAGGGGTGGCGCAGCTTGCGGAGCGCCTTGGCCTCGATCTGGCGGATGCGCTCGCGCGTGACCTCGAAGTCCTGGCCGACTTCCTCGAGGGTGTGGTCGGACTTCTCGCCGATGCCAAAGCGCATGCGCAGGACCTTCTCCTCGCGCGGCGTGAGCGTCGCGAGCACCTTGCGCGTCTGGTCGGCGAGGTTCACGGAGATCACGCTCTCGCTCGGCGAGATGATCGACTTGTCCTCGATGAAGTCGCCGAGGTGCGAGTCTTCCTCCTCGCCGATCGGCGTCTCGAGGGAGATCGGCTCCTTCGCGATCTTGAGGACCTTGCGGACCTTGTCGAGCGGCAGCTCCATGCGCTCGGCGATCTCCTCGGGCGTCGGCTCGCGACCCAGCTCCTGGACCAGGTAGCGCGTCGTGCGCACGAGCTTGTTGATCGTCTCGATCATGTGCACGGGGATGCGGATCGTGCGGGCCTGGTCGGCGATCGCGCGCGTGATCGCCTGGCGGATCCACCACGTCGCGTACGTCGAGAACTTGTAGCCGCGCTTGTACTCGAACTTGTCGACGGCCTTCATGAGGCCGATGTTCCCCTCTTGGATCAGGTCGAGGAACTGCAGGCCGCGGTTCGTGTACTTCTTCGCGATCGACACGACCAACCGGAGGTTGGCCTCGACGAGCTCGGACTTCGCGCGGTCCGCCATCCGCTCGCCCTCGTGCAGGTCGCGGAACGTGGAGCGGAGCTCGGGCGCCGTCGAGCGCGCCTCCTCCTCGATCACGGCGACCTTGCGCATCGCCGACTTGATCATCTCCTCCATTTCCTCGAAGTCCTGCACCGTCATCATCATCTTCTTGCCGACGGCGCGAGCCCGCTGCGGCGACGCGCGCATCTCGCGCAGCGTCTTGCGGATCTCGTTGGCCGGCATGCCGGCCTTGCGCTCGCACTCGCGGATCTCGAGCTCCGCCTTGTCGAGCTTGACGATGATGTTCTTCAGCTGCGCGACGATGCGGTCGACCGTCGGCTTGTTGAGGCGCAGGTCCGAGAGGTCCTCGAACATCTGGGCGCGGTTCGCCTTCTGCGCTTCCTTGATCTTCTTCTTCTTGCCCTCGGTGTCGGACTCCCCGAGCTTCTCGTCGAGCTTCTCGGTGTCGCGCTGGAGCTTGCGGACCTTGTCGATGATCTTGCAGACGCGGTCGACGTAGAACTGCTCGTTGAACTCGGCCTCGTCCTCGTCGATGTCCTTCACGACATCCTTCACGCGGACCTTGCCCTTGCGCAGGCGCTCGCCGATCTCGAGGAGCTCCTCGACGGCGACCGAGCTGTTGAGCACGGCCTGCAGCATCTTGCGCTCGCCGTCCTCGATGCGCTTGGCGATCTCGACCTCGCCCTCGCGCGTGAGCAGCGAGACCGAGCCCATCTTGCGCAGGTACATGCGCACCGGGTCGCTCGTGCGGCTGTACGCGTACTCCTCGTCCTCGTCGACCTCGCCCTCCTCCTTCTCCTTCTCGATGTCGAGGCCCTTCGGGGGCTGGTCGACGAGCTCGTTGTTGCGCCGCGCGCCCGAGCCGTCGACGACCTCGATGCCGTGCTCCCCGAGCGCGGACAGCCAGCCGTCGATCTGGTCCGTCGAGACGACGTCCTCGGGCATGTGGTCGTTGACCTCGTCGTAGGTCACGAAGCCCTTCTGCTTGCCGAGCTCGATGAGCTTGTCGCGCATCGAGTTGCTCTCGCCGCCGCCGCGGCTGTTGCCGCGCCCCCCCTTCTTCGTCGCGCGCGTCTCGGCCTCGAGCGCCGCCGCGTCGGCCTCCGCGCTCGTGCTGCGGCTGGCGCCGCGCGGCGACGCGAAGTCGTCGTCCGCGTCGTCGTCGCCGCCCTCGAACGCGGGCGGGACCGCGTCGTCGTCGTCGAGGTCCATCGGCGGGCGCTTGCCGGCCGCCGCGGCCGCCTTGCCGCCCTTTCCCGGGGCGCCCGGCTTGGGCGCCTTCGGCATCTGTACGAAGTCGTCGTCGT
This sequence comes from Deltaproteobacteria bacterium, assembly GCA_019637375.1. Taxonomy (GTDB): domain Bacteria; phylum Myxococcota_A; class Polyangia; order Haliangiales; family Haliangiaceae; genus JABFXX01. Next base: position 65,123 of record JAHBVW010000025.1, on the reverse strand, counting down.
CGTCGTCGCCGCCGCCGTCGCCGTCCCAACCGTCGTCGTCGCCGTCCTCGCGCGCGCGCCCCGGCTTGGGCGCCGTCGCGGCCTTGGGCGCCTTCGCCGGCTTCGCGTTCTTGATCGCCGTCGCCGCCGCGGGCGCCGGCTTGCCGTCGGGCTTCTTCGCCGCGGGTGCCGCGACCGCCGGCTTCACCGCCTTCGCCTTGTCCGCGACCTTGTCCGCCTTCTTCGGGTCCTTCGCCGCCGCCACCGGTGCGGCGGGAGGCTTCTTCGCCGGGTCCTTCGAGGAGGGAGCGGCCTTGGTCTTGGATGTACGCGCCATGCTAGTCGACCTGCTTTCGGTTGGTCGCGATCTCGTCGGTGAGCCGGGCTACGAGCTCCCGGTCACCCTGTCGCTTCGCCACTGCCAGTTGCGCCAGGAGGCGCGCCGTCTCGTGTTCGTTGCGCTGTCCGCTCTGCGCGAGCTGCTTCCCCAGCCGCGCCCGCTCCGCCATCGCACGCCGATGCTCGAGGTTGCTCAGCATCACCGCGAGCACCTTCGTCGGGTCTTTCTGGGAGTACATACCGGACAGCACGTGCGCCGCAGCGTCGGGGGGCAGTCGGCTGGATGCAAGTTCCAGAAGCGATTGACCATCCCGAGCCGCGGAATACATGTCGCGAAGCCGAGTGTCCGTCAAGAGGCAAAAAGCCCTGTCTGCGTCCGCGGTTGCGATCAACGAGGGGTGGTCGGTGAGCAGTGCGATCAGCTCCAGCTCGTCGCGCTCGCCGACCTGCGCCCACCTGCGCGGCGCCTCGTTGGTGCGTTCGCTCACGCGGGCTCCGTGTTCGCGCGTCTGCGGGGACGGCTGCGGTCGTCCGCGGGCTCGATCGAAGGCGCTGCGTACGACCTCGGCATCCACGTGCAGCGCGCTCGCCAAGGTGCCGACGATTAGATCACGTTTGGCGGGGCTCGCAACTTTCGCGGCGAGGCCGGCCGCGTCGCTGAGGGCACGCGCGCGCGCATCGACGTTGTTGCGCCCCATGCTCCACACCTCGTACGCGAAGAAGTCGATGCCGCCGCGCGCGCGGTCGACGGCCTCGCGCAGGACCTCGGCGCCGCCGCCCGCGACGAGGCTGTCCGGATCGACGCCGCCCGCGAGCGGCCCGGCGCCGCCCGAGCGCGCGTGCCCCGGCCGCGACGCGACCTGGACCTCGACCTCGGCCTCGACGCACAGCTGCAGCGCGTGCATCGTCGCCTTGTAGCCGGCCTTGTCGCCGTCGTAGAGGAGCACGATGCGGTCGGACATGCGGCGCAGGACGTTGACCTGCTCGGGGGTGAGCGCGGTGCCGAGCGGTGCGACGACCTCGCAGAAGCCGGCCTGGTGCAGCGTGATGACGTCGAAGTTGCCCTCGACGAGCACCACCCGCTTCGTCGTCGCCATCGCCTCGCGCGCCTGCGCGAGCCCGAACAGCAGCTTGCTCTTCTTGTAGACCGGGCTCTCGGGGCTGTTGATGTACTTCGGCGGCGGGTCATCCCCCGGCCGCACCGGCGCGGTCCCGACGACGCGCGCCGAGAAGCCGGCGATCTCGCCGCCCGGCTGGACGACCGGGCACACGAGCCGGTCGCGGTTGCGGTCGTAGAAGCCGCTCGTCTTCGGGCGGTGGGCGATGAGCCCCAGGCGCACCGCGAGCTCGAGGTCCGCCCGCTTCGCGCGCAGGTGATCCGCGAGCGCGCCCCACTCGCCGGGCGCGTAGCCGAGCTGGAACTTGTCCACCGTCTCCTGCGACACGCCGCGCTTCTCGAGGTACGCGCGCCCCGGCGCGCCGCGGGTGGGATCTGCGAGGATCTCGCGGAAGAACGACGCCGCGAGCTTGTTGAGGTCGAGCATCGCCACGCGCTCGCCGCGCGCACGCCGCAGCTCCGGTGACTCCTCGAGCTTGGGGATCTCGATGCCGAAGCGCGCGCCCAGGTGCTCGGCCGCCTCGACGAAGCTCTTGCCCTCGAGCTCCATCACGAACGTGAACACGTCGCCGCTCTTCTGGCAGCCGAAGCAGTGGAAGAAGCCCTTGTCGGGCATGACGTTGAACGACGGCGTCTTCTCGCCGTGGAACGGGCACAGGCCCTTCCAGCTCCGCCCGGCCTTCTTCAGCTGGATGTGCTGGCCGATCACGGCCACGATGTCGGCCGCTTCGCGGATCTGGGTGATGACCTCGTCGGGAATCATGATCCGTGGGTGCCGCGCCGCAGCCCCCGACACGAACGGCGAACCTTACTCGAACGGTCGAGAAACGCCACGCCAGAAACGTGACGCGGCGTGCCTACATGAGACCAGCAAGGTCGCGCCTACTTCGCGGGCTGCGTCACGGCCGGCTTGGGACGCGAGCCGTCGACGAGCGCGTACACGACGAACGCGAGCGTCAGCGCGATCCACAACCCGAGGAGCCCCTGGATCGCCCGGGTCGTGCCGGCGGCGAGCTTCGCGCCGTGATCCTCGTGGCCGAGGTCGTGGCGGTGCTTCTTCCGAGGACCGTCGACGGCAGCGTCGTCGCTCATGACGGTGGGACCTTGCCGCGAACCGCGCGCGCGGTCAACGACTGGCGTCCCGCATCAGGCGGGCGAACGCGGCGCCCGTCGCGGCGGCGATCGAGTCGGCGGTCGACGTCGGCGTGTCGCGGTCGGCGACGAACGCGATCACGCACATCACGCGGCCGGCGATCGTGACGGGAGCGATCCCCAGCTCGGTCGTCGCGGACCCCTCGTCCTGACCGAGCGAGCGCAGGAGCAGGCGGTCGATCTCGGCCAGCTCGCCGTCGGGCTGGCGCACGGTCTGCGTGCGCTGGATCGCGCGCTGCACGATGCTCGGCTGGTCGAGCGGCACCCCGATCTCGGGGAGCACGCGACCCTGGCGGCAGAAGCCCTTCCATCCGATCGCGAGCTCGCCGCGCACGACGAGCAGGATCGCCGCGGTGCACCCGGGCATGAACCGATCGAGCGCCGCGACGGCGAGCTCGGCGACGCGGTCGCGGTCGGTGCCGCGCCGGATCGCCCGCGTGGCCTCGCCCAGCGTCGTGCCCGTCGGGTTGACGGCGACGCGGCGGATCGCGATGCGGCCGAGCGCCTGGCGCTCGGAGTCCGTCGTCGGCACGTCGGTGAGCGAGCGGACGTACTTGCGCCGATCGCGCCCGCCGCCGGGAGAGACCGCGCGCGGCGCGTCGTCCGCCGCCGGCTCGTCGAGCGGCTCGGCGAGCGACGACAGGTCGTCGAGGTCCTCCGCCGAGATCTCGGGCGGCCCGTCGCCGCCGCCGCCGTCGTCACCGCCGTCGCCCGACGCCGGATCGACCTCGACGTGCACGCCGGAGTCTTCCTCCTCGGCGTACGACACCACCGGCATCACCGTCGTGGGTGCGTAGTCGGCGACCGCGGTGATCGGCGGTAGCGCGATCCGCGGCATCTCCTGCGTGGCCGCAACGTCGAGCGCGGGCAGCTCCAGCCCCGGCTCGGACTCCTCGATCGGGACGCTGGCGATCGAGAGGTGCGGGAACGGCGGGTTCGTCTTGCCGCGCGAGCGCAGGAACCTCGCCGAGCGCGCGATCTGGTACACGCGCTCGAGGTGGTAGCGGACGCGCAGCTCGGCCGCGATCGACGGCACCAGGCACTCGGGCTCGACCTCGAGCTCGGCCGCGATGCGGCGCAGCCCCAGCGTGTCGATCGGCTGCACGAGCGCGAGCGCGATGCGCGGCCCGACGCGCAGGAGCGGCACGCACTCGTAGCGCTCGGCGAGGTCGGGCGACAGCAGGGCCTGGAGCGCCGGGTCGCTCTTCTCGAAGTGGCGGGCGAGGGCGGCGGGGAGGCGGTGCTGCCGGCCGAGCGTCTGCGACAGCGTGTCGAGGTCGACGAAGCCGAGCTCGATGAGGTTCGTCCCCAGGCGCCCGCCCCACATCACCTGGGCGTGCAGCGCCTGTTCGACCTGCTCCGGGGTGAGCATCCCGGTCGTCACGAGCAGCTCACCCAGACGCATTGGCGGATCAGTTTACCCGTGAAGCGCTACGCGATCGTGACGTCCTTGCACAGGTAAACGTCCTGGATGGCGTGCAAGAGCTCCACACCCTCCTTGAACGGCCGCTGGAACGCCTTGCGGCCCGCGATGAGGCCCATGCCGCCGGCGCGCTTGTTGATGACGGCCGTCTTGACGGCGTCCTGGAGGTCGTTGTCGCCCGACGCGCCACCGCTGTTGATGAGGCCGACGCGGCCCATGTAACAGTTCGCGACCTGGTAGCGGCACAGGTCGATCGGGTTGTCGCTCGTGAGCTCCGAGTAGACCTTCTTGTGCGTCTTGCCGAGGCCCTTCAGCGCGGGGTCGTTGTAGCCGCCGTTCAGCTCGGGCAGCTTCTGCTTGATGATGTCCGCCTGGATCGTGACGCCGAGGTGGTTCGCCTGGCCCGTGAGGTCGGCCGACAGGCTCTGGTCGCCGAGCGACGTCTTGAACGCGCTGTTGCGGACGTAGCACCACAGCACCGTGAACAGGCCGTGCGCATGCGCCTCGGCGAACGCCTCGGACACCTCGTGCAGCTCGCGCCGCGACTCGGCCGAGCCCCAGTACACCGTCGCGCCGATGCCGACCGCGCCCATGTCGATGCACTGGCGGACCGTGCCGAACAGCGTCTGGTCGTACGTGTTCGGATACGACAGCAGCTCGTTGTGGTTGATCTTCACCATGAACGGGATCCGGTGCGCGTACTTGCGCGCGCAGATGCCGAGCACGCCGTACGTCGACGCGACCGCGCTGCAGCCACCCTCGATCGCGAGCTTCACGATGTTCTCGGGGTCGAACATCTGCGGGTTCGGCGCGAACGACGCGCCGGCCGAGTGCTCGATGCCCTGGTCGACGGGGAGGATCGAGAGGTAGCCCGTGTTCGCGAGCCGGCCCGTCGACAGCATGCGCTGGAGGTTGCCGAGCACGCGGGCGTTGCGGTCGGAGTACACCCACACCCTGTCGACGTGGTCCGGGGACGGCAGCGTCAACTGGCTCGCCGGGATGGTGCGGCTCTGGTGATCGAGCAGCGCGCCGTGCTCCCCGAGGATTTCGCGGATCTTGCGGATGTCCATGGGGGCAGGTTGTATCGACGGCCCCCGGGGTAGGCAAGGTGAGAAGTAGTTGATCCCGGCGGTAGGGGTTGGCTACAAAGCCCCATCTAGCCGGGAGCGAGAGATGAGCCACCGCATTCCTTCGACTGTCCTTCTGATGCTTGCCGCGGCCGCCTGTGGCGACGACGGCGGCGCCGCACCCGATGCTCCGCCCAAGGACATCGGATTCAACAAGCCGACCAAGTCCCTGAAGGGCAACCGGGAGGTCGCCGACAACCAGTGGATGGAGCTCGGCCCGGCCGACCTCGCGTGCCTCGGGACGCCGAGCGCCGACGCGGCCACGACGGTCGACGTCGCGCTGTCCACGAAGGTCACCGACTTCCAGAGCGGGAACCTCGCACCGGGGACCTCGGTCATCGCGTTCCCGAACCAGTCGATCGGGCAGCCGTTCGGCGCCGCGGTCGTCGCCGACGAGATGGCGAAGCTGACGCTCACGATCCCGACGGGCACCAAGCGCTTCGGCTTCAAGATGACGTCGGACAGCGCGCTCGACACGCTGCTCCTCAACCAGACCGTGCAGCCCGACATGGCGGCGCAGATGCTCGGTCAGATCCAGAGCGTGTCGAAGACGACCGCGCAGACGCTGCCGGCGCTGATCGGCGTGTCGCGCACCGCCGGCACGGGCGTCCTCGCCGGCGCGGTCCGCGACTGCGCGAACCACGAGATCTCGAACTTCATCGCCACGGTGTCGAGCACCAAGGGCGAGGTCAACCACGTCGACGGCGCCGACACGTACTACTTCTCGTCGAGCGTCGGCCTCCCGGTCCGCCACTCGCAGAAGGCGGCGTCGTCGGAGGACGGCCTGTTCATGATCATCGAGCTCCAGGCGGCGCCCAAGGCGTTCGTGCAGGTGTGGGGCTACGTCAACGACACCGACCTCGCGGCCGACAAGCTGACGCTCGTCGCCGAGCTCGAGACCGCGGTGATCACGGATACCGTGATCACCGGCTCGTACGAGCCGCTCCGCCAGTAGGTGCCGATCTCGAAGACGAACGCCGGCCGCGACGCGATCCTCGCGTGGGCCGGCGTGGCCGTGCTCGTCACGCTGCTGGTGCGGATCAACGTCACGCTCCCGGCGATCGGGCACCTGGGCTCGGCGTTCGTGGCCGTGCTGTTCCTGTACGTGCCCGTGGGCATGGCGTGGCACCGCACGCGGCGCGGGTCGGGTGGCGCCGCCGGCGAGACGCTCGACGACTACGGCTTCCACGTCGCGCCCGTGCGGCGCGGCCTCGTCACGGCCGCCGTCGCGATGGTCGCGATCTTCCCGCTGTTCGTGGCCGGCTACATCGCGTTCTACGAGATCGCGTGTAACTCGAGCCTGCTCGCGCACCTCGTGCCGCGGGGCATGTGCGGGCGCTACGGCGGCCTCGACGCGATCCACGCGCCGAAGCTGTCGCTCGATCTGCTCGAGTTCTGTGCGGTGCAGCTCGTCGTCGTCGCCCTTCCGGAGGAGCTGTTCTTCCGCGGCTTTTTGCTCGGCCTCCTCGAGCAGCGCTTTCCGCCGAAGCGGCGCATCCTCGGCGGCGGCGTCGGCCTCGCGCTCGTGCTGTCCGCGATCGCGTTCGGTTTGATCCACCTCCCGAAGGACGGCGATCCGCGCGCGTTCGCCACGATGGTCCCGGGCCTGTTGTTCGGATGGATGCGCTCGGCGACGGGTTCGATCCTCGCGTCGACACTCACGCACGCGGGATCGAACATCCTGATCCGGTTCCTCGAGCTCAGCGTCCTCCGATAAGTGTGGTAGTACGCCCGGGCCGTGAGCTCCCAGGTCCGTCGCGCCGCGTTCTTCGACATGGACAGAACGGTCCTCTCCGTCGAGACGGGGCCATCGTGGGCGCGCTTCTTGTACTCCCGCGGCGAGCTGCCGGTCACGTTGATGGCGAAGGTCGCGTACTGGACGCTCCTCCATCGCTTCGCGCTGCTCGACGTCGAGGACGTGTTCGCGCGCACGATCTGGATGCTGCGCGGCAACAACGAGGCGGAGATGGTCGCGAAGAGCGACATCTGGTACCGCGAGCACATCGCGCCGACGGTCGTGCCGGCCGCGCGCGTCGCCGTCGAGCACCACCGCAACGCGGGCCACATGATCGTGCTCGCGACCGGCTCGACGCAGTACGCGGCGCGCGCCGTCGCGCGCAACATCGGCATCGACCACGTCCTGTCGTCCGAGCTCGAGGTCGCGAACGGCACGTTCACCGGCCGCTCGACGGCGATGGGCTTTGGCCCGCACAAGGTCGCGCAGGCCGAGCAGTGGGCGCAGCACCACGGCGTCGACCTCGAGCAGAGCTACTTCTACTCCGACAGCTACACCGACCTGCCGATGTTCGAGCGCGTCGGCACCGCGATCGCCGTCAACCCCGACACGCGCCTGTACCGCCACGCGCGCGCGCGCGGCTGGCGCGTCCGTTACTGGTCGTAGGTCTGGTAGGGTCACCCCACATGGGTGAAGTTGCCTTGCGAGGGCTCGCCGCGATCCCCGCGGTGCGCCGGTTGATCGAGCTGGCCCTCGACGAGGACCTCGGGCGCGGCGACGTGACGAGTGCGGTGACGCTCGGCGCGGCGCCGCGGCCGGTGGTCGCCGACATGAACGTGCGCGAGCCGATCGTCGCGTTCGGCATCGACGTTGCCGCTGCCGTGTTCGCGCTCGTCGATGGGGACATCGAGATCGAGCGCCACGCCCCCGACGGCACGCGCGTCGATCGCGGCGCCCTCTTGCTCACGGTGCGCGGCCCGGCGCAGACGGTGCTCGCGGCCGAGCGCACGGCGCTCAACTTCGTGCAGCGCCTGTCGGGCGTCGCGACCGCGTCGCGGCGCTACGCCGACGCCGTCGCGGGGACGAAGGCGCGGGTCGTCGACACGCGCAAGACGACGCCGGGCTTCCGCGTCCTCGAGAAGGCGGCGGTGCTCGCCGGCGGGTGCGCGAACCACCGCTTCGACCTCGGCTCGGGCATCCTCATCAAGGACAACCACATCGCGGCGTGCGGCTCGGTGCGCGCGGCCGTGGAGTCGGCGCGGGCGAAGGCGCCGCACCCTCTGCGCGTCGAGGTCGAGGTCACGAACCTCGGCGAGCTCGACGAGGCGCTCGCCGCCGGCGCCGAGATCGTGCTGCTCGACAACATGACGCCGGCGCAGGTCGAGGTCGCCGCGGCGCGCGCGCACTCGCGCAACACCGTCGTCGAGGTGTCGGGCGGCATCACGCTCGCCACGATCGGCGACTACGCGCGCGCCGGTGCGGACCTCATCTCCGTCGGCGCGATCACGCACTCGGCCGGCGCCGTCGACATCGGCCTCGACGTGCGCGCGCCATGATCGCGGCCCACGTCGCGGCGCTCCAGCAGGCCGAGACGCAGGCCGTGCGATGACGCTGCCCGGCGCACCTGCCGGCGCCGCGCGCTGGCTCGGCGCGCAGCGCATCGACCTGGAAGTCACCGGCTCGACGAACGACGAGGCCGCGCGCCTGGCGCGCGCCGGCGCGAGCCACGGCACGATCGTCGTCGCCGAGCGCCAGACCGCCGGGCGCGGCCGCGAGGGCAGGGCGTGGAGCTCGCCGCCGGGGATGGGGCTGTACCTGTCCGCCGTGCTGCGCCCGCCGCTGCCGCTCGCGCTCGTCCCGCCGATCACGCTCGCCATCGGCGTCGCCGTGTGCGACGCGGCCATCGCGTTCGGTGCGCCGGCCACCCTCAAGTGGCCGAACGACACGCTCGTCGGCGAGCGCAAGCTCGCGGGCGTGCTGGTCGAGGCGCAGAGCCAGGGCGGGCGCCTGGACGCCGTGATCGCCGGCATCGGCGTGAACCTCGCCGGAGCCGTGAAGCGGCGACCTCCGTACGACGATCCCGCGGTGGGCCGCGCGGGCGAGCCGTCCCCGGATCGTCCGCGCGACACCAGCGGCGCGCTGCCACCGGAGGTCGCGGACGTTGCCCTCACGCTCGAGGAAGCGACGGGGAAGCGCATGGACGGCGCCGCGCGCGAGCGCTTCCTCGCGACCCTCCTCGGCGGCATCGAGCGCTGGGTCGACCGCTACATCGCGTGCGGCCTCGAGGGGATCGCGCCGGCGTGGCACGAGCGCATGGCGCGGGGCCTCGTCGCGCGCGCGACCGTCGACGGCGCCCACGTCGTCGGCCAGCTCGTCGGGCTCGACGGCGACGGCGCGCTGCTGCTCCGCGACGGGGCCGGCCGCCAGCGCCGCGTCCGCGCGGGCGACGTCGGGGTGATCCGCCCCACGCGGCGATCCGAGCCGCTCGCGACCACGTGCTAGAACCAGACGTATGAATCGCTGGCTCGGGCTCGCGGTCGCGCTCGTCGTCGTCGGCGCCGGCATCGCGCTGTGGCTCGCGGTCCGCGAGGACGGTGCGAGCGGCGCGAAGTCGCCGTCGTCTTCATCATCCTCGTCGTCGTCGTCATCGTCGTCCGGCACGACGACGGCGTCGCACGCGCCGCGCGGCGACCGCCCGCAGGTGACGGATCCGTCCGGCGTGACGGTCCGCGACGTGCCGTCGGAGCCGAACGAGTACTACGTCGACGGCACGCGCGTGCGCGACCACCGGCGCAACCCGAAGGACCGCGTGCAGAGCGTCGATCCGGCCGTGCACCCGCCGGGCGTGCCGCGCAAGATCTCGTCGGCGGTGACGCACGCGTTCTCGACGCAGATCCAGGCGGCGATGAAGGACTGCGCGCAGCAGCTCGCCGCCGGCGCGCGCGGTGCGAAGCCGCGCCTCGAGGGCACGGTGTTCCTCGCGATCAAGGACCAGCACGCGAAGATCACCGAGGCGACGATGGAGCTGCGCGACGTCACCGGCGCGGCGGTCGCCGCGGCCAAGGCGTGCATCGAGCAGAAGTCGGTGGGCCTCACCACGACCGCGACCGACGAGGCCGATCTCGAACGCTATTCGATCACCCTGTCGCTCTCGCTGTAAGCGCCGCGTCGCACGGGCGTCGCGTTCGCGTCACGGTGACATCGGGTGTCACGTACTCTCGACGATCGCGACGCAACGCGCGTAGTACACGAAGGTGCGAAGGCGGTTGATGCACCCTACCCACCTATGTATAGTCGCGCGCCTCATGAAGCCCGCGACGCGCCGCACGATGTTCGTCGTTGCAAGCGCGATGCTGCTGGTAGCGTGCAACGACCTCCAGGGTCGCGACCTGACCCGGCGCGGTGGCCGTCTCTTCCGCGACTCGAAGTTCGTGGACGCCGCGGGCGCCTACGAGCGCGCGCTGAAGAAGGTCGATCATCCGAAGATCCACTACAACCTCGGCCTCGCGTACTCGAAGGTGTTCCGGCCCGGCGGTGAGAAGGAGACGATCCTCATCGGCCAGAAGGGCGATGACGTCTGCACCGACCTCCCCGGCACCAAGCCGGCCGTCGCCGAGGTCTGCATCAAGGAAGGCGACCGGCACTACAACGAGTGCCGCACCGATCTGACGCCGCTGCGCGCGGCGCTGAAGACGGCGGAGGACAACCTCTACAAGCCGCAGATCGACGCCGAGACGATCCGCGCCACGCGCGATGCCCTCGCGCTCGTCTACGCCCGCTTCCTCGTCGACGACCTCGGCGAGGTCGACCGCGAGACCAAGCTCCTCGGCATGTCGCCCAACGACCGCATCGTGCCGCTCCGCACCGGCGTCTCGGGCCTGATGGCCGTGTACGGCTGGTGGGGGGGCTTTGGCCTCGACACCGACCCGATCATCGACTCGATCGAGTCCGACGAGAACGAGGTCCGCACGCTGACCGGCCTCATGGACGAGGCGCGCGCCGACCTCAACCGGCTGACGTGCTCGTCGAGCTCGGTGTGCACGAAGGCCGACATGTGCGCGCTGTCCGCGCCGCAGGTCGCCGACCTCGGCGTGCAGCACTGGCAGCTCTGGCTCAAGCAGGATCCGGCCGACGACGAGACCCGCAAGCTGATGACCAAGCTGTGGCTCGACTCGGGGCAGTACCAGAAGGCCCTCGACCACTGGCTCGAGCTCCAGAAGGCCGACCCCAAGGACACGAAGATCATGAACAACCTCGCGGGCATCTACCTGTCGGCCCGCGACGCGAACGGCGACGACATGATGTTCGACTCGCCCGCGGGGCTCGTCCCCGGGTGGCGAAAGTCGATTGACTGGTATCAGAAGGTCGCGGAAGGATCGCCGGACGAAGCGAACAAGGTGGCCGCCTTGCAGTTCATCGCCGACGTCATCTGGAACAAGCTGAACCAGAAGGTCCTCGGGCCCGAAGAGGTCATCGAGCTGTCGGGGCGCGGCATCTCTGCGCTCCAGACGGCGATCAAGATGCAGCCGAAGAACCCCTCGCTGTGGGGGCGCGAGGCGTCGCTCTTCAACTTCCGCTCGCTCGCGCACGGGTCCATGTGGGCCTCCGGGCTCGATCGGGCGACCTCGCAAGATCTTCAGAAGCATACGCGCGTTCTCATCGAACAGGCGAAGAAGGCCCAGCAACCCCCTCCCGCACCGGCAGGTGACGGCACGAAGGCCGGCGGCTGATTCGCCAGGAGAAGGAGCAGCGCGATGGCCAAGAGAGACTCGGGCACCGACGACGACAAGACGACGCCGTTCATCCGCGACGATGAGCCGGGCGGCGCCAAGAGCGCCGGGTTCGCGACGGACGGTCCCGCGAAGGCCGTGGCACCCAAGGCGCCGGGCGCGTCCCTGAAGCCGCTGCCGCACTCCGCGGGCGCGAACATGTTCGGGGCCTTCGCGGCCGCGAAGAAGCGCAAGCTGCCGGGCTGGGCGATGCCGCTGCTCGGCGGCATGGCGATCGCCCACATCGTGCTGTTCCTCGGCATGTGGGCGAAGTCGATCTGGGAGATCGACGGGCTCGAGCGGCCGAAGAACGCGAGCGAGCTCGTCATCGCGCCGCCACCGCCACCGCCACCGCCGCCGCCCAAGGGCAGCACGAAGCAGGTCGAGGTCAAGAAGGTCACGGCGCGCGTGGTCAAGGTGAAGGACCTCGTCCAGCCGCTCAAGATCGAGAAGCAGGTCAAGGAGACCGCCTCCACCGGCGGTGAGGGCGTCGACACCGGCGGCAGCGACGAGGGTTCGGAGGGCGGCATCGAGACCGGCGTCGTCACGCAGGGGCCGCCCCCGCCCCCGCCCCCGCCCCCGCCGCCGCCCCCGCCGCAGGTCCAGAACGTCCCGCCGCAGATGCTCGAGGGCTCGCGCATCGCGGGTCAACAGCAGATCGTGCCCGACGACGTCACCAAGACCGAGATCAACCGCTCGGGCAAGGATCGCCTCGTCGGCAGCTTCAAGCTGTGCATCACGCTCGACGGCAACATCCAGTCGGTGAACCAGCTGAAGAGCACCGGCTTCTCCGCCTACGACGCGAAGATCCTCCGCGAGATGCGGAACTGGCGCTACCGACCGTACATGGTCAACGGCAAGCCGGTCCCGGTCTGCACGGCGGTCACGTTCATCTACTCGCAGACGCACTGACCGAGCCCTCCCCAGGACATCGAGGGGCGGCCCAGCAACGACAACGTTAGGACAAGGCCATGGGAATCGACCTCCTCGAAGTTTGGGAACACATGTCCATCATCGTCAAGATCATCACGATCTTGATGGTCGGCATGTCGGTGTACATGTTCTACATCATCGCCGAGCGGCTCCTGACGTACCGCGCGGCGAGCGACCAGAGCATCCGCTACGTCCAGGCGCTCGGCGAGTTCCTGCGCCAGCACAAGGTCAACGAGGCGCTCAACGGAGCGCGCGCGATGGGCAAGAGCCCGGTCGCGAAGGTGATGGAGTCGGGCCTCGGCGCGCTGCTCCAGGGGCGCGAGGCGCTCAAGACCGACGGCCCCGACGACGTCGGCAACTTCGACCTCGTCGACAGCGTGAACCGCGCCCTTGAGCGCGTGAAGGAGCGCGAGACGTCGAACCTGCGCCGCGGCCTCGCCTACCTCGGTACGGTCGCCTCGGCGACGCCGTTCATCGGTCTCCTCGGTACCGTCATCGGCATCCTCGGAACGTTCCAGGAGCTGCGCGGCGGTAACGTGACCATCCAGACGATCGGTCCGTCCATCTCCGAAGCGCTCGTGTCGACGGCGATCGGCCTCGGCGTCGCGATCATCGCGGCGATGGCGTTCAACTTCTTCACCGCGCGCGTCGAGCAATACGTCATCGACATGAACGACGTCTCGAGCGAGTTCATCGACTACGTCCTGCGCGAGGGTCGAGGCTAGCCATGGCCGGCCGCGCGGGACACGCGCATCGCCGCTGGCGGATCTCGGGCAAGAAGCACCACGTCGACGCGGTCCGCAACGACATCAACGTGACGCCGCTCGTCGACGTCATGCTGGTGCTGCTCATCATCTTCATGCTGATGACGCTGATCATGGGGCGCGGTCACGACGTGCCGCTCCCGAAGGCGTCCAACTTCTCGCAGGAGAAGGACAAGCTCCAGCCCGTCGTCACCGTCGACATCAAGGGCGACCTCTGGGTCGAGAAGAAGAACCTCGGCGCGGTGAACGAGGCGACGCTGAAGGAGATGGAGAACCAGGTGAAGGCGGCCTGGGACGCGCCCAAGAACCCCGAGGGCGTCGGCCGGATCTACTTCAAGGCCGACTTCAACGTGCGCTACGAGAAGATCTATCCCGTGCTCGAGTACATGAACAAGGTCATGGCGATGACCACGGTCGACCTCGCGGTCGCGAAGCAGGGGGGAGATAAGTAGCCATGGGGATGTCATCCGGCGGAGGCGACAAAAAGAGCGTCTCCAGCGACATCAACGTCACGCCGCTCATCGACGTGCTGCTCGTGCTCCTCATCATCTTCCTCCTGGTCATCCCGATCATGATGAAGATGGAGCCCCTCAACATCCCGCGTAAGCTCGAGAACGACGAGATCCCGAGCGAGAGCTCGGTCGTGTACACGATCAAGGTTCGCGCGGATCAGTCGATGGCCATCAACGACGGCAACTCCGACGTGCCGGTCACGATGGCGACGCTCTCGCAGACCCTCGGCCCCAAGGTCGAGGCGATGAAGACGAACGACAAGGTCGTGTTCGTCGACTTCGAGGACGGCTGCCTGTGGGAGCACGTCGTCTCGACGATGGACAACATCCGCGCGATCGCCTCCCCCGAGAACCGGGACGAGGTCAAGGTCGCGCTGAAGCTCAAGGAACCCATCGGCGAGCAACCGCAGTAGCCACTGCGACACGGGTCGAGGCGCGCGCACCGCAAGGGGCGTGCGCCTTCACGTTTTCGGCGGTTCGTCGTCGGAAAAGTCACAGGCGCTGCGAATGTCAGATCCACCTGCGACACCGTCGAGCGACTATCCCGAGCGCGCTGTCACGTCGCGTGATCACGACTGCATATCAGCTCGTGGCTCGACGGTGATAGGACAGCGAGAACAACCTTGACAGCCTTCCTCCACGATTAGTACAAGCGGGCGAATTTGCGCCGGTCGCGTCGCGACGGAATGGGAGCTAACAACCACATGAAGACGGTAACGAGTCGATTCGTCTGCGCCGCCATCGCGATCCTCGCGAGCGCCGCGTGCACGGATACCGACAGCACGACGAACCTGAACCCGGAAGGGCCTCCGATGGTCCGCCAGGTTCGCCTGAAGGAAAACGTCACCGACGCGAACGGCAACACGCGCGGCTCGCGCGTCTTCGCCTTCGGTGTGCACGAGCTCGCCAAGGCGAACGAGGTGCACCCGGTCACCACGGCCGCGTCCGTCGGCAACTCGCTCCGCGTCATCATGGACGAGCTCCTCATCGGCAACAGCCTCGAGGAGATCGCGTGCCGCGGCGTCGTCGACGACGACGCGTACTCGCGCGTGCCCCTGGGCGCGACCCCCGACGACGTGTCGCGCTGCGCGGCCGCCGACGACGTGCTCCCCCGGACCTGCCCCGACGACGGCCGCGCCATCTGCATCTGCCGCAACCCGGCGGGCTGCCTGCGCGACACCGTCACGATCGCCGAGGGCCAGCCGGTCGGCATCCTCGACATCAACCAGGACGGCGGCGCGGACGACACGCGCTTCATCGCCGGCTCGGTCGGGATCCAGTGCGGCGCGATCAGCGTGCCGCTCGACCTCGACATGAGCTACTGGAACCCGTCGGGCGACCAGAACAAGCCCGCGATGGGCGGCTTCGACGCGCTCGGCCCGGCGATCGTCCTCACGCCGAACGGCCCGCTCCCGACGAACATCGCCTGCAACCTGACGTTCGCCTCCGACGTGACCGACAAGTCCGGCAACCAGGTGTGCGCGCCGCCCAACGGCGACATCACGATCGGCTGCACGCCGGGCGACATGAGCCAGTTCACGTTCTCGGTCGAGCCGCTCACCGTCTTCCCGGTGACGTTCTCGAACAACGACGTCGGCGTGAGCCGCACGGATCCGGCGCTCATGGCGCTCAACACGCTCATCGACACGGCCCCGGCCAACCTCGGCCGCATCGCGATCACCGAGGGCGGCGCGGCCTTCACGGACTTCACGCTCGCGCTGCCGCAGCCGAACGTCCTGCGCTTCACGTGGACCAACGGCCTCCAGCCGACCACCGAGTACAAGATCACCTTCCCGGCGACGTTCTCGGACACCTATCAGCAGGGTCTGCCGGCCGCCGTCACCTACACCTTCACCACGGGTTCCTGAGGAGCGATGCAATGAGGGCAAAGAAACTGATGATTGCCGCGACGCTCGGGGCCACGACCCTGGGCGTCAGCCTGCTCGCCGACCTCCCGGTCGCGCGCGCGCAGTCCTCGTCGCGCGGCGCCATCCAGGGCCAGGTGACCGACGCCAAGACGGGCGAGAAGCTCGCCGGCGTCACCGTGACGGTGTCGTCCCCGGCGCTCGGCGCCGGCGGCGTGCAGAGCGCCATCACCGACGAGAATGGCTTCTACAAGATCACCGAGCTCCCGCCGGGCGAGTACAACGTCACGTTCTACTACCTGCAGATCACCCTGCAGCGCTCGGGCATCACGATCGGCATCGGCAAGACCGCCCCGGTCTTCCAGAAGCTCGATCAGGGCAAGGCCGCGGGCGAGATCGTGAACGTCGTCGCCACCGCGCCGACGATCGACCCGACGTCGACGACGCAGGGCATCACGATCGACAAGAACTACATCAAGAACATCCCCGTCCCGGGCCGCACCTTCGAGGCCGCGCTCGGCGCCGCCGCCGGTTCGCAGGGCGATGGCCTGGGCATCTCGTTCTCGGGTAGCTCGTCGCTCGAGAACCAGTACTACGTCGACGGCGTCAACACGACGGGCCTCACGTTCGGCACCGTCGGCTCGCCGGTCATCAACGACTTCATCGAGGAGATCGAGGTCATCACCGGCGGCTACAACGCCGAGTTCGGTCGCGCGACCGGCGGCGTCGTCAACGTCGTCACGAAGTCGGGCTCGAACGAGTTCAAGGGCTCGGTGTTCGGCTACTTCCAGCCGGGCGCCCTGACGGCTCCCGTCGAGAGGACGCCGATCAACGCGGCGTCGATCGACGCGGTCTCGGACAACGTCTACATCGCGGACTTCGGCTTCGAGGTCGGCGGCCCGATCATCAAGGACAAGCTGTGGTTCTTCGTCGGCTTCGTCCCGCAGTTCCGCAAGACGGACATCACGCGCACGACGAAGCGCCAGACGGACTGCCGCAAGCTGCAGAGCGACGGCACGCTGTCGACCCCGGCCGACCGGCCGTGCTCGCTCGATGACTCGCGCCTGGTGTCGCGCGGCGGCTTCGCCGACGGCGTCCCGGACGTCGATCCGGCGACGGGCTTCTTCATCACGGAGAACCTGGACGACGAGATCCGTTCGGCGTCGCTGACCGCGTACAACATGCTCGGCAAGATCAACTACGCGCTCAACCCCGAGAACCAGGGCCAGATCAGCGTCCAGGCGCTGCCGGGTCGCTCGGAGAGCCCGGGCATCTTCGGGCCGGCGACGTCGGGTTCGATCATCAAGTCGCTCGTGAGCGACGTGTCGGCGAAGTGGACGTCGAAGCTCAACAACAACAAGACCGAGATCGAGGCGGTCGTCGGCTGGCACCGCGACCACGTCGAGCGCGAGGCCTTCGCGCCGCAGCTCGCGAACGACCCGCTCCAGGTGCTTCGCCAGGGCAGCCTCGGCGTGTGGTCGCAGGGCTTCCCCGAGTCGGCCGCCACGCGCGCCGGCTGCATCGACGGCCCGCCGGGTCCCAACAACGACCCGAACCCCGCCGGCGACAAGTACCCATTCCTCAGCAACAACTGCCCGATGGACACGCGGCCGTACGTCATCGGCGGCCCGGGCTCGCTGATCAACGACACCGAGCAGCGCCAGGCCGGCAGGATCTCGGTCACGCAGCGCGTGAAGGCGGGCGGTAGCCACGAGATCAAGGCCGGTATCGACGCGGAGAACAACATCTCCGACAAGATCCGCGCGTACTCGGGCGGCGCGTTCCTGCAGAACTTCGTCGGCCCCGGCGTCGTTGTCGTCGACCGCTGGGTGCAGCTCCTCGGCCCGTCGGCGACGAACCCCCCGATGGGTCGCTTCGACAACATGTGCCGCACGCCGAACCCGGACGGCGGCCCCGCCGGCGGCACGCTGACGTTCACGTGCGACTACATCTCCGGCATCGCGGGCCAGCCCGGCACGTCGATCCAGGGCAACACGTTCAACTGGTCGGCCTACATCCGCGACTCGTGGCAGATCCAGCCGAACCTGACCCTCAACGCCGGTATCCGGTACGAGGAGCAGCGGCTGCGCTACGCCGACTTCCTGCAGAACACCGTCGACCCGCTCACGGGCGAGGCGCTCGGCAAGAACGCGATGACGATGTCGGGCATGTTCGCCCCGCGCGTCGGCCTCCTCTACGACTGGACGAAGGAAGGTCGCTCGAAGATCTACACCCACTGGGGCCGGTTCTACGAGTCGATCCCGATGGACATCAACGACCGCTCGTTCGGCGGTGAGGTCAACTTCCGCCAGCAGTTCCGCGCCAACGGAGGCAACTGCGGTGCGACGGACACGAACATCGGCTCGGTCGACGGCAAGAACTGCCTGATGAACCAGAACGCGGTCGGCAACTCCGAGCAGCTGATCGGCGCCTCGGGCGTGCTCATCGCCCCGGGCATCAAGCCGCAGTACATGGACGAGCTCATCCTCGGCCTCGAGTACGAGATCCTCGACGACCTGAAGATCGGCGTGGCGTACAAGAACCGCCGCATCGGCCGCGTGATCGAGGACGTGTCGACGGACGGCGCGAACACGTACATCATCGCGAACCCGGGCGAGTGGGATCAGGCCGAGCAGGACAAGCTGCAGGCGCGGATCGACGCCACCGACGACGTGAAGGAGAAGGCCCGCCTCCAGAACCAGATGGAGCTCTTCAAGGGCATCCGCCTGTTCGACCGGCCGCGCCGCGACTACAACTCGCTCGAGTTCACCCTCACGCGCCGCTTCTCGAAGAAGCTCTACGTCCAGGGCTCGTACACGTTCTCGAAGACCGAGGGTAACTACCCGGGTCTCATCTCCTACGACAACGGTCAGGTCGACCCGAACATCTCGTCGCAGTACGACCTCATCGAGCTGCTCGCGAACCGCATCGGCCCGCTGCCGCAGGATCGCCCGCACTACATCAAGCTCGACGGCTACTACACGTTCGACTTCCAGAA
Organism: Deltaproteobacteria bacterium; assembly: GCA_019637375.1. Taxonomy (GTDB): domain Bacteria; phylum Myxococcota_A; class Polyangia; order Haliangiales; family Haliangiaceae; genus JABFXX01. The sequence continues at coordinate 46,410 of JAHBVW010000025.1, read as the reverse complement.
GAAGGGCAACCTGACCGTCGGTGCTCGCCTGCGCGCGCTGTCGGGTATCCCGACGAACGCACTCGGCGCGCACTACCTGTACGGCTCGAACGAGTCGTTCCTCCTGCCGCGCGGCCAGCTCGGCCGCACGGACTTCGAGCACGGCCTCGACATGCACTTCGGCTACGGCAAGAAGCTGAACAAGAACATGTCGGTCGAGGTCTTCTTCGACGTCTACAACATCTACAACCGCCAGGGTCAGGCCGGCATCGACGACAACTACGCGCCGTCGGTCAAGCTCACGGGCCCGACCGCGGCCTCGGGGACGCAGCAGAACGCGAACCCGGTCTCGGGCGGTACGTACGAGGACCTGATCTTCCTGAAGACCATCGATCAGGACGGCAACGAGACGCCGGTGCCCATCGGCGTGAACCCGAACTTCCGCAACACGAATGCGCGCTATGGCCCCGGCTACGGCCGCATCGGCGTCCGCCTGACGTTCTGATCGAACGCTCGGCGTGATCGAGACGGCCCGCAGCGATGCGGGCCGTTTGCCGTTTCGGGGCCGTTTTCGGGGCGGGGACGATGTCAGCCTCGGGTGCTATGCACGGTCGGTGGACCGGTTTCCGCTGAACCCCGAGCAGCGTGCCGCCGTCGAGCACGGCGACGGTCCGCTCATGGTGCTGGCCGGTGCCGGGACGGGCAAGACGCGCGTCCTCGTGCAGCGGATCGCGCAGCTCGTGGAGCGGGGCGTCGAGCCGTGGGGGATCCTCGCGGTCACGTTCACGAACAAGGCGGCGGGCGAGATGCGGCACCGCCTGCGCGGCCTGCTCGGCGAGGCGGCGGACGCGATGTGGATCGGCACGTTCCACGCGACGTGCGCGCGGCTGTTGCGCCGCCACGCGGAGCGGGTCGGGCTCACGCGCAGCTTCACGATCTTCGACGACGACGACCAGGTGAAGCTCGTCGAGAAGCTGCTGAAGGAGCACGGCCTCGACGACCAGGTGTCGCCGCGCACGGTGCTCGGGCGCATCGACCGGGCGAAGAACCGCAACGAGGATCCGCGCAAGCTCAAGGTCGGCGTCTTCGACGACGTGATCGAGCAGATCTATCCGCTCTACCAGGCGCAGCTCGCGAAGGAGAACGCGGTCGACTTCAACGACCTGTTGCTGAAGGTGCTCGAGCTGTTCGCGGCCGACGGCGTCGGCAACCGGCTGCGCACGCGCTTCAGGCACGTGCTCGTCGACGAGTTCCAGGACACGAACCGCGTCCAGTACGACCTGGTGACGCGCTTCGCGGCGGCGTCGCGCAACCTGACGGTGGTCGGCGACGACGACCAGTCGATCTACGCGTGGCGCGGTGCGGAGCCGCGCAACCTGCTCGACTTCGATCGCGACTTCCCCGATGCGGCGGTGATCAAGCTCGAGCACAACTACCGCTCGACGCAGACGATCCTCGACGCCGCGAACGGCATCATCCGCCACAACCGCGACCGCCACGAGAAGGCGCTGTGGACCGATCGCACGGGCGGCGACCCGATCGAGCTGTACCAGGCCGGGGACGAGCGCGGCGAGGCGTACTTCGTCGCGCAGTCGATCCGGCGCCTCCTCGACGAGGGCCCCCACTCGCCGAACGAGATCGCGATCCTGTACCGGACGAACGCGCAGTCGCGCGTGCTCGAGGAGCACCTGCGCGCGGCGCGCGTGCCGGCGAAGGTCGTCGGCGCGGTGTCGTTCTTCGAGCGCCGGGAGGTGAAGGACGTCATCGCGTACCTGCGCCTCCTCCAGAACGGCTCGGCGGACTCGGCGTTCGAGCGCGTCGTGAACGTGCCGGCGCGCGGCATCGGCGACGCGACGGTGGACCGGCTGCGCGCGGCCGCGCGGGCGCACGGCACCGGGCTCCTCGAGGCGGCGCGGCTCGCGGCGCGCGGTGAGGTCGCCGGGATCGGGGCGGCGCCGCGGAAGAAGCTGCACGGCTTCGTCGAGCTCATCGACGGGCTCGCCGACGTCGTGGCGGCCGGCGCGTCGGTGGCCGAGACGATCATCCAGGTCGTCGACCGCAGCGGCCTGCGGGCCAAGCTCGAGGCGGACGACTCGTCGGAGTCGCGCGACCGGCTCGACAACCTCGCCGAGCTCGTGAGCACGGCGACCGACTTCGACGACATGGAGACCGACGAGGTCGCCGGGACCTCGGGGCGATGGACGCTCGACGACGACGTCGTCGAGACGGAGTCGGGAGCGGAGGAGCGAGCGGAGGAGCGAGGGGACGGGGAAGGGCCGCGCGCCGGCGTGGCGGGCTTCCTCGAGCGGATCTCGCTCGCGGCGCCCGCGGATCAGGCGGCGGTGCGCGAGCAGGTCGTGCTGATGACGGTCCACATCGCGAAGGGCCTCGAGTGGCCGGTCGTGTTCCTGCCCGGGCTCGAGGACGGCCTGTTCCCGTCGCTGCGCGAGCGCGACGGCACGAGCGAGGACGCCGCGCTCGAGGAGGAGCGCCGCCTCGCGTACGTCGCGATCACGCGCGCCCGCCAGCGCCTCGTGATGACCCACGCGCGGACGCGCATGCAGTGGGGCAAGATCCAGATCCAGACGCCGTCGCGGTTCCTCGACGACCTGCCGGCGGCGACGCTCGCGACGTCGGTGCGCAGCAGCCGGCCGCAGGTGCCGCGCGGGCCGCGCATCGTCGACGGGAACTTCGCGCCGCGTCGCCCGAACCGTTTCGGCCGCGGCTCCGGAGCCCGGCCGCGCGACGAGCTCGATCAGCGCGACGACTACGACGAGCCGGTGTACTCCGTCGAGGACGCCGCCGGCAGCGCACCCACGCGCGGGCCGTTCTCGATCGGCGCCGCCGTCTCGCACGTCCTGTTCGGCGCCGGCCGCGTCGTCGCGATCGCCGGCACCGGCCAGGACCAGAAGGCCACGGTCGAGTTCGCGAACGTCGGGCGCAAGACGGTGTTCGTCCACTACCTCCACGCCGGCGACGACAGCCTCAATTAACCCGCGGGGAAACGTGCGACGATGGGCGGCGTGACGGACGCCGTCGGATCGATCGTCTGCGGATATCGCATCACCGAGTGCCTCCACGCGGGCGCGTGGGACGTCTACCGCGCCCAGGGCACCGCGGGCGCCGCGCTCGTGACGGTGACCGCGACGCCGCCGCCCGGGCTCGCGGCGCTCGGGCTGCCGTTCCCGGGCATCCCCGAGCTCGTCGGGACCGCCGAGGTCGGCGGCAGGGCGGCGCTCGTCGAGCGCGAGCCGCGCGGCTGGACGATCGGCGAGCTCAAGTGGCCGCTGCCGATCGACGAGGTCATCACGGTCGGCCTCGACCTCGCGCGCCTCCTCGACAAGCTCCACGCGGCGGGCGCGATCCACGGGGCGCTGCGGCCGCAGCTGACGTGGATCGACAACGCGGGCGGCCGCAGCTCGCTGTCGGGCACGACGCCGCGCCCCGAGCTGGCGGGCGAGCACGGCCTCGACCCCGCACGCCTCGAGGCGTCGCCGTTCCAGCGCGACCCCTTCGTCCCGCACATGCTCGCGCGCGGCGAGCCGCGCAGCGCCGCCTCGGACGTCGCGCAGCTCGGCATGATGCTGCACCACATGGCGATGTGCGCGTCGCCGTTCGCGCGCACCGGCGACACGCCGCTCGACCAGCACCGGCGCGCCGTCGAGGGTGACATCCCTCCCTGGAAGACCGACGACCCGCGCGCCCGCGCCGTCGAGGAGCTCGCGCGCGACGCGTTCGATCCCGCCCGCACCGGCCGCCGCACGCTCGCCCCGCTCCTCGACGGGCTCGAGCAGCTCTCGCGCTGACGTTCCTGCCGGATCAACCGCCGACGTCGCGCGCGGTCGCCTCCGCCGCGTGGCCTTCGATGTCGGTCGCGACGATGTGGCGCCCGGGGCCGCGCCCGGCGCCGGTCACGCGGCGGTCACTCGGGCATCTTCTCGGTGACGACGACGAGCTCGCCCTCGGCGCGGTTGCGCCACACCTTCACCTTCGTCGGGCGGCCGACGGGCGTCTGCGCGACGGTCCACGGGAGCGAGCGGTGATCGATGTCCTTGCCGTCCCACTGGAGGAGGATGTCGCCGACGCGCAGCGCCGAGCGCGCCGCCGGCGAGCCGGCCTTGATCTCGGTGACGAGCGCGCCGGCGAGCCTCGGCATCCCGAGCGCCTGCGCGCGCTCCGGCGTGACCGGCAGGACCATCGCGCCGAGGTAGCCGCGCGTGACCTGGCCGTGCTCGCGCAGGTCGTCGACGATCTCGCGCACGCGGTTGATCGGGACGATGAACGACAACTCGCTGAGCTTGTCCTCGGTGGCGAGCGCGACGCCGATGACCTGCCGGGCGGTGTTGAGCACCGGCCCTCCGGAGTTGCCGCGGTGGATGCGCGCGTCGGTCTGCAGGAACGTGCGGTGGACGCGCGGCCCCTTGATGACGTACGAGCCCGCGCCCTCGCGCCCCGTCGCCGACACGATGCCGGCGGAGGCGGTGACCTCGTCGCCGAACGGGTTGCCGAGCACGATGATCCACTCGCCGACCTTCACGTCGTCGGAGTCGCCGAGCGGGAGCGCCTTCTGGCGCGGGGCGTCGATCTTGAGCAGCGCGATGTCGAGGCGCGGGTCGCGCCCGAGGATCTGCGCGGGCACCTCGGACCGATCGGGCAGGATCACGCGGAGGTCGGGCGTGACGTCGGCGATGTGCGCGTTCGTGATCACGAACAGGCCCTTGGCCTCGATGAGGAAGCCGGTGCCGAGCGCGACGTCCGCCGTGGCGTCGGGCGCGCCCGGGAACATCGCCGCGGGACCGGACTTCACCTCGGCCGCGGCGCGGATCCCGACGACGCCGTGCCTGCGCTCCTTGACGAGATCGACGAACGAGCCCGGCACCGGAGGGTGCATCGTCGATGTCTCCTGCGCGACCGCGGCGAATTGCTGCGGCGTCGGCTCCGGCGCATCGACCTCGCGACACGCCGCGACCACGACGGCGAGCACGACGAGGCGGCGCATCAGCCGCCGCTGGCCTTCTGCGCGTCGACGAACGCGACGCGCAGGTCGTAGGTCAGGCTCCCGAGCAGCTTCTGCTCGGCCTCGTCGAGGTTGCCCTTCGTCTTCTGCTCGAGCATGCCGAGCACGTCGATCAGGTGGCGCGCGGTCTCGAGATCGATCGGATGCGTCGTGCCGTCGGGCGTCGGCATCTTTCCGAGGGCGATCAGCGCGGTCGACGCGAGCGACAGCACGTGGGTCGAGAAGTCGACGGGCCCGAGGGCCACAGGCTGATCGGCCATGGCGGGAACATAAGCCAGCTGGGACCCGCGGCGCGACCGCGCGATCCGTGTAACTCTAGTCAGGTCCATGGATACCCTCCGCGATACCCCGTTCTCGCCACCCAAGCGGGGCGGGGAGACTGCGGCCCACGACGCGAGCGGCGCGACGCCGGTGCCGGGTGCCGCGACGCCCGCCCCCGACGCGCCCAGGCCGGTGCTCGACGTCAACCAGCTGACGGATCAGGTGCGGGACACGAGCGCGTTCGTCGACGACGTGTTCGCGGAGGTCGGGCGCGTCGTCGTCGGGCAGCGCGAGATGGTGGAGCGCGTGCTGATCGGCCTCTTGACCGGCGGGCACTGCCTGATCGAGGGCGTCCCGGGCCTCGCGAAGACGCTGCTGGTGAAGACGCTGTCGCAGACGCTGAACGCGTCGTTCTCGCGCATCCAGTTCACGCCCGACCTCCTGCCCGCCGACATCACGGGCACGATCATCTACAACATGCACACGGGGCAGTTCACGCAGAAGCGTGGGCCGCTGTTCGCGAACCTCGTGCTCGCCGACGAGGTCAACCGCGCGCCCGCGAAGGTGCAGTCGGCGCTGCTCGAGGCGATGCAGGAGCGGCAGGTCACGATCGGCGACAGCACGCACCCGCTGCCCGATCCGTTCCTCGTGCTCGCGACGCAGAACCCGATCGAGCAGGAGGGCACGTTCCCGCTCCCCGAGGCGCAGCTCGATCGCTTCATGCTCCTCGTGAAGGTCATCTACCCGACGGCCGCCGAGGAGCGCGCGATGCTCGACCGCATGAGCTCGCTCGACGTGCCGGTGCCGACGGAGGTCGCGACGATCGACCAGGTGCGCGCGGCGCGCCGCGTGGTCGGCACGATCTACATCGACGACCGCGTGCGCGACTACATCGTCCACATCGTCCAGGCGACGCGCAAGCCGCGCGACTACGGCCTCGGCGAGCTCGCGCCGCTGATCGAGTACGGCGGCTCGCCGCGCGCGACGCTGTGCCTCGCGAGCGCGGCCCGCGCGCACGCGTTCATCCGCCACCGCGCCTACGTCACGCCCGACGACATCAAGGCGATCGCGATGGACGTCCTGCGCCACCGCGTCGTCGTGACCTACGAGGCCGAGGCCGAGGAGGTCACCTCCGAGGACGTCGTCCGCCGCATCTTCGAGTACCTCCCGGTGCCCTAGCCGTGGCGCTGACCACCGCCGAGCTGTTCAAGAAGGCGCGCAAGATCGAGATCGCCGCGCGCCGCCTGGTCGACGAGCAGCTCGCGGGGCAGTACCACTCGGTGTTCAAGGGCCGCGGCCTGATCTTCAGCGACGTGCGGCCGTACTACGCGGGCGACGACGTGCGCTCGATCGACTGGAACATCACGGCGCGCATGAACGCGCCGCACGTGAAGCAGTTCGTCGAGGAGCGCGACCGCACGGTCAACCTGATGGTCGACATGAGCGCGTCGGGCTACTTCGGGTCGCGCGGCGAGAGCAAGCGCGAGCTCGCGGCGGAGCTCGCCGCGGTCGTCGCGTTCTCGGCGATCAAGAACAACGACCGCGTCGGCCTGTACATCGTGACCGACAAGGTCGAGCGCTTCGTGCCGCCGAAGAAGGGGCGGCGCCACGTGCTGCGCGTGATCGGCGAGATCCTGGCGTTCGAGCCGCTGTCGCGCGGCACGAACCTCGCCACCGGGCTGGATCTGCTCGGGAAGATCGCGCGCCGCCGGTCGGTTGTGTTCCTGGTGTCGGACTTTCTGTCCGAGGGCTGGGAGCGCCCGATGCAGATCGCCCGGCAGCGCCACGAGCTGGTGCCGGTCGTCGTCGGCGACCCGCTCGAGTCGGAGCTGCCGTCGGTGGGCCTCCTGGTCCTCGAGGACCTCGAGTCCGGTGAGGTGATCGAGCTCGACACGAGCAGCTACGCGCGGCATGACTTTGCGAGGCGCGCGCGGCAGGCGGCGCTCGTGCGCGACCAGACGCTGCGCCGGCTCAACGTGGACACCGTCGAGATCAACACCGACCAGTCGTACGTCGACGCGCTGATCGCGTTCTTCAAGGCGCGCGCGAAGCGGATGGCCCACGGATGACGCGCGCGATCGCCGTCGTGTGCCTCGCCGCGCTGGCGACCGTCGCCGCCGCGCAGCCCGATCCGGGCTCGGGATCTGGCTCGGGCTCGGGCTCGGGTTCGGGCAAGCGCACGATCCAGCTGCCGGCGGACGTCAACGCTCCCGAGGTCACCGCGAGCGCGAGCCCGACGGTGGTGCGCCTCGGCGGCAAGTTCACCGTGTTCATCATCGCCCGCTTCCAGCCGGGCACCGAGGTCAACCTGCGCGAGCCGATCGACCTCGGCCCGGCGTTCGAGATCCGGCGCAAGCTGTCGGAGGACAGCGACGTCGGCGACGGGCGCCGCCAGCGCGAGTGGCAGCTCGAGGTGATGGCGTGGGAGCTCGGCGAGCTCGGCATCGCGCCAATCAAGATCAAGTACGTCACGAACGGCAAGGACGGCGAGGTCCCGACGAACGTCATCCGCCTGCGCGTCGAGGGCGTCCTCGGCGAGCTGCAGGACAAGGCGGAGATGCGCCCGAACCACGCGCCCGTCGGGCTCGAGTCCACCGACTGGTTCTGGCTGTGGGTGGTCGGCGCGGCGATCGCGGCGGGCGTCGCGACGACGATGTACCTGTACCTGTCGCGGCGGCGCCGGAAGCACACGATCCGCCTCGTCGGCGGTGCCGTCGCCGCGCCGCTGCGCCGCATGGACCTCACGAGCGAGCGCGCGCTCGAGCGCCTGCTCGCGATCGGCAAGTCGGGCGTGCTCGACCGCGACGACGACCGGCGCCGCGGCTACCAGGACATGACCGAGGTCATCCGCGAGTACGTCGGCTCGCGCTACCGCGTCGCCTCGCTCGACCTCACGTCGAGCGAGCTCCTGCGCAAGCTCGAGGCGGTCGCGCCCGAGGACGAGCGCGCGCTGATCGCGACGTGGCTCGAGCGCTGCGACATCGTGAAGTACGGCGGCCTGCGCGTCACCGGCGACGAGGCGCGTGGCACGCTCGACGACGCGCGCGCGCTCGTCGTGACGACGACGCAGCTCGCGGCGGCGAAGGCGGCGGCGCGCGTGAAGGAGGCCGCGTGAAGGCGCCGCGCCGGCACCCGGCGTGGACCGTCGTGCGCCACCTCTGGCCGTGGGCGCTCGTCGCGTTGATCGGCCTCATCGGCTACACGTACGTGAAGCAGTACCTCGACGATCAGCGCGGGGCCGAGCCGATCGTGTGGCGGTCCAAGCGCGCGGGGTGGCTCGCGCTCGGCGGGTTGCTCGTCGGGTTCGCGGTGTTCCACCTCCAGCGCCGGCGCGCGGCGTCGATGGGGTTCACGCGCGTCGGGCTCGTCGGGGCGCGCGGTCCGCTCGTGTGGCTCGTCGACCTCCCGGGCGTCCTGCGCGTGCTCGGCATCGCGTGCCTCGCCGCGGCGCTCGCGCGGCCCGAGACCTACCGCACCGTCGTCTATCACGAGGACTCCGTCGACATCATGATCGTGCTCGACATGTCCAAGTCGATGGAGGAGACGGACCTCCCGCGCGATCGCATGGACGCCGCGCAGCGCGTGATCCGCCGCTTCGTGCGGCGCACGGCGCACGACCGCGTCGGGCTCGTGATCTTCGGGCAGCAGGCGATGCTGCACACGCCGCTGACGAGCGACATGGTCATGCTCGAGCAGATCGTCGCGGACCTCGCGATCGGCGACGTGCCCGAGCTCGGCACGGCGATCGGCGACGGGCTCGCGATGGCGGTCGCGGTGCTGCGCCGCTCGAGCGGGCAGTGCGAGCCGCCGCCCAAGGCGAACACGTGCCCCGAGGAGTTCGCGTGCGGCCCGCGCGGGTACTGCGAGCCGATCAAGAAGAAGACGCACAAGGTCGTCATCCTCCTCTCCGACGGCGACAACAACTTCGTCGCGCGGTTCAACCCCGAGGACGCGGCGCGCACGGCCGCGGCGAATGACATCCAGGTGCACACCGTGCTCGTCGGCAACGAGAACGCGATGTCGACCGACGTGTTCCGCGGGCGCTCGGTGAACCCGGCGACGCTGCGCAGCATCGCGAAGATCACCGGCGGTGAGTTCTTCCACGCGAGCGACTACGAGGCGTTCGAGCGCGGCTTCGCGGCGGTGCGCGCCGAGCTCGACACGGTGAAGCGGGAGCGCCGCGAACACGTCCCCGACAAGCAGCTGTTCGTGCCGCTCGCGATGATCGGCGCGCTGCTGATCGCGCTCGAGATGCTGCTGTCGCACACGTGGCTGCGGAGGATGCCGTGAGCCTGTGGTGGCAGAGCCTCCTGCAGTGGTGCTGGGAGAAGCTCGAGTTCGCCACGCCGGAGCTGCTGTGGGCGGCGTTCCTGTCGCCGGTCGCGCTGATGCTGCTGCACGCGTGGGACCGGTTCCGCCGGCGCGCGCTGACGTCGCGGCTCGGCGAGCTGCCGGTGATCGGCCGCGTGATCGCGAGCGCGTCGCCGGGGCGGCGGCTCGCGAAGGACCTGCTGGTCGGCTTCGGGCTCGGGCTCGTGTTCTTCGCGCTCGCGCGGCCGCAGCTCGAGGGCAAGCGCCGCCAGGAGCTGCACGGACTCGACCTCGTCGTCGCCGTCGACGTGTCGAAGTCGATGCTCGTCGAGGACGTCGGCAAGACGGCCGACATGGAGGCGCGCAACCTCGAGCCGAACCGGCTGCACCGCGCGCGCGAGCTGGCACGGGCGCTGATCGAGGAGCTGCCGGGCGATCGGATCGCGCCGATGGTGTTCGCCGACGGCGCGACGCACCTGCCGCTCACGGAGGATCACCAGGTCGCGGGCCGGTTCCTCACGGACCTCGGGCCGAGCGACCTGCCGCCGGGGTCGAACCTCGCGGCGGTGCTGCGCGTCGGGCTGTGCGTGCTGCGGCCGGACCTGAAGGAGCAGTGCAAGAAGGTGCTGCGGCGCGGGCACGGCGGCGATCCGCTGCCCGGCGAGAGCGACTCGCCGCGCAACCGGCGGCGCCGCGAGCGCGACGAGGACGACGATGCGCCGATGGTGCAGGAGGTCGAGCGCGGCAAGGCGATGGTGATCTTCACCGACGGCGGCGACGTGGACGAGGAGGTGCTGCGCGCGGTGGCCAAGAACCACGAGTTCGGCGTCGCGACGTTCCTCGTCGGCGTCGGCTCGGAGCAGGGCGGCGTCGTGCACGAGGTCGATCCGTTCACGGGGAAGCGCACCGCGGAGGTGAAGAAGACCAAAGCCGGCGCGACCGTCACGTCCCGGCGCGACGACGCCGGGATGCGCGCGATCGCGGAGGCGGGCGGCGACGACAAGCGCTACCTCGTCGCGAACGAGAGCGGCGAGGTGGTGCCGCTGCCGATCGTCGAGGCGCTGCGCAACGTCTCGCGCGGCGTCGCCTCGAAGCAGGTGAAGCAGGCCCGCGAGATCTTTCAGCCTTTCCTGTTCATCGGCTTCATGCTCCTGATCGTCGAGGCCGCGATCAGCACGCGGCGGCGCCGCCCCTATCCGGAGGCGCGGTGACGGCGGCGTGTCATGCTCGACGCATGTCCCGACGCGTGCTCGCGGTGGCCGCGCTGTTCGCGCTCGGTGCGTGGCAGCCGTTCACGTCGAGCGACCCCGACGTGACCGCCGGCAACAAGGCGTACGCCGAGCGGCGGTACGAGGACGCGCTCGAGGCGTACGACCGCGCGAAGGGCAAGGTCCCCGACGAGGACCTCGCGTACAACCGCGGCGCGGCGCGGCTCGAGGCGGCGAAGGCGCTGAAGGATCCGAAGGCCAAGGCCCAGGCGCTCGAGCAGGCGATCGAGGACCTGAAGGCCGGTGCGCTGTCGAAGAACCCGACGATCCGCGCCGAGGCGAATTACAACCGCGGCAATGCGCTGATGGAGCTGGATCGGCTCGAGGACGCGATCGAGTCCTACAAGCAGTCGCTGCGCGAGAGCAGCGAGATCAACGAGGACGCGCGCACGAACCTCGAGCTCGCGCTGCGCAAGCGCGAGAGGAAGCAGCAGCGCCAGCAGCAGGGCGGCGGCAACGGCCCGCCGCAGAACAGCCCGCCGCAGAACGGCTCGCAGGGCTCGCAGGGCTCGCAGGGCTCGCAGGGCTCGCAGGGCAGCAACCAGGGCTCGCAAGGCGACCAGGGCTCGCAAGGCGACCAGGGCTCGCAGGGCAACCAGGGTTCGCAGGGCAGCCAGGGCTCGCAGGGTTCCCAGGGCTCGCAGGGCAACCAGGGCTCTCAGCAGGGCTCGCAAAAGGGCCGCGGCTCGGGCTCCGGCTCCGGCAGCGGCTCGCAATCCGACGACGGCGCGAACGGCTCCGGCGCTCCGTCCGAGCGCCCCAACAAGGGCCGCACCGAGCCCCGGTCCCCCGACACGCCGACCGACCAGAAGCTCGACGACCTCGAGAACCTCTCGCGCAAGCTCCAGAAGCACGACGCCCGCCGCAAGGCGAACGGCCGCTCCGACGACCGCACGCGCGACCGCGACCGCGACTGGTGACCCTGCGCTAAGCTTCTCGCATGGTCGCGCCTCGTACGAAGCTCGCCACCGCCGCGGATCTGGCGGCGCTCCCCGACCACGTGCGCGCGGAGGTCATCCACGGGATGATCGTCGAGAAGACGAGTCCCTCGGGGGAGCACGGTGGCTCCCAGGGAGCGATGGTGGGTTCGCTGATCCGCCGGTTTCAGCGCCAGCCAGGCGGGCGCTGGCCGGGCGGCTGGTGGTTCGTGACCGAGGCCGAGGTCGAGTACGACACGCACGAGGTGTTCGTCCACGACATCGCGGGCTGGCGGCGCGAGCGGATGCCGCAGCGTCCCTCGGGGCGGCCGATCCGTACACGCGCCGATTGGGCGTGCGAGGTCGTGTCACCCTCGAACGCGAAGCGCGATCGCATCGACAAGTTCCAGGTGCTGCATCACAACGGCGTCCCGCACTACTGGATCGTCGACCCGATCGAGAACACGCTCGAGGTCCATCGCTGGAGCGAGCGCGGCTACACGGTCATCCTGTCCGCCCAGGCCGGCGAGATCGTGCGCGCCGAGCCGTTCGAGGCGGTCGAGCTGCGGGTGTCGGCGCTGTTCGGGCTCGAAGAAGACGAGGAGTAGCGGCGGGGCTATGATCGGCGCGTGCCGCGCGTGCTCGTCGTCGACCGCAGCGAGAGGACGCGCGATGCCGTCGCGGAGCTGCTCGGGGAGACGAGCGAGGTGGTGTGGGCGGCGCGGGAGCAGGCGGCGGGGCAGCTGAGGGCGGGGATCGCGGGAGGGAGGCCGTTCGATGTGGTGCTGCTCGAGGGCGAGCCGGCGCCGTCGCCGCAGCTCGTGCGCGAGCTGGTGACGCAGGGCGGGGGCGTGCGCGTGGTGCTCGCGGCGGCGACGGCGGGCGACGGGGCGGCGCTCGCGGCGCGCTGCGGGGCGAACGACGTCGTGGCGCGGCCGTTCGCGGCGGCGGAGCTGGTGTTCCGGATCGCGCGCGGCGGCGGGCCGACGGAGCGCGCCGACAAGCGCCGGCCGCGCAAGAGCGACGTGCTGATCGGGACGGGGCCGTGGATCAAGGAGCTGTACGACCGCATCGCGATGGTCGCGGCGACCGACGTGACCGTCGCGATCTTCGGCGAGAGCGGCACCGGCAAGGAGCTGGTCGCGCGCACGATCCACAACTCGTCGCCGCGCCACGACGCGCCGTTCGTCGTCGTGAACTGCGCCGCGATCCCCGAGGCGCTGCTCGAGGACGAGCTGTTCGGGCACGTGCGCGGCGCGTTCACCGACGCCACGCGCGACCGCGAGGGCCTGCTCGCCGCGGCGCACACCGGCACGCTGTTCCTCGACGAGATCGGCGAGCTGCCGCTGCCGCTGCAGGCCAAGCTGCTGCGCGTCCTGCAGTCGCAGGAGTTCCGCCGCATCGGTGACGATCAGGACCGGCGCGTCGACGTCCGCATCATCACGGCGACGAACCGCGACCTCGACCAGCTCGTCGCGCGCGGCGCCTTCCGCCAGGACCTGTACTACCGCATCAACGTGTTCCCGATGCACCTGCCGCCGCTGCGCGAACGCCGCGACGACATCCCGCTGCTCGTGCACCACTTCATCCACAAGTACCGCGGCCGCCTCGGCAAGCCGATCGACGGGCTCGCCGCCGGCGCGCTCGCGCGCTTCGCCGTCTACGACTTCCCGGGCAACGTGCGCGAGCTCGAGAACAAGGTCCACCAGGCGATGGTCGTCGCGCCCGGCCCGACGATCGAGGAGGGCGACGTCGCGCTCCCGGCGGATCGCCCGGGCGCCCACGTCGACGTCACGCGCCCGTTCCGCGAGCTCAAGCAGCAGGTGATCGACGCGTTCGAGCGCGACTACCTCCAGGAGCTCCTGCGCCTCCACCAGGGCAACCTCGCCGCGGCGGCGCGCGCCGCCGGCATGGACCGCAAGAACCTGTGGGCGCTCGTCGAGCGGCACCGCCTCGATCGCGCGCGCTACAAGAAGCCGTGATCAGCGGAAGCGCGCGGACAGCGACCGCAGGCGCGCGGGAGCGCCAGGGCGCCGCGGCCCGTCGAATTCGCGATCAGCGGAAGCGCGCGGACAGCGACTGCAGGAGGTCGTGGTCGGCGGCGATCTTCTTCACGGACGCCGGGGCGACGGCGCCGGACTCGATCAGGCGGGCGAGCGAGCGCTCGAGCGGGATCATGCCGGCCTCGCGGCCGGACTGGATCGCGGTGGGGAGCGTGTGGAGGTCGCCCTTGCGCATGATGTTCGCGACGGCGGGCGTGACCGGGACGTGCTCGAACGCGACGGCGCGGCCGCCGTCCTTGCGCGGGAGCAGGTACTGCGTGGTGACGGAGCGCAGGACGCCGGCGAGCTGCCAGCGGATCTGGCGCTGCTGCTGCTCGGGGAACACGTCGATCACGCGATCGATCGCGCCGGCGGCGCTCGGCGCGTGCAGCGTGGCGAGCACGAGGTGGCCGGTCTCGGCGGCGGTGAGCGCGGCCGCGATCGTCTCGCGGTCGCGCGCCTCGCCGAGGAGGATCACGTCGGGGGCCTCGCGCAGCGCGGCGCGCAGGCCGGCGGCGAACGTCGGCACGTGCCGGCCGAGCTCGCGCTGGTGGATGATGCAGCGCCGCGGCTGGAAGCGATACTCGATCGGATCCTCGAGCGTGATGACGTGCGCCGAGCGGCGCTGGTCGAGCAGGGCGACGAGCGCCGCGAGCGTCGTCGACTTGCCGCAGCCCGTCGGGCCGCACACGAGCACGAGCCCGTCGCGCTGGTCGATCACGGCGCCGATCTCCGGCGCGAGCCCGAGGTCGGCGAACGCGGGCACGCGCTCGCGGATCAGGCGCGCCGCGAGCCCGTAGCCGTTCAGGTGATCGAACGCGTTCACGCGCAGCCGCGTCCCGTCGATCGCGACGCCGTGGTCGGTGTTCGAGCCGAGCAGGGTCACCACCGCCGCCAGCTCCGCGTCGTCGATGACGACGTCGACCGTCTCGATCCGCCCGTCGACGCGGATCCGCGGCGGCTGCCCCGTCGACACCAGGATGTCCGACGCCCCGCGCTCGCGCGCGTGCATCGTCGCCGCGGCGAGCAGCTCGGCGAGCCGCGCCTGCGCCGCGGCGTCGACGAGCGGCCCGGTGGGCGCTCCTCCTCCGGTGGCGGCGGCGAGGACGCGCACGAGCGTCGCCGGATCGAGGTGCGGGGCGGCTCCGGTGGCGGCGGCGGCGAGGATACGCGCGAGCGTCGCCGGATCGAGGTGCGGGGCGGCTCCGCCGGCGGCGCTCGGCTCGCGGCCGGGGGACGCCGCGTGCGCGGTCGCCTCGACGCCGCCGGCCGCGGGGCCGCCAACCGTTGCATCGGCCGCGCTGGTCGCGGGCTTCGCCCACCACGCGCTCGGCTTCCCCGCCGGAGCCGGCGGCGCCGCGGCGGCGGGCGCCGGTGCCTTCGCGGCGCGCACGACGAGCCGCAGCCCGTGTGCGACCTTGTCGATCGTGCACTTGTAGTGGCCTCCGTCGGGGCCCTGAAACGGCACGGTCGCCGGGAACTCGTCGCGCCCCTCGACGAGCGGCTGCGCGAACTCCGCGAGCATCGTCGCCTCGAGCGCGGGCATCGCCAGCGCCTCGGCATTCCCGCGCCGCCGCAGCAGCGGCACCTTGCCGGTCTCGAGGATGATGGCCTCGGCGTCGCGCAACGTCATGACGCGGAGGAGCGAGTGGATCGCGGACATCTACCCTCGGACACCAGCAACCCGCGCGCCGCTGCCAACCCGGCGAAACCTCGACGCCATCCCGACGGCGCCCTGCCACTTCGGCACACGCAGCGCCTCCGCTGCGCCGAAGCGGCCCGCCGTGATGTCACGGCGAGCGCCGCTCGGCGCCCGAGATGAGCCTCGCAGCCGAGGTCGCGAGGTCGCCGATCACGACGCCTACCACGTGATCGGCACCGAGGATCAGTCCTTGTCGAGGATGATGCTGTCCATGCCGGCCCACGGGTCGCGCTTGCGCGTGTCGCGCGCCTGGCAATCGCCGCGCGCGCTATTGCAGTTCACGGCGATGCACTGCGGATGCTTGAAGCAGAGCTCCACGGCCGTCGCGCGCGGGAAGCTGCACTGTCCGGGGACGGCCTTGGTATCGCAACCCGGTCCGTCGGCGATGCAGCCGCTCTTCGCGCAGTTGATCGCCTGGTCCTTGACCGGCTTCGGGTGCTTGCGCACGACGATGCTGGTCATGCCGACCCACGGCGCGAGCGTGCGCGTGTCGCGCGCCTGGCAGTCCCGGCGCGCCGTGTTGCAATTGACGGCGATGCACTGGGGGTGGTTGCGGCACAGCTCCTCGGCGCGGGCGCGCGGGAAGCTGCACTGCCCGGGCACGGCCTTGGTGTCGCAGCCCGGCCCGTCGGCGATGCAGCCGCCCTTCTGACAGTTGATCGCCTGGTCGGGCACCGGGGCGTCGGCTCCGGCGGTTCCGGTGAATGCGAAGCCGATGAAGAACAGGAGACAGAGCATGCGTGGGGTCATCGATGGGAGCTCCTTGGGCTCCCGGAGGTAGAGCGCCGAGCTGCGCGCTCTGTGAGCGCCGGCTCGGACATCGCTGCACATCATGATGATGGGCGGGAAACGTGAGGTCGACGACGATGTGGGGGGCGATCCGCTGGATTCTCTTGCGTCGGCGATGAGGCGCTCTTGTCCGGGTCCACCGTCAAATGTCCGAGAACCGGCCGGTGGTAGGGTGCCGGCATGGCGCCGCAGGTGATCCCGTCCGACCTGGTGAAGCTGAGCGAGCTCGACGAGGCGTGGGCCGTGCGGGGGGCGGGGACGCGGCTGGAGGCGGTGCGGCGGGCGGGGCGGAGGTTGCGCGACCGGATCCTCGCGGGTGGGGCGGTGCGGTCCGTCCGGACGGCGGACATCGCGACGTTCCCGTATCCGGTGAAGCTCGGGTTCCAGGGGGCGGCGTCGTCGCCGCTGCCGTACCTGTTCATGCGCAACCGCGTGCACCTCGTGCAGGTCGCGACGGGTGGGCGCACGGTGTCGATCCTCGTGAACCCGACGGATGCGGAGCGCAGCGCGAAGGCGCCGTACTTCGCGCGGCTCGAGGAGCGGTTCGGGAAGCTCGCCCGGTCGCTGCTCGCGCGCGTCGGCGCGCCGCTGCCCGAGACGCTCGCGGCGTGGGGCATCGCCCCCGAGGCGATCGACTACGTCACGTTCGATCACCTCCACGTCCAGGACGTGCGCGGCCTGCTCGCGCCCGGCCCGAACGGCCGCGCCTACCTGCCGAACGCGCGCCTCCTCGCGCAGCGCGCCGAGCTCGACACGTTCGGCGCGCTCCACCCGCTGCAGGTCGAGTGGTACATCCCGGACTGCCTCGCCGGCGTCCCGGCGGATCGCATCGTCGCGCTCGAGGGCGACTACGCGATCGGGAGCGGCTTTGCGATCGTGCGCACGCCCGGCCACACGATCGGCAACCACACGCTCGTCGTCGTCACCGATCGCGGCGCGTGGACGATCAGCGAGAACGGCATCTCCATCGACGCCTACGCCCCCGGCACGAGCCGCATCCGCGGCCTCGCCCGCCACGCGCGCGACACCGGCGTCGAGGTCATCCTCAACGCGAACACGCGCGAGCACTCGCTCGACCAGTACACCTCGATGGTGCTCGAGAAGACCCTCGCCGACACCGTCCCCGATCGCCCCGAGCTCCCGCAGCACTTCTCCTCCTCCGAGCTCGTCGGCCACCCGCTCGCGCCCGGCCTGTCCCCGACCTACACGCACGGCGCGATCACCTACGGCGCGGTCGTCACGGCGCAGCCGCCGGCCCGCGCCCCACACGTCTTCGCGTAGCCGCCGAGCGCCGCCGGGGCAGGCAGGTGGCCGACGGGCTCGATTCGTACGGCGGGATCACCGGCGCCTCGGGCGACCCACGCGTGCAGGCGCTCGTTGGGGAGCGCGTAGCGGTCGCCTAGTCGCGGCCGGGGTTCGCGAGGCCGAGGCGGTGCAGCATCTTGTGGATCGACATGCGGTCGATGCCGGCGGCGCGCGCGGCGGCGGAGATGTTGCCGTCGTGCTGGGCGAGCAGGCGCGAGATGTAGCGGCGCTCGAACTCGCTGATGACGTTCTGCTTCGCGAGCTTGAACGGGATGCCGACGTCGACGGGGACGGTCATCGACGCGTCCGCGGACGTCGCGGTCTGCGACGGCGTCACGGTGATCGACGGCTCGTTGCGCGGCGTCGGCGGGGGAGGGGCGCGGCGCAGCGCGTCCTCGCTCTCGGGCGCCTCGGCGAGCAGCACGGCGCGCTCGATCACGTTGCGCAGCTCGCGCACGTTGCCGGGCCAGTCGTGCTTCATCATCAGGTCGATCGTCTCCTGCGTGATCGACGCGGTCTCGCCGCCGGGCGTCGTCGCGAGGATGTGCTCGATCAGCAGCGGCAGGTCCTCCTTGCGCTCGCGCAGGGGCGGGACGTGCACGCGCGCGACCGCGAGGCGGTAGTAGAGGTCCTCGCGGAAGCGCCCGCGGTTGACCTCGACGCCGAGGTCGCGGTTCGTCGCCGCGACGACGCGCAGGTCGACCTCGAGCGTCTTCGAGCCGCCGACGCGGCGGACCTCCTTGCGCTCGAGGACGCGCAGGAGCTTCGGCTGCATCGCGAGCGGCAGCTCTCCGATCTCGTCGAGGAACACGGTGCCGCCGTGCGCGCGCTCGAACGCGCCGGCGTACGACGCGGTCGCGCCCGTGAACGCCCCGCGCTCGTGGCCGAACAGCTCGCTCTCGATCAGGTTCGGCGGGATCGAGCCGCAGTCGAGCACGACGAACGGCCCCTTCTCGCGCTGCGAGCTGTCGTGCAGCGCCTCGGCGACGAGCTCCTTGCCGACGCCGGTCTCGCCGGTGACGAGCACGGTCGTGTCGCTGCGCGCGAGCTTCTCGAGCCGCGCGAACAGCTCGCGCATCTTCACGCTGCGCCCGATCATCGACCCGAACCGGTCGGTGTCCGACAGCTCGATCTCGACGGAGTCGCCGAGCGGGTCGAACTTCATGCGCGTCGAGCCGCACGCGATCTGCGCGCCGGGCTGGATGTACACGTCGTTGATGCGCAGCTGCGAGACGTACGTCCCGTTCGTCGAGTCGAGGTCGCGCAGCCGGTACCCGCGGTCGTCGAGCCGGATCTCGCAGTGCAGCCCCGACACCTTCGAGTCGGTGAGCTGCACGTCGTTGCCGCGGCGCGCGCCGATGCGGATGACGGAGGCCTCGATGTCGCGCACGAGCCCCGCATCGGGGCCGGCGATGACCTCGACGCGGCATCGCCGCAGGCGCGCCGAGGTCGCGCGCCCACCGATGTAGGTGACCCATGTGCCCGAGCGCAGATCGTCGACAGGCATCGGCGCGCACGTTACCACGACTCACCGACGGTCGCTCCCGGCCGCTCCCCGGCGCCCTCACCGCGACGCGCATCGCGAGGCGCACGGGTCGCGGCGTCACCGCCTCGGGATCGTCAGGCCCGGCCGCGCGGGGGCCGGCAGCTCGACGCCGACCCAGCGCGCCAGCGTCGGTGCGATGTCGAGCATCTCGATCTTCCCGAGGTCGGCCACCGGCAGGTGCGGCCCGACGGCGAGGAACGTCGACGCCATCGCCGGCTCGTCGGGCGGGAACCCATGCGTCCCCTTGCCGGGGACCGCGCCGATCACCTCCCGGGCGTGCCGCTTGTCGGCGAAGCCGTAGCCGGGAGCCGCGCCGAGCGCGTACGCCGCCGCCGGGTCGCCGCCGCGCGCCCGGATCTCCGCGCCCTCGAACCGGCGCGCCACACCCTCGATCCCGTCGAGCGCGGCCCGCACCGCGGCGTCGGCCGCCGGGTCGAGCACGTACACGAGCGCCATCCCGCCGCTCGCGACGACGGCCACCTTGGCGTCGACGGTCTTGCCATCGCCGTTGCCGTCGAGCTTGATCAGGCCGCGCTCGACGAACCGGGCGTCCAGGCGGATCTCCTTGTCGATCGGCGCGAAGCCATGGTCCGACACCACGACGAACGTGGTCCGCGCCCACTCGGGCTGCGCCTCGAGCGTCGCGAGCAGCTCGCCGAGCAGGCGGTCGACGTTCTCGAGCGCGGCCATCGCCTCCGCGCTCCACGGCGCGTGGTCGTGCTGCGCGTCGTCGAGCCCCCACGCGTGCACCATGAGCAGCTCCGGCTTCTCGTGGGTCACGAGGTACCTCGCGATCATGAACTGCGCCTCGTCGCGCACGTCCGGAGGCGTCAGGTACTTCCACAGGTCCGGCGACGCCGCCGCGACCCGGTCGAGCAGCCCCGGCGTCGACAGCGCGCGCTGCAGCTTCTGGTCGTCCTCGCCGTACGTGCGCCAGTACTCCGGCACGTTCCACGTCACCTTCGCGCCGACGGTCACCGGCCACGTGACGAGCCCGACCGGCCGCCCCTGCCCCTCGACCGCCTGCCACAGCGTCGGGACCTTGATGTCCTCGGCGTACCAGCGCCAGCCGTCGTAGTTCTTGCCGAACGGATCGGGCGGCTTGTTCGTGGTGATGCCGTGCACCGCCGGCGCGACGCCGGTCGCGAGCGTCGTGTGCGACGGATACGTGACCGTCGGGAACACGCCCTGCACGGCCTCCGCGTGCACGCCGCGCGCGACGAGCGAGCGCAGCGTCGGGATCTTGAGGCCGTGCGCGTCGGGGTGCAGCCACGCCTCGGGCATCAGGCCGTCGATGCTGACGACGACGAGCCGGCCCTTTCCTCCTGGGCCCTGGCTCGCGCCACGCGCGGGTGGATCCGTGTGACGACCTCCGCACCCGACCAGGCACAGCAACAGGAGCCAGCGCATGGCTCTGCTATGCAGCATCGGCGATCCCTCCGCTAGACCGGATGCCGAAAGTGAACGGGACTTGAAGTTCGTTCTTGATCCTTGCCGTTCCCGAGGCGACGTTCCGCCCCGATGAGGGCTGGCTACCTTGGCTTTTTCGGATGTTGGTTACTTCTCGCGGTGTCGTGCGGACCCGCGGCGCGCAACAACGGCGACAACTGCACGAGCCTGTGCACCTCGTTCGGCTTCCAGAAGTGCCGCGAGGACGGCGGCTTCGAACCGCCCGTCGCGTGCGGCCCCGACGAGGTCTGCGACCCGACGATCGGCTGCGTCGTGTGCGTCCCGAGCAGCGCGTACTGCGGCGGGCCGACGGGCAACGACGTCTACCAGTGCAACGCCGAGGGCACCGGCGGCACGTTCGAGGGCACCTGTCCCGCCGACACCGTGTGCTCGAACGGCAGCTGCAAGACGCCGTGCGAGGCCGCGGAGGACCACCCGTCGAACCTCGGCTGTGACTTCTGGGCGGCCGACCTCGACAACGAGGCGACCAACATCAACGACGCGGCGGCGCAGCAGTTCGCCGTCGTCGTCGCGAACAACAACGAGTTCCCGGTGACCGTGAGCGTGACCCGCAACGGCGCGCGCGTCGGCGTCGCCGTGCAGGAGCTCCAGGTCGTGTCGGTGTCGGTGCCGCCGCGCACCGCCCAGCGCGTCGACCTGCCGCAGCGCGAGGTCGACGGCTCGATGGGCCAGAACGGCCCGTACATGCGCAACAAGGGCTCGGGCACGTTCGTCGCCCCGCACGCGTACCGCATCCGCACGACCGGCCCCGTCGTCGTGTACCAGTTCAACCCGATCGTCCAGCAGTTCTCGAACGACGCGTCGACGCTGATCCCGGTGCACGCGCTCGGCACGGACTACATCGCGATCGGCTACGAGACGGCGAACCCGTGCGGTATCAGCGGCATGACGATCGAGTCCATCCCCGACCACGGCGCGATCACGATCATCGCGCCGTACGAGAACACGTCGGTCACCGTCAACACGACGCACCCGATCATGGCGTCGGGCGGCGACAGCGGCTTCCCGATCGCGGCGACGCCGCGCGGCGGCACGCTGTCGTTCACGACGGGCCCGTACACGACGGTGAACCTCGAGACGCAGCAGGTCGTCGGCTCGGTGTTCGAGTGCTCGACCGCCGTGTCGCAGAACGGCCAGACCGGCGACTTCAGCGGCACGTACATCAAGGCCGACAAGCCGATCGTCGTGTTCACGTCGAGCGAGCGCGGCGCCGGCTTCGGCGGCGCCGACAACGTCGTCTACCCGCCCGACTGGGACCCGCAGAGCGACGACACGTGCTGCACGGATCACCTCGAGGAGCAGCTCCTCCCGGTCACCGCGCTCGGCCGCGAGTTCGCCGTCGCGCGCAGCCCGATCCGCTCGACGTACCCGAACTGGGTCGAGCCCGACATCGTGCGCATCGTCGGCGCCGCCGACAACACGGTCGTCACGACGAACCTCGATCCGCCGTACAACTCGTTCACGATCAACGCGCGCGAGAAGAAGACGTTCGCGGCGACCCGCGGCTTCACGATCAGCGCGACCAGCGCGATCCAGGTCGCGACGTACCTGGTGTCGCAGCACTTCGTGAAGCGCGGCTACATCGGCGACCCGAGCCAGCTGCTGATCCCCGCCGCCGAGCAGCACCGCAGCGACTACGTGTTCCTGGTCCCGGCGACGTTCCAGAGCAACTACGCCGTGTTCGCGCGCCCCGTCGGCGCGACGATCATGATCGACGGCATGTCGATCGACGCGGGCGACTTCTCGTCGTGCCCGCGCGCGCCGATCGGCATGATCCAGAACGTGATGTACGAGCAGGTCACGTGCCTGCTCCCCGACGGCCGCCACCAGGCGACGTCGGACAAGCCGTTCGGCCTGTCGGTGTACGGCTACTACAACGTCGGCTCGTACGCGTTCATCGGCGGCAGCGACATCAAGGTCATCAACCCCGTCAACTGACGGCGAGGCCGAGCCGGCGGAGCTGGGCGGCGCGCTCCTCGTAGCGGTCGCGCAGCTGCGCGCGGACGCGCTCGACGAGGGCGGGCGGCGCCGAGCGCGGGTGGCCGGCGCCGAACGCCGGGGCCGGGTCGTACTCGAGCTGGAGCTGGATGGCCTCGGCGACGTTGCGGCCGCACGTCGCCGCCGCGATCGCGAGCGCGGCGTCGATGCCGGCGGTGACGCCGCCGCCGGTGATGCGGTCGCGGTCGACCACGACGCGCTCGTGCACCGGCGTGGCGCCGACGAGCGCCAGCAGCTCGACGAACGCCCAGTGCGTCGTCGCGCGATAGCCGCGCAGGAGGCCCGCCGCGCCGAGGAGCAGCGCCCCGGTGCACGCCGACGTCACCCAGCGCGCCCGCGCACCGGCGGCGCGCAGCCACGCCATCGTCGCGGCGTCCTCGATCGCCGCGATCTGACCCGCGCCGCCGGGGACGAACACCACGTCTACCTCCGGGACGTCCGCGAACGTCGCGCTCGGCAGGATCGCGAGGCCGCTCTCGGCGACGACCGGGTCGCGCGTCCTCGCGACGAGCGCCACCTCGGCCCCGGGCAGGCGGGCGAGCACCTCGTGCGGGCCCGTCAGGTCGAGCTGCGTGAGCTGCGGGAACAGGAGCATGCCGATGCGCATGCCCCCGACGCTAGCGCGCGATCTCGAGCTCGGCGCAAGGATCGCCGCCCGCGATGGCGGTCCCGGCGCGGGTTTCGGCGTACATCTCGAGGGACCCGCCTCGCGACATG
Organism: Deltaproteobacteria bacterium; assembly: GCA_019637375.1. Classification (GTDB taxonomy): domain Bacteria; phylum Myxococcota_A; class Polyangia; order Haliangiales; family Haliangiaceae; genus JABFXX01. Next base: position 23,088 of record JAHBVW010000025.1, on the reverse strand, counting down.
TCGTTCCACGTGAAGATCCACACCGCTCCCGGCGCCGAGCCGGTGAGCGTCGCGTGCCGCCCCGGCGACTCGCTGTTCGACGCGGGCGCGAAGGTCACGGCGGGCATCGACACGGCGTGCGTGGGCAAGGGGACGTGCGGCCTGTGCCGCGTGAAGATCCTCGCCGGGGCGGAGCACCTCAACCCGTTCACCGACGAGGAGCGCAAGCACCTCGGCAACGTCTATCACATCACGAAGGTCCGCCTCGCGTGCCGCTGCCGCCCCACCGGCGACGTCGCGATCGAGGTCGTGCGCAAAAAGAAGTAGCGCGCTCAGTTCCAGCTGAACGGCACGACGATCGTCTTGCCCTCGACGACCTCGACCGGGAGCTGCCGGCTCATGTCGTTCCACCGCAGGAGGAGCGTCTGCCGCCCGGCGGGGAGCTGGAACTGCGTGATGCCGAACACGTCCTTCGTGATGCCGATGCTGCGGCCCTGGTGCCAGACCTGCGCCCACACCGGCGTGCCGGTGACGTTGATCTTCACGCGGCCGAAGCGCTGCAGCTCCTTCAGCGCCTGCACGACCTTCGCCGTCTCGCCGGCGGCGAGCGCGACCTTCACGCGCACCGTCTCGTGCTTGTCCTTCGTGAGGACGAGCTCGACCTCCTTCGCCGAGGCGTCGAGCCTGGGATCGCACGGCGTCGCCGCGCACAGCTGCCGGCCGCCGGATGCGACCTGCGCGCCCGCGGGTGTCGTCTCGATGTGGACCGTCGCCAGCGCCGCGACGAGCGACTTCTCGATCGTCCGCGTCTGGCCCGGCTCGAGCGTGTACTCCACCTCGAGCGTCTCGTAGCCGTGGAGCTCGAGCTTCACGCGCACCGGCGCGCCCGCCGTGACCTTCGCCGACGCGGGCGACGGCCCGAGCTGCTTGTCGCCGATCGTCACGAGCGCGCCCGGCGGGAACGTGACGACCTCGAGCGTGCCCATCGTCTCGACGGGCCGCGGCGGCGCATCGACGGGCGGCGGCGGCGTCACGACGGCGGCGTCGACGGGCGCCACACCCCCGCCGCGGGTCATCGCCCACACGGCGACGCCGCCGAGCGCGGCGATGACGAGCGCCATCAGCACCCACACGAGGCGCCCGGGCCGCGCCGCCGGCGGCTCCGTCGCCGGCGGCAGGTCGCTCAGGCTGTCGCCGACGCGCGGGACCTGGCCCGTCGGCGGACCGCCGACCTCGGTGTGGCGGTCGCGGTCCTGCGACGCGTCGTACAGCGCGTGCAGGTCGGTGTCGCCGGGCATCGCGTCGCCGTGCGACGAGTTGCGCTTCGCGCGCGGCGCCGCGACGCGCGTGGCGGCGTCGACCTCCTCGAGGCGCGCGAGCCCGTCGATGTCGATCTTGCGGAACAGGCCCGTCGAGACCTCGCCCCTCTTGTCGCGCTCCTCGCGCTCCTCGCGCTCCTCGCGCTCGAGCGTCTCCGTCGACGGTGGTTTGCCGTCGGTGATCGCCGTGCGCCGGGCGACCGACTGCTCGTGCAGCTGCTTGCGGATGACGTCGTCGAGCGCGCCCGAGCCGGCCGCGCGCTTGGCCGGGATCACGGTCGCGAGCGCCTCGGCGACGTCGAGCGCCGTCGCCATGATCGACGACTCGTACGACAGCTCGATCAGCGAGCGCAGGATCTGCGCCGGGCGATTCGGGCGGTCGATCGGCTTGCGCGCGAGCGGGCCGGCGAGGACCTCGTCGAGCCGCGACGGCAGGCCGGGCCGCAGCGAGCTCAGCTTCGGGATCGTCATCCCGTGGATGTTCTTGATGATGTCCTCGGCCTCGTCGCCGGGGAACAGCTTCTCGCCGGTGAACAGCTCGAAGATCACCGACGCCGCCGAGAACAGGTCGCTGCGCGTGTCGAGCGTGTCGCCGCGCGTCTGCTCGGGCGACATGTAGCGCCACTTGCCCATCACGCGCTTGGGGCCGGGAGCGCTGTTGCGGTGCGGCTGCGCGGCGACGGCGATGCCGAAGTCGGCGATCTTCACCTCGCCGGCGCGCGACACGAGCACGTTCGACGGCGACACGTCGCGGTGCACGACGTTGTGCTGGTGCGCGAAGTCGAGCGCGCGGATGATCTCGATCGCGATGTGGAACGCCGCCGGCAGCGGGACGAGCCGCTTCTCGTCCTTGAACTTGCGGAGCATCGCGGCGAGGTCGAGCCCGTCGACGAACTCCATCGCGATGAACAGCGACTCACCGATGCGGCCGAAATCGAGGACCTGGACGACGTTCGCGTGCGACAGCCGGACGGCGACCTTGGCCTCGGCGATGAAGCGCGCCTCGAACTCGGGATCGCGCGCGAGCTCGGGGAGGATGCGCTTGATCGCGAGCGTCTTCTCGAAGCCGTGCGCACCGTACGCCTTGGCGAGGAACACCTCCGCCATGCCACCGACCGCGATGCGGTCCAGCACGTCGTAGCGTTCGAGGGATCTGGTGAGCGGCTCGTCCATGCGTGGCCTGCGCCACAGCGCCTACATGGCCCCAGGGTGCGATGTTCGCAAGGTCGGCGTATAGTAAGGGAATGGCGCCCGGCTTGGCGGCCCGAACGGCCATCGTGTGCGCGCTCGCCGTGGGCGTGGCGGCACCCGCGCGTGCCCAGCCCGGGGCGATCCCGCAGCGGCAGGCGGCGACCGTGGCCGCGCCGGTGCGGCCGGCCGCGCGCCGCCCCGTCGCCGTGATCGACCTGTCCGGCGACGAGAGCACGACCAAGCTCGCGCGCGACCTCAACCGGACGCTGCTGTCCCACCGCGCGCTCGAGCCGCTCCTCGAGGAGGCCGGCGCCGAGCTCGTCGGCGCGTACACCGGCGAGGACGCCGCGAAGATCGAGGTAGCGCAGATCCAGTACCGGCGCGCGCTCGCCAACGCGCAGCGCGCGGCCGTGATCTCCGACGCGCGGACCGGGGAGGAGAGCCTGCACGGGGCCGTGCCGACGAGCGCCGTCACGGCGCTGTACGCCGACCTCGCGTTCGTCGCCGGTGTCGCGCACCTCGGCGACCGCGACCCGGCGCGGGCCGCCGCCGCGTTCGTGCTGTCCGACCGGCTCGTGCCGGGCCGCGTGCTCGACGACAGCACGACGACGCCCGACGTGATCGCCGCGTTCGAGGCCGCGCGCGCCGCCGGCGCGACCGCCCCGAAGGTGACCGTCGTCGTGAAGGGCTCCGGCCGCGTGTGGATCGACGGGCGCGAGGTGGGCATGCCGGGGCCGTTCGAGCTCGCCGCCGGCCCGCACGTCGTGTGGCTGACGGGCGCCGAGCGCAACACCGAGGCGCAGCAGATCACCGTCGCGCCGGGGCAGCCGAGCTCCGTCGCGTTCGAGGAGAACCCGGCGCAGCTGCGCACGAAGCTCCGCCGCGCGCGCACCGCGCTGGCCGGCGCCGTCGACGCCGCCGCGCGGGCCGCGGCGATGAAGGCGCTCGCGCGGCTGGTCAAGGTCGAGGACGCGGTGCTGATCAGCAGCGCGAACGACAAGGTCATCGTCCAGACGTGGCGCGATCAGGCGCCGGGGTTCTCGGCGCTCAGCGAGTACAAGAACGAGCCGGCGATCGCGCTGCTCGAGGTGCTCGCGCCGTCGCCGCGCATCGTCGAGCGGCCGCCGCCGCCGTGGCAGCCGCCGATCGAGACGCCGTGGTACCGCAAGCGCAACGTCCGGCTCGGGACGCTCGCGACGCTCGTCGTGATCGCCGGCATCGTCCTCGCGACGTCGTTCGAGGGGAGCGTCCGGAACGAAGACACCCCGAAGTGGTTGCGGCGATGACGCGAACGGCCGTGCTCCTACCGATCGCCGTCGCGGTCGCCGTCGCGGTCGCCGCGTGCGACGCTCCATCGTTCCAGATCATCTACGACATCTCGAACGCCGCGGGCGGGCAGACCTGCGGTGTGGAGCGGCGGAGCTGCGCCGACATCAGCCTCGCGTGCGACGCGGTGCTGAGCGTGCGCATCCTGTCGCCGGACCGCCCGAACGAGCCGCACATCAAGGTCTGCGAGCGCATCGTGTCGGCGCCGAAGCAAGACCTGTGTTCGATCACGGCGATCAAGCTGCCGGTCAAGGAGATGCCGAAGGAGACGCTCGAGGTCCAGGCCCTCATCTGGCCCCAGACCGCCGTGACCGACCCCCAGACCGGCGAGCTCGACTGCCTCCGCAACGAGGTCACGTTCGAGCTGGCGACGGGCTTTCCGATCCTCGTGAAGGGGGAGCAGCCGGCGCTCGGCGGCCGCACGTACTTCCACCCCGGCCAGACCGAGGCCGTCGTGACGCTCGGCTGCACGTTCCTCGAGTCGGTGACCGGGACGACGTGCATCGCCGCGAACGCCGTGCAGGTCACCGCACCGGTGCTCGACTTCGACAGCGGCGCCCAGATCAACACCAACAACGTGACCGTGCTCGTCGGCGAGCCGCGCCCGATGGGCGAGATCCACGTGCTGGAGGTCGGGGACGCCGCGGTGCTCCCCGTCCTCAACGCCACGCCGCTGGTGTGGGGTGGCACCGTGAAGCTCGATCTGATCGAGACGGCGTGCATCGAGGTCATCGAGGGCGTCGCGCAGTCGACGGCGACGCTGCACTGCTACGACGGGTCCAGCTTCCCCCAGCCGAAGATGTTCGACCTCCCCGGCATCCTGCTCTCGAAGCCGACGCTCGACCAGATCATCGGCGCGCTCCAGCTGTCGGTGTTCCCCGAGGCGGGCATCACCGTCGGGATGGTCGTCGACGGCGGCTTGCCGGTTGCCGGCGTCAGCATCGCCTCCCGCCGGCTGAGCAACCCGGGGGCGCCGCCGCCGACGATCCAGTACCTGTCGGCCGACCGCAAGAGCGTGGGCGGCACGGCGACGTCGTCGAGCGGGATCTTCGTCTCGCTCGACATGCCGTACGCGACCGAGCTCACCGCGCCTCCGCACACCGCGCGCGCGATCGGCGGCCGGGTGAGGGGCAAGGTCACGGTCGTGCTGCTCGAGCTCGCGCCGATCGTCGGGACCTGATCGTCGTGATCGTCGGGATGCGATCGCCGGCAGCTCACCCTGATCCGCGGTAGGGTGCGGCGTGGCCCGATCGGTCACCCGCACCTGGTATCGCGTCGGGCTCGTGCGCGCCGACGACTCGCGCGTGCTCGTCGCCGCGCAGGGCGAGCACCTCGGCGTCGCGATCGCCTCCGCCGAGGAGCACGCGCACGGGCGCGCGATCGCCGCGGAGGTGGCGAGCGGCGATGCGGTCCCGCTCGGCGACTCCGTCGGCAAGCAGCCCGTGGTCGTCGTGCCGGACGTCCCCGAGCTGCACGCCGCGGGGGCGTTCGCGTGGCCGTCGGGCGTGATCCCGCAGCTCGCCGGCGCCGCGCAGCTGGCGGGCGCGCGGCGCGGCTACACGATCCACCCCGATCCCGAGCTGCTCGTGATCGAGGCGCAGACCGACGCGGAGCACCTCGTCGACCTGTACCTCGGCCTCCTCGAGCGCCTGCCGTACGCGGACAACCTCGAGGTCCGCGTGCTCGATCACTTCGAGGACACGGGCACGACCGACGTGTGGCTGACCTCGCGCGTGAACGCGAAGAAGATCCTGCGCTTCCTCGACGACAACGACGTCGAGCTGCTCGGCAACGGCCACCTCGAGCTGTCCGTGTACGTGCGCCAGCAGAAGGCGACGCTGCGCCTCACGCAGCACAAGACGGTGGTGTGGCTCGCCGAGAACGGCGCGTTCGAGGACGAGATCACGCGCTGGCTGCGCGAGCTCGCCGTGCCGCGCGTCGACGACAACATCGCGATCACCGGCGCGCCGCACTTCCACTACCGCCCCGCGAAGAGCCACAACCGGAAGTGGGTCGACGAGGAGCTGTACAAGCAGCGCCTGCGCAAGGTCGACACGCTGAAGGCGTGATCAGCGGGTCCGGGACACGGCGGCGTGGCCGTGCCACCAGAAGCGCAGGCGCCGGCGCGCCCACCGGCCGGCGTAGTCGACGCCGACGCGCGGCCCGACGGCGATGCGCGGTGCGTCCGCGTGCGCCGCGACGAACAGGTCGCCGGCGAGCAGGTCGCGGCGGTCGTGGCGGCGGTCGATGGCGAGCGCGCGCGTGACCTTGCCGGGGCCGCGCCCGACGGCGTCGTCGGCGGGCGGCGCCCCGAACCCGACGAGCGGCGCGACCGCGCGCACGAGCACCGCCTGCCCGGCGCCCTCGGGGCCGGTGACGATGTTGAACATCTCGTGGATGCCGTAGCACAGGTAGACGTACGCGAAGCCGCCGCGCCCGTACATGACCGAGTTGCGCGCGGTGACGCCGAAGCGCGCGTGCGAGGCGAGGTCCTCGGGGCCGAGGTACGCCTCCGTCTCGACGATGACGCCGGCGCGCGGGCCGTGCACGAGGGCGCAGCCGATGAGCGCGCGGGCGACCGTGACGGCGTCGCGCGTGTAGAACGCCTCGTCGCAGCGTCCGGCGGCGAGCAGGTCGGCGGTCGGGCTCACGGGGCGGGCAAGAGGCGCGCGCGATCGATGCGCTCGATCACCGGCGCCAGGCGCGCGTCGGCGGCGAGGGCGTCGACGAGCGCGCTCGTCCGCGCGCGGTACGTGTCGGGCGCGAGGTGGCCCTGCAGCATGCGGTAGCGGAGGAGGAGGAACGCCGTCTGCGCGACGTCCGACAGGCAGTAGTCCTCGACGGCGGACGTCTTGCCCTCGAGCCACAGCGGCTCGACCTGGGAGCCGTCGATGCCGAGCTTGCCGGGCAGGCCGATCAGCCGCGCGAGGCTGTCGAGCCGGCCGGCGCGCGCGGCGCCATGGTCGGCGAGCCAGTCACAGAGATCGAGGTGGCCCTCGTCGGAGTAGCGGTAGCGCACGTTGCGGTCGCGGAAGTACCAGGCCATCGGCATGGCGTGGCACAGCGAGCGTAGCGCGAGGACCGGGAGATCGAAGCCGCGGCCGTTGTAGGTCACGAGGATCGGACGATCCGCCATGACCGCGTCGAGCTCTGCGAGGATCGCGCGCTCGCGGGCGTCCGGCGAGGCGTCGGGCGGGGCGGAGGCCCCGAGCAGCGCGGTGCGCCGGAAGCCGAAGCCGGCGTCGAGCTGCAGCGTGCCGATGACGACGATGCGCTGCGCCCACGTGGGCGGGAACTGGGGCTCTCCGCTCCCCGGGTCGGGCCGCTGCCAGCGGTCGACGTCGGGGACGGTCTCGATGTCGAGGACGAGATAGTCGGGGTTCGACGTGCGAGCCACGCCGGGACGCTAGGCCCCAGGTGTGACATCGCTCGCGCCCGGCGGGTGCGAGAACCCCGGAGCGGGATCCGCGGCCCGAGCGATTCCCGTACAATCCCCATATGCTCCGCCGTCCCGCGGCCCTGATCCTCGCGGCGCCGTTCGTCGCGCTCGCGGCGCCGGCCGACAGCGCGAACCAGTGCAAGGTCGTCGACGTCGACTTCAGGCCGGCGGAGTCACCGAACCCCGTCGGGATGCGCTTCCCGCTGCAGATCGTCGCGTGGCTCGAGGACGCGCAGGGGAACTACGTCGACACGATCTTCATCACGCAGGAGGTCGGCACGTTCGGCCTCGGCAACCGGCCCGGGCGCTTCGACTTCAACAGCGGCCCGCTGTGGCCGTACGGCCGGCGATCCACGGTGTTTCCGATCTGGGCGAACCGGCATGGCCTCGAGTTCCCCGAGGTCGTGTTCCAGAACGACGACGACAACAACCTGTCGCATCCGTTCACGCAGAGCTCCTCGGAGATCCACTTCTGCAAGCCGCTCATGCGCGCCGAGGCGTCGTGGGATGCGGCGTCGTGCGCGTCGGTGGTGTTCACGGACAAGGGCACGCTGCACCCGACGCGGAAGAGCAAGTACCCGCCGCGCCAGGACATCACGCGCGCGTCGCAGGACACGCCGTCCGTCGACATGTACGACCTCCTGAACCCGTTCGATGCGGTGTCGACCGCGACGCCGGCGAGCGGGCAGCCGGCGCTGGTGTCGTGGCCGATCCCGCCGGAGCTGCCGGCCGGCAACTACGTCCTCATGATGGAGGTCGCGCGCGAGTTCGACGCGAACGCCACGTACAACGCGACGACGTTCCCGCCGCCGGGCGGCATCCCGTGGGCGGACTACGGCCTGCCGTACCGCGGCCAGCCGTCGGTCGTGTACCGCGTGCCGTTCGCGATCGGCCCCGGCGAGCAGACGGCGGTCGCGCTCGAGTACGCCGGCTACAGCGATCCGACCGCGGCCGACGGCAGCGTGCGCGCGCCCGACGCGACGATCACGACCGACGTCCTGGGCTCGGGCGCCGGGCGGCTCGCGGTGATCCCGCACGCCGACGGCGACTACCGCGTGCGCGTCGTGGCGCGCAACGAGGAGGACAACATCGCGCCGGGCATCCCGGCGGTGCCGAGGGTGGACGCGTTCACCAGCACGGCGGCGACGATCTCGTTCCGCGCCCCCGGCGACGACGGCAAGATCGGCAAGGTCAAGGGCTACGAGGTCCGCTACCGCACGGCCGCGGCGAGCGGCGGCTCGGACATGACCGAGGCGAACTTCGCGGAGTCGTCGCTGATCACCGCGACGGTCCCGATCCACGAGCCGGGCACGTTGACGACGTTCAGCCTGCAGGGGCTCCTCCCCGAGACGACCTACGCGATCGGCATCCGCGCGTTCGACGACTGCCGCAACACGAGCCCGCTCGCGATCCTGCAGTTCACGACGGCGCCGCGCACCTCCGGCGAGGTCGACGCATGCTTCGTGGCCACGGCGGCCTACGGGTCCGTCATGGCCGACGACGTCGAGCCGCTGCGCCGCCTGCGCGACACGGTCCTGCGCCGCACCACGCTCGGCGAGCTGTTCGTCGAGACCTACTACACCCTCGGGCCCGCGGTGAGCGGCGTCGTCGGGGAATCCGAGCTGCTCCGTTCCACCGCCCGCACGGCGCTCGATCCGATCGTCGCGTGGGCCAAGCGCATGTCGAACCGATGATCATCATCTACGGCACACGGCGGGGCGGGAAGATCGACGAGCGCGACGGCCAGTACGCGCTCACGCGGTTCGCGCACGTCTACTACCTGCCGCTGTTCCCCGTCGGGTCGGTGTGGATGACCGGCTCCGAGACGGGCCACCAGGCGAAGCTGTCGGGGCGCAGCGTCCTCGCCGGCTACGCGCGCACGTGGGGGCCGCTCGCGGGCATCGGCCTCCTCTTCGCCGGCGCGACGGGCATCGTCGCCGGCGTCGGGCTCCTCGCGCTGACGGCCTTCACGTTCACCTGGCACGGGCTGCGCACGCCGTCGGCGAAGCGGCGCAGCGACCTCAACCTCCTGTCGTTCGGCACGCGCTGCGATCCGTCGATGATGCCGCGCGAGCTCGTCGACGCGCTGCGCCCCGAGGTCGAGGCGCGCTGGGCCGAGCTGTCGGGCGGCGCCACGCCGAGCGACGTGGCGCGCTTCGGCACCGACGACGTCGCGCGCGCCTCGGCCGCGTACGCGGTGCTCCGCCTCACGGCGATCGACCTCCCGCGCTCGCAGCGCGCCGAGGCCGAGGCCGACGCGGCGCGCATCGTCGACAACATCCGCGAGCTCGGCGACGGCACCGGCGGGCCCTACCGCACGGCCGCGCACGGCGACGGCGCGGCGCACGACGAGCCCTGAAGGCTCCGGACGGTGGTGTGCGGGCGATTCGTGCTCACCGCCGGGGACTTCGAAGGGGACCAGCCGATCCGCAGGAGCCAGGTCTCGGCGGGGCGGACGGGAAGTGGATCGTGCTGGTCGGGGAGCCGGTAGCCGCCGGTGGACCAGCGGTCGAACGAGATCGCCGAGGAGAACCGGTCGAGGTGCACGCGCGTGCCGCGGGCCTCGCCGTGGTGGCGCCAGTTGCAGAGGATGTAGGCGAGCGCGTTGCGCGTCTGGCGCGGGGAGGTGACCGCGGTCGCGTGGTAGCGGTGCGCGAAGACCTTGCCCGCGCGCTCGAGCGCCTTGTTGATCGCCTTCGCGGCGCAGGTCGCGAAGCTCTGCATGCCGAGCGCGAGCGTCTCCTTCGACGAGGCCTCGACCAGCAGGTGCAGATGGTTGTGCTGGATCGAGAGGTGAACGATCCGGTACTCGACGCGCCCCCAGGTCTTCGCGACCGCCCTCCGGATCGCCTGGTAGATCCGGCGCCGGCGCAACCGCCCCACCGCCGGCAGCGTGCGCAGCACGACATGCACCGGATGCCACCCGGGATGCGCGTCGCGTGTGCGGTGCGACGGATCGCTCTTTCGCCGCACCTTCTTCCGCCCTGCCCCAACCCGCGCACCACCCCACGTCCGGAAGTCGATCGACATCTGCCCTTCGCCACCCTTACGCATCTTGATTTGAGCATACATTGATTCAACACCAAGGCAAGCCCGACGAGCGCTCCTCGCGGACATTTCGGCTCGCTTCTTGCGGCGCGTGATCTCGCAGGTGAGACAGCAGAGCGCCCACGTCAAATCACCGTCGGGAGCCTCTGCGAGCGCCGCGCGTTCACCGTCGGGAGGCCCGCGTCGAGCATGAACCGGCGCGTGATATCGCGACGACCGCACGCGAGACGGCAGAGCGCCCGCGTCAAACCACCGTCGGGAGCCAGCTAGCTTGGCGCCGCCCTCGTTCACTCGATGGGCTGCCGCGTGTAGCGCAGCCACTCGTCGCGATACTTCGGGCACGTGTTGTCGCGGCTGACGACGAAGCCCGTCCCGTCGCGGAGCTCGTCGTCGAACAGGATGTAGACGTCCGCGTAGCGCCGCCCCTCCGACACCTGCCCGAGGTCGGCCGTGCCCCAGCGCGCCATGCACGGGAACGGGTAGTCACCCAGGATGTCGACGAGGTGCGGATCCTCGGACCAGATCCGGATCCGGCACGCCGACGTCCGGCAGTCGAGCTCGACGCGCGCGTCGCGGTCGAGGTCGAGGATGTCTCGCTGCGTGTACGCGAGGATCGCGTCCTCGCGCTCGCGCGCCCACGCCTCGTCGCGCGCCTCCTCGGCGTACTGCTCCTGCATGCTCCGGAACGTGGCCTCGAAGCGATCGCTCGACGACGACGAGTCCACGAGCGGCCCGAGCACCGCGTCGAGCTCCCGGCGGACGCGCACCGTCGCGTCGAGGCTCGCGACCGCCGTGGGTGCGATCGTCGTCGTGCCTGTGCGCCGTCCGACCCGTGGGGACGGCTCCTCGCCCGCCGGCACGACGACGGCGACAGCAGCGGCAACGGCTACAACGACGACCAACCCGACGACGACCCTCGTGCGGCGCATGCCGTCAGGGTACGTCGATCACGACGAACGTGATCGCTTGATTCTCGACGCGGACCTGGACGGCGCTGGTGGGAGGCTCGAGGGCGGGCGTGATCGCGAGGGTGAGTGGCTGGGTCGCGTCGGCGCCGGGGATCCAGGCGAGGCCGGCGGGGCCGGTGGCGTTCTGGTTCCAGACGAGGGCGCTGTTGCCGTCGTAGAAGACGGGGAACGGCGTCGTGGGGGCGACGGCGACGGCGGCGCCCGGGAGCGGGGCGCCGTTGCGCACGAGCCGGGCGACGACGCTGCCCTGGAGATCGGAGAGGAGGACGCCGTTCGAGGTGAGGAGATCGAGGTAGTCGGCGTCGCGGATCACCGGGAGGAGCGGCGCCGCCGCCGAGAACGGGATGACCGACGTCGTCAGGTTGGCGCCGCCGACGCGCCACACGAGCGTCGAGCCGAGCGGGACCTGGATCGTGAACGTGCCGTCGGCGGCGGTGATCGCGACGGACGTGCCGAGCGTGACGGTGATGCCGGGCGCCTGCACCGCGCACGTCGAGAGCCGGCGCAGGTCGACGAGGAGGCACACGCGCCCGGTGATCGTGCCCGGCGCGCCGTCGAGGCCCACGCCCGGCGCGTCGGGCACGCCGGGACCGCCGGTGCCGGGCGGGCCGCCGCCCGGGTTCACCGGGTAGTGCTCGAGCGCGTCGTGGCACCCCGCCACGGCGACGAACCACGCCAACACGCCACCGGCGAGGAGCCTCATGCCGCAACTATAGGCGTTTGGCCCGGGAACCCTAGTTTTTCGGGCGCCGTCATGCCGCGGCGGCGGCGGCCGGCGTGCGCCGGCGCACGAGCCAGCCCTCGCACAGGAGCAGCAGCACGCCGATGACCAGCGCGACGTCGGCGACGTTGAAGATCGGCCACCGGTGTTCGCCGATGCGCCACCGCACGAAGTCGATGACCGCGCCCTCGCTCAGCCGGTCGATCAGGTTGCCGAGCGCGCCGCCCGCGATCAGCGCGAGCGCCACGCGCTTCACACCCTCCTCGGGCCTGGTCTTCACCACCATCACGCCGAGGAGGATCAGCGCACCGATCGCGATCGCCGACAGCATGAGCTGCCCGCCGCGGAAGTTCGAGAACGCCGCGCCGTCGTTCATCGCGAGCTCCCACTCCCAGTAGCCGGAGATCACCGGCTGCGGGAGGCCGACGCAGCGGCGGTCGGCGAGCTTCTCGAGCGTGCACCCGTCCGGATGCGTCGGCAGATCGCGCGCCCACGCCTTGGTGCCCTGGTCCGCGAGCACCGCCAGCCCGAACACGGCGAGGAACACGAGCACCCGCCGGCGCAGCGAAGGCTGGTCATTCATGGGGCTACGACCGCCGCCGCGGCCTCGGGTATTCCCCGCCTCAATCGTCGGACAGCTTCTTGACGAGGCCCGCGGCCTTCGCGCGCGCCGCGCGCCGCTTCTTCTTCTCCTTCTCCCGCTTACCTTCCTTCTGGATGTCGATGAACATCAGGCCCACGCCGACGACGAGGACGATGTCCGCGACGTTGAACACGGGCCAGCGTTTGTCGTGGTAGTGCCACAGGATGAAGTCGGTCACGACGCCGTCGACGATGCGGTCGATCAGGTTGCCGACGGCCCCTCCCGCGACGAACGCCAGCGCCCAGTGCAAGATCTTCTGATCGGCGCGCGACTTCTTCAGCATCCACAGCATGCCGCCGACGGCGGCGAGCCCGACGATCGACAGGAACACGCGCGCGAAGCCCTGCCCCGAGAACAGGCCGAACGCCGAGCCCGGGTTCATCGACAGCTCCCAGTCCCAGTAGTTCGTGATCACCGGCGACGGCACCCCGGAGCACGGTGCCCAGTACCGCTTCGGCTGGCCCGCCGGGAGGTTCGGCACCGACCGCACGATCACGTCCTCCGGGATGTCGCACGGCACCTTCTCGAGCGCCGCGCGCCGCTGCTCCGGCGGCGTGTTCGGATCGATCCGCTTCTCGAGCTCCTTCGTGTACTCGAGGTCCTGCGACGGATTGCGCCGCGTCTCGAGCGCGTGCTTCGCCCAGATCTTCGTCGCCTGATCCGCGACGAGCGACGCGACCGCCACGATCAGGAACAGGATCCACTTCGCGCGCGGATCGACGATCGCCTTCGCCGCCGCGGCCTTCGCCCCCGCGGCCTTCGCCTTCGGCTCACCGCTCGCCTTCGGCGTCACCGCCGGCGCCGTTGACTTCGCCTTTACGTCGTCGGCGTCGTCGGCGTCGTCATCACCTTCGTCATCGTCCTTCGCCTTCGCGTTCGGCTCGCCGGCCGGCTTTGGCTTTGCCGCCGGCGCCGCCGGCTTGGCCTTCACGTCGTCCGCGTCGTCCGCGTCGCCGTCACCGTCGTCGTCGTTCTTCGCCTTCGGCGCGGCCTTGTCTTCGGCCTTGTCTTCGGCCTTCACGTCGGCCTTCTCCTCGGCGGAGTCGCCCTCGCCGGCCGTGGTGTCGTTGTCTGCAGCCATGACTAGCCCCTCCTGGACGCGAGCGCGCGGGCGCACCGTTCGCACACGTCGTCGGGATCCGACGCGAGCTTGTCGAAGTGTTTCCAGCAGCGCTCGCAGCGCGGGCCGGGGTGATCGGCGACCTCGACGCGGGGCTCGCCGCCGGGCGCGGCGATCGCCACGTCGGAGACGATGAACAGGTCGGCGAGCTCGGCGGCGTACCTGGTCAGCACGGGGGCGTCGGCCGCCACCGGCGTCAGCGTCACGCGCGCATCGACGGACTTGCGCTTCTGCGCGCGGAACGGCTCGAGCGCCTTGGTCACCCGCTCGCGCCACGCGAGCAGCACGCCGAAGTCGGCGAGCACCGTCGCATCCGCCGCCGCGGCCTCCGGGAACAGCGCCAGATGGACGCTATCCGGATCGCCCGCGCGCCGCGGCATGTGCGCCCAGATGTCCTCGGCCGTGAAGCTGAGGATCGGCGCCGCCAGCGTCGCGATCGCGCGCACGCACTCGTACAGCACGACCTGCGCCGCCCGCCGCTCCGGCGAGTCCGCCGCGCTCGAGTACAGCCGGTCCTTCGCGACGTCGCTGTAGATCGCCGAGACGTCCACCGTCACCAGCTCCACCAGGATGCGGTGCACGACGTGCAGCTCGTACGCCTCGTACGCCTTGCGGATCTGCGCGACCGCCGTGTCCAGCCGCGCGAGCAGGTAGCGATCGATCCCGAGCGTGACGATCGAGCGGTCGTCGCGGTCCGGCGCGAAGCCCCCGAGGTTCCCGAGGAGGAAGCGCGCCGTGTTGCGCAGCTTCCGGTACCACTCCGACAGGCCGTCGAGGATCGTCTGCGAGTACGGGATGTCGGAGCGGAACTCCGTCGACGCCACCCACAGCCGGAACATCTCGGCGCCGCTCTTGCCGATCACGCTCTCCGGCTCGATGTAGCTCGTCTTCTTCCCCTCGCGCTTCGCGCGCTCGATCGAGCTCTTCGAGTACGGGATGCCGTTCCCGTCGAGCACGAACCCGTGCGTGATGACCTGCTTGTACGGCGCCTTCCCCTTCACGCCGATCGCGGCGAGCAGCGACGAGTGGAACCACCCGCGGTGCTGGTCGCTGCCCTCGAGGTACAGATCGATGTCGCCGTGATCCGGGCGCGTCGCCATCGCGAGCCACGACACGCCGGACTCGAACCACACGTCGACGATGTCCTTCTCGCGCTCGAGCTTGTCGACGCCCGCGCCGCACGACCCGCACGTCGTGCCCGGCGGCACCAGCTCCGCGACGCCGCGGCGCCACCACGCGTCCGCGCCCTCCTTGTCGAAGATCGCCGCGACGTACTCCATCGTGTCGGCGTCGGCGTGCTCCGTCTCGCACGCGGTGCAATAGAACACCGGGATCGGCGTGCCCCACAGCCGCTGCCGCGACAGCACCCAGTCCGGGCGGTTCTCGATCATCGCGTAGATGCGCTCCTCGCCCCACGCGGGGATCCACGTCGTCGCGCGGATCGCGGCGAGCGCCTTGTGCCGGAGCTCCGCGTGGTCCATCGCGATGAACCACTGCTTCGTCGAGCGGAACACGATCGGCCCCTTGCACCGCCAGCAGTGCGGGTACTGGTGCGCGATCTTCTCGCCCGCCGGGTTCAGCAGATATCCCGTCGCCGCGAGGTGCTCGACGATGCGCGGGTTCGCCTCGTCCGTCGCGAGCCCCGCGAGCTCGGTGCGGCGCCCGTCCGTCTCGAGCGCCGTCCCCGCGATGAACCGCGCGGCGTCGTCGAGCGGCGCGTACGGCGGCAGCCCGACGCGCATGCCGGTGCGGTAGTCGTCCGCGCCGTGCCCCGGCGCCGTGTGCACCAGGCCCGTACCGGCGTCGGCCGTCACGTAGTCGGCGAACCACAGCCGGAACTCCAGCTCGGGCGCGCCCGCCGGCGACTGCGCGAGGAACGGGTGGCGGTACCTCGCGCGCTCGAGCGTCGCCATCTGCTCCGGCGAGATCTCGACGAGCCCGTCGGTCGGCGCGCCGATCGCCGCCGCGAACTTCTCGACGAGCTCCTTGCCGACGATCAGGTACTCGCCCGCATCCTTGGGGTTCGGGATCGCGGCGTACGTGAACGCCGGGTGCGCGACGATCGCGAGGTTCGACGGCAGCGTCCACGGGGTCGTCGTCCAGATCACGAGCGCCGCGCGCTTGCCGCCGAGCCACGCCGGCGCCTCGACGAGCGGGAACCGCACGTACACGCTCGGCGACTCGTGGTCGCGGTACTCGATCTCCGCCTCGGCGAGCGCCGTCTTGTCGCGCGGGCACCAGTGCACCGGCTTCTGCCCGCGGTACAGGTAGCCGCCGCGCGCGAACGTCGCGAGCGCCCGCGCGATCGCGCCCTCGTAGCTCGGGTCGAGCGTGAGGTACGGGTGCGCCCACTCGCCGAGCACGCCGAGGCGCTTGAACTCGGCGCGCTGGATGTCGACGAAGCGCAGCGCGTAGTCGCGGCACGCGGCGCGGAACTCGGCGGGCGACATGCCCTCGCGCTTCTTGCCGAGGTCGCGCTCGACCTGGAGCTCGATCGGCAACCCGTGCGTGTCCCAGCCGGGCACGTACGGCGCGCGGAAGCCCGCCATCGAGCGCGACTTCACGACGATGTCCTTCAGGATCTTGTTGAGGATGTGCCCGTAGTGGATGTTGCCGTTCGAGTACGGCGGCCCGTCGTGCAGCACGAACAGCGGCGCCTGCGCGCGCGCCTCCTGGATCCGCTGGTACAGCTTCGTGCGCTCCCACGTGTCGAGGATCTGCGGCTCGCGCTGAGCCAGGTCGCCGCGCATCGGGAACGGAGTTTCTGGAAGGCTGACGGTGTCCTTGTATCTCGACTTCGATTCCGTACCCGACATCGGAGGCGGACCATAGCATCGTCGTCAGAGCGCGCGGGTACAGTGCGCCGCATGGCAACGGACCCTCCACCGCGGGCGTCGTGGGACGAGTACTTCATGTCGATCGCGCAGGTCGTCGCCACGCGCTCGACGTGCCCGCGCAAGTACGTCGGGGCGGTGCTGGTGCGGAACCGCATCATCCTGTCGACCGGCTACAACGGCTCGATCCGCGGGATGCCCCACTGCACGGACGTCGGCCACATGATGGAGGACGGCCACTGCGTCGCGACGATCCACGCCGAGGCGAACGCGGTCATCCAGGCGGCGCGCAGCGGCGCCAACATCGACGGCGCCACGACCTACGTGACGGCGAGCCCGTGCTGGCACTGCTTCAAGCAGCTCGCGAACGCGGGCGTCGTCCGCATCTGCTACGGCGAGTTCTATCGCGACGAGCGCATCTTCGACGTCGCGTCGAAGATCGGGCTCGAGCTCGTGCATGTCCCACTCCCCGGCGTGAGCCTGCCGAAGCTGCCACCCCAGACGACGTGACGAGTGTTCAGGTGTGCGCGATCGCCCGTTGATTGTGGTTGAGATCGGGCGCTCCCGTACCTAACCTGTCGCCCCCATGCGCCGGATCTCTGTAGCCGTCGTCATGATCGCCGCCAGCTCTGGCTCCGCGCTCGCGGACCGGGTGGAGTGGCCGGTCCCGAACGCACAGTTCGCCGAGGCGGCCGCGGCGCTGCCGCTCACCGGCTTCCGCTTCACGGACGGTGCGATCCCCCGCCAGCCGACGTTCAAGGGGTCGAACACCCCGAAGTCGGCGATGCGCACGACGCCGCTCGAACGGCCTTCAGGGAACATCGTCCTGCGCGCCGAGAACCTCGGCGAGGAGGTGTCGGTCAACATCTACAAGGCCGACGGCAGCTTCAACGAGGCGGCGATGGCCAGGCTCGACGAGCTGTTCCGTTGCCCGCGCTCGGGCGACGTCCGCGCGGTGCGCGCCGAGCTCTACGAGCACCTCTCGCGCGTCTACGATCACTTCGGCAAGACGGTGCTCCTCTTCAGCGGCTACCGCCTGAACGGCGAGGGCGCGTCGTCGCGCCACTTCCACGCCTCCGCGATGGACATCAAGGTGCGCGACGTCCCCTACCGCGACGTCTACGATTTCGCGGCGACGCTCGACACCGGCTCGATGGGCCTCGGGATCTACCCGAACACCGGCTTCGTCCACATCGACTACCGCGCGCCCGGCGAGCCCAGCTTCCGCTGGACCGACTACTCCGGCGGCCGCAGCGCGCCGAAGAAGCCGAAGAAGTCCCCACCGCCGCGCACGACGCCGGCGAAGAAGCCGACGAGCTGAAGCGCGCAGCGCTTGCCGGCGCGTTGTTTCGGCGCGCAGGCAACGTTTGCGGCGGTCGCAGACACTCACCTCGCGATGTCACGCATCACATGTCTCGTCCTCTCCCTGTGCCTCGGGCTCGCCGCCGGAGCGTGCACCGACGACTCGTCGGGGATCACCAGCGAGGAGGTCGTGTGCCCGCCCGCCTCGACCCTGAACTACAACAACTTCGGGCAGGCGTTCGTCACGACCCACTGCCTGTCCTGCCACGCCGCGAAGGAGCGCCCGCTGCTCGGCTCGCAGGCGGCGGTCACGGCCAACCGCGCCGCGATCATCCGCGAGGCCGTGATCAGCACGCGCATGCCGGAGGACGCCGACATGGCGATCGAGGACCGGCGGCAGCTCGGCGAGTGGCTCGCGTGCGGCGCGCCGTGAGTCTGACATCGATGTCGTGATCGCCCGGATCGCGGGGAACTAGCCCGGGCCATCCCGCCGAGATCGTTGCGAACGGCGTGGCTCGGCGCGTGGTGAGGACCGGTCCTCATGAGAGACCGGCATCACAAGCGCGCGCTCGGGTGGATGACCGTCGCCGCGGCGGCGCTGCTCCAGGTCGGCGAGCCGCCGTCCGCCGAGGCATGCGGGTGCCTGTCGCCACCCGCCCCGACCCCGCTGTCGAGCGAGGCGTACGCGGTCAACCAGCGCGCCGAGCAGATCATCTTCGAGGTCGAGCCCGGGTGGGTGACGGCGCACGTGCTCATCAAGTACGCCGGCGCGCCGGAGAAGTTCGCGTGGCTCATCCCGGTGCCGGAGCTCCCGGAGCTGGCGATCTCGCCGGTGTCGGCGTTCGGCATCCTCGACCAGCTCACGGCGCCCGACGTCGGCGTCGACGTGCGCGACATCTGTCCGGTCTCCGCGTGGCAGTGCAACTACCACGCGCAGCAGTCGTGCACGAACGGCTTCGGCGGTGTCGACGACGGCGTGCCGCTCCTCGACGCGGGATCGTTCGGCGACGCGCCCGGCGGGCAGCCGAGCGGCATCGACATCCTCGACCAGAAGGTCGTCGGCGACTACGAGACCGTCACGTTCCGCGCGACCGAGGCGGCGCTCGCGTCGCAGTGGCTCAACGACAACGGCTTCATCGTGAACGCGACGACGACGATCTACATGGAGTCGTACGTCCAGCAGAACATGGTGTTCGTCGCGGCCAAGCTCGTCGCGGGCGCCGGGATCAGCGCGATCAAGCCGCTGCGCCTCAAGTACCGCGCGCCGTACCCGATGGTGCCGCTCGTGCTGACGGCGGTCGCCGCCGAGCCGCACCTGACGGTGAGCGCGTTCGTGTTCGGCAACCTGCCGTTCAAGCCGATGGGGCACCCGGTGGTGTCGATCGACGCGGGGCGCATCGCGCAGGACGGCAGCGGGCGCGCGAACTATCCGATGGTGCTCGCGCGCACCATCGACGAGGCGGGCGGCGACGGCTTCGCGATCGAGTACCGCGGCTCGCCGCTTCGTCCGAATTTCGGACAGCAGTCGGGGTGCTGCGGCGGCGGGTTCGACAGCTGCTTCCTCGGCGGCAACGGCCAGTGCGAGTGCCCGCGCGACGAGTTCGACCGCGCCGACTGCGAGGCGCTCGGCGACATCGTCGAGGGCGTCGCGCTCGTCGACGACCTCGCGTCGCGGTACTCGGCGGTGACGCGCCTGACGACGCGCGTGTCCCCCGAGGAGATGACGTTCGACCCGACGTTCGAGCCCGACTTCACGTCCCCGCTCGGCGGCCGCCTGGTGGCGCGCGGGTCGCAGGCCAGCCTCGCGGGCTGCCGCGCCGCCGTCATGGACCGGGCGGCGTTCGCGGTGGTCGACGCGACGCAGGCGTGCGCCGCGACGTACTGCGGCCCGGGCTCGCAGTGCGTGACGACGACGGCGTCCGGCGCGGCGTGCGTGTGCGAGGCCGGGCGGGTCGCGCAGATGTTCGTCGACCTCGACGGCAAGCCGTCGGTGACGTGCGTGCCCAGGGTGCCGCCCGTCGACCTCGGCGCCGGCGGCCTGCAGCTGCCGGACGCGTGCCGGAACGTGAGCTGCGGCCTGGGGCAGTGCATCGATCGCAACGGCGTGCCGGCGTGTCAGTGCGACGCCGGCGCGGCCGCCGCGCCGGGCCCCACGGGCAAGACGCCCGTGTGCACGCCGATCGTGCTCGAGACGGCGAGCCCGGGTGCGGAGGACTTCAGCGCCGGGCTCGAGGCGCTCCAGGTGTGCGCGCCGCCGCCGCCGTCGTGCGGCAGCGGCGGCTGGCTGACGCAGCACGCGAGCCCGCGGCCGGGTGTCGACTGCGGCAACGCGCAGCCGGAGCCGCTGCTCACGATCGAGCCGCCGGAGATCAAGTGCGAGGGCTTCTGGGGCTGCGGGTGCCAGGGCGGCGGCGATCCGTTCGGCGGCCTCGCCATCGGAGGTGCCGTGGTGGCGCTGCTCGTCGGCAAGCGACGGCGCCGCCCGGAGGCGCGGGGATGATCCGCGCGGCGATCGCGCTGGCGATGGCTGCGGGTGCGTGCGGCGGCGACCAGGCCGTCGCGCCCGCGCCGCTGCCGAGCGCACCTCCGGTGGCGACGGCGCCGGCGCCGGCGCCGGTTGCGACGACCATGGCGATGCTGCCGCGCGCGCCGGGCGGGTTCGGGCCGAGCATGGTCACCGTCGCGAAGCGGCTCGGTCCGCCGGAGGACACCAGCGACGGCGCGCTGCTCGCGGACGTCGACGGCTGCGCGTCGTGCCATCCCGATGCGGCGGCGCAGTGGTCGGCGAGCGCGCACTCGTTCGCGTCGTTCGGCAACCCGATCTACCGGTTCGACGTCGACCAGGTCCGCGCGGACCTCGGCAAGCAGGCGAGCCGGCACTGCGGCGGGTGTCACGACATGCCGCTCATGGCCGACGGCCTGATGACGGCGGACGCGCCGATCCCGGCGGACGACCTGCGCTCGCACTCCGGCGTCACGTGCCGGCTGTGCCACGGCGTGCGCGCGACGAGCAACGACGGCAACGGCAGCTACGTGTGGGACCCGGCGCCGATCGAGGTGCCGAGGCTCGGCGACGCCGCGTCGGTCGCGCGCCACAAGCAGCAGGTCACGACGTTCGGCGCGGCGTCGCAGCAGGCGCGCACCGAGCTGTGCGTCGGCTGCCACCGCGGGTTCGTGTCGCCCGACATGGGCGTGCCGGTGCACCTGAGCGGCCTCGAGGAGGTCGGCTTCTGGCGCAACTCGGCGTTCACCGGCAACGGCATGGGGCGCATCGACAAGGTCGACGCGAAGACGTGCATCGATTGCCACATGGAGCGCGAGCCCGCGTCGGCGAGCGAGCTCGGCGCCGTGCGCGGCACGATCGCGTCGCACCGGTTCGTCGGCGGCCACACGTGGATGGCGTCGATGCGCGACGACCGCGAGCACCTGCGGCGCACGCGGGCCAAGCTCGAGGGCGCCGCGTCGCTCGACATCGCGGCGGCCGCCGTGTTCGGCGATGCGAGCGGCGGCGGCCACCGCCTGCCGGCGCGCACGTTCGGCGTCGACTCGGGGTTGCCGCGGCCCGGCGTCGGGCCGGGCGAGACCGTCGCGTGGTACCTGCCCGCCGACGGCGCGCCGGTCGTGCCGGGCGCGCACGTCGAGCTCGACGTGGTCGCGCGCAGCCTGCTCGTCGGCCACCGCTTCCCCGGCGGCGTGCTCGACATCCAGGACACGTGGATCGAGGTCGAGGTCGCCGATCGCGCCGGGCGGCGGATCGCGGCGTCGGGCCTCGCGCACGCGACGGATCGCCACGACCGCGAGGCGCACGTGCTGCGGACGATCGTCGTCGACGAGCACGGCCGCGCGCTCGAGGAGCACGAGATGGCGAAGTTCCGCGCGCAGATCGCGACGCAGACCCTCGCGCCGCGCGAGGCCCAGGCCGTGCGCTACGCGTTCGACGTCCCCGCCGGCGCGCAGCTCCCCCTCGTCGCCACCGCGCGGCTGCGCCACCGCAGCCGCTCGCTCGCGATGCAGGACGCCGTGTGCCGCTCGGCGAGGACCGACGAGGGCCGGGCCTTCATCGCCGGCGCCCGCGGCGCGCGCACCGTCGCGCTCGACCCCTGCAAGCCCCAGCCGATCACGCTCGTCGCCGAGGCGCGCGTCGAGCTCGGCGCCGGTGCGTCGACCGGTGGGAAGCCCGGTGCGTCGACCGGTGCGTCGACCGGTGCGTCGACCGATGCGTCGACCGGTGCGTCGACCGGTGGGAAGACCGGCGCGCGGCCCGCGTGGGAGCGCATGTACGAGCACGGCATGGCGCTCGTAGCGACCGTCGCGGAGCGGCAGGGCGAGGCGCGCACCGTCCTCGAGGCCGCGCTCGCGGCGGCGCCGGATGCGCGCAGCCGCGCGATGGTCGCGGCGCAGCTCGCGGCGTCGGCCGCCCGGCAGGGCCGCGTCGAGGACACGGTCGCGCTCGTCGCGCGGAGCCGCGCGTTCCTCGCCGAGGCCGCCGGCGCCGCGCCGCCGCCCAGGCCCGCCGTCCTCGACGCCGTGCTCGTCGACGCCTACGTGCGCACGTCGCGCTGGCGCGAGGCCGTCGAGCCGGCGCGCGCCTGCACCGAGCGCGCGCCGCAGAACTCGCAGGCGTGGAGCATCTACGCGCGCGTCCTCGGCGCCGTCGGCGATCACGCCGGCGAGCTCGCCGCCGCCGCGCGCGGCCTCGCGCTCGCGCCGCGCGACCCCGACCTCCTCCGCAGCCAGGCCCAGGCCCTCTCCGCCCTCGGGCGCCCCGAGGCCGCCGCCGCCCACGCCGCCTACGACCGCTTCCGCGCCAACGAGCGCTGGGGCAAGCTCCGCATCCTGTGCTCCACCGAGAGCGAGCGCTGCGCGCGCGAGCGCAAGCCCGTCTACACGATCGCGATGCAGCGCTAGCCCGGATCACTCGTGATGGGAGC
Source organism: Deltaproteobacteria bacterium (assembly GCA_019637375.1). Lineage (GTDB taxonomy): Bacteria > Myxococcota_A > Polyangia > Haliangiales > Haliangiaceae > JABFXX01. The sequence goes on along the minus strand of JAHBVW010000025.1, from coordinate 267 downwards.
GCGTCGCCGAAATTTCGGTGCCGGCCCACAGGTTTCGTTGGTTGCGATGCCAAACGAATTTACCCACGGACCCGACGACACCTTGTCGTCCACCGATCGAGCTTCACTTCCAGCGTCGACGAGTGGTTCTAGACGCTGACGTCGACCAAGTGTCCTCGGACGGCGGCGTCGTGCTGTTGCGAAAGCTCGACGAGCGGCTCGGCTTCGTTGCTTGGCGACCGGCGCGACTCGGCTCGAGCTCAGCACTCGCGAGTCGAGCGGAGCTAT
>JAHBVW010000024.1 GCA_019637375.1 Deltaproteobacteria bacterium | reverse complement strand
TCTCGACGACGCGCACGCCCGCCGAGGGGCGCGGCAGCTCGGCCGCGGCCGGTGGCGTGCGCCCCGGGAGGAGCGGGTGCACGACGCCGCCGACGCGCACGCCGACCTGCTCGCCGTCGACGACGAGCATCGCGAGCTCGGGGTGATCGAAGCGCGTCTGCAGCGCCGCGATCAGCTGCGCGAACGTCGCGCCCTGCAGGTCGGACAGCGTCTCGGCCTGGTGGACGAGCATCGGCGGCGGCCCCTCGACGACGTACTCCTTGACGACGAACGTCAGGACGTCGAGGAGGGTGTCGCGGTCCGCGTCGGCGAACGCCTCGCGCACGTTGCTCGCGATCTCGCGGATGTCGGGTCGGGACGGCATCGTTTCGCTCCTCGCTCCTCGGGACTACCAGGTGGCGTCGTCGACGTCGGCGCCCGCGGTCTGGCAACCGACGAGGCGCGCGCCCGTGAGGTCCGCGCCGGACAGGTTCACGCCGCGCAGGTCGCAGCGCAAGAGGACGGCCTGGCGCAGGGTCGCGCCGTACATGTTCGCGCGCTTGAAGTCGACGTCGATCAGCGTCGCGCCCGTCCAGTCGGTACGCGACAGCGACACCGTCGCGTGCCCGTACCCCTCGAACGCGACCTTGAGCAGGACCGCGCCCGAGAAGTCCGAGCTGTACAGCTCGGAGTCGGTGAACGTGCAGTTCTGCAGGCGCGCGCGGTGGAAGCGGATGCGCGCCATGCGCACCGGCCCGAGGTCGCAGCGCAGGAGCTGCGCGCCCGTGAAGTCGAGCTCGGTGAGGTCGCAGTCCTTCGCGCGCACGCGGTGCCACAGCGCGCCGCGCCAGGTCATCTGGCGGAGGTCGCACGTCTTCAGCTCGGCGCGCTCGAGGCGCGTCTCGTCGGCATCCCCGCCGCGCAGGTCGAGCTTGTCGAGGGTGACGCCGTCGAGGTCGAGCGAGCGCAGCCCGACGGACGGCGCCTGGAACCCGCTGATCGTGCGCCCGGCGAGCTCGTCGACGGCGACCAGTCGCTCGAGCTGCACGCGCGACTGGACGACGCCGGCATCCGCGCTCGTATCGCTCATCCCGGGCGAGGATATCCAACCGGGGACAACCCGTCACCCCACGGATGCGGAGTTCCGCCGGAGAGCGCGCCGGCACCCGACGCCGCGCGGCGAGCTAGAAGCGGCCGCCGAGGGTGACCGTCATGCCGTCGCGCGAGGGCACGGCGCCGACGTGGACCGCGCGCTCGCGCCGGGGTGCGGTCACCCACAAGACGACGCCGGTGGCGACGGCGACGGCGCCGATCGCGACGAACGCCGTCGCCAGGTTGCCGCTGCTGCGCGCCTCGGCGGCGATCGCGTTCGCGGCCTCCGCGTCGGCGGTGCTCGCGCACGTCGTCGAGCCGCCGCACACGGCCTTCGCGTCGTCCCACTTCGAGCTCGCATCGAGCCCCGCGTACGCACCGAAGCCGAGCGCGACCGCACCGACCCCGAGCGCGATCCCGCCGTAGAGCTTGCGCCGCGACGCCGGCACCGGCTTCGCGACCACCGCCGGCGGCGGCTGCTTCGCCTCCTGCTTCGCGATCGGCGTGAGGCGCACCGTCACGGTGACCGTGCGCCCCTCCTCGCCGACGACGGCCGTCGCGCTGCCCGGCTCGTGCCCCGCCGCCGCGACGTCGACCGTGTACGTGCCGAGGTCGACGGGGATGCCGTGCGCCGGATCGCACGGCGCCGCACACGCGAGCGGCGCCTTGTTCAGCGCGATCTCCGGCGCCGCCACGTCCGGCTCGATCTGGATCCGCAGCCGCGGCACGCGCGGCTCGAGCTTGTCGGCCAGCTCCGCGGACGCGCGCCGCCGGTCGGCCTTCGGGTCGTTCGCGGCGAGGTCGCGATAGATCGCGAGCGCCGTGGCGACCTTGCCGATGTGCTCGTCGCACTGCGCGATGTTGAAGCGCGTGCCGTTCTGCGGATCGAGCCGCTGGCTCTCCTCGAACGCCTCGCACGCCTCGGCCCACTTCTGCTTCTTCAGCAGGTCGCGCCCCTTCTTGAACGCGACGTCCGCCGGCCCCGCCGCCGCGACGCCCACCCCCACCACCACGAGCACGATCCAGCTACATCCGGCTCTCACCGATATCCTCCACGCTGGGCTTCTTCGGCTCCTTCTTCGCCGGCGGCACCTTCACCGGCTCCGCCTTCGGCGACGCCACATGCGCCGGCGCGACCGCTCTCGCAGGCTCCGCCTTCGTCGACGCCGCATGCGCCGGCGCGGCCGCTTTCGTCGACTCCGGCTTCGCCGACGCGGCGTGCGCAGGCTCCGTCTTCGCGCTCGCCTTCGCGGGCTCCGTCGTCGCACCCGCTTTCGTCGACTCCGCCTTCGGCGGCTCCGTCGTCGCGGGCTCCGCCGCTGGGTCCGTCTTCGCAGGCTCCGTGTTCGCCGCCTTCGGCGCCTGCTCCGTCGACGCGCTCGGCTTGCCGGGCTCCGTCTTCACGGCCTCGGTCTTCGGAGGCTCCGACTTCGCATCCTCCGTCTTCGGAGACGCGGCGCTCCGCACCTCCTCCTTACCCTTCTCGGTCGTTGGTGAGGGCTGGGTGGCGCCCGGGCGCGTGAGGATCACGACGGCGGCGATGCCGAGGGCGGCGACGCCGACCGCGACGCCGGCGATGAGGCCGCCGCGGCGCCGAGGGGCCGGTGTGGAAGCGCCCTCGACCGCGCCGCTCGCCGCTCGCAGCGTCGTCGGGGTCGAGACGGCGGGAGGGTCGGCGGGGTCGAGGCGGATCGTCGGGGGCGGCACCTGGCCGCGCAGCACGTAGGCGATGCCGGCGGCGGCCTCGCGCCCGCCCGGCGTGAACGGCGCGAGCGCCGCGGCGAGCTGCGCGACGTCCTGGAACCGCGCCGCCGGGTCCTTCTCGAGACAGCGCTGCACCACCGCGACCGCCGCGGGCGGCAGCAGCGCCGGCAGCGGCGGCAGCGGATCCATCGCGACCCGCAGCGCGAGCTCCGTGACGCTCTCGCCGCTGAACGGCGGCCGCCCGACGAGCAGCTCGTACATCACGACGCCGAGCGACCAGATGTCCGCGCGCGCGTCGACGATCTTGCTCGACTTCAGCTGCTCGGGCGACATGTACCCCGGCGAGCCGATCACGTTCGACGTCTGCGTCAGGCTGAAGTCGCGGCCCTGGCTCGGCGCCTTCGCGATCCCGAAGTCGAGCACCTTCACGAGCGGCCTGCCGTCGGGGCGCTGCGCGACGAACAGGTTCCCCGGCTTCAGATCGCGGTGGACGATGCCGAGCGCGTGGGCCTCGCCGATCGCGTGACACGCCTGCAGCATGTAGTCGGCGACCGTCGCGACCGACAGCACGCCGCCGTGGCGCAGCGTCGCCGCGAGGTCGTGCCCCTGCAGCAGCTCCATCACGATGTACGGGACCTGGCCCTCCATCGCGACGTCGGTGACGCGGCACACGTGCTCGCTCCGCAGCGTCGCCGCCGCCTGCGCCTCGCGCAGGAACCGCTCGACGATCGCCGGGTGCTGCGCCATCTCGGCGTTCAGGAACTTCAGCGCGACGCGCGTCCCGAGGTGCAGGTGCGTCGCCGCGACGACGACGCCCATCCCGCCCGCGCCCAGCATGGCCTCGACCCGATACTTCCCCGCGATGACGGCGCCCGGCGACACGAACACGAAGCGGATCGTACGCGACCCGCTCGCCCGCTGCACCGATCCCGATGGGTAGGTTGGCGCCCTACGTCGAACCGATCACGGCGCGCCGCGCGCCCCGCCCCATCGCGCGCCCGCGCGGCTACAGTCACCGCGTGAGACTCGCGTGGGTCGCCGTCGTCGTCGGGGCATCGGCGTGCAACTCGATCCTCGGCATCGGCGACTTCTCCACCGGCGACGGCCCCCTGCCCCCGCCCGATCTCCCGCCCGACTGCGTCGGCAGGATCGCGCCGCTGTGCGGCCAGTCCTTCGACGACGACCTCACCCTCGACGGCGTCCTCGACACCGACGGCGACCCGCGCTGCACCGAGCACGCGGTCCCCGGCGCGCCGGCGATGTGCGCGATCGTCCACGGCACCATCACCATCACCGCCGGCCTCCGCGTCACCGGCTCGCGCCCGCTCATGCTCGGCGCCCGCACGATCGCGATCGACGGCCCGCTCGACGCCACGAGCTCGATCGCCGGCGGCACCGGCGCCGGCGCGAACGCCGCCGAGTGCCCCGCCTCCGCAGCCGGCACCGACGACGACCCCGGCGGCAGCGGCGGCGCCGGCGGCACGCTCGCCGGCAAGGGCGGCAACGGCGGCGCGAACCTCGGCGGCATCCTCGGCGGCGACGCACCCGCCGCCATCGCGTTCAGCGTGATCCACGGTGGCTGTCCCGGCGCGGCCGGCGGCAACGGCGGTCCGGACTCGGCAGGCGCGGGCGGCGCGGGCGGCGCGGGCGGCGGCGCCGTCTACCTCGCCGCGCGCGAGTCGATCGCGATCTCCGCGACCGGCGCGGTCTTCGTCTCCGGCGCCGGCGGCCGCGGCGCCGTCAACCCCGGCGTCAGCGGCGGCGCCGGCGGCGGCGGCGGCTCCGGCGGCATGATCGTCCTCGACGCACCGGCGATCGCGGTCGCCGGCACGCTCACCGCGAACGGCGGCGGCGGCGGCGGCGGCGGCGACACGCTCCCCGGCTCCGACGGCACCGACGGCGCCACGCTCGCCTTCGACACGCCGGCTCCCGGCGGTGAGCCCGAGAGCGCCACCGACGGCGGCCTCGGCGGCGCCGGCGCCGCGATCTCCGTCGAGGCCCTCGACGGCGGCGCCCCTCCGACCACCGGTGGCGCCGGCGGCGGCGGCGGTGGCGTCGGCTTCGTGATCGTCACCGCGCCCGTGCGCGGCGGCCAGATCTCCCCCGCCCCGACGACGTACCCGTGACGACTACGGGCGGCGCGATCGGCCGTTGCGTTCCTTCTGGACGCGGAACGCGTCGGCGGCCAGCTCCAGCACGCGCTCCTTGATCTTCTCGTCGCGCTCTTTCTTCGCGTCGGCGGACCGGTTCTTCGCCGTCCCGGGCGACTCGCCGCCGCCGCCACCACCACCGCCCTCCTCGCGCTCGACGGCCTCGGCTTCGTGCTCGTGCTCCTCGGTGAACTGCATCGCGCCCGCGTAGCTCGAGCTGCGGTGAAGTCCGCGCCGCGCCTGCGCGACGTGCGTGAGCTCGTGCGCGAGCAGCGCCTGGCCCGCGCGCCCCGTGCGGTCGGGCGAGCCACCCATGAGGATCATGCCCGTCGACCCGACGGTGACGGCGTACGCGTCGCGCTTCTTGTTGAACTCCTCGGCGAACTCGCCGGTGATCACCCGGACGTGCCCGAGGTCGACGCCGAAGCGGCGCTCGTACTTGTTGCGGACGCTGTGATCGAGCGCCTCGCTCTTGCCGGCCTTCTTCGCGAAGGCCTTGAGCAGCCGATCGGGGTCGTACTTCTTCGCGAGCTCGTCGGTGAGGTTCCCCGGCTCGAGGTCGCTGGTGTTGTCGTCTTGATTCGCCACGGCGCGCCCTGTGATCCTACGAGCTTACTCGTCCTTGCCTTCCCCGGATGCCCACGTCGACACGTAACCCTCGGATTGCTCGTAGAATTCGCCCGTCTTCTGCTGATCCACGACGGCGGCCTCACCGCCGAGCGCCTGCTCGAGGAACCTCGTCTCGTCGAGGCAGCTCCCACCCTTGATGCCCTTCACCTCGAAGGTCACCTCGCCCTTCGCATTGATGACGATCTCGATGTCCTGCTTCCTCATGGCGGCTCCTACTCGCTGACCCACTTGCGAACGACCAGCCGGATCGACCCGTCCTCCTCGTTGACCTCCTCCTCGACGGCGTAGCCCTTCTCTTCGCAGGCCTGCTTCACGTTGTGGTACTGGTACCGCTGGCTGAGCTGGTGCTTGAACTCCTCCTCGGAGACGCCCTTCGTCGTCTCCACGCCCCACCAGTCCGCGGTCAGGTCGTACGTCCCGTCCTGGTTCCCGACGACGCCGATGTCGTAGCGCCCCATGTCGATCGAGATCGCCGCCTTCAGCGTGTCACCGCGATAGCCGCGCACCGTCACCGACTGGTTCTCCTCGGCCTCGACGAACTTCAGCTCCATGTCGGCCAGCGCCTTCTTGAGCGCGGCCAGGTTGGTCATCTTGAGCGCGCACTTCGTGAAATGCGACATGAGCCAGCAGTGTACCCCACCCGCGCCGCGTAGCTTCCCTACAGCTCGAGCTTGCGCTCGCCGTCGTCGTGTTCCGTGCCCTTGTCGCCGAGGTTCGCCGTCGGCGCACCGTGCCGGGCCATCCAGCCGCCCTCCTTCTTCGCCGGGGATCGGCCGCGCGCCGCCGCCGGCCGCGCGCGCGTGCGGGCCCACTCGCGCATCTGCTCGATCTGCTCGCGCATCGTGATCGCGAGCGGCACGATGTCGCGCAGCGTGTTGACCAACCCGTCGGTGGTGAGGTCGTTGCCGGTGTCGAACGCGTCGTAGAGCGCCGCGACCACCGCCTGCTCGAGCTCGGCGCCGCTGAAGTCGACCGTCGCCTCGACGAGCTTCTCCATGTCGAACTTGCCCGGGTCGCGCTTCTTCTTGCGCAGGTGGATGTCCATGATCTGCCGGCGGTCCTCGCGGTCCGGCAGGTCGCAGAAGAAGATCTCGTCGAAGCGGCCCTTGCGCAGCAGCTCCGGCGGCAGCTGGTGGACGTTGTTCGCCGTCGCGATCACGAACACCGGCGTCGTCTTCTCCTGCAGCCACGTGATGAACGACGCGAACACGCGCGACGTCGTGCCGCCGTCGGTCTGCCCCGACGAGCCGGTCCCCGAGAAGCCCTTCTCGAGCTCGTCGATCCACAGCACCGCCGGCGCGATCGCCTCGGACGTCTTGATGACGGACCGGATGTTCTCCTCGGAGCTACCGACGAGCCCACCGAAGATCTTGCCGACGTCGAGGCGCAGGAGCGGCATCTGCCACAGCGCGCCGACCGCCTTCGCGGTGAGCGACTTGCCGGTGCCGGGCACGCCGATCAGCAGGATCCCCTTCGGCAGCGGCAGCCCGAAGTCGCGCGCGCGCGAGCCGAACGCGTTGCGGCGCTTGATCAGCCAGTCCTTCAGGATCTCCATCCCGCCGACGTCGCTGAACTCCTCGCGGTGCTCGTAGTACTCGAGCAACCCGCTCTTCCTGATGATCTGCTTCTTCTCCTCGAGGATCGTCTCGAGGTCGAACGTGTGCGTGCGCACGGCGCTCTTCGCGAACACGTTCTCCGCCTCGACGAGCGTCAGGCCCAGCGCGCCCTCGACGACGCGCTCCATGAACGTCGCGTCGCTCTCGATCACCTGCTGCGTCGCCGCCGGCAGGCTCGGCAGCACCTTGCGCGCCGCCTGCTCGATCTCGGACCGGTTCGGCAGCTCCCAGTCGACGACGGCCGAGATGCTCTTCTCGAGCTCGGGCGCGATCTTCGTGACCGGCGACAGGATGATGAGGCTCTTCTTCGTCTTCTTCAGCTCGGTCGCCGCGTCGCGCAGGCGCCGCACGACCGCCGGCTCCTTGAGGAACGGGTGGAAGTCGCGCAGCACGAACAGCGCGCGGCCCTCGGCGCGCAGCACGTGGTCGATCGCCTTCATCGGGTCCTTGACGTCGCGCGTCCCCTGCCCGTTCGCGATCGTCTTCATGCCCTCGGTGATCGACCACACCTCGAGCCGCATCTCGCGCTCCACGCACAGCTTGCGGAGCGTCTCTTCGATGCGGGTCTCCTCGGGAGACGTGATCCAGATGAGCGAGTAGCGGGCCTTGATCAGGTCCTCGATCTCACCCTTGCTGCTGCGCTTGTGCTCGATGGTCACGTTGCTACGTGAATATCACGAGCGCTCGGCGAGATCGCGCAGCCCGCGCAGCGCGCCCTTCGCCGTCTCGGCGCCGTTGACCAGCGACTCGACCGCGTCGGTGACCGCCGCCATCGTCTCGGCGTTCGCCGTCAGGTTCGGCAGCTCGCCCTGGACGAGGATCATGTTGTTGCGCATCTCCGACAGGATGTCGTTGATCGACTCGTAGACCTCGCCCGCGGCCTTCGCGATCTCGGCGCCGGCGCCGTTCGCACCGCCCGCGCCGCCCGCCCCCTCGACGACCGCCTCGGCCGCCGAGTCCGCCGCCGCCCGCGCGCGCGCCGCCTCCGCGCGCGCCTTCTGCGCGTCGGTCTTGGCCGCATCGACCTCGGCCTGCAGCGCCTTGGTCGAGCGCTCCGCCGCGTCGGCCCGCGCCAGCGCATCCTTCAGCTTGCGCTCGGCCGCCTCGCGCTCGAGTTGCATCTCCTTGGGATCCGGCCCCGCGGCCGTCGCCGGGCGCGCCTCGAGCTCGGCGACCTTGCGGCGCAGCCGCTCGAGCTCGCGCCGCGCATCGTCGCCGCCCGTCGACGCGACGTCGCGCGCCTTGCTCGCCGACAGCGCCTCCTCGGCGGCCCTGTGGCGCGCGACCTCGGCCTTCGCGAGCGCATCCTGCGCGACGTTGCGCGCGCTCTCGGCCGCCAGCTTCGCGTGCTGCGTCTCCTGCAGCTCGACGGACATCTGCGCGACGCGCCCCTCGAGCTTCTGCCGGTCGCGGTCCGCGTTCGAGTACGACTCGCTCAGGCGATCGCGGTCGGCCTCCATCTTCTTCAGGTCGACGCGCGCCTCCTTGAGGTCGTTCGTGAGGCGCATCATGTGGTCGGTGTTGCCGCCGCCGCCGGTCTGCGCCTCGACGAGCAGGCGCCCGAGCCGCCGGTTCTCCTCCTCGAGCCCGGTGATCTGCGCGCTCGACCGCGTGCCGGTCGTGACCGCCTCGTCGCGCTCCGCGCGCAGCTGCATGATCGTCTTGAGGCTCTTCTCCTTCTCGCCGCGCAGCTCCTTGATGACCTCTTCCTGCGAGATCAGGCCGACGCGCCGCTCCTCGAGCATGCGCTCCTGCTCGTTGATGACCTCGCGCAGGTGCTCGATCTCGGTGAGCTGCTCGTTGAGCTTCTTCCAGCCCTCGTCCTTGGTGCGCGACAGGTCCATCAACTGGCGGTTGAGGTGCTCCATGTCGTCGCGGATCTTCGCGGTGTCGTCGACGGCGCGCGCCGCCTGGCGCTCGCGAGCGGCCATGTTCTCGGCCATCTCGCCCATCTCGGTGCGCTGCTTCGACAGCTCGTTGCGCGTCTGCTGCAGCTCGTCGCGCAGCTCGTCGGCGACGCGGTGGTGCGCGCCGACCTGATCCTCGCGGTCCTTGACCTGCGCGCGCAGCTCCTCGACGCGCTCGCGCAGCGTGTTGATCTCCGCGCGGATGCGCTTGCCGTCGGCGACCTCGCGCTCGAAGTTGCCGTTGACCTTCTCGAGCTCGGCGCGCAGCGACTTGATCTCGCCGCCCGCCTTGCCCGGGTCGTACTCGAGGCCGAGGTCGACGAGGACCTTGTCCTGCGCCCCCGGTTGCTGCTGTACGCCGGGACGCTGGTGCGCCGCCGCGCCGGGCGCGTTCGGGCCGCCGGGCGCGAACATGCTCTGCCCGCCGGCGCCGGGCATCCCCGGCGGTCCGCCGTACGGCAGGCCGGGCGCGCCCGGAGCCCCCGGTGCACCCGGCATCGCCGGAGGTCCGCCCGGCATCCCGGGAGGTCCACCCATGCCTCCCATGCCGGCGCCTCCGGGCATCCCCGGTGCGCCACCCGGCATCCCGGGAGGTCCGCCCATACCGCCCATACCGCCCATACCGCCGGGGCCTCCGGGCATCCCCGGTGCGCCTCCGGGCATCCCCGGTGGCCCGCCGTAGGGCATGCCCGATGCGCCGGGCATTCCCGGAGGTCCGCCACCCGGCATCGCCGGAGGTCCGCCGGGCATCCCCGGAGGGCCACCACCGGGCATCGCCGGAGGCCCACCCGCGGTTCCACCGGGCATCGCCGGCGGTGCCCCGTAGGGCGAAGCGCCGCCGCCGTAACCGGGTGCGCCGGGTACGCCGGTCGCGCCGCCCGCGGCGCCGCCGAAACCGGGTCGCGCACTCGCGCCGCCCGCGGCGCCGCCGAAGCCGGGTGCGCCGCCGCCGAACACGCCGGGCGGCACCGACTGCGGACCCCTCGGGATCGCGCCGGTCGTGCTGGCGCCCTGCGGGCCGCCCATCGTGCCGCCTGCACCGGGCATCCCCGGCGGCCCACCCATGCCGCCGCCGCCCATGCCGCCGCCCATGCCGCCGCCGAACTGACCGCCGCCGGGCATCGCCGGAGGTGCGCCGTACGCGCCGCCACCGGGCATCCCCGGCGGTCCACCCGCGGTGCCGCCGGGCATCCCCGGCGGACTACCGTACATGCCGCCGCCGCCCGCCATGCTGCCGCCCGGAGATGGGTTGTACCCGCCGCCGGGAGGCTGACCGTACGCGCCGCCGCCGCCGAAGCCGGGCGAGCTCCCCGGCGGCGTCGACGGAAAGCCACCGCCGCCACCACCGGTGCCACCGGGCAACGGCGGAGCGTCGTTGCGCTCGAGCACCATCGTGCCGCCCTTCTTCTGGGGCGGCGCCGCCATCGGCGGAGGCATGCCTTGCTGCACGACGTTGACCGCGTTCTCGTCGAGGAAGCGGATGATGAGCGAGCCGCACTGGATCACGTCGGCGTGACCGAGCGCCTGCTTCTGCACGCGCGTGTTGTTGAGGTGCGTGCCGTTCGCGCTGCCCAGATCCTCGACGACGAACCGCCCGTTCTCCATCCGGATCTGCGAATGGCGTCGCGAGACCATGCCGTCGTCGGTGCGGATCGCGCACTCGAGGCCGCGCCCGACGTAGACCGTCTCGGAGGGGGTCAGCTCGACCGTGCCCTCACGGCCCTGGCTGTCCCGGAATAAGAGTCGTGCCATGAGAGGGGCCGATCGTACCGGCCCGTCGAGAAGATGGCCAGTGCGCAAGAGCGGGCAAGGCGCCCGCCCCCGAGCGCGCGAGCGAGAGACGTCGACGCTACTCGCGCTTGAAGACCGCCTCGGTGTTTCCGACGCGGATGATGTCGCCCTGGTCGAGGGTCTTCTTCGGAACCTTGTGTCCGTTGACGTACACCCCGTTCGTCGAGCCGAGGTCGGCGAGCTCGTAGTTGCCGTCGACCTTGCGGATCCCCGCGTGCTTGCGCGAGACCGCCGGATCGGCGAGCACGACGGTGTTGCCGGCGACCGACCCGATCGTGGTCACCTCGTCGGACAGGTTCAGCGTCTGGTTCGCCATCGGGCCCAGGATGAACTCGAGCCGCGCGACCGGTGCCCACCCGCAGAACAGGCACTTCGTCCACACCGGGAGCATCACCCTGCGGCACCCGCCGCACACCTTCTGCACCTTCGGCGCCCCGCTCTTCTTCGCCACGAGGATGAGGACGACGAGCAGCACCACGGCGACGCCGACGATGATCGCGACTATCGCCTCGGTCTCCACGCTATCACCGAGTTACCACAATCGCTCGCGTCACACGATCGACTTGAACTTGAAGTTCGTCTTGCCGAGCGTGATGGTGTCGTTGTCGACGAGCTCGTGCTTCTGCACGCGCTTGTCGTTCACGTAGCAGCCGTTCGTCGAGCCACCGTCGACGAGCGTGTAGCCCTGCGGCGAACAGAGAATCTGGCAGTGCTCGGTGCTCATGAAGCCGTCGTTGATGACGAGGTCGGCCGGCGGCGCCGTGCCGATCTTCGTGCCGCCGGAGCGCAGGCGCATCGTCTGGTATGCGTTCGGGCCGTTGAGCGGCACCAGCCACCCCACGACGGGGAAGCCGCCCTCGTCGCCGCCGACGCCGATCATCACGGTCTTCGGCGGGCCCGAAGGCTTCGGAGCCTCCTGCGCCGGAGGCGGCGCCACGCCCGGCGCGACGGCCATCGGCTGCGGCATCGGGACCGGCATCGGGACCGCCGCCGGCTTCCGCTTCGCGATGGCGATGATGATGATCAGCAGCAACAGCACGCCGGCGACGATCAGGATCACCATCAGCCACGGGAACTTCTTCGGGTGCGGGTCCCAGACGATCGTCTGGACCGTCACCGGATCCGTCTCGTCCTGGCCGATCTTGATCGCGAGCTCGTGCGTCTTGCCGTCCCACTGCACGCCCGTGTCGAGCTTGAAGTCCCAGCCCGGGAACGTGACGTACTGGCGGTCGTTCATGCGGTCGAGGATCTGCTTGATGGCGGCGGCGATGTTCTCCGCCGTCGTCACCGACTGCGTCTGCTGGATCATCGACGTGATGACGTTGCCCTCCGACGACAGCGCGCACTTGTAGACGATCGCGAACGTCTGGATCTGATCCGTCTGCGCCTGCTTCTTCAGGTCGGCGAGCTGGCCCTTGGCCTTGTCCATGTCGGTGTCGGTGCCGTCGCCGACGACGATCAGCACCTTCTTCGCGGCGGGCGCCTGGCGCAGCTCCGACATCGCGACCTTGATGCCGCTGACGAGCTCGCGACCGGTCGTGCCGAAGTAGTCCTTCTGCGAGCCGAGCGCCTGACCGTTGAGCCGCTCGAGCGGCCCCATCGCGAGCCGGATCACCGGCTTGTCGGCGTACGTGACGATCATGCCGACGCTGCCCGCCGGACCGGCTTCCTTGAACTTGAGCCCGTCGAGCGCGGCGCGCAGGTCGACGAGGATGCCGGGGCGGCGCGACGGATCGCTCTCGGGCAGGTCCGGCACTTCCTTGTCGTTGCCGATCCACGCTTCCCAGCCGTTCATCACGAGCGCGACCGCGAGCTTCTCCGAGCCCTGCAGGTAGTCGCGCTTCGCGAAGCCCTTCAGATCGATCGGCGTCTTCGACGACTTGTCGACGAGGCTGAAGTCCGTCGCGTTCGGCCGGAGCGCGCCGCCGATGATCGTCGCCTCGACCGTCGGCATCGGGTCGGGCATCTTGTCGGTGCCCTCCTCGGGAGGAGGGATGACCTTGAACAGCACCTCGACGGTGCCGCTCGACTGCGCGGCCGCGTCGCGCGTGCCGAGCCCGACGAGCGCGCACGCCGCGAGGAGGAAGGTGAGGACGGTTGCGCGTCGGGTCATAGGCTCTTGAACTTCAGCAGCGCGCTGCCGAACTTGATGAAGTCGTTGTCGACGAGCTCGTGCCGGTCGATGCGACGGTTGTTGACGTACGTGCCGTTCGTCGACCCCGCGTCGCGCAGCACCCACACCCCGTTCTCGGCCTTGATCTCGGCGTGCTTGCTCGACATGAACTTGTCGTTCAGGCACACCGTCGACTTCGGGTCGGTCCCGATCGTCGTGTTCGTCGACAGCGTGAACAGCTCGCCGCGCTGAGGGCCCTGCAACGGGACGATCCAGCCGAGCAGCGTCATGCCCGTCGAGCCGCCGCCGCTCGCGTCCATCACGAACGCCTGCGTCTTCATCGCCTGCTTCTTCGGCGCCTCGACGACCTGCACGGCGATCTGTGCGCAGTACGGACACGCGTCCCAGCTGTTGTCGAGTTGCTGCCCGCACTGCGAGCAGAACTTCTTCTTCATGAACCAGAAGCCCTTCGTGATGAGGGGCGGGTTCGGGTTCGGGCCTTGGGGGACAACACCCGGCTGCCCAGGCTGGCCTTGCTGCATCTGTGCTCCCTGACCGCCGACGGCGGTGTTGAGCTGGTTGTTGTACTCCTGCGCCTGCTGCCCGTACATCTTGCCCTGATTGACGACGCCCTTGGTCCGGCTCACGTCCATCTGGATCTGACCCTGAACGTGCTTGACGCTCTGGACCTGGCTTCGGGCGCTGCGGAAGGGCTTGAAGAGGAAGTCGAGGTATTTGAAGAACACGCGATCATCCCTCCGCGATCAGACGGCAGCTTAGCACGCGAGGCGTGTCTCACCGCGAGACGTTTCACGTCCCGTGTTTCGACGGCAAATCGCCCGCGCTACTTCGGCTGGTAGACCCAGATGTGGAACATGTTGATGTCGCGGCCGGCGGTGATCGACTGCTGGCGGATCAACAACGTTCCGTCGGTGACGTCCGTGGCGGGGATCATCGCCGGCCAGTTGCGCCAGCGGTGGACGCGGTCCGTGCCGACGCACGAGACGATCACCGACTTCTTGCCGTTGACCGACATCTCGAGCTCGTAGTCGCCGTACACGTAGTCCATGCGGCGCAGGATCACGACGGGGCGCCCCGGCGTGACGTTCATGATCTTGAACTCGCTGTAGCCGTCGACGTGCGCGCGCCCCGTGTCCTCGACGGTGGTGCCGTCGGGGTACTTGAGCTTCTGGCGCGAGCGGTAGGAGTCCTTCGCTTCCTTGATCGTGAAGATGTGCTTGTCCTCGGACTCCTTGTTGAGGATCTCGATCTCGTCGACGAGCACCCACGTCGTCCCCTCGAGGTCGATCGGCGACTTCGGCTGGGGCATCTGCTTCACGCCCTCCCAGTCCTTGATGTCGATCGCCTTCTTCTCCGTCGGCTTCTCGACGGGCGCCTCGATCTGCACCTTCTCGCCGGCGACGGCCGCGTTCGCGATCTCCGACGCCTTCGACTGGTACGCGAGCAGGTTCAGGTACGCGTCGAGGTTGTTCTTGTTCTCGCCGAGGAGGCCGCGCAGGATCTCGATCTGGCGGCGGTACTCGCTGAACTCCTTCTTCTGCGCGATGTTCGGGTGGTGCACGTCGACGTCGAGCGACAGCTCGCCCTCGGCCTCGATGATGAGCTTGAAGATGTCGAACACGTTGCGCAGGTCGAGCAGGTTCGCGTGCATCATCATCAGCGACGTGTTGCACGCCTGCACGACGTCGTGACCCGCGATCACGCCGCGCCGCGTGTACTCGAGCGCGCCGCGCCGGACCTGGTGGAGGCAGTTCTCGAGGCGGTTGCGCAGGTGCGGCGGTAGCTGCGACCCGGCGAGCCCGCCCTTCGGCGTGAACCGCATGTCGAGCTCGTTGCCCTTGGGGTCGTGCGGATCGCGCGCGTCGCGGATGCGGTTGACGCCCTTCTCGAGGTGGATGCGCGCCAGCTCGACCTCGCGCATGATGTCGGGCTCGGTCTGCGAGATCTCGACGCGGCAGGACTCGAGCACGCGGCGGTGGCCCTTGTACTCGAGGTTCTCCTTGTACGCGATGAAGTCCGTGAGCTCCTCGTAGTAGCGCAGCACGATGTAGACCGTCTGCGGGAGGCGGAGCTCCTCGAGGTTGATGTTGCGGATCGCCGCGTCGTAGATCATGAGGTCGTTCCCCATGCCGTCGATCGCGTAGCCCGGCTGGACCTCGACGGAGAGATCGCCGCGCGCGCGCGCCGAGACCCGCAGGTCGCCGGCGTAGCCGTACACGATGCCCGCCGAGTGGAGCATGCGGTTGTGCAGGCGCCGCTTGTCGATGTGGTAGCGCTCCGCGTCGTTCCAGTCCTTCTCCGTCGTGAGGAAGCCCTTGAAGAAGTTGATCCGCTTGAAGCCCTGTGTCTCAGCCATGTGTCCTCACTCCGACTTTGGGTCTCGGGGGGCGCCGCCGGGCGCGCCGTTGGAACCGTTGCCGTCTTCTTCACCCTCGATGGCCTGCACGACCTCCGCACCGATGCCGATGCCCGAGCGCAGGCCGATGCTGAAGAACTCGCGCAGCTCGACGTCGCCCTGCTCCTCGGCGAACTCGAGGTAGTAGTTACAGTGCGCCGGTTTCTCGAGCGCGATGATCTGGTGGATCCGGATCACCATCTCGGGCGTGACCGTGTCGAACTTGATGGGCATCGTCACGACGAAGCAGCTCGCCAGGTCCACCGGCGGCAGGATCACCGTGTCGAGCGCGACCCGCGTGCCCTCCTCGGCGTCGTTCGGCTCGACGCGGAAGCCGCGGAACGGCCACGTGTTCTCCTTGATCGCCGGCTCGTGGCCCGTGAACAGCTTCAGGAACAGCGACAGGCCGCGCTTGGTGCCGCGGATGCGATAGAGGTCGACGGCGCGCTTGATGAGCGCGCGCTTCTCGGGCTCGGGCCAGTCGAGGTCGAGCGTGAACGCCGTCCAGCGCGCGAGCCAGTCGAGGAACTCGGGCGGCGCGACGTGCGGGTCGTAGAAGCGCCAGTTGTCGGTGAGGTTCACCTCGACGCTGTCGAACATGTGCTCGAACAGGAAGCACAGGTCGCGCACGAGGTTCCGGCCGACGGCGTCGCTGCGCCGGTAGATCGCCGGCAGGTTCTCGAGGTAGCCGCGGCGCGCGATCCAGATCGTGACCTCGGTGCTCTCGTAGACCATCTGTCCGCGCGCCGGACGCTGCTCGAGGACGGTGTCGCGCTCCTCGTACGACTCGCGGTACAGCGCGACCACCTTCGAGAACCCGGCATCCTCGAGGAGGATCTGCGCCTTGTTCAGCGGGCGCCCGACGACGTCGGGCACCTTGACCACGCGCTTGTTGAAGAGGTCCGTGGCCATGTCTAGCGGATGTCGTCGCGGACCTTCTCCGCGACGTGAACGTGGACGAGGAAGGGCAGCTCGTCGTCGTCGAGGCGGAGGTGCTCGACGCCGACGTTGCGGTTCTCATCGCGGATCTCGAGCCCGTCGACGCCCTCGACGCCCGGCACCTCCTCGGCGAGGTGGATCAGCTCGGCCTTCAGCACGGGGCGCCCGAACTCCCAGCCGCGCCCGTCGCGGCCGCCGACGAGCGAGTGCAGGTAGCGCCGCATCTTGTGCTCGATGTCCTTGCGCAGGCGATCGGACGTGCCGACCGTGCGCCGGATGAGGACCACGCGCAGCGACATGTCCTTGTAGCGCGGCTTCACGATGTTCAGCACCGTCCCGACGAGCTTGCGCTCGTCGAGGTAGCGCTTCACGTGGCGCAGCACCTCGTTCGACGGGATGAGGCGGCGGTTGAGCTCGTCGCCTCGCACCTCGCCCTTGGGGACCAGGACGACCGAGACGTGGCCGCGGTTCGAGCGGTCGGGCACGCAGCGCGCGCGGGCGAGCGTCGTCGACGCGCGCAGCGCCAGCATCTCGTAGTCCTCGGACGTCACCGCGCGGTCGCGGCTCTTGATCGTGTACGGCGCTCGGGCCTTCGCCTCGTCGAGCGTCTCGCGATCCGCGCCGCCGACGGCCGGCAGCGGGTTCGTGACCGTCTCGATGTACGCGAGCGCGCGGCCGAGCGACGTCAGCGTGTTCGCGTTGACGTTGCCGAGCGCGCCGCCGCCGATGCGGTACATCGACGCGACGATGTTGTTGCGCCCCTCGGGCGGCACCATGCCGCGGCGGCCGTCGCCGAACGTGACCTGGCCGCTCACGTAGTCGAGCGTGTAGTGGCGCGAGCGCGGCCCCGACGCGAAGAAGCTGTCGACGCGGCGCCACTTCACCCACACCTCGTTGTTCTGCGCGTTCTCGGGGTCGACCGGGCGCACGGCCTCGGCGCCGAGGTCGAGGATCTCCTCGGCCTGCGGCTTCTGGCGCTCGCGGATCTCGATGACCTCGTCCTCGAGGAGCGGGCCGCGCAGGATCTTGAACGTCTGCATCGGCGACGCGTCGGAGCTGCCGAGCGTCTCGCCGCGGATCGTCTCCTGGTTGTACGCGTCGATCGCGTTCGTCACGACCATGCGGACGCGCGGCGGCTTGACGTAGCCGCCCTGCTCGAGGCGCGCGCGCAGCCAGAACCGCTCCTCGGTGAACTTGCTCGACGCGACCCAGTCGTCGGGCGCGACGAACGTGTTGAAGCCGGAGCTCGTGAAGCCCTGCGTCTCGTCGTCGACGGCGAGCGGCTCCCACTCGCGGCCGCCCCAGTACTCCCACACGACGCGCTGGCCGCTCTCCCACTCGAGGCGCTTCATCGTCTCGTACTTCTCGAGCTCGGTCGTGGCGACCTCGGCCTCCTCGGTGGGGAGGGAGCCCAGGCCGAGCTCCTCGTCGAGCTGGAAGTACAGGCCGACCGGATCGTTCGGCGGCTTGGTCGTGAAGCCGAGGTACAGCGCCGGCGACTCTTCGGCCTTGGCCTGGAACGGCTGGAAGATGGTGAACTCGGTCCGCGCGACCTCGGTGACGTCCGTGTACTGGAAGTCGTTGAACGCGATGACGTGGCGGACCTCGCGGTAGTCCTCGCGGTAGCGGAACGTGAGCGAGCGCAGCGCGGGCGGGCGCAGCGCGCGCTCGTCCTTGAACACCCAGCGCTCGTTCTCGAGCGTGTAGGAGCCGGCCTCGCCGTAGTCGCCCTTCTCGATGCGCACGCGGATCCAGCGCTTCGCGACGCCGTTGATCTCGAGCGACTCCATGTCCTTCGGGCGGCGGAAGCTGACGGTGCCCGACTGCGAGAGCGCCTTCGTCTCGTCGTGGAAGCCGAGCTCGTCGCCGGCGCCGGGGAGCACGCCGCGCGGCGCGGAGCGGCCGAGGTAGCGCCACTTCTTGCCGTCCCAGTACTCGAACCCGAGGACGAGCTGCTCCGACGGGTTCGGCCGCGGGATCACGCTCGTGTCGGCGAGCAGCATCTCGATCGAGATGTACGCGTCGGCCGTCTGCAGGAGCTCGTCGCACGCGAGGTACAGGATGCAGTCCGGCTTGGGGTCCTTGCCGAACGGGTAGATGTTCTTGCCCAGGTCGAGGCCGATGAACGCGTTCGAGTCGAGGTTCGCGAACGCCTGCGTCGGCGAGACGCCGTCGCCCACGACCTCGACCCGCGCGCGGATCGTGTCGATCTCGGTGTCCTCGGGCGCCGCGGGCACCTCGGCGAGGCGCCCGCGCATCCACAGCCCCTCGACGTGGTTGACGTTCGTGGGCTCGAAGCGCAGCGGGCCGGTGAACGCGACCTCGCCGCGATCGACCTCGACCTGCGCCGGCGTCAGGTCCTTCCAGCGCGTGCCCTCCCAGTACTCCCACTCGAGGAGGCGCGCGAGGTCGCGGCCGCCGCGCTCGGGCGTGCCGAGGAAGATGCGCAGGAGCGACGCGTCACCCGTGTTCGCGAAGCGCTGATCCGACAGGTACAGGTAGCGCTCGATGCGCTGCGCGCCGGCGAAGATCTCGAACGGCGGGATCGCGGTGTTCGCCGGCGGATCGATGTAGCGGCTGTTCTCCGAGTACGAGTTCGCGAAGTACGAGAAGCAGCGGTCGGGGCGCGCCGTCGACACGACCGCGTCGCGCATCGTCTCGAACGTGACCGTGAACTCCTCCGTCGCCTGCGGCGTCGACACCTGCGTCCCGCGCGTCACGCGCTGCTTCGTCGCGCCCTCGGTGAGCGAGAACCGCACGAGCGCCTTCGCGGCGCGCGGCGGGCGCAGCTTGATCCCGAGGAGGTTGAGGAACGCGACGTAGTTCTTGTCGGGGACCTGGTTGAGCCGATAGATCAAGAGGTCCGTCATCCACGCGGCGAGCTCGATCAGCGTGATCCCGGGATCCGACGGATTGTGGTTGGTCCACTCCGGCGCGTAGCGCGGGATCATCGAGATGGCTTCCTCGACGATGTCGTTGAAGGTGCGGTCGTCCAGCTTCGGCGGTGGGATCATGGATCGTTCGTCTCGCTCGTCGCCGTGGAGGGTTTAGGGCGCGCCCGTACCGTTGGAGTGACCGTTCATCTGCTGCTGCCCCTGATCGTCGTCTTCACTGCGCAGGTAGAACGGGAACACCAGGTTGCGCTTGTCGTTCTTGCCGGCGATCACGTACTCGATGCGGATGTCGAGACGGTTCGGCTGGTCGGCGTTCGGTGCGGCGCGCACCGTCACGCTCTCGACCCGCGGCTCGTACTTGTAGATCGCCTCTTCGCAGTACACCTCGGCGCGCGCCGCCGTGATGTCCGTGTTCGGCGCGAACATGAGGTCGTGGATGCGGCAGCCGAAGTCGGGGCGCTGGATGCGCTCGCCGGGCGCCGTTCCGAGGATCACGAAGA
Source organism: Deltaproteobacteria bacterium (assembly GCA_019637375.1). Taxonomy (GTDB): domain Bacteria; phylum Myxococcota_A; class Polyangia; order Haliangiales; family Haliangiaceae; genus JABFXX01. The sequence goes on along the minus strand of JAHBVW010000024.1, from coordinate 116,938 downwards.
TCGACTGCCGGACGTTCTCCTCGAGCGCCGAGGAGGAAACGCCGCCATTGAGGTTGATGGAGACGGGGAAGCGGAGACCTTTACCGAGGAATTCGTTCGTCGACATGCGCGCTCAGCTGAACCGGCCCTGAATGAACTTCCCGCACTTGCTACACGAGATCCGCGTGGACTGATCGACTTCCTCGATCGTCAACGGACGGTGGTTGCAGTAGGGACAGGCGCACTCGTTGGGGCGACCGTTCACCACCGAATCCAGCACGTCCTGCCATGCGATCAGAGCTTCCTCGTCCACCGGCGAGAGTCCTTTCCTTTCGACCCCTTCGAAAAGACCTGCATCGTAGAAAGTGGACCCGGCGTTGGTCAACGCCGCCGGAGTCCAAATTCCGCGTGACGGCTCGCTTCTCGATCGGGAGTGCCACAAGGCGCAGCACGTGACCGTATTCCGTTTCGCGCGCGATCGTTCTCCCTCGACGCGGTGGCGAAAGCTGGTTGTCACATCCGCGATCGCGTCGGGTCACCCGTGATCGCCGTTCGCGCGGCGCGGTGGGTCGTCCGCGCGGCGGACGGACTGTTGTCGACCTGCGCAAGACGTGCGCACACTTCGCCGTCGGCGCAGCTTGACCGGCCGACGAATGTCGCGGATCTGCGCTACTTCTTCGTCGGGTCGACGTCGACGTTGACCGAGCCGGAGATGCCGACGTCGGCCTGGACGCCGGCCTTGACCTCGTTCTCCTTCGCGGTCGCGCGCGCGCTGGCCTCGCCGGTGGCGGCGGCCGCGGGATCGTTGACCACGCCGCGCGCCTGCGCGACGTCGGACTGCGCCCGGCCGAGGCCGTGCTCGCTGGCGCTCGCGCGCGCCGACGTGGTGACGCTCGCCTCCGCGGCGCCCGTCGGATCGTTCACGGTCGCGCGGACCTCCGCGGCCGGACCGACCTGGCCGTGCGCGAGGTTCTCGCCGCGCGTCTGCTCGGTCGAGATGCGATCACCGACGTTCGCGCTCGAGCGCACCTCGGCGGCACCCGCACTCTGCGCGCGCTGGGCATCGCGCAGCCGCTGCTCACCCTCGACGTTCGTCGTCGCCGACACCTCACCCTCGATCCGCGCCTGCGGATTGATCTGCGCCCGGTTCCCGACGACGGACTCCGGCGTCGGCGCCGACACATCCGTCTGCGACCGCAGATCCGCCTGCACGTGGCCCGGCTGGCGCTGCGCTGCGCGCGCCTGGAGCTCGGCATCATTCTGCACACCACCCGTCGGATCGCTCGTGCTCGCCTGGAACTGCCCCACCGGCGGGCTCGCCGCCGGCTGATACGTACCAACCGCCGGCGCCGACCCACCCACTCCACCGCTCACACTTCCCTCGCCCACCCCACTCGTTCCACCCACCTGCCCACTCGGCACCGCCGGCCCCGCCCCAACTCCACCCCCACCGCCTGCTCCGCCCGCACCCAGCCCGCCTCCACCGCCGACGCCGCCAACTCCACCGGCTCCGCCGCCACCAACTCCGCCGCCACCAACTCCACCGGCACCACCACCGATGCCGCCGCCAACTCCACCACCACCGCCAGCAACTCCACCCGCACCACCGCCAGCGCCACCCGCACCACCGCCAGCAACTCCACCAGCGCCACCCGCACCACCGCCATAACCGCCGCCCGACGAGCCACCACCGGCGCCGCCCGCGCCACCAGCGCCACCGCCAGCACCGCCGGCGCCACCGGCACCACCGGCGCCACCGCCCGACCCGCCACCGCCAGCAGCGCCGCCCGACGAGCCGCCGCCATAACCACCGCTACCTCCGCCCGAGCCACCGCCAGACGTACCGCCGCCCGACGTACCGCCGCCCGACGTACCGCCGCCCGACGTACCGCCGCCAGCGCCGCCGCCCGACGTGCCGCCCGCACCGCCTGACGTACCGCCACCAGCACCACCCGACGTGCCACCGGCGCCACCGCCCGACGAGCCACCGCCTGCACCGCCGCCCGACGAGCCGCCGCCAGCGCCGCCCGACGTACCGCCGCCAGCGCCGCCCGACGAGCCGCCACCAGCGCCGCTCGACGAGCCGCCACCAGCGCCGCCGCCCGACGAACCACCACCGCCGTAACCGCCGCCGCTGCCCGATCCACCGCCGGAACCACCGCTGCCCGACGAGCCGCCGCCACCAGAACCGCCGCCACCAGTGCCGCCCGACGAGCCGCCGCCACCAGCGCCGCCCGACGAGCCGCCACCAGCGCCGCCCGACGAGCCACCGCCCGACGAGCCGCCGCCGGAACCAGAGCCACCGGAGCCGTAACCACCGCCGGAGTCAGAACCGCCAGAACCGGAGCCGCCGCCAGAACCGGAGCCGCCGCCAGAACCGGAGCCGCCACCAGAACCGGAACCACCGCCAGAGCCACCAGCGCCGCCAGATCCGGAGCCACCAGAACCGTAGCCACCACCGGAATCGGAGCCACCGCCGGAGCCAGAGCCACCGCTGGAGCCAGAGCCAGAGCCACCGGAGCCAGAGCCAGAGCCGCCGCCGGAGCCAGAACCACCGCCGGAGCCAGAGCCACCGCCGGAGCCAGAGCCACCGCCGGAGCCAGAGTCACCGCCGGAACCACCAGAACCACCAGAACCGTAGCCACCGCCGGAATCGGTGCCACCGCCGGAATCGGTGCCACCGCCGGAGCCAGAACCACCACCGGAGCCAGAGCCACCGCCGGAGCCGGAACCGGAGCCGCCGCTCGAACCACCAGAGCCGCCGGAACCACCAGAGCCGTAGCCACCGCCGGAATCGGTGCCACCGCCGGAATCGGTGCCACCGCCCGAGCCAGAGCCACCGCCCGAACCAGAGCCACCGCCCGAGCCAGAGCCACCGCCTGAGCCAGAGCCACCGCCCGAGCCAGAGCCACCGCCAGAGCCAGAGCCACCGCCGGAACCAGAACCGCCGCCGGAGCCGGAGCCACCGCCGGAGTCGTAGCCGCCACCGGAGCCGGAGCCACCGCCGGAACCGGAGCCACCGCCGGAACCGGAGCCACCGCCGGAACCGGAGCCGCCGCCGGAGCCAGAACCACCGCCGGAACCGCCGGAGCCAGAGCCGCCGCCGGAGCCAGAGCCGCCGCCGGAGCCAGAGCCGCCGCCGGAACCGGAGCCGCCGCCACCACCGCCGCCGCCGGAGGAGCCGCCTTGCTCGGTGACCTGCTCGCCGGCCTGGTTGCCGCCGCCGCCCCCGAGGGAGCCGGCGCCGGAGCCGCTGACCTGGCAGGCGGGAGAGGCGCTGACGTTGATCGTTACCTGGCCGGCGTCGACGGTGATCTTGCCGGAGGCCTTGCAGCTGAAGGTGGAGCCGGCGTGGACGCTGACCTTGGCGCCCTTGAAGGTGGCGTCACCGCTCGCCGCGATCTGCAGCGCGTTGCTGTGAACGATGACGTTCGCCTTCGCGTTGATCGTGATGTCGGCGTCCGACTCGATCTTCACGATCTTGTTCTTCGCGTCGAGGATGCACTGGTTCTTCTTCGTCTTGTCGACGATGGTCACCTTCTCCTCGCCCTCCTTGTCGTCGAAGACGATGCGGTGACCGGACTTGGACTTGATGACCTTGCAGTTGTTCTTCGCCGAGTCGTTCTTCTCGACGCACTCCTGCTGCTTGTTCCACAGCGAGCCGATCACGATCGGCCGGTTGATGTCGCCGTGCTCGAACACGACGAGGACCTGGTCCTCGTTCTCCGGCAAGAAGTAGACGCCGCGCTCGGGGCCACCCATCAGCGTGGCGACGCGCGCCCAGTAGCTCTTCTCCTGGTCGTTGAGCCAGGGGTACTTGACCTTGACGCGATACCCCGGGTTCCCGTCGCCGTCCTTGTTGTCGACGACGATCGCGACATGCACGCCACGGATCTTCGAGGCACGGAGTGCCTGCGGCATGACACGGTCGATCGGGAAGAGGGTCATGGGGTGTGTCTCTCAGCTCAGCTCAGGCGATGTCGACCGTCCCGCCGTCGTACGCACTCGACGACGACGAGGTCACCGCGACGGATCCGCTCGCCTCGAAGTTGAGCGGCCCGTCGGACTTGATGTCGACGGTTGTCTTCGAGCTGATCTTGATGTCGCCGGAGGCCTTCACCAGCAGCGTGCCCTTGCCGCAGCTCACCTCGAGCTTACCTTCCATCGACGAGATCGCGACGCCGTTCGAGCCCGACATCGGCGGCTTGTACGCGCCGACCTTGTTCGGGCCGTCGCCGTCCGCGTCGAACTCGCCGACGCCGATCATGTTCTTGCAGGTCTTGTCGGCGAACACGACCTTGCCCTTGCCGCTGTCGTCCATGATCAAACGGTGGCCGCTGCGGCTGCGGTACCCGCGGAAGTTGTTCTTGCCGTCCTGGTTCGGCTCCGGCGGGCCGTCGGTCTTGCTGTACACGCCGCCGAGCACCACCGGCTGGCTGATGTCGCCGGCGATGAACACGACCGCGACCACGTCGTCGACGTCCGGCACGCAGTACCAGCCGAACTTCTGGCCTTCCATCGGCGTCGCGAGCTGCGCCCAGTGCGTCTGGTCCTTGTCGCCGCCGTCGAGCCACGGCAGCCGCACCTTCACGCGGTTCAGCCCGTCCGGGTCCTTGTTCTGGCAAACGATGCCGTAGTGGACGCCGTACTGGACGTTGTCGAGCGATGCGATGCGAGGGCCGCCGGCGCGCACGAGGTCGCTCCTACTTCTTCTTCGCCGCGTCGCGCGCGAGCTTGATGATGGTGATGTAGCCGCCGTCCTTCGACTTCGGCATCGAGTGGCGGTGGGTGAGGCCCATGACGAAGTACTTGCCGTTGAACGGGTCCTTGTCGTCGCCGGCGTGCGACTCGATCTCGATCACCGTCCCGATCTTCACCTTCGGGTTGCCGGTGATCTCGCACTCGCCGGTGATGAACGTCAGGTTGAGGTCGCGCAGGCGACCCTTCGCGATCGCGGCCGCCTCTTCCTGGCTCCAGATCGGATGGTCGACGGTGAACGTCTCCTCCTTGCCGAGGTCACCGCAGAACGCCGTCGCGGTCTCCTTCCCGAGCGGCGAGCTCGCCACCTCCGCCTCGCCCGTGATGAGCTCCTTCGTCTCGGGGTTCCACCCCTTCACGGTCACCTTCTTCACGATCGACGCCGACGACATGCGCGGCATGAACGAGCGGATCTCGCTGCCCTTGTCGCAGCTCAGCTTGAGCGGCGGATCGGCCTCCTTCGACAGGTCGGGCTCCTTCACGAACAGCTTCGTGTCCTCGCACCACACGTACGCGCCGAGCCGGCCCGCGCGCATGCGGACGAACTCGAGGTCCGTGAGGTTGTGCTGGTAGACGTGCTTGTACGTGAGCGTCTTCTCGTGCTTCCACTCGAGCGAGAGGCCCGCGTCGCCGACGACCTGGTTGAGGATCTGCTGGTCGGTCTTGTCCGTGAACGTGAGCGACTTCCGGATGCGGAGCAGCCGGTGCATCTTGTTGAGCGCGCGGAACGTGATCTTCTTCGTCTCGCCGCCCTTGAAGCTCGGTTCGACCGCGTTGATCTCACCCTTGAAGATCGACTCCGACTGGGAGCCACCACTGCCGGTGACGCCGACCTTGATCTCCACCGTCGCGCCGATCTTCATCTTCGTCGTGTGGATGTCGTTCTGGTTCGAGAGCGTGACCGTCGCCATGTCCGGCTGGTTCATGTCTCGCTCGACGGTGTACGACACGAAGTCGGAGTCGGGGATCTCCGACCCGTCGACCAGCACATCTACGTTGGGAGCCGCGGCGCCCACGGCTACTTCTTTTCCTTGTCGACGATCTTGGCTTCCTTGAGCTTGACCGTGCAGGTCGCGCGGAGCGGCTCACCATCCGTCGAGAACATCGAGTACTTCGTCTGGAGCGACTCGATCACGCACTCGAACTTCGGCAGCCCGCGCTGGCCCCAGCTGACGACGCAGTGGTGCGGGCGGCGCTTCTTCTCGTCGGACGAGCCCGCGTCGATGACCGCGGCCATCTCCTGCAGGGTCGCGACCTGCGCCGTCACGTCGACGTGGCGACCCTCGGGCTCGTAGCCATCGAACAGCATCTCGACCGACATCGTCCGCCCCTCGGCGCCGACGAACTCGATCGCCATGCGGTTGTCGGGCTCCTTCGCCTTGCCACCGCCGCCGGCGGCGCCGGTGCTGTTGGCCGGCTCCTGCTTCTTCCACGGCACCGACTGGTCGATCGTGAGCTCTTTCGGGTTGTACTGAGCGCTCACGGTGAGACGCGGCTTGTCGAGGCTGCCGATGGTCAGTTTGGCTTTGGCTGGTTCGAAGCTCATAGGTAGGGCTCCCCGTTGCGATCACGCGCGGCATCCATCTTGGCCAGGATGCTGCGATAGACGTCGTTCGCGATGTTCTCGATGTCGTCGTCCTTGTCACCCTTGCCGCCGCCACCGTCGCCGCCCGACGACGCGGGATAGGACGGCGGGCTGGGGTTGCTGCCGCGCCCGGACGCCGCGATCTGCGCCGGAGGTGCCGCGGCCACGAACGTGAGCTCGGCCATCGAGATGTCACCCGAGACGCCGCTGCGCTCCTCGAGCATCTTGCGCGCCGCCGCCTCGAACCACGCCGGGATCTCGGTCTCGCCGCCGCCGTGGCGACCCGACGGGCGACCCGTGCGCACGAGCTCGGGCGCCGCCGTCGGTCCGCGCGGGCCGACCGCGACCTGCTCGCGCTCGTACGAGGTGCGCGTCGAGACGTCGACGCTCGCCGGCTGCGACGCCGTGCCCGCCTGCACCTGCGGCAGGACGTACGAGCTGATCGCCTCGCCCGCGCGCGCCGACAGCGCCGACAGGCCCGGGCGGTTGTCGAGGAGCGCCGGCATCGCGAAGTCGAAGTCACCGCCGGACTCGCCGGCTGCCGCCGCGCCTGCGCGGCGAGCCGCGGCGCGACCGGCGCGGCGCTGCTCGGGCATCACGGCGGCGTCGGCCGCGGCGGCCTCGATGGCCGCCTCCGGCTCGCTCGCGTACACGACGGGCAACACGTCCCACGCCGCCACCGCGCGCTCGCGCGCCGAGGCCGGCGCCTCGTCGGAGGTCGTGCGCGACGCGAGCGCGAGGGCACGCGCCGCACGCGCGGCCGGCGACCACGAGCGCGTCGCACCGGCCTGGCCGAGCGCGACGTACAGCGCCTCGAAGCGGGCGCGGCGCGCAGCCGGGACCATCGTCGCGGCGGCCGCGAGGACATCGTGCTCGCCCGCATCGGCGGACGCCGCGAGCGACGGCGCGGATGCGAGCGCCGCGAGCTCGGGCGCGCGCGCCGCCATCGACATCGACGACGGAACCCCCGCCGGCGACGAGGACGCGGACGACGACGACGCTGTCTCGCCGGTGGTCGCCTCGTCGGCGGCGACGCGGTCGCCGAACGCGGCGTACGTGCCGATCTCGGCGACGGTCTGCGCCGCGAGGAGCTCGAGCGCGGCGACCGACATCGAGTGATCGCCGTCGGGCGCCGGCGCGTCGAGCCGCAGCGCGGCGACGGTCGCCGACGGCCACAGGAACGCACCGCGCGGCGTGCGGCGATCGACGCCGAACGCCGACGGCACGGGAGCCGACGGCGACGACGGTGTCGCGGTGGGGGCCGCGATCACGGCGCCGCGCGACGCATCGGCGGTGGTCGGGTACGCCGTCGCGACGCGCGCGGGCGACCCGGCCGCGTCCGACGGCACGAGTGCGGAAACATCCTCGCCGCGCATCGCGCGCTCGCGGCGATCGGCCTCGATCGCCATCGCCTGCACGAACGTGCGGTCGACGGTGCTCGCCATCGCCGACAGCTGGCCGGGGCCCGCGATCGCGAGGCGCGCCGCCTGCGCCGCCTCGGCCGGACCGAGCCCGTAGACGCGCGCCGCGAGCACGAGCTCCGGCGTGACGAAGTCGAGCGCGAGGTCGGTGCTCGAGCGCTCCTGCGCGACGGACCAGCTGTACGCGCGGTTCGCGACCATGCCCGGCGCGGTCCACACCGACGCCTGGTCGCCGACCGGCGACACGTCGCCGAGCATCGGCAGGCTCATCCCCTCGAGCATCTGGCGCGCCGCCTCGGCACCGCCGGCGTCGCCGCCGGCCTCGCCGCCCAGCGCGCGCGCGATCAGCGGCGCGAACGCGGCGGGTGCGAACATCGCGGGCTCGTCGGCGGCCGGCATCGCCCCCGCCTGCGCGGACGGCATCGCGACCGGCGCCTCGGGGACGACGACGTCCCACGACAGCAGCGCGCTGCGCAGCGTCGTGATCGCGGCCGTCAGCTGCTGCGCCTGCGCCTGCGGCGCCGCGATCGCCGCCGACGGCGCGACGACCTCGCCGCCGAAGCTCGCCTCGACGCCCGGCGACGCGAGCTCGGGGAGCTCGGGCGCCACGTACGACGGATCCCACGACGGGACCTCGCGCTCGGCCGCGACCGGTGCCTCGGCACCGAACGCCGGGACGTCCAGGTCGAGGCCGCGCAGCATCGCCGGCGTCCACGCCGAGGCGCCGGGAGCCGCGGCGACCTCGTGCGCCTCGGGCGCGAGGAGACCGGCGAGGTACGTCGCCGACAGGCGGTCGCCGAACAGCGCGCGGACGTCGAACGTCGGCGCCGCGGGCAGCGGCAGCACGTGGCGCAGCGCGGGCGCGAACGGCGACGACGCGAGCCCGGGCGAGAGCCCGGCACCCGGCGCGACCGGCGCAGTGCGCGCGATCGCATCGGCCGCGGTCTCGCGGTCGCGGTACGTCTCGACGACCGGCGGGCGTGCGGTCGGTGCAGCCGCGATGGTGCGCTCGCGCGCGACGCCCGAGGCGATCGCGGTGAACACGTCGTCCGGGGTCGCGTCGTTGTCGTCGACGCGCAGCGCGGCGCGCTCCGGCATCGCCGGGGTGATCAGCGTCGGCATCGCGGCCGGCACACCCGGCGTCGCCGGGCGCGGCATCACGACGTTGCCGGCGTCATCGGTGCGCGGCAGCGCGAAGCGCTCGGTGTCGAACACCGGCGACACGAAGATCGGATCGGGCGCGCCACCGGCGAGCGCCTCGAAGCGCGGCACCGAGCGCGCGGCCTGCGACGCGGGCAGCGCGGCGCCGATCGCGGCGAGCGCCGCGGGCGACGCACCGGCGAAGCGCGCGATCCAGCGGTCGGCCCACGCGACGTGGCCGAGCGCGGCCGCCGGCTCGTTCGCGATCGTCGCGCCGAGGGCACCGTGCGAGGCCGCGGCGCCGAACGACGGGACCGGGCGCGGGCTCTCGACCCACACCGGCGCCATCGCCGACGGCAGCGCGCGCGGAGCGAACCGCGGCGCCGCGATCGCGGCCGGCGGCGCCACCGGGCGCGCGAGAGCGTGCTGGCCGGTGAGCGCGGCCGGGCGATCCGCGATCGCCTGGGCGCGGTCGACGGCGGCGACGAGGCCGCCCATGCCGGCGGGCATCATCAGGCGCGGACCCTGCGTCGGCGCGAACGCGCCGTCGGTGTTGCGCGCGATCAGCTCGATCGCGCGGAACGACTCCTGGATCGACTCGATCGTCTGGAGCAGGTGATCGCGCGTGCGTTCACCACCCGAAGCGCGGCCGATCGCCGCGGCGAGCTCGGGCGGCAGCGCCGCGACGGCCGCGAGGACCTCGGGCGGCGCGATCGGGCGCGCGACCGGCGCGGTCGACGTCACCGACGCCGCCGGCGCGGGAGCCGGCGCGACGCGCGCGTGCTGCGCGGCCTCGACGCGGGCCTGCTCGTGCAAACGCTGCTGCACGCGCTCGGCGAGCCGCTGCTGCACCCGCTCCTCGATCCGGACGCGCTCGGCGGCCGCGACCTCGGCGGCGGACGGCGGCGCGGCATCGGGCGCGCGCGACACCACCGGATCGATCCGGCGCGGCTCGGCGGCAGGCGCCACCGGCGACGCGGCGGTCGTCGACGGAACCTGCGCTTCCAGACGGCGGCGGATCTCCTCCTCGGTGCGCTGCGCGACGGCGCGCGTCTCGGACTCGGCGCGCGCCGCGGCCTCCCGGGCGGCGACGACCTGCGCCACACGCTGGACCTCGACGAGGCGCGCGCGCTGCTCGGCGTCGCGCTCGGCGAGCTGCGCGGCCGGCGCGGCCGCCTCGGCAACCGACTCACCACCACCACCCTCGGCGCGAGGCGCCGGCGGTGTGGCCAGCTCGGGGGCGAACAGCGACGCGCGCGTCGGCGCCATCTCGGCCGGCGCGGCCGCGCGCTCGAGCATCGCGGTGAGCACGTTGCGCAGCGTCGGCGACAGGCGCTGCGCCGGCGCGGTCGCCGCACTCGCGGTCAGCGCGGGCGCGACGGCGCGCGACATGATCTCGGCCGCCTGCACGGCGGCGAACGGGACGAGCGGCGAGTACGCGCGCGCGAACGACGCCGGCGCCTCGACGGACCCGGGCGCCGCGGACGATCCGAGCTGCGGCGCCGCGACCGACAGCGACGGCGCGACGTACTCGTACAGCGCCGCCGGCATCGCCGTGCGGACCTGCTGCTGCGGACCGGGCGACGACGGCGCGACGAACGTGCCGCGCGTGGTGAACAGCGTCGGCCCTGCGTCGGCGGTCTCCGCCTCGCGCGCCGCCGCCATCCAGTCGAGCTCGTCCTGGTACCACGGGCGCGGGAACACCCACGACGCCGCGCCCGGGACCGACGCGCGCGCCTGGAAGCCGCCCATCGAGTAGCCGCCGAGCAGGCGCATCGACGCCGAGCGCTGCGCGGTCTCGAGCCACGGCGACACGAGGCGGTCGACGAAGCCGAGCGAGCGCAGCGAGCGCGAGCGGTGGGCCGTCGTCTCCGGCGCCCAGCGCTCGATATGGCGATCGGCGGCGTGCATCGCCACGCCAGCGCCACGCGTGGCGAACGCTGGCGCCGACAGCGCCGCGCTCAGTGCGCGTGGTTCGTTGGTCTGGATCGCCATGGTTCTCCTCCGACCTCGCGGATCCGATCCGCGACTAGCCCTTCTTCGAGTACGTGAGGCCTTCGTGCGCGATCTCGAGCGTCTCGATCGAGAGCTCGCTCTTCGAAGCGTCGAGCTCGGCGAGCTCCCACTTCGACGGCAGGCCGCGGTGGAACGTCCACTCGGCCATGTCCTGGAGCGCCGTGTCGAGCTGCGTGATCGTGCCGGTGATGCGGGTCAGCTTGTTGCCGCGCATCCACTCCTCGCGCCACTTGAGCAGCGCGGAGGAGCTCGTGAAGCCGTTCTTCAGCACGAGCGGCGACCACTTCGTCGAGCCGATCAGGTTGAACGTGGTGTCGTTCGCCCCGCCCTCGCGCACCTGGACGAGCTCGGTCTCGTACTTGAGCCCGCTGACGCTCTTGAAGAACGCATCCATGCCGCTGCCGAGGCTCACCTTGAAGCAGAACGTCGGCAGGGGATCTTTGCGGTTTCCTGGGTTCGCCATCGGTCGCTCCTACGCGGTGATCGGAGTGCCCATCGTCTGGGTGAGAGAGATCATGATGAACTCGGCCGGTGAGACGGGAGCCACGCCGATGTCGCAGATCAGTAAGCCTGCATCCACTTGATCGGCCTGGTTCGTTTCAGCATCGCATTTTACGAAGAACGCTTGTTCGGGATTCCCTCCGGCCAGCATGCCCTTCGTGTACAGGTTCGAGAGGAACTCCGTCGTGCGGCGCGCGACGAGATCCCACGTGGTCTGGTTGTTGGGCTCGAACGTGATCCACGCGAAGCCCGCCTCCAGCGACCGGCGCAACATGATGAAAAGACGACGGATCGGGATGTAGCGCCACTCGGGATCGGACGAGGCGGTGCGTGCCCCCCACGCCCGGACGCCGCGCTGGATGCGGAACGTGTTGACCGCGTCGGCGTTGAGGATGCCGATGTGGTCCTCGGTGATCCGGAGCGACACGTCCTCGACGCCCTCGATGTGCTGGTTGGCGGGCGCCCGGTGGACGCCCTCCTCCACGTCGGCACGCGCGTAGCACCCGGCGAGGTACCCCGACGGCGGCACGACGCGCGCGGTGCCCTCGTGGACCGCGCGGAACCACGGCCAGTAGTATGCGCAGTACGTCGAGTCCGTGCGCCGCCGCCAGCGCCGCACCCAGTCGACCAGGTGCTCCTGCTCGCTCCTGGGCGGCCGCTGCGGGATGTCGAGGATCGCGAAGCGGTCCCGCTGGTTCTCGCAGATCGAGATCATCTCGTCCTGGACGCGCTGTGCCTTGCGCTCGCCGGACGGGCCCGGCTCGCGCTCGTACAGCCACATCGCGTCGGGCGCCGCGAGCAGCGCGATCTCCTCGTTCGCGGCGAGCGCCGACAGGCCGCTGCGATCGCCGGGTCCGTAGTTGTGCCCGATGAAGTCCTCGGGCGTCACCGCGACGAACGACTGCCCATCCTTCAGGACCTCGATGCCGTCGCGCCCGCCGGTGAGCCGCGTCATCGGCAGCTGCTCGGGCAGGTTGTGCGGCACGGGCGACTTCGTCTTCAGGTCCTCGAGGCGGACCAGGCGCGAGCGCTGCGAGACGACGCGCGGCGCGTAGTTCCGCGACGACGGGTGCATCTGGAGGTTCTTGAACACCTCGCGGCGGTCCTTCATCGCCACGTGGATCTCGAACGTCAGCACCTGCAGGTACGTCGGGGCGCTCGAGCGGTGGCGCCGGTTGACCGGCGTCTCCGTGCTCCAGCGGATGACCTTCTCCTTCTCGTCGACCTCGGTGATGACGATGTAGTCCGCGTTCTCGCGGTCGTAGATCTTCACCAGCGAGCCGACCTCGAACCCGCGCGTCGCCTTCACGTGCGCCTCGCCCGAGCCGATGTCGAGGTCCATCGACAGGAGCGTCTCGGCGCCCGGCGCGTGCACGCAGCGGAACCAGATCATGTTCCCCCACGAGCCTTCGTTGAGGGAGTGGATCTTGAGCGCGGGCTTGTTCCAGTCGTCGATCTGCACGTGCTCGGCGCACGAGGCGTGCTCGAGCTCGGGGCGCTCGCCGTTGGGGGCACAGTGCGCGATGCGCACGACCCAGCAATCGGTGCCGCCGTTGCGGAAGAAGCCGCGCACGGCGTCGGTGGTGTACGTGACGTCGCTCGAGCCGAAGATCTCGAGGAACTCGTCGAAGCTGGCGAGCCGCGTGGGCTCGTTCATCGGTCCCTTCTGGGTGATGCCGACGAAGCCTGCGATGCGCGTGTTCGCGATCGACAGGGGTGGTGGCGCGACCGAGTCGAAGCTCTGGTAGACGCCGGGGGCTCGTGGGTCTGCGGACGGTCGCATGCGCATGGCAATTGCCTCGTGATCAGCGACGCCGGGCTTCGTTGATCTCGCGGTTCACGCGCGAGATCTCCTTGAGCCAGATGTGCCGTTCTTCGTGTTCCATGTCGAGGATGTCGTCGAGGGACCAGTGGAAGTGATACGCGATGTACGCGATCTCCTGGTGTAGCTGCTCGCGCGGATAGGTAGCGACCGCCGCCCAGGTCACCCCGGGCCAGACTGGCCACTACCTCCTTCCTCGGTGATCAGCGCACCGGTGACCATGTCGACGTCCATCTCGTGCTGACACTTCGCGCACGTGATGTGATGCTTGGGAGCCCCGCCCTCCTCGTTGATCTTGCGATAGAACTCCTGCAGGTACGCGAGGTCCGTCGAGAACAGGTTCTCGATGATGTCGACGGTGACGTGCTTCTCCTCGCCGAGCTTCGTGATCACGCGCGACAGGAGCACGATCACGAGGTAGGCGCGGTTGCTCTGGACGCGGTAGTCCTGCAGCGGAAGGATCTCGTCGCGCGCCGTCGCGAGACGCATGACGCCGTCGCGGTGGACGTTGCCGTCCTCGTCCACGTACCCACGTGGAAGCCGAAACGCATACTGGGTCTTGAAGGCCATCGAATTCCCCTAGCCGAAAAAGAAACGACCTGCTCGACCACGGTGGGATCGAGCAGGCCGCATCGTAACAAACTGTCCGCGTCAGCTCACTTCGCCGAGTCGGCGTAGTTGATCTCGAACTTCATCGACTCGCAGTAGAACGCGACCTTGAAGCGCGCGATGCCTTCCTTGTTCGCCTCGAGGGCGCCGCGGCTGAACGACTTGAAGCCGCAGTTCTCGAGCGTGATGCGCCCGATCTCGTCCTTCATGTTCGGGTTGAGGAAGACGATGGCGCCCGTCATCTCGTCCTTCTCCTCATGGGCGCCGTCGACGAACCACTTCTTCGCCGCCTGGGCCCAGGCGTCGTAGTCGGCCATCGAGACCTCGACGGTGATGTCGGGGATGGTCACCTTCGCCGCGTGCTTGGTCGGCTCGCGGACGATGCCGATCTGGTCGGGCGTCACGCCGCACTTCCAGGTGAACGAGTCGATCGTCGCGACGCGGCTGCACGGCAGCCCGCCCATCTCGAAGCGGAAGTTCGAGCACAGCCACGCCTTCTGCTTCGGCGCGATCTTGCCGCGGATGTCCGAGTTGTCGCCCTTGAGCCAGCGCACCGTCTCGGCTTCCCACGAGACGTCGAAGTACGCGGCGTCCTTGCTGCCACCGTCCATCTTCGGGATGGTCACCTCGGTCATGATGCCGCCGGTGAAGTTCAGCGACGACTGGACCTTGTGGTTGAAGTCGGCGACGTGGAGCGCACCGTCGAACGGCTTGTGCTTGGCATCGAAGGCGTCCTTGATGATCTGGTACATCTCCTTGCCCATGCCGATGCCGATCGTGGCCTTGGCCGGCGTCCACTTGATGTTGGCGACGTGCTTCTTCTGGATGTTCGCCGGGCCGAGGTCGTTCGAGACGATGTCGGCTTCCATCTGCAGACCGTCGAACTTCTTGAGGAAGCCCGCGTTGGCACCCATGATGTCGAGTGCGAACCGGCCACCGGTATACGTACGTTGATCAGCCATTGTCTTCTGCCTCTTGGTTTCTCAGCTATTCCGTATCGCCGGCCCGGCATGGAGAGTATCGGAGACCACAACGCCACACGCGTCGACAGCGCCGCCTGACGGCGCTCCACCCTTCCTTGTAGTTCCCGATGTTCCCCTTGACGTTTGGTAGCTAGGTTCGCTTGGCCGTCGGGTCCAACCGCGTGCCGTATTGCCGCGGATGCCCTCTTGGGTGCGTCTCTTACGAAGGCGTGGCACCACGCCTTCCCAAGAGGCGCCACGACCGCCGGAGGAAACCGGCGCCGTCGTGACTGCGGGGTCGGTTACTCCTCGACGCCGCCGCCGGACGCCATCTGACCGATGCGGAAGATGACGAACTCGGCCGGCTTCACCGGGGCGAGGCCGATCTCGACGACCAGCTGGCCGGCGTCGATGACCTCGGGCGGGTTGGTCTCCTCGTCGCACTTGACGTAGAAGGCCTGCTCCGGAGCCACGCCCATGAGGGCGCCGTTGCGCCACAGGAGCGTGAGGAACGACGAGATCGTCCGCTGGACGCGCTTCCACAGGCGATGGTCGTTGGGCTCGAACACCACCCACTGGGTGGCGCGCTCGATCGACGACTCGACCATGATGAAGAGGCGGCGCACGTTGATGTAGCGCCACGACGGATCGCTCGAGAGCGTGCGGGCACCCCAGATGCGGATGCCGCCGTTCATGAGACGGATCGCGTTGATCCCCTTCGGGTTGAGCAGGTCCTGTTCACCCTTGCTGACGTTGTACTTGAGGCCGAGCGCGCCGCGCACGATCTCGTTCGCCGGCGCCTTGTGGACGCCGCGCTCGCTGTCGGTGCGCGAGTAGACACCCGCGACGTGGCCCGACGGCGGAACGAAGATGTTGCCCTTGTCCGGGTCGTAGACCTGGATCCACGGGAAGTAGTACGCGCCGTACTTCGAGTCGCGCGGCTTCGGCAGCTTGTCGACGCCGCCGCTGATCGTCTCCGGCGAGTCGAGGATCGCGAAGCGGTCCTTGCGCGTCTCGGCGTGCGAGAGCAGCGCGTCCTGGACGGCCGGCGACGTCTGGCCGGGAGCCGCGATGATCGCGATCTCGTCGACCTCGTCGAGGCACTTCAGGCCGGTGCGCGCGCCCGGACCGCCGTCGCGGCCGATGTAGAGCGCGTCGCGACCGCCGCCGCCCGTCGCGGGGGCCGCGGCCGCCGGGGCCTTGTCGTCCTTCTTGTCGGTCGCGGCCGGCTTCACCGGCGCGGCCGTCTCCGGCGCGCCGACGTTGACGACGAAGCAGCGCGAGCCGCCGTTGTTGAAGAACCCGTAGACCGCGTGGGCGAGGTGCTCGCTGCAGTCCTTGAAGTCGCCGAACGTCTTCACGAACTGTGACCAGTTCGTGATCAGCACGGCCTCGTTCGTCGGGCCCTTGGCCGACTCACCGAGGAAACCGACGGTGTTGGTACCGACGGCCTCGATGGGCTTGGAGCCGCGATCCACTTCTTCGACGTACACGCCAGGTGACAGGTAGCTCGTAGCCATTCGCTTGTTCTCCTCTGGAATTGCCGATGGCGGTGGTCTTCGCCCGCCCATCGAGTTCGATCACGCGGCACCGCCGCGCTCACACCTATTTCTTCGCGCCGCCGCCGCCTCCACCGCCGAGATCCAGCCGGCGCGCGCCGAGGAACGGGTTCCCCGACGGACCGGTCTCCGAGATGCGTGGGTCCGTGATGGACTTGTACTCGAGCTGGCGCGTCTGGACGCGCTTGAACTCCTCGAGCTTCTCCGGGAGGATCGGGACCGCCGTCCACGCCTGCACCGCCGGGCGGATGGGCTGGTTGAGGCTGCCCCAGAAGCGCGCGAGCGTGCCCTCGTCGAGGCGCGCCGACATCAGCATGTGCAGCTTGAAGTCGTCCTCGAACGAGTTGCCCTTCAGCTTCTCGCGCGTGAGCTCGGGGTTCTCCATCACCGTGCGGATGATGAGCCCGAGCAGCAGCTGCTCGTCCTCGGGGGTCTGCGCCCACGCGGACAGCAGGTAGTCGAGGCGCACCCACAGGCGGCGGCGCCGGAAAAACTCTTTGATCGAGCCGTCGTCCTGGGGGACCTCGACGAGCTCGGAGTGCGGGGTCGAGTCGTATCCCTCGGGATCGATCGACATCTGATAGAGATAGACCGAGACGGCGGGCAGCTTGCCTTCGATCGCGTCGGGCTTCGGAGCCTGCTCGACGATGTGCACCCGCTTGTAGCCGTTGCGCTTGAACTCGTCCTGCAAGAGGCGCGAGAGCGTCTCCGAACACTCCTTGATGATGTGGTGCTGCGGCGTCATGTCCCGGCGTCTACCGTGCCCCCGTGGCAGACCTAGAGGGACGCGATGGTATCGAGTTCCTCGGGCCTCTCAAGCGATCGCGTACGAAAAAGCGTGCGCGAATGTGTACGACCCGGCGCGTCGTCGATGTGACATCGTGCCGGACGTGAAGCGTCACCTGTTCGTGTGCACGAACCGCGGCGCCAGCGGGAAGCCCGCATGTGGTGCGCGCGGGAGCAGCGAGCTTCTCGCAGCCGTCCAGACCGAGCTGGTGCGGCGCGGGTCCGACGCGCGGGCGACCTCGAGCGGTTGCCTCGGTCCGTGCTTCGACGGCCCGAACGCGGTCGTCTACCCCGACGGGGTCTGGTACGGCGGGCTCGAGCCGGCCGACGCGGCGGGGCTCGCCGACCACCTGACCGGCGGCGCGGTGCTCGCGGATCGTTGCACCGAGCCCCCGGGCGAACCGGGCGAACGGGAGTGACGAGCAGCTAACCGATCGCCGCGCCGAGGCGCGCGACCGGTGTCTCGGACCACGCGGCGACGGCGCGGTGGGCCGTGGCGTCGAGGTCGTCGCTGATCATCGTGGTCGTCACCCACGGGAAGCTGTCGGACAGGACGGCGGCGAGGTCGTGCGACGGCACGCCGAAGCCGGGCGCGAGGAGGCACACGTTGACGTGGAGCTGCGCGCGCGTGAGCAGGTCGATCGCCTCGAGCGGCGTGCGCGGTGCGAGCGGCGTCATGCCGCGGTCGGACAGGCGCTCGATCAGCGACGCGCGGCGCTCGTGCTGGTCGTCGATGACGAGCACGGGCCGCCGGCGCGCGGCGGCGAGCGCGGCGTGGATGCTCGCGTCGATCGCCTCGCGCATCGCCGCGTCGACGCGCTCGAACGCGACGGCGACGCGCCAGCGCTTCGCGGCCGCCTCGCGGCGCACCGCGCGCGCGCCGACCCAGCCGTCGCCCTCGGCGAGCCGCAGCTCGATGTCGAAGTCGGCGGAGCCGCCGTCGAACTGCGTCGGGAAGTTGATGAGCGCGCCCGTCTGCGAGAGGTTCTCGACGACGCCGTGGATCGGTCCGTGGACGCCGCCGGTGAACACGGCGACGCCGCGCACCGGGACGCGCATCGCGCGCCGTCGCTCTCCCTTGGGCTGGATTCCCATGTCTGCTCCTCGAGCGGGACGATACGTGAGCCGTCGTCCGCCCGAGCCCGAAATCCTCGCAACGCGGGGCGTCAACCGACGCGTCGGTGCAAAGATCCAGCGGTACCGGATCGCGCGCCCGATCAGTACGTCAGGATCGCGTCGAGGTGGCGGCGCTCCCAGCTGCGCGCCTCGTCGTACTGCTCGAACTGCGCCTCGTCGGCGAGGAACTCCTTGGAGTGGAACTCGCGGCGGCCGTTCTTGACGCGGATGTCGTGCACCTGGTGGAGCATCTCGTGGAACACGATCCACGCGACGAAGAAGTGCGGCACGAACGCGCGATCGAGCGAGCGGTGGATGCGGATCAACCGATCCTCGACGGAGTAGCTCCCCATCTTGATCGAGTTGCGGCGGCGCGGCCGACCGGTGCGCGCGCCCCACGTGATCGCCGCGTCGATGCGGTTGTCGAAGTAGCGCTCGTTGAGCTCGTCGAAGATCGAGCGCAGGTCGTGGTGCTCGCCGGCGGTGAAGATCAGCGTCGTCGGGGTGCGGCGCGAGCGGCCGCGGACGTGGTCGGAGTTGTCGTCGATGAAGTCGCCGAGGATGCGCGACGCGTCGGCGTCGTTCTCGGCGATGTAGCGCGCGAGCGCCCGCGTGATCACGGGGTCCGCGCTCGCGAACATGTGGTGCAGGCGGACCTCGTAGCGGCGGTCCTTCGGGAACCGCCGCACGGAGATCATCGTGTACCGGTTGTCGGTCAGCGTGACCACCACACGGCCGCGCGCCATGTGTGCGCGGATGCGGCGCTCGAGGCTGTCCTGCGCATCCAGGATCTCCTGCGGAGGCTCGGCGGACTTCTTGGCCCTGCGCATCGCTTCGATCAGCCCGAGACCGGCCGCGAGGGCGCGAGAGGCAGCGTCGTCCGTCGTGTTGTCGCTACACGGCTCGAGACATCGGACGGAGGGCGACGCGGGCAACGCTTCACTCAACGCGGACTCCTCTTATTGAAGCACATCGATACGTGATGAGAACGAGTAGACGTCACCCCTACGAGCGAGGCCCGATCCGGGCGTCGCTCGTCGAAAAACCCCTCGCCGCCAACGAAGAAAATGCTATCGCGCGGTCGCCGAGAGGATCAAATTCCCGGACACCTCCGGGATCTCATCTGATCGCAACCACTGGGAATTTCGTGATGTGTGTCGAGATCGCACGTGGCTCGACCGCACCCCCGGAGCGATCGGCTATCGTGCGCGCTCGATGAGCGTGTTCCTGTCGACCCATCCTCGCACCCACAGCTGCGGAGCGCTGCGTCGCGACGACGCCGGCAAGCGCGTCGTCCTGACCGGCTGGGTGGCCTCGTACCGCGATCACGGCGAGCGCATCTTCATCGACCTGCGCGACCGCGACGGCGTCACGCAGGTCGTCGCCGATCGCACGCGCCTCGCGAACATCCACGCGATCGCCGACACGCTGCGCTCGGAGTGGTGCATCGGCGTCGTCGGCGAGGTGCGCCTGCGCGGCGAGCAGCTCGCGAAGGCCGAGGCCGGCGAGGAGCGCAAGCTGAAGACGATGACGAACGTGAAGATCCCGACCGGCGAGGTCGAGGTCTGGATCGACGAGCTCGAGGTGTTCTCGAAGTCCGACACGCCGCCGTTCGCGATCGAGGACGACGTCGACACGAACGAGTCGCTGCGCCTGAAGTACCGCTACCTCGACCTGCGCCGCCCCAAGCAGCAGCGCTTCCTCATCCAGCGCAGCAAGGTCACGCGCACGACGCGCGACTACCTGTCGGCGAACGGCTTCCTCGAGATCGAGACGCCGTTCATGGTGAAGTACACGCCGGGCGGCGCGCGCAACTTCCTCGTGCCGTCGCGCCTCAACCCGGGCAGCTTCTACGCGCTCGCCGAGTCGCCGCAGATCTTCAAGCAGCTGCTGATGGTCGGCGGCTACGAGCGCTACTTCCAGATCGTGCGCTGCTTCCGCGACGAGGACCTGCGCCTCGAGCGCCAGCCCGAGTTCACGCAGATCGACATCGAGATGTCGTTCGTCGACGAGAAGATCCTCCAGACGATGATGGAGGGCCTGATCGCGGCGCTGTGGAAGGACGTCCTCGGCCACGAGGTGCAGCTCCCGCTCCGCCGCATGACGTACGCCGAGGCGATGGACAAGTACGGCGTCGACAAGCCGGACCTGCGCCTCGACCTCGTCCTGTGCGACGTCTCGGCGCCGAGCGGCCGGTCGGGGTTCAAGATCTTCGAGGGCGTCGTCGCGTCGGGCGGCATCGTGAAGTGCCTGCGCGTGCCGGGCCCGGCGGAGAAGTTGTCGCGCTCGATGCTCGACGGGCTCAGCGACTTCGCGAAGTCGTTCGGCGTGAAGGGCGTCGCGTTCGCGCGCGTGCAGGAGGGCGGCGCGTGGCAGGCGCCGTTCGCGAAGAGCTTCTCCGACGCCGCGCGCGACGAGGTCAACCGCATCGCCGGCGCCGTGCCGGGCGACACGCTGATCTTCGTCGCCGAGAAGGCAAAGGTCGCGAACACGTGCCTGGGCGCGATCCGCCTGCACATCGGCGACAAGCTCGGCCTCATCCGCCGGGGCGAGTGGCAGTTCATGTGGCTGACGGACCCGCCCCTGTTCGAGGTCGACGACGCGACGAAGGAGATCGCCGCGGCGCACCACCCGTTCACGTCGCCGCGCGTCGAGGACGAGGGCCTGCTCGACAGCGAGCCCGAGAAGGTGCTCGCGCGCGCGTACGACCTCGTGCTCAACGGCGTCGAGGTCGGCGGCGGCTCGATCCGTATCCACCGCAGCGACCTGCAGGCGCGCCTGTTCAAGACGCTGCGCATCTCCGAGGAGGATCAGCGCGCGAAGTTCGGCTTCCTCCTCGACGCCTTCAAGTTCGGCCCGCCGCCGCACGGCGGCATCGCGTTCGGCCTCGACCGCCTCGCGATGCTGATCACGGGCGCCGAGTCGCTGCGCGACGTGATCGCGTTCCCGAAGACGCAGAAGGGCTCGGACCTCATGACCGAGTGCCCGACGCCGGTGAGCAAGAAGCAGCTCGACGAGCTGTTCATCCAGGTGAGGCCCGACCTGCCGAAGTGACTACGCCGCCCACGCCGGCGTGATGTCGACGTGCAGGCGCAGGCCGCGGCGGATCACGACGAGCGGGACGGCCCGGCCGGCGGGACACGTGCGCAGCGCGCGGTGCAGCTCGTCGATGCCGCCGATCGACGTGTCGCCGAAGCGGACGAGCAGGTCGCCGTCGCGCAGGCCGGCGCGCGCCGCCGGGCTGTTCGGCTCGACGGTCTGGATCTCGACGGCGGCGGAGCCGAGGCCATGGTGGTACGCGAGGCGGCGATCGAGCGGCCGGCGGATCGCGCCGACGCCGAGCCACGCACGGCGGACGCGGCCGTGCGCGAGCAGCTGGCCGAGCACCCACGCGGCCGTCTCGACGGCGATCGCGAAGCCGATGCCCTGCGAGCGCGCGATGATCGCCGTGTTCACGCCGAGCACGCGGCCGCCCGCGTCGAGGAGCGGCCCGCCGGAGTTGCCCGGGTTGAGCGGCGCCGTGTGCTGGATGACGCCGTCGATGAGGCGGTTGCCGCGGCCGCGCAGGCTGCGCCCGAGCGCGGAGATCACGCCCGTCGACACCGTCGACTCGAAGCCGAGCGGGTTCCCGATCGCGACCGCCAGCTGCCCGACGCGCGGCGCGAGCCCGCCATCCACGGCGAGGTAGGGGATCGCCGGCGGCGCCGGCGGGTGCATGGGGACGCCGACCGTGCCGTCGGTGAGCGGCAGCGGCGTCGCGGCGACGAGCGCGGCGGGATCGACGCGGACGAGCGCGAGGTCGGTCGCCGGATCGTCGCCGACGACCTGCCCCTCCGCGGTCTCGCCGCTCGGCGCGCGCACGCGGATCACGCGGCCGTTCGCGACGACGTGGCTGTTCGTCATCACGTAGCCGTCGGGGGTGACCACGAAGCCCGAGCCGGCGCCGGCGGGCGGCGCGCCGCGGCGCCCGGCGATCTCGAGGCTGACGACCGCCGTGCCGGCGCGCTCGACGACGCCGATCACCGCGCGCGAGTACGCATCGAGGAGCTCGGCGTCGCTCGGGTGTGGCAGCGGCCCCGGGTCGGTGGGTGGGGGTACGGCAGGATCTTCGTCGGTCTTCTCGGCGGCGCTCACGACTTGCTGCCGATCGTGACATCGACCTCCTGGCGCACGCCACCGCGGAGGAGCGCCAGCTTCAGCGCCTCGCCCGGGCGATCGTGGAGCGCGCGGCGGAGCGCGTCGGGGCCGGTGATCGGCGCACCGCCGAGCTCGATCAGGATATCGCCGACGAGCACGCCCGCCGCGGCGGCCGGGCCGCCGTCGTCGAGGCTCGCGACGAGCGCGCCGGTGTCGGAACCCGCGGCGCGCCCGGCGAGCTGCGCGAGCGCCGCCGGCAGCTGCGCCGGGTAGGCGCCGACGCCGAGGTAACCGCGGCGGACGCCGCCGTGCGCCTGCAGCTCGGCGACGACGCGGCGGAGCGTGACGGCCGGGACCGCGAGATCGCAGCCGCGCAGCAGCGTGCGCGTGTTCATGCCGATCACGGCGCCCTCGGCGTCGATCAGCGGACCGCCCGCGAAGCCGCGCGGGATCTGCCGGTCGGACTCGACGTAGCGCTCGAGCCGGCCGCCCCAGTGCGTGCGGACCTCGGGGCCGAGCACGCCGATCGCGCGCAGCGAGGCGCGCGCGGTGCGGCCGGGGCGCCCGAGCGCGAGCGCGAGGTTGCCGACGCCGAGGCCGTCGAGCTCGCGCAGGCGCGCCGGTGCGAGGCCGCCGCCGGCGACGCGCAGGAGCGCCACGTCGGTGCCCGGATCGCGCCCGATCACCTCGGCGTCGCGGCGGTCGAGGTCGGCGCCTTCACCGCCGGCGCCGACGACGCCGATCTGCGTGCGATCCGGAGTGTGGAAGCTGGAGCTGAGGACGAGATCGTCGGCCCAGACGATCCCGGTGCCGCCGCCGCGACCGCGGGCGACGTGGACGACCGAGGGCCCGGCGGTGGTCACCGCCGCGGCGAGGGCCTGATCGAAGGAACGAAAGCTGTCGAGGGCTGGTTGTGCCATGGGAACGCTCTTTTCCGTTGCTGAACCTTTCGTCGCCATCCTGCTCCGCCGTCGGCACGCCGAACATCGGCCAATCGGCGAGGTTCTCGACGGAAAATGGGGCCGGCCCGAATGCCGGGGCCGGCGCTGTCGACGTTCCGTCACCCCTCCACGTGTCGGTTTTCCGACGGAAAATCCGAGGGTCCTGCCTGTCCGGGCAGGGTTGACCCGGCCGTTCGTGATGGCCAGCTTGGAGGACAGCCTTTGCACGCCCTACCCATTCCGACGAGGCGCTCCCATGACCCGCAACCCTGCTCTACCGATTGCCACGATCAGTGACCCGATCAAGGTCGCCCTGCTGACGGAAGACCCGCTCCTTCGGGCGGGTCTCTCGAGCCTCCTCGCCCAGCTCGGCTCGATCGACGTCGTCGAGGGTGACAGCGCAGAAGTTGCGCTGTGGGACGCGGGGGTCGACGCGCAGAAGACGCTCGGCAAGATGAGCGAGCTGCGGTCGCTGCCGATGCCGGTGGTCGCCGTCGTCGGCGACACCGCGCACGTCGCGCCGGTCCTCGCGGCCGGGGCGCGCGGCGTCGTGCTGCGCGATCAGGTCGGCCCCGGCATCCACGCGGCGCTCGCCGCCGTGCGCAGCGGCCTGACGGTGATGGACACCGCGCTCGCGACGACGCTGGTCCCGAACCAGCCGGCGCACCACACGAGCAAGGAGCCGAAGGGGCGCGGCGAGCTGACCGAGCGCGAGCGCCAGGTCGTGCAGCTGCTCGCCGAGGGCCTGTCGAACAAGCTGATCGCGGACCGCCTCGGCATCAGCGACCACACGGCGAAGTTCCACGTCAACGGCGTGATGATGAAGCTGGGCGCGTCGACGCGCACCGAGGCCGTCGTCGAGGCGATGCGCCGCGGCCTGATCAAGCTCTAGCGACGGCGCGGCTTGCGACGCCGGGTGGTCGAGGGCAACCACCCGTAGACGTCGAGCGCGACGAGGCCGGTGTCGCCGACGGCAACGCCCTCGTCCTCGAGGAGCTGGCGCTGCACGGCGGCGCCGACGGGATCGTGGATCGCGATGCGGCCGCGCGCGCCGCCGGCCTTGCCGATCACGCGCTGCCACGGCAACCGCTCCGACGGCAGGCTCGTCTTCAGCGCCGCCGCGGACACGCGGGCACCGCCGGGCAGGCCCGCGAGCTCGGCGACCTGGCCGTACGTCGCCACGCGCCCGCGCGGGATGCGACGGATCACCGCCTTCATCGCGCGGTAGAGGACGGCCAGGCGCGTCGCGTCATCGGCGCGGGCGGCGGCGCGGCGCTTCGGGCGACGCGGGCGACCTACCGCGGGAGGTCTGCGCGAGCGAGCCATCGCCGGCACGGTACTCGATCTCGCGGCGTGCGGGCGGGCGCGGTGCGGTACCATCGGGCGATGCGCCCCGCGCTCGCGATGCTCGTCGCCGTCACGGCTTGCTCCGGCGGCTCGGCGCCGGAGATCAACGGGCTCGTCGACCAGATCGCGATCGTCGGGCAGGAGCTCGTCGTGTCGATCGATGGCACCGACGCCGACGGCGACCAGCTCGTCTACGGCGTGAAGTCCGACGTCTCGCTCCAGGGGACGGCGATGATCACGCAGACGCCGAACGGCCACGGCGTGTTCCGGTGGACGCCGCTCGCCGTCGACGTCGGGCTGCACACGTTCGACTTCTCGGCGTCGGATGCGGCGAACACGACGACGGTGTCGATCTCGATCGACGTGCGGTCGGCGGTCGGGGCGGTGCCGATCTTCCGGCAGCCGCTCGGCACCGGGACGGTCGTCAACCTCGCGCAGACGTCGTGCGCGACGTTCGACGTGGTCGTCGAGGACGCCGACACGGCCGACGTCGCGATCGCGATGGAGGCGCCGGTGATCCCGGGCGCGACGCTCGACGCCGTCGACGGGACGCATGCGCGGTTCCGGTGGTGCCCGACGCCGGCGCAGATCGCGGCGGCCGACCGCTACACGCTCATCCTGTCCGCCGACGACACGGACAACCCGAAGACGATCAAGAACTTCATCATCGTGCTCAAGAGCTCGACGCCGCGGCTCGTGATCAACGAGGTCGACTACGACAACATCGGCACCGACACGGCGGAGTTCATCGAGCTCCTGAACGCGTCCGCGTCGCCGGTGTCGCTCGCGGGGCTGCAGATCGTCCTCGTCAACGGCGCGAACGGGCTGCCGTACGACACGATCGACCTGTCGCCGGTCGGCTCGCTCGCCGGCAACCAGTACCTCGTGATCGCCGGGCCGGGCGTGACCGCGCAGGGCAGCGCCGCGAAGCTCGACCCGGTGTGGAGCCAGGATCAGATCCAGAACGGCTCGCCCGATGGCATCGCGCTGATCGACGGCGTCACGCACACGCTGATCGACGCCCTGTCCTACGAGGGCGCGGTCACGGCGACGATCCCCGGGTTCCCGGCGCCGGTGTCGCTCGTCGAGGGCACCGTGCTCCCGACGACGACCGCCGACAACAACACGGCGACGCGCTCCCTGTGCCGCATCCCCGACGGCACCGACACCAACAACGCCGCGACGGACTGGGCGATCTGCACGACGCTCACGCCGGGGCGTGCGAACGTTCCCTAGCGTGAAGGTCGACGTCCTCTACTTCGCCGTGTTCCGCGAGCGGCTCGCGCGCGACACCGAGTCCCTCGAGCTGCCCGACGGCGCGCGCGTGCGCGATGCGGTCGACGCGCTGGCGGCGCGGCACGCGGCGATCGCGGCGCTGCGCGGGCGGTTCCGCGTGGCCGTGAACCAGGACTTCGCCGACGACGACCGCGCGCTCGCCGACGGCGACGAGGTCGCGCTGATCCCACCGGTGGCCGGCGGGAGCGGCGCGCGGCACGTGCGCCTCCTCGCCGAGCCGCTGTCGCTGGATCGCTGCATCGCCGCGGTCTCGGATGCGGGCATGGGAGGGGTCGTGACGTTCGTCGGCGTCGTGCGGCGCCACAGCCGCGGCGTCGTCGTCGAGCGGCTCGAGTACTCGGCCTACGAGGCGATGGCCGTGCGCGAGATGACGAAGCTCGTCGAGGAGATCGAGGCCGAGGTCGCGGGGTGCCGCGTCGCGGTCGAGCACCGCGTCGGCACGCTCGCGATCGGCGACGCGGCCGTCGCGATCGCGGCGGCGGCTCCGCACCGGGCGGAGGCGTTCACCGCGTGCCGCGCGATGATCGATCGGCTGAAGGACCGCGTCCCGATCTGGAAGAAGGAGGTCGGGGAAGACGGCGCGGAGTGGGTCGGCCTCGGTCCGTAGGGTGCGGCGCCACAGGCCGGCTCAGGGCGCGGTGCCGAGCACGACGGCGAGCGTGTTGTTCACGGCGTTGACGACGGCGAGGTCGGGGATGCCGTCGCCGTCGAGGTCCGCGGCGGCGACGCCGTACGAGTAGGCGCCCGTCGTCGCGCCGAGGAGCGGCGCGGCGAGCCGGCCGTCGCCGCGGCCGAGCAGCACCGAGGTCGCGCCGGAGAGGAAGCTCGACACGACGACGTCGGGGACGCCGTCGAGGTTGAAGTCGGCGACGGCGAGCGCGTACGGGCCGCTCAGCGGGCCGGCGGTCGCGACGAGCGCGGCGTGGAACGTGCCATCGCCGCGCCCGAGCAGCACGCTGACGTCGTGGCTGCTCCGGTTGGAGACCACGAGGTCGAGCACGCCGTCGCGGTTCATGTCGCGCGCGAGGAGGATGAACGAGCCGGTGCCCTCGATCGCGGGCTGCGCCGGGAGGGCGTCGAAGCGGCCGTCGCCGCGCCCGCGCATCACGACGACGGTGCGGCTGCGATCGTCGGCGGCGGCGAGGTCGGCGGCGCCGTCGCCGTCGAAGTCGCCGATCGCGACGGAGTACGGCTCCGACTGCGGGCCGCACGGCAGGTTCGTCGCGGGCGACAGCGTCGCGCCGGGGCGCGCGAGGAACACGCTGATCGAGTGCGCCTGCGGGTTGGAGGCGACGGCGTCGGGGAGCCCGTCGCCGTCGAGGTCGCCGACCGCGACGTTCGAGGTCTCGGCGCCGGCGGCGGTCAGGTAGCTCGCCCGCGCCGCGAGCCGGTAGCTCGCCCCCACGCCCGTGCCGCGCAGGAGGCTCACGGAGTTGCCGTGGTAGTCGGCGGTGATCACGTCGGGGATGCCGTCGTGATCGAAGTCGGCGATCGCCATCCCGGTCGGGTACTCGCCCGTCGCCGCCGCGGCCGGGAGCCGTGTGAACGCGCCCGCGCCGTTGTTGCGGTAGATGGCGACGGTGCTCTCGAGCTCGTTCGCGACGACGAGGTCGACGTCGCCGTCGCCGTCGAGGTCGCCGGCGGCGATCGCGTACGGCTTGAACCCGGCCGCGTACAGCACCGGCGCGGCGAATGCGACGGCGCGGCCGCACCGGCCGGTGAGCGCGACGCAGTACCCGCCGAGGCAGTCCGCCGCCGCCGTGCACCGCCGCCCGTTCGCGCACGCCCCGCACACGCCGCCGCAATCGACGTCGCTCTCCCCCACGTCCGCGACGCCGTTCGCGCACGGCGGCGCCGCATCCGGCGTCGGCAGCGGTACCTCGGCCGCATCGAGCGGCGTTGGCACCACCTCCGCCGGCACCGCGTCGCAGCCGACCACACCGCAGCACAGGATCAGGAAGGCCCGCACGCGCCGACCGCGCAGCAACGTCCGTGCCTCGCGCGCGAGCGAGCGCGCCGGCCCACGCGCACGCGCACGCGAGAACCCCATGGCAGATCCGCAGGCGGGTCCCTGTCGCCGCCTCGCGAAGCGGGGCGCGGACGCAGCCCGAAGGGCGCGGTCACCCACCGAGCACGTGGCCCCGGCGCTGCATCGAGGGAGGCGACGCATGACCGACGCCGCGCCGACCGCGCGCTCGACCGCACGCGGGGTGGCGTGGATGACCGCCACCAGCATGGGTGCGCGCATCGTGGGGCTGCTCGGCACGATCGCGATGACGCGCTTCCTCGCCCCCGAGGTCGTCGGCGAGGTGGCGACGGCGTCGATCATCACGCTCACGGCCGGGTGGCTGTCGACGTGGGGGTTCGGGCAGTACGCGGTGGTGTACGGGCGCGGCGACGCCGCGCTCGAGATCACGTGGCACGCCACGGTGGCGTACGCCGTGGTCGGCGTCGTCGGGCTCGGCGGCGTCGCGCTCGCGGCGCCGTGGCTCGCGGGCCTGCTCGATGCGTCGGGGGCGGCGCACTACGTCCCCGGGCTCGCCGCCGCGGCGGTGATCCGCCGCATCGGGGCGACGCCCGAGCGCGTGCTCACGCGCGGCCTGCGCTTCCGTGCGGTCGGGCTCGCCGCGGCGGCGGGAGAGGTGACGTACTCGATCGTCGCGCTCGCGTGCGCGGCGCGCGGCTGGGGCGGCGATGCGGTGGTCGCGGGCAACGTCGCGCAGTCCACGATGGCGACGGCGCTGCTCGTCCGCGCCGCCGGCTGGCGCGCGTGGGCCACGCCCGCGCGGCTGCGCTGGTCGCGGTTCGCGCACATGATGCGCTTCGGCGTGCCGCTCGCCGTGCAGGGCATCGCGCACAGCGCGAGTCGCTACTGGGGCACGCTCCTCGTCACGCGGCTGTTCGGCGCCGGTGCGACCGGCGTGTACAACCTGGCCTACAACCTCGCCGACGTGCCGGCGATCTACGTCGGCGAGCAGCTCGCGCTCGTGCTGATGCCGTCGCTCGCCGGGCTCCCTCCCGAGCGGCGCGCACGGGCGCTCGAGCGCTCCGCGGCGCTCCTGTCGCTCATCATCTTCCCGCTCGCGATCGGGCTCGGCCTCGTCGCGCAGCCGCTGGTCGCGACGGCGCTCTCCGGCGCGTGGCAGGGCGTGGCGACGCTGCTCACCGTGCTGGCGGCGCTGTCGGTGTTCCGGCCGATCACGTGGGTGCTGTCGGCGTACCTCGAGTCGTTCGGGCGCACCGGGCGGCTGATGCTGCTCGAGATCGCGAACCTCGCCGTCATGCTCGGCGCGATGTGGCTCCTCTCGCCGCTCGGGCTCGCGTGGTCCGCCGCCGCGATCGGCGCGTCGTTCGGCCTGTACGCGGTCGCCGGCGTGTGGGTCGCGACGCGCGACGGCGGCCCGTCGGTGAGGCGCCTGGCGCTCGGCTTCGCGGGGCCGCTCGCCGCGTGCGGCGTGATGGCCGCGGCGGTGCTCGCCGTGCGGCCGTGGCTCGCGGTGCCCGCGCCGGCGCAGCTCGCGCTCGAGGTCGCGATCGGCGCGGCCGTCTACGTCGCGGCCGCGTTCGCGATCTGCGGCCCCACCGCGCGCGACCTGGTGTCGCTCGCGCGCGGCCTGCGCCGTCAGGACGCGTAGAGCTCGCGGTACGTCGCGGCGACCGCGTCGATCGCGTGGTGCGCGGCGATCCGCGCGTGGCTCGCGCGGCCGAAGCGCGCGAGCAGCGCGGGCTCGGCGAGGACTCGCTCGAGCGCGTCGCGGATCGCGGCCGGGTCGCCCGGCGGCACGAGGATGCCGGTGTCGTCGTCGCGCACGAACTCGGGGTTGCCGCCGACGCGCGTGGCGATCGCGGGGACCCCGCGCGCCATCGCCTCCATGATCGCGAGCGACTGCCCCTCGGTGCGCGACGCGACGACGAGCACGTCGATCGCCGCGTAGATGTGCTCGCGATCGAGCACCGTGCCGTGGAACACGACCGGCAGGCCGCGCGCGAGCTCGCGCAGGCGGTCGCGCTCGGGCCCGTCGCCGAACGCGTGGAGCTCGACGCGCGCCCGCGCCGCGGCGCCGAGCGCGCGCACCGCGTCGAGGACGTGGTGCTGCCCCTTCAGCTGCACGAGCCGCCCGACCATCCCGATCCTGAGTCGGTCCGCGGCGCGCCGCGGCGCATACGGCGGCACGGGCACGCCGTTCTCGACGACGACGTGCCGCTCCGGCGACGCGCCGTGCACCGCCTCGTACGACCGCCGCGCCTCGCGCGTCACGAACGTGACCCGATCGACGAACGGGCGCGCGATCCGGTGCACGGCGCGCCAGCTCGGCGCGGCGTACGGCGAGGCGCCGTGGCGCGTGTAGATCACGGGGCCGCGCACCGTCGGCAGGACGGGCAGCAGCGCCCGCAGCGCTCCCGGGTTGTGGATGTGGAGCACCTGTGCGCGCCCGGCGAGCATGCCCGCGAGGTGCGCCACGCGCGCGAGGCGCGACCGGTGCCGGCCCGCGCGGATCACGCACACGCCGAGGCGGCGCGCGTCGTCGGCGAGCGCCTGCTCGTCGGGGCCGAGCTCGATGATCGACACCGCGCACCCGGCCCGCAGCTGCGCGCTCGCGAGGTCCACCGTGAAGCGCTCGGCGCCGCCGATCTGCAGGCTCGACACGACGTGGACGGTGCGCGCCGTCTCCTCCGTCACGCCGTCACCCACCGCTCGTGCCAGAGGTTCAGCACGAGCGCGGTCCACAGCCGCGTGCTGACGTCGCGCCCTCCCTTGCGGTGCTCGGCGAGGAGGCGCGCGAGCGTCTCGCGCCGCAGCACGCCCGCGCGCGTCAGGCCCGCGTCGAGGAGGATCGGCTCGGCCCACGTGCCGAAGCGCCCGCGGAACAGCTCGGGCGTCGGCGTGCGGAAGCCCTGCTTGGGGCGGTGGATGATGTCGTGCGGCAGGAGGTCGCGGATCGCGGCCTTGAAGAACGCCTTCACCTGCCCGCCGCGCACCTTGAACCGGCGCGGGATGTTGTAGACGAAGTGGACGTACGCGGGGGAGGTGTACGGGCAGCGCGCCTCGATGCCGAGGCGCCGCGACAGGAGCTCGAGCTTCCCGAGCATCAGGTTCCCGAGGTAGTGGTCCTGCATCATCATCGCGATGATGTGCTGCAGGTAGTCGCCGTCGCCGTCCTCGCGCGCCTGGCGGATCGCGGCGGCGCGCTCGGCGACGACGGCGCTCGCCGGTGCGTGGAACGTCTGCTCGTACGCGGCGGGCGTGAGGATGTCGGCCTTGTCGTGATCGGTCCACCCGATCTCGTAGCTCCAGAAGTACTCGCCGTCGGCGGCGGCGCGGCCGAGCACGTCGCCGTGGCGGGGCGAGACCACGGGCGCGGCGGCGGCGAGCATCCGGCGCACGGCGCGCGGCATGCGCATCAGCGGCCGCCAGCGGCGGTGGTAGCCGTCGTGGATCCGCACCATGCCGCCGTGGCCGCACGAGACCTCGTCGTTCGCCTCGCCGGTGATGACGACGGACAGGCCGCGATCGCGGACCATCTCGAGCGCGTGGTGGAGGAACACGCTCGACGGCTCCGACACGAGGTCGTCGAGCGCGTCGGTCACGCGCGGCATCGCGGCGATGAACTCGTCGACGGTGAGCAGCCGCTCGTGGTGCACGGTGCCGGTGAGCTGCGCGACGCGGCGCGCGTGCACCAGGTCGCTGAAGCGCTCGTCGCCCTCGGTGTCGGCGAGCCCGACCGTGAACGTGTGCAGCGGCGCGACGCCGAGCTTCGTCATGAGCGCGACGTTCGCGCTCGAGTCGATGCCGCCGCTGAGCAGCGCGCCCATCGGGCCGGCGACGAGTCGCCCCTCGAGCGCCACCTCGTGCAGCTCGCGCGCGCGGCTCGCGTAGTGGTGCGCGTCGTCGGCGTCGGGGAGCGGATCGTCGAGGAGGTTCCAGTAGCGATCGATGCGCTCGACGCCGCGCGCGCGGCACACCGCGAAGGCGCCCGGCGGGAGCTTCGCGATGCCCTCGAACAGCGTCCCGGGCGCCGGCACGTCGAGGAACGTCAGGAAGTACGAGACCGAGCGCACGTCGTGCGCGCGCGGGACCCGCGGGTGGCGCAGCAGCGCCTCGATCGTCGAGGCGAACACGAGGCCGCCGCGCCCCTCGTGGTAGTAGACCGAGCGCACGCCGAGCGCGTCGCGCGCCAGCGTGAGCGTGCGCGCGCCCGCATCCCACACCGCGAGGGCGAACTGCGCATCGGCGCCGCGCAGCCCGCGCACGCCGTCGCGCGCCCACACACCGAGCAGCCCGTCGGGGCCGCCGGCGCCGTCGAACAGGTGGCCGTCGCACGCGGCCGCGAGCTCGCCGCGCTCGAGGATGCGCGTGGCACCCGCGACGCCGAGCCGGCACGCGCGCGACGGGTCGGCCCACGCCGCGCGCCCGTCTCGCCCGTCTCGCCGGTCTCGCCGGTCGGGCCCGCCCGTGTCGAGCGCGGCGAGCATCGCGTCGAGGTGCGTACCCGCGTCGGGCTCCGCCGCCCACGCGCCGAGGATTCCGCAGATCGCGCTCATCGCTCGCTCCTTTCGCCCGTCACGGTGTCGTAGATGCGCTGGTACTGCGTGATGACGCTCGCCAGGCTGTAGCGCGCGGCGGCGACCGACCTCGCGCGGCGGCCGAGCCGGGCGCGCAGGTCCGGATCCGCCGCGATCGTCACGAGCGCGTCCGCGAGCGCCTCCGGCTGCTCCGCCGGGACGAGCACGCCGGCGCGCCCGTGGTCGAGGATCTCGGGGAGCTCGTTGACCTCGGTCGCGACGATCGGCAGGCGCGCCGCCATCGCCTCGAGGACGGCGACGCCGAACGGCTCGAACTTCGACGCGATCACGAACGCGTCGAGCGCGCGCAGCACCGTCCCGACGTCGCGGCGCTCGCCGAGCCAGCGCAGCCGATCGGCGATGCCGAGCTCGGCCGCGAGCGCGCGCAGCTCGCCGTCGAGCGGGCCGGCGCCGGCGACGACCATGCGCAGCCGGCGCGCGCGGGGCACCGCGAGGGCGAGCGCGCGCAGCTGCGTCGGGTAGTCCTTCTGCTCGACGAGGCGCCCGACGCTGCCGACGAGGACGTCGTCGGGGCGCGCGCCGAGCTCGGCCCGCACGCGCGCGACCTCGTCGGGGGCGACGCGATCGATCTCGCCGATGTCGACGCCGTAGTAGATGACGTGGAGCTTGTCGGGCGGGATCGCGTTGTCGTTGCAGAACGACTCGCCCGCGCGCCGCGACACGGCGGTCACACCCTTCAGCAGGCGGCCGAGCACGCGGTTGCGCAGGCGGTTGCGCCACGTCGTCGTCGCGAGCCGCTGCGGCAGGAAGCCGTGGTGCTCGTGCGCGCTGATGCACGCGAACGCCGACAGCGTCCCGATCGCCGGGCGGCCCGTCATCGCCGCGGCGATGCCGCCGTACAGCATCGGCCGCGGGTTGAACGCGTGCACCATCGCCGGCTTGTACTGCTGCCCGAGGCGGAGCAGCTTGCCGACGACGTTCGCCTGCAGCCCGTCGGCGCACGGCACGTGGACGACGGGGACGCCGCCCTTGTGCAGCCGGTCGGCGAGCATGCCCTCGAGCGGCGCGAGGGATACGACGACGCCTCGGTACCGTGCCGGATCGAGCCCCTGCGCGAGGTTGACGAGCGTCAGCGTCTTGCCGCTCAGGCCGAGCGAGTCGACCACATACAGCACGGTCTGCACCTTCATGGGCTCCCTTCGATCCAGCGCTCGTACCAGGCGAACAGGTTCAGCAAGCACCACAGGTCGAAGCTGTGGTCGTACGCGCCCGCGACGTGCTGCTCCCACATGCGGTCGAGCTCGGCGCGCCGGAACAGCCCGCGCCGGTGGATCGCGGCGTCGCGCAGCTGGTGGCGCGCCCAGCCGGAGAGCTCGCCGCGCAGCCACTCGGGCAGCGGCACGCGAAAGCCTTGCTTGGGCCGCTCGAGGACGGCGCGCGGCACGACGCCGCGCACCGCGCGCCGCAGCACGTACTTCGTGATGCGGCCGCGGATCTTGTGCGCCGACGGCAACCCGAGCGCGTAGGAGACGAGGTCGGCGTCGAGGAACGGCGCGCGCGCCTCGAGCGAGTGCGCCATCGTCAGCTTGTCGACGCGCATGAGCAGGAGCTCGGGCAGCCGGTTGCACAGCTCGACCCACGACACCTGCTGGAGACGATCCGCCGACGGCCGGCGCGCCGCGAGCTCGCGGTAGAAGCCGCGCACGACGTCGGCCGCGCCGCCGGAGGGCCTGTCGTGGGCGAGCAGCGCGGCCTTCTCGGTGTCCCAGAACGCGACGTCGAGCCCCCAGTACAGCGGCTCGTCGCGCGCGGCGCGGCGCAGCACGTCGATGCGGCCGGCGGGCGCGCCCAGGAGGCGCGCGAGGCCGTGGAGGCCGCGCCGCACGATGCGCGGGAGGCGCCGCACGGACTCGAAGCGCGGCACGGTCGTGTCGAGGAGGTGCACCAGCGCGTCGTAGCCGCCGAACACCTCGTCGCTGCCCTCCCCGACGAGCACCACGGTCACGCCGCCGGCGCGCGCCGCGCGTGCGGCGAAGTGCATCGGCAGGCACGCCGGATCGCCGATCGGCTCGTCGAGCTGCGTCGCGAGCTCCGGCACGTGCGCGCGGCACTCCTCGGCGGAGATCGCGATCTCGTGGTGCTCGCAGCCGAACGCGGCGGCGACCCGGCGCGCGTAGGGAAGATCGTGGAAGTTCTCGCCGGGGCCAAAGCCGGTGAAGCCGACCGAGAACGTGCGCAGCGGACGGCCGAGCAGCTCGGTCATGAGCGCGACGTTCGCGCTCGAGTCGATGCCGCCGCTGAGCAGCGCCCCGACGGGGACGTCGCTCATCATGCGCTTGTGCACCGCGCGGCGCAGCAGCGTCAGCGTGTGATCCGCCGCCTCGTCGTCGGGGACGGGGCGCCCGAACGTCTCCGCGTCGAGCGGCGACCAGTAGCGCCGGACCTCGATGCCGCGCTCGCGCGTGCACGTCAGCACGTGCGCCGGCGGCAGCTTGCGGATGCCCGCGAACAGCGTGCGCGGCGCCGGCACGTTGCCGAACGTGAGGTAGAGATCGAGCGCGACCGGATCGAGGTCGCGCCCGACGTCGGGGTGCGCGAGCAGCGCCTTGATCTCGGAGGCGAACAGGAGGCGGCCGCCGACCTCGACGTAGTACAGCGGCTTCTTGCCGAGCCGGTCGCGCGCGAGCAACAGCCGGCGCGCACCCGCGTCCCACAGGCCGAACGCGAACATCCCGTCGAGCGCGTCGACGACCGCGGGGCCGTGCTCCTCGTAGCCGTGCACGATCGCCTCGGCGTCGCAGCGCGAGCGGAACGTGTGCCCGGCCGCGATCAGCGGCTCCCGCAGCCCCGCGTGGTTGTAGATCTCGCCGTTGAACGTGAGCCAGACCGAGCCGTCCTCGTTCGAGATCGGCTGCCGCCCCGCCGCGCTCAGGTCGACGATGCTGAGGCGCCGGTGCGCGAGCGCGACGCTGCGATCCGCCGCCTGCCAGATGCCGGCGTCGTCGGGACCACGATGCACCATCGTGTCCCGCATCCGCTGGAGATGGGCGCGCTCGTCACGCGCCGTCGCCGCGAACCCGTGCACGCCGACGATGCCGCACATGGCCCCGCCTGCGTGCAAGAACTGCGGCCGCCCCGAGCCCCGGGCAAGTACCGGTCACCGCGTTCTCCGTCGGGAGCGTCGCCGTCGCAGAGTGCTCCGATCGGCGCCAGGCCGCCGAGCGCGCCACGAGAGAGCCAAGGGCTCACGCGACCCGTCGCGCACGTCCGTGCAGAGCGCGGTCTCGCCCTCTCGGCGCCAAGACGCCGAGCGCGCCACGAGAGAGCAAGGGCTCACGCGATCCCGTCGCGCGCGTCCGTGCAGAGCGCGGTGTGGCTCTCACTCGGCGCACTCGGCGGCCTGGCGCCAGAAGCGAAACTTATCGGACGGTGTCGGCGCCGGGCGAGACGGTGGTGTCGGTGGTGCCCTCGGGAGCGGGGGCGCTGCCGGAGCCGGCGCTGCCGTGCGCGGGATCCGGGTGGGGGACCGGGACGGTGACGGCGGCGTCGGGGGCGGTCGGCGGGACGTCGCGCGGAACGACGATGTTCGTGACGCCGGGGGGCGTCGCGGGCACGACGCCGGCGTCGTGCGATGCCTCGGGGAGCACGGGCGGGCGCTGCGGGATCGAGACGTTGCCGTTGCCGTTGCCGTTGGGGTCCTTGTCGGGGCCGGCGTTCGGGCCGCACGGGTGCGCGAGCCGCTTCATGTCCTTGAACTTGCCGTCGAGCTTGATGTGGAACAGGTTGTCGGGCCCGAGCTGGGCACCCGTCGTCGAGATCGCGGCGTGCGTCTTGGGCTCGCGCTTCAGCAGCGCGTCGCTGCCCTTGAAGCGGAGGCAGCCCGTCGTCGCCGACTCGCCGAACTCCTGCTGGAGGGCGAGCGCGAAGTCGACGTGGATCTCGCCGTCGCTCGACTTCGCGTCGAACTTGGTCAGCTCGAGCTTCTTGTCCTTGATCTCGACCTGCGCGACCAGGTTCTCGATGTGGATCGTGCCGAAGTCGATGCCGCCCTCGGCGAACGCCTCGTTGCGCTTGTTCTTGAGCTTGGGCTTCAGCTTCGTCTTGCCGTCGCCGAAGACGCACCCCGACGGGCACGTGAACTCGATCGCGCCCTCGGCGCGCTGCCAGTTCGCGCCGATCTTGTTGCTCTTCAGCTGCTCGTTCGGCAGGTCGAGGTCGAACGCGAACTCGAGCGTGCCCGACATCGGCAGGCCGACGAGCTCGCGCATCGGCATCTTCTCCGCCGGCAGGTCGTTGCCCCTCACGTGGACGTTCGTGCCGTCCTTCGACAGCGCGACGTTGCCGGCGATGTGGCCGGTGTCGATCTTCGCGTCGATGTTGATCGACGCGACCCCGCGCACGAGCGCCATGAAACCGACGTCGATCTCGAGCCGCTCGATGTACAGCGTCGACACGAGCAGCGCGATCTGGCGCTCGCGATCCTTCGGGTCCGTGACCGTCGACATGATCTTGTCGATGTCGGCCTGCGCCGGGCGCGTGCGCAGCATGACCGACTTCAGGAACAGGCGACCGGGGATGATGCCGCGCTCGTAGTCCTCGATCGTGACGTCGTACTTCGTCGACAGCGCCTCCTCGATGCGGTCCTTGACGCGCGCGTACGGGAACGTGAGCTGCAGCGCGAACACGAACGTGATCAGCGCCAGGAACACGTACCCGATGTACTTGAGGACGCTGCGGAGGCGTGGCCCGAGGTGAAATGCCATCTCAGCCGCCCTTCTGCGCGGACCCGTCGGAGCCGCCGGCCGGCTTGTCGCCGTCCTTCTTCTCGCCCGACGCCGGGCGCGAGTACGTCGAGACCTCGACGACCGGCACGTCGATCTTCTTCTTGTCCTTGAACGAGCGCTTCACCTTCAGGCGCGTGATCGCGACCACCTTGGACTTCGTCTCGACCTCCTGCAGGAACGTCTTCAGCGCGTCGATCTCGAGCTGCTCGAGCTGGAAGAACACGGTGGTCGTGAGGATGCCGTTCTTCGGCGGCACCGAGGTGCGCGGCGTGATGTTCTTGATCGTGAACCCGGCCACCGTCGCGGCGTCGTTGAGGTAGGTCTCGAGGAGCAGCGGCTCCGCGGGGATCTTGACCTCGTCGGCGGGGGTCTTCGACGGGCCGCCCTTCCGGCGGATCTCGTCGACGGTCTGCAGCATCGCGCGCGTGTCCTCGTTGCGCTTCTCCATCGCGGTGAGGCCGTCGCGGATCGCGAAGCCGAGCCACAGCGCGACCGTGATCGGTACGGCGATGGCCGCGATGATCACGAGGTAACGCTCGCGCGGAGAGATGCGGTCCCAGAAGTCTCTTGCGGTGTCGCTGATGGCCATGGGGACGCGTCCTTTACATGCACGAAGCGTTGATGGTGAGCTTGAACTTCTTGAGCTCGCCCTCGGTGTCGGTCGCACCGCGCGTCACGTCCTTGAAGCACTTGATGGCCTTCAGCTCCGTGACGAGCATGTCGATCTGCGCCGACGTCTTCACGTAGCCGCTGACGTCGATCTTGGTGTCGGTGATCTCGATCTCGTCGATGTCGAGCTGGATCTTGTCCTTCGCCGGCACCTTCTGCGAGATCTCGAGGAGGATGTCGTAGGCCGACGACTTCGGCAGGATGCCCGCGGCGCCGCCGACGGGGCCGGTCGTCATCCCCTGCAGCTCCTCGAGCGTCTTCGGCGCGCCGAACACTTCCTTCGTCTCGTTCGCGAGGCGCTCGCTCAGGACCTTCTCCGCCTTGCGCAGGCGGTACAGGTCGGCGTACGCGCTGCCGGCGGCGAACGCCGCGACCGCGAGCACCGCGGCGCCGAGCGGCACCGCCTTCGCGCGCAGGAACGACAGGTCGACCTTGTGCGCGAGCTGGCCCGAGCGCAGGTCGAACATCGGGCGCCCGCTCGCGCCGTCGTACACCATGCCGATCGTGAGCGCCGCGCTGTCGATCGGCAGCGACGCCGCGTCGGCGGCCTTGCGCGGCCCCGCGAGCGCGACCACGTCGTCGTTCGACGGGCGCCACGCCGGGATGCCGAGCTGCTCCGACAGGAACGACGACATGCCGCGCAGGCGCGAGCCGCCGCCGACGAGCAGCGCCACCGTCGGCGTGAAGCCGGTGCGGGCGCGGCACGCGACGAGCGTCTGGCGCAGGTCGCGCGCGAACGGCTGTAGCTCCGTGATCGTGCTGCGGTGGATGCGCGCCCACGACTCCGACGTCGCGGGCTCCGCCGTCGACGCGACGAAGCCGTCGCTGTGCTTCGCGCGCTCGGCGTCGGCCCACGACGGCAGCTGCGAGCGGAACTCGCGCGCGATCGCCTCGGTCACCTGCTTGCCGGCGCGCGCGATGCTGCGGCTGAACACGACCTTGCCCTGCGCGACGACGATGACGTCGGTGCGCTCGTGGCCGATGTCGATCACGGCGACGGCGCCCTCGGTGCGCGCGCGCACCAGCGACGGCGTCCGCTCGACGAGCCGCACCGCCGCGCCGCCGCACGCGAGCACGCCGCGCACCTCGAAGCCCGCCTGCCGGCCGAGCGCGATCATCTCCTCGGCGCGGTCGCGGTGCATCGCGTACGTGAGCACGCGCATGCCCTCGGTCGCCGGGGCGACGCGGCCGCGGCCGGCGTCGACGGTGCCGGGCGCCGGCGCGGGCACCGGCGGCAGCGGCTCGAACGTGTACACCATGTCCTCGAGGTCGACCGGCACGACGCCCTCGAGCTCGCCGCCGACGGCCTTGTCGAGCTCGGCGCGGCGCAGGTTCTTGAAGCCGAACTCGAGGATCTGCGTGAACACCTGGTCGCCGTAGACGCCGATGTAGCCGGTGTCGTGCTGGAGGCGCAGCTCGCTGATCATCGCCGCCAGCGTCTGGCGCGCGCGCGTCTCCGCGGGCTCGTCGCCCGGCGGGACCTGCCGCTCGACGACGTCGAGCAGCGTCGCGCCGCGCAGCCCGGGGCTCGCGATCGCGAGCTTGACGCTCCACGCTCCGAGATCGACGGCAAACACACGAGTCGACATGGTCAGTCTTCCTTCAGGAACACCCACGCCCCCTTGGGCGCAGGCGGCTTCCGGGCGTTCTGCGGGACGACCTTCGTGTCCCACACCCCGTTGATGGTCACGCGGATCGGCGGAAACAGCGGCGAGCCGTCGTTGTTCTTGGCGCCGCGCTCGATCTCACCCCACGCCTGCACGCGGTACGTGCGGCGCGGACCGGCGGTGGCGATCCTGGCGAGGTTGGTCTTGTCGAGGTCGAGCTTGAGCTTCTCGCCGCCCGTCAGGCCCGGGACGCCGGCGCCGACGGCCGCGTTCGCCTGGCTGCCGGCGAGCGACTGCTGCCCGGCGAGCGCGCCGACGGCCGCGCTCGGGTCCTTCACGAACTCGATGAAGTCGTCGATCTTGGTGAACTGCATGCCGAACTGCTTCGCCTTCGCGACGAGCGTCGCCAGCGCGAACAGCTTGCGCGGGTCCTGCAGCACCGGGTCGTTCCGGTCCTTCGCCGCGAGGACCAGGATCCCCGCGATCAGCTGGCTGTTCGACAGCGCCGACAGGTTCACCTTGCAGCCGCCGTAGACGGTGAACGCCTTGCCGAACAGCGACCAGAAGCGGTCGTCGACGCCGCGCGCCAGCTTGATCTCGCCGATGGTGTCGATGTAGTTGTTCTTCGCCTTGTACGGATCGCGCAGCGTCTCGTAGTTGTAGTCCTCGCTCGTGCCGCGCTCGCGCAGGCGCTGGCTGTCGGAGTCGACGTAGTCGATGATCGCGGCGACCTGGCGCGCGCGGTCGCGCTGCCAGCCCTCGGCGTCGTTCTCCTCGAACACCGGGTCGTAGCCGTTGAAGTAGAAGAGCGCGTCGAGCGCGCTCTTGATCACCTCGGCCGTCTCCTTGCTCGCGTTCGCGCAGTTGACGTTGATCTTGTCGTCCTCGGTCGTGATCTGGCCGACGACGCCGCACGTGCCGACGTCGGCGCCGAGGCCCTTCGTCGTGCTCGTCGAGAACCCGACCGCCGCCTGGACCTCCTCGGGGTTGCCGCAGAACGCGAGCAGCACCTGGTCCGCGAAGTCGGTGATCTGGACCTGACCGCTGAGCTCCTTGATGTTGTCGATGCGCTGCTGGATGCGGATCACCAGCTCCGACAGGTTCGACGCCGAGCGCGCGAGGAAGTGCGCGCGCATCTGATCGCGGTAGTTCGCCGCCGCGATCGCGTCGACGTTCGTGTTCGACGTGAACTGCGTCGTCAGCGTGAAGATCACCGCGATCGCCACGAGCACCGCGACGAGCGCCACGCCGCGCTGGCGGCGCCGCTGCTTCGGCGTGCGGACGCGCGCCTTCGCACGCCGCCCGAGCCCGCGCTCGCGGTTCAGGAAGGTCCAGATGGAGGTGAGGATCTTCATCAGTTGGACTGGGTGA
Source organism: Deltaproteobacteria bacterium (assembly GCA_019637375.1). Classification (GTDB taxonomy): domain Bacteria; phylum Myxococcota_A; class Polyangia; order Haliangiales; family Haliangiaceae; genus JABFXX01. The sequence continues at coordinate 76,007 of JAHBVW010000024.1, read as the reverse complement.
AGTTGAGCGCCTCCTGCATGAGGATGCGCGCCTGGGTGGAGACCTTGTAGTCGTTGCCGCTCGGGTCCTTGACGGTGATCGCGATGCGCACGCGGCTCGGCAGCCAGCCCTTCTGGCCGTCGGACTGCGTCGTGTCCCACTGATCGGTCCACTCGAGGTTCTTCCAGTTCCAGTACTGGAGCTTGACGGCCACGATGTCGTGGACGAGCACGTCGTAGTCGGCCGGCTGGTCGACCGGCGGGTCGTTCGACGGGCGGCGCTGCTCGCGCCGGATCCAGTTCGTGACGCCCGACTTCTCGGGATCCGTCTTCGCGACGTACGAGATCACCGTCTGCTCGGACTCGTTCGCGTCGGCCCAGAACACGCGGTGCGCGAGCGTCGAGAACCGGATCTCCGGCGTGCGCGAGCCCGACTTCGCGATGAACATCGTGCGCGGGTTCGTCGCGTTCTGGTCCTCGTTGCGCGACAGGTACGCCGACTCGAAGTCGGCGACGACGCGGCCGAGCGCCATGCGCAGCTCGTGGTTGTGCGCCTCGAACTTCTCGAACGTGCGCCGGCTGTCGAGCGTGCCGGAGATCGTGCGCCAGGTCAGCGTCATCATCACGACCATGACCGCCGACGCGATCATGATCTCGATGAGCGTGAGCCCCGCCTGCGGGTTGCGCCGCTTCGCGTGGCGCTTCACGTGGCGCTTCACTTGCCGCTCCCCGTGCCGCGGCCGCCGCCGCCGCCGCCCGAGCCGCGCCCGCCGCCCGTCGTCCCCGAGCCGGTGCCGGTGCCGCCGGTGCCCGTGCCCGTCTGCTCGTCGATGTCCCGCGAGCCGAGGCCCATCAGGACCTTGTCCATCGCGCCCGCGTCGGTGAAGAACGCGACCGTCTTCAGCTCCTGCATCCGGCCGAGCACCGGGTACTTCACGATCAGCGTCACCTTGCGGATCGAGACCTTCAGGATCTGCTGGACCATCTGGTACTGGCCCTGGATGAACGACGCGCCCTGGCGCGAGTCGATGTCCTTCGAGCCGCCCGCGAAGCCGCCGCCGAGGCCCGACAGCATGCCGCCGAGCGCGCTGTTCTGGAACGCGTCGACGCCGGCCGGCGAGCCCGAGCCGCTACCCGACCCGCTGCCCGCCGCCGCCTTGCCCTGCGCCATCGACTGCAGGTCGTCGTAGCTCGGCAGCTCGACCTCCTCGACCTTGTACTCGTACGTGATCGTCGGCCAGCCCTCCTCGTCGAAGTTCTTGTCGCTCTCGGACTGGTTCGTGTCGGTGAAGCCGTCCTTCAGCAGCTTCTCCTCGATCTCGTACATCTTGCCGCGCGCCAGGTCGGTCGCGACGCCGATCATCTGCGACTCCTTCGCGCTGTAGATGCTGCTCGCCGCGCCCTGGATCAGCACCGTGAGCGCGAGGCCGAGCAGCGCGAGGCCGATCATCACCTCGAGCAGCGTGAAGCCACGTGGGGCACGCGCCTGCCTCACTTGTCGCCCTCCCGCTTCGCGTCCTTGTCGCCCATCGCGTTGCGCATCATGTGGTCGTCGACGTCGCGCAGCCTGCCGTCGCGCAGCTCGACGCGCCCCGTGAGGCCGTGCACGAGCACCGTGAACGTGTCGCTGTCGTCGGTGATCTCGATGACCGCCTTCTCGGCCGAGCCGACCGGAAAGAAGAAGATCGCGACCTGCCCCTTCGTCGAGCTGTCGGTCTGGTGCTGGACCCAGACCTCCTTGAACTTGATGCCCTTCTTCACGCTCAGGCGGCGCGTCCACTCGCCGAGCTCGGGCTCGTCCTCCTGCTTCTCCTTCACCGCGATGCCGCTCACGCCGCCCTGCACGGGCTGGCACTGGCGGTCGGCGACGTGGTGACCGGCGACGGCGCTCGCGCGCTTGGTCGCCTCGTCGGGGTCGCCGGCGGCGAGCGCGTCCTGGGGCAGCTGCGACAGGCGCTCCTTGCCGCGGTCGATCTTGTCCTTGAGCCGCGGGTCGTCGTTGCGCACCTGCTCGTTGCGGAAGATCGTCGTGGCGCCGTGGCAGACCTCGACGGTGTAGAGGCCCTTCTCCATGTCGATCACGACGCGGTGCATCTCGCCGTTCTCGATCGCGAGATCGCTCGTGCGCTTGAGCAGCGTCGCCATCTCGGTCGCGTTCTCGACGAGGTCGGCCTTCGTCAGCACCCGCAGGCCGGCGCGCAGCAGGAACAGCAGCATGCCGAGGATCGCGATCACGATCATCAGCTCGAGCACGGTCATGCCGTGCCCGCGTGGTCTGCGGCGCGCCTTCATGGGGGTTTTAGCTGGGTGGGTCGGTCGCGGACGCGGCGATCACTGCGGCGCGGCGGCCCACGACTTCACGTCGTCGGGCGTGCCTTCCGTCTTGTCCTCGCCGAGCGAGAACACGGCGATGCCGCTCGCACCCGCGGGCAGGTTGCCCTGGCCGCAGATCATCTTGTACGGCGTGCCCCACGGATCCTTCAGGTCCTCCTCGGTCTTGCCGACGTACTTGAGGACGTCGAGCAGCGAGTCGGGGCAGCCCTTGTCGTTGTGAGCGAGCGCCCACTTCGGGAAGTCCGACTTCGCGTACTGGTCGACCGCGAGCTTCGCGATCTTGACCTTCGACTCGCCGAACATGCCCATGACGCGCGGCACGACGACGAGGCCCATGACGAGCCCGAGGATCGCGATCACGATCATGATCTCGAGCATCGTGAGGCCGCGCTGCACGGCGCCGAGCTTGAGGGTGTGACGCTGACGACGACGACGCTGGAGGGTGTTGAGGGCGCGTAGCATGACAGTGCTCCTTTTCAGTTACTTCGGACCGCCGGAGATCGAGCCGAGGTCCATGATGGGCTGCAGGATCGAGATGACGATGAAGGCGACGGCGATGCCCATGCCGAGCAGCATGAGCGGCTCGAGCAGCGAGATGAAGCGCGACAGCTTGGTGTCGATCTCGGCCTCGTACGTGTCGGCGACGCGCTCGAGCATCTGCTCGAGCTGACCCGCCTTCTCGCCGACCGCGACCATGTGCAGCATCGTCGGCGGGAACTGCCCCGACTTGCGGAGCGTGACGGCGAGCGACTCGCCTTCGGTGACGGCCTTCTTCGCGTCCTCCACGACCTTCTGGAGGATGACGTTGCCCATCGTCTGGCGGGCGGCGTCCATCGCGCGAAGCATGGGGACACCCGATGCGAGCATCGTGCCGAGCGTGCGGCTGAACCGGGCGACGTTAATCGTGCGAACCAGCGGGCCGATCGCCGGGAGTCCCAGCACGAAGCGGTGCCAGATCGGCTTACCGCCCGCAGACGCCTTCCAGTTCACGAACAGCGCGATCGCCGCGGCGATGCCGAGCGCGAGGAAGATCCAGTTGCGCCCGATGAACCCCGACACGCCGATGAGGAAGCGCGTGTTGATCGGGAGTGTCTTGCCGGCCTGGCTGAACGTCTTCGTGATCTCGGGGATCACCTTGATCATCAGGACCGCGATGATGATGGTCCCGATGCCGAGCATCACCATCGGGTAGATCATCGCGCCGGTGACCTTGGACTTGAGCTTCTGCGAGCTCTCGAGGAAGTCGGCCAGGCGCGTCAGGACCTCGTCGAGGTTGCCGGCGAGCTCGCCCGCGCGGACCATCGACACGAACAGCTCGTCGAAGATCTTCGGGTGCTTTGCCAAAGCGTCACCGAAGGCCATGCCTTCGTTGACAGCCGTGCGCACCTCGGACAGCTGGACGCGGAAGCGCGGGTTGAGGACCTGATCGACGAGCGCGCCCAGCGACTCGGCGAGCGGGATGCCGCTCTTCAGCAGCGTGGCGAGCTGGCGCGTGAACGCCGCGATCTCGACCTTCTTGACGCCGCCGAGCAGGCCGCCCAGGTCGACGTCGCGCGACAGGCCGCGCTTCTTCGCGTTCTCGGCCTTCGCCTGCTTGCCGCCGCGCGACAGCTCGAAGCTCGTGACGAGCACGCCGTCCTTGCGCAGCACCTGGCGCAGCGTCTTGGGCGAGTCGGCGTCGCGCGTCCCCGACACGTTCTTGCCGCTCGGCGAGATGCCCTTGTACGCGTACATCGGCATGGTCAGTCTCCGGCCTCGGCGGTCATCAGCATGACCTCCTCGGGCGTCGTCATGCCCTGGACGATCTTGCGCGCGCCGTCGAAGCGCAGCGACACCATCCCGGCCTCGACCGCCGCGTTGCGGATCGTGCCGGCGTCGGCCTTGTCGAGGCACAGGCGCCGCACGGTGTCGTTGATGAACAGGAGCTCGTAGATGCCGGTGCGGCCGCGGTAGCCGAGCTGGCCGCACGCGTGGCAGCCGACGGGCTCGAACACCGTGCCGGGCGGCGGCGGGCGCAGGCCCTTCACGGCCGGGAACTCGTAGCCGCCGGCGTAGAACTTCTGCGGGTCGAGGCCGAGCTCGCGCAGCATCTCCTCCGACGGGCGGACGGCGCGCGCGCACTCGTAGCACGGCTTGCGCACGAGGCGCTGGGCGAGGAGGCCCACGAGCGAGGACGCGACGAGGAACGGCTCGATCCCCATGTCGAGGAGGCGCGTGATGCCGCCGGCCGCGTCGTTCGTGTGGACGGTGGAGAACACGAAGTGACCGGTGAGCGACGCGGTGATCGCGACCTCGGCGGTCTCGCGATCGCGGATCTCGCCGACCATGATGACGTCGGGGTCGTGGCGGAGGAACGAGCGCAGCCCCGACGCGAACGTCAGGTCGATCTTCGAGTTGACCTGCGTCTGCGAGATGCCCTCGAGCTGGTACTCGACCGGATCCTCGACGGTGAGGATGTTGATATCGGGCGCGTTGATCTCCGCGAGGCACGCGTACAGCGTCGTCGTCTTGCCGGAGCCCGTGGGGCCGGTGACGAGGAGGATGCCGTGCGGGCGCTTGATGATGCTGCGGATCTGCTCGAGGTGATCGTTCGCGAAGCCGATGTCGGGCAGGCCGAGGAGCACCGAGCTGCGGTCGAGGAGACGGATCGTGATGCGCTCGCCGGCGGCCGTCGGGGCGGTCGCGACGCGCATGTCGATGTCCTTGCCGGCCATCTTGCGCCGGATGCGGCCGTCCTGCGGGAGGCGCTTCTCGGCGATGTTGAGCCCGGCCATGATCTTCACGCGCGCGGTGATCGACGCCTTGAACTTCGACGGTGCGCGCTTCGCCTCGCGCAAAGCACCGTCGACGCGGTACCGCACGACGACGTCCTTCTCGCCGGGCTCGATGTGGATATCCGACGCGCGGTCCTTCGCGGCCTGGAACATGAGCGAGTTGACCCAGCGGATGATCGGCGCCTCGTCGTTGGCGTCGAGCATGTCGACGAGCTCCTCGGAGGCGAACTCCTCCGTCTCCTCGTCGTCCTTCTTGCCCTCCTCGAGCTCCGCGCCGCCGCGCAGGCGAGTGTACGTCTTGTTGATGTGATCGATGATCTTCGCCGACGACACCACCGCGGCCTCGACGGGCTCGTTGAGGAGCACGCCGACCGCATCGATGACGTCGACCGCGCACGGATCCGCGACGGCGACGACGACGCGGCCGCCCTCGCGCGTCAGCGGCAGCACGAGCCGCTGGCGCGCGAAGTTGATCGGCAGGCGATCGATCAGCTCGACCGGGATGTCCTCGGCGCGCGGCAGGTCGCGCAGGTACGGCATCTCGGCCTGCAGCGCGAGCGCGAGCGCGAGCGCGTCCTCGTCGATCGCCTTCATGCGCACGAGCACCTCGCCGATGAGCCCGCCCTCCTCGCGCTGCTTCACGAGCGCGCGGTCGAGCACCTCCGGCGCGAGGTTGCACCGCTGCATCAGGATCTCGCCGATCAGCGCGGGCAGCGCCGGCGCGGCGGCCGCCTGCGGCAGCGGAACCGGCAACGGTACGACGGGTGTGACCATCTACTTCTTGTCCTTCGGCGTGGCCGGCGCCGGCGCCGGTGGGGCCGGCGGCGGCCCGTCGGGCGAGTCGATCGTCGTCGCGTCGTAGTCGATCGCGCCGTCGATCACGCGCGCGCGGTTCTTCATGCCGTGCAGGATCTCGAGGTCCTGCTCGACGGACAGCACCGAGCGGTTGATCTCCTCGAGCACGCCGCGCTTCCTGCGGTAGTCGACCTTGGGCTCGTACTTCATCTCGTTGAGCGACGCGAACGAGCGCACGAACTCGGCGCGCTCGCGCACCTTGCGCTCGCGGATCGACTGCAGGTCGAGCTGGTCCTTGATGATGTACGGCGTGAGGAGGATGAGGAGGTTCGTCTTCTTCTTCGTCTTCGTGGAGTACTTGAACAGGTAGCCGAGGATCGGGATGTCGCCGAGCAGCGGCACCTTCGCGGTGTTGTAGATGTCGCGCTCCTGGATGAGGCCGCCGATCACGACGCTCTGCTGGTCGTGCACGACGACCTGCGTCTTCAGCTTGCGCTCGCTCCACGTCGGGCCGAGCTCGGCGTCCTTGCCGCCGATGTCCTTCGTCTCCTGCTCGATCTCGAGGCGCACGGCGTCGTTGCTCGAGATGTGCGGCGTGACGTTGAGCGTGAGGTTCAGCTTCTCGCGCTGGATGTTCTGACCGATCGATCCGGTCGGCACCGAGCCGCCGGCGGCCGGCAGGCCGATGCCGCCGAACGACAGGCCGGCCTTGTACGGGATGTTGTTGCCGACGGAGAACTCGGCCTTCTCGTTGTCGATCGCGATGATCGACGGCGCCGACAGGATGTTCGTGTTGTCCTGCGTCGCGAGCGCCTGGAACAGGATGCCGTACGACGGGATGCTCGTGCCGAGGAACGTCTGCGAGTTCGTGAGCGGCGCGCCGAGGAGGCCGCCGATGAGGCCGTTCGCCGCGGCGAGCGTCTTGATGTCGAGCGACTTGAGCGACGGCGTCTGCACGCCGCCGAGCAGCAGGTCGCCGCGGTCGGTCGGGACGCCGCCGTGCGCGCTCGTGCCGACCGACAGGTCCTTCGACAGCTGGACCTCGAGGATGAGCGCCTCGATGAAGATCTGGCGGCGCGACTGGTCGAGGTCCTTGATGACCTTCTTGATCGCGAGGAAGTCGCGGCCCGACGACAGGATGATGAGCGAGTTCGTCGCCTTGTCGCCGATGATGCGGACCTGGCCCTCGAGCGAGGCGCCGTCCATCGGGCCGCCCTGGACCACGGGCGGCGGCATCGGCGAGCCCGGCGGCTGGCCCGGCTGGCCCGGGCGACCGCCCTGCCCCGGCCGCTGCTGCGCGCCCTGGCCGAGCGCGTTGTTGAGCGTCGTCGCGAGCTCCTCGGCGAGCGCGTTCGCGAGCGGGTAGACATGGATCGCCGAGCCGCCCTCGGTCTCGAGCGAGATGTCGAGGCGCGCGACCAGCGCCTTCACGCGCATGTAGCCGGCCTCGCTCGACGCGACGATCAGCGTGTTCGTGCGGTCGTCGACGAGGATCTTCGTCGGGACGGCGCCCGCGACCTCGTCGCGCACGGCCGCCACGCCGCCGGGAGGCGGCACGCCCGCGGGTGTCGCGCGCTGCGGCTGGCCGACCTTGCCGCCGACGCCGCCGGCGGCGCCGATGCCGAGGATCTCGTTGAGCTTCTGCGCGAGCTGGCCCGCGTCGGCGTGCTGCACCTGGATCGTGTAGATGCCGTCGGCGTTGCCGGGCACGTCGATCGTGCGCGCGAGGGACATCATGTCCCGCACCTGCGACGCGTAGTCGGTGATGACGAGCAGGTTGCCCGCGACGCCGACGACACCCGCCGGCGAGCGGATCGCGTCGAGCGCCTGGCGCAGCGTCTCGATGGGCGAGTGCGACGGGCGCAGGATGTAGCGGACGATCTGGTCCTGGTTCGGCGGCACGCCGCCGCGCGTGTAGATCGGCACCGTCTCGCTCTTGGCCGTCGCGCTCTCGACGATGCGCATGACGTTGCCCTTCGGCACGACGGTGAGGCCCATCGTCGACAGCGCGGCGAGGAAGACGCTGTACGCCTCGGCCTGGCTCATGCGCACGGGCGCGATGACGGTGACCTTCTTGCCCGTCGACACGATGCGCGGGTCGAGGATGAAGTTCCGGCACGTGAAGCCCATCACCCACGTGATGAGGTCCTTGAGCTCGGTCTCCGGCTTGAACGTGACGGCGATCGGCCCCGTCTTCTTGTCGCACTTGTACAGCGGCTCGTCCTGCGGCGGCGCCCCGGCCCCGGGCTGCGGGTTCGCGGCCGTCGGCGTCGTCGGGGTCGGCTGCGCGAACGCGGGCGGCGCGAGGATGCCGGCGACGAGCAGCGCGGCGACGGTGCGTGTGGCGTGGGTGTGCATGTAGGCTCTCATCGAATGGTGTACTTGAGGACGACGGGCTTCCCGCGGCGGGTGACTTCGAGCTCGAGGTTCGTGGCCTCGCGCAACTTCGTGTAGACCTCGAGGGCCTTGTCGGCCGACGTGAGCTCGAAGTTGTTGATCTGCGTGAGCGTGTCGCCGTTCGTGAGCCCGAGCTTCGCGAACGCCGAGCTCGGCTTGATCGCGTACAGCTTGAAGCCCTCCGGCTTGCCGTTCTTCATCGCCGGCACGACGCGCGCGCCCTTCGCGATGGCCATCGGGTTGAGCAGGACCTTCTCGACGAGCGACTTGTCGATCTCGTAGGTCGTGTCGTCGATCTTCTTGATGCCCGCGTCGACCGCGGCCTGCAGCTCGTCGCCGTCGCCCGACGGCGGCGGCGGCTCCACCGCGGCGACGGTCGTGACCGGCACCGTCGCGCCCTGCAGCACGACGCGCTCGGTGCGGCCGCTGTTCTGGAACTCGACGTACTTGAAGCGGATCGCCGTGATCGTGCCCGGCGTCGCGCCCGGCACCGTCTCGCCGAGGGAGAACGAGCCCTGGCGCTGGCTCTCCGTGTTGATGATCGTCGCGTAGGAGTCCTTCGCGACCGGGGCGACGTTCGTCGCGAGGAGCACGAGCGGCAGCGACGTGTTGACGACCGAGCCCGGATCCGTCGACACGGGTGCCACCGCGGCGGGCGTGCACTCGGAGCAGAACATGTTGCGCTGCGCGAGCTGCGCGCCGTCCTTGCTGTGCACGGTCTTCACCGGCTGCGGTGACGGTGCGGTGATGGGCTTGTCGACCTTGGGCTTGTCCGCGGGATCGCCGAGCCACTTCGCCTCGATGATGGCGCCGGTCGCCTTGGCGGCGAACACGGCGCACACCGCCACGACGACGGCGCCGATTACCCAGAAGTACCGCTTGATGAGGTCCTGCATCGTCACCCCTTCGTGGCCGGGCTATCGACCTTGCTGTCACCGTTCGCCGGCGCGTCGTCGCCGTCGCCGTCGCCGTCCGGCTTCGCCGGCTCCTGCCATTGTTCAGAATCCGGCGCCTCGAGGCGGCGATAGATCGTGCGCGTCGCGATGCCGAGGAGCTTCGCGGTGAGCCGCTTGTCGCCGCGCGTGTGGCGCAGCGTCTCGTGGATCACGCGCATCTCGATCTCGGCGAGCGGCATCCCGATCGGGAACGTCAGCGCGGACGCGGAGCCGCCGCCGCCGCCGGTGATCGACGCCTCGCGGATCTCGCGCGGCAGCGCGTCCTCGTCGATCAGCACCTGACCCGCGCGGGTGAGGACGACCGCGCGCTCGATGGCGTTCTCCAGCTCGCGCACATTGCCCGGCCAACCATACTCGGTGAGGCGCTCGATCGCGGAGGCCGAGCACCCGGAAATCGCCTTGCCGTTCTTCTCGGCGTACACCTGCACGAAGTGCTGCGCGAGCAGCGAGATGTCGTCGCGGCGGTCGCGCAGCGGCGGCACCGACACGGGGATGACGTTCAGGCGGTAGTACAGGTCCTCGCGGAAGCGGCCGGCCTTGACCTCCTCGGCGAGGTTCACGTTCGTGGCCGCGACGATGCGCACGTCGATCTTGCGGGTCTTGCCGCCGGCGCCGAGGCGCTCGATCTCGCCCTCCTGCAGGACGCGGAGGAGCTTGACCTGCACGTGGCGCGAGATCTCGCCGATCTCGTCGAGGAACAGCGTGCCGCCGTGCGCGGCCTCGAAGCGGCCCTCACGCGCGGTCGACGCGCCGGTGAAGGCGCCCTTCTCGTAGCCGAACAGCTCCGCCTCGAGGATCGACTCGGGGATCGCGGCGCAGTTGACCGCGATGAACGGGCCCGCCTTGCGGTTCGGCGACGGTCCGGAGGCGCCGTTGGAGGAGGACCCGAAGTCGCCGTCGCGGCCGGCGCGCGTGCTGTTGTCGTGGAGCGCGCGGGCGAGCAGCTCCTTGCCGGTGCCGCTCTCGCCGAGGAGCAGGACCGTCGCCTCGCTCGGCGCCGCCTGCATGATGATGTCCATCGTGCGCCGCCACGCGAGCGACGTGCCGATGATCGCGCGGCGCCGCTTCTCGGCGAGCTGCGCCTTGAGGCTGCGGTTCTCGACGAGGAGCGACTGCTTCTCGAGCGCGTTGCGCACGATGCGGACGACGTGCGCGCGCTTGAGCGGCTTGGTCACGAAGTCGTACGCGCCCTCCTTCATCGCGTCGACGGCGGTCTCGACGGTGCCGTACGCGGTCATGAGGACGACCTCGGTCTCGGGCGCGATCGTCTTCGCGGCGCGCAGGAGGTCCATGCCGCTCGTCGACGGCATCATCAGGTCGGTGAGGAGGACGCCGACGCGGTGCTTGCGGAGGAGGTCCAGGCCGGCGTTGCCGTCGGTCGCCGCGAGCACGTTGAGCCCCTCGCGGCGGAAGATCTTCGTCAGCGATTCGACGATCGCGGCCTCGTCGTCGACGACGAGCACGATGCCCTCGCTGGTCGCGGCGCGGAGCTCCTGGGGTTCATCCGGCACCGCACTCCCGTTGCTGTCGACCGCCGCCGAGAATCGGCGGAATGGGCTCTGTCCGGACTGGTTCCACATCGCGGGTCTTCCAATAACAAGCCCCGGGCCAACGGCCAGTTCCCTATCCCCTCGCTTTTTCTGCGATTCCTCCCGACCGAGCCGCGATCACGTTGCCACTTTGGCACCACATCCCGGGGTGCCTGACAGCGTGACACGGGTGGCGCGCCGGCGCCCGAGAATGCGCCGGAGGATCAGCCCTGCGCCTTGCGCAGGTACTCGACGATGCCGCGGTGGTACGTGTCGCGCGCGGCGTCGCTGCGGCGGTCGATCACCGACCCCGGGTTCGCGTCGGCCCACTCGGTGATCGGGTCCTTGCGGAACGCCGAGCCGCGGCACACCGGGTCCGTGATCATCGGGTAGTCGGCGAGGTTGATCTTCGGGAGCTCGATCGGATCCGCGGGCTCGCCGGCGGCGAGGCGATCCATGTCGATGCAGTCGGTGAGGTCGTTCGCCGCGTTCATGCGCGGCGTCAGCGTCTCGAGGCCGAACGCGTTCTGCAGGTGCTTGAGCGCGGACGTGTGGTCGTACTGCACCGAGCTCACGTAGTTCTGCTTCGCGTACGGGCCGACCACCATCGCGGGGACGCGGAAGCCGCACTGCTGGAAGCCGTCGACGCCGAACTTCTCGAGCGAGTCGTCGGTCGTCGTCGGCGGCGCCACGTGGTCGTAGAAGCCGCCGTGCTCGTCGTACGTGATGACGAGCATGCAGTTCTTCCACTGCGGCGAGGTCGCGAGCGCGCGGTACACCGCCGCGATCAGCGCCTGCGCGAGGATCGGGTGGCCCGGCGGGTGGTCGTCGTTCTCGCCGAAGAACGGATCGATGTACGTCACCGCGGGCAGCCGGCCGGCGGCCGCGTCGGCGAAGAACTCGCCGTTCGGATCCTCCGGCATGTCGGGGTACGCCGAGAAGCGCTTGATCTTGCCGGTGATGTCGAGCTGGTACGGCCCCGGGTTGCCGAGGAGCGACACGACCGCGAGCGGGCCGGAGTAGTACGCCCAGTCGACGCCCTTGTCCTCGAGGCGGTTGTAGATCGTCGGCACGGGGACCGACGAGAACTTGTTGAGGACCTCCATGTTCGCCTGGAGGCCGAACGACGTCGCGGCGTGCCAGTAGGCGCGGTTCGGCAGCGTCGGGCCCATCACCGAGGCGAACCAGCGATCGCACGTCGTGTACGCGTCGGCGAGCGCGTAGCTGACGGGGACGAGGGAGCGCGTCAGGTACGACATCACGTCGGTGATCGCCCTGCCGCCGTGATCGCGCTGGTACTCCTTCACGAAGCCGTCCATCGCGCCGTTGTTCCACTGCGCGTGCGACGCGTCCCAGCCGTGCGGCGGATCGAGCACGCACAGCTCGCCCGACGCGGCGGCGTACGACGAGATCATCGCGCCGTTGATGTCGGCGTTCGCCATCTCCGCGGTGAGGCCGTCGCCGCCGCGGCCCTCGACGAGCTTGCGCGAGCCGAACACGTGATCGTACGTGCGGTTCTCGAGCATCAGGTACACGTAGTTCGTGATCCCGACGACGTCGTTGTTGCCGCCGCCGTCGTCGCCGCACCCGGACAGGAACTTCGACATCGTCGCCGCGCCCGCCAGCCCGCCCAGGGCCTTGACCGCTTGCCGCCGATTCATCATGTCGCCGGTTGTACCGCACGGGCGACGGGATGCGGGCCGGTCTCTGCAACAGCGACGGCGACGCGATCGACACACTGCCGTCACAGCGGCAGGCGTGTGACCGCGCTCACCGAGGTTACAGGGTTGCGGGTCACCTGAAATATGATAATCATCATCGCATGCCGCGCGGCGAGACAGCGAAGAAGCAACAGACGCACGAGCGGATCGTGCGGACGGCGGCGGCGGCGATCCGCAAGCACGGCTTCGACGGGATCAGCGTGGCCGACGTGATGAAGGAGGCCGGGCTGACGCACGGCGGGTTCTACGCGCACTTCGAGTCGAAGGACGCGATGCTGGCGGAGGCGCTCGACGAGGCGGCCGGCGATGCGATGGGGCGGCTCGCGAAGGCGGCCGACCACGCGAAGCCGGAGGCGGCGCTCGACGCGACCGTGAACGCGTACCTGTCGGACCGGCACGTCACCGAGGTCGAGCGCGGGTGCACGCTCGCGGCGCTCGGGAGCGAGACCGGGCGGCAGAGCCCGGAGGTGCGGCGCGTGGCGACGCGGCGCGTGCGCGAGCTGGCGGACCTGATCGAGCGGCAGATGCCGGAGTGGGGCAAGACGAGCCGCCACGAGGACGCGCTCGGCGCGATGTGCACGCTCGTGGGTGCGCTCCTGATCGCGCGCGCCGTCGACGATCCCCAGCTGTCGAAGGACGTGCGCGCGGCGGCGAAGCGGCTGATCGGCCGCGGCACCGGCAAGTAGCGTGCACGGCGAGCGGACGCCGAGGCGTGTCGCTCGCCTTAAAATATGATGAACATCATGCAAAGGAGACGGTGATGCAGATCGCCCCGGCCCAACCTGCCGCGACACCCTCATCGACGACCGCGACCGCGCAGGCGGCGCGATCGCCGTGGCCGACGTTCCTCATCGCGAGCTCGGCGGTGTTCCTCGTGTCGCTCGACGTGACGGTGCTGTACGCGGCGTTCCCGGCGCTGCGGCGCGCGTTTCCGGAGGCGAGCGCGGCGGACCTGTCGTGGGTGTTGAATGCGTACACGGTGGTGTTCGCCGCGCTGCTCGTGCCCGCGGGGCGGCTCGCCGACCTGCACGGGCGCAAGACGATGTTCGTCGCGGGCGTGTCGATCTTCATCGCGGCATCGGCGGCGTGCGGGCTCGCACCGAGCGTCGGCGCCCTCGTCGCCGCGCGCGCCGTGCAGGCGATCGGGGCGGCGCTGCTCCTTCCCGCGTCGCTCGCGATCGTGCTCGCGGCGTTCCCGCCGGCGAAGCGCGCCGTCGTCGTCGCGCTGTGGGGTGCGGTGTCCGGGCTCGCGGCGGCCATCGGGCCGAGCCTCGGGACGCTCCTCGTCGATCACCTCGGGTGGGAGTCGGCGTTCTTCATCAACGTGCCGATCGGCGGCTACGCGCTGTACCGCGCGATCGCGACGCTCGCCGAGTCCCGCAACCCCGAGGCCGGTGCGCCGCTCGATCTGCTCGGCGTCCTCATGCTCGTCGCCGGCGTCGGCGCGATCGCGTTCGGCCTCGTGCGCTCGGAGGCCGCCGGCTGGACGTCACCGGTCGTGCTCGGCGCGCTCGCCGGCGGCGTCGCGACGCTCGCCGCGTTCGTCGCGTGGGCGCGGCGCGTCCCCGCACCGGCGATCGACCTGTCGCTGTTCGAGCACCGCACCTACCGCTACGTGAACCTCGCAACCCTCGCGTTCGGCGTCGCGTTCGCGATGATGTTCTTCAGCACGTTCCTGTTCCTCACCGGCGTGTGGGGCTACTCCCTCTCGCACGCCGGCATCGCGGCCGCGCCCGGCCCGCTGCTCGTCATCCCGGCCTCGATCGTCTCGGGTCGCTTCGCCGCGCGCGCCGGCCACCGCCCGCTCATCGTCGGCGGCGCCTTCGCCTTCGCCGCCGGCGCCCTGTGGTCCTCCATCGTCCCCACCACCGAGCCGGCCTACCTCGCGACCTGGCTACCCGGCACGCTCCTCATCGGCCTCGGCGTCGGCATGGTCCTGCCCTCCCTCTCCGCCGCCGCCGTCGCCCAGCTCCCACCCGCCCGCTTCGGCGTCGGCAGCGCCGTCAACCAGGCCGTCCGCCAGATCGGCTCCGTCCTCGGCGTCGCCGTCGCGATCCTCCTCGTCGGCCGCAACCCCTCGCTCTCCGACTTCGCCACCGTCTTCCGCTGGGAGGCCGCCCTCGCGCTCCTCACCGCCCTCCTCGCCCTCCCGATCGACACCCGCCCGCGCAGCTGATCTGGCACAACATTCGTGGCCGCCGGTCGAAGGCCGGCGATCATGATCGCATGTGGGAGGATGGGATGAAGTCGCTCTTGGTACCGCTCGCGCTCGTTGCACTCGCAGGGTGCCCATCACCGACGCCGGTCAAGGGCGTGTGCTGCCTCGGCCCCGACGACTGCGCGGCGATCGGCTTGTCGGAGCCGCGTGCGTGCGAAGCGGGTCAGGCCTGCGTCGACAACCTCTGCGGGGTCCCGGATTGCTCGCGCGAGGGCTGCACGGCCACCACGCCGGTGTGCACGCTCGAGACCGGAGCATGTGGCGCATGCACCGAGTCATCCCAGTGCGCGAGCTTCGGCAGCTCGCGTGTGTGCGACCCCAGCACCGGCGGATGCGTCGAGTGCGTCGCCGAGGCCGACTGCGCCGGAGTCACGCCCGTGTGCGACGGCGGCACGTGTCGAGCGTGCAAGCTCGACGGCGAGTGCGGCAGCGGTGCGTGCGGCGAGAATGGGGCGTGCCTCGACGAGGCGTCGATCGTCTATCTCGCCCCAGCCCCGACGGGCGTCGATGCGGGGACGTGCACTCGCGAGGCTCCATGCAAGGAGCTCGCGTTCGGTGCCGCCCGCACCGGGGACGCGCGCCAGCACATCGTGTTCGCCGTCGGAACGTACGCGCTGAATGACCGGATCAGCCGACAGGTGACCCAGGCGTCGCGGCTGTTCCTCCACGGACATGGTGCGCGCCTCGTCGAGAAGGCGGGCACCGACGGCGTCTTCCTCCGGTTCCAGCAGGTCCCGGTGACCATGCGCGACTTCGAGATCTTTCAGGCGACCCGCGCGAGTCGTTCCATCGTCATCGAGGCCGCCGGCGGCGGACACCTCATCGAGCGTGTGCGCTTCGTGGACTCCGCCGGGCTCGAGACCGCCGGCACGGCCGTCGTGCGCGATGTCTCGATGCAGACCGTCCCTGCCACCGCGACCGGCCTCCTGTTCAGCGGAAGCTTGACGGCGGACCGCGTCCGGATCGTCGGCGGCAACCTCGGCGTCGTCAGCAACACGAGTGGCGCCGTCATCGACGCGACCAACCTCATGGTGAGCAACACCGTGAACCTCGCGCTGGATCTCGCCTTCGTCTCCGGCGTCGTTCGTTTCAGCACCATCGCTGATAGCGGGACCGACACCGGTGCGGGTCCGCGTGCCGTGCAGTGCAGTGGCGGCGTGGCGATCCAGTCGACCATCGTCTGGGCACCGGGTGTCAGCCCGCGCGCACCCATGTCGACCGAAGCCGGCGCGCCGTGCATGGTGAGCTCCACGATCGCCGGACCGACGGCCGTCCCCGGCGCGGCGAACATGGACCCGCTGTTCGTGGCACCCGCGAGTCGGGACTATCACCTGGCGCCCAACAGCCCCGCGCGCGACATGGTCGACGCGGGACCGGCCACGGACATCGACGGTGAAGCGCGTCCGAAGGGAGCACGCTTCGATCTCGGTGCCGACGAGATCTAGTCGGCTAGAACACGGCGCCGACGCAGCTCGCGATGTCGAAGAACATGAACGCGAGCGCCTTCTCCTGCGGCGACAGCGTCAGGTTGTTCGCACCGCCGACGCAGCTGTCGGGATAGTCCTGGTTCTGCACGCGGCTCCCCGAGACGTGCATGTCGGTGAACACGACCTTGCCGCAGCGCTGATCCGGCGACGTCTCGTTCGGCGTCGTGAACTGGAACATCTGCGCGGCGTTCTGCGCCCCGGGCGGCAGGTAGACCCAGCGCTCGGACCGGGCGAGATCGAGCGACGTGTTCGTGATGCGCGGCTGCGTCACCGGGAACTGACCGCGGGTCGTCGACGCCCCGACGTTCACCATCCAGTTCGAGAATGCCGGCCCCTTGGGGTTGTTGATCTCGTCGATCACGTCGGTCGCGGTGTTGAGGTTCGCGACGTCCTGCCAGGTACCGATCGTGTTCCACACGGCGGGCGTCGGAGCGCCGACGCCGTTCTGGAACTTGCCGCTGATCCAGATGTTGTGCCAGTGGGAGGCGAAGACGCGGCCGCCGAGGTCGGCGTAGGCCTTCATCGCGTCGAGCGCGCCCTGCGTCTTGTTGGTCGCGCCCTGGAGCTGCGCGCCCTCGCACGACAGGATGACGATGTCGTAGCTCTTGAGCGTGTCGATGCTGTTCCAGAACGGCTCGGCGCCCGTGAGGTTCTGACCGCTGCCGCCGGCGAAGCCGGCCTTGAGCTTGCCGACGCCGTTGCCGCCGTAGAGGTGGATGCGGCCGGCGCCCGTCGACGGCGTGATCTCCGAGTCCTCGATGCCGAGCTTGCGCGCGAGGCACTCCATCGAGTCGGCGTCGCCGGTGGTGACGGCGATCTTCGGCAGCTCACCCTCGGACTTGTTCTTCGGCAGGCGCGTCTCGGCGGCGCCGAGCGTGTTGCTCGTGCACTGGTTGACCACGGGGATCGTGATCTGGCGGCGCCACTTGCCGATCGTGATCACGAGCGGGATGTTCGTGCCCGACGGGAGGTTGTAGATGGTGAAGTTGCCCTGGTCGTCGGTGATCGCCGACGCGATCGGCGAGCCCGGGAGGCCGTCGATGCAGCGCGAGCACTGCGCGCCCTCGGGGAACGCGGGCAGCGGGAACGAGGCGTCGTTCGGGACGTAGACGTTGACGCCGTAGAGCGGCAGCGTGCCGTTCGGCGCGAACACCTTGCCCGAGAGCGACGTGTCGGGCATGCCCATCGCGTTGCAGTCGACGACGTTGCACTCGAGGTTGACGCATTCGTTCTCGCCGACGCAGCGCCCGTCGGGCGTGCAGCGATATCCATCGCCGCACTCACCGCCGCCCTGCGTGCAGCGCGCATCGCACTTCCCGTCGGGCGAGCAGTGGAAGCCCGAAGGACAGGTGTTCGGTGCGCCCGGCGCCGGGTCGCACGACGTCATGCACGCTTCGGGCGGCGGAACCTGGTTCTCGCAGATCGAGAATCCGGGATTTCCGCCGCAGGCGGCGAGCAAGCCAAAGACAAGGAACGAGGCGACGGCGATAGGTCCCCGCATGTCCGTCAGGGTATCGCGAGCCCGGTCCTGACTGCGAATTGGATCTGCGTCGACGTTTCTGACACGTCTTGGCGTGTGGGCACGGTTACGTGTTCGCATCGTGCACATGAAGCGCGCCGCCGAGCTTCACCGAGAGCGTCACGGTCGATGCCATTGAACTCGTTGGCGAAGTTGACGTCCGTACGACCACGAAACGTCGACGGCGAAGCCGCTCGGTGCCCCCATCGACGACGTGTTCGATCACGCCGTCGAGCGACAGCGCGTGTCGACTACGGCGGCGGGCGCGTGTTCGGGCTCAGCTCGAGCCCCGGCGGCAGCGGCGCGCCGCCGAGGTCGAACACCTCGGGCCGCCCCGTCGGCGGCACGATCGCGTGGATGCTGTGGAAGGCCCCACAGCCCGAGAAGCAGTCGTTCCACCCGAACGTGAACTGGATCTCGGCGGTGGCGTCGTCGCTGCCGCTGCCCGACGCGCCTTGCCATCGCCAGACGCCGTCGTCGTTCGGCCACTGGATCACGTCCGGGAGCGACGCGCCCACGGCCGCGAGCCGCGCGTGCAGGATCTCCTCGTTGAAGCGCGACCTGGTCGAGAAGATGACCGACTTCACGCCGGGCTCGTCGCCGTCGATGCGGAGGACGCGCGGGTGGTGCGGCTCGTACAGCTCCGCGATGACCGCGTCGAACGCGGCGTCGCCGGTGATCGGGATCGCATCCTGCCCGGCCGCCTGCTTCCACGCCGCATGGATCGCCGCGCTGGCCGTGGAGACGTCGACGTCCGCCACCTCGTACCCGCCGATCATGCGGTGCGATTGCGGCCTGCGCCGGAACAGGACCGGCTCCGCCGCGACGAGGCGCCGCCAGCGGTCGAAGTAGCGGTCGACCTCGTCCTGGCTCGCGATCAGCTCGCTCGTATCGCGGTTCGCGAACACGAGCGCGGCCAGGCAGCTCTCCGGGAGGTCGGCGAGGCCCGTGCGCGGACACAGGAGGCTCCCGTGCTCGGCGGCGCAGCCGGCGCAGGCAACCGCAACAACACCGAGCACGAACCCCGCAACGCGGACGGCCTTCATCACGCCTCCTGCGTCGAGCGTAGCCTATCCGGGGCGGGATTCGCGGAGCTTTCCGTCGGCGCGGGCCTTCTTCGTCGGGGCGGTGGCGACCTGGCGCGGGAGCTTGACGGTGAACGTCGTGCCTTCGCCGAGGACGGTGTCGACGGCGATGTCGCCGCCGTGGCGGTGGACGAGCTCCTGGACGATGGAGAGGCCGAGGCCGGTGCCCTCGCCGACGTCCTTCGTGGTGAAGAACGGGTCCCAGATGCGCGGCAGGACCTCCGCCGGGATGCCGAGGCCGTTGTCGGCGATCTTGACCTCGACCTCGTTCGCGTCGCCGCGGGTCTCGATCGTGATCGTGGCGCGGTCGCGGCCGGTGAGGGCCTGCGCGGCGTTCGTGAGGAGGTTCATGAAGACCTGGTTGACCTGGCCGGCGTGTCCGCGCACGCGCCCGACGCCGCCGCCCTTCTTCTCGACGGTGACGTTCTGCTTGAGCAGGTGGCGCAACAGCTCGAGCGAGTCGTCGATCGAGCGATCGAGGTCGAAGTCGACGACGCTCTCGTCGTCGGTGCGCGAGTAGTTGTGGAGCGCCGTCACGATCGCCTTCGTGCGCTGGGCGCCGCGCTGGACGACCCGCACCATGTCGCGCATGTCGCGCGCGGCCTCGGCGCGCGCCGCCGCGTCGGCGCTGTCGATGTCGTTGACCGCCTCCTCGAGCGGACCGACGGTGTTGACGATCGCGTTGACCGGGTTGTTGATCTCGTGCGCGATGCCGGCGACGAGCTGACCGATCGACGCGAGCTTCTCGGAGCGCACGAGCTGGCGCTCGGACCGCACGAGCATGTCCTGCGTGCGCGTCAGCTTGTCGATCGCCTCGGCGAGCTCGCGGTTCTTGCGCGCGAGGTCGGCGGTGCGCATCTGCACGGCGCGCTCGAGGTCCAGGTTGACCTCCTCCGTCGAGCGCAGCTTGTCGCGCAGCGCGCGCCGCATCTCCTCGAGCGCGAGCGTGAGGCGGCCGATCTCGTCGCCCTCGCCGCCCGCCGCGACCGGATCCGCGAGCTCGCCGCGCGCCATCGCGTCGGCGCGCTGCTCGAGCCGGCGGATCGGCGCCATGAACTGCGCGACCGTGAACGCGACGATGCCGGCGCACGCGCCGAACAGCACCAGGAAGAAGACGAGCAGCTCCTTGAGCGGGCGCACCATCGATTCGCCGCGCCCGCGGTAGCTCGGATAGAACACGGCGACCGAGCCGAGCTCCTGGCGCTCGCCGTGCCACGTCAGCGACAGCCGGCCCGAGCGCCCCGTGAGCTCGGCGCCGTGCATCACGATCAGCGCCGTCGACCCGCGATGGATCTCCGCCGCCGTGTACCACGGCAGCCTCGGCGCACCCTGCGGGCCGCCGCCGACGCCGAGCAGCTGGTCGTCGGTGCCGATGTAGTACATGACCGGCGCCTCGGGCGCGCTCGCCGCGATCCGCCGCAGCGAGTCGCGCACGCCCTCGGGCGTCGGCCTCACGTGGTCGTTCGCGATGTCCGTCTGGATCTCGGACGTCAGCCACTGCAGGCCGAGCCGCGACTGCCGCGCGGCCGCGTCGTTCGCGAGGTTCTTGTACTGCACGAAGCCCCACAGGAGCGCCATGCCGCACGCGAGCAGGACGACGCCGCCGAACGACAGCAGCAGCTTCGAGCGCAGCGACAGCGACGGGCCGATGCTGCGCACCGGCACGCGGTAGCGCTGCGTGAGGTGCGCGAGCAGCGGGCGCAGCACGTCGCGGTGCCACAGCTGCTCGTAGATCGCGCCGGCGAGCGCGAGCACCATCGTCGCGATCACGAAGATCAGCGTGTCGTCGAGCTCGAACCCGAGGTGCAGGCGCGCGACGAGCGCCGCGACGATGTCGATCACGAGCCACACCGCGATCGTGAGCATCGCGAGGCGGTACGGCAGCGCCTGCGCGCGCCGGTAGATGACCGCGGCGGGCGGCGCCAGCTCGAGCCGCTCCCCGCGCGTGCCGGCCAGGTACGCGCGCAGGTCGCCCGTCATGAGGCGCGCGAGCCCGGCCCAGATCGCGACGCCGAGCAGCGTGGCGATCGGGAAGTACGTCTGCAGCTGCAGGTAGCCCTGGAAGTCGATCGGGACGAAGTAGTAGGTGAACGCCGCCTGCGCCGCGAGCACGCCGCCGGCGACGATCATCGCGACCATCAGGAAGCGCCGGTAGTGGCTGTCGTCGAAGCGCTTGAGCGGCGAGCCCGCCGCGAACAGGCGCTGGCGGACCTCGCCGAGGATGTGCGCCCACCACAGCGCGCGCACGCACGACACGATGTACGCGTGCAGCGCCGCGAGCGTCGTCAGCTCGGCGACCCGCTGCCACGGCCACGCCTCGTACGTGTGGAAGAACACGCCGGTGAGCCCCGCCGCGGCGGCCCACAGGCCGGTGCGCAAGAGCAGCACGCGCATCGCGCCCTTCAGCGTGATCTTGTACGCGCGCGCCGCGAGCTCCTTCGGGACGCGATCGCCGCGGCGCCGCGCGACCACGGCCGACCACAGCGGCAGGAGCCACGTCGTGATCGCCGCGAGCCACACGACGCAGCCGCCGATGCCGACGGGCAGCGCCGTGCCGAGCAGCGTCTCGCTCGACAGCGAGCCGAGGTCGAACGCGACCCACAGCGGATACCCGACGACGACGATCTCCGCGATCGCGAGCACGATCCCCGGCAGGAGGAAGCGGCGCTTGAACGGCACCGTCGCGAGCTGCTGGATCATCGACGAGCCGGCGGCGTCCCGCGACGAGTCGCGACTCGGCGGTTCGTCGGCGGGCGTCGGCGTCGTCATCCCGCCGCAGGATAGCCGGAATCGCCTTCGGCGGACGGTCTACAATGTGCCATGGTCGTCCGCGCGCCGTGGGTCGCCGCGCTCCTCGCGAGCACGCGCGCCGCCGCGGCCGACCCGATCGTCGATCGCGACTACGCGATCGAGCTCTACGAGGGCGTGGCGATCGGCAACACCGCCCAGGTCGGCATGGGCGGCGCAGGCGCGGCGGTGATCCTCGGATCCGCGGGAGCCCTGCTCGACGCCGCGGCTCCGGCGATCCGCGAGACGACCGACCGCAGCGGGTGGAGCTGGGACTACCACCTGGACTTCCTGACGGGAAAGTACTCGTCCGACTACGACAACAACGGGGTCGTCGCGCGCGACACGAGCGGCGCCCAGCTCTTGACCGCCGGGCTCGCGCTGCGGATCGGCAACTGGGGCACGGCGATCACCGTGACAGATCAGGTCGCGCCCGTCGCCGGCTCGAGCCCGGCGCTCGAGGCCTCGGCGCTGCGCGGCAAGCTCGTCGTCGCGCGCTGGTTCCCCAGGCTGGATCTGTCGGCGGGCGTCGGCGTCCAGACCGTCGGGTTCGCGCTGCGCCCCGAGGGCCGCGGCAACGACCAGGCGCTGTTCGCGCTCACCGGCGCGGGCGTGCTCGCCGGCGTCACGTGGCTGCCGCGCGAGGAGAACTACCGCGCGAGCGTCGCACTCGAGAGCGCGATCGCCGGCGGCCAGGTCACGAGCAGCGTGTGCGACCCGATGAACTGCATGGGCTACATCCTGCCGAACGACGTCGCGTCGCCGGCGCGCATGATCCTCGGCACCGCATTTCGCCTGTCGCCGACGGCGTGGAACCAGCTCGTGCCGACGCGCTTCCGCGACGAGCGCGCGCTCACGATCGCGACCGACGTCGTGTTCACCGGCACCTCCGCGAACGCGCACGGCATCGAGGCGTTCGGCATGCAGCAGCTCCAGCCGTCGGGGCGCCGGATCTCCGTGTCCGTGCGCGCGGGCGGCGAGCTCGAGGCCCTGCCCGGCCGCCTGCGCGTGCGCGCCGGCGCGTACTGGGAGCCCGGCCGGTTCGAGGACGTCGACGGCCGCCTCCACGGCACGCTCGGCGTCGACGTCCGCGTCTTTCAGTTCCAGCTGTGGGGCCTGCGCCGGGGGCGCATCTCGGGCATCGCGGACGTCGCCGCCGCATATCGCAACATCGGCCTGTCGGTCGGGTTCTGGCACTGATGGAGCCGACGCACCGCCGCCTCCTCGACGTCGTGCTCGCGGATCCCGACGACGAGGCGCCGCGCCGCGTCCTCGCCGACTGGCTCGACGAGCGCGGCGATCCGCGCGGCGAGCTGATCACGCTCCAGTGCGAGCTCGCGCGCATCCCGGCGGCGGAGGTCGGCCGGCGCGACGCCGTCGAGGCGCGCATCCACCAGCTGCTCGCGGCGCACGGCCCGGCGTGGCTCGCCGCCTGCGGCCTCCACGCCGCCGAGGCCACGTTCGAGAAGGGCTTCGTCGACGTCGCCCGCCTCGCCGACGACCGGGTGCTCGCCGCCGCGGCGCAGCTCGGCGCGCACGAGCCGGTGCGCTCGCTGATCGTGCGCTACCTCGGCGAGCCGCGCTTCCTCGAGCTGCTCCGGCTCCCGCTCGTGCACCTCCTCAGCAATTTGCACGCTGACAACAACGAGCTCGGCCCGGACACGGCGCGCGCGCTCGCGGCCGCACGGCCGCGCCGGCTGCGCCGCCTCAACCTGGGCTCGAACCGCCTCGGCGACGACGGCGTCGAGGCGCTCGCGCGCTCGCCGTTCTTCGCCGGCCTGCGCTCGCTCGACCTCGGCTCGAACCGGCTCGGCGCGCGCGGCGCGATCGCCCTCGCCACCTGCAAGCACCTCGCGGACCTCGAGCAGCTCGAGCTCGAGCGCAACGCGATCACCGACGACGGCGCCGCCGCCCTCGCCGCCTCCCCGCACCTCACGCGCCTCACGCGCCTCAACATCTCGCGCGATCGCCTGCGCGCCCACGGCATCTCCGCGCTCGCGAAGCGCTTCGGCGAGGCCTGGGTCAGCTAAAGAGCTATCGGACCGGGAGGAAGTCGGACTCGAACGCGTAGCCGAGCAGGAAGTACGGGACCGCGCGGTTCGTGAAGTCTCCGGCGGTCTCGCCGGGGCGCAGCTGCGCGGGCGCGCCGAGGCGCCAGCGGTGGTCGAGGTACCAGGACAAGATCAAAACCACCGTCGGCTTGTTGAACTTCGACGGGCCGCGGTCGCGCATCGTGTACGCCGCGAACAGGCCGAGGCGCTGGTGGCTGTTGCGGTCGCCGAACGCGGCGGCCTGCTGCTTGTTCTCGTCGGCCGAGAGGTCGCGGTCGGCGAAGTGCTTGTCCCCGTAGAACGCGTGCACGAACGAGTGGCGCAGGCCGATCGCGAGGCCCGGGCGCCCGGTGTAGAGGACGTCGGTGTCGGTCGACAGCGTCCAGCCGCCGTCGGGGAGGAGCGTGTCGTACGTCGGCTCGTACGCGACGGTGTCGCCCGCGCGGATGTTGAGGTCCCAGTAGTCGAGCTGCACGAGCGTGCGCACCGCGATCGGGCCGACCTTCGCCTGCAGCGTCGGCGCGATGCCGATGTGGAACAGGTTCGTCGCCTGCGGGGCGCGCCCCGGCACCGTCTCGAGCGCGTCGATCTGCGCGTCCGAGTAGTTCTTCGTCGGCGACGTGAACGACTGCAGGAAGCCGAACGTGCCGAAGTACTGCTGAACCTCGGCCATCGCGCGCAGGTTGAACATCGAGACCGGCTGCAGCTCGCCGCCGACGCCGAAGCTCGCGTTCGCCGGGTTGAGCTTCGGGTACGCCCCGACGAACGCGAAGTTGTTCTTCGAGATCTTCTTCTCCGACGCGTACAGCCGCTTCTGCAGCCCGAACCGCCCGCGCGTCTCGAGGCCGATCGGGTTGAGCCGCAGGATCGTCAGATCCGACAGCATGAGCCGCCATCCGCCCGGCGGCGGCGCGTCCACACCGGCGTACTTCCCCTGGACTTCCTTCCCTTGGACTTCCTCGGCCTCCGCGCTCGCTCGACCTGCGAGCGCACCGAGGACCACGACTGCGGCGACGACCCTGCGCATCGCCGCGTTGTATCGCAGTTGCCCGCCCTACCTGCGGCCGAACGTGATCGACTTGATCGTGATCGGCTCCTTCGGGCGGTCGTGACGCGGGTCGCGCTGCGGGTCGCACGTGGGGCACACCTTCTCGACGTTCGTGATCTGCTTGATCAGGTCGAGCTCGGCGCACTTGCCGAAGATCGTGTGGCGGTCGTTGAGCCAGTCGGCGGCGCCCTCCATCACGAAGAACTGGCTGCCGTTCGTGTTCGCCCCCGAGTTCGCCATCGCCAGGTTGCCCGGCTCCATCGTGAGCCCGGTGCCGACCTCGTCGCGGAAGCGGTAGCCGGGGCCGCCCGTGCCCTGACCGAGCGGACAGCCGCCCTGGATCATGAAGCCGGGGATCACGCGGTGGAAGATGAGGCCGTTGAAGAACGGCTTGCCGACCTCGACGGCGCCGCCGTTCGGGTTCTTCCACGCCTTCTTGCCGGTCGCGAGGCCGATGAAGTTCGCGACCGTGAGCGGCGCCTTGTCGTCGTAGAGCTCGCAGTGCAGCGAGCCCATCGACGTCTCGATCGTCGTCGTGAGCTTGCCGGTGCCGGGGATGTCCTTCGTGTACTCGGCGAGATCCTCGGCGACGGGTGCGCGCACCGCGTTCGGATCCTTGCCGACCGGCTCGGGCGTCAGGTCGTCGGCCTTCTTGCCGCCGCCGCCCTGCTGCGGCGCGCCACCGCCGCCGGCCTTGGGCCCATCCTTCTTCTTCTCGCAGGCCCCGAGGAGCGTCCCGAGCGAGAGGAGCGTGACGAATGCGATCGAGGTGCTGCGCATGCCGGCGGAAACATCGCGCAACGCGCGAGACCGGGCAACAGCTACATGCCCGTCGCCGTCGTCGCCGTCGTCGTCGGGGCGGGAGCCCGGCGCGGATCCGGGATGCCGCGGCGCTCGATCATGCGCAGCGGCACGGTGTGCGGCGCCGGCGCGGTCGCCGTCCGGCCCGCGGCGAGGACGAGCGGCATCCCCGGCGTGCACGTCACCACCTGGCCCGGCACGCCGAGCCCCGTGGACACGAGGCCGGCGCAGACCGCGTCGTAGCCCGCGTCGGCCGGCGTCAGCTTCGGCCGCTCGCCGCCGCGCCCCGCGATGCCCTGCAGGAGGAACTGCGGCGATCCGACGAGCGCGCCGCACACCCGGCGCAGGCTGTCGGCGCTCGCCGCGCCCGCGAGGTTGTCGAGCGACCCGACGATCGCGACGAGCGCATCGGTCTCCGCGCCCTCGGCGATCGACGGCTCGCCGATCACGCGATCCTTCAGCGCGGTCACGGTGTCGCGCACCGTCGCCGTCGCATCCGCGGCGCCCGCCGTCACGAGGCGATCGATGAAGTCGCTCGCGACCCAGCGCGGCTTCACGCACCCACCGTTGTGGTCCTCCCACGCGAGGCGCGCCTGGAAGTCGAGGCCGCGGAAGCCGCTCTCGCTGTTGCGCAGGAACAGGCCGATCGCGCGCACGAACGGCACCTCGACCTGCGGCAGCGCGCCCATGTTGTCGCACGCGGCCACCTTCGTCGTGCAGCACTGGTTGAAGCCGCACGCCTGCGTGAGCTGCTGGCAGCTCAGCGTCTCGCAGCCGGGCTCGCCGTAGTCGGGGAAGCGCGACGCCATCGGCGGCGGCCCCCACTCGAGCGCGCCGCTCGTCGCGGAGATCAGCGTGCGCGGATCGACCGCCGTCACGGCGTCGCCGGGGCTGTTCTTCTGCCGCGCCGGATCGCTCTCGGCGATCACCCACGGATCGAACACGTTCGGGTACGCGTACGGGTCCTGCCCGCAGTGCTGGTCGGGCGGGAGCCGGTTGAAGTAGTCCGACGCCACGATCGCGACGAGCAGCGCCTTGAGCGAGTAGCCCGACGTGGCGAAGCGCGACGCGAGGCTGTACAGGAGCTCGCTCGACGCCTGGTTGCGCGGGAAGTAGTTCGCGATCGTGAGCGACGTGCCGGTGACCTGCTTGTACACGTCCTCGGTCATCTTCAGCGTCACGAGCCACGCGAGCGCGACGTCCGGATCCGTGATCTCGCCCGACGGCGCGGCCGTGCGCAGCTGTGCGAAGCCCTTCGCGAGCGCCTGCTCGACGTCGAACACCGTCGAGCGCCGGCCCATGATGCGGCCGAGCTTCGCGTCGACCTGCGCGATGTCGTTGCCGACCGACGCCGGCGCGGCGAACCGGCCGCACAGCGCCGCCCAGCCCCACGCGCGCGTGTTGCCGGCGTCGACGAAGCCATCGACGCGGAACGGCGCGTGCGCCTGCTCGGCCGACACGCCCGTCGACACGCCGTACACCGCCTTCTCGGCGAAGCCCGGGACCGGCCAGTGGCGGTCGCGCACGGGGTCGTCGCTGTCGGTCACCGACTGCTCGCTGTTGTGGCAGCCGAGGCACACGGTGTCGCGGTGCAGGTACGCGGCGTCGAACGTCGTGCCGAAATCGGCGCGGCGCGCGAGCTCGGCGTCGACGGCGCCGACGTTGGCCGCCGGGATCGGGTGAGACACCATCGAGAACAGCTGCGCGCGATACACCGGCGTGAGGTCGTCGAGCGCGAGCGCGCTGCGCATCAGGTCGAGCATCGTGAAGCTGTTGCCGTCGGCGGGCATCGTCGCCGGCCGGTCGCGCACCGCGGTCGCGAGCGCCGGCGTGACCGTGCCGCGCACGGTGTTGTCCCAGCACGCCGCCTCGGTCTGGATGTCCATGCGCTGCACGCGCAGCGCGTCCATGATCAGGTCGACCCAGCGCTCGGCGAACTCGGGGCGCTGCATGATCGCGCGCGCCGTGACGTCGACCGGATCGAGGCCGGCGGCGGCCGCCTGCGTGTAGACGTCGACGTAGACGTCGACCTCCGCCTGGCTGCGCGGGCGGCGCCCGTCGAGCGAGAGGAACGCCTGGCGCACGAACGACGGTGCGTCGCCGTCGCACTGATCGAACGTCCGCGTGTCGGGGCCGTCGTCGTCGCCCGTCGTGTCGTCGCCACCGCCGCCGCACGCGGCGGCGAACGCAACTGCGAGGATGATCGCTGCGCGCTTCACGACTGCCTCCCGAGGAACTTGGACATCGCACTCTGCGCCGCCGCGAGCTCGCTCGTCGCCGACGGCGAGTCCGCGACGTTGAAGCCCTCCGCGGCGAACGGCCAGATGCCGAGCGCGAGCAGCGCCGCCATCCGGTTCTCCGTCGCGGTGCCGAACGCCGTCGCCTCACCGCGCCGCGAGATCGCGCCGGACACGCCCTTGTGCGCCGGCTTGATCGGGCCCCCGATGAACGCGGTCGTGTAGCCGTACGGGTGGTGGTTGCGCCCCGTGTTGCCCTGGCGCGTCGGCGTGCGGCCGAACTCCGTGTTGAGGATGATCAGCGTGTCGTCGAGCGAGAGCTTCCGCGGGTCGGTCTCGCCCGGCGCGTTGATGACGCCGAGCAGCGCCGCCATGATGTTGTCGAAGTTCGTCGCCGTGTCGATCGCGTTGTCGGTGTGCGTGTCGTAGCCGCCGCCGCCCGACGCCTCGAACAGGCCGATGTCGCTGACGCACACGTACGACGCGGGCTCGGTCGGGTGCGTGAGCAGGCCGGCCGCCGCGTTGACCCCGATGTGTGGGATGCTCGAGCGGGTCGTGCCGCACGCGCGGTTCGAGCGCGGCGCGAGCAGGTCGTCGCTGAGCACGCCGCGGATCGCGTCGACGCGCGTCGTGGTCTGCTGCGCGACGATGAGGTCGTCGGTGCGCGCGCTGCGCACGCGGCCGCGATCGGGCCACGTCAGGCGCGCGTTGTACTGGTCGACGTACGCGCCGACGAGCGCGTCGTGGTTCGCCCGGCCCGCGCCGACGGTGTTGCGCGAGAGCAGGTTGATGAAGCCGCTCGCGTTGGTCGTCTTCAGCAGCAGCGGGCGCGCGGCGCCCGGGTGCGTGCCCGCGGCGGCCGCCGCCGCGACGTTGTCGCTCGAGATGCCGCCCGTCGCGAACACGTAGCTGTGCGGCGACGCGCGATTGGGCGTGAGGCCCGCGTCGAGGCGCGCGCGCTGGATGTGCGCCCCGAGCCCCGCGGCGCTCGGCTGCCCGACGGGGCGGCCGGTCAGGGCCTGCGGCACCGCGGCCTCGTGCGGCTCGAGGTTGTGGCGCTGCACGACGATGCGCATGCGATCGACGACGTCCTGACGGTTCCACAGCCGGAACGCGAACGGCCCGAGCTCGACGGGCGCGTTGTTGGCGTCGTTGCCGAACACGCGCGGCGTGTCGGTGCTGCCGCACGTGTTGATCGCGTTCGCGTTGGCGTTCGCGTACGCGTAGTACTGCGAGTTCGGCGCCTCGGGATCCGACGGCGTGCCGTAGTCGCGGACGAAGTACAGCGTCTCCCACGGCGACAGGCCGCCGTAGAGGAAGATCTCGAGGACCTTCTTCGCGCGCTCTCCCTCGGGGATCTGGACCGAGCTCGTCCCACCGGGGAACACGCCGAAGGAGGCACCGCGCGCGCGCCGGGTCCACGGACCCGCGAGCACGGCCGCGCCGGCGGCACCCCCAGCCAACGTCAGGAACGTTCGCCGTTTCATGGGGCGTAACGTGCCTCGCCGCGCTGCTTTTTCGCGCTAGCGCGTCGCTCAATCTGGCTCTCAGGCCGGCGCTCCGTTTGAGGTGTTGGCGTTGCAGCCTTGAAAGGGTGTCAGCGGCTCGAAATGGCAAATCCGGCACGGTTCGTGGTTCCGTGCGCGCCATGCGCAAGATCGCGATGGTGATCGCGCTCGTCGTGCTCGGACATATCCCACCTGCGGCGGCGCAGCGCTGGACCGACGCCACGGCCCGGTGCGTCGGGACCACCGCGGAGTGGACGAACAAGGTCGAGCTCGCCGACGTCGACGGCGACGGCAACGTCGACATCCTCCTCGCGAACGGCGGCGATTACGCGACGCCCGGCACGCCCCAGCCGTCGCGGATCTTCCGCAACCTCGGGCCGGGGTGGGACACGGCGGGGTCGCACTGCACGGAGATCACCGCCGACGTGTTCGGCGGCACGGTCGGGCTCTCGCGCGTGATCAAGGCCGTCGATCTCGACGGCGACGGCGACCTCGACATCCTGACGGGAGGCGCGTACGGCACGCAGCTGCGGCTGTACAAGCGCGAGGGCGGCGGGTGGATCGACGCGACGGCGCAGCTCCCGCAGCAGGCGACGAGCATCGGCGACATCGAGGTGGGCGACGTCGACGGCGACGGCGATCTCGACCTCCTGATCGCGGAGTGGGGCGAGCGCTCGCCCGCCGCCGGCAACTACAACGGCGGCATCACGCGCCTGTACCTGAACGACGGCACGGGCCGGTTCACGGATGCCACCAGCACCCACATGCCGCAGCTGCGCGTGCTGTGGTCGTGGGACGTCGAGCTGGTCGACGTCGACGGCGACTGGGACCTCGACGCGCTCGTGTCGTGCAAGCTGTGCTCGCGCAGCCTCCTGTTCCGCAACGACGGCACCGGCCACTTCACCGACGATCCCGAGGCGATCCCCGCCGCCGGCAACAACTACGACTTCGAGGCGATGGACATCGACGGCGACGGCGACCTCGACCTCGTCAGCGTCAACGACGGCGGCAACCTGCGCGAGCGCCTGCTCGTCAACGACGGCACCGGCAAGTTCACCGACGAGTCCGCGCGCCTCGGCAACGCGAACCCGCCGTCCGACGACAACGTCGCCGTGTGGCTCGACGTCGACGGCGACGGCGACGCCGACCTGCTCGTCGGCACGCTCGGCGGCGGCTCGGAGCGCCTCGCGCTCAACGACGGCACCGGCCACTTCACGCTCGCGCCCGCGCCGACGCCGGCCGACACGCGCGGCACGCTCGGCCTCGCGGTCGCCGACCTCGACGGCGACGGCCGCCTCGACGTCGTGCAGGGCCAGGGCGAGCAGGCGTTCGGCGACAAGGTGCAGCTCGCGGGGCCCGACGTCGCGATCGACACCGTGCCGCCGGCGATCACCGCCGTCGCCGTCGTGAACGGCGGCGTGCGCGCGCGCATCCACGATCACCAGACCCCGTCGCACGCGCACGACTGGCGGCGCGTGTGGGTCGAGCACGGCGGCACCCAGACCGAGATGCGCTGGTACGGCGAGTTCCTGTGGCGCGCCGACGTGACGCCGGCGGGAGACTTCCGCGTGTGTGCGGTGGACCGGCGCGGCAACCAGGCGTGCGCGTCGCCGTCGGGGCCGGTGATGCCCGACGGTGCCGTCGTCGACCCGGGTGTCGACGGTGCCCCCGACGACACGACGCAGCCCGGCGGGTGCTGCGGCGCCGGCGGCGCGCCGGGGGCGTCGGCGCTGCTCGCGGCGATCGCGTCCGCGCTCGTGTTGCGGCGCCGCAGGCGCTAGGCTGCGCGACATGCTCACGCGCCTCGCCGCCTCCGCCGTCGCCGCCGTCGCGCTCGCTGCCTGCGGTGGCACGAGCGATCCGCCCGGGCCGCGCCCGACGACGTTCGGCGGGAATCGCCCGGTGACGCTGCAGGTCCCCGAGCCGCTCGAGGACGGCAAGCTGTACCCGCTCGTGCTCCTCCTCCACGGGTACGGCGCGAACGCGTTCGTGCAGCAGTCGTACTTCGGGATGAAGGACCTCGCGCCGAACGGCGACGCGCTCGTCCTCGCGCCCGACGGCACGCCGGACTCCTCGAACCGGCAGTTCTGGAACGCCGACGGCTTCTGCTGCGACTTCGAGGGCCGCAAGCCCGACGACGTCGGCTACCTCGGCGGCATGATCGACGACGTCATGGCCGCGTATCCCGTCGATCCGGCGCGCGTGCTCGCGATCGGCCACTCCAACGGTGCGTGGATGTCGTACCGCATGGCGTGCGAGCGCTCCGACGTGTTCACCGACGTCATCGCGCTCGCCGGCAACACGGCGGCGGTCCCGTGCGAGCCGCCGCAGCCGGTCCACATCCTCCACCTCCACGGCACCGCCGACGACACGGTGCCGTACACCGAGGCCAACGTCGACGCGTGGGCGGCGAAGGACGGGTGCACCGGGGCGCGCGCCGCGACCGGCGAGCTCGACCTCGACACGGCGCTCGCCGGCGCCGAGACGCGCATGTCGTCGACGGCCGGCTGCCCGGCGGGCGGCGCGGTCGACCTGTGGCGGATCGAGGGCGCCGGGCACGTGCCGAACCTGTCGCCGCAGTTCCGGCCCGCGGTGTGGTCGTGGTTCCTCGATCACCCACGCCCCTAGCCCGGATCATTCACCAACACGTCGGCTGCGACCGTCGCGCTCCGGGCAGCTCGAGGCGTACGGCCGGTTCTCACTCGGTCCGTACGGCAAGTACGACCTCTCGCTCCGCTTCCGGGCGTGCGCCTCGATCTGCCTCGGATCGCTTGGTCTCGCTCGACGTCTTGGTGAATGATCCGGGCTAGCGCACATCTCCTACACTCCGGCACACTCCGGTTTGCGCTGGAGTGTCCACGCGCAGCGTGCGAGTCTGACACGGTGCAACGTTTCGCTGCATCCCCCACGTGACCTGGGAACGACTCGGCATCCGACAGCGTGACTTCCAGGCCACCGTCACCGATCACGGACGCCGGGTCCGGCTGAGCGGTAACGCCGATGGCGCGGCGGTCGCTGCGTTCGGCGGCCTCGTCGACGACATCCACAAGGCGCACGACCGGTTCGCGGGCGACGCGGTCACGATCGACCTGCACGAGCTCGAGTTCATGAGCGCGTCGTGCTTCAAGGTGCTCGTCGGGTGGATCGCGCAGATCCAGGACCTCGAGCCGGGCGCGCGCTATCGCCTGTGCTTCCGCGCGAACCCCGGCATCGCGTGGCAGGCGCGCAGCCTGCGCACGCTGACGTGCTTCGCGACCGACCTCATCTCCGTGGTGCCCGCGTGATCGCGCACCTCGAGAAGTTGCTGCCGAAGTTCCGGCAGGTCGCGCAGGACCGGCTCGATCGCGTCGCGAGCGCGTGGCACGCCGTGCTGACGCGCGTCGACGACAGCTCGTCGGCGCTGCTCCACCGCGAGCTCCACACGCTCAAGGGTGAGGCGCGGATCATGGGGCAGGACGAGGTCCACCTCGTGTGCCACAAGCTCGAGGATCTGCTCGACGTCGCGCGCGCCCGCGGCTATGCCGTCGACGAGGACTTCGACTTCGCCGTCGACATGGCGCTGCGCTTCCTCGCGATCCTCGTGCGCAAGCGCAGCACGGACCTCGGCGGCGTCGACCTGCCCGGCTTCCTGCGCCAGCTCGACGACGTCATCGAGAGCTGTCGCCGGCGCGCACCGCAGGCGCGCAGCTCGTCGGAGACGCAGCCGGCCGTGCGCCCGCGCCTCGAGCCGGCCGTCGCGGCGCGGCTCGCGCGCGTCGCCGTCGATGCGTTCGTCGAGTACGCGCAGGCGACGGGCAAGCACCGCGCGCGCCTGCGCGACTCGTGGTACGCGATGCGCGATCTCCTCGGCGTCGAGCGCGCCGTGCTCGGCGCGGAGCAGCTCGGCCGCCACGAGGCCGGCGCCCACGCGCTCGCGCGCGACCTCGGCAAGGCCGTGCGCGTCGCGTTCGAGATCGCACCGGCGGAGATCACGACGGACGTGCTCGCCGCGGCGAACGTCGCCGTCCTCCACCTCGTGCGCAACGCGATCGATCACGGGCTCGAGCCGGCCGCCGAGCGCGTCGCCGCCGGCAAACCGGAGCGCGGGGCGCTGCGCATCGCGAGCGCGCTGCGCGGCGATGCGCTCACGATCTCCGTCGAGGACGACGGGCGCGGCATCGACTTCGACCGCGTGCGGGCGCGCGCCGTCGAGCTCGGCCTGAACGTGCCGGCCGGCGCGCACGACGACGATCACGACGGCTGGCTCGAGCTGCTCTGTCATCCGGCGCTGTCGACGCGCGCCCAGCCCGACGAGGTGTCGGGCCGCGGCGTCGGGCTCGCGGCCGCACGCGCGGCGATCGCCGAGGTCGGCGGCGCGCTGTCGTTCGTGTCGGTGTGGGGCGGAGGCACGGCGTGGCGCATCGCGATCCCGATCGATCCGATCACGATCGCCGCGCACACCCTGCGCGTGCCGAACCTGCGCTTCCCGATCGCCCTGTCGGCCGACTGGCGACCGGGCGACGACGATCCCGCGCGCTCGGGCATCGTCGTCGACGTCGCCACCCACCTCGGGCTCGCGCCGCCCGCACAGGGACACGCGATCGCGTGGTTCACGTGCGGCGCGGTGGCGATCGGCCTGCACGTCGAGGAGCCGCCCCGGCTGGCGGCGGTGCGGCGGATCATCTGCGCCGCACCGGATGTGATCGCCATCGAGGGGATGGAGGGGCTGCTCGTCGACCCCATCCAGCTGCTGTCATGATCATCGGAGGTACCTTGCACACGCACCAACTCCTCGCCACCACGACCTCGCAGGAGGGTCACGTCGTCACGCTGCGGTGTGCCGGCTCGGCGGAGACCGAGGCCCTGCCCCAGCTGCGCGGCGTGCTCGACGCGCTGCACGAGCGCGCGGTCGCCGGTGCGGCGAGCGAGGTCGTCGCCGACGTGCGCGACCTCGAGTTCGCGAGCTCGTCGTGCCTGAAGGCGTTCGTCGGCTGGCTGCAGCGCGTGATCGAGCTCGACGAGCCGGCGCGCTACCAGGTGCGCTTCCGCTCGAACCCGCGGCACTCGTGGCAGCGGCGCAGCCTCGGCGCGCTCGCGGCGTTCGCCGGCGACCTCGTGCGCATCGAGACGGAGGCCGCGTGAGCGCGCGCCACATCGAGCTCGAGGGCCGGCTCAGCATCGCGGACGTGCCCGACGTGCGGCGCTTCGTCGAGAACGTGCACCACCGCTTCGTCGGCAGCGACGACCTGTCGCGCGTCGCGATGACGGCGCACGAGCTCCTCGAGAACGCGGTGAAGTTCTCCGCCGACGGCGCGGCGCGCCTGCGCATCGAGCTCGCGGACGGCGAGATCCGCATCATCACGCGCAACCGCGCGCACCCCGGCGACGTCGAGGTGCTGAGCGCATTCGCGCGCCGGCTCGAGGCGGCGCCGAGCGCGATGAACCTCTACCTCGACCTCATGCGCTCGCCGACGCCCACCGTCGGCGGCCTGGGCCTCGGCCGCATCGCCGCCGAGGGCGAGATGGCGCTCGACCTGGCGCTCGACGGTGACTGGGTCCAGGTCACGGCGCACACCGTCCTGTCGGCGGCCTGATCGTCAGCGCTCCGGGCGGAGCGCGTTCCAGGCGCGGAGCTGCGCGTGCGCGCAGGCGAGGCACGCGACGAACAGCGCGTACGGCGCGGCGCCCCACGCGAGCACGCCGGTCGCCGCGGCGAGCGCGAGGAAGATGCCCGTGGCGAAGTAGGCCATCGCGGCGAGCGCGGCGGCGGTGCGGCTGCGGAGGACCCCGACGGCGAGCGCGAGGGCGAGCGGCACGGCGGCGAGCGCCCCGAGGGCCGCGTCGCCGCGCAGCGCGAGGACGAGCGCAAGCGCAACGGCGGCGACGACGTCGATCGCGCCGGCCACTCGGACGTCGTCAAGCTTCACGTATTCATCATGCTACGGCCGCGGGCCGTGTCATCATCGACGCCGCATGAGGGTCGTCCTCCTGATCTGCATTCTCGTCGGAGTCGGAGTCGGAGTCGCGGGGGCGGACGGCGGGCCGCTCAGGTTCCGGATGAGGTCGCAGGTGCCCCAGGGCGAGAAGCCGATCCTCGAGCTCACGGGCGTCCAGGCGGTGACGAGCCTGACGATCGACCTCGCGCGCGGCGACGGCAAGAAGTTCTCGGTGCGCCCGGGCGCGATCGCCGCGGGCCAGGTCGTGACCGTGCCGATCGGCGACGGCGCGCCCGGCAAGGCGACGTACAAGTGCACCTTCTCGGCGGTGCTGGCGGGCGGGCAGAAGTGGACCGACACCGTCGAATTCGAGACCGCGGTGACGCTGCCGATCAAGTTCCAGTACGACGTCGATCACCTCGACCTCGACAAGCGCGTGCTGCAGTTCAAGGTGTCGCGCCCGATCGACAAGGCGTCGCTCGTCGTGATCGGCGAGGACGGCAAGGAGCTCGGCAAGGGCGACGCCGCGTACGCCGACAAGCTGCCCGCCGACGGCTGGCTGCCGATCGGCTGGACGCAGCCGGCGGGCGCGCGCGTCCTCACGCTCAAGCTGCGCGCCGTCGCCTCCGACGGGGCGGTCGCGCTGCTCGACCTGACGCCGTGGTCGTTCGAGGTCGAGCACGAGGACGTCAACTTCGCGACCGACAGCGCCACGATCGATCCGGGCGAGACGGCGAAGCTCGACGCGAGCCTCGCGAAGATCGCCGAGACGATGAAGCGCGTCACCGTCGTCAAGATGCAGCTCTACGTCGCCGGCCACACGGACACCGTCGGGCCGAACGACAAGAACCTCCGGCTCTCGCAGGCGCGCGCCCTCGCGATCGCGAAGTACTTCCGGTCCAAGGGCCTGGCGATCCCGATCGCCGTCGCCGGCTACGGCGAGGAGGTGCTGAAGGTCCACAGCGGCCAGGACAAGGACGAGCGCGCGAACCGCCGCGCCGACTACGTCCTCGGCCCCGCCGGCGGCACGCCGCCGTTCCGCGGCGCGTACAACAAGTTCCGCGCGAGCTGGTCGGTCCTCAAGTGACCGACGAGGCCACCGCGCGCCGCCTGTGGAACGACGCGGCCGACGCCTACCACCACTTCATCGAGACCGGCCTCGACTACTACCGCACCGAGCTCCACGGCCCGGCGCTCCTCGACGCGTGCGGCGACGTGCGCGGGCTGCGCGTCCTCGACCTCGGCTGCGGCCAGGGCTGGTTCTCGCGCCAGCTCGCCGGCGCCGGCGGCCACGTCACCGGCATCGACTGGTCCACCGGCCTGATCGAGCACGCGCGGCGCCTCGAGGAGGCGCGCCACTTCCAGGCCCAGCCCTCCTCGACGACGCACGGCGGCGTCACCTACGACGTCCTCGACGCCGCCGACCTCGCCGCGCGCTTCGCCCCCGGCACCTTCGACCTCGTCACCGCCTGCATGTCCCTCATGGACATGCCCCACCCCGCCTCCGTCCTCGCCGCCGCCGCCCGCCTCGCCCCGCGCCTCGTCTTCTCCATCCCCAACCCCGTCACCGACGCTCCCCACCGCGTGTGGAAGCGCGACGCCGACGGCCACAAGCTCGCCCTCGAGCTCGACCGCTACTTCGAAGCCACCCCCACCGTCCTGCAGTGGAACATGCAGCGCCTCCTGCACCACTTCACCACCATCCAGTACCGCTACACCCTCGAGCAGTGGAGCCGCATGCTCGAGGACGCCAACCTCACGATCGCCCGCCTCCGCGAACCCCGCCCCACCCCTTCCGCCATCGCCGCCCTCCCCGACCTCGCCGACGCCGCTCGCCTCCCCTACGTCCTCATCATCGACGCCCGCACGCCCCCACGCTGACGAGCCGCGGGTTGACATGGTCTCGGGGAGACCGGAGTGTCGATCGGGATGCGCGCGCTCGTGGCCGTGATCGTGTGCTGCCTGGCCGGGGGAGCGCGGGCGGAGCCGCGGGTGATCGTGGTGGAGACGCGGGATGCGCCGGTGTTGCCGACGCTGGTGCCGCAGGTCGAGGTGCATGCGTCGGGGCGCGCGACGGTGGGTGCGGTGGTGGAGAGGGAGGCTGATCCGCTGACGTTTGCGGAGCGGGCGACGGCGATGGTCGCGGCCGGTGAGGCGGCGATCGTGGTGTGGCTCGCGCGCGTGGACGGCGGGTACCTGGTGTTCGCGGCGGGGCGGTGGCCGGGGCGGGCGCTGCTGGAGCTGGTGCGCGTCGACGAGGCGCTCGGGGCGTCGGAGATCGAGCGGACGATCGCGCTGAAGGTGGCCGGGTTGCTCGACGTCTTGCTCGCGGCGCCGTCGGCGCCGGCGGGAGAGGCGCGCGCGGCGCTCGGGGGCGTGCGGCATGGTGCAGCGAATGTTGGGGCGCGGTGGCGGATCGAGGTGTCCGGACAGCTGGCGCGCGAGCCGCACGAGCGCGGCGCCGATCCGCGGACGGTGGTCGGGATCGGGCGCGCGTGGCGGCGCGGCGGGTGGACGCTGGCGCCGTCGGTCGCCGGGTACTGGCAGCCGAGCGGGGCGATCGACGGCGCGACCGGGCGCGCGACGGTCACCGAGGTCGGGGCGGCGATCGCGGTGGAGGCGGCGCGCGGGCCGGTGTTCGCGCGGCCGCGGGTCGTGCTCGGGGCGCTGCGCGCGGAGGGAGAGAGCGGCGATGGGCGCGCCGGGCGGGCGACGCTGTTCGCGCCGTATGCCGGCCTCGAGGTCGGCGTGCGTCGGGAGATCTCGGAGGCGGCGGCGCTCGGGGTCGTCGCGGGTGGCGAGGTGGCGTGGAGGCATCACGAGCTCGCCGTGGATGACCGCGTCGTCGTCGACGTCGGGCGCGCGAGGCTGCATGTGGGTGTGATGCTCACCGTCGGGTTGTGACGATTTCCTGCAGCAGATGGGCGGGGCTTCGCCACTGAGAAGACGGTGCCCGCTTCTCTCCACGCCCTGGGGCTGGTCGCGCTCGCCGCCCCGCGCGACGAGCGCCCGGCGACGCCGGCCGCGACGGTCGCGCCCGACGTGGTGGAGGGCTGCCGGCGCGGCGATCGCGCGTCGCTCGAGGCGGTGTTCCGCGCGCACGCCGCCGGGCTGTCGCGCTTGCTCGTGCGGCTCGTCGGCCCGGTCGCCGACGTCGAGGACCTGCTGCAGGACACGTTCGCGAACGCGATCGCGTCGTTCCCGACGTTCCGCGGCGAGGCGTCGGTGAAGACGTGGCTGTACCGCGTGGCGATCCACGTCGCGCACCAGCACCTGCGCCGCCCGCGCCACCGCCGCGAGGTCGACCTGCCCGACGCCGACGCCATCGCGGCCCCCGAGGTGAGGAGCGGCGAGGACCCGGCGCAGCGCGAGCTCGGCGAGCGCCTGTACGCCCACCTCGACGCGCTCGACGCGGCGAAGCGGATCGCGCTCGTGCTGTACGTGATCGAGGGCCACACGATCGACGAGATCGCAGCGCTCACGCGCGCGAGCAAGGCGGCGACGCGCTCGCGCATCTTCTGGGCCCGCCGCGCGCTGCTGAGGCGCCTGCGCCGCGACCCGGCGTTCGGAGGTGCGCGATGAGGTGCGCGATGACGAGCACGCGCACGCGCGTCGTCGGGGACCCGCCGCCGCCGCTCGGCGGTGCGCGAGCACGCGGGGTCCCCCGGAGGTGCGCGATGACGTGCGCGATGACGTGCGCGATGACGTGCGCGATGACGTGCGCGAGCACCGTCGGGGACGCACCGCCGCCGCATCGCGCGGTGACCTGCGCGAGCACCGTCGGGGACGTGTGGTTGCCGCGCGGAGGTGCGCGGTGACGACGTGCGGCGCCCTGCGCGACAGCCTCCATCGCGAGGTCGACGCGCTCGAGGATGTGCAGCGGCTCGTCCTCGACGATCACCTCGCCGGGTGCGCGCGGTGCCGCGGTGATCGCGAGCGGCTCCTCGCGGTCCATCGCATCGGTGCAGCGCTGCCGGTGCCGGCGGATGCACGCACGCACCAGCGCGCGATCGCGCGGGCACTCCTCGAGGGGCCCTCCACCCGGTTCGCTCCGGCGCCCCGATCCCGGCGCGCGCTGATCCCGCTCGCGCTCGCGGGCGCCGGAGCGATCTTGCTCGCCGCCGTGCTCGTGCTGCGCCCGGGCGACGGCGAGCTCGCCGCACCGCTCGCGATCGCACCGCCGGCACCACCGCCGGCGACGGTCGTCGACGCGGCCCCGGCGGACGCGCCGAGCCTCGCCGACGACGTCGTCGAGGATGGCGAGCTCGCGCACGACGGCGTCGCCGTCACCACCGTCCCGGCGCGGCAGACCCTGCGCGCGATGCGCGCGACACAGCTGCGGCTGGCGGGCGCCCGCGTGATCGTCGCCGCGAGCAGCGAGCTGCGCTGGGTGCCCGAGGAGCGCACGGTCCTCCTCGAGCGCGGCCGG
Organism: Deltaproteobacteria bacterium; assembly: GCA_019637375.1. GTDB lineage: Bacteria > Myxococcota_A > Polyangia > Haliangiales > Haliangiaceae > JABFXX01. Next base: position 36,438 of record JAHBVW010000024.1, on the reverse strand, counting down.
CTCGACATCACCAACGGCGCGAACGGGATCGCGCGTGTCGTGGCCGGGCGTGTCGACGTGGAGGTCGGCGACGCCGACGTCACCGTCGAGCCGACGGGTGTGCGCGTCACGCGCGGGGCCGTCGCGATCCGCGAGGGGGCGCGCGTGGTGCGGCTCGAGGCGGGCGGCGCGGCGAGCTTCGAGGCGCCGGCGCGCCCGACGCCGCAGCCGCAGGGTCCGCCCGTCGCCGAGCTGCTCGCCGTCGCGCGCACGCGCTTCGCCGCGAAGGACCTCGCCGGCGCCGAGCGCGCCGCCGCGGCCGCCCTCGCGGCGCGACCGTCGCGCGCCGATGCGGCCGCCGCGCGCATGCTGCTCGCCGACATCGCGCAGGCCTCCGGTGCGCTCGACCGCGCCGTCGCGCACTACACCGCCGTGTTCACCGAGCTCGCCGGGCTGCCGGCCGCCGAGTCGGCGCTGTACGCGACCGCGCGCGTCGAGCTCCGGCGCACCCGCACCGCCGCCGCCCGCGCGCTCCTCGCACGCTACCTCGACCGCCACCCCGCCGGCCGCTACACCGACGACGTCCGCCGCCAGCTCGCGGCGCTTCCCAAGGAGTGACCGACATGGATGCACGCCTCGCCCTCGTCTGCGGATTCGCGCTCGCCGCGTGCGGCTTCAACCGCACGGACCTCGTCCCCGACGCGGGCGACGACGGCGGCTCGTGCACGCTCGCGCAGAACGGCGCCGCGTGCACCGACGACGCGGAGTGCTGTTCGCAGATGTGCGCGGGCACGTGCGTCACGGACCCGACCTCGGGGCCGGACCTCGGGCCGCGCAGCCTCATCATCCCGATGGACCTGTCGTACCAGGCGACGGGCATCTTCCAGGCGTACGGCCTCATCTACCAGCTGATCCGCCAGGGCGTGCGCGTGCACTGGGCGATCGAGCCGAGCAAGGTGTGGCACGCCGCGCCGTGCAACACGCCCGGCGACGAGTGCGCGTGGGACTGCGAGCTCGAGGGCTCGGGGCGGAAGTGCCCCTACCCGACGGCGACGCCCGACCTGTTCGCGACGACGGCGGTGATCTGGGACGACACCGGCGCGGCGGCGCGCGGCGCGGCGCTCGGCCGCCACGGCTATCGCGGTGGTCCGTTCGTGCTCGACGCCGCCGATCACGACCGCGCGCTCGCGATCATCGACGTGTGGAACGACCGCGCGCAGTGGCCCGCGAACACCTGGGCGAAGCGCACGGTGTTCCACCCGGTCACCGTGCACGAGGCCGTCGAGCCGTTCACGGCCGTGATCGCGAAGACGATGGTCACCGCGCCGTCGATCGCCGTGTTCGCGGACGGCAACGAGCCGATCGCGACCGACTACCTCCGCGCCGCCGGCATCCCGCAGTCCAACGGCAACGAGTTCCCGACGGCGAAGTGCAACGCCACGAACTGCGGCCCGAACACGGCGAACCCCGACATGCTGAGCCAGGTGGCGATCATGGGCGACCTCGGCACGTGCGCCGCACCGAACCTCGACCACCGCAACGGCGCCCTGTTCGACGCCGCCGGCAACCCGCGCTACTGCCAGATCATGTCGATGCACTGGGACGTCAGCGACCGCGAGCGCGTGCAGTGCGACGGCGGCTCCTGCCCGGCGACGCAGGCGCAGTGCACGAACCAGCGCTTCACGTACAACGGGCACGAGGTCGTCGCCGAGGTGCGCGAGTTCCTGAAGCACGGGACGCACTTCTTCGCCGAGTGCCAGGCGGTGAACGCGTACGAGAACACGGTGCCGAACCCGGCGTGGCCGTACCTCGACGACGCCGGGCGCGAGGGCCACTTCCTGACGACGGCCGGCACGCCGCCGCTGTGCCCGACGGGGACGTGCACGAACTCGAGCTACCAGTGCACGCAGGGCGCGTGCAACGGCCAGGCGTGCTGCATGCCGAAGCCCGGCACGTGGCGCAACCTCCCCGGCTACGAGGTCGCCGACCAGCCGTCGTCGGCGAGCGTGCGCGTGCTGCGCCCCGACGTGCCGTACAACCAGCTCGACGGTCAGTTCGGCACCGTCGGCGGCAGCGAGCCCGCGTACAACCTCAGCACGTACCTCGGCGTCACGTACAAGAACAACCGCCAGGTCACGCTGCTGACGGGTCCGAACGGCCCCGGCGACCAGGACGTCTGGATGAGCGGCTACCTCGACGGCTGCGACGACATCATCATCGGCAAGTCGACGGCGCACGCCGCGCCGTGCGGCGGCAAGATCAGCTACCTCGGGGGCCACGACTTCGACACCAACGTGCCGCTGACGTCGGGATCGAAGAGCCAGGGTGCGCGCCTGTTCCTCAACGCGCTGTTCGAGGCCGACTGCGTGACGTCGCCCTGATCGGCGCGCGGGAACCGGCTCGTCGCGAGCAGCGCGCCTCGAGCGCCGGCGCCGCGGGCGACTCCGGACGCGGCGCCGGCTCCGGAGGCTCGACCGCCGCCGCCGCGCGGTGCGGCGACGCGGCGATCGCGATCTCCGCTGCATCATCCTGCGGCGGCTCGGGCAGCGCGCCTCGAGCTCGTCTTGCCGGCGGAGCAGCTGCGCGATCGCGTCACCGATGTTGCACCTGCTGTGCCCGGATGTAGGTTTCCGGATCGGCGGTGCGCGCGCCGGCACGCGAGCGCGGATGGCGAGTTCTTGCCAGGTTCTCGCGTGCCGAATTCACGACGGCCGTGACCCGGCGATACACTCGAGCCACGCGGCTGGTCCGCCCCGGCGAAGCGGCCGGACGAAGCGACCGGACGAACGAAGCGACCGGAACCGACGATGAGGGAGCGCGACAAGCCAAGGGCGCACGTGATCGAGCCGGCGAAGTCCGGAACCTCGACCTGTCAGACGTGCGGCCTGCCGATCGGCGCCGGCGTGCTGCGGCTGTCCGAAGCGTTCGTCTCCGACGAAGGCCGCTGGGCGCGGTCGCACTCGTACGCGCGCACGCCGCGCACGCGGAGCTACGACTCCGGCGAGGATCGCGGCGGCCACAGCAACCACGACTCGGTGAGCCCCGACGTGTGGGCTCGCTACCATCACCTCAGCTGCGCCGCCGCGCAGCAGCCGTTCAAGCTGCGGTCGGCGCTCGCCGCGACGACGCTCGACATCCCGGACCGCGCGGAGCTCGAGCGCGCGATCGAGGTCGCGCTGTCGGGGGCCGACGCCGCCGAGGAGAAGGCCGAGACGCGCGACGAGTACCAGGGCTTCCTCGCGCGCCTGCGCGAGGCCCCCGACGACGACCTCATGCTCGTGTTCGGCGACTGGCTGCACTCCGTCGGCGATCCGCGGGGCGAGCTCGTCACGGTGCAGCGCGCGCTCGAGACCGCCGAGGGCGAGGCGAAGGCCAAGCTCCACGACGCGGAGAAGCGCCTGCTCGCGACGCACCGCAAGCGCTTCCTGCCCGAGCGGCTCGTCGCCACGCTCGTGTGGCGCCGCGGCTTCGTGCACCGCATGGTGATCGCGGCGAGCGACCTCGAGCCGCAGACGCTCGGGCTCGCGTTCGCCAGCCCGTCGTTCCGCCTGCTGCGCGAGCTCGCGGTGCACGCGAACAGCTCGACGATCCTCGTCGCCGCCAACCTGCCGCGTCCGCTCCCCGCGACGCTGCGCGTCCTCGAGCTCGGCACCGCGCGCCACGGCACCCACGGCCTCGGCCAGGTCGGCGCGCTCGTCGCGAACGGCCTCCCGCAGCTCGAGCACCTCGCCGTGCGCGGCGCGGGCGACCTCGAGGGCCTGCGCTCCGCCACGCTCGCCACGCTCGAGCTCTCCGTCGCGAACGCCACCGAGCCCTACAGCTCCGGCGGCCGCACCGCCGAGGCGCGCCCCCTCACCGCGCGCATCGCCGGACTGGAGAAGAAGAAGCTCCCCGCCCTCCGCCGCCTCGTGCTGCGCGTCGAGACCAACCTCGACCACGCCGTCGCCGCCGTCGTCGAGACCAAGCTCCTCCAGCACCTCTCCGAGCTCGTCCTCGCCGGCGACCTCTCGCGCGCCGGCGTCGACCTCCTCGCGCGCAAGCGCAAGCAGCGCCTCGCCCTCCTCGACGTCACCGACTGCAACCTCGGCGCCGCCGACCTCGACAAGCTCCGCACCCACGCCGCCGACACCATCGTCGAGAAGCCGTCCACCACCGCCACCGCCACCGCCGCCCCGAAGAAGATCGGCGAGTACCTCGTCCGCCACAAGAAGCGGCCCGAGTGGGGCATCGGCAAGGTCGTCGCCGAATCCGACGACGGTATGGAGGTCGACTTCGCCGAAGGCGGCCGCAAGCAGATCCGCAACGTCGAGTTCCTCGAGGAAGTCGAAGCCCCCTAGCCTGGAGCAAGCACCATAGGATGCGATGGATCGTGGCCACTCTCGCGACGATTGCGTGCTCGACGCCGATCGCGCCCGACCCCGACGCATGTTCCGTCGTCGAGCGGACGTGCCCGATGAACTGCGGGCCGACCGGCGACGGCGACTGTTGTGAGAGCCCGCTCGTGCCCGGCGGCACGTTCTTCCGCGGCTACGACGTCGCGCCGGACGGGAGGTTCGCCGACATGACCCACCCGGCGACGATCAGCGACTTCCGGCTCGACAAGTACGCCGTCACTGTGGGGAGGTTCCGGGCGTTCGTCGAGGCCGGGATGGGGACGATGCGATGCCCTCCGGCTGCGGGTGCAGGTGCGAACGAGCACCTGCCCGAGAGCGGCTGGGACGAGAGCTGGAGTGCGTCGCTCTTCTTCGACACGACCTCTCTCGTCCATGGATTGACATGCGACTCGACGCGGGCGACGTGGACGGACGAGCCCGGTGACCACGAGAACCTGCCGATCAACTGCGTCTCCTGGTTCACCGCGATGGCGTTCTGCATCTGGGATGGTGGCCGTCTTCCGACGGCTGCAGAGTGGAACTACGCGGCCAGCGGTGGGAGCGAGCAACGAGCCTATCCGTGGTCGGATCCCCCCGGCTCGCTCGAGATCGATTGTACGCACGCGAGCTTCGCCCAGACGATCGGCGGGTGCGCCGCGATCACCCCCGTGGGAAGCAAGCCCGCCGGAAACGGGCGCTGGGGACACGCGGATATGAGTGGGAATCTTTACGAGCTGGTGCTGGACTGGCTAGCTCGCTCGTTCGATCCCCCATTCGTCGACCCGTGTGTGGATTGTGCCCGGCTCACTCCAGTCAGTCCGACCTTCCTCCTTCGCGAGGTACGCGGCGGATTCTATGGCGACGCCGCGAAGTTTCTGCGGACGTCCGCGCATACCGGTGCACCGCCCACACACACGGCGGATCACTATCTGTCTGGGTTTCGCTGCGCCCGCGGCGCCCGCTGACGGCGAGAGCTAGGCCGCGAGGACGTCGGCGCCGTGGTCGGTGATGGCGATGGTGTGCTCGAGGTGGGCTGCGAGGCTGTGGTCGGCCGTGACGACGGTCCAGCGGTCGGAGAGGATGCGGACGGCGTCGTCGCCGGTGGTGAGCATGGGCTCGATGGCGAGGGTCATGCCGGGCTTGAGGCGGCGGCCGGTGCCGGGGGTGCCGTAGTTCGGGACGGCGGGGTCCTCGTGCATCTGGCGACCGATGCCGTGGCCGACGAACTGGCGCACGACGGCGTGGCCGGAGGCGCCGGCGTGGCGCTCGATGGCGGCGCCGAGGTCGCCGAGGCGGCTGCCCGGGCCGCAGGCGGCGAGCGCGCGGGCGAGGCAGGCGCGCGTGGCGTCGAGGAGCTGGCGCGCCGGGGCGCTGATGATGCCCATCGCGACGGTGCGGGTCGCGTCGGCGCAGAAGCCGTCGCGGTAGCAGGCGAAGTCGATGCTGATGAGGTCGCCCTCGCGCAGCACGTCGCGCGGGCTCGGGATGCCGTGCACGACGACGTGGTTGATCGACGTGCACAGGACGCCCGGGAACGGCGGCACGCCGCCCGGGCGATAGCCGGCGTACGCCGACGTCGCGCCCCAGCGCGCGAGCTCGCGCGCCGCCACCCGGTCGAGCTCGGCGGTGGAGACACCCGGGACGCACGCGGCCTCGACCGCGTCCAGGACCGCACGCGCGACATCGCCGGCCCGGCGCATGCGCACGAGCTCGGCGGCGTTCTTGATGACGATGCCCATGTCACAGCTTACTGCCGGCCCCGCGACGGCCGGCGCGGGACCTGCACGCATTCGGCGCCGAAAGGAGCCGCACCATGCATCTCACCATCCGCAAGTATCGCAAGGTCGAAGGCGACAGGAAGCAGATCATCGAGCTCGTCAATCGCGACTTCAGCTCGGTGCTCGCGAAGATCGACGGCTTCGTCGACTTCTACGCCGTCTGGGCCGACGACAACTCCCTCATGTCCGTCAGCGTGTTCCGCGATGCCAAGGGCGCCGCGGAGTCCGTGCGCGCGGCCGCTCAGTGGGTGAGCCAGGCCCTCGCAAAGGCGCTCCCCGAGAAGCCGGAGGTCGTCTCGGGCGAGGTGTTCGCACACCGGCACCTCGAGAAGAAGGCCGCGTAGACGCGCGCTACTTCCTCGGAGCCGCGCGCAGCGCACGCCCCCAGCATTCCACGCGCCGCGGGTGCGGCGTAGCGCTAGCGAAACAGCCGGCCGCGCAGATCCGGCGACGGCTGCGCGATCAGCTCGAGCCCGACGGCGCGATCGCCGGCGGCGGCGGCCGCGGCCGCGATCGCGGCCTCGACGTCGGGCAGCGCGCCGGTCAGCGTGAAGTACGCCTTGCCCGCGAGGTCGACGGCGAAGCGCGCGTCGCGCACGGCGACGTCGGCGACCTTGCACGCCGCGTCGGCGGCGCGGATCGCGGCGGAGACGGTGGCCGTCTCGATGATCGCGACCGCCTCGGCCGTCGGGTCGGGGGACCAGTCGGGGGCCGCGACCGGCGCGCCGAGGAGCGGCCACACCTGCGCGTCGGCGTACGGCAGCTCGACGGAGTCGAGGAGGAGCTTGTCGGCGGCGAGGCGGCCGGCGCCGAGCGCCTCCTCGACCTCGGCGACGCCGCCCTCGAGGATCACGAGGTGCTTGCCGCCGGAGACCGCGCGCGACGACACGAGCAGGGCCGGCGAGCGCTTGAGCGCCGCGTCGGCCGCGACGATGCCGCGCGCGATGGTGGCGACCTCGAGCACGCCGAGCGCTGGACCACGCGCTCCGACTACCAAGGCGGTCACACGAACCTGAACGCCTCTTTGAGGGTGCAGCGGCGCTCGCGCGTGAAGTGGACCGCCGTCGTCAGGCCCTCGCCCGTCGGCGAGGCGATCGTGAACGAGGTGTAGCCCTCGCCGCCGAGCGCCAGGCCCGCGTGCGAGGCCTCGTTCTTGACGAAGATGCTGCAGTTACACACGCGCGCCATCGACGCCATGTTGTCGATGTTCAGCGAGTGCATCGTCGCCGTGTGGTGGAAGCCGTGCTCGCAGCGCAGCGCCGCCGCGATCGCCTCGACGGAGTCCTTCACCCGGAAGATCGGGATGACGGGCATCAGCAGCTCGTGCTGCACGAACGGGTGCTGCTCGTCGGTCTCGCACAGGAGCAGGCGCAGGTCGTGGCCGTGGCCGCCGATGCCGATCTGCTTCGCGATCACCCCGGCGTCCTTGCCGACCCAGTTCTTGTTCACGTGGTCGCCCTCGAGCACGACCTTCTCGAGCTCGCGCGTCTGGCGCTGATCGAGCAGCAGCACCTGCTTCTTCTGCAGCTGGCGGACGAGCTCCGTCGCGATCGAATCGACCGCGATGATCTCCTTCTCCGCGATGCACACGATGTTGTTGTCGAGCGACGCGCCGCGCACGATGGCGTCGGCGGCCTTCTCGAGGTTCGCCGTCTCGTCGACGACCGCGGGTGGGTTGCCCGGGCCGGCGGCGATCACCTTCTTGCCCGAGTTCATCGCCTGCTTGACGACGACCGGGCCACCGGTGACGACGACGAGCCGCACCATCGGGTGCTTCATCAGCGTCTGCGCGCTCTCGACGGTGGGGCGCTCGACGGACGTGATCACGTCGCGCGGACCGCCGGCCGACTGGATCGCCTCGTTGAGCAGGTGCACGCACCAGTTGCAGGTCTGCGCCGCCGACGGGTGCACGTTGAACACGACCGCGTTGCCGGCCGCGACCATGCCGATCGCATTGCACAGGATGGTCTCGGTCGGGTTCGTCGTCGGCGTGACCGCGAGGATCACGCCGTACGGCGCCCGCTCGGTGAGCATCAGGCCATGGTCGCCGGTGTACGCGACGGTCTGCAGGATCTCGGGCCCCGGCGTCTTCTCGGCGACGAGCTGGTTCTTCGCCAGCTTGTCCTCGTAGCGCCCGAGGCCCGTCTCCTCGACGGCGAAGCGCGACAGCTGCTCGTTGTTCGCGAGCACCGCCTTGCGCATCGCCGCGACCATCTTGGTCTTCGTGGCGATCGACGTGCGCTCGTTCTGCTCGAACGCGCGCCGCGCGGCCTTCGCCGCCGCATCGGCATCGGCGTACACGCCGTTCGTGCCGCGCGGGATGTTGGCCTTGCTCTTCGGAGCATCACCGACCGGCGCCCGCGCAGGCGCCGCGGTCACGCTACCGCCGATGCGCTCGAGCACCTTCGCGACGATCTCCTCGATCTTGCGCTCGTCGAGCATCGCCATGGCTACCTCTCAGCGGTCCTTCACGTAGCGGCTCTCGCCGCCGACCGCGATCTCGTCGACGATCGCCATGATCGTCGCGTCGACCGGACGGTTCTGCGTGACCTGGGTCTGGCGCGCCGACGAGCCGGCCGCGTACAGCACGACCTCGCCGATGCCGGCGCCGACGGCGTCGACCGCGACGGCGATGCCGCCGGTCTCGTTGCCGTCGACGTCGCACGCGCGCACCACGAGCAGCTTCAGGCCCTCGAGCGTGGGCTCCTTGCGGCTCGCGACCAGCGTGCCGATGACCTTGCCGAGGACCATCGCTTACTTCGCGCCCGAACGGCCGAGCGGCAGCACCGCATCGACGTTCGCGTGCGGACGCGGGATCACGTGCACCGAGACGACCTCGCCGACGCGCTCCGCGGCGCGCTGGCCGGCCTCGGTCGCAGCCTTGACCGCCGCGACGTCACCGCGCACGACGGCCGTCACGTAACCACCGCCGGTCTTCTCGTAGCCGACGAGCTCGACCTTCGCGGCCTTCACCATCGCGTCGGCGGCCTCGACCATACCGACGAAGCCTTTGACTTCGATCATTCCGAGAGCGTCAGCCATTTCCTATTGCTCCTTGGGTACCGCAACTCACTTGTCGACGAACTTTTCCGGCTCCCTGCCGGTGACGCTGGCGAGCGCGGCCGTGGCCGCCGCCGCCGCCGCGTCGATCTCCGCCTCGGGCCCCGCCATGTAGAGGCGCCCGAACGCGCCGTACGGGGTCACGTTGACGAGGTTGACCTGCGCGGCCTTCTCCGCCTCGTTGGCGGCGAGCACGGCGTAGCCCGCCGGCTCGCACTCGAAGATGAACAGCGACTGGCCCGGCAACACCATCATGCCCGCCGACGAGCGGTTGATGATCTGCGTCTGGTAGGCCTCGACGCCGCGGATGATCTGGTTCGTGAGGACCTTCGGCTTCAGGCGCTGCGTCTCCTCGACGCCCAGGTACTTCAGGATCGTCGCGCCGGCCTGCAGGACCTCGCCCTTGTCGTGGTCGTGGATCTCGAGGAGCCCGTAGGCGCGCTCGACGATCTGCACAGCCGGCTGCACGCGCGTCGCCTTGAGCGCCGCGTCGGTGACCTGGTTGATCGCGATGCCCGGTGCGATCTCGACCCACAGCGACGCCTGAAACGGCACGGGCAAAAAGCCGCGCGCGGTCTTGCCGACGAACGTCGCCTGCTGCGGCTGGAGCGCATCGAGAAAACAGTACGTACGCAGGACCGTTCCCATCGGTGCGCGCCACGCTATCACGCGCATCGCGCGCAGATCCACGCGTGGGCAGAGGAAGTCGCACGTGGGTCGCACCGGTCGCATTAGCGCGCCGATCTCGCGCATGCGATAGTGCGGCCGCTTGCAGCGCCTCGTACGCCCCGCCCTCGCCGCCCTGCTCGCGACGACGATCCTGCCCTCCCCGGCGCGCGCCGACCTCCTGTCGCGCGCCCTCGACGGGTCCGACGGCGGCGGCGCCCCGGGCCAGCAGCCCGCCCAGCCGCCGCCCCCGGCCGACGACCTCACGGCGTGGGCCGGCGCCCCGCAGCCGACCACGCTGCCCGCGATCCTCCAGCTCGCCGTGCAGCAGGCCCCGGCGCTCGCCGCCGCGCGCATCGACATCGCGATCGCCGAGGCCCGCATCGAGCAGACGCGCTCGCGCGAGGACTGGGGCCTGACCGCGCGCTTCAACGGCTCGCGCGCGAGCGGCTTCTTCAACGGCATCACGATCGACAACTCGACGAGCCTCGGCCTGTCCGCGGCGGTGTCGCGCCTCCTGCCGACGGGCGGCACGATCTCGGTCCAGGCGAGCAGCCAGTACACGCGCACTGTCGCCGACGCGTTCGGCGAGAACACGAACTGGCGCGACGAGCTCAACGTCACCGCGACCCAGCAGCTGCTGCGCGGCCGCGGGCGCTGGTTCTACGAGGCGACCGAGCGCCGCGCGACGATCGTCAGGGACAGCAGCCTCCTCGCGAAGCGGCTCGCCGCGATCACGACGGTGCAGGCGATCGTCAACGCGTACTGGGACCTCGTCCTCGCCGAGCGCCAGGTCGCGATCACGCGCGCCAGCCTCGCCCTCGCCGAGGAGCGGCTGCGCATCACGACGATCGGCGCCGACGGCGGCAAGATCCCGCGCAGCGAGATCCCGGCGGTCCGCCAGATCATCGCGACGCGCGAGGAGGAGGTGCTGAACGGCGAGCTCCTCGTCCTCGACCGCTCGATCGCGCTGCGCCGCGCCGGCGGCATGCCGATCGGCAAGGGCGCGCTCGGCCTGCGCGTCGACGCGGACCTCGCGGTCGGCGACGCCGCGTTCGAGCTCGGCTCCCTCACCGAGCGCGCGTTCGCCGCCAGCCCCGAGCTCGCGCAGCTCGCGCGCCAGGACGCCGCGACGCACCTCGACATCGAGGTCAACGAGAACGGCCTCCTGCCCCAGCTCGAGGCGGCGCTGACGTTCGGCCCGCAGGGCCAGAACGAGGCTGCCGGCACCGCCGCCGCGAACCTCGTGACGCTGAAGTCGCTCGCGATCTCCGGCTCGCTCACGTACACGCAGTCGCTCAACCGCTACGACGTGCGCGGCCGGGCGCGCGAGCTGCGCGAGCAGCGCCGCCGCCTCGAGGTCACCGCGTTCGACACGCGGGCGCAGATCGCGCAGACGATGACCCGCGCCGTCGCGCAGCTCGAGGCGGCCAAGCGCCGCATCGCCCTGTCGCAGCGCGCGATCGACCTCGCGACCGAGAACATCAAGATCGAGAGCGATCGCTTCACGCTCGGCAAGGCGACGAACTTCGACGTGCTCAACCGCCAGGAGGAGCTCCGCCAGGCCGAGCTCCGGCGCGCGCAGGCGATGATCGACTGGCACAAGGCCGAGACCGTCGTGCAGGCGCTCACGGGCGACCTCCTGCCCGGCTACGGCATCAGCGTCGATCCGTAGCCCGACCGGCGCTCACGCCCCCTCGACCGCGCAGCCGAGCTCGCGCAGGCGCGCGACCAGCTCGTCGAACTTGTCGACGCTGAGGCGCGCCGTGGTGCCGTCGGTGAGCGTGAGGTCGAGGATCTTCTTGTTGACGCCGTGCTTGCCGCGCACGGCCTTCGCGATCGCGCGGAGCTCGAAGTCGCGCGCCCGTTTCCCCGACGTCCCGCGCGACAGCAGCATGCCGAGCGCGCCGAACGCGAGCCAGAAGCTGCTGCGCTGGTACCAGATCAGGTGGGTCGGCGTGAGCTCGTAGCGCCCGAAGTGGACGCGCCACTTCGACCGGAAGAGGCCGCCGTTCGAGGTGAAGAGGATCTGTGCCGGGGAGAGTGCCTGCTGCTGCGTCATGCCCGCCGCCGTGTGCATCCGCCGTACCGCGGTCAACCCCTCGTTCCCACGTGGCGGTCGGACAGATCTGTCCGCCGAACGGACCGGGCTGTCCGACGGAGCCGATGTACGCGTGGACCGCGCGGGCGCATCGTGCGTAGGTAGCGCCATGCTCCGACGCACCGCGCTCTCCTTCCTCCTCCTCACCGGCACCGCTGCCGCGTCCCAGGAGCAGATCCACCGCTGGAAGACGGCGACGATCGTGGCGCCGACCAGCCTGTTCGGCGACGTCGAGGTCAAGGCCGGCGCGGACGCGAGCGGCAACGTCACCTCGCTGGCCGTGACCGCCCAGGGCACGACGATCACCGTCCCGGCGACGTGGCTCGCCACGCTGCCGAAGGTCCCGCTCGCGTCGCTCGAGGTGCGCACGGAGCGCGGCTACGACCCGCAGCCGATCCTCTACGTCGTGTTCCGCACCGGGCCGACGACGGTGAAGGGGAGCATCGACCTCCACGTGTGGTTCCAGGGCGGCAAGCTCACCGGCGCGTCGCTGAACACGTACGACGGCGCCGGCAACAGCAAGTTCGAGCAGCGCAAGGCGCCCTGACCGTGACGCCTCAGACGAGGCCGATGTACGCCATGTGGACGCCGCCCTCGCGGCCGTCGCGGCGGTAGCTGAAGAAGCGCTCGCCCTCGCAGCGCGTGCACGGCGGGCGGTCGTCGATGTGCTCGGGGCGGACGCCGGCGCGCTCGAGGAACGCGCGCGTGGCGACGCGCAGGTCGAGGTGGTCCTTGTGCGGACCGGCGACGACGAGCCCGGGGAGCTCGCCGAGCGCGGCGCGGAACTCGGCGACGACCTCGGGGCCGACCTCGAAGCAGCACGGGCCGATCGACGGGCCGAGCGCGACGCGCACGCGATCCGCGCGCGCCCCGGCCTCGACCATGCGGGCGATGACGTTCGGCGCGACGCCGGCGACGGTGCCGCGCCACCCGGCGTGGGCCGCGCCCGCGACGCGCGCCGCGGGCTCGGCGAACAGGATCGGGATGCAGTCGGCGGCGAACGCGCCGAGCACGGGCCCGGCGCGGTCGCACACGAGGCCGTCGAACTCCGCGTCGTCGGCGAGCGGCTCGCCGACGCGCCACACCGCGGTGCCGTGCACGTGGCGCGTCGCCACGAGCTGCGCCGGGTCGTAACCGGCGTGCTCGGCGAGGAGGCGCCGGTTCGCATCGACGTTCGCCCGGTCGTCGCCCCAGCGCGCGCCGAGGTTCAGCGACGCGCGCGCCCCCGTCGACACGCCGCCCATCCGCTCCGGGAAGCCGTGGACGAAACCCTCGCGCGGGATGACCTCGGACCGGTGCACGCGGATGCTCATGCGACCGCGCCACCGTACCAGCGTGATACCGTCGGGGCCATGATCCCGTACGAAGACCTCGTGGTGGCGCTGCAGACCTGGCGCGCGCGGCGCGGCCTGCCGGTCGGACAGATGTCCGGATCGTTCGTGCCGCCGGTCGCGAGCGCCGCACCGCCGCCGGTGAGCACGCCGCCGCCGGTCGCCGCGCGCACCGCGCCGCCGCACCGCCCGCCCACGGCGCCCGCCGCGCGCCCGCCCGCGCCCGCACCGCTCGCGCCGCTCGAGGAGCACCTCGACGTCGCCGACGACTCGCTCCTCGAGGAGACGAGCTACGACGCCGAGGGCAACTTCACGATGAGCTTCGGCGGCGGCCCGCCCGTCCGCGACAGCGAGGCGACCTCGATCGGCATGCCCCCTCCCGCACCGCCCCCGCGCGCGAGCGACGCGACGATGGTCGGCGGCGAACCGAGCGAGACCGTCGACGGCCTCCCGCCGCCGCCGGCGACGCCGCGCAACCGCGGCGACTGGTGAGCGCACACGGGGCGCGATCACGCGCCGGCGTGCGAACCGAGCGTGACGTCGCTCGCAGCCGCGACCGCGCGCGGCCCATGCACAGCGCGCGTGCAGGCGTGCAAACCGAGCGCGAGCGAACCGGGCGACGGTCGCCGGGAGGGATGGCGTGAGCGACGCGGTGCTCGGAGAGGACGACGTCGAGGTCGCGATCGATGCGGTGCAGGGTGGTGCGGCGACGGGGCGCGTGGTGCGCGGGGGGTCGCGGGCCGTGGTGCTCGTGGGCAAGCGCGTGCTCGTGGGGCCGATCGATCCGTGCGGCGCGTGCGAGGTGTGCCGGCGCGGTGGGGCCGCGGCGTGCCCGCTGGCGGTGCGCCGGCCGCCGTTCCCGACGAGCGGGCCGCTGGAGGCGGTGGTCGCGGCGCGGTGGGTGGTCGCGCTCGACCGCGGGCTCGAGCTCCCGATCCCGGCGGCGGCCGCGGTCGCCGGCGACGTGGCGACCGCGTACACGCTGTACGCGCGCACGGGGCCGGCGCCGCGCGAGCCGGTGGTGGTCGTGGGGACGTCGCCGGTCGCGCGCTTCCTCGTCGACATCCTGCTCGCGAAGGACATCGCGCCGACGGTCGTCGTCGATCCCGCCGACGACGCGTGGGGCGCGCACCTCCTCGCGCGCGGGGCCGCGCTCGCGCGCATCCCGCGCGACGCCTCCGACGACGAGGCCCGCCGCATCGCGGCCGCCACCGTCGCCGCCCAGCACGCCGGCACCGAGGCCCCGGCGCAGGTCGCGCGCCCGTGGAAGGTGATCGCCGCCGCCCCCGAGGCCACCGCCCGCGCCGCGGCCCTCGCCGGCGCCCGCTCGCTGCTCGTGCTCCTCGCGCCGGCCCCCGCCCTCCCCGGCGACCTCGTCGCCCGCGAGGTCACCGTCGTCGGCGTCGCCGGCGCCCATCCGGACCTCGTCGTCGAGGCCGCGGCCATGTGCGTCAAGGGTGAGATCGATCTCGCCGGCGGCACGACGACGACGACGACGACGACGACGACGACGACGACCTCGCCGGGCGACCCGACGCGATCGCACGTCGCGCACATCGCCCCACCCTGATCTCCGTCGCCGGCGGCCGATTCGTCACGGCATGAAGCACCCGCGCGTGTTGGCCCGCGGCACCCGCAACGACGCGATCCCGCGCCAGCGCGCGATCATCTTCTCGCACTCGCCGGACCGGATGCGCAGCCTCGAGGGCGAGCTCGAGCACGACATGGTGCTCACCGTCGCGCGCAGCCTCGCCTCGGTCGTCGGCGCGCTGTGCGACGACCCCGCGCCCGTCCCGCAGATCCTCGTGATCGACCTCGACCTGCTCGCGCCCGTCGAGATCCTCGAGCTCCACGCGATCCGCCACCGCGGCTGGTGCGGCGCGATCATCGCGCTCGGCGACGTCCCCGACGATCTACGCCGCTCGCTCGGCATCGATCGCGTGTTCGCGCTGCCGGTGCCGTGCGACGTCCTGCGCGAGGCGATCACCAGGATCCCGTTCGACGCGCAGACGACGCGCATCCCGGTCTACCCGCCGCCGGGCCGCATCACTTGACGATCAGGATCAGGATCAGGATCAGCACGACCGCGCCGGCGCCGAGCGCGAGGAAGATCTTGTTGCGGCCGCCCTTCATCTCGCTGATGAGCTCGTCCTCGGAGACCTGACCGCTGCGCCCGGTGCGCCGGTCGTCGCGCATCGCCGCCATCATCTGCGTGCCGCCGGTGCGCAGGCTGTACTTCTCCTTGTCGCCGCGCGTGATCGAGCCGTCGTCCTTGTAGCGCTCGTCCATCGGCAGCGAGTCCGCCTTGTCGCTCGCGCCGTCCTTGCCGGTGCGCGCGCGCTCGGCGGCCGCCTGCTGGGCGGCCTCGGAGTCGAGCTCGCCCTTCTTGAACCACATCGTCTCGCGGAACTTGCCCTTCGCCTCGCCGCCCTCCTTCTCGCCCTTCTTCTTGCTGTGCTTGCCCGAGGTGCCGGGGGTCGGCGCCTTCACGACCGGCGCGGCCACGACCGGCGCGGCCACGACCGGCGCCGGCGCCGTCGCCGCCTGCGAGATCGGGGTCGGCGCGGGCGCAGGCGCAGGCGCCGGTGCAGGCGCAGGCGCGGGCTCCACCACCACCGCCGGTGCGGCCGCCGCGGCGACCACCGGCGCGGCCGGAGAGCCGACCGCCGTCGCGGCGGGATCGATCGGCGGCGGCACCGTCGCGGGCGGCGCCCACGGCGAGCGCTCCGGCGGAGGCACCGCCTGCGGAGCCGTCGCCGCCGGCGGCACGATCCCGGCGTTCGACACCATCGACGGCGCCACGGCCGTCGGCACGCCGGCGACCGTCGTGACGACGAGCGGCGACGGCTTGACCGGCGGCGTCGCCGCGGCGACGGGCGGCGCGACCGCCGGGCCCGAGGCCGTCACGTTCGCGGGCGGAGCGGCGGCGACCACCGGCGGCGCGGCGGCCGTCACGGGCACGCCCGGCGCCGGCGTCCCACCGCGCACGCCGAGCAGCGTCTGCACGAGCTCGGCCTTGGGCTTGGCCTTCCCCGCCGGCTGCGGCGCCTTCACGTCGGCCTCGCCGCGCGCGACGCGGCTGACCTCGTCGACGAACTGGCGCACCGTCAGGAAGCGCTTGGTCGGGCTGCGGTCGAGCGCGCGCATGATCACGGCCTCGACCGGCCCCGGCACGGCGATCAGCGACGACGGCGTCTTGATCGAGCCGTTCGTGTGCGCGCGGTGCACCTCGTCGGGCGAGCCGCCGTGCACCGTCTGGCCGGTGAGGACGTAGTAGTAGAGCGCGCCGAGCGAGTACAGGTTCGAGCGCTGGTCGACCGGCTTGCCGTCGACCTGCTCGGGCGCGACGAACTCCGGCACGCCCGGCACCTTCTCCGACGTCGGCACGGGCAGCGAGAAGTTGATGAGCTTGATGTCGTGCCCGGCGAACAGGATGTTCTTCGGTGCGAGATCGCGGTGCACGACGCCGACCTGCGCGGCCTCGATCAGCGCCTCGCCGACCACCTCGATCAGGTGCGCCGCATCGGGGAGCGCGAGCGGCCCGCGCGCCGTGATCGACTCGGCCAGGGTCTGCGCCCCGTCGAGCAGCTCGAGCGCGATCCACGTCTCCTCGCCGTTGCGCTTGCCCGACCCGAGCACCTTCGCGACGCCCGCGCTCTGGACGCGCTCGAGCTGCTTCAGCTCGCGCTCCAGGCGCTGCGCCACCCCCGGCAGGGACACCACGGTCGGCGCGATGAGCTTCACCGCCGTCGCCGCCCGCGTCGCCCGATCGACCGCCCGATGGACGCCACCCGTGCGGCTACCACCCAGCTTTTCCCCGAGCTCGTACTTCGCGAGGAGCGAGTCGGCCTGCGCCGCCTGCGTCTCGAGCGGAGTGAGACGCGCAGCGTCGACGGGACAGAAGTTCGCGTCGTCGCTGAACTGCTTCTGACACTTGGGGCAGAGCTTCATCGTCTCGTTTCCTCTGGGCCCTCTAGGTCCGCGAATCGTATGGACATCCGCACGGGAAAGCAATGTAGCCCGGCCAACGGCGATTGACTTGTCGCGGGGGCACCGCTACAAGCACGGGTCCAATCGCAAGGAATCGCCATGGCTTCCCGTACCGCCGCCACCCGCGTCAAGCGCAAGAACAAGCACGAGAAGGCCGGCCGCCGCCGCAAGAACAAGCTCGCCCGCAAGTCGACACCGTCGGCGACCGAGCTGTTCGCGAGCCTCGGCGAGCCGGGTAAGCCGGCCCCGAAGGCCTAGCCGCTTCTCTTCGCACCACCCTCACACCTTCGCACCAACAGCGGATCCCGCCGCTAGGTCGCGGCGTCGGCCGAGACGCGGTCGACGGAGTACACGCCCTTGATCCGCGTGAGCGACCGGATCACCTGCTTCAGCTGATCGAGGTCGCGCACCGACGCGTGGAACGTGTTGACGGCGCGGCCGTCGTCGGTGGCGCGGCAGTGCGCCTGCGAGATGTTGACGCTCTGGTCCGTGAACGCCTGCGAGATGTGGGCGAGCAGGCCGGGCTTGTCGCTGCACAGCACCTGGATCGCGACCTCGTGCTGGGTCTTCGAGTTGCCGTCCCACTCGACGTCGATGCGCCGCTCGGGGTCGAGGTCGAGGCCCTTGTCGCAGTCGCGGCGGTGCACGGTGACGCCGCGGCCGCGCGTGATGAAGCCGGTGATCGGGTCGCCGGGGAGCGGGCTGCAGCACTTCGCGAAGCGCACGAGCACGTCCTCCTCGCCGGCGACCTTGATGCCGCTCGACGACGTGCGCCGCGTGACCTTGCGGAGCAGCGTCTTCAGCATGCTCTCGGTCTTGATCGCGGGCTTGCTCGTCCCCGACGCCGCGACGTCGAGCTCGGGCAGCGCCTTCTCGAGCACCTGCTGCGCCGTGATCTTGCCGTAGCCGACCTGGATGATGAGCTCGTCGACGGTCACGCAGCGCAGCTCGCGCGCCGCGTGCTGGAGCTGCTTCTCGGCGCGCGCGACCGTGGTGCCGTGCTTGCGCAGCGCCTTGTCGACGATGTCCGTCCCGAGCACGACGGCCTTGTCGCGCTGCTCCTGCCGCAGCAGGTAGCGGATCTTCGTGCGCGCCCGCGCCGTCTTGACCAGCTTCAACCAGTCCTTGTTCGGCTTCTGGTTCGGGCTCGTGATGATCTCGATCGTGTCGCCGTTGCGCAGCTGGTAGCGCAGCGGGACGATCATGCCGTTCACGCGCGCGCCCGAGCAGTGGTCGCCGATCGACGAGTGCACCGCGTACGCGAAGTCGATCGGACAGCTGCCCTTCGGCAGCGCCTTCACGTCGCCGCCCGGCGTGAACACGTAGACCTCGTCGCCGAACAGGTCGATCTTGACCGACTCGAGGAACTCCGTCGGATCGCGCAGCTCCTTCTGCGCCTCCATCAGCTGGCGCAGCCACGCGAACTTCTTGTCGTCCTCCGCCTGCGACGAGAACGACCCCTCCTTGTACTTCCAGTGCGCCGCGATGCCGTGCTCCGCGACGAGGTTCATGTCCTTCGTGCGGATCTGGACCTCGATGCGCTCGCCGCGCGGCCCGATCACCGCCGTGTGCAGCGACTGGTACAGGTTCGGCTTGGGGAGCGCGATGTAGTCCTTGAACCGCCCCGGGATCGGCGTCCACGTCTGATGGGCCACGCCGAGCCCCTGGTAACAGTGCATCTGCGTGTCGGTGATGACGCGGAAGCCGATCGCGTCGTGGATCTCCTCGAACGGGCGCTGCGTGCGCTTCATCTTCGAGTAGATCGACCACAGGTGCTTCGCGCGCCCCATGACCTCGCACGGCACGCCGTTCTCGGTCATCTCCTTGTGGATCAGCTTCTCGACGTGGCGGATGTACTCGAGCCGCTCCGCGCGCGTCTTCGCGACGTCGGCCGCGAGCTGCTCGTACTCGCCGGGGTAGAGGTACTTGAACGCGAGGTCCTCGAGCTCGACCTTGACCCACTGGATGCCGAGCCGGTTCGCGAGCGGCGCGTAGATCTGCATCGTCTCGGCGGCGATGCGCTCCTGCTTCTCGGGCGGCAGGTGGTACAGCGAGCGCATGTTGTCGAGCCGGTCGCACAGCTTGACGAGGATGACGCGGATGTCGCGCGCCATCGCGAGCAGCATCTTGCGGAAGTTCTCCGCCTGCTGCTCCTCGCGCGTCGAGTACGGCAGCTTGCCGAGCTTCGTCACGCCGTCGACGAGGAACGCGATCTCCTTGCCGAACAGCTCGCCGAGCTGGTCCACCGTCGCGCTCGTGTCCTCGACGCAGTCGTGCAGGAGGCCGGCGCACACCGACGCGACGTCGAGCTTCAGCTCGGCGATGATCTGCGCGACCGCGAGCGGGTGCGTGACGTACGGATCACCCGACTTCCGCGTCTGCCCGTCGTGCGCCTGCGCGGCGAACTGATAGGCGCGTCGGACGAGCGGGAGATCAGCGGACGGATGATAGCCGGCGACTTCGGAGAGGATCTGATCGAGCTGGTGCATCTACGCGCGAGGACCCACCGCCAGCCTACCACGCGCGGCTCCCGCTGCGCTCGAAGCGCCCTACTCGCCGGCGACCGCGTCCCGGAAGTTCCAGGTGAACTCGAAGACTTCGCCGGGTCGCTTCACGACGAGGCGCAGCTTGCGGACGTTCGCGTGGAACAGGTCGCGCTGGTAGAAGACGAAGTCCGCGCTGCCGCGAAACACCGACAGCGAACCGAGCGTCTGCCGGCGCCGCCAGCCGTCGTCGGCAAAGCCGATCGTGTTGTAGCAGTTGCCGGCGGCGTTGCGCCCCGAGCTGCTGCACACGGCGGTGCGCTGCTCGCGGTCCCACATCGTCGTCATCAGCTTCGTCCGCGCGTGCTCGACGGACTCGGGGATCCAGTGGCGCCCGGTGTCGTCGACGAGGTCGACGCTCCACGTCTTCAGGTCCGCCCACTCCTCCCACTTGTGATCGACCTGCACGTGAAAGCGCAGGCGATCGCGCGAGACGATCGTGAAGCTCGCCTGGTTGAAGAGCGGGTAGCGCCGCGGCCGCACGATCGAGGCGCGCTGCGTCTCGGACGTGTAGCCCTGTTCCACCTGCGCCGGCGCGTCGAGCTCCATGTCGCCGGTGACGATGGTGATCTTCTCGGAGTGACGGAGCGTCTCCGTGGGGTCCTTCAGCGGGTTGGGCTGCGTCGCGCTCGACCGGAACGTCCGCGTGCAGCCGGCTCCCGACAGCACCAGCCCCAGCAGCATCAGACCGAAGATGCCCCTCATGGAAAACAGCGTGGAGCAACGCGTCGGGGACGTCAACAACCTTCGTAGTTCTCGTGATCTACCCTGCGACACCACCGCGCGCTGCGCGCCTCACGTGCGGCCGACCAGCCGGCGCGCGTGAGCCTCCGCTCCGGACGCGCGGTTCGCCTCGACGATGCGCGCGAGATCGCTCAGAGGATACGGCACGTCGGGGCGATCGGCCGCGCCGAAGCGGCGGGTGAGATATACGGCGCGGAGGACGCCGTAGGCCCGCTCGAGATCGTCGTTGACGATCAGATGTTGGTACTCGTCGTAGTGCGCGACCTCCTCGATCGCCTTGGCCAGGCGGCGCTCCACCACGTGCGGCGCATCGGTGGCGCGCTGCCGCAGCCGCATCTCCAGGCTGTCCAGGCTCGGCGGCAGGATGAAGACCTTGAGGCTGTCGTCCGGCCACCGGGCCGACAGGGCGCGGCCGCCCTGCCAGTCGACGTCGAAGATGACGTCGCTGCCGCGCGCGATCGCGGCGTCGATCGGCGCGGCGGCGGTGCCGTAGCGGTTCTGGAACACGAACGCGTGCTCGGCGAACTCGCCGCGCTCGACCATCGTCTCGAAGGCGGGCGGGGTGACGAAGTGGTAGTCGCGGCCGTCGACCTCGCCGGGGCGGATCGGGCGCGTGGTGTAGGAGACCGAGAACTCGAGGCGCGGTCCGAACTCGGCGAGCAGGCGGCGGGTCAGCGTGGTCTTGCCGGCGCCCGAGGGCGACGACACGATGACCAGCACTCCGCGGTTGGATGACACGGCGGGCATCATACGCTCACTCGACGTTCTGGACCTGCTCGCGAACCTTCTCGAGCACCGCTTTCCCCTCGACGACCGCGGTCGAGATCTCGGCGACTGCCGACTTGCTCCCGATCGTGTTGAGCTCGCGCCCGATCTCCTGCACGAGGAAGTCGAGCCGACGCCCGACGGCGCCCTTGTCCTTCGGCGTCGCGATCAGCGCGCGCACCTGATCGAGGTGCGACGCGAGCCGCACGAGCTCCTCGGTGACGTCGGCGCGGTCGGCGAGCAGCGCGACCTCCTGCGCGAGCCGCGCCGGATCGGCGCGCTGGAGCTCGGCGTCGTCGAGCAGGCGCCGCAGCCGCTCGTGGTGGCGCGCCGCGAGCCGGCCCGGCACGGCGCCCGCGAGCGCCGCGACGGTGGTGCGCAGCGCCGCGAGCTCGTCGAGGCGCGCGGTCAGCTCGGCGGCGAGCGCGCGGCCCTCGGTGTCGCGCATCGCGGCGAGCTGGGCGAGCGCGCCGTCGAGCGCCTCGAGCACCGGCGGCTCGCTGTCGTCGCCGCGGTCCTCGTCGACCACGACGACGCCCGGCTGCGCGAGCACGAGCGCCAGGTCGGGCTTGCCGAGCGCGAGGCGCGCCGCGAGCTCGGCGAGCTGGTGGTAGGCGCGCTCCGCGGCGCCGGCGTCGATGCGCATGCCGGAGCCGCCCTGCTCCCGCGCGAGGTGGACCGACACCGCGACCGAGCCGCGCTCGAGCGCCGCGCGCACGCGGTTCGAGACCGCCTCCTCGAGCGACGGCGACAGCAGCGCGCCCCGCAGCTTGAGGTCGAGGAAGCGGTGGTTCACGGCGCGCACGTCGACGGTGGCGCGCGTCCCTCCCGCGGCCGCCACGCCGCGCCCGTAGCCCGTCATACTGCGCATGGCCCGGTAGATACCACGCACGCTGATCGCGTAGCTCCGCGGGCGACGCGGCGCCGCGCCCTCGCGCGCGCGGCACGCCCGAGCGGTGCCGGGCGGCGCAGGTAGGGTAGCGTTGGCGCGTGCACCACGCCGCCATCCGGGGCCTTCGGTCCGTCGCCGCCGTGGCCGTCGTCGCAGCTCTCGCGGTCGCGGCGTGCGGCGGTGACCGCGGGCCGGCGGCGCCGGCGATCCGCTTCCTCCACACGTTCGGCCCCGAGGAGACGGAGCTGTTCAACGCCGCGATGGCGGAGCGCGGGATCGCGGTGGATCCGTCGCTCGTGCCGTTCGCGCGCGGGCAGCAGGTGATCGGCGAGATCCTGCGCGCGGGCGTCGACTGCCCCGACCTGATCCGCATCGACGCGACGTGGCTCGCGTCGTTCGCCGGCGCCGGGTTGCTCGCGCCGGTGCCCGCGTCGCTCGCGGGGCTCGACTGGACGCCCGAGGCGGCGGCGCTCGCCGCGCCGACGGGAGACGACCGCGCGACCTACGCGATCCCGCAGGCCGTCGACGGCCTCGTCGTGATCCGCGACGAGTCGCGCCCGCCGCCCGGCGCGCACCCGGCCGCGACGATCGAGGAGCTCGCGGAGGCCGCGCGCGCGACGCGCACGCAGACCACGAGGTACCCGCTCGGGCTGCGCGCCGACGGCTACTGGTTCGTGCCGTGGCTGCGCGCCTCCGGCGGCGAGCTCGCGCTGCCCGCGGGCGGCGAGGTCGCGGCCGATGCGCGCGCGCTCGCGAAGTTCGCGGCGCTGTACGGCGACGTCGTCCCGCCCCCGCCGCCCGCCGGCGGCGAGGCCCCGCACGAGCTGCGGCGCTGGCTGGCGCACGACATCGCGTACTGGGTGACCGGGCCGTGGCAGATCGGCGCGCTGGCCGAGCGCGAGCGGCTCGCCGTGTCCGCGCTCGCCCACGCGCCGCGCGGCGGCCAGCTCCTCGTCGTGCCGACGTGCGCGCGCCGCCCCGACGAGGGCTGGCGCCTCGCCGCCGAGCTCGTCGATCGCGCCGTCGCCGGCACGTTCGCCGACGCGTTCACGACCGTCCCGTCGCGGCGCTCGACCCTCGAGGCCAGCGGCCCGCTCGTGCGCGCGATCTACGCCGCGCTCGTCGCCGCGGAGCCGCTCCCGCGCGTCGCCGCGACGCCGTTCCTGTTCGACGACCTCAACCCGGCGATCGCGTCCGTGATCGCCGGCGACGCCACCGCCGACGAGGCGATGGCCGGCGTCCGCCGCGGCTGGCTCCGCCTCGCGTCGACCCTGGGAGGGAAGAAGTGAATCGATCGGTCGCTCACGCGGGATCGTCGCTGGGCTGGAGGGTGCTGCTCGTGCTCGCGCTCGCCGCGGTGATCCCGACGGTGACCGTCGGCGTGCTCGCGATCGTGCGCGCGCAGAGCGACGTCGAGCGCGAGGTGGACCGCGGCGCGCTCGCCCACATCCGGGCGCTCGGCGCGGCGCTCGACGGGACGCTGCAGGGCGCGCGGCGCACCGTCGAGCTCGCCGCCGCGACGTGGGCGGATCAGCCCGACGACGCGCGCGCCGCGCAGCTCCTGCTCAGGCGCCTGCGCCGCGACGTGCCGATCGTCGCCGGGCTCGCGGTGCTCGATCCCGAGGGCAAGCTGCGCTACGGCGACGAGGTGCCGCCCGTCGACGTCGGCTCGCACAGCTTCGGCGGCTACATCGGCGACGCGCTGGAATCCGGCGGGCGCCGCGTCGTGCACCTCGTCGTGCAGGCGCGCGCGCGCACCGGCGAGCTGATGGGCGTGTTCGTCGCCACGCTCGACCTCGGGTTCGTGCGCGAGGCGATCGCGGCGGCGCGGCTCGGGCCGGGCGCGCGCGTGATCGTCGTCGACGGCGCGGGCGTCCCCGTCGCGGCGAGCGACACCGAGCGGCCGGACCGGCTGCGCGACGTGCCGAACGAGGCGTGGGCTCGGCCGATGTCGCTCGCGGGCGTCGACCCCGCGGTCGATCGCGCGCTCGCGTCGACGGTCGAGGGCACGCTCGTCGCGGACGGCTGGGTCAGCGCGTACCGCAACCTGTCGAGCTACCAGTCGCTGCGCGGCGTGCGCTGGGCGATCCTCCACCAGCAGCCGGCGCGCGAGGCCTACGCGCTCGCCCGCCGCACGGCGCGCGACACGGCGATCGTCGGCGGCGCCGCGCTCGCCACCGCGCTCGCGCTCGGCCTGTGGCTCGCCACGCGCCTCACCCGCCCGCTCGCCGACCTCGCGCGCCGCGCCGACGCGATCGCCGCCGGCACCGCCGACGCGCAGCCGCCCGTGCGCGGCCCCGGCGAGATCGGCGTGCTCGGCCAGCGCATCGACGAGATGGCGCGCCGCATCGCCGAGCGCACCGAGCTGCAGACGGCGCTCGCGCGCGGCGACCGGCTCGCGTCCGTCGGCGTGATGTCGGCGCAGGTCGCGCACGAGATCAACAACCCGCTCACGACCGTGCTCGGGTACGCGAAGCTGCTCCTCGAGGACAAGCCCGAGGGCCACCCGGATCGCAACGCGC
This sequence comes from Deltaproteobacteria bacterium, assembly GCA_019637375.1. Taxonomy (GTDB): domain Bacteria; phylum Myxococcota_A; class Polyangia; order Haliangiales; family Haliangiaceae; genus JABFXX01. The sequence continues at coordinate 11,694 of JAHBVW010000024.1, read as the reverse complement.
TCGAGATGATCGCGGACGAGGCCGAGCGCATGAAGGGCATCGTCGGCGGCCTGCTCGAGTACGCGCGCACCCCGCGCCAGAGCGAGCGCCGCGTCGGCGCGCCCGCGGACGCCGGCGACGCCCCGCGCTGCGAGCCGGCGGCCGTCGTGCGCCACGTCGGCGCGCTGCTCGGACCGCAGCTCAAGAAGGCGCGCGCGACGCTCACCACCGACCTCGCGGACACCGCGCCGGTCGCGATGGAGGCGCACGCGCTCCAGCAGGTGCTCGTCAACCTCGTGCAGAACTCCGCGCAGGCGATGACCGACACCGGCGGTGCGATCGCGATCGCCGTCGCGCCCGCGCCCGGCGGCATCGCGACGCTCGTCACCGTCTCCGACGACGGCCCCGGCGTCCCCGCGAAGGACCGCGCGCGCGTGTTCGACCCGTTCTTCACCACGAAGGCCGCCGGCGTCGGGACGGGCCTGGGCCTCGCCGTGTGCAAGCACCTGATCGCGACCGCCGGCGGCTCGATCGAGGTCGGCGACAACCCGCGCGGGCGCGGCGCCGAGTTCCGCGTGACGCTGCCGAACGCCTGACGCCCCCCAGCGGCACCAGCGGCACCGCGCTTGCTTTGCTCGGTGGCATGACCACCATCCCAAAGCTCTTGCTCCTCGGTGGAATCGTGAGCGTTGCGGGGATCACCGCGTACGAGATCCGCAGGCGCCGCCGCCTGCGCGCGGCGGACGTCGGGGGCGACCTCGAGGATGAGGGCGTCGTCGTCGTGGTGACCGAGGTCGAACCGGAGATCGTGGTGATCGCCGAGGACGTGGGAGAGGTGGGAGAGGTGGGAGGCGAGCTGGCGGGCGACACCGGCCGGGTGCCCTGAGCGACCGCGCGCGCCCGCTCGTCCCTGTCACAGGGTCGCGCTAGGGTGGCGCGCGATGACCGCGGACCCGTCGGCGCTCGGCGCGGAGCTCGAGGCCGCGCTCGTGCGCGAGCTGCACCAGATGTACGCGTGGGAGAACCGCGTGCGCTTCGCGAACAAGCTGCGGCCCGCGGTGCTCGCGCTGTCGGACGCCGCCGCGCGCCTCGGCCGGTGGGTCTCGGCGACGCGCACGCTCGAGCTGTCGCGGCCGCTCGTCGCCGCGCGGCCGTGGCCCGAGGTCGCCGCCGTGCTCCTGCACGAGATGGCGCACCAGTACGTCGACGAGGTCCTCGGCGCCCGCGAGGAGACGGCGCACGGCGAGACGTTCCGCCGCGTGTGCGAGGAGCGCGGCATCGACGCGCGCGCCGCGGGGGCGCCGATCGTCGAGGCGGGCGCGGACGCCGCCGAGCTCGACCGCGTCCTCGAGCGCATCCGCAAGCTGCTCGCGCTCGCGGGGAGCCCGAACCAGCACGAGGCGGAGATGGCGATGCGCAAGGCGCACGAGCTCATGCTCCGCCACAACATCGAGAAGGCGGCCGCGGCGGCCGACCTCGGGTACGAGGTGCGCCACGTCGGCGATCCGGAGAAGCGGGTGACGCGCGTCGAGGTCGACGTGATGTGCCTGCTCGTCGAGTACTTCTTCGTGAAGGTGATCCGCGTGCCGGTCTACCTGCCGCGGCTCGGCCGGAGCGGCGCCGTCTACGAGCTCGCCGGGACGCGCGCGAACCTCGAGATGGCGCTCCACGTCCACGCGTTCCTGCTCGCGACCGCCGAGCGCCTGTGGCGCGAGAACCGCTCCGACCGGCGCGTGAAGAGCGGGCGCGACCGCCTGTCGTACCAGTCCGGCGTGATCCGGGGCTTTCGCGAGAAGCTGTCCGCAGAGCGCGTCGACCTCGAGGGCACCGGCCTCGTCTGGGTCGGCGACCGCCGCCTCGAGGACTTCTACCGCGCGCGCCACCCGCGCATCACCTCGCGCACGCGCACGGTCCGCGTCGACGGCGCCCACGCCGCGGGCCGCGAGGCCGGCCGCACCGTCGTCCTCCACAAGCCGGTCGAGGCGTCGGGCGGCGGCGGCGGCGGTGGCCGCCTGCTGCCGGGCTAGTCGCGCGGCTGGCGATCGCTGCGGGCCCAGGCCGGGAGGGCGCTGCCCGCGGCCTCGCGGAGGCGGTGGATCGCGAGCTGCGAGAGCAGGTGCGCGAGGCCGCCCAGGTCGTCGCGGTAGAGCGCGGCGAGCTCGTCGAGCTCGGGCGGCTCGGCGGTGAGGATCGCGACGCCGCCGATGACGTCGACGGGGACGCCGGCGCGCGACATCTCGCGGATCATGCAGCGCACGCTCTCGGTGCCGGTGCCGAGCAGCGTCGCGAGGACGTACACGCCGGCGGAGCGGCGCGGCGACTCCCGGAGGCGGACGAGCACCGTGGCGCGATCGATCGAGTCGACCGCGTCCAGGAGCTCGCGCAGCTGAGGCGACACGTTCGCCACAGCTCAGGTATGCCCACGGCGATCGCCGGGAGCAAATGCGCGTGTCCGCGCGCGCGCGTTCGCACACGTGTGGCGCGCCCGCCCGCGCGAGCTACGGCGCGAGCGAGCGCGTGGACTCGACGTGCACCGACACCGTGACGGTGCCGTCGGAGCGGCGCGCCCAGTGCGACGCGGTGAGGACGAGGTCCTCGAGATCGTGGCCCCAGATGCCGTAGAGCCCGTCGGTGCGGTTGCGGTCGCCGCGTCCGGAGCGCTCGGCGGGCGGGACGGTCGGCGTCGACGCGGCCGTGGCCTCCTCGGCCTCGTAGATCGTCGCGTACTCCTCGCAGATCGCGCGGACGAGCTCCGCGCGCGTGAAGCCGTGCTCGACGGGCGACACGATCTCGACGCGCGCGGGCGCGGTGAGCGGGTACTCGATGACGAGCGTGGCGCGCTCGAACGGGATCACGATCTCGTCGGGATCGACGAGCCGCGCGACCGCCGCGGCGGGGTCGGCGAGCTTGAGGCCGGACGGGAACGCGATCCGGCTCGCCATCATCGGGACGCGCGGCGGCGAGACCGGCGCGCGGCCGATCCACCACCACGCGACCGCGAGCACGATGGCGCCGAGGATCAGGATCTCCATGGGCTCCTCGCCACCGTATCATCTCGCCGCCCGGCGCCCAGTTTTCGGAGGATCGCGGAGAGGTTCGAGATCAGCGAGGCACGCGTGATATCTATGCGTGGTGAGCAGCATCCTCGTCGTCGACGACGAACGCGGCATCCGCGCGCTGTGCAGCGACGTGCTCGAGCGCGCGGGGCACGAGGTCGAGGCCGTCGACTGCGCGGCGGGTGCCCTCGCGGCGACGGCGCGCCGCCGCTTCGACCTGATCCTGTGCGACATCAACTTACCCGATCAGGACGGCGTGTCGCTGCTCCCGCGGTTGCTCGTCGGCGAGCAGCCGCCCGCGGTGCTGCTCATCACCGCGTACCCGTCGATCGACACGGCCGTGCGCGGGATGAAGCTCGGCGCGCGCGACTACATCGGCAAGCCGTTCTCGCCCGACGAGCTGCGCCTCGTGGTGCGGCGCGCGCTCGACGAGGACGAGCTGCGCCGCGCGCACGGCGAGCTGACGAAGCGCCTCGCGTACGGCTCGATGATCGGCGAGGCGCCGGCGATGCAGCAGCTGCGCGCGACGATCGACAAGGTCGCCGGGTCCGACGCGACGGTGCTGATCACCGGCGAGAGCGGCACCGGCAAGGAGCTGGTCGCGCGCGCGCTGCACTTCGCGGGGCGGCGCGCGTCGCGCGCGTTCATGCCCGTCAACTGCGGCGCGCTCGTCGGCACGCTCCTCGACAGCGAGCTGTTCGGCCACGTGCGCGGCGCGTTCACCGGCGCCGACACGGCCAAGCGCGGCCTGTTCCTCGCCGCCGACGGCGGCACGCTGTTCCTCGACGAGATCGGCGAGCTGCCGCTCGACCTGCAGCCGAAGCTCCTGCGCGCGCTGCAGGACGGCGAGGTCAAGCCCGTCGGCGGCACGGCCGCGATCCGCGTCGACGCGCGCGTGATCGCGGCGACGAACCGCGCGCTCGAGGAGGGCATCAAGAGCGCCACGTTCCGCGAGGATCTGTACTACCGGCTCGCGGTCATCACGATCGAGGTGCCCCCGCTGCGCAACCGCCCGGGCGACATCCCGCTCCTCGCGCGCCACTTCTCCGAGCAGGCCGCGCTGCGCGCCGAGCGCGGCCGCCCGCACATCACCGACGCCGCCCTCGCCTACCTCGCCGCGCAGGCGTGGCCCGGCAACGTGCGCGAGCTCGAGAACACGATCGAGCGCGCCGTGATCCTCGCCGCGGGCGACGTGCTCGACGTCGCCGACGTGCAGGGCCCGCGCCCCGCCGCGGTCGCGACCGGGCTCACCACGTTCACCGGCGACCACGTCCCCACGCTCGACGAGCTCGAGCGCACGCACATCCTCCGCGTCCTCGAGCTGTGCGAGCACCAGAAGACGAAGGCGGCGGCCATGCTCGGCATCAACCGCACGACGCTGTGGAAGAAGCTGCGCCAGTACGGTATCGAAGGCGCGTGAAGCGCGCTCTTCCTGTGTTCGCCCTCCTCGCCGCGGTCGCCGCGACGGCGTCGGCCGGCCCGTACGAGGACCAGCTCGCCGCCGAGCTGAAGGACCTGAAGGCCGCGCTCGCGCGCCGGTGCCCGGACCGCGCCGCGGAGGCGGCGAAGCTCACGGCGCCGCGCCTCGACGACGACCGCAGGGCGGCGCTCGCCCGCGCGACCGAGCTCGCGCGCTTCGAGCGCTGCGCCGCCGCCGAGCCGCTCCTGCACCAGACGCTCGGCGCCGAGTGGGCGCGCGCCGAGGACTTCGCGCAGTCCGAGGCGAGCTTCCGCAAGCTGCTCGCGCTCGGCGTGACCGAGGCCGCGCAGATCGGCCTCATCACCGCGCTGTCGCGGCAACCCAGGCTCACCGCCGCGCAGCAGGCGGATCTGACGAAGCACCTGCGCTACTTCCACGCGAACCCGTGCGGCCGCGGCGACCTGTGCACCGGCCTCGCCTACGCCGCGTTTCACCTCGACGACCTCCCGCTCGCGCGCATCGCCGCGGACCGCGCGATCGCCCTCAAGTTCGAGCACTGGGTGCCGTACTTCGTCGGCGGCATCGCCTACGCCGTCCCGCCCGCCGACGACCGCGCGAAGGCCAGGCGCCTGCTGATCGAGGCCAAGAAGCGCGGCGCCCCCGCCGCCGAGGTCGACGGCTTCCTCACGAAGCTCTGAGCCACCGGCGCACCGGCAGAAGCTGCGGACGTGCGGCGCGCCTCGTCGACGGAGCGACCCGTCGACGTCGCGGGTCCGTCCGCCGACGAGGCAGCACGGACGATCGCCGGTCGGCGCGCGCGATGCGGAGGGGCCGCGCTCGATGGCGAGCCGGGAGGCGACGCCGTATGCTGCGCCCGCGTGGACCCCGGCGATGATCGCGAGAGCGAGGACGGCGACGAGAGCGAGAGCGAGGAGCTCGTCGAGCGCCACACCGTGGTCGTCGGCGGCGAGCGCGCCGGGGAGCGGCTCGATGCCGTGCTCGCGGCGGCGCTGCCGGAGCTGTCGCGCGCGCAGGCGCAGCGGCTGATCGACGACGGCCGCGTGTCGGTCGACGGGGCCCCGGTCGCGAAGGCCTCGCGCAAGGCGCGCGCCTTCGAGCGCATCGAGGTCGCGATCCCGGCGCCGGTCGCGATCGAGCTCGTCCCCGAGCCGATCCCGCTCGCGATCCTGCACGAGGACGCTGACGTGATCGTCGTCGACAAGCCGGCCGGGCTCGTCGTGCACCCGGCGGCGGGGCACCTGCGCGGCACGCTCGTCAACGCGCTCCTCCACCACTGCCGCGACCTCGGCGGCATCGGCGGCGAGCTGCGCCCCGGCATCGTCCACCGCCTCGACAAGGACACGAGCGGCGTGATGATCGCGGCGAAGACCGAGCGCGCACACACGGCGCTCGTCGCCGCATTCACGGCGAAGAGCCTCGCGGCGCGCGGCGGCGGTGGTGATGTGACGGGTGGGATCCTGCGCGAGTACCTCGGGATCGCGTCACCCACGCCGGCCGCCGCGAAGGGCACGCTGCGCACGTTCCATGGCCGCCACCCGTCCGATCGCACGCGGTTCTCGTCGCGCGTGACGTGGGGCAAGACGGCGGTCACGCACTTTCGCGTCGTCGAGCCGCTCGCGAACGCGGCGCTCGTGCGGTTCCGGCTCGAGACCGGGCGCACGCACCAGATCCGCGTCCACGCCGCCGACCATGGCTGGCCGCTCGCGGGCGACGCGCTGTACGGCGGCGCACCGCTCGCGGGTCTCGCGCGGCAGGCGCTGCACGCAGCGCTGCTCGAGCTCGATCACCCGGTCACCGGCGAGCGCCTGCGCTTCGAGGCGCCGCTGCCCGCCGATCTCCAGGCCGCGCTCGCGGCGCTGCGCCCGGTTACCAGATCTTCGACTTGACGTGGCCCTTGGACTTCACGAGCACGTCGACGATCGCGCGCTCGTAGATGTGCTGGCCGAAGATGTCCTCGGTGACGCGGCTCTTGAACAGCTCGCGCCCCTCGTTGATCTCCTCGGACATCACGTCGAACAGGTTGTCGTTCGCGATGCCCTCGAGGATCTTGGGCTCGTGATAGAGGGTCAGGTCCGAGGCGATCGCGCGCGCGAGCTGGCGGGCGCGCTTGGGATTGTCGATCAGGGTCGCCATGTAGGCTGAAATTGTATCAAACGCTGCGCGCGTCGTCCTCGTCGTCGGGTGACGGGCGTGCGGCGCGGAAGCGCGCGAGGTAGGTCTGCTTCACGCGCTCGGCATCGAGGCCCAGGGCCCGCGCGTACTCCGCGAGGAAGCCGCGCACGTACACGGCGGCCGGGAGCTTCGCGAACACCTCGCCCTCGAGCGCCTGCAGGTACGCCATGCCGATCTTCGAGCGCTCGGCGATCTCGCGCAGCTCGACGCCGCACGCCTCGCGGATCTGGCGCAGGAGCGGCCCGGAGAACTCGGTCGCCGCGGTGATCTCGGGCATCGGCGGGCGCGGTGCGAGGTTGCCGGAGTCGTCGGCCTTCGCCGCCGGCGGGCGCGGCGCGGGGGCCTCCCCGGAGGCGACCGGCGAGGCGGGCGTGACCGGCATCGGCACGCCGTCGGGGAACAGCTCGAGGTCGTAGTCCTTGCGCTTGGCCGCGTCCATCAGCGTCGTGTACGCGAGGTCGAGCCGGCGGTGCACCGCCTCGAGGCTCGCCGGGTCGTACAGGCCGCTGATCGCGACGGACTCGGCGCCGTAGATGTCGCGGATGCGCCGGTTCGCGCGCCGGATGTCCTCGAAGCTCGCGGTCGGCGGCACCTCGAGGAGCTCGTAGTGCGAGTCCGACGGCAGGACGTCGCCGTCGGGGACCGCGCCCGGCTGCGGCACGCGGATCGCGAGCAGCCCGCGCGCGATGCGCTCGAAGCACTTCGCGATGCGCGTCTCGGGGTGCTCGATGAGCAGCGGCCGCCGGCGCCGCGTCGACGCCCACACGGCCTCGTCGTACTCGAGGTGCCCGAGGTACTTGAGCGGGACCCCGAGCCGCCGCCGCGCCGCCGACGTCACCGCGCGCCCGAGCTCCATGTCGGACTTCGAGCGCGCCGAGTTGATCACGAGGTGCGGCGTGAACGACAGGATCGCGGCGCTCAGCGCCTCGATCTCGTGCGACTGATCCTCGACGGCGGCGAGGTAGATCTCGAGCGGGCTCGGCGTGCCGCCCTCGTGATCGCCCGGCTCGGCCGACGGCCCCTGCCCGAGGTGCCCGAGCCCGCGCCGGTGCAGGTGCCTGAGGAACGCTGCCTTCACGAAGCGGTGCATGAGCTCGATCGACGTCGGATCGGGGATCGCGACGATGAGCCCGATGTCCGCCTCGAGGAACAGCTCGAGCGTCGTCGACGTCATCCCGGGGCCGAGGTCGAGCACGACCCAGTCGGCCGGCAGGCTCCGGACCTGCTCGGCGAGGAGCCGCACGCGCTCGAGCCCCGGCTCGGCGACCCACGGAGGATCGCCGACGCCCGCGACCAGCCGCACGTTCGGGACGTACGTCGGGACGGCGAGCTCCGACAGCTGCGGCCCGCTCGGTGCGAACATCTCCGACAGCGAGCGCGCCGGGCGCGGCACGCCGGCGAAGATGTGCAGGTTCGGCGCGCCGAACGCGCCGTCGACGAGGACCACGCGCTTGCCGAGCGTCGCGAGGAAGATCCCCACGTTCGCGGCGACGAGACTCTTCCCGACACCACCCTTGCCGCCGCCGATCGCGACCACCCGTGGAGCCATCGGTGGCACATAACCGCGAACCCCGACGGGCGGTCAAGCCGTCGGGCCCGTTAGTACATGACGGCGAGCCCGTGGCCCCGCACCGACCAGTACTCGCACCACTTCGCGGCGGCGTAGAGGACGTGCCCCCGTCGCCCGTCGGTGCCCTCGGGGAACACCGGCTCGCGGATCGTGGCGACGTGCTCGGGGAGCTTGTGCTCGGCGGCGAACCGGTCGGCGGTCACGAACAGCTGCGTCGCGTAGTCGCTGAGCGCCTCGGGCAGCATCATCGTGTAGGCGAGCTCGCACAGCTCGGTGCCGAGCTCGTCGCTCGTCGCGCGCAGGAGCTCGGCGTGGAACGTGTACCGCTCGACCTCGAGGGACGACCGGTACACCGGGAAACCCTCACACGGCGGCAGGAGATCGAGCACGTAGGTGCCGTGCATGTCGGCGCGGATCGCGTCGAGCTCCTCGAGGCGGTTCGACTTCTCGGCCTTCGCCTGCAGCCAGGCGTCGGCGGCGTCGTCGAAGCCAACGCGCGGCGCGCCGATCAGCGCGTACGCGGGCTCGGTGACGTCGGCGAACCACTGGAGCAGCTGGTCGCGCCGGCTCTCCTTCGCGACCGCGAGCTTGTGGAACAGGTCGGCGAACTCGCGCTCGTGGCCGCGCTTCGCCTTGGGGAGCGGCTCCCACTCGAGACCCATCGGGCGCGAGCGTAGCGCAGGTCAAACGCGCGCGGCCAGCGCCCGCACGGCGGCGGCGACGGTGTCGAGCTCGTCGGGCGCGAGCGTGCGGACGTCGAGCCACACGCGGTCGTCTTCGATGCGCGCGATGATCGGCACCGGTGCCGCGCGCAACGCCTGCGCGACGTCGTCGGGGCCCAGGCCGTCGACGCCGCGCAGCGTGACGGCCCACGACGCGAGCCTGGCCTCGGGCATCGCGCCGCCGCCCACGGCGGACGCGCACGGCTCGACGGCGATCGCGAGCGGGCTGGGCTTCTTGCGGCTCGGGTCCTCGCCGATCCTCCGCGCGAGGTCGTCGGCGGTCGCGCGCAGCTGCGCGGCGGTCGCCCCCAGCATGCGCGGCACCGGCACCTCGGCGTGCGCGCCGCGGCGGTACAGCGCGAGCGTCGCGGCGAGCCCGGCGATCGCGAGCTTGTCGGGGCGCAGCGCGCGCATCAGCGGGTGCTTGCGCGCGGCGGCGACGGCGACCTTCGTGCCGACGGCGATGCCGGCCTGCGGGCCGCCGAGGAGCTTGTCGCCGGAGAACGTCACGAGGTCGGCGCCGGCGGCGACCGTCTCGGCGACGGTCGGCTCGTCGGGCAGCCCCCACGCGCGCTGGGTCGCGCGGTCGACGAACGCCCCCGAGCCGAGGTCGACCATCGTGGCGACGCCGCGCGCGCGGCCGATCGCGACGAGCTCGGCGACCGACACCTCGGCCGTGAAGCCGATGACCGCGAAGTTCGAGCGGTGGACCTTCAGCAAGAGTCCGGTCGCCGGACCGATCGCCTGCTCGTAGTCGCGCGCGTGCGTCTTGTTCGTGGTGCCGACCTCGACGAGCCTGCCGCCCGACAGCGCGAGGATCTCGGGGAGGCGGAACGAGCCGCCGATCTCGATCAGCTCGCCGCGCGACACGACGACCTCGCGCCCGGCGGCGAGCGCGGCGAGCCCGAGCACCGTCGCGGCGGCGTTGTTGTTCGTCGCGATCGCGTCCTCGGCGCCGGTCAGCTCGCACAGCACGTCGCGCAGGTGATCGTGGCGCGAGCCGCGCTCGCCGCGGGCGAGGTCGTACTCCAGGTTCGAGTAGCCGCGGGCGACGTCGTCGATCGCGGCGCGGGCGGCGTCGGCGAGCGGCGCGCGGCCGAGGTTCGTGTGCAGGACGACACCGGTCGCGTTGATCACGCGCTGCAGCGGTGGACCGGCGAGCGCCTGCGCCGCGCGGGCCACCTCGGCCGCGTCGATCGCGCCGTCGGTCGCCGCGCCGCGCAGGAGGGCGGCGCGCCGGTCGGCGATCGCGCGGCGGGCCGCCTCGACGACGGCCCAGCGCGGCACCCCGGCGGTCGCGGCGGCGGCCGCTGCATCGGCGAGGACGTGGACCGCCGGTAGTCCTGCCAGCTGCTCGCGCACGTGCCTGCACGCTAGACCGTCGCGGAGCGCGCCGCAACGGTCGTAGGATGCGGTGCATGCCTGGCTGGTACTGCCGGCGGTGTGGTCACGAGGGTGACGCCGAGCTCGCGTGTCCGCGCGATGGCGAGCGCATGGTGCGCGTGTCGACGACGGATCTGCCCGGGCGCACGCTGGGCGAGTACCGCATCCTGGCGAACATCGGCGGCGGGGCGTTCGGCACCGTGTACCGCGCCGCGCACGCGACCACCGGCACGATCGTCGCGATCAAGCTGCTGCACCAGTCGTGGGACACCGCGGACTCGCAGCGCGTCACCGTCGAGGCGACCGCGGCCGCGATGATCCAGCACCCGAACTGCATCCGCGTGTTCGACCTGCGACTCACGCACGACCGGCGCCCGTACATCGTGATGCAGTTCCTCGACGGCGTGCCGCTGTCGAACGTGGCCACGCAGCGCCTGTCGGTCGCCGAGGCCGTGACGCTCACCGCCGACGTGCTGAGCGGCCTGTCGGCGGTGCACGCGCGGGGCGTCGTCCACCGCGACCTCAAGCCCGGCAACATCTTCGTGTCGAACGGGCGCGCGGTGATCGTCGACTTCGGTTTGGCGAAGCTGATCTCCGACCCCAAGGCGCCGAACCTGACCGTCACCGGCGAGGCGATCGGGACGCCGGCGTACATGGCCCCCGAGCAGATCCGCGCCGGCAAGTCGATCGACGGCCGCGCCGACCTGTACGCGATGGGCTGCGTCCTCTACGAGATCCTCGCGAACCGCCGGCCGTTCCCGGGGAAGGCCACGCTCGAGGTGTTCAAGGCGCACCTCAACCAGGTCGCGCCGCCGATCACCACGTTCCGGCCCGACGTCCCGCCGCGCGTGGCCGCGGTGATCGAGAAGGCCCTGGCGAAGGACCCGGCCGACCGCTGGCAGACCGCCGAGGAGATGCGCGCCGCGCTCGTGGTGCCGCCGCCGCGCGCGCGCTGGCCGCTGTTCGCCGGTCTGGGCGGGGTCGTCGTGGTCGTCGCGGTCGCGGTGATCGCCGCGGCGTCCTCGTCAAGCTCCTCCGCGCAGGAGGAGCATGCTCCACCGCCACCCGTGGTCGACGCGGCGGTCGCGAGGGTCATGGTCGACGCTCCGTCCCCTCCGCCCGTCGACGCGGCGCCGCTCACCCCCGAGCTCGAGCAGTCCCTCGCGAAGGCCGCGCAGGAGATCGAGGCCGGCACGTACAAGCACGCCACGGCCGTGAAGATGTTCTGCTCGATGGAGCGCCTCCAGGGCTCGCCATCGACGAAGGCCGAGACGCGCGCCTACGCGCGCCGCCTCGCGAAGCTCCTGCGCGACCGCTGGCCCGAGCTCGATCCGAACAAGTGCCCCGAGTAGCTCGGCCCGTTCGTGCCGC
>JAHBVW010000023.1 GCA_019637375.1 Deltaproteobacteria bacterium | reverse complement strand
GCGAGCTGCTCGGCGAGCGCCGCCGCGAGCTCCGCCGCCGCGGGCCGGTGCGCCGGGTCCTTCGCGAGGCAGCGGCGCACGAGCGTCGCGAGCGGCTCGGCGAGACCGTCGAGGGCAGGGCGCAGCATCAGGTGCGCGTGGCCGACGGCGCGCGCGTCGCCGGTGAACGGCGGCGCCCCGGTGGCGAGCTCGCACGCGATCGCGCCGAGGGCGTAGACGTCGCTCGCCGCGCTCGCGCCGCCGCCGCGCCACAGCTCGGGCGCCATGTACGCGACGCCCGCGCCGACCGGCGCCGCGGCCCCGTCGACGCGCGCCGATCCGAAGTCGAGCAGCCACGCGCGCTCGCCGTCGACGACGAGGTTGTCGGGCTTGAGGTCCCCGTGCACGACGCCCGCCGCGTGCACGGCCGCGACGGCGCGCGCGACGTGCACCACCGCCGCCGCGCCGCCGCCGCGCACCGCGAGCGTCGCCCCGAGCCGCTCGAGGATCAGGTACGGCCGCCCGCCGGCCTCGCCGGTCGCGACCAGGCGCGGCGCGTGCCGCCCGTCGAGCCGGGCGAGCGCGGCCGCCTCGCGCGCGACCCGGCGCCGCGCGACCTCCGTCCCGCGATGCGCGACCTTGATCGCGACCGCGATCGCCGCATCGCCGGCCACGTTGCCCGGTGCGTCGCCGGCCGCGTCGCCGGTTGCGTCGTTTGCTGCCGGCACCGGCGCGCCGCTCATCACCCCGGCCCACACGCTCGCGTACCCACCGCGCCCGAGCTCCTCGCCGACGGCGACGCCGTCGATCTCTGCGAGGAGGATCTGCGGCGTCTCGCCCGCGCTCACGGCGGATCACCGACGTCGAGCCACGCGGTCGTGTAGTCGCGCACCCAGATCGGGTGCGGCGTGTAGCCCTGCACGTACGGCTGCACGACCTCGGTCTGGACCTGGTGGTAGCCGAACATCCACGGCGCGTCGTCGTACACGATCCGCTCGGCGCGCCGGTACATCGCCGCGCGCCGGTCCGGATCGCGCTCCTCGCGCGCCGCATCGAGCAGCGCGTCGAGCTCCGGGTTCGCGTAGAACGCGTCGTTCTGCGAGGCCTCGTCCGCGATCGCGCGCGAGTGGAACTTCGCGTCGAGGAAGCTCGTCGGATCCGGCGAGTCGCCGCTCCAGCCGTTCCAGCTGAACGGCGGCCCGTCGGGCTTGCCCATCGCCGCCGCCAGCGCCGGGATCGACATCACCGAGATCCGCATGTCGACGCCGACCTCCGCGAGGTCGCTCTGCAGCGACGCGGCCAGCTTCTGCGCCTCCTCGTCGGCGATCGTCGCGTACTCGACCGCCAGCCCACCACCGTGGCCGGCCTCCGCCAGGAGCGCGCGCGCCTTCGCCGGGTCGTGCGGGTACGGGGCGAGCGCCTCGTCGCGCCCGAGCACGCCCGGCGGCAGGATCCCGTGCGCCGGCGTCGCGGTCCCGACGAGCAGCTTGCGGATGTGGTCGCGGTTGACGGCGTAGTTGAACGCCCGGCGCACGCGCCGGTCGTCGAACGGCGCCACGCGCACGTTGAAGCGCGAGCCGTACGTGTTCAGCATCGGCGTCGCCAGGACGAACGGCGCCCACGCCGGCTGCGCCCGCACCCAGAACAGGTCCGGTGCGGCGAGCTTGTCGGCGATGTCGAGCTCGCCGCGCTCGAACATCAGGAACTGCGTGTCGCGCGCGAGGTTCTCGAGGATGACCATGCGATCCACGTGCGCGCGCGAGCGGTCCGGATAGTGCGGGTTGCGCACGAGGACGACGCGCAGCAGCTCGTCCCACGCATCGAGCTGGTACGGCCCCGACGCGAGCGGGTGCCGCCGCAGCGAGCCCCCCATCCGCGCGAGGTAGTCGGCGCGCAGCGGCGCGGTGAACGGCATCGCGAACACGGCGACGAACGCCGGGTTCGGCGCCGCGATGCGCACCTCGAGCTCGCGCTCGCCGGCGACGCGGATCCCGCCCGCGTGCTCCGCCTTGCCGCCGGTGACGTCCGCCGCCCCGACGACGCCGGCGAGCAGGTACGCGAACGGCGAGTCGGGCAGCTTCAGCACGCGCTCGAGGCTGAACGCGAGGTCCGCCGCGCGGATCGGCTCGCCGTCGGCGTACCGTGCGCCGGCGCGCAGGCGGAACCGGTACACCGTGCCGTCCGCGCCGACCTCCCAGCTCTCGGCGAGGCGCGGGACGAGGCGCGTGCCGCCGGCCTCGTAGTCGAGGAGCGTGTCGAGCATCGGGTGGATCGCGATGATCGACGCCTCGTCGTACGCGTACGCGGGATCGAGCGTGCTGATCGCGTCCTTGTGGGCGAAGCGCAGCGTCCCGCCGTCGCGCGGCGAGGTCGCGCCCGCGCGCTCGAACCGCGGCCCCCGGTCGGGCGGTGCGCACCCGCCGGCGAGCCCGCCGGCGAGCCCTCCGGCGAGAACGACCGCGAGCGTGACGGGGAGCCTCACGCAGCGATGGTACGCCGTGCGCGCGCGCCACACGTTATCGAGGAGCTTCCCTTCAAAGTCGCAGCGGTGCTAGCGTCGGTCCCGATGAAGATCCGAGTCCTGTTCTGCGCGGCGCTGGCGTCCCAAGCGATCGGCTGCGGCAAGGGCGCCGGCGGCAAGCTGGCCGTCGACACGCCGATGCTGCCGTACGTCGCCCCCGACATCGACGAGATCACCGGGATCGATCCGGACGAGCCGCCGAAGACGCCGACGCCGATGCCCGAGCCGGCCGCGGCTCCGGTCACGCCCGCCTCCGACAAGCAGCCGGTCGCGGCGCCGCCGCCCCCGGCGAAGAAGCCCTGAACATGTGCGGCATCATCGGCTACATCGGCGCGCGCCAGGCGACGCCGATCCTGATCGGTGGCCTGCGCAAGCTCGAGTACCGCGGCTATGACTCCGCCGGGGTCTCGGTGTTCGACCCGTCGGGCGGCCCGATGTCGCGCGTCGTGCGCTGCCGCGGCAAGCTGTCCGCGCTCGAGGAGAAGCTCCAGAAGGAGCCGGCGCCCGGCACCGTCGGCATGGGGCACACGCGGTGGGCGACGCACGGCCGCCCGTCCGACGAGAACTCGCACCCGCACAAGGCCGGGCCGATCAGCGTCATCCACAACGGCATCATCGAGAACCACCTCGCGCTGCGCGCCGAGCTCGCCGCCGCCGGGGCGAAGTTCTCGTCGGAGACCGACACCGAGATCTTCGCGCACCTCGTCGAGCACGCGCTGCTCGCCGGCGCGCCGGACCTGACGGTCGCGGTGCGCCGCTCGCTCGCGAAGGTGCGCGGCAGCTTCGCGTTCGTCGTGATGTCCGACAAGGAGCCGGGCACGCTCGTCGCCGCGAAGAACAGCTCGCCGCTCGTCGTCGGGCTCGGCGACGGCGAGAACTACGTCGCCTCCGACGTGACCGCGATCCTCAGCGAGACGCGCCGCGTGATCTTCATCGACGAGGGCGAGATGGTCACGGTGACGCGCTCCGGCGTGCAGATCACCGACTTCGACGGCAAGCCGCACGTCCGCGAGGCCAAGACCATCACGTGGTCGGCGGTCCAGGCGGAGAAGGGCGGCTTCAAGCACTACATGCTGAAGGAGATCCACGAGCAGCCGCGCGCCGTCGCGGACACGCTCGTCGGGCGCGTCAACCTCGAGAGCGACGACGTCGTCCTCGACGGCGTCGACCTCGACGTCGCCAAGATCAAGCGCATCATCTTCATCGCGTGCGGCACCTCGTACCACGCGTCGATGGTGGGCGAGTTCATGGTCGAGTCGCTCGCGCGCATCCCCGTCGAGGTCGACCTCGCCTCCGAGTTCCGCTACCGCGACCCGATCCTCGGGCCGGGCGACCTCGTCGTCGCCGTCAGCCAGAGCGGCGAGACGCTCGACACGATGGAGGCGATCCGCGAGGCGAAGAAGAAGGGCGCGCAGGTCCTCGCGATCTCGAACGTCGTCGAGTCGTCGATCCCGCGCCTGTCGGACCACGCGTTCTACACGCACGCCGGCCCCGAGATCGGCGTCGCGTCGACGAAGGCGTTCACGACGCAGCTCGTCGGCATCGCGCTGCTCGCGATCTACCTCGGCCGCCGCACGCAGAAGCTGTCGAAGGAGCGCGCGCGGCAGCTGCTCGCCGAGCTCGTCCAGCTCCCGGTGAAGATGCGCGACGTCGTCGAGAGCGGCGCGCAGCTCCAGGCGCTGGCCCGCCGCTACGGGCACGCGCACGGCTTCTTGTTCCTCGGCCGCGGCTCGCAGTACCCCATCGCGCTCGAGGGTGCGCTGAAGCTGAAGGAGATCTCGTACATCCACGCCGAGGGCTACGCCGCCGGCGAGATGAAGCACGGCCCGATCGCGCTCATCGACGAGCACCTCCCGGTGATCGTCCTGGCGCCGCGCGGGCCGCACTACGAGAAGGTGGTGTCGAACCTCGCCGAGGTGCGCGCCCGCCAGGGCAAGGTCCTCGCGGTGGCGACCAAGGGCGACAACGAGATCGGCGGGCACGCCGACGACGTCATCCTCGTCCCCGACACCGCGCTCGAGCTGCAGCCGATCCTGACCGTGCTGCCGCTGCAGATGCTGTCGTATTACGTCGCCGACTTCAAAGGCACGGACATCGACCAGCCGCGCAACCTCGCGAAGTCCGTCACCGTCGAGTAGGCGCGACCCGAGGCAGCGATGTCGCGGTTTCGGCCGCGACCTCCATGTCCTTGCGCGCAAGCCGCGGAGATCACGGAGGCGCGCGGGGCACGCCGCGTGGTCCAGGGAGGGGCGTGAAGCCCCTCGCAAGCCTCGGCCTCCTTTTTTTGGGCGCCTGTACGAGCGCCCTCACCAACGGCGGCGCCGGTGACTTCGGCGCGACGCCGGGCGGCATCAAGGACCTGCGCCTCGCGCGCGAGCTCATCGCGAAGGGCCTGATCCCGCCGGCGGACGCGCTGCTCGTCGAGGCGATGTTCGTCGAGCACGACCTCCCCGTCGACGGGCCGCCGTGCGCGAGCACGCTGTGCCTGCGCGCCGCCGCCGGGTTCGCGCCGGAGGTCGACGGCACGCCGCGCGGGTGGGCGCAGATCGGGCTGTCGTCGTCGATCGACCCGGATGCGTTCGTGCGCCCGTCGACGACGTTCGTCTTCACCGTCGACGTCTCGGGCTCGATGGGCTGGGGCTTCGGCGACGACGAGCACCCGACGCCCGGCCGGCTCGCGAAGCAGCTCATGCACGCGCTCGCCGACGAGCTCCGCCCCGACGACCGCGTCGCGATCGTCACCTACGGCACCGGCGTCGCCACCGCGCTGTCGCTGCGCTCGGGCAGCCGGGCGCAGGACGTCCACGCCGCCGTCGACGCGCTCCGCGAGGACGGCTCGACGAACATGGAGGCCGGCCTGCGCCGTGCGATCGCGGTCGCCGAGCAGGCCCCGTCGCTCGGCGCGACCCGGCAGACGCGCATCGTGCTGTTCACCGACACGCAGCCGAACGTCGGCGCCACCACCGGCAGCGAGTTCGAGGAGATCGTGAGCGGCGCCGCCGCGAAGGGCATCCACACCACCGTGCTCGCGCTCGGCCTCGGCATCGGCCCCGAGGTGATGCGCGGCATGGCGGCCGTGCGCGGCGCGAACGCGTACAGCCTCACGCGCGCCGCCGAGGTCGAGCAGTTCATGGCCGAGGACTACCCCTGGTTCACCACGCCGATCGCGTTCGGGCTGCGCGTCAACTTCACCGCCGGTGACTGGTCGATCCAGCGCGGCCTCGGCTTCCCGGCGGCGAGCGACGCGGCGCAGGTCGGCCTCAAGGCCGAGACCGTGTTCCTGTCCCGCCACCGCGGCGCCCTCCTCGCCGCGTTCGCTTCTCCCGGCGGCGACCCCGCGACCACCCCCGCCGGCCTCGCCGGTACGGTGTCGCTCGCCTACACCGAGCCCGCCGGCAACCCCGTCGCGGTCGCGGTCCCGTTCGGCCACGACGGCGGCGCCGTCGACGCGCGCGGCCACTGGTTCGCGCAGCACGGCGCCGCGCGCACGACCGCGCTCGCCCTGTTCACCGAGGCCATGCACGCGGCGGCCGCCGCCTACGCCACGCACCCCGACGACGCCGAGGCGATCATGGGCGCCGCGCAGGCCCGCTTCGCCGCCGACGCCGAGGCCCTCGCGGACGCCGACCTCCCCGTCGAGGTCGAGCTCGGCGCCGCGCTGCTGAAGCTGATCGTCGACCGCGCCGAGCAGGGCACGCTGTACGGCGACTACCGGTAGCTGTAGTAGCGTCCGGGCGTGCCCAAGCCCAAGGCCAAGGCGAAGCAGAAGCTCACGCACTTCGACGACCGCGGCGCCGCCCACATGGTGGACGTCGGCGGCAAGCCCGAGACGGAGCGGGTCGGCATCGCGTCGGGCCGCATCGAGATGGGGCCCGCGACGCAGGAGGCGATCCGCGGGGGCGAGATCGGAAAGGGCGACGTCCTCGGCGTGGCGCGCCTCGCCGGCATCCAGGCGGCGAAGCGCACGGCGGACCTGATCCCGCTGTGTCACCCGCTGCGCCTCACCGGCGTCGACGTCGACTTCGCGTTCGCGGGCCGCGACGCGGTCGCGATCCGCGCCACCGTGCGCGCGTTCGACCGCAGCGGCGTCGAGATGGAGGCGCTCGCCGCGGTGTCGGCGGCCGCGCTCACGATCTACGACATGTGCAAGGCGATCGACCGCGGGATGACGATCAACGGGGTCCAGCTCGAGGAGAAGCGCGGCGGCAAGAGCGGGACGTGGAGGCGGCGCGCGTGACTACAGCCGCTTCCTGAGGTGGCTCAGGCTGTCGTGCGTGAGCTGCTGCGCGGGCAGGAGGGTGTCGCGCACCACGCGCTTCGTGCCGGCGTCGAGCTCGTCGTCGTCGAGGTCCTCGCGGTAGTCGACGAGGCCGTGGTCCTCGCCCTCCTCGAGCACGGCGAGCGTCGCCCGCCGGCCGAACAGCTGCGCGCCGCCCTCGATGCTGCGCACGAACACGCCCCACGGCCCCGAGCTCGTCGCCGGCTCGCCGCCGATCGCGCGGATCGCCTCCTCGAGGATCCCCACGCGATCCTCGTGCGAATGGAGGTTCGTGATCAGCTGGTCGTGCGTCGCGTCCATCTCCTCGATCTTCGCGAGCGCCATCCGGTAGGTCTCGACCGCGGCGATCTCGCCCCGCAGGAAGCTGTTCAGCTGATCGACGCTGGACTTCATGCCCCGCAGACGCTGCAACGCCCGCGCCGCGCGCCTGCGAGAGCTACCTACGCCGCTCGAAGACGAGCAGCTCGCCGAGGGTGTCGTGGTCGCGCGTGCCGACCTGCGTCATGCCGAGGCCGCGGATCACGCCGAGCGAGGCCGCGTGCCACGGGAACGTCGTCGCCTGGACGGCGCGGATCCCGTCCTGCGCGAGCGCCCACTCGACGCACGCCCGCGTGGCCTCGATCGCGTAGCCGTTGCGGCGCGACGTGTCCTCGATCGAGTACGCGACCTCGGCGACGCCGTCGGCGGGGCAGCCGTGGAACACGACGCTGCCGATGATGCGCGCCTCGTCCCTCAGCAGCACGAGCGAGTCGCCCCACAGCCGCACGTCGGGCTCGGCGCGCAGGGCCTCGCGCGAGAACGGAAAGCCGAGCGCCACGAGGTCGTCGTTGGGCCACGCGCGCGGGAACGTCGCGCCGACGACGCGCTCGGCGCGCTCGCGGTCGTGGTCGAGCACGGCCTCGATCGCCTCGAGCGTGACGGGTACGAGCCGCAGGCGCGCGGTGACCAGCGCCGGCATCAGGGCCCCGTCAATCCCACGCCGAACATCAGCGCGATCGTCGTGGGGCCGGTGCCGATCTGGCTGACGCGCACGTCGACGGCGAGCAGCATCGACCCGAACAGGTACTGGTCGACCCCGATGCTGCCGACCGCGCCGACGAACGCGCGCTGGAGCTTCGGCGGCACGACCTGGTTCGCGCGCAGGAGCTCGACGCCGCCGCGCAGCGTGAGGTAGCGATACGGATCGACGCCGGGCCGGATGCGGATGCCGACCTCGAAGTCGATCTGCATCGTCGCGAGCTTGTCGCCGACGCTCGGCGCGCTGCCGTCGTAGAGCTGGCCGAGCGCGAACGACGTCTTCGCGCTCCAGCCGAGGCGCTGCTCCGTGTTCATCGGCTGCCACGCCGCCGCGCCGCCCCACTGGAACCCCTGACCCAGGCGCCCGGCGTCGGCGCCCGTCCCGCTGACGAGGCCGGCCCACATGCCGACGCTGCCGGGCGGCAGCGGCTCGGCCACCGCGCCGCGCGAGGCGAGCACGAGCATCGCGATCGCGGCCGCCGCCGGGGCCCGCATCAGAACTTCGACGTCGTCGCGAGGAACGTCATCTTGTCGTTCGTGGCCCGCAGGCGCCGCGACAGCGTGCGCACCCAGTTCCACAGAAGCTCGTACGCGAGGTCGCGGTCGACGAACAGGAGGTCCTCGAGGTCCTTCCGGTTGACCACGAACAGCCGGCAGCGCTCGTGGCACACGGCCGTCGCCGAGCGCGGCGCGTCGTCGATCAGCGACATCTCGCCGAAGTAGTTACCGGGGCGCAGGACGGCGAGCGCCTCCTCGCCCATGCCGGGCACGATCCGCGAGATGCGGACCGCGCCCTCGACGATCAGGTAGAACTTATCGCCGGGCGATCCCTCGGCGAAGATCGTCGCCGACGACTTGTACTGCTCCTCGACGCCGATGTCGACGACGCGGCGCAGGTGCGTCGCCGGCAGCCCGCTGAACATGTCGATCTGCGCCAGGATCTCCAGCGTCGACTTGCCTGCGAGATCGAGCGCCGGCGGTTTCCCCTCGTCGTCGGACACGTGCCAGCAGCGTCCCACACGCCCCCCGAAAACGCAAAACGGCCCCATCCGGTGAGGGAGGGGCCGTCGGCAGATACGTCGCGCGCGAAGCGGGTGCTGCTAGCCGACCTTGCCGACGAGGAGGAACGCGATGATGAGCGCGTAGATGACGAGCGACTCGATCAGCGCGAGGCCGAGGATCATCGGGCCGCGGATCTGGCCGGCGGCGCCCGGGTTGCGGGCGATACCGTCGAGGGCGGCCGCGGCGGCGCGGCCCTGGCCGATGCCACCGCCGAGGGCGGCGATGCCGATGGCGAGACCGGCCGCGAGGGCGATCCAGCCGTAGTTGAGCGCGAGACCCTCGGCCTTCATGGCGGCCGGGTCGTTCGAGTGGATCCCCGCGCCGCCGTCGGCGAACGCGACGCCGGAGAACACGAAGATGACCGCGAAGATCGCGGCGAGGGAGAGGAGAGTCTTCAGGGTGCGGTTCATGGTCAGGTCGTCCTTGTGTGGGTGGGTTCGCGCGAGGCGCGTCGGAAACGGTGGGGGAAGAAGCGGGGAAGAAGCGGGAACGAAGCGGAGCTCAGTGCTCCTCGTGCTCCATCGCCATGCCGATGTAGACCATCGCGAGCGTGCAGAACACGACGGCCTGGATCAGGCAGACCAGGAGGCCGAGCAGCATGAACGGCAGGGGCACGAGGATCGGGATCAGGGCGAAGAACGCCATGACGACCTTGTGGTCGGCCATCATGTTGCCCATCAGGCGCAGCGACAACGAGACGGGGCGCGCCAGGTGGCTGACGATCTCGATCGGCAGCATGAGCCAGGCGAGGCCGAGCGTCGGGCCGAGGAAGTGCTTGAAGTACGCGAGGCCATGTTCCTTGACGCCGTAGATGTGCGTCACGAGGAACACGAGCAGCGCGATGCCGACGTTCGTCTTCAGCGTGTCCGTCGGCGCCGAGAAGCCCGGCAGCAGCGCGAACATGTTGCAGAACAGGATGAAGATGAACAGCGCGCCGATGAACGGATAGAAGCGCTTCGCCTGCTTCTCGCCCATGCCGCCCTCGACGAAGCCGTACAGGGCCTCGGCGATGTACTCGAACATGTTGCGCAGGTTCATCGTGCGCGGCGGCACGAGGCCCTTGTCGGCCGTCTTGGTGCCCTTGAAGAAGGAGCGCGCGCCGAGGAACACGATCAGCACCACGAGGATCGTGATGAGGACGTGCGTCAGCGACCAGCCCGACTCCTGGAACATGAGCTTCGACCAGCCGCGGCCGAGCTTGTCGTGCATCCAGTGGTCGAAGCTGCGCCACCCCTCGAACTTGTTGAGGTAGTCGAACCAGGTGCCGTGTTCACCCATGGTCGTGCCCGTTCGGCGCGTCGTCCGTGGAGGGACGCATGCCGCTGTAGATGGTCTCTGCGACGATCGAGACGATGAAGATCGAGTACCCGATCGTGAATGCGATGACGTCGATCGGCAGGAGCAGCACGATCAACGCGACGGCGGCCATCAGGCCCACCATCTTCGGCAGCATCAGCACCGCCGATCGGCCGCGCCCGGCCGCCGCGTCTGCGGTCCACTTCACGACGAGGCGGCGCAGCACGTAGAAGTTGAGGCAGGTCAGGCCCGCGCCGAGCGCCACCCCGAGGACGGCCGCCCGCTCCTGCGTCAGGAGCGCGATCAGCACGCACAGCGCACCGAGCGCGTAGTTGATGCGCTCGATCCTGAGGATGCTCGGGCTACCCATGCGCCGCCGCCTTGTCCGCGCGGCGGACCGCCCGGAGGATGCTGCGGAAGCCGGCCGCGAGGCCGATCCCGAGGAACACGAACATGAACCACGGGTCCGTACCCGCCTGGCCGTCGAGCCACACGCCGAAGGCGAGGGCGATGACGACCGAGACGCCGAACTCGAGGCCGACCGCGCTGTCCTGGAGGCCCTGGAACGCGCGCTTGGTCTTCTGCGCGATGGGGTCGATCACGACCACCTCGCGCTTCAGCCCGTGCGTCGTCACGCCGCTGGGATGCGTGGTGTCGGACCGCGCTCCCTGCGACATTTCGCCGCTTTCGAGGGGACTCTGCTGCATCAGCGGGGCCCTCGTAGCACGGCGAAATAACGGGGTCAATCGGCCAGGGCACCTCGTGCAGCCTCGAGGATCTGCTGCACGTCCTCGTCGGTGTGCGCGAGGGAGACGAACATCGCCTCGAACTGCGAGGGGGGCAGGAACACGCCGCGCTCCCGCATGCGCCGGTAGAACGTCCCGAACCGCGCGGTATCGGCGGTCTTCGCGGTCGCGTAGTCGGTGACCGGGCCGGCGCAGAAGAACAGCGTCAGCATCGACCCGACGCGGTTGAGGCACGCCGGCACGCCGGCCGCCTGGGCCGCGGCGAACAGGCCCTCGCCGAGCTTCGTGCCGAGGTGCTCGAGGCGCTCGTAGGTGCCGGGGCGCGCGAGGATCTCCATCGTCTTCAGGCCGGCGGCCATCGCGAGCGGATTCCCCGACAGCGTGCCCGCCTGGTACACGGACCCGAGCGGCGCGAGCTTCTGCATGATGTCGGCGCGCCCGCCGAACGCGGCCGCCGGGAGGCCGCCGCCGATCACCTTGCCGATCGTGGTCAGATCGGGCGTCACGCCGTACAGGCGCTGCGCGCCGCCCCACGCGACGCGGAAGCCCGTCATGACCTCGTCGAAGATGAGGACGGTGCCGTGCTTCGTGCACGCGGCGCGCAGGCCCTCGAGGTAGCCCGGCGCCGGGACGACGAGGCCCATGTTGCCGGCGACCGGCTCGACGATCACCGCGGCGACGTCGCCGCCCGCGAGCGCCTGCTCGACGGCGGGAAGGTCGTTGTACGGCACGACGATCGTATCGCGCGCCGCACCTTCCGGAACGCCCGCGGAGCCCGGGATGCCGAGCGTCGCCGCGCCCGAGCCGGCCGCGACGAGCAGGCAGTCGGCGTGGCCGTGGTAGCCGCCGTCGGCCTTGATGATCTTCGCGCGGCCGGTGAAGCCGCGCGCGAGGCGCAGCGCGCTCATCGTCGACTCGGTGCCCGACGACACGGCGCGCACCATCTCCATCGACGGCAGCGCGTCGCGCAGCGCCTCGGCGAAGCGCACCTCGATCTCCGTCGGCGCGCCGAACGTGGTCCCCGACGCCATCGTCTCCTTGATCGCCTCGAGGATCTCGGGGTGCGTGTGGCCGAGGATCAGCGGGCCCCAGCTGCCGATCAGATCGAGGTAGCGGTTGCCGTCGGCGTCGACGATCGCCGCGCCGTCGCCCTGCGCGACGAACGCCGGGTCGGTCCCGACGGACCGGCACGCGCGCACCGGCGAGTTGACCCCGCCGGGGATGACCGCCTTCGCACGCTCGAAGATCGCCTGACTGCGCTCGTACCGATTCGCCATGCGCGCAGGCTAACGCACTAACGCGGACAGCGGGCGAGGTCGATGCCGCGCACGTAGGGACGGCGCGTCGCCGGTCCCAGCTGCACGTCGACGGTCGGGCCGGCCGGGTCGGTCAGCGCGGTGATGCTCTTGCCGGCCTTGAGCCAGCCGACGCGCACCTCTCCGCGTTTCGCGGAGCGCGCGAAGATCGGGAGGCGGTGCGCGCACGACACCGACCAGCGCGGCGGCGCGCCGACGCCGTAGCCGTACCCCGTCCCGTGCCCGCGCCCGTACGGCGCGTACCGGAGCGCGTTCGCCGGCACCCACGCGAGGACGTGGTTGTGCTTCTCCTCGCCGATGATGCGCACGCGCGCGAGGTCGCCGCGCCGCTCGAGCATCCGCAGCTCCGCGTCCTGGCCGTCGAGGAGGTGCGCGACGACCGGGCCGCCCGGTACGGCCGACAGCGGCGCGGCCCGCGGCACCTCCATGTACGTGCCCCGCGTGTAGTCGGGATCGCGCCGGCGCACCGACGTCAGCTCGTTGCACGGGACGTCGACGCGCACCGTCCTCGGATCGATCGCCGCGGGGAGCTCGACCTCGAGCGAGGCCACGCTCCCCCGGGCGCCGCGCACGATCGCGGCGCCGACCTCGAGCCAGCCGGCGGTGAGGCCGCCGAGCGGGCGCACGTGGAACGCGTCGAGGGCGACGTCGCCCTCGAGCTCGGCGAGGTCGTTCTCCGCGGTCGCGCGCGCCGTCGGCGCCGCACCGGTGACGCGCAGGTCGAACCCGACGCCGCCCGACAGCGTCGCGAACGTCTCGCCGTCGAGCGTCAGCGCGAGGGAGTCCATCGGCTCGGCGTCGCGGTCGCGGATCGTGCACCCGCCCGCCGGCGGCGGGGCCGGGCGCGCCGGGGCAGGCGGGGCGGGTCTGTGCGCCTCCGTCCAGCACCCCGCCAGCACGGCGATCACGGCTGCGCGATGCATCGCCGTCGGGATAGCACGCTCAGCACGCTACGCGAGCTCGGTCAGCTCGTGCGCAACGTGCGGCAGCTTCGCGAAGGCGTCCCTGTCGAGCGCCGCCTCGAGCGCGTCGCCGGCCGTCACGATGCCCTCGCGCACCAGGCGATCGAGCGTCGCGTCCAGCGCCTGCGCGCCCCCGGCGGCACCGGTCCGGATCGCGCTCGCGAGCTGCGCGGTGTCGCCCTCGCGGATCAGCGACGCGAGCGCGGCGTCGCCGATCACGACCTCGTGCACCGCGATGCGGCCCGCGCCGTCGGCGCGCTCGAGCAGCTGCTGCGCGAGGACGCCCGCGAGCGCGTCGGCGAGCCGGTTGCGGATCTGCGCCTGCTGATCGGCGGGGAACGCGTCGATGCAGCGCTCGATCGCCGCGGACGCCGAGCCCGCGCGGATCGCGGCGAGGACCAGGCCGCCGGAGCTCGCGAGCTCGAGCGCGAGCCGGATCGCCTCGGCGCCGTGGAGCTCGCCGACGAGGATCACGTCGGCGTCCTCGCGTCCGGCGCCGCGCAGCGCCTCGGCGACGCTCGGCACGTGGTCGCCGACCTCCTTGTGCGTGATCAGGCACGACCTCGGCGCGTGCACGAACTCGATCGGGTCCTCGATCGTGAGGATGTGCCCGGTGCGCGTGGCGTTGATGTGGTCGAGCATCGCGGCGAGCGTCGTCGACTTGCCGCCGCCCGTCGGGCCCGCGACGAGCACGAGCCCGCGCTCGAGCTCCGTCAGCCTGCGGAGGCCGTCCGGCACGTCGAGCTGATCGAGCGTGAGGATCTTCGTCGGGATCGCGCGGAACACCGCGCCGACGCCGGCGAGCTTGCGCATGAGGTTGCCGCGGAAGCGCGCCTTGCCGCCGTACGCGTACGCGAAGTCGAGGTCGCCCGTCGCCGTGAACGTGCGCTGCTGCTCCGCCGTGAGCAGGCCCGAGAGCAGCGCCTGCACGTCCTCGGGCTCGAGCGGCGGCTGGTCCTCCGCGACGAGGTCGCCGCGCACGCGCATCATCGGCGGGTAGCCCGGCGCGAGGTGCAGGTCCGAGCCGTTCCGGGCGAGCAGGCGATCGAAGAGACCGTGGATGTGCATCAGCCGTCCAGCTTTCCGCGCCTGAACGGCAGCAGGGCGCGTGGGTCCTCGGCGTGCGCGAGCGCCGTCGCCTCGTCGATCATGCCGTCGCGCACGAGCTCGTGCAGCGCGTCGTCGAGGCGGATCGTGCCGTGCGCGCCGGCGAGGAGCTCGACGGCGGGCACCCTGCGATCGCCGGCGCGCGCCGGCACCAGGCGCTGCCCGACGACCATGCGCAGCGCCGCGGCGATCGCCGCGCGCACCTCCGGCTGATCGGCCGGCGGGAACATCTCGATCATGCGGTCGAGCGTCCGGGCCGCCGACGGCGCCGCCACCGTGCACAGCACGAGGTGCCCGGCCTCCACCGCGGTCAGCGCGAGCTCGACGGTCTCGCGGTCGCGCACCTCGCCGATGGCGATCACGTCGGGGTCCTCGCGCAGCGCCGCCGTCACCGCCGCGGCGTACGACAGCGTGTGTGCGCCGAGCGCGCGCTGGCTCACGAGCCCCTGCTTGCGCGGGTGCACGATCTCGATCGGATCCTCGACGGTGACGATGTGGTGCGGTTGCGACGCGTTGATCACGTCGACGAGCGCGGCCATCGTCGTCGTCTTGCCGTGGCCGCGCGGGCCCGCCACCACGACGAGCCCGCGGCGGAAGCTCGCGACGCGCGCCAGCGCCGCCGGCAGGTGGAGCGCCTCGAGCGTCGGCACCCCGTCCCACACGAGGCGGATCGCGCCGCGCAGGCCGTGGCGCGCCCGCGCGATGGTGCCGCGCACGCGCGACGTCGCGCGCAGCTGCGGATCGCGCACGTCGATCGCGAGGTCGACGTGGCCGCGCTCGCCGAGCGCCGCGTGCTCGGCCGGCGACAGCAGCGGCTCGAGCAGGTCCTGCACCGCCTCGGCGTCGAGCGGCGCGTTGCCCGGGTGGAGCTGACCGACGGTGCGCAGCATCGGCGGCTGCCCGGCGGCGACGTGCACGTCGGTCGCGTTGCGGCGGCGCGCCTCGCGGACGAGCGCGACGAACAGCTCCGGCACCTGGCGCGCGAACGCGGGCGGCAGGCGCGGCCCCTTGTCGATCACGATGCCCGGCGACGACGGCGGCACCGGCTGCTCGGGCGTCGAGCCGCGCCCGAGCACGCGCACGTCGTGGTTGCCCGAGCTCGACCCGGGCCGCGTGAACCCCGGCCCGGCGGACGCCGCCGCCGCGCCGGGGACCACGGCGAGCGGCATGGTGCCGTGCTGGGGCGTCACCGGCACGGGCGTCGGGTGCATCGACATCGTGCGCGCGTGCGGGCCGCGATCGCGCGCCTCGGGGTCGCGGATCTGCGTCGCGTTGCGCTCGACGACGCGCGGCGGCTTGTCGATGGGGAGCCGGTCCGACTCGCGCGGGTTCGCCTCCTCGGCGCGCTCGATCTTCACGAACACGGCGTCGCCGCGGCGCGCGATCGTGGCGCGGTAGATCCCGCCGCCGAGCGAGATGTCGCGCGGCGTGCCGCTCGAGTCCTGCGCCGGGATCAGCGCCTCGAGCTCGGTGCCGCGAACGAGCTCCAGGATCTGCCCCGTCGTCACCGGCGCCGACGTGAGCGGCTTGTACGCGCCCGCCGAGCGGATCGTCACCGGTCGCCCCGAGCCCACCACGATCTCCGACACCTCGATGCGGGAGAGGTAGGTAAGGAGCTGCGCGAGACGGATCACGCGCCCATCATACGTCGATTGTCGACGAGCTGTGAGCCTCGGCCCCGTAGCGGAATGCGGCAGTGCAAATCTACAGGTACGGCGCGCAGCTACTGCAGCTTCACATGGAGGTACCGTCCGCCGGCGTCGGGCACGACGTCGATCGGCGCGCCGAGGCCGGGCAGATCGGGGAGCGCGATCGCGGCGGTGTCACCGAGCAGCGACGCGGCGGCCTTGCCGATCTGCAGCTTCACGGCCTGCTCGAGCGCGGCGTCGGGACCGTCGAGGAGCTCGTCGAGGAGCGCGACCTCGGCGGCCGTGTCGACGACCCTCGGCTGCAGCTTGCCGCCGGACGGCACGAGCTCGAGCGCGAGCTTCAGGTTCACGCCGAAGCGGAAGATGCGCTCGCCCTCGACCTCGAGATCGACCATCACGTCGCCGAGCTCGATCGAGAGATCACCCAGCGCGTCTCGCATCCGGGGCGTCGCGCGCACGAGCGGCGGCAGCTCGGCGTCGATCTTCACGGTCGCGACCGTCGCATCGGGATGGCGCTCGTAGAGCGCGGGCACGAGCGCCTGCAGGACGCCGAGGTCGACGTCGGGGGCGCCGCGCGCGAGGCCGCCGTCGCGCCACGCGGCGAACAGCAGCTGCGCGACGAGGTTCGCGTCGAGGAGCAGCTCCTTGCCGGCGACGGCGGGCGCCGCACCGTCGAGCTGCGGGGCGCCGGGCGCCGCGCGCGTGCCGGCGCTCGAGGCCGCGGCGGCGACGCGGGCGATCAGCTTGCCGCTCACCTTCTCGAGCGCGCCCAGGCACAGGTGCATCGCGACCGGGCGGCCGAGCATGTCGAGCTGCGACGTGCGGTCGAACACGGAGATGTTCGCGAGCTTCTCGGCGAGCATCGCGTCGGCGCGCGCGGCGACCTCACCGGCGATCTGGTTGCGCGCCTCGCTCGACTTCTCGCCCTGGAACAGCTGGATGATCCAGTTCTGCAGCGGGCCGCCGGTGCCCCACACGTCGAAGCGCCAGCCCGACACCACGACCTCGGGGGAGGTGTGGCCGAACGCCGTCAGGCACGCGCCGTCCGCGGGCGGCTTCGCGGCGAGCCGCGTCCACACGTCGAGGGTGCCGCCGAACGCGCCCGCGACGGGGATCTGGCCGATCACACCCCGGCACGTGCCCGCGAAGCGGACGTCGAGGCTCGGGATGCGGATGCGCAGCCACAGGTCGCCGCGGTCCTGCACGAGGCTGACGGCGACCGCGCCCTGCGACGCGGCGGTCGGCCACGTCACGCAGCGATCGTCCTGCGAGAGGATGTCGCGCGTCAGGATCTCGCCGGCGACGTCGACGCCGCCGGCCTGCGACGCGAGCCCCGCGCCCAGCGACGCGAGGATCGCATCGTCGAGGACGAGCGCCGCCGCGCCGGCGTTGTGCGCGCTGTCGGGGAGGAAGCGCGCGGCGAGCAGCGTGCGGTCGCCGCGGCGCTCGTGCCCGGCCGCATCGCGCGCCAGGATCGGCACCCGCGTGAGCCCGGGCGCGACGGCGACGCTCGCCGCGAACGCGCCGCGCTCGTCGGGGCTCGCGGCCGCACCGGCGACCTCGAGCCCCGCGAGGCCCGCGCTCGCCGTCGCGATGCCGCTCACCTCCCACGCGGTCGCCGTCGCCGGCGCGACGAAGCGGTCGAGGGGCGACATGTCGATCTCGATCGACCACCCCTTCGGATCCGGCGGCCCGTCATCCCCGCCATCCCCGTTGTCCTTGCCCGAACAACCCATGATCAGCAGTGCCAGCGCGAGCCTACGCATCGGTCCCTCCTCGCGGCGAGACCAACACGTTACTGACCCTGCGTCAATAGTGTTGACTGATCGTCAACAGCGGCGCGTCGCTAGTCTTCGCCCTCGTCGCCGTCCTCGCTCTCGTCGCCCTCATCCTCCTCGAGCTCCTCGCCTTCCTCGATCTCGTTCGGCACCGTGTCGGTGTCGTCGATCGCCTCGATCGGCGCGGCCTCGGCGATGTCGGTCTCCTCGCCCTCGCCGATGCGCTCGATCGCGGCGACGTGCTCGCCGTCGTCGAGGCGCATCACGCGCACGCCCTGCGTGGCGCGGCCCTGCACCGAGATGTCGGCGACGCGCACGCGGATGAGCTTGCCGCGGTCCGAGATCAGGATCAGGTGGTCCTCGTCGGCGACGATGCGCGTCGCGGCGACGTGGCCGTTGCGCGCCGTCGTCTTGATCGCGATGACGCCCTTGCCGCCGCGGTTCTTCGTCGGGTAGTCGGCGACCGCGGTGCGCTTGCCGTAGCCGCGCTCGCACATCGTGATCAGCGTCGCCGCGGCGTCGCGCTTGAACGTCACCATCCCGACGAGGCGGTCGCCGTCGCGCAGCGTGATGCCGCGGACGCCGCCGGCCGTGCGGCCCATCGGGCGCACGCGGTCCTCCTTGAAGCGCACGGCGAAGCCCTTCGCCGACGTCACGAGCACGTCGTCGTCCTTCGTCGTGAGCGCCGCGCTGACGAGGCGGTCGCCCTCCTCGATCGTGATCGCCTTGATGCCGGTCTGGCGCACGTTCTCGAACTGCGACAGCTCGGTCTTCTTCACGGTGCCCGACGCGGTCGCGAAGAACACGCAGGTGTCCTCGCGGAACTCGGCGAACGGCAGCATCGCGACGACCTGCTCGCCGTCCTGGAGGTCGAGCACGTTGACGATCGGGCGGCCCTTCGCGGTGCGCGTCCCCTCGGGCAGCTCGTACACCTTCTTGTGGTAGACGCGGCCCTTGTCGGTGAACAGCAGCAGGTGGTCGTGCGTCGACGCCGCGAACATGTCGGCGAGGAAGTCACCCTCGGTCGACGACGCGCCCGTGATGCCGCGCCCGCCGCGCCCCTGCGCCTGGTACTCGCGCACCGGCGTGCGCTTGATGTAGCCGAGGCGCGTGCGCGTCACGACCATGTTCTCCTCGTCGATCAGCTCCTCGGTGAGGATCTCACCCTCGGTGTCGACGATCT
The DNA here is from genome assembly GCA_019637375.1 of Deltaproteobacteria bacterium. Lineage (GTDB taxonomy): Bacteria > Myxococcota_A > Polyangia > Haliangiales > Haliangiaceae > JABFXX01. The sequence goes on along the minus strand of JAHBVW010000023.1, from coordinate 121,165 downwards.
TCGTGCGCCGCTCGTCGCCGAACTCGTCGCGCACGGCGACCAGCTCGTCGTGGATCACCTGCATCAGCTTCTTGTCGTCGGCGAGCAGGCCGTCGAGGTAGTCGGTGCGCGCCCACAGCTCGCGGTACTCCTTCTCGAGCTCCTCGATCTCGAGGCCGGTCAGGCGACCGAGGCGCATCTCGAGGATCGCGCGGGCCTGCCGCTCGGTGAGGTTGATCGTGTCGCGCGTGCGCGCCGCGGCGACCTCCGCCTCGGGGCGGCCGGCGCGCTCGAGGAACGTCGCGAGCCCGCGCAGCGGCTCCGCCATCAGGCGCTCGCGCGCGATGTCGGTGTCGGCGCTGCCGCGGATGATCGCGATGATGCGGTCGATGTTCGCGACGGCGAGGCCGAGGCCCTCGACGATCTCGCGCCGGGCGCGCGCCTCGCGCAGGTCGAACAGCGTGCGCCGCGTGACGACGTCGCGCCGGTGCTCGACGAACACGTGGAGCGCGCTCCGCAGCGTCATCACCACCGGCTTCTTGTCGACGATGGCGAGCATGTTGATGCTGAACGAGCTCTGGAGCTGCGTCTGCGACATCAGGTTCGCGAGCACGACGTCGTAGCTCGCGTCCTTCTTGAGCTCGAACACGACGCGGATGCCCTCGCGGTTCGACTCGTCGCGGATGTCCGAGATCCCCTCGAGCCGCTTGTCGCGCACCAGCTCGGCGCACGACTCGACCCAGCGCTGCTTCACCACCATGAACGGCAGCTCCGTCACGACGAGCTGCTCGCGGTCGCGCGGCAGCGGCTCGGAGTGCGCGACGCCGCGGACCTTGATCGTGCCGCGCCCCGTCTTGTACGCGGCGAGGATGCCGACCCGGCCCTGGATGACGCCGGCCGTGGGGAAGTCGGGGCCGGGGATGTGCTGGATGAGCTCGTCGTCGAGGATCTTCGGATCGGCGATCAGCGCGAGCACGCCGTTGATGATCTCGGTGAGGTTGTGCGGCGGGATGTTCGTCGCCATGCCGACGGCGATGCCCGTGGTGCCGTTGACGAGCAGGTTCGGGAACCGCGTCGGGAGGACGGTCGGTTCCTGCTCCTTGTCGTCGTAGTTGTTCTGGTGATCGACCGTCTCCCGGTCGATGTCCGCGAGCAGCTCGCCGGTGAGCTTGCTCATGCGGCACTCCGTGTAGCGCATGGCCGCCGGAGGATCGTTGTCGATCGAGCCGAAGTTCCCCTGGCCGTCGATGAGCTGGTACCTCATCGAGAAGTCCTGGGCGAGGCGGACGAGCGCGTCGTAGACCGCGCTGTCGCCGTGCGGGTGGTACTTACCGATGACGTCGCCGACGACGCGCGCGCACTTCAGGTAGGGCCTGTTGTACGTGTTGTTGAGCTCGCGCTGGGCAAACAGGATCCGGCGGTGCACCGGCTTGAGCCCGTCGCGGGCGTCCGGGAGGGCGCGCGAGACGATCACGCTCATGGCGTAGTCCATGAACGAGCTCTTCATCTCCTGTTCGATGGAGATCGGCGTGATGTTACTGGCAATTGCCTCGGACATCTGCGGGGCCTCTATACCATGCAGCCTCGACGACGACGCCCCCGGGGCGTGGCGATCGGCAGCGCCGATCACCGAGCCCTGGCACGGGTGTTGATTCTCCCGAGGCGGCCGGCGGGAGCGCCTCGGCGCCGGGCCGTCAGCGGTAGGGGCCGGCGCGCCGGGCGTCGGCGGCCCACCAGGCGGCGAGCTCGATCGCGGCGCCGAGGCGGTCGCGGTCGACGTTCGCGCCGTCGAACGCGATCTCGACGTCGTGGGCGCGCACGGTCGTGGCGCTCGGGCGCGCGGCCTCGAGGAGCCGGGCGGCGCGCGCGTCGATCGACATCGTCCCGGCCGACAGGTCGGCGGGCGGTGGCCACGCCGACCGGGGCAGGCCCTCGGAGATGAGCGACAGCGTCTCGCCCGACGAGCCGTGGCGGTGCGCGCCGACGATCGTGCGCAGGCGGCCGGGGTCGCCGCGGCCGAGGCGCCGCACGACGCTGATCGCGACGTCGACGGCGCCGCGCCGCACGCGCAGCGCGGGCCGGCCGCCGACCTCGATGCGCGACGCCGGCTCGCCGCCGAGCGAGCGCCCGACGACGGCGAACGCGCGCGCCCAGCGCTGCGGGCGGCTCGCGAGCGACAGCGACGCGGCCAGCATGTCGGCCATCCGCGCCGGGCTCGCCTCGGCGTCGCGCCGCCGCGCCGACACCTCGTCGCTGGACACCTCGTGCACCCACGCGCCGTCACGCGTGAGGATGTCCGTCGCGCCGACCTGCCGCGCGCGCGACACGTAGCGCGACGCGAGGAGCCCGCTCCGCGCCTCGTGGTCGAGCCACACCCCGGCGAGCGCGAGGTCGTTCGTCTCGACGAGGAAGCTGTCGTCGAACGTCGGCGCGCGCGGCGCACCGTCGTTCGCCCAGCGATCGTTCCAGCGCAGCGCGAGCTCGAAGCCGTCGGTGCTCGGGAGCGCGACGGCGACGCGCGCCCACGGCTCCATCGCGAGCGTGGCGCGATACCACGCTCCATCGAGCGGGATCTCCGCGTGGACCCGGCCCGACTCCGCCCGCGTGCGCGCCCCGGCGAACCGCTCGTCGACCACCGCGGCCAGCCCGTCAAACATCACGTCCAGCATAGCGAAGTGCTATCCAGCGGCCATGCCGAACCGCCTCGCAAGCGAGAGCTCGCCGTACCTCCGCCAGCACGCCGACAACCCCGTCGCGTGGTGGCCGTGGGGACCGGAGGCGTTCGCCGAGGCGAAGCGCCGCAACGTCCCCGTCTTTGTCTCGATCGGGTACGCCGCCTGCCACTGGTGCCACGTGATGGCGCACGAGAGCTTCGAGGACGACGACACCGGCGCGCTCATGAACGAGCTGTTCGTGTGCGTGAAGGTCGATCGCGAGGAGCGCCCCGACGTCGACGCAATCTACATGAACGCGATCATGGTGCAGGGCGAGGGCGGCGGCTGGCCGCTGTCCGCGTTCTGCCTCCCCGACGGGCGGCCGTACTTCCTCGGCACGTACTTCCCGAAGGAGCCGCGCTTCGGCCGCCCGAGCTTCCGCGACCTCCTCGGCGCGATGGCCGACGCGTACAAGCACCGGCGCGCCGACGCCGAGGACAACGCGGTCGCGCTGCTCGACGGCCTGCAGCGCGTCGACGAGCACTACCGGCGCAGCGCGCAGGTCGGGCCGGCCACGCTCGACAACCTGACCGGCTCGCTCCTCATCGCCGCCGGGCGCCAGCTCGCCGAGCGCTGCGACCCCAAGCACGGCGGCATGGGCGGCGCCCCGAAGTTCCCGTCGTGCTCGAGCCTCGAGCTGCTCGGGCGCGCGTCGCGCTTCCCGTTCAACGGCCCCGCGGTCGACGCGTTCGACCGGTGGGTGATGGGGATGGCCGAGGGCGGCATCTACGATCACCTGGGCGGCGGCTTCGCCCGCTACTCCGTCGACGCGAAGTGGCTCGTGCCGCACTTCGAGAAGATGCTGTACGACCAGGGCCAGCTGCTCTCGGTCTACGCGAACGCCGCCGCGATGGGGCGCGCCCCGCACGCGCGCGCCGTCGAGGTCATCGCCGAGACCGTCGCGTTCCTCGCGCGCGAGCTGTCGGATCCCGCGGGCGGGCTGTGGTCGTCGCTCGACGCCGACAGCGAGGGCGAGGAGGGCAAGTTCTACGTGTGGACGCCGGCGCAGGTGAAGGCCGTCCTCGGCGCGCGCGACGCCCTCGTGTTCGCGCACGCGTACGGCGTGACGGAGCAGGGGAACTTCGAGCACGGCGCGACCGTGCTGTCGCGCGTGACGCCGCGCAGCTCCGCCGCCGAGGAGGAGCACCTGGCCGAGCTGCGCGGCAAGCTGTTCGCGGCGCGCGCACAGCGCCCGCGGCCGGGCACCGACGACAAGGTGCTGTCGGGCTGGAACGCGCTCGCCGTGATCGGCCTGCTCGCCGCGTGGCGCGCGACGGCCTACGCGCCGGCGAAGGACCTCGCCCTGCGCGTCGGGGCCTTCCTGCGCGACCGCATGACGAAGGACGGTTGCATCGCCCGCGTGTTCCATAGCGGCGCGACGAAGGACCTCGACGGCACGCTCGACGACTACGCGTTCGCCGCCGTCGCGTTCCAGGACCTCGCCGAGGCCACCGGCGACCGCGCGTGGTGGGACCTCGCCGCGGGCCTGCTCGCGACGATCCGCGCGCGCTTCATCGAGGACCAGGACGGCGCGCTCATCATGTACCTCTCCCCCGAGGACGAGCCGCTGCTCGTCCACCGCCCCGAGTCGCACCACGACGGTGCGATCCCGTCGGGCGCGGCGTACGCGACGTACGCGCTCCTGCGCGCCGGCCTCGTCGCGGGCGACGACGGCGCGCTCCGCCTCGCCGAGCGCTACCTCGTCGAGCGCCTCGCCGGCGCGAGCGGCCCGAACGCGTGGGTGACGTCGTCGCTGTTCGGCGCGCTCGACCTGTACCTGCACGCGAAGGTCCTGGTCGTCACCGAGGGCACCGGCCGCGACGCGCTCCTCGCCGCCGCGCGCAAGGTCCACGCGCCCACGCTCGTCGTCGCCGGCCCGTGGGCGCAGGCCTCGATCCTCGACGGCAAGACGCCGCTCGCGTCGGGCGGCGCGCGCGCCTTCGTGTGCACCGGCCCGACGTGCTCGCCGCCGGTCACCGAGGCGGCCGCGCTCGTGCCCCTCGTGCAGACCTCGTAGGCCGCGGCTACACGCTCTTCTTCATCCCGTACATCAGCAGGAACGCGAACACGACGATCGGGATCAGGTACGGCAGCACGAACAGCCCGCCGAGCTCGAACCGGTTCCAGCCGACGATCAGCTCCATCCACACGACGGACGCCGAGATCAGGAACGCGCCGATCGCCTCGGGCCAGTCGGTCTCGACCTTGAGCCCGAACCAGAACGTGATCGCGCCGGCGAGGAACGTGATCGTCGCGAGCGCCCAGCCGGGCAGGCCGAAGAAGCTCTTGATGCCGTCGGACCAGCCGTGCGGGTCCTTCGCCGCGAGGTTGATGACCACGACGACGACGACGAGCACCACCATGAGGATGAGGTACGTCCACATGCGGGACCGGCGCCGGCCCATGAACTCGCGCTCGGCGACTTCTTCCCCCATGCGCTCGATCTTAACGCGTCAGCGCCCGGCCCGCGCGCGCTCGAGGAGCGACTTGCGCGTCCACGACAGGCGGTTCGCCTTCGCGAGCGGCTCGAGCGCCTCGCGCGCCGCGCGCCACGACGCGGCGGCGGCGCCGGGATCGGGCGCGATCTCGGCGAGGCCGATGTGGATCTCGGCGAGGAAGCCCGGCCACTGCGCGCTCGACGACGAGGCGCTCGCCTTCGTCGCGATCGCGAGCGCCTCGGCGAGCGCCGTCCTGCGCGCGGCGACGTCGCGGGCCGGCGTCGCGAGCAGCCCCTGCACGACGGTCTCCTTCCACTCGAGGTTGATCGCGTCGCCGGCCGACAGCGCCCGGGCGCGCGCGAGGCCCTGCGCGATCAGCTGCGCGCTGCGCGGCGGGTCCTTCGCGGCGAGCAGCTTGCCGAGCGCGATCTCGCTCGAGGCGAGCTCGTTCTTGAACCCGCTCTGGTTCGGCGCGTCGGCGACGAGCTGCACGCGCAGCGCGAGGGCGACCTCGTGCTCCTCGATCGCCTTCGCGAGCTCGCCCTTGTGCAGGTGCGCGTTGCCGAGCTTGGCGTGCGACCACGCCTTCGAGCGGCGGTAGGGCGCGCTCCGCGGGTCGCGCGCGACGAGCTTCTTGCGGATCTCGAGCGCGAGCTGGTACTTCGCGATGCCGTCGTCGGGGCTGCCCAGGTAGACGTGGCCGTCGCCGGCGCGCGTGTACGAGCGCGACAGGTCGATCTGCCAGCTCGCGGCCTTGGGGTCGCGCGCGACGAGGTCGAGCTGCGCCTCGATCGCGAGCGCGAGCTGATCGAGCCCCTTCTGGAACTCGCCGCTGTCGAGCAGCGCGAACCCGAGGTCGGCCATCAGGTTGCCGCGCGCGCGCCGCCACGCCGTGTTGTTCGGGTCGCGGCGCAGGAGCGCGTCCATCGTCGGGACCTCCTGGAGGTACGTGTCGATCGCGCTCGCGTTGTCGCCGATCTGGCGCTGCAGCTCGGCGAGCGTGCCCTGCACGTCGAGCACCTTCTCGACGATCTCGACGTTGTCGGGCTGCGCCTCGAGCACCGTCTCGCGCAGCCGCAGCGACGCCCGGTACTCCTTGAGCGCCGTCGTCGAGTCGCCGCGCGCCTGGTACACGCTGCCGAGCTTCAGGTGGCTCGTCGACAGCGCGAGCAGCTCCTCGGTCGGGCGCGTGCTCGCATGGGAGCTCGCCCGCTCGCGCGCCACCTTCGCGGCGCTGTACTCCTCGAACGCGAGGTCGGTCTTGCCGTCGTTGCGCAAGAGGTCGCCGAGGCGGTCGTGGTTCTCGGCGGCGCCGAGCAGCGTCTCGCGGTCGTTCGCCTGCTCGCCGCGCAGCTTCTCGTACTGGGCCCGCGCGCTGCGGTACTGCTCGAGCGCGGCGGACGTGCCCCTGCCGCCGCGCTGCTGGTGGATCGTGCCGATCGCGAAGTCGAGGTGCGCGATCGTGCGGCGCTTCGTGTACGTGCCTGGCCCGGCGTCCCCGGCAACGGCGGCGGCGAGCTGCGCGCGCAGCTGCGTCCACATCTTGAGCGCGCGCTCGGCCTGGCCGGAGTCGCGCTCGGCGCGCCCGATCAGCTCGATCGCCGACGCCATGCGGTCGAGGTCCGTGTCGCCCATGCCGCCGGGCGCGGCGGCGAGCGTGCCGTAGTAGTCGCGGATCTGACCGCCCAGGTTCGCGAGCAGGTCGAGGCGCCCGATCGCGACGAGCCGGTCCTTGACGTCGGACAGCATGCGGTCGATCAGCTTCTCGGCCGCCTCGCGGCGCGCGTCGGCGAGGATGCGCTGGCTCGTCGCCGAGTCGCGCTCGCGGATGATCTGCTTCACGGCGAGCGTGCCGCCGACGGCGAGCATCACGACGGCGATCGCGCCGATCGTGACCGAGCCGCGGTGCTTGCGGAGGAAGCGCACGAGCTTCTGCCACGCCGTGTAGTGGTGCGACGCGACGAGCTGCCCGGTCAGGAAGCGGCGCAGGTCGCTCGCGAGCTCGCCGGCGTTCTCGTAGCGATCCGCCGCGATCGGCGCCATCGCGCGCTCGACGATCGCGACGAGGTCGTGCGGCACGGCGTCCTCGCGCTCGCGCAGCGGGACGACCTTGCCGAGCGCGGCCGCGGCGATCACGTCGGTCGCCGTGCGCGCGTTGTACGGCGGGACGCCGGCGAGCGTGTGGTAGAGCATCGCGCCGAGCGCGAACACGTCGGCGCGCTGGTCGACGGCCTCGCCGCGCGCCTGCTCGGGCGGCATGTACGCGGGCGTGCCCATGACGGCGCCGGCGATCGTCAGCGTCGACGGTGCGCCGTCGAGCGTCGCCGTGCGCGCGGACACCGCGGCGCGGCGCAGCGAGACGCCGTCGCGGCGCATCGCGGAGGTGTCCGCGTCGCCGGCGTCGAGGTCCTTCGCGAGGCCCCAGTCGATGACGACGGTCTCGCCGAAGTCGCCGAGGAGGACGTTGCCGGGCTTGAGGTCGCGGTGCACGACGCGCTGGCTGTGCGCGTACGCGATCGCCTCGGTCGCGGCGGCGACGCGGGGGAGCAGCTCGATGCGGTCCTCGAACGTGCGGCGCTTCGCGATCTCCTTGTCGAGCGGCTCGCCGGCGACGAGCTTCATCGCGAAGAACGGCTCGCCGCTCGGGAACCGCCCCGCCTCGTACACCGGGACGATGCCCGGGTGCTGGAGGCGCGCGGTGATCAGCGCCTCGCGCTGGAACCGGCCCAGCGCGTCGCCCTCGGGCTCGATCAGCTGCTTGAGCGCGACCGGCCGCCCGAGCCGCGTGTCCTGGGCCGACACGATGCGGCCCATGCCGCCGCGCGCGATCTCGCCGTCGGCGCGGTAGTGCGCGTCCGAGACGATCGGCAGCTCGTCGGCACCGCCGGGCGGGGCGGCACCCGGCGCCGCGATCGTCTGGTCGGACTCGAGGCTGGAGTTGGGGCGCCCGACGCGGGTCGCGGCGCCCGTGTTCACGCCGGGCAGGGCGCCGCTCGTCTGCGAGAGCAGCACGGGATTGGCCGGGCCGAGCGTGCCGGAGGGCAGGTCCGCGGGTGGGCGCGCGGGGGCCCCGAGGGTGCCGAGGCTCGGGGGCGCGATCGTCGCCGCGAACGCATCGTCGACGGCGGGCGCCCCCTGACCTCCGGTCGGCGGACCGGCCGGTTCTCCCTCGTCGGCCATGCAGGCGTCATCATAGCCGGCCGCTGGCCGTTGCGCCGGGCCGGCGGGTAGGTCAAGGTGCGCGGTCCATGACGCTCGAGCACGGCCCTCTGTTCGCCGCCGCCGGAGACGAACCGCCGCGCGCGGTCGTGGTCGCCGTGCAGCTGCCCACGATCGACGACGGCGAGCTCGCCTCGTCGATGGCGGAGCTCGAGCGGCTCGCGTCCACGCTCGGCGTCGAGCCGATCGCGCGCGTCACCCAGCGCCGGGCCAAGCTCGCCCCCGGGGTGGTGCTCGGCGAGGGCAAGCTCAAGGAGCTCGCGAAGTACACCGGCGGCACCGGCGTCGTCCCCGCCTACGAGCGCCCGGGCAAGAAGTCGTCGCCCGACGACGCCGACGGCGAGGAGGAGGACGGCGACGACGAGGCCGACGCGGCGGACGCCGGCGATGCCGAGGCCGGCGAGGCAAGCGGGGCGGAGTCCGACCCGAAGAAGCGCGCCACGGTCGTCCTCGTCGACCACGACCTCACGCCGACGCAGCAGCGCAACCTCGAGAAGGCGACAGGCGCCGACGTCCTCGACCGCACCTCGGTGATCCTCGAGATCTTCCACCGCCACGCGCGCACCCGCGAGGCGCGTCTGCAGGTCGAGATCGCGCGGCTGCGCTACCTCGCGCCGCGCCTGCGCGAGAGCACCGACCGCGGCGACCGCGTGCGCGGCGGCGTCGGCGGCAAGGGCGCCGGCGAGAGCTCGCTCGAGCTCGATCGCCGCCGCATCCGCGACCGCATCGCCGAGCTGCGCGACGAGCTCTCGCAGATCGAGGGCGGCTCGCGCACGCGCCGCGCCCGCCGCAGCGAGCTGCCGACGGTCGCGATCGTCGGCTACACGAACGCCGGCAAGTCGTCGCTCATGCGCGCGCTCACCAGCGTCGACGTCTACGTCGCCGACAAGCTGTTCGCCACGCTCGACACGACGGTGCGCCGCCTCGCGCCCGCGACGGAGCCGCCGATCCTCGTGTCCGACACCGTCGGCTTCATCAAGAAGCTGCCGCACGACCTCGTCGCCTCGTTCCGCTCGACGCTCGACGAGGCCGGCGACGCCGACCTGCTCCTGCACGTCGTCGACGGCTCCGACGCGGCGCTCGCCGACCACATCGCCGTCACGCGCGAGGTCCTCGGCGACATCCGCGACGACCAGCCGACGTGGCTGCTCCTCAACAAGATCGATCGCGTCGACGAGGCCGGTCGCGCGCGCCTCGCCGAGCGCTTCCCGGGCGCGCTGCACCTGTCCGCGCGCGAGCGCTCCGACGTGGCCGCGCTGCGCGAGCGCCTGATCGCGCACTTCGCCGGCGCCCTCGAGGAGGCCGACCTCCTCGTGCCGTGGACCGCGCAGCGCATCGTCCACCAGATCCACGAGCGCACCACGGTCCTCGCCGAGGACCACTCCGAGGACGGCACGCGCCTGCGCGTCCGCGCCCCGGCCCGCATCCTCGACGAGCTGCGCACCGCGCTCGGCGGCGCCCCGGCGTGAGCGCGGCGCGACGCGTTCGCCGCCGGTCCTGCGCGGACGCGCCGTGACGGATCAGAACGTCGTCGTGTAGCCGGCCATCGCGCCGCCGCCCGGCGCGGGCACGACGGACATCTTCTGCCAGTACGGCGTCTTCTCCGGGCGCCCCTTGATGTAGAGGTAGACCGTCAGCCCGACGAGCGCCACGCCCACGCCCATCGCGACGTACGCCTGGGGCCTGGTGTTGAGCAGGTCGGGGCAGGGCGTCACGTTCTCGGTGCGGCACGATCCGTCGATCGACAGGTAGTAGGCGCCCGCGGCGAACGCGCCCACGGCGGCGACGCCGGAGAGGTACTTCCAGCCGCCCCACATCGGCTTGGCCGGCGGACGGGGCGTGATGTCGACGACGCGGCCGCCCGGCTGCGCTTCCCCGGCGACGAAGCGCGCCAGCTTGCGCAGCTCGGCCTCCGACGCGCCCGCGCCGACCATCCCGCGCTTGAGCGGCCTCCCGTCGGTCAGCGCGATCAGGCTCGCGAGCACGGCCTGCTGCTCGTCGAGGCCGATCACGATGACCCCGGCGGCGGTGAGCTCGTTCGCGATCTTCTTCGCGTAGGTCCCCTCGTCGGAGAGGCGGCTGCCGTTCGAGCGCAGCGACAGCCCGAACCAGTCCTTCGACGCGCGCAGCGCGCTCTCGAGCCCGGTGTCGATCTCGACCTTCGCGACCTGCTCGTCGACGATGTCGACCGTCCGCACGCGCGACATGCGCTGGTTGCCGAGCTTGACGAACACGCGGTACCGCCCGGGCGGGAACTGGCGCGACACCTTCGTGCCGATGTCGATCTGGTGCTCGTTGATGTAGATCGCGGCCTGCTCGGTGCAGCTGACCTCGATCGTGCCCTTCTTCCCGCCGAGCTCGCGCTTCACCGCGTCGTAGGCGTCGGCCGCCTCGCCGCCGTGCTGGCCGCGCGGCACGCCGAGGTCGCCGAAGCTCGACACGACGTCGCGGAACCACTCCTTGCTCGCGGTCAGGTCGCCGAGCTTGGCCTTCGCCATCGCGACGTCGATGACCGCGCGGCGCAGCGGCTCGCGCTTGGTCTGGTCGAGCGCGAACTCGCCCGGGTTGCGCCGCGCCCGCTCGATCAGCGGCACCAGCTTCTCGGTGAGCTCGCGCCACTTGCCCTCGGTGAACGCGGTGTCGTGCGCGGTCTTCCACTGCTCCTCGAAGTCGCCGCCGATCCCGTCGTTGATCGCCGGCGGCATGTTCGCCTTCAGCAGCGCCTCCTCGAGCGCCTCGGGCGACACGACGAAGTTCAGCTTCTCGAGCTCCTCGCGGAGGGTCTTCATCACCCGCTCCGCATCCGTGGGCCGCTCGCCGACGTACGCCTCGATCACCACCGCCCGGCGCTCCGCCCTCGCCGTCCCGACCATCCACGCCACCAACCCGAACACGATCACGACCCTGTGCAACATGAGCATTTCCAGTCTATCGACACCGCGCCCCGCCGGTTGCGCACGAGCTCGAAAATCGTGCGCCGCTGCCTAGTTCAGCTCGTCCGCGCCGATGTCCTTGCCGTTGCCGGTGGGGCGGACGTCGCCCTCGAAGTCGACGGTGATGTCGGCGTTCGCGGCCTGATCGATCGCCGTGCTCCCCGTGCCGATCTTGTAGTTGAACGGCGCCGTATCGGGCGACGTGAAGGCCAGCCCCGCGACGTCGGCCTGGACGCGCGACGTCGGGAACGTGCAGCCTGCGGCGGTCGTCTGGTTCGTCGGCGTCGCGCTGTTCGCCACGAAGTTGCGCGCGACGATGTTGTTCGGCGCCGCGAACGCGGGGAGCTGGCACACGACCCCACCGGCGCCGAGCGCGGCGCGATTGTCGACGACGGTGTTGAACTCGAAGCGGTTCGTGGCGACGGCGAGGTTGCCGAGCGATGCACCACCGTATGCGCTCGTCGCGTCGGTGCCGTTCCGGTAGATGAAGTTGTTCACGATCTTGTAGAGGACGTTCGTGTCCGTGCGGATGCCTCCGCCCAGGTTCTGCGCGAACGTCGAGTCCTGGACGTCGATCGTGGCGCCGCCGCTCGCGACGATCGCGCCGGTGCCGCGGTTGTTGGAGAACAGCGAGCGCCGCACCGTCAGGTTCCCTCCGAGGACGGTGATCCCCGCGCCGCCGGCGTTGTCGACGACGCCGACCCGCTCGAGGCGCACCGTCGGCACGCCGGACGTGAGCGCGATCCCGTGCGCGTTGCCACCGACGCCGGCCGAGCCGGCGATCGTGAGGTCGTAGATCTGGACGTTCGCGTTGTTCTTGATCTCGAGGACCGTCTTGTCGACGACGCCGATGTCCATGCGCACGCCGGGATCCGCGAGGATCGTGAGCGTCTTGCCGTCGATCGTCGTGGTGTTCGTGTCGCGCAGCGGCGCCCCGCCGCTCGCGACGACCTTGATGAACGTGCGGTTCGCGTCGATCGCGTCGTCGAGCGTACCGCAGGGGTCCGCCTTGGTGCACTCCGTCCCGGTGCCACCCGGCCGCGCGTACGCGACCTCGGCGGCGTCGGCGCACGCGCCCGTCGGCAGGCAGGCCTCGGAGTCGATGCACTGGGCGTGGGCGGTGCACCCGACGCACGACTTCGTGCCGCCGTCGCACACCGGCTTCGCCCCGTCGCAGCTCGCGGCGCGGCCGGGGAGGCACTCGACGCAGACGCCCTCGGCGCCGCTCGTGTCGCAGACGTGCTTGTCGGCGACGTTCATGCACTGCTCGTCCTTCGTGCACGCGGTCGGGAGGTCGGTCCCGTCGACGGGCGGCTCCGAGCAGTTGTCGTTCGGGTTGCGGCCCTCGCAGAAGTTCGTGTTCGTCTTGCTGCAGCCGAGGAGAGCTACGGCGAGGAGGAGCGTGCGCGCGCTGGACATGGCGGTGCCTCGGAAAGCTAGGGTGAAACTACGATAACTAGAAGCGACCGGCCCAGCCGACGAATCCGCCGTTCGGCGTGACCGCTCCCACGGGGGACGACCTGCGTGACGGCTTCTTGCCGTAGAGGTAGGCGCCGACCCCCGTGACGACGACACCGGTGATCGCGAGCCCGACGCCGAGCGGCGCCGTGTCGTTGAACGTCCTCGGTTGAGGACCGGACTCCTTGATGTCCTCGTCCATCGCGAACAGCACGACGCCGGTCGCGAGCAGCGCGACGCCCGCCGCCATCACGCCGATCGCCGGTGTGCGCGAGCGCTTGCCGCCGCCGCCGCCGCCGCCGCCGCGGAAGGGCAGGGAGATGTCGACGTCGACGGTCTGCCCGGCGACGACGGTGACGTCGCGCGACTCCTGGCCGACGACGACCTTGTAGGTGCCGGGCGCGAGCGGCTGCTCGAGCGGCGTGACGCCGATCTTGCGGTTGCCGACGCTGACGTCGGCGCCGACCGGATCGCTCTTGCACTTCAGGTGACCGACCTTGCCGGCCGTGGCGGCGAGCTCGTTCGCGAGCTCGTCGGCGGCCGCGCGCAGCTTGTCCTCGTTGCAGCGCTCGCAGCGCTTCTTCTTCGACACCAGGGTGTTCGCGCTGCGGTCGAACCAGTACGCGGTCAGCGCGACGTCGCGCTCCATCGCGGTGCTGCCCGCCTGGACGTCGGCGCGCGCGTACACGATGGTCCCCGTCTTCGAGCGCTTGTCGAACACCTGGCGCGCGCACGGCTCGTCCTCGATGACGAAGCAGTCGATGATCGCGTTCACGGCGTCGGGCGCGAGCGGCGTCGCGACGAGCTTGTGCCCGGTCTTGGTCATCCACAGCTCGAGCTGGTGCGCGAGCTGCGGCTGGATCGTGGCCTCGCCGGTGACGACGACGCCGACCTCGTGATCGACGCGATCGACGCGATCCACGCGATCCGCGCTCGCGACACCGGCGGAGATGAGGAGGACGGCGACTGCGGCGAGGACGGAGAGGAGAGAGGTGCGCTTCATGTTCACGGGAAGTTGGTTGTCTGGTTGGCGCGGATCGTCACCGAGCCTTCCTTGTGGATGTGCGCGTCGAGGTTCTCGATCTTGACGGCGTACGTGCCTTCCTCGAGCTGGATCGTGAAGTAGGTCTCGCCTCTTCTCACGTTGTTGATGAACACCGTCGCGGGCGGATCCGACCGGACCACGAGCGTGCCGGTGCCCTTCTTGGCAGGTGGAGGATCCGCCGATCCGGGCCGCGGGTCACGATTATTTTTTTGCGGATCCGGGCGCTTCGGCGGCGGCTCCGGGCCGGGCGGCGGCGCCGCGGGCGGCGTCTCGCGCCCATGCTCCTCCGCATGGGCGAGCTCCACCGCCACCACCGCGGGCGGCGGCTCGGTGGTTTTCGGAGGCGGAGGTGCCGCGTCGGCGACCGCCGCATCGCGCGGCGGGTCGTTGCCCCCCGCCGCGATGCCGTCGCCGCCGCCTCGCTTCCTGGTGCCGATCACGATCGCGACCACGAGGATCGCGGTCGCGATCACGATCACGGCCGCGGCGATGGCGATCGTGCGCCCGCGCCCACCGCCGACGCGGGTCGGCAGGATCGTCTGGGTGGGAGCGTTCATCACCGCGCCCAGGCTCGGCGCGTGCGTGGGCGCGTACGGGTTCGGCGTCGGCGCGCTCACCGGCGGCAGCGACTGCCGCGACTTCAGCAGCGACTGCCGCACCGGCGCCTGCGCGGCGAAGCGGTCGACGAGCGTCGCCGTCAAGAGCTCGCGCCCGGCCTTCGGCGCGTCCGCGCACCCGAGGATGTCGACGAGCGCCTCCTCGGCGGTGGCGTAGCGCGACTTCACGTCGCGCTCGAGCAGCTTCATCGCCACGCGCTCGAGGTCCTTCGGGATGTCCGCGCGCAGCGACCGCGGTCGCGGGATCTGGCCGAACAGCACCGCCGCGAGCGTGGCGCGCGTGTCCTCGCCGGTGAACAGCCGCCGGCCGATCAGCATCTCCCACAGCATGATCCCGACGGCGAACAGGTCGCTGCGCCCGTCGAGCGGCTCGCCGTTCGCCTGCTCCGGGCTCATGTACGCCGGCTTGCCCTTGATGAACACCGACGCCGTCGCCTCGCTCGCGGCGCGCGCCTTCGCGATGCCGAAGTCGCTGACCTTGACCGCGCCCTCCCACGACAGCAGCACGTTGTGCGGCGAGATATCGCGGTGCACGACGCCGCGCAGGCCCGTCGACACCGGCAGGTCGTGCGCGTAGCCCAGGCCGCGCAGCACCTCGCCGATCACGAAGATCACGACCGCCGTCGGCAGGAGGCCGCTCGACATCAGGTGGTCGAGGTCCTTGCCCTCGACGAGCTCCATCACCAGGAACAGGCGGCGGTCGGCGTCGCGATCGAAGTCGAGCACCGACACGATGTTCGGGTGCACGAGCATCGAGCTGATCTGCGCCTCGGCGACGAACATGCGCGAGAACGCGTCGTTGTCGGAGAACCCGGGAAGCACGCGCTTGATCGCGACCTTGCGCGAGAACCCCTCGGCGCCCATCGTCGACCCGAGGAACACCTCCGCCATGCCGCCGCCGCCGAGGCGCTGATCGAGGCGGTACTTGCCCGTGACGCCGTGCATCGCGGGCTCAGTGCGGCGTGAAGCCGTGGGGGCCGGTCACGCCGCGCGACGCGAAGTAGCGGCGCGCGGCCTCGACGTGGAGGGAGAACGCGAAGTCGTCCTCGAGGCCGCCCGGGCCGTAGACGACGCCGCGCTCGCTCGCCTCGTGGTCGTGCCCGACGAACGGAGGCAGCGCCGAGATCGGGACCGCCGGCGCGATCGAGAACAGCAGGATGCGGTTCGGCTTCGGCGAGCTCGACGCGTACCACATCGGCTCGAGCGCCCCTCCCTCGATGACCGCGCCGCTCTCCTCGCGCACCTCTCGCGCACCTCCCGCCTGCCACGTCTCGTGCTCCTCGACGAACCCGCCGATGAGCGCGAGCTTCCCGATCTGCGGCGGGATCGCGCGCCGCACGACGAGCAGCCCGGTCCGGTCCCCGTCCGCGATCTGCACGAGCACCACCGCCACCGGGATCGGGTTCGCCCACACCTGCGTCTGGCACGCCGCGCAGCTGCGCGGGTAGACCAGCGGCTCGGCGTACTTCGCCCCGCAGTAGGAGCAATACGTGTCGCGGACGCGCTGCATCGGGAGGGAATTGTAGGCTGTCGCGCGGCCCGCGCGCGGCCTCCCTCCGCCGCGTTTTGCGGCACCCCGCGGGTCTCGGGAGGATCGGCCCGCGGCCGCGCTCATTTGGGGATCAGGCTGTCCTCGCCGCGGGCGCGCATGTCCTTGCGGTAGGCCTCGATGAGGCGCACGAACGCCTGGGCGAGCTCGGGGTCGAACTGGGTGCCGGCGCAGCGCTCGATCTCGCCGATCGCGACCTCGTGGGGGAGGGCCCGGCGGTAGGCGCGGTCGGAGGTCATCGCGTCGTAGGCGTCGGCGATCGCGACGATGCGCCCGACGATCGGGATCCGGTC
Source organism: Deltaproteobacteria bacterium (assembly GCA_019637375.1). Classification (GTDB taxonomy): domain Bacteria; phylum Myxococcota_A; class Polyangia; order Haliangiales; family Haliangiaceae; genus JABFXX01. The sequence continues at coordinate 104,920 of JAHBVW010000023.1, read as the reverse complement.
GCCGGCGAGGCCGCGCGGGTAGCCGCCGCCGTCCCACCACTCGTGGTGGCACCAGCAGCCGTCGATGAGGCCGTGGAGGCAGGGCACCGGCTCGAGGATGCGCTTGCCCTTCTCCGGGTGCTGGCGGAACACCGCGACTTCCTCGGGCGTGAGCTTGCCGGGCTTGTTGAGCATGTCGTAGCGGACGCCGATCTTGCCGACGTCGTGCATCACGCCCGCCTGCACGATGCGCCGGATCTCGGCGTCGGGCAGCGTGAGGCCGCGCGCGAGCACCTCGCTGTACACGGCGACGCGCTCGCTGTGGCCGCGCGTGTACAGGTCGCTCTCCTCGAGCGCCTGCGCGAAGCCGGCGACCGTCTGCTGGAACATGTCCTCGAGCGTCTGGTTCGCGCGCGTGAGGCCGTCGTTCGACGCGCGCAGGTCGACGTACAGCCGCGCGTTGTCGATCGCGCTCGCGGCGCGCGACGCGAGCACCGACAGCATCTTGCGGTGGCCCTCGTCGAACTTCTTGCCGGGTGTGAACGAGAACACGTCGAGGACGCCGACGAGGTTGCCGCGCACGTGCAGCGGCACCGCGACGAACGACGTCAGGTCCGACGGCGCGCCCGCGCGCTCGGTGAAGAAGCGCGACGCCTTCGCGCCGTGCACGAGGATCGGCACGCCCTGCGCGAACTGGTCGAGCAGCACCGGGAACGCCGGCGTCGGCAAGCCACCCCGCGGACCGGTGCCGCCGGCGGTGACGACCTTGACGCGCTCCTGGTACGCGCCCGACGCGGCGTCGCGCAGGTGCAGCGTCGCGACGTCGGCCTTCACCTCGTCGAGCGCCGCGTGCAGCACCACGTCGAGGATGTGCTCGATGTCGTGCGACAGCGCGATCGCCTCGGACACCTTGTAGATCGTGAGCGCCTCGCGCAGCCGGATGTTCTCCGCCTGCAAACGCTGCCGATACAGCGCGCGCTCGACGACGTGGATGACCTCCTCGACCTTGAACGGCTTCAGGAGGTAGTCGTACGCGCCCTTCTTCATCGCCTCGATCGCCGTCTCGACGGTACCGAAGCCGGTCATCAGCACCGTGAGCACGCCGAGCCGCTCCTGCTCGATGCGCTCGAGCAGCTGCAGGCCCGACACCTTCGGCATCTTCAGGTCGGTGATGACGAGGTCGTACGGATGCAGGCGCAGCTCGGTCAGCGCCTTCTCACCGTCCTCGACGGTGTGCACCGAGAAGCCCTCGAGTGCGAGGAACTCCGCGAGGATCTCACGGATCACGCGCTCGTCGTCGACGACCAGGATCCGCGGGCGCTCGTTTCCCTCGCTCGCACCCTCGCCGCTGACGGTGGACGGCTCGGAGGACGCTTGCACGCGCTACGTCGGAGTGGTCGAGGCGGTCGGTGCGGGCGACGGCGCCATCGGGTCGGGCAGGTTCGCGGGCGCGCCGGCCGCGGTGTCGGACGCCTGCTGCTCCTTGATCCACTTCTCGCGCGCCTGCGCGGCGCGGCCCTTCTCGGTCTCGGCCTTGTCGCGCGCGTTCGCGGTGCGCTTCTGGCGCTCGGCCTCCTGCTTCGGGAACCACGGGTACTCGATGCCCTTGGGCGCCTTGTTGTTCTTCTGGCCGAGGTCGCTCTTCGCGAGCTCGTACTGCGCCTCGCGCCAGTACATGTTCTCCTGCGCGTAGCGCCACTGGCGCTTGTAGTAGTCGCGCACGGCCTCGTAGTACTTGATGCGCGCGTCGGCCGCCTTCACGGCGAGCTCGGCGGTGCGCAGCTCCTTCTGCGCCTGGTTCATGCGGTTCGTGTCCGCGGACGCCTCGGCGCTCTTCTTGTTCGCGATCGCCGAGTCGACCTTGAGCTTGGCCGCCTTCTGGTCGTTGCGCACGATCGAGAGCTGCGTCGTGATCGCGTTGAAGTCGGACTCCGCCTTCGCGTTCTCCATCTTCGCCTTCGCCCACTCGTTCTGCGAGGTGACGATGTTCGTCTTTGCCTCGAGGCCGATGTCGGCGAGGTACATGTCGTCGTAGTGGCGGGCGAGCGGCGTCGGTGGCGAGTCCTTCGGGCCGCCGCCACACGCGGCGACACCGGTGACGACTGCCACCACGATCGCAAAGATCTTCGAGGATGAACGCATACGTGGGCCCGAGCCTACTACGGTCCATCACGGCGAGCTACAGTCTGTGCTGATGACCGTGCTGCTCGCCGTCGATGTCGGCAACACGAACACCGTGCTCGGTGTATTTCGTGACGGCGCGCTGGCGGCCCACTGGCGGATCCAGACCGTCGCCGAGCGCACCTCCGACGAGTACGCGGTGCTGCTGAAGACCCTGCTCGACCTCGAGGGGATCCCGTGGCGCGCGGTCGACGCCGGGATCATCTCGTCCGTCGTGCCGCCGACGCTGTTCGGCCTGCAGAAGTTCTTCAAGGCCTACTGCGGCGGCTCGGCGCTCGTGGTGGGGCCGGGCATCAAGACCGGCATGCCGATCCTGTACGAGAACCCGCGCGAGGTCGGTGCGGACCGCATCGTCAACGCGGTCGCCGCGTACGAGGACGTGCGGGGCGGGTGCATCGTCGTCGACTTCGGCACCGCGACGACGTGGGACGTCGTCACGCCGAAGGGCGAGTACCTCGGCGGCGTGATCGCGCCGGGGATCCAGATCAGCGCCGAGGCGCTGTACGAGCACGCGGCGAAGCTGCCGCGCGTCGAGCTGGCGCGCCCCGGCAAGGTCATCGCGCGCAACACGGTGTCGTCGATGCAGGCGGGGATCGTGTACGGCTACGCCGGCATGGTCGACGCGCTCGTCGAGCGCATCCGCGGTGAGGTCGACTTCACGGCGCGCTGCATCGCGACCGGCGGCCTGGCGCCCCTGATCGCGAAGGAGACGAAGACGATCGAGGCCACCGACGACCTTCTGACCCTCAAGGGGCTCAAGATCCTGTATCAACGCAACGCAGACTCGCGATCCGAGCGGTGAGATAACCATGGACCACACTCCACTCGATCCGTCGCAGCTGTCCCCCGCGGCCCAGCGCGCGCTCGGCCCCGGCCCCGGCCGCATGATGGTCGCGCGCGGCATGATGCCGCTGCCGCCCGCCGACAACCTCGCGGTCCTGTACCAGCTGTCGCTCGACAGCGACACGACGCTCGTCAACGCGGCGCGCGTGACGTCGATCGGCCTCCCCGAGAAGCTGCTCGCCGGCACGCTCGGCGACCCCAAGCTCGACGCGCGCATCATCCACTTCTTCGCGCTGCTCGCGCTCGACAAGGCGAGCGTGTTCGACGCGGTCGTGATGAACGCGGCGACCGCCGACCAGACGGTCGCGACGATGGTCGCCAGGTGCGGCGCGCGCGAGGTCGACCTCGTCGCGACGAACGAGCAGCGCCTCCTGCGCCACCCCGAGATCATCGGCGCGATGTACATGAACCGGCGCGCGCGCATGTCGACGGTCGACCGCGTCGTCGAGCTCGCCGTGCGCAACAACGTGCGCGTCCCCGGCCTCGCCGCGTGGGACGAGATCGCGCGCTCGCTGCAGGGCGGGCCCGCGACCCCCGAGGACGACGCCGCGTTCGCCGCGGCCGTCACCGCCGAGGAGGACGCGAGCCTCACGTCCGGCTCGGCCGAGGAGGTCCCGCCCGAGGTCGAGGAGGGCAAGGAGGGCAAGGAGGGCAAGGAGGGAGAGGGAGGAGAGGAGCGCAAGCAGCTGATCGTGCAGGTCACCGCGTGCGAGCTGCGCGGCAGCGAGGTGTTCCTGTCGGCGGCCGCCGGCACCGAGCAGGGCGTGACGAAGGCGTGGAAGGCCGAGCTCGTGAAGACGAACGACCCGCGGGCGCCGTCGATCCCGGGCGGCGAGGTGGTGGTGCTGCGCGTCGACCGCGCCCACATCATCGGCAAGGTCCGTCTCCCGCTCGAGCACGTGCAGGGCGCGCCCTGGGTGCGCCTGTACCTGAAAGAGGAATCGATCTCGACGCTGGTGCGCCGCGCGACGATCGGCAACGCGCAGGACCGCGACGAGCTGATCCGCTCGCCGATCCGCACTGTCGCGATGGCGGCGGTGAAGAGCCCGGCGGTCAAGGACGTCGAGGTCGCGCGCTGGGCCGGCAACCAGAACCTGATCGCCGACGTCATCGCGTACATCTCGGGCCAGCGCGAGTGGACGAAGATGTACGGCGTCAAGGTGTCGCTGTGCCGCAACCCCAAGACGCCCGTCGTCGAGTCGTCGCGCATGTTGCCGTTCCTCCACGAGCGCGACCTGACGGCGCTCAGCAAGTCCAAGGCGGTGTCGTCGGCGCTCGTCGCGAACGCGCGCAAGCTGCTGATGAACCGCCGCAGCACCGGCGGTGGCCCGCGTCGCTAGAAGTGGTACGCACGTGAGCGACGTGAGCGACACCTCCACAGCCGACCCGAAACCAAGGCCCGCGGCATCGCCCGGGTTCGTGACCCGCATCGGCCTGGCGCTGACGCATCCGCGCTGGGCGCTCGCGGTGGCGGGCGACCGCAGGCACGCGGGGCGCAGCGGCAGCGACCTGATCGTCGTGTGCTTCGCGCTGGTGCTGGCGACGCAGGTGCGCGCGCTGTTCGCGGCCGGGTGGATGGCGACCGCGATCGACGGACGGCTCGGGCTGCGCGCGCTGAGCCAGATCCTCACGCAGACGCTCGCGCTCGACCTCGCGTTCCTGCTCGTCGGCGCGTTCGGGCTGTGGATCGCGGCGGGAGCACGGCGCAGCCTCGGGCGCGCGTTCGACCTCGCGTGCAGCGCGGCGCTGCCCCTGTTCGTCGTCGACATCGCGTTCACGACCGTGCTGCGCGGGTTCGGCATCGATCGCGTGCCGGGCCCGCTCGTGTGGGTCTTCACCGGCGTCGCGTGGGGCTGGACGGGCGCGCTGTTCGCGCTCGCGCTGCGCCAGGCCAAGGTCGCGTCGTCGAAGATCCCGATGCCGCCGGCGCCGGTGGCCGCGCTGGGGCGGCGCGCCGGCCTCGGCGTGCTCGCGGTGGCGGCGCTCGGCCTCGCGATCCAGATCGGCTGGCTCGCGGGCCACTACCAGGAGCTGCGCCCGGTGCGCGACGGCGACGTCGCGCCGCGCTTCGCGCTGCCGACGATTCTCGCGAACGGCGAGCCGGGGCCGGTCGTCGACCTCGACTCGTTGCGCGGGCAGGTCGTCGTCGTCGACTTCTGGGCGACGTGGTGCAAGCCGTGCATCGACTCGATGCCCGCGCTCGAGGCGCAGGCGCGCCGGCCCGGCGTGCGCGTCCTGGCGGTCAACCTCGACGACGCCGACAAGGCGTACCAGATGTTCGGCGGCAGCGACCTGAAGATGACGCTGCTCGCGGGCGACGCCGAGACGGCGCAGCGTTACGCCGTGACGACGTACCCGCACACGGTCGTGATCGATCGCGACGGGATCGTGCAGACGATCATCCGCGACGTTGGCAACGTCGGTGCCGCGGTCGATCGGATCGTGAAGTAGATATCGAAGCGCTCCGCGTGCTACGCAACAGGCATGGCCAGCCTGGTCTGCGCCACGTGCAGGAAGCTCATCCCGCCGGGCACCTCTGCGATCCGCTGTACGGTCGCGTCGTGCAACACGGGCCGTCTGAAGCTGCGCTTTTGCACGATCGCGTGCTGGGAGAAGCACGTTCCGACGGCGCGCCACCGCAAGGCGGCGTACGTGGTCGAGGAGCGCGCCGAGGAGCCAGCAGAGTAACTTCGCTTCGCACCCGGTGCGCGTGATATTTTTTTCGGCGATGCGCCTCGGGACCTGCGTCGCACTCGAGCTCGCCGTCGCGGCGGGCGCGATCGGCGGCGTCTGGTTCGGGGTCGGGCGCGCGGGGGAGCTCGCGGACGAGTACTTCACGACGCAGAGCGCGGCGGCCGCCTCGGCGACCCCGGAGCCGCCGCGGCCGCAGGCCCGACCCCTGCCGGCCGCGACGCTCGAGGTCGCGCACCCGCCCGTCGAGGAGCCGGTCAGGACGGTGTTCGGCGCACCCGACGAGCAGCTCCTGGCGCCGATCGCGGCGACGCCGCTCAAGTCGGCCAAGCTCAACCGCGGCGGCACGTCGCTCACGATGCGCCTCGAGTTCGCGTCGGGGGCGCGCGCGTCGTTCAAGCCGGAGCAGACGTTCCCGCAGTCGGATCCGCGCCGCGAGATCGCCGCGCACCGCATGGACCGCCTCTTGCGCATCGGTCACGTGCCGCCGGTGAAGGTCATCAAGGTCGCGACGCGCGACCTCTACATGTCGGCGCTCCCCGACTACAAGGGCTACACGATGGACCGCATCGAGGAGGAGGGCGTGCAGCGCCAGGGCTTCCTCCACGGCTCGGCCTCCTGGTGGATCCCCGAGATCGTGAATGCGCGTCTCGGGCCGTTCCAGATCGACGAGCCGCACGGGCGCGCGATCTGGCAGCAGCACCTGCAAGTCGGCGCTAAGATCCCCGCCGGCGTCCGCTCCTTCGTCGAGCAGATCGCGACGTGCATCGTGTTCGACGTCCTCATCGACAACGGCGACCGCTGGAGCGGCAACAACACGCAGATGTCGCCCGACGGCAAGACGCTCTACTTCATGGACAACACGCTATCGTTTTCGATCGCGCGCATCGGGTCCCCGCTCGCGGTGGACGCGCTGCAGCGGATCCAGGTATTCCCGCGCGGGCTGGTGCGGCGCGCGCGCGAGCTGACGAAGGAGCGCATCGTGTTCGCGCTCGGCACGGGCGACGGCCTCGGGCGCCTGCTCGGCGACGTCGAGATCAACGCGATCCTCGCGCGCCGGGACTTCCTCGTGGGCTACGTCGACGGGCTGATCTCGAAGCACGGCGAGGATGCCGTGCTGGTGTTCCCATGAGCCTGTGTCCGACCTGCGGCAAGGAGGTCGATGCGCTGCGCGCGCGCGTCGTCGGCGTGCGCGCCGGCAAGGTGGTGCCGTTCTGCAGCCTCGAGTGTCTGAACACGCCCGAGGCGGCCGCCAAGCCGGGCGTCCCCCGGGCACCCGCGCCGGCCCTCGACAGCGCCCCGGTGATCGAGGTGATCCGCGAGACGTCGTCGGGCGCGGTCAAGACGGCCGAGCTCGCCCCCGCAGCCACGCCGGCGAAGGCCGAGGCCAAGTCCGGCGCGACCGAGAAGGACAAGGCCGCCGCGACGTCCGACGGCAAGTCCGACAAGGACAAGCCCGTGGCGAAGTCCGACGGCAAGTCCGAGAAGGACAAGGCCGCGGCGAAGTCCGACGGCAAGTCCGACAAGGACAAGGCCGCCGCGAAGTCCGACGGTACGTCCGAGAAGGACAAGGCCGCGGCGAAGTCCGACGGTACGTCCGAGAAGGACAAGGCCGCCGCGGCGAAGGCCGACACCGGCAAGTCCGAGAAGGACAAGGCCGCCGCGGCGAAGGCCGACACCAAGTCCGAGAAGGACAAGGCCGCCGCGGCGAAGGCCGACACCGGCAAATCCGAGAAGGACAAGGCCGCCGCGGCGAAGTCCGACGGCAAGTCCGAGAAGGACAAGGCCGGCACGGCCGAGAAGTCCGACGCGAAGAAGGACGCGAAGACCGACGCGAAGTCCGACGCGAAGTCCGACGCGAAAAACGACGCGAAAAACGACGCGAAAAACGACGCGAAAAACGACGCGATCGATGCGGAGGGCAAGGCGCGCGCGGATGCGACCGGCGCGCGGACGTCGGAGGGGAAGGCGAGCGCCGCCGTCTCCGGCGAGAAGACGAACGACGACCTGCTCGAGTCGAACCGCTCGAAGAAGCAGAAGAACGAGCGCGACCGCCGCGAGAGCCACAACGCGCGCGCGGCGTGGGATTGGCTCGACGACGAGCCGGCCGAGCCGGTGCGCGCCGGGTCCAGCGTCGAGCCCGGCGAGGGCGGCTCGATGAAGAAGGTCCTGATCGCGCTCCTCGTGATCGCGGCGATCGCCGGCGGCGGGATCCTCGTCTACAAGTACGTGCTGAAGGACAAGGCCAAGCCGGCGAACGCGTCGGCGACGCAGCCGTCCGTCGAGAAGCCGCCGGCTCCGCCGCCGCCGCCGCAGACGGACGCGCCGCCGCCGAACGCCGCCGAGGAGGCCCGCACCGCCGCGCTCGCGAAGGCGACCGAGGTCCTGCGCGCGCACCTGGCGTCGAACTCCGACGGCATCACGCGGCTCGCCGCGAGCGCGCTCGGCCGCACCGGCGACGCCGCCGCGAAGGAGGCGCTGTCGAAGGCGCTGTCGGTCGAGACGCAGGACGCCCTCAAGATCGACCTCGCGCACGCGCTCGCGCGCAGCGGCGACCCGCGCGGCGTCGAAGCGATCGCCGGGTTCCTCAACGCCGAGCGCCGCGACATCCGCCTCGACGCGGGCAGCGCGCTGATCCGCCTCGGCGACAAGCGCGGCCCGGCCGCGCTCGCCGGCTGGCTCGACGTCTCGCAGCACCGCTTCGGCGTCGCCGAGCAGCTCGCGCGCGCCGGCGACGCGCGGGCGATCGACATCCTCGACAAGATCCGCAAGGACCCGACCACCACCGCCGACGCGCGCGCCCGCGCCATCGTCGCGCTCGGCCACGCGGGCCGCGCCGAGGTCGCCCCCGACCTCCGCACCCTCCTCCCCGATCCGCACTTCAACGCCTTCGCCGCCGGCGCGCTCGCCGCCCTGCGCGACGAGGCCGCGCGCCCCGTCCTCGTCAAACAGCTCGAGATCCCCTCGCTGCGCGTCGAGGCCGCCCGCGCCCTCCGCCGTCTCGGCGGCGACCTCGACGCCCACCTCACCACCCTCCTCACCGCCCTCGGCTCGACCAAGGACAAGGAACAGATCGGCATCGCCGAGACCATCCTCATCCTCGCCGGCCCTCCGACCTGGTCCGAGCGCTCCTGACCCCATGAGGGCCCGACGCGGCACACCCCCGGCACCCCACGACTGTCCGAATTCCGGACAGCCAGGATCGCGATGGTCGGCGCAGGGGGAGGGGCGCGCGTGAGGCCGGGGCTCGTGCGCGAGCTGCGGCTGTTTCACCTGTATCGTCTGCTGGCGACGAGCTACTTCTTCCTGCCGACGTTCATGCTGTTCCAGGCCGAGCGCGGCCTGACGTTCGGGGAGCGGCTCGGGCTGGCGGGGCTGTACTCGGCGACGATCGTGCTCGTCGAGGTGCCGACGGGCGTGTTCGCGGACCGGGTGGGGCGGCGGCGGGCGATGATCGTGGGGTCGGTGGCGATGGTGGTGTCGTGCGCGGTCGCGGTGGGGGCGCACGGGTTCGGGGCGTTCGCGGTCGCGGAGTGTCTGGCGGCGCTGTCGATGGCGCTGTCGTCGGGGGCGGACTCGGCGTACCTGCACGACCTGCTGCAGGCGCACGGGCGCAGCGCGGACTACCGGCGGCACGAGGGCATCGCGAGCGCGGCGCACCTGGTCGGGAGCGCGGCGGCGGCGCTGCTCGGCGGGATGCTGGCGGCGGGGGACCTGGCGCTGCCGTACGTGGCGACGGCGGCGGCGGCGGCGTGCGCGGGGCTGGTGGCGTCGCGGCTCGGGGATGCGCGCGCGGATCGGCCGCCGCGGCGCGCGGGGGCGGCGTGGGCGGGCGACATGGTCGCGGCGGTGGCGGCGGTGGCGCGCAACGGGCGGCTCGCGTGGATCGTCGCGTACTCGACGGTGGTGTTCATCCTCCTGCGCGCGACGATCTACGTGTACCAGCCGTACCTCGAGTCGCGCGGCTTCGGGTCGGTGGCGATCGGGGCGACGTTCGCGGGGACGTTCGTCGTCGGTGCGGTCGTCGCGCTCCGCACGCCGGCCCTGTGCGCGCGCCTCGGCGAGCACCGGCTCGTGTGGGGCCTGCTCGCGATGCTCGCGCTCAGCTTCGTCGGGCTCGCCGGCACGGGCGCGGGCCCGTGGATGCTCGCGCTGCTCGTGGTCCAGGCGGTCGCGACCGGCATGGCGTCGCCGCTGACCAAGCCGATCATGAACCGCGAGATCGCGGACGCGAGCCACCGGGCCGCGACGCTGTCCGTCGAGTCGATGGCGCGCCGGCTCGCGATGGGCATCTTCGCGCCCCTCGTCGGCCTGTACGGCGAGATCGACGTCATGCTCGTGATCGGCTTGGTCGGGCTCGGAGGGCTCGCGGCCCTCCTCCTGGCCGCCCGTGTCTACCGTTGACAGGTCGGCTCCGCCGGACCAGACTGCCCCGCTTTCCATGGCGACCCCGAAGGTTCAGCGCGACGCCGGCCGGCGCATCTACGTCGTGTCGCTCGGCTGTCCGAAGAACCAGGTCGACACCGAGCTGATGCTCGGCCAGGTCGCCGCCGCCGGGCACGAGCTCGTGGACGCGCCCGAGGGCGCCGACGTCATCGTCGTCAACACGTGCGCGTTCATCGACGCCGCGAAGGAAGAGAGCGTCGACACGATCCTCGAGATGGCGCAGCACAAGGGCGAGCACGGCAAGCTCGTCGTCACGGGCTGCCTCGCCCAGCGCTACGCCGGCGAGCTCGCGAAGGACATCCCGGAGATCGATCACATCCTCGGCAGCGCCGACTTCCCGTCGATCGCATCCGTGATTTCTCTGCCGGCGCCGCAGGTGCTGCCGTCGGGCAAGGCGAAGAAGAAGAAGCCGCTGCCCGTCATCCAGGTCACCGAGACGCCCGCGTACATCTACGACCACGACGCACCCCGCGTGCGCATCGGCGCGCGCCACTCGGCGTACGTGAAGATCGCCGAGGGCTGCGACCGGCCGTGCGCGTTCTGCATCATCCCGAAGCTGCGCGGTCCGCAGCGCAGCCGCACGATCGACGACATCGTCGCCGAGGCGCGCGGCCTCGCGGCGAACGGCGCGGTCGAGCTCAACCTGATCGCGCAGGACCTGACGCGCTACGGCTGGGACCAGGGCAGCTCGCCGGCGACGCGCCAGACGCTCGCGCAGCTGCTGCGCGCCCTCGGCAAGGTCGACGGCGTCGAGTGGATCCGCCTCCACTACACGTTCCCGAGCGCGTTCGACGACGACCTGATCGACGCGATCGCGAGCGAGCCGCGCGTCGTGAAGTACATCGACGTCCCGCTCCAGCACATCGCCGACCCGATGCTGAAGCGCATGCGCCGCGGCCACTCCGCGCGCGTCACGCGCGAGCTCGTGAAGACGCTGCGCGCCCGCATCGACGACCTCGTCCTGCGCACGACGTTCATCGTCGGCCACCCGGGCGAGACCCCCGAGGAGTTCGAGGAGCTGCGCGCGTTCGTCGCCGAGTCGCAGTTCGATCGCGCCGGCGCGTTCACGTACTCCGTCGAGCCCGGCACCGCCGCGGCGATGCTGCCGCACCGCGTGCCCGCCGAGGTCGCCGCCGAGCGCCAGCAGACGCTGATGGAGGTCCAGCGCGCGATCAGCCTCGCGCGCCACGAGGCGATGCTCGGCCGCGAGCTGACCGTCCTCGTCGAGGGCGAGTCGTCGGAGTCCGAGTACCTGATGGAGGGGCGCTGGTACGGGCAGGCGCCCGGCATCGACGGCGTCACGTACCTCACGGACGGCCGCGTCGAGCCCGGCACGCTCGTGCGCGCGCGCGTCACGCAGGCCGGCGACTACGATCTCGCGGCCTCGCTCGAGCTGTGAGCTACGCGGACGAGTACCTCGCGCGCGAGCTGGCCGAGCAGGGCCGTGCGACGCCGGTCCCGCCGTGGGTCCGCTACCCGGACATCGAGCGGTTCTCGATCGGCTGGCGCATGGGCAGCGGCGAGGGCTACCTGCACCTGTGGGGCGGCTGGACGGGCACGCGCACCCACGACGAGCTGCTCGCGTACCTCCGCGAGTTCGCCCCGATCCCGGCCGACTTCGCCGACTGGGCCGGCGGCCTCCTCCTGCCCGAGCCGTGCGACGCCCACGGCAACCCGCTCGACTGGGAGGAGGCCATGGACGCGCAGGCCGACCACGCCCGCGCGCTCGGCCTCGTCGCCCCCGCCTGAGGTCAGGCCTCGAGCCGGCTGATCCGCCGCAGCGCGATCGCGAGCCAGACGACGCAGATCACGCCGAGCGCGATCGCCGCCAGCGACGGCGCGTCGGCCGCGCGGCCGCGCACCGAGGCGATCGTGTGCACGTGGTGGCTGACCGAGATGTAGCGCAGCGACGCCGGCAGCGCGCCGATCGGGAAGTCGATGAACAGCATGTACACCGTCGTCAGCGCGAGCCCGTGGCGCGGCACGAGCGTCGCGAGCGCGGCCGCGATCATCGCGGCGGCCGTGACGCCGCCGGCGACGGCGAGGAGCGCGTTCGGCGTCGGTGCGAGCTGGGCGCCGACCTGCGTCGACGCCGCCCAGCTCGCGAGGACGAGCACCCACAGGATCGGCAGGATCGCGACGAGCTTGCCGATGACGATCGCGCCGCGCTGCACGGGGCGCGACCACAGGTAGGTCGTCGTGCGGTCCTCGATGTCCTCGCCGACCGACGACGCGACGAACAGGCCGGGCAGGACGGCGATCAGCAGCGTCGCGAACCACAGCAGGTCGCCGAGCGCCGCCGGCTCGGGCCCGCGCCGCGCGCGCAGGAGCGCGCCGAACATCACGGGCAGCGCCGCGATGATCGCGCCGACCCACAGGACGCGGCCGCGCGCGAGCCGCTTGAGCGTGAGCGCCGCCATCGTCAGCGTGGTCGCCGCCGCCGTCGGGACCTCGTGCTTCATCGGCGGCCGTCTCCCGTCAGATACTCGAACACCGCGCCGAGGTTGTTGTCGGGCGAGCTCAGCGACGAGACGGTGATGCCCTTGTCGAGCACCGCGGCCGCGAGCTGGTCGTAGCAGCGGTCGGGGTCGCGGGTCTCGATCAGCACGCCGGCGCGCTCGAAGATGATGCGCGCGACGTGGTCCTCCGCCGCGAGCACCGACGCCAGCGCGCGCGGCTGGTCGCACTCGACGCGGATCCGGTGCGGGTGGCGGTCGATCAGCTTGCGGATCTCGTAGACGTTGCCCTCGGCGAGCACCTGGCCGCGGTAGATGACGACGATCTCCGACGTCAGCGCCTCGATCTCGTACAGCACGTGCGACGAGATCACGATCGTCTTGCCGGCCTCGGCGAGCTTCTTGATGCGGTCGACGATGTCGACGCGCGCGACCGGGTCGACGCCGGTGAGCGGCTCGTCGAGGAGCAGGAAGTCCGGGTCGTGCGCGATCGCCGTGGCGAGCTTCGTGCGCTGGCGCATGCCCTTCGAGAAGCCCTTCACGCGCCGGTCGATCGCGTCGGTCATGCCCATCTCGGCGATCGCGCGCTCGGCGGCGGTGGGGGCCCGGTCGGCCGGCACGCCGGCGAGGCGCGCCATCACCGTCACGAGCTCGCGCGCCGTGAGCTCGTCCCACGTGCTCTCGTGCTCCGGCGCGTAGCCGATGCGGCGCCGCACGCCGACGTCGGCGAACGGGCTCGCGCCGAACACGCTGAGCGTGCCGCGCGACGGGCGCAGGAGGCCGGCCATCATCTTGATCAGCGTCGACTTGCCGGCGCCGTTCGGCCCGAGCAGCCCGACGATGCCGCCCTGCAGGTTCCACGTGACGTCGGAGACGCCGAGCACGTGCCCGTACCACTTGCTGCACCGGTCGGCCGCGACCACGCTCACGCCCCACCTCCGATGCCCGCGCGCTGCGCGGCGCGCACGCGGTGGAGCACGATCGCGATCGCGAGCACGACGTGCGCCGCGAGCGCGACGACCGCCGCCTCGACGGGGATGTTCGCATCGCGCTGGGCGCGGAACTTGATGTCGTACAGGTCGTACGCGAGTGCCTGGACCGCGTGGGGGATGTCGATCGCCGCGATCCAGCCCGACGAGTCGCTCGCCCGGCCGAGGGCGTGCATCATCTCGCCGAAGATCAGGTAGTACGCCGCCCACAGCGCGAGCGCGTGGCGCCGGTTGTGGAGGAGCGCCGAGAACCCGAGCGGCACGGCGGCGTAGGCGAGCGTCGCGACGGCGCCGATGATCGCCGTCTTGCCGAGGTACGGCAGCATCTCGATCAGCTGCTCCGGCGAGTCCGCGATGCCGACGCGCAGCCCCGAGATGACCATCGGGCCGGCGAACACGATGATCGCGAGCAGCGCGCACAGCCCGACGAGCTTGCCCGCGACGTAGTGGAACGGCTTCACCGAGCGCGCGAAGTAGAAGGTGAAGGCGCCGCTCTGCACGTCGCTCGCGACGACGCCGGCGCCGATCGTGAGGCTGACGAGGAACCCGGCGCGGCAGAACCAGATGATCGACTCCGGCAGCGCCGAGTCGATCAGCGGCTTCACGATCGCCTGCGCGAGCCCGACGCTCGTGCTGCGCTCGCTCGCGAACAGCATCAGCCCCGAGGTGATGCACGTCGCGATGATCGCGATCCCGAGGGCGGCCTTGAACCGCCACCACGTCTTCCACGCGAAGCTGATCTGGTGGCGCGCGATCACGCGCCAGCGCGTCGACGGGGGGCGGCGCGTCCCGACGTAGCGCTTGTACCCGAGGTCGTGGATCTGTCCCTTCGCCCCGCTCATGCCGCGACCTCGGGGGAGCTGGGCGGCGCGACCGGCGCCGGGTCGCCGATGACGCGCAGGAACGCGGCCTCGATCGTCTCGCGCCGCACGCCGAGGCCGCGCACCTGGACGCCGGCGTCGCGGGCGCGCTGGAACACGGTGATGCTGGTCGCATCCGCGGGCAGCTCGACGCGCAGCTGCAACGGCGACACGACCTCGCAGCGCGCGCCGAGCTCGCCGAGCGCGGCGGCCAGCTTGTCGGCATCGGCCTTCACGTCGACGACGAGCTCGGTGTCGCGCCCGCGCGTGCTGCGCAGCTCGTCCATCGTGCCCGCGAACCGCAGGCGCCCCTGGTGCATGATCATCGCGCGGTCGCACACGCGCTCGACGTCGGGCAGGAGGTGCGTCGACAGCACGATCGTGCAGTTGCGGCGCTCCGGCAGCTCGGCGATGAGCTCGAGCATCTCGTCGCGCGAGCGCGGGTCGAGCCCGTTCGTCGGCTCGTCGAGGAACAGGATCTCGGGGTCGTGGACGAGCGCCTGCGCGAGCTTCACCCGCTGCTTCATGCCGGTCGAGTAGCCGTCGATCGGCTGGTAGCGCTTCTCCTCGAGCCCCGCGTAGTACAGCGCCGCGTGCGCGCGCTGCATCGCCTCGGTGCGCGGCAGCCCCGACAGCTCGCCGGCGTACGTGCACAGCTCGACGGCGCTCATGCCCGCCAGGAACGCCTCCTGCTCCGGCATGTAGCCCACGCGGTCGCGGATCTCGGCGCCGTGCGTCGCCGCGTGCAGCCCGAGGACGCGCGCCTCGCCCTCGTACGGCAGGAGGCCGAGCAGGCACTTCAGCAGCGTCGACTTGCCCGAGCCGTTCGGCCCGAGGAGGCCGATGATGCGGCCGTCGACGGCCGCGTCGACGCCGCGCAGGGCGACGATCCGCCCGTAGGACTTGGTCAACTGCCTGAGCTGGATCAGCGGCTCCGCCATGTCGCGCTTCTCACCGGAGGACTTCGACGATACATGGCACGACCCCGGCGTCGATCATCCCGAGGATGCGCGCCGCGGCCTCCGAGACGTCGATGATCCGGGCCGCCTTGCCGAACGGCCCGCGGTCGTTGATGCGCACGACCACCTGGCGCCCGTTCTTCTTGTTCGTCACGCGCACCCGCGTGTGCATCGGCAGCGTGCGGTGCGCGGCGGTCAGCGCGTGCCGGTCGAAGCGCTCGCCCGACGCCGTCGGGCCGCCGTGCTGCTCCTTGCCGTACCAGGTCGCGTAGCCCGTCTGCACGCCGCTGTGTTTCTGCGGCTGCTTGGCGGCCGACGGCGGCGGCTTCTTCGCCTTCGGCGCCTTCGTCGGGCCGCCGCACGCGACGAGCGCGAGCGCGACGGCGACGGCGGCGACGGCGACCGCCCTCATCGGATGCACCCGGCGCCGAGCGAGGTGCCCGCCTTCTCGAGCCCCGCCTTGCGCAGCGCCGCGCCCGTCGGGCCGTCGCCGAGCTGCTTGCGGCGCTCCTCGCCGTGGCCCTTGCCGACGATGTCGCGCAGGTACGCGTCGTGCTGGAACGTGTCGCTGTGCTCGTGGGTGTGGCACTGCGTCGCGCACAGCTCGGGCGCCGGGTCGCGCACCGTGGCGAACGGCTTCTCGAGGCCGCCCTTCGCGACGTGGATCGCGCTCGGGCCGTGGCAGACCTCGCACTGCACGTCGCGCAGCTTGTCGTTGAAGCCCATCGACGAGCCGCCCGGCCTGTCGTAGCCCGTGACGTGGCAGCCGATGCAGTCGAAGTCGAACTGCTGGCCGCGGTCGACGAGCGTCTTCCACGCCTTCGCGTGCACGGTCTTGTTCCAGAAGTCGACCTGGTCCTGGTGGCAGTCGGAGCACGCGTCGGTGCCCGCGTAGCCGGACTCGCCGGGGCGCGGCGGCTGCACCGGGTGCGCCTGGGCCGCCTTGACGTTCGCCTCGCCGGCGAGCCGGTAGAACTCGGTCACGCGGTCCTGCACGCCCGTGTCGCACGCGAGCTTCTTGTTGATGCGGACCTGCTCGAGCGTGAAGTAGCTGCCGGCGGCCGGCGGCGCGAACGGCTGGCCCGCGAGGTGGTCGCGCTGGGCGGCGAGCTGCGCGCGCTCCGACTTCTTCTGGGCGACGAACGCCGGGTCGGCGCCCTGGTCCGCGGACAGGCGCGCGAGGTCGGCGTCGAGGAGCTTCAGCTGCTTGTCGATCGTCGCGGTCTTGGCCGCCGCCGCGCCGGGCCCGACCGCATCGGCGAGCGGCCCGCCGGCGCCGCGCAGCGTGACCGCGACGCGCGCGACCAGCTGCCCGCGGTTCGCGGGGACGACGAGCCAGCCGTCGCCGACCTTCGTGGGCTCGCTCTCGACGCGATCCGGCTCGGGTGCCGACGCGCCGAGGCCGGCGACCGCGAGGTCGATGCCGCCGATCTCGCGCACGAGCTGCGCGGCGTCCTTCTTCGAGTCCGCCTGGACCATGCCGACGACGACCTGCGCGCCGCGCTTCTTCAAAGCTGCGACGGCGGCCTTGCCGGCGGCGACCGGGTCCTTCGTCGCCCCGGCGGGCAGCACGCCCTCGGCGACGACGGTGAACACGCCCACCTTCGCGCCGCCGACCTCGAGGACCTCGGGCGGGCGGGGCGGGGCGGCGAGCTTGGTCGCGTCGACGTTCGCCGCCTGCCGCGGCAGCTTCAGGTCGGCGCCGAGCCCGTGCCCGAGATCGGCGGGGCCGAGGCCCACGACGTCGGCCTGGAGCGGGCCCTTGTAGATGTTCGCGAGCAGGTCGGCCTTCAGGTCCTCCTGCGCCGCCAGCTGCGCCGGGACGGGGACCTTGCCGTAGAGCAGGGACCCGGCGTCGACGACGAGCGTCGGGCCGGCGGCGCGGGCGTCGACGACGAGCTTCGTCGTGCGCGCGATGTCGCCGAGGGGGTCGGTCGTGCACCCGCACGGGCCGATCTGCCCCCGCACCTCGGCGAGCGCCAGGACGGTGAACGTCGGTTTTGTGGGGTCGGGGACGTCCCCCGCGGTCCCGGGGCCGTTGGTCCCCTGGCCGTTTTTCCCCCCGGATTTCGAGCAACAAGCCAGCACCGCGATGCCCGCGGCGAGGATCCCGAGCCGACCCATCCGCTCCCTATAGCACGGTTGACAGGGTGGATTGCCCTGGGTAGATTGCGCCGCTCTTCACGAGGACTTTATGGCCGTTGCGATTCGTTTTTCACGTCAAGGCAAGAAGAAGTCGCCGTTCTACCGGATCGTCGCGGCCGACAAGCGGAAGGCGCGCGACGGTAAGTTCATCGAGCTGCTCGGCACTTACCATCCGGTCACGAAGGTGTTGAAGCTCGACAACGAGCGCTACCAGAAGTGGATCAAGGTGGGCGCCCAGCCGAGCGGCACGCTCGCGTCGATCATCCGTCGCACGGCCCGCGCGGCCGCGGCCCCGGCGAAGTGATGCCCGATCGACCGGGCAACGACCGCCGCGACGATCACTCGCCGGACCTGGCCGAGCTGATCCGCTACCTCGCGGTGAACCTCGTCGATCGACCGGATGAAGTCCGGGTCGAGCTCGTCGAGGAGCGCAGCGCGAACGTCTACGAGCTCGAGGTCGCCGAGGCGGACCTCGGCAAGGTCATCGGCCGCGGCGGCAAGACCGCCCGCGCCCTGCGCACGGTCGTCCAGGCCGTCGCGCCGCGTTCGCGCAAGCGGACGCTCGTCGAGATCCTCGAATAATCCCGATCGCGATGGCAGGCACGCGCGGCCCGGGGAAACATCGCGATCGGGACCGCATCTCTTCAGGGTCGCGGACGTGAGAGGCGACGCGCGCATCGAGATCGGTGTCGTCGCACGCGCGCACGGCATCCGCGGTGAGGTCGCGATCGCGACCCACGACCCGGCGTCGCAGACGCTCGGCGCCGTCGGCGAGGTCTGGGTCGGCGGCACGAGCCGCAGGATCGTCGAGGCGCGCGAGACGCCGAAGGGGTGGCTCGTGGCGTTCGAGGGCGTCGCGACGCGCAACGACGCGGAGACGCTGCGCGGGCAGGTGGTCGAGGTCGACCGCGCGCAGCTCGACCTCGAGGAGGGCGACATCCTCCTGGCCGACCTCGTCGGGTGCCGCGTGGTGCGCGACGACGGCTCGGCGTGGGGCACCGTCGCCGCGATCGACAGCGGCGACATGCAGGATCGGCTCGTGATCCACGACGGCCGCGTGGAGCGCCTCGTGCCGATCGTCGACGCGCTCGTCACGGGGATCGACCTCGAGGCCGGCGTCGTGACCGTCGCGGTGCCGGACGGCTGGCCCGAGGACGAGATCCCGTGAAGTTCACCGTCGTCACGATCCTGCCCGAGCTCGTCGAGCCGGCGCTCGCGGCCGGCGTCGTCGGGCGCGCGCGCGAGGCCGGGACGATCGCCGTCGGCACCGTGAACCCGCGCGACTTCACGTCGGACCGGCACCGCACCGTCGACGACACGCCGTACGGCGGCGGGCCGGGCATGGTGATGAAGGCCGAGCCGCTGCTCGCGGCGATCGCGGCGGCCGTCGGCGTCGAGCCGGCGCACCGGATCCTGCTGACGCCGGCGGGCCGGCCGCTCACGCAGGCGCGCGTGCGCGAGCTGGCGGCGGCGCACCGGCACCTGGTGCTCGTGTGCGGGCGCTACGAGGGCGTCGACGAGCGCGTCATCGAGCACGCGATCGACGAGGAGCTGTCGATCGGCGACTACGTGCTGTCGGGCGGCGAGCTCGGCGCGCTCGTGGTGATCGACGCGGTCGCGCGGCTCGTGCCGGGCGTCCTCGGCGAGCCGGCGTCCGCCGACGAGGAATCGCACTCGGCAGGGCTCCTCGAGTACCCGCAGTACACGCGCCCGCCGAAGCTGGTGCTCGCCGTCGCGGGCGACGAGAGCGTGCCCGACGCGAGCCTGTCCGGCGTCGTGCGCGAGGTGCCGCCGGTGCTGTTCGGCGGCAACCACGCCGCGATCGCGAGCTGGCGGCGGCGGCAGTCGATCGAGCGCACGGCGCGCCGGCGCCCCGACATGTTCGCGCGGTTCGCGCCGGCGAAGGCCGACCGCAAGCTGGTGACGCCGCTGCACGCGCGGACGCACCTCGCGCTCGTGCACCACCCGGTGCACGACCGCACCGGCGCCGTGGTGACGACGTCGCTGACGAACTTCGACATCCACGACCTCGCGCGCTCGTCGCTGACGTACGGCCTGGCCGCGTACCACATCGTCACGCCCATCACGTCGCAGCGCGAGAAGGCCGAGCACATCGCGCGGCTGTGGCTCGACGACACGCCGGCGCGCCCGCCGCCGTCGTCGGGGAGCCGCGCGAACGCG
Source organism: Deltaproteobacteria bacterium (assembly GCA_019637375.1). GTDB lineage: Bacteria > Myxococcota_A > Polyangia > Haliangiales > Haliangiaceae > JABFXX01. The sequence continues at coordinate 85,190 of JAHBVW010000023.1, read as the reverse complement.
CTCGCGCTCGTGCGCACGGCCGATTCGATCGAGACCGTCGTCGCCGAGCTGACGGCGCAGTACGGGCGCCCGCCGCGCATCGTCGCGACGTCGGCGCGGACCACGTCGTTCCCCGGCGCCGCGCGGTGCACGCCCGAGGAGCTGCGCGCCGCGGCGACGGTCGCCGGCCTCGGCGAGGAGCGGCCCGAGCCGCTGCTGCTCCTCCTCGGGACCGGCTGGGGCCTCGCCGACGATCGCATCCCGAACGTCGCCTACCTCCTGTCCCCGATCGAGGGCACGGCCGACTGGAACCACCTCTCGGTGCGCAGCGCCGCGGCGATCTTGCTCGACCGGCTGTTCGGGCGCGCCTCGGGATAGTGATTTCACCGAGTTCGGCACAGGATGCCGTCGAGAAACGCAGGTGGCGACTTGACGACCCCTGTGGATCTCTGGCAGAACCCTGCGTCCCTACCGGCTTTTTACCCGGGGTCACCCCATGAGCGCGCACGCGATCCTCGAATCGATCAACAAGTCCCAAATCCGAACGGCGTCCCTGCCGGAGTTTCGTCCGGGAGACTCGATCAAGGTCTGGGCGAAGATCCGCGAGGGCGAGAAGACGCGTCTCCAGGCCTTCGAAGGCGTGTGCATCCGCCGCGTCTCGAAGGGCTCGCGCTCGACCTTCACGGTCCGCAAGATCTCGTACGGCGTCGGCGTCGAGAGGATCTTCCCCGACAACTCGCCGAACATCGACAAGGTCGAGGTGATCGCGCGCGGCCGCGTCCACCAGTCGCGCCTCTACTACCTCCGCGATCTCTCCGGCAAGGCCGCTCGCATCAAGGAGCGCGAGGGCGTCAACGAGGCCCCCGAGGCCGCCGCCCCCGAGGCCACCCCGGCCGCCGACGGCTCCACGCCCTCCGGCGAGACGTCAGCCCCCAAGGGTAAGAAGAAGAACAAGAAGAAGTAGGACCGCGGTTCGTCGGGGGAGGAGGAGCGAGCCGTACGCAAGGAGGCTCGTATGGGTGACAGAGGTCAGGCTGAGCTCGAGGCGCACGTCGCCTCCCTTCGCAGGATGTTCGCGGCCGACGCCGCCGCGCGGAGGCGGGCGAAGCTCGCCGAGCAACAGGAGCGCAACAGGCCGCCGTCGACGACGGTCGCCGGTGCGCGCTCCGAACAGGCCGCGGTCGAGCTCCTGCTCGCGAGCGGCTACCGAATCGTCGAGCGCAACTTCCGCGTGAAGCTCGGCGAGCTCGACGTCATCGCCGCCGACGGCGACACGCTCGTGTTCGTCGAGGTGCGATCCCGGGCGGACGATCTCCACGGCTCGGCGATCGAGGCCGTGGGCTATCGCAAGCAGCGCCAGGTCGCGCGGGTCGCGGAGATGTACCTCGCGATGCGCCGCCCAACGCAGCGCCGGGTTCGCTTCGACGTCGTCGCGATCACCGGCGGCAAGGCCGAGCTCATCCGCGACGCGTGGCGGATGACGTTCCGCTGATCTCCTCGGAGATCGCGGGGAGCTCGCTCAGAGCCTCAGGGCTTGCAGAGCGGGTAGCGCGGGTCGCCGACGCGACCCTCGAGGTTGCAGCAGGCGTTGTCGCCGTTGGAGGCCTCGCAGGCCTTCGGCGTGGCGCGGCCGCCCTCGGGGACGACGACGTAGTCCTTGCAGACGCAGAACTTCCGGCAGCAGAAGGGGCCGACGGTGACGGCGATCGCGCACGTGAAGCCGAGGGTGCAGGGCGACTCCGGGACGCGCTCGCAGTCGTCGTCGCTGGCGCACTCGGCGGTGCACAGGCCGTTGGCGCCCTCGGGGAACACGCTGCCGGGCGGCAGCTCGCGCTCCTGGGGCTGGCGGAGGCATGTGCGCGTCACGCAGTCGAGCGACGGCGACGCGACCACGACCTCGTTCGCCTCCGGTGTGGAGGTTCCGAGATCGCAGACTCGACCTACCGGGTCGCCGCCGCAACCGACAGCAAGCGCAAGCGCGATCGAGATGATGTACCCGCGTCGAATCATCGGCGCCGATAATATGAGGCGGTGATTTTGTGTCAAGCGGGCGTGCTCACGCATGGTGTTCCTCCACTCCGTCAGTGCTCGACCGCCGCGCGTCCGTCACGTGAATCCGGCTAGCGCAACCCGCTGCACACAGATCCTGCAACCGACCCTGTCGATCACGTGTCCGCGAGCCGGACTGCCCGCTGCCTTGACAATGCGCACGGTCGTTGCCGATGATTCCGCCGCTTGTAGGTGGTGGGGTCGACGACGACTCCGCGCCTATCTCGAGGAGGAAACTCGATGCGACTGCCCCTGAAGATGTCCGTGTTCGCGTTCGCCACGGCGTTTAGCCTCGGCACCACCTCTGCGGACACCAAGAAGGCGGACCCGAAGAGCAAGGACGTCGAGATGGAGCCGGAGAGCGCCTCCGGCACCCCGCCGAGCAAGACGCTCGAGCGCGCGATCAAGCTCTACGACAAGAAGGACTTCTTCTCCGCGTCGATCGAGCTCAAGAAGGTCATCGACAAGGAATCCGGCGACGACGCGAAGAACATCCAGCGCGCCGAGTTCTTCATGGGGAAGACGCTGTACCAGATCGGCTTCTACGCCGGTTCGCTCGCGTACTTCGACCGGATCGTCCAGACCGGCGACACCCACACGTACCATGGCGCCGCGCTCAAGTGGCTCGCCGCCCTCTCGCGCGTGCTGCCCGAGACGTCGGGCATCCTCGAGAAGATCGGCACGTACGACGCCGCCGCCCTCGAGGATCCGACGCTCGCGTCGGTGAAGAACGAGCTGTACTTCCTCCTCGGCCGCCACTACTACCGCCGCGGCCAGGAGGGCGACTTCGACAAGGCCATCCAGCTGTTCCAGAAGGTCTCGCGCGAGGACGAGTTCTTCGTGAAGTCGAAGTTCTTCGAGGGCGTCACCTACGTGCGCAAGTTCGAGGGCAAGCCGGCCGTCGACGCGTTCAAGGAGATCCTCATCATCGGGCAGGAGAAGCCGAAGCAGTACCGGCCCGACGACATCGCGAACTACAACGAGCTCGCCCAGCTGCAGCTCGCGCGCGTCTTCTACTCGACGCAGCAGTTCGACACGTCGATCAAGTACTTCGAGAAGCTCGACCAGAACTCGCTCGACTGGGCGGAGTCGCTGTTCGAGGCGTCGTGGGCGTACTTCATGAAGACGCTCAACTCGAAGGCGCTCGGCAACATCCACACGCTCAACGCGCCGTACTTCGAGAACCAGTTCTTCCCGGAGTCGATGCTCCTGAAGAGCGTCATCTACTTCAAGTACTGCCTCTACGATCAGGCCGAAGAGGCGATCCAGGACTACAACGACAAGTACTCGAGCCTGCGCCAGAACCTCGAGGACCTCGTCAAGAAGTACGACGACAACGCCGAGTTCTACGAGTACGTGAAGAAGGTCAAGCTCAACAAGGCGGGCCTCGATCCGACGACGCAGCGCCTCGTGATGAGCGTGCTCAACGACAAGACGCTGCTGAAGACGTTCGCGTGGGTCGACGAGCTCAACAACGAGCTCGTGATGCTGCAGAAGAGCGACAAGGCGTGGCAGACGACGCAGGTCGCCGCCGAGGTGCTCCAGGAGCTCACGGTCCAGCAGTCGGTCGCCGCCGCGGACGCCGGCAAGGTCGCCCGGGATCGCGTCTCCCGCTTGGCCGACGAGCTCGGCGCCCTCTCGCGCGACGGCACGAAGATCCAGTTCGAGATCCTGAACGCCAAGGCCGACAAGCTCTCGCAGGAGGCGATGAAGGTCCGCGTCGCCGCCGGCTCGAAGGAAGAGCCGATCATCGTCGACGACGAGCACTTCCAGTGGAAGTTCAACGGCGAGTACTGGAAGGATGAGCTCGGTTACTACCGGTTCCGCATCCGCTCGCGCTGCCCGAAGTGACCTGACCGCGTAGGTCAGGCGACCCCAGCACGCTAACCGCCGCTGACGCCATCAGCGGCGGTTCGTTTTTTTCACGCAGTGACACAAGCGTGACGACGTATCGGTGATCGTCCGGTACTGTCGCGCGGTCCCATCGACAGCCCTGGAGAAGCCATGTCCAGAACGAAGCTCGTGATCGCCCTGATCGTCGCCGCTGCGACGTCAGCCAGCGCGCAGCCGAAGAAGGATCCGCCGCCGCCGACCAACGCAGGCGGCAAGGCGAAGCACACGCGCCAGACCGAAGTGAAGGTCGACGTGAAGATGTCGGATCGCTCCAAGCCGATCCAGAAGAAGGATCCGGATCCCAAGGAGCAGCGCCCGACGCTGACCGCCGAGGACGTCCTCTCGATCGAGGGGCTCGTCGGTGAGATCCGCGACAAGCAGGAGCTCCTGCTCGAGAAGCTCATCACCGAGACGCCGGACCACCGCGTCGAGGAGAAGAGCAACTACTACTTCATGCTCGGCGAGCTCTACGCCAAGCAGCAGCGCTTCTGGCGCCTGCGCGCCGTCCAGCTCCAGATCGATGCGGACGCGCAGAAGGATCCGAAGCAGAAGACCAGGATGGTCGCGGACGCGAAGGCCGGCGCCGACAAGGCGAAGGACTACCTGCTGAAGGCGGTGAAGACCTACAAGGGCCTCACCGACAACGAGGCGTTCCGCAACTACCCGAAGATGGACATGGCCCTCTTCTACTACGGGTACACGCTGCAGGGCGGCAAGTACATGAAGGAGGCGCGGCTCGTCTACGACAAGCTGCTGAAGAACTACCCCGCCTCGAAGTACGTCCCCGAGGCGCACCTCGCGTTCGCCGACTACCACTTCGAGCAGGGCCAGCTCGCCGACGCCGAGAACCGGTACCGCCAGGTGCTGAAGTTCCCGAACAGCTCGGCGTACTGGTACGCGATGTACAAGATGGGCTGGATCCATCTCAACCTGCAGCGCTTCACCGAGGCGCTCGACGTGTTCTTCCAGGTCGCGAACGCGACGAAGAGCGACCCGAAGCAGCAGGTGCTCAACCGCGCCGCGAAGAAGGACTTCGTGCGCGCCTACGCCGAGATCGGCAAGGCCGACAAGGCGTACGTCGCGTTCCAGCGCGTCGACAACAAGTACGCGTTCGACATGCTCGAGATCCTCGCGGACCTCTACCTGGTCCAGGGCAAGAGCGCGAACGCGATCTACGTCTACGGCGAGCTGATGAAGACCGACCCCAAGCACAAGAACGTGTGCCTGTGGCAGTACAACATCTCGCACGCGATGCTGACCCTCCCGGGGTCGACGCACGGCGACAAGGTCCGCGAGATCGAGAACCTCGTCCGCCTGTGGGGCGCGCTGAAGACGAAGAAGGTGCTCCCGGCGTCCGAGGCGCAGGAGTGCCACGACAACGCCGCCGCGATGTCGGGTGAGCACGCGCGCGCGTACCACTCGGAGTCGGCGAAGACCAAGAACACCGACACGCTGGCGTTCGCGGAGAAGCTCTACAAGGTCTACCTCGACGTCTTCCCCGACGCGCAGGACTACGCGCAGACGCAGTACTACTACGCGGAGCTGATCTGGGCGCGCGCCGACGGCGAGAAGAACCCGCGCCTGCAGACGGAGCTGTGGGAGAACGCGGCCGTCGCGTTCACCGACGTCGTCAAGGGCGGCAAGGTCGAGCCGAAGCTGATGAAGGAGGCCGCGTACGCCGCCGTCCTCGGCTGGAAGAACGCGCTCAACGTCGACCCGCGCGTGAAGAACAACGCGGACAAGGTCGAGGACGCCTCGAAGGACTACAAGACGGTCCCCGAGAAGAAGGAGATCCCGGCGCGCGAGCAGAAGATGCTCGCCGCGTTCGACATCTACATCAACTACATCAAGGACCCGAAGGACGAAGAGCTCGTCGGGATGAAGTTCCTGAAGGCGAACATCTATCGCCGCTACAACCACTTCGACCAGGCGATCCCGCTGTTCCTCGACATCCTCGACAAGCACAAGACGCACGAGACCGCGGAGTTCTCGGCGCAGCTGCTGCTCGACACCTACAACCGCATGCAGAAGTACGACGAGCTCGTCGCGCTCGTCGAGAAGCTGGATGCGGACAAGAAGTTCCTCGAGGGCAAGGAGGAGCTCGCCACGGTCCTCGCGAAGATCAAGGCGCAGTCGATGCGCAAGAAGGCCGAGAAGCTCGAGAAGATCGGCAAGGAGACGAAGGACTTCGCCCAGCTGGTCGCGTGCGGCCAGGCCTACCTCGACATCTACAACCGCAACCCCGAGGCGAGCGACAACGACGAGGTGCTCTACAACGCGCTCGTCTGCTTCCACGAGGGCAAGTCGATCGGCGCCGCCATCCTCGTGTTCGAGCGGTACCTCGTGAAGTACTACCCGAACTCGAAGCTGATGCCGCGCGCCGTCGGCCGCATCGGCAAGGCGTACGGTGACATCGCGTTCTACGACCGCGCCGCCGACAAGCTCGAGCAGTACGCGACGAAGTACGCGGGCGAGAAGGACGCGTACCAGGCGATGAGCGACGCGGTGTTCTACCGCAAGGGCATCGGCGACGACGCGAAGGCGATCGACGACACGAGGTTCTTCATCCGCACGTTCGGCGGCAAGAACCCGCAGGAGGCCGCGAACGCGATGTGGTCGATGACCACGATCCACGAGAAGCGCAACGACGGCAACGCGGTCGTCGCGCACCTCCGCGACTACATCCGCCAGTTCGGCGACAAGGGCGGCGCGGATCGCCTGGTCATCGCGCACGCGAAGATCGGCAAGATCCTGTGGGACCAGAGCTGCCCGCTCGGCGCGAAGATGGAGAACGGCTCGTGCGTGACGATCACGCGCGACCGCGCCATCTCGTCGAAGACGATCAAGAAGAAGGGCAACGAGCTGCCCACGCAGTGCGGTGCCGAGTCGAAGATCAAGCTCAGCGTCGTCCCGCGCGATGCGCGCAAGGCCGGCGAGGCGGCCGCGGCGTTCAAGGCCGCGACGAGCGAGTTCGAGAAGCGCAACGGCAAGACCGGCGGCGACGAGGGCGGCGCGAAGTACTACTACGCGCAGGTCAAGTTCGCCGAGGCGGACAAGGACTTCGAGTCGTACCTCGCCCTCAAGTTCCCCCCGAACCTCGACTTCGATCCGACGCCGGAGCGCAAGGCGATCCGCGAGAAGAGCCTGAAGCGCTTCGGTGACTGGCTCGAGGCCCGCAACAAGATCGGTATCGAGGCGTCGAAGAAGTACCAGACGGTGCTCGACATCAAGGACGCCGCGAACTCGATCGCCGCGTCGGCTCGCCTCGCCCAGATCTCGCAGAACCTGTCGGACGCGCTGTTCTCGGCCGAGATCCCGAAGGACGTGCGCAGCGGCGAGTTCGCCGAGGACAAGGTCGACGCGTTCTGCGACAAGATGACGGAGATCGCGGAGCCCCTCGACCTCCGCGCGATCGACGGCTACTCGAAGTGCCTCGCGCGCTCGACCGACCTCGGCTGGTTCAGCGAGTGGTCGAAGCTGTGCGAGCACGAGCTCGGCCAGATCAAGCCCGAAGAGTTCCCCACCGCCGCCGAGCTGCGCGGCGATCCCGACCAGCTGGCCCCGGTCCGCGACGTCGAGGCCCCCGCCACCAAGCTCGAGTAGGAGTCATCACGATGAAGAACAAGATCATCATCGCAGCACTGACGCTCGCCGCCGCCGCGTGCGGTGGCGGCACCAAGGGCGGCGCCGGCGGCACGATCGGCACGGGCAAGGCGCCTCCGCCTCCGCCGACGGTCAAGCCCGGCGGCGACGGCGCCGGTGAGAAGCGCGAGATCAGCCAGGACGAGAAGAAGGACTTCGACTCCGCGTTCGGGTTCTTCAGCTCGAACGACAAGGGTCAGTGGAACGACGGCGCGTGCCGGTCGGCCGCCGACAAGTTCACGTCGGTGGTGCGCGCGCACCCGAATTCGGTCGAGGCCCAGTACATGGTCGGCCTGTCGTTCCACCGCTGCAACCTCCTCAAGGAGGCCGAGGGCGCGTACCAGGCCGCGATCCGCATCAAGCAGAACCACGGCCAGTCGCTGTCGAACCTCGGCGAGATCTACTACCGCTCGGGGCAGAACGACGCCGCGAAGAAGTACTGGGACAACGCGATCAACGCGAACGGCAAGCTCGTCGCGGCGCGCAACAACCTCGCGTCGATGGAGCTCGAGCAGCTCCGCAAGATGCCGGAGAAGGAGCGCGACGGGAAGCAGTGGAAGGAGCTCGAGTCCGACGCGCGCTTCAACCTGTCCAACGTGCTCGGCGTCGACTCCGACAACGTGAAGGCGTACACGCTGTACGGCCTCGTCTACATGGAGGGGTTCCAGAAGAACAAGAGCCGCCTCGACCTCGCGAAGCTGCTCCTCGACGAGGCGAACAAGCGCAACCCGAAGTTCGCCCCGCTGCAGAACGCGTACGGCCTGTACTACATGCACCGCGGCGCGCTGTCGGAGGCGCTCCAGCACTTCACCGCCGCGGTGGAGATCGACCCGAAGTTCATCGAGGCGCGCATGAACGTCGGCCTCACGACGCTCGGCTTCCGCAAGTACGACGTCGCGAAGGACCAGTTCACGAAGGTCCTCGAGCTGCAGTCGAAGAACTACGACGCGGTGATCGGCCTGGGGGTCGCGCTCCGCGGCCTCAAGGACTTCGACGGCGCCGAGAAGCAGTACAAGGCGGCCGTGGCGCTCGACGGCAAGCGCGGCGAGGCCTACTACAACCTCGCGGTGCTCGCGAAGGACTTCCGGGCGACCAAGCTCCCGCCCAAGGAGGCGATCCCGGTCCTCAAGGGCGCGCAGGGCTACTTCAAGGACTTCATCAGCAAGGGCGGCGACGCGAAGGACCTGGCCGAGGCCAAGGTCCAGGTCGGCCTGATCGACAAGCAGATCGCCTCCAACGAGAAGTTCCTGAAGGACCAGGCGAGCGCGCCGCCGCCCAAGCCGCCGGCCGGTGGGGCTGCCCCGCCGCCCGCGAAGCCGTAAGCAGCTGAGATCGCAGAGATCGGTGCCTGCAACCGAACCGATCTCCACGTGTCCTTGCAACGCCGAACTTTTTGGAAAGAATCTGGGAACCGGTAAACGTGTCGCGTGTCAGAGGCTCCGTGCGCAGCGACCTCTGCACCGCGACCCCGAACAAAGGGTCGACCATGCGGAAGTTTGTTGCGTGTCTTGCACTCGTCCTCGTCAGCGGCGTCGCGTACGCCCAGCCCGCCGCGAAGCCCGGCAACAAGCCGGCGCCCGCAGCGGAGGGTGCCGGCAAGACCAAGGTCTACGACTTCTCGGGTGACACCATCGAAGGTGACCTCGTGAAGCCGGAAGGCTCCACGGTCGATGCTCGCGACTTCGCCAAGCACGCGTCCCTCATCCGCATCCGCACGAACTTCATCGAGCAGATCATCAAGTCGGCCGAGGACCTGTAGTCGCGGAACCGGGTCCTCCCTCGGGAGGCCCGGCTCGCTCGACCTCCCCGGCCATCCGAAGCTCCTCTGGAGAAACCATGGCCGGCGCAAAAGTTCCCCTCACATTCCGCATCTTCAAGGGTGACCAGCTGCTCCGCGAGGAGCGGCTGAGCCTGAGCGTCATCAAGCTCGGCAAGGTCCCCTCGGCGCACCTGAAGCTCGACGACGAGACGGTGAGTCGCATGCACGCGATCATCGAGGTCAACGGCCCCGGTGACGTCAGCATCATCGACCTCGGCTCGACGAAGGGCACCTTCGTCAACGGCCAGAAGGTCAACAAGGCGAAGCTCCAGTCGGGCGACACGATCGTCGTCGGCGACACGAAGATCGAGCTCGCCATCGGCGCCTCCGAGGACGAGGAGCCGACCAAGGTCAACACCGCGTCGGTCCCGCCGGCCGACGTCATCGCGTCGACGCCGCGCCCGCCGGTGGCTGCCCCGCTCGCGGCCTCGTCGACGCCGCCGTCCGCGCCGAACCCACTCGCGCAGACGATGCCGGCCGCCGCGCCGCCGCCGGTCGCCGCGCGCCCGGCCACGCCGGCCCCGATCGCGCCGCCGGTCGCCGCCGTCGCGACGGCCCCGGCGTTCTCGCCGCCCCCGATGATGTCCGCGCCCGCGCCGTCGGCGCCGGCCGTGCGCCCGCCGCCGGGCATGCCGTCGACGCCGATGTACGGCACGGCGATGGCGCCGCCGGTCAACTTCCAGCAGTCGATGGCCGAGTCGATCGACGACGTCGGCGGCACGCGCGCCGTCGAGGTCGCCGCGATGCTCGGCGACTCCGTCGTCGGCGTGAAGCACTGCATGGACCCGCGCGGCGGCAAGGTCACGCCGCTCACGTACGGCATGTTCGCGATCGGCCTCGCGACGCTGCTCGCCGCGAGCGTCGCGTTCTACCTGTCCGTCGACAACGCCGCCTACAACCAGGGCAAGTTCGACTACGAGACGCAGGTCCAGCACCGCCCGGGCCACGCCGTGAAGAAGCGCAAGCTCTCGCTCGGCTACGACTGGGTCGCGTTCGGCGGCCTCGCCGCGTCGCTCGCGTGCTTCACGATCGGCCTCGCGCGCCTCCGCTCGGAGCGCCGCAGCCCGTTCTTCCGCATCGGCACCGCGCCGGGCGTCGAGTTCTCGACCGAGGGTGCCCCCGGCCCGTCGTTCCCGCTCGTCGCGCCGCACGGCGACGACTTCGCCTTCAACTTCGCCCACGGCATGGAGGGTGAGATGGTGGTCGGCGGACAGTCGACCTCGCTCGGCGAGCTCGCCGCGCAGGGCCGCACGACGATCAGCCCGATCCCGGCGAACGCGAAGATCCGCGTCCGCACCGGCAAGACGACGTTCCTCATCTCGGCGGTCCCGCAGCCGCGCCGCGCCGCGGCCCCGCTGTTCGCGTCGCTCGAGAGCCGCGTGGCCGCCTACTTCGGCGGCTCGCTCGCCGCGCACCTCATCTTCTGGTTCATCATCGACAACGTTCCGCCCGAGGGCGGCGGCGTCGCGGTGACGGCCGAGGACCAGGCCGACACGACGGCGCGCTCGTCGACGACCGCGAAGGAAGACCCGACGCAGGATCAGGAAGAGGACAAGCCCGAGGACGGCGAGGACCAGTCCGGCGGTACGGGCACGGCGATGACGCTCGAGGAAGGCAAGATGGGCAAGAAGGAGTCCACGCGCCTCGAGGGTCAGTACAAGATGCAGAACAACAACGTCGACCCGCAGCTCGCGCGCCAGCAGGCGATCGAGAACGCCCGCAACGCCGGTATCCTCGGCTCGCAGGCCCTGCAGCAGACGGGTGGCGCGTTCGCCTCGCTGACCGCGACCGGCGACATCTCGAGCGGCTTCGACGACAGCAACGTCTACGGCGGTCTGCTCGGCAACGAGCCCGGTGAGATGAACGGCGGCTTCGGCTACGGCCGGTCGGGCTTCGGTCCGGGCGGCGGCGGCACCGGCTGGGGCACCATCGGTACGGGTCGCTACGGCACGATCGGCCACGGCAGCGGCACGGGCTCGGGCTACGGCGTCGGCTCCGGTCGCGGCGGCATGAAGGGTCGCCAGGCCGCGGTCCCGACGGTCGCCATCGGCTCGCCGACCTCGACGGGTGACCTCGACAAGGCGATCATCCGCCGCTACATCAAGCGCAACCTCCCGAAGATCTCGTACTGCTACGAGAAGGAGCTGCTCGCGCGGCCCACGCTGTCCGGCGTCGTGTCGACCCAGTTCATGATCTCCGGCAACGGCTCGGTGACGGCGTCGTCCGGCACCGGCGTCGACCCGGCGGTCGCGAGCTGCGTCGCCTCGGTCATCAGCAGCATCCAGTTCCCGCAGCCCAAGGGCGGCGGCAACGTCCAGGTGAACTACCCGTTCACCTTCCGGCCGGCCGGCCAGTAACGGCGATCTGCACCTCACGCGCAACGCCGGCCCTCGGGCCGGCGTTGTCGTTTTCGGGCGATTCTCCTCGAGAGAATCACTTGAGGCTGTCGAGCAGTCGGTCTACGTTTCCGCGCATGAAGATCGGCTCCGTGGTGCTCGCGCTGTGCGCGGCAGTGGCGCTCGCTGGGTGTCCCAACCAGGCGAAGAACGACTCGCTCGCGCTCATGAAGGAGGCGAACGAGGCCTACGGGAAGAAGAACTACGACGCCGCGATCCCGAAGTACGAGGAGGCGGTCGGGAAGTGGGCCGACAATCACACGGCGCACTACGGCCTCTCGGGCGCGCAGTTCTACAAGAAGAACTACGTGAAGGCCGCCGAGCACGCGAAGAAGGCGGTGAACATCGAGCCGACGCAGGCGATGTACCAGCTGTGGGCCGGCCGCATGTCGTACGAGAAGGCCAAGGACGAGACGCGCAAGGCCCAGGCGAAGGACAAGGACCCGGGCTCCGTCGACATCGACTTCTCGCACGCCCCGTTCGACGAGGCGCTCGGTCACCTGCAGGAGGCGGTCAAGCTCAACAACGAGCTCTGGCGCGCGCACTTCCTGATCGGGAACATCTACTTCTACCAGCAGAAGCCCAAGGACGCGGCGGCGGAGCTGACGAAGGCGCTCGAGTCGGCGCCCAAGACGGAGAACACGCCGTGGATCCAGCTCGCCGAGCTGTACCGCCAGTGGGACTACCCGGACGCGGCGATCCAGGTCGCGCAGCAGGGCGTGCAGGTCGTCCTCGACGACAAGCACAAGAGCGACCTCTACTACGAGATCGGCGCCGGCTACGACGAGAAGAACAACCTGAAGGACGCGGTCACGAACTACAAGCTCGCGATCGACATGGCCAAGGACAACCACCGCGCGAAGTTCATGCTCGGCCAGGCCCTGTACAAGAAGGGCGACTACGTCGAGGCCAAGACGCAGCTCGAGGCGTTCTCGAAGTCGTCGGGGCAGGGCAACTCGTTCTTCAAGGACCAGGCGGGCCGCATGCTCCTCGAGATCCAGATGAAGCAGGCCAATCCGGGGGGCGTCCCGTCGGGCGGCGGCGAGAAGAAGCTCAGCCCCGAGGACATGGTCAAGAAGGCTCAGGGCGCGAAGAAGTAGGCCCTTCACGTAGGCCGATCGCTGTGCAGGCTCCCCTCGAGGGAGCCGTTTCATTTTCGGGTTTCGTTTTGCGCGCGAGCGCTTTCCCTAACCGGTAAGTAGCCGTGATATAAGTCCGAGAAGGTGAGGGACGGGGTTTTGTCTGAGTTTGCGGGAGGATAGACCGCAGATGGATACGCGCATTTTGCTCCGTGAACGCCTGCGTCGCTCGCGGGATTGGTCTGTTGCGATCGACGAGCTCGAGAAGGAGCTCGAAACCTCGGGGTCCAAGCCCGAACAGTCGGAACGATTGTTCGAGCTGGCCGCGCTCGTCGAGGATGTGATCCCCGAGCGCGAGCGTGCGCTGGGCTTGTACCAGCGCGCCTGGAAGCTCCATCCGGACAACTTGAAGGCGCTCTCGCGCGCCCGCGAGGTGTACGGCGAGATCGGTCGCTTCGAGATGGTCGCCAAGCTCGGCGAGATGGAGCTGCGCAGCCCGGCGGCGCCGCACAACCTCGCCCAGATCGTCGGCGAAGCGCTCCTCGACAGCGGGCAGAAGGACAAGGCCCGGCCGGTCCTCGAGCGCGCCCTCGAGCGCAGCCCCGACTCGGTGCGCGTACAGGACGCCCTCCAGGCGCTCGAGTACGACCCCGAGTTCTGGACCGATCAGGTCGATCGGCTCGCGGAGCAGGCCGACAAGTTCGACGCCGCGACGGCGATCCGCATGCTGTTGCGCGCGGCTCGCATCCTGCGCATCGAAGCGGTGGAGGACCCGCGCCTCGAGTCGATCTCGCTGCGCATCCTCGAGCGCGACATCGACGAGCCGTCGGCGAACTTCATCTACGAGACCGTGCTCTCCGGCGCGTCGCGCTGGGAGGAGCTCGAGGCGCACCACCACCGCCGCGCCGACCGCGCCGGGGATCACGGCAAGCGCGTCGAGGCGCTCCGCATCTTCGCGCTCGAGTGGGTGCAGCGCTTCAAGGACCGCGATCGCGGCGCGAAGTTCTTCGACGCGGCGATCAAGGCGACGAGCTCGAACGGCACGGCGCCGATGAAGTCGGTGGTCGCGGCGTTCGCGCTGCTCCGCCAGGTGCAGGGCGACAAGGGCGAGTGGCTGCAGCTCGTCGAGCTCGCCGAGCTGGTGGTCGATCGCCTGTCCGGCGAGGACCGCCTGTACATCGCGATCCAGGCCGGCCAGATCGCGTTCGACAAGGCGAACGATCTCGCCCGCGCGCGCCGGTTCTTCGCCGTCGCGGCGCAGATCGCGCCCGAGAACCCGGCGGTGAAGGACTTCGTCGAGGCGATCGGCCTCGACGCCGAGCCGGTGGCCGCCGGCTCGATCCCGGATCTGCCCGTGCAGCCGCGGCCCGACGAGGGCTCCGTGGGGAACGGCGCGAAGGCCGACACCGACGTCGACAACGCCGCGATCGCGGCGGCGGCTGCGAAGGCGAAGGCCGACGCGGAGCAGGCAGCGGCCGCGGAGGCCGAGGCGCAAGCTCAGGCCGAAGCCCAGGCCGCGCGCGAGAAGCAGGAAAAGGAAAAGGAGAAGGAAAAGGAAAAAGAGAAGGCCGAGGCCGACGCGAAGGCCGAGGCCGAGGCGAAGGCCGCGGCGGAAGCCCTCGCCGCCGGAGCGAAAGGCGCAGCAAGCGCCGCGACGCCGGCGAACGGCCCGGCGACGCTCGAAGAGGCCGTCGCCGCGGCGCGCACCGCCGAGGCAGCCGGCAACGGCGTCGCGGCGTGGAAGGACCTCGTCGCGAAGCACCCGGCCGAGAAGTCGGTGCGCCGCGAGCTCGCGCGGCTCCTGCGCGCGAACCAGCAGTGGGCGCAGCTCGTCGACGCGCTCAAGGATGAGGACGCGAAGGCGACCTCGCCCGGCGTCGACAAGGCGACCGTCATGCTCGAGCTCGCCGAGGCGTACGGCAAGCTCAACAACGACAACCAGGTGATCGCGTCGCTGACCGCGGCGGTGCAGCACGACCCGGGCCGCCTCGAGACGTACGATCGGCTCGCGGCGCTGTACGAGGCGAAGAAGCGCTGGCCGGACCTCGTGAAGGTCCTCAACGAGAAGGCCGACCGCACCGACGGTGACGCCGGGAAGGTCGCGATCTATCTCCAGGTCGCGAACCTGTACCTCGAGCGGTTCTCGAACCAGGCCGAGGCGATCAAGGCGTTCGAGCGCGTGCTCGAGATCGATCCCGACAACCAGCAGGCGATCGAGCACCTCCTGTCCGTCTACGAGAAGCGGCGCGACTGGGAGAAGCTCATCAAGCTCAAGGAGAGCGAGGTCGAGCGCACCCCCGAGGGCGAGCGCGCGGCCAAGGTGATCGAGGTCGCGAGGATGGCCGCGACCAAGGTCAAGAAGCCCGAGATCTGCACGTACTGGTGGGAGAAGGTCATCCAGTACGAGCCGACCCACGAGGAGGCGCTGGCCGAGCTGTACAAGCTCTACGAGCGCAACAAGGAGTGGGACAAGCTCGCGGACGTCTGCCGCAAGCAGGCGGATGCGGCGAGCGATCCGAAGCAGCGCGCCGACGCCCTCCAGCGCCTCGGCCTCCTCTACACGGAGAAGGTCGAGAACAGCGCGAAGGCGATCGAGGCGTGGCAGGCGCTGATCGCGATCGACGAGAACAACCGGCGCGCGCAGGACGCGCTGAAGAAGCTGTACGTCTCCGAGGGGCGCTGGAGCGACCTCGAGGAGTTCTACCGGACGCGCGGCAAGATCGACGAGTACATCCGCGTGCTCGAGCGCGAGGTCGAGGCCGGCGGCGAGAACCACCGGCTGTCGCTCGCGATGAAGATCGCGGTGCTCTACCGCGACGAGCTGCAGAAGCCCGACCGCGCGATGCGCGCGTTCGAGAAGGTGCTCACGCTCGACGAGAACAACCTCGAGGCCGCCGAGGCGCTGATCCCGCTCTACGAGGGCGGGCGCGATCCCAAGGCGCTCGTGCGCGTGCTCGAGATCCAGCTGCGCGCGACGCCGCTGGAGGAGCAGCTCACCCGCCAGGAGCGCATCCAGCGCCTCGCGCAGTTCGCCGAGGAGAAGCTGCGCGACAAGGGCGCGGCGTTCGGCTGGTGGCTGAAGGCGCACGCCGAGGATCACGAGGCGGAGTCGATCCGCAGCGAGATCGAGCGGCTCGCCGGGGACATCGCGGGCTGGAACCAGCTCGTCGATGCCTACTCGGCGTCGCTGCCGAAGTTCGAGCACAAGCCCGACGCGCTGCCGCTCATGCTCGTGATGGCGCGCGTGATCGAGAAGGAGCAGGGCGACGTCGACCGCGCGCTCGATATGAACCGTCAGATCCTCGGGATCGACGAGGGCAACGAGCAGGCGCTCGACGCGCTCGAGCGGCTGTACCTCGGCAAGGGCCGGTTCAGCGAGCTCCTCGACATCTACAAGAAGAAGCTCGACCTCTCGCACGATCCCGACGAGCGCGTCGCGATCCAGTCGAAGATCGGCCAGCTCTACGAGGACGAGATCAAGGACGACGGCAAGGCCGTCGGCGCCTACCTCGCGATCCTCGACGCGTCCGGCGACGAGCCGAGCGCGCTGCGGAGCCTCGACCGCATCTACCTGCGCAACGGGCAGTGGAACCCGCTCGCCGACGTCATCGCACGGCAGCTGACGATCGTCGGCCCGGATGATGACAGGGCCGCGCACCTCGAGCTCAAGTACCGCCACGGCCAGATCAAGGAGAACCACCTCGACGACGCCCCGGGCGCGATCGAAGCGTATCGCGACATCCTCGACATCGACCCCGCGCACGGCAAGGGCCGCCACGCGCTCGAGAGCAAGCTGACGAGCGACAAGCACAAGCTCGTCGTCGCCGGCATCCTCGAGCCCGTGTACAGCCAGCTCGGCGAGTGGGGGCCGCTGGTCGGGGTCCACGAGATCCAGCTGGCCGCGGAGACCGACACGCTCCGCAAGACCGACCTCCTCCTGCGCATCGGCGAGCTGCAGCGCACGAAGCTGATGGACGCCGACAAGGCGTTCGACGCCTACGCGCGCGCGTTCGGCGTCGATCCGTCGACGGAGGCCGCGAAGGAGCAGCTCGAGGTGCTCGCGGCGCTGATCGAGGACGGGTGGGCCAAGCTCGTCCACCTGTACGAGAAGGGCCTCGACGCCCGCGACCTCGACCAGCGGCTCGCCCACGAGCTCGCCACGAAGGTGGCGCGCTCGTACGAGGACCGGCTCAACAAGAGCGACAAGGCGGTGGAGTACTTCCGCCGCGCGCTCGCGATCGAGCCCGACGACCTCAACGCGCTGACCGCCCTCGAGGCGATCTTCACGCGCGACGACAAGTACCCCGAGCTCCTCGACGTCTACCGCCGGCGCACCGAGATCGCGCAGGACGGAGACGCGCGCCTCGAGTTCCTGTTCCGCATCGCCTCGCTCCACGAGGAGATGCTGAACAACCAGGAAGAGGCGATCGTCACGTACAACGAGATCCTCGGGCAGGCGCCCGATGACCTCCGGGCGCTGCGCGCGCTCGACCGCCTGTACGTGCAGCGCGGCGCGTGGCGCGACCTCGGCGACAACATCAGCCGCCAGCTGGTGCTCGTCGAGAACAAGCACGAGCAGGTGGTGCTCCTGGTGCGCCTGGCGCAGCTGCGCGAGACGCACCTGGGCGAGACCGCGGCGGCCGTCGAGACGTACCGCCAGGTGCTCGACCTCGAGGACCAGAACCGCGAGGCGGTGCAGGCCCTCGAGCGGCTGCAGGCGAACCACGAGCACGAGCTCGCGATCGCGAACATCCTCGAGCCGATCTACAAGGCCCGCAACGCGTGGGACAAGCAGATCGGCGTGTACGAGATCATGGCGCGGCACGCGTTCGATCCCGTCCGCAAGATCGAGCTGCTGCACCAGATCGCCGAGCTCCACGAGATCGGCGGCGACAACGCGGACAGCTCGTTCGCGACATTCGCGCGCGCGATGCGCGAGGACCCGCGCAACGAGAACACGCACCAGCAGCTCGGCCGCCTGGCGCGCACGCTCGGCAAGTGGGGCGACGCCGCGGACCTCTACGACGCGGTCGCCGCCGAGGCGCACGAGGACGACCTGAAGGTCGCCCTGCTGTTCCGGCGCGCGCAGATCCAGGAAGAGGAGCTGCGCGACGACAAGGCCGCCGTCACGACGTACGAGCGCATCCTCCAGGCCGCGCCGTCGACCGTCGAGGCCGCGACCGCGATCGAGCAGATCCACGAGCGCACGGGCGACTGGCCCAAGCTCGTCGACGCGCTCAAGCGCAAGTCCGAGATCCTGCCGAACATCGACGACCGCAAGAAGCTGCTGTACCGGTCGGCGCAGATCGAGGAGGAGGTCCTCGGCAACGCGGACGCCGCGATCGCGACGTTCCGCCAGGTGCTCGCCGTCGACGACGTCGACATGCAGGCGATGGACGCTCTCGTGCGTCTGTACGTCAACCTGGGCCGCTGGGAGCCGCTCAAGGACATCTACGCGAAGAAGGCGGACCTCGCCGAGGATCCCGACGACAAGAAGGAGATGTTGTACGTGCTCGCGCAGGTCTACGACCGCGAGCTCGGCGACGTCGCCAAGGCGATCGAGACGAACCAGGCGATCCTCGACCTCGACGCCGACGCCGTCCCGGCGATCCAGGCGCTCGACCGGCTGTACGCGCAGGCGGAGCGCTGGCACGACCTGCTCGACAACCTCGAGCGCCAGGTCGAGATCTCGGATCTGCAGCCGGAGGTCGTCGCGCTCAAGTACCGCGTCGGTCACCTGTGGCAGATCCGCCTCGGCGACGTGGCGCGCGCGATCGAGAGCTACCGCGAGGCGCTCGACATCGATCCGAGCCACGCCGAGACGCTCGAGGCCCTCGACGGCCTCGTGAAGGGCAAGGTCGAGCCGGTCATGGCGGCGCGCGTGCTCGAGCCGATCTACGACGCCGGCGGCGAGTTCGTGAAGCTCGTCGAGGTGCTCGAGGTCATGGTCGCGCACAACGAGGATCCGCACGCGCGGGTCGCGCTCCTCCACCGGATCGCGACGCTGCACGAGCAGATGATCGGCAACGCGCAGGCGGCCTTCGAGGCGCACTGCCGCGCGCTGCGCGACGACGCCGGCAACGAGGTCACGCTCGGTCGCATCGAGCAGCTCGCGGCGATCGTGAGCGGCTTCGAGACGCTCGCGAAGCTGTACCAGGCCGAGGCCGACAAGTCGCTCGACGTGCCGCGCCAGGTCGATCTCCTGTCGCGCCTCGCGCGCGTCTACGAGGCGGAGCTCGGCGACGTCACCAAGGCGATCGCGACGTACCGCCGCATCCTCGAGGCCGAGTTCGACAACAAGCCGGCCGTGCTCGCGCTCGACCGCCTGTACTCGAGCACCGGCCAGTGGTCGCAGCTCGCCGAGACGCTGCGCCGCGAGATCGGCCTGTTCCAGTCGCTCAACGAGAGCGAGCAGGAGATCGCGACGCTGCGGTTCCGCCTCGGTCAGACGCTGCAGAACGAGCTGACGGACCGCAAGGGCGCGGTCGAGGTCTACCGCGAGATCCTGACCGACGATCCGGCCCACGGGCCGACGCTCGGCGCGCTCGAGGAGATGTTCCACGCCGGCCACCTCCAGATGGAGATCGGCGCGGTGCTCGAGCCGCTCTACGAGGCGTCGGGCGAGTTCGCGAAGCTGCACGCGATCGAGGAGGTCGAGCTGAAGAAGCTCGCCGGCCCCGACCGCCAGGCGATGTACCAGCGGCTCGCCGAGCTGGCGGAGCACAAGCTCTACGACCAGCCGAAGGCGTTCCACTGGTGGAGCGAGGCCCTCGTCGAGGACCCGCGCTGGGACCACGCGCTCGAGGAGGTCGAGCGCCTCGCCGGGCAGACCGCGGCGTGGGACGAGATGGTCACCGCGTACACGCGCGCGCTCGAGCGCACGACGGATCGCGACGTGAAGCGCGCGACGCTCCTGCGCATGGCGCGCGTGCACGAGTACGAGCTGCACGACCCGGCGCGTGCCGTCGAGACGCACCTGCGGGTGCTCGAGCTCGAGGCGAAGGACGCCGACGCGCTCGCCGCGCTCGACCGCCTGTACCTCGGCGCGGGGATGTACGACGACCTCGCCGAGATCCTGCGCCGCCGCATCGAGGTCGTCGCCGACACCGAGGAGCAGCTCGAGCTGTACTTCCGGCGCGGCGCGATCTTCGGCGACGCGCTCGGCGACCTCGACCAGGCGCTCGGGTGCTACCTCGCCGTCCTCGAGACGGAGAGCCGCAACCGGCGCGCCCTCGAGTCGATCGAGGCGATCCACTTCCGCCGCGAGGACTGGCCGAAGCTGTTCGATACGTACGAGAAGCTGATCGACGTCGCCGACGGCGATCCGGAGATGGCCGACATCTACGCGCGCATGGCGCGGATCTCGTCGGAGGCCCTCGAGAACGAGGACCGCGCGATCGACCTGTGGAGCAAGGTGCTCGACATCCGCGGCGAGGAGCCGCAGGCGCTGTCGGCGCTCGCGGAGCTGTGCACGCGGCGCAAGCGCTGGGACGAGCTGGTCGGCATCATCGAGCGCCAGGTCTCGGTGGCGACGGCCGACGCGGACCAGATCCGGCTGTACAAGGAGCTCGGTCGGGTGTGGGAGCACGAGCTGCAGCGCGAGCGCAACGCGCTCGATGCGTGGCTCGCCGCGGACCGCCTCGATGGCAACGACCTCGAGACGCTGCGGGCGCTCGCGCACCTGTACCGCTCGACGCAGTCGTGGGACGAGCTGTCCCAGACGCTGCGCCGGATCATCGAGGTCGGCAGCATCACCGGTGCGGTGAGCGAGGCCGAGACGATCGAGCTGTACGCACAGCTCGGTCAGCTCGAGGGTGAAGTCCTCGGCCGCGTCGAGGACGCGGTCGAGGCGTGGCGCCGCGTCGTCGCGATCGACCCGAGCGACTTCCGCGCGCTGGCGGCCCTCGAGGGCCTGTTCACGCGCGAGGGCCGCTGGGAGGAGGCGATCGACGTGCTCGAGAAGCGCGCGCTCGTCCTCGACGACGACACGCAGAAGCGCGAGACGCTGCTGCAGGCCGCCGCGACGTGGGAGGAGAAGGTCGAGGACCTCACGCGCGCCGCGCAGGTGTACGAGCGCGTCCGCGCTTCGGACAATGCGAACCAGACGGCGTCGGAGCGCCTCGAGGCGATCTACACGCAGCAGTACAAGTGGCCCGAGCTCGTCGAGATCCTCATCGAGCGCAGCGAGCTGAAGGCGAACGTCGAGGAGCAGATCACGCTGCTCAACCGGGTCGCGAAGATCTACGAGTCGGAGATCGGCGACCAGGAGGCCGCGTTCTACGTGCTGCAGGCCGCGTTCAAGCGCGACTACTCGCACGACGAGACGGCCCGCGAGCTCGAGCGCCTGGCGACGGCCACGAACCGCTGGCAGGAGCTGCTCGACGAGTACACGAACCGCGTCAACGAGCTCGAGCGCGAGGACCGCGGCGCCGCGGCGGACCTGTGGGTCAAGATCGGGCGCTGGTACTCCGAGCACCTGAGCCACCTCGAGTACGCGATCCACTCGGTGCAGCAGGCGCTGCGCATCGACCCGAGCCACACGGGCGCCCTCGGCGGCATGGGCGAGCTGCAGCGCAAGCGCGGCTCGTGGGGCGAGCTGATCGAGACGCTGCAGCGGCACGCGGCCGTCGAGCAGGTGCCGGAGAAGAAGACCGAGCTGTACATCCAGCTCGCCGAGCTGCTCGAGCGCCAGATGCAGGACTTCGCGGGGGCGATCCACGCGTACCAGCAGGCGCTCAACTACAACGGCAGCTCGCTCACGGCGCTCGTCGCGCTCGACCGCCTGTACAAGCGGACCGAGCAGTGGGAGCCGCTGATCGACGTCATCGCGAAGCAGGCGGAGCTCGAGCAGGACGAGCAGAAGGTCGTCCGGTTCCGCCTCAGCATCGGCGAGCTGTGGGACCTGCGCCTGTACGACGCGGGTCAGGCGATCAACGCGTACCAGAGCGTCCTCGACGTCGACCCGACGAACCTGACGGCGCTGCGCGCGCTCGAGACCCTGTACGAGAAGACGAACCAGTCGGAGAAGTACCTCGAGATCCTCGAGGCGCAGCTCGACGCGACGCCGTCGGATGCCGAGCGCGTGGGCCTCTACGAGCGCATGGCCGCGGCGTGGGAGGAGCGCTTCGGCAAGCTCGACCGCGCGGCGGAGGCGCTCGAGAAGATCGTCGCGATCGACAACCGCAACTACAGCGCCTACCGCGAGCTCGCGCGCCTGTACCAGCAGGCGGGCAAGTGGGAGTCGCTCGTCGAGACGTACCGCAACCACATCATGGCGACGGCCGACGTCGCGACGCGCGTCGACCTGTACGTCGCGATGGGCATCACGTACGAGCAGAACCTCAACGACGTCGACCGCGCCGTCGAGGCGTACACCGACGTCCTGCAGTTCGACGCGGACGAGCAGCGCGCGCTCGAGGCGCTCGGCCGCCTGTACGAGAAGATCAGCGAGTGGGACCGCGCGATCGACGTGATGGCGCACCTGGTCCAGCTCACCCACGACCCGCGCAAGCAGGTCGAGGTGTACTGGCGGATGGGCCGCATCCAGTACGGGCAGCAGGGCGACGCGGACAGCTCGGAGGCGAACTTCCTCCGCGCGCTCGCGATCGATCCGGGCCACGTCCCGACGATGGAGGCCCTGACGCGGCAGTACAGCGACCGCGGTGACTGGCTGAAGGCGGCCCAGATGATGGTGCGCGCCGAGAGCTACACGCCGGTCGTCATCGACAAGGTGCGCCTGCTGTTCGAGGCGGCGCGCATCTACGAGGACAAGCTGCGCCAGGCCGATGCGGCGAAGCAGCTGTACGCCGCCGTGATCTCGCTCGACCCCGAGCACGTCGAGGCGGGTCGCCCGCTCGCGAACCTCTACTTCCAGAGCCAGGAGTGGGGGCCGCTGTCACCGGTGATCGACATGCTGGCGCGCAAGGTCGGCCAGCTTCACGCCGACCCGCGCGAGCTCAACGAGCTGTACTACCGGGCGGCGCGCACCGCCGACGAGCTGAACGACCACCAGAAGGCGCTGTCGTACTTCAAGGCGGCCTACGACATCGATTCGACGCACCTCCCGACGCTGACGGGACGCGCGGATCTGATGTTCAAGATGCAGGACTACGACAACGCCGGGAAGATCTACCAGACGATCCTGGTCCAGCATCGCGACGGGCAGGCGGAGGCGGACGTCGTCCGCATCTACAACCGGCTCGGCATGGTTCGCCAGGCCCTCGGCGAGCGCAAGAAGGCGCTCAACATGTTCGAGAAGGCGCTCGAGATCGATCCGTCGCACCGCGACACGCTGCAGGCGGTCATCGACCTCCAGCAGCAGCAGGGCGACTGGGAGGCGGTCGTCCACGCGAAGCGCGGCCTGATGGCGACCTCGCAGGCGAAGGAGAAGACGGCGCTGCTCGACGAGATCGGCAGCATCTACAAGGAGAGGCTCGCGAACCCGCAGAAGGCGACGGGCGCGTACCTCGAGGCGCTGGAGATCGCGTCGGAGGACCACCAGCTCCTGCAGAAGGTGCTCGACCTCTACACCGAGACGAAGCAGTGGAAGAAGGCCGTCGAGACGATCGAGCGCTTCATCGCGCTCGAGTCGTCGTCGGTGCGGCGCGGCGCGTACTACCACGCCGCGGCGACGGTATGCCGCGACGAGCTCAAGTCGCTCGACGAGGCGGTCGACTACTACAACCGCGCGCTCGACAACTTCTTCGCGGAGCCGGACAAGCTGCCCGAGGGCATGATCCCGCGCGCGCTGAAGTCGTTCGAGGCGATCGACAAGGTGCTGACGACGAAGCGCGACTGGAAGGCCCAGGAGCGCGCGTACCGCGACATGATCAAGCGGCTCCCCAAGCAGGGGAACCCGGTGTTCCACAAGGTGCAGGTCGGGCTGTTCGACGGCCTCGGCGAGATCTACCGGTCGCGCCTCAAGCACTACCAGTCGGCGACGCAGGCGTACGAGATCGCGCAGCAGCTCGATCCGAAGAACGATCTGCGCGCCGACGGAACGGACCGCGCGGAGATCCTGGCGGAGCTGTACCTGGTCGCCGGGCCCGAGTACACGGACAAGGCGGTGGAGCAGCACATGCGGATGCTGCGCAACGAGCCGTTCAAGTACGACTCGTACAAGGCGCTGCGCCGCATCTACATGGACGCGCACCAGTACGACAAGACGTGGTGCGTATGTAACACCCTCGCGTTCCTGAAGAAGGCGGACCCCGACGAGCTGCAGTTCTACGAGCAGTACAAGCCGCGCACGATGGCGAAGGCCAAGAACGTGATGAGCCAGGACACGTGGGGCAAGCTCATCCACCCCGACGAGAACCGCTACATCAGCGCGATCTTCGGGGCGAGCTGGCAGGGCGTCGCCGCGATGAAGGCGTTCCCGCACAAGGACTTCGGCATCAAGCGCAAGGACCGCCGCCAGCTCCAGGGCGATCAGCTGATGTTCTCGAAGCTGTTCTACTACGTCGCGCAGGTGCTCAACGTGCCGCTGCCCGACGTGTACCTCGTCGAGGACAACAAGGCGGGCGACATCCAGCTCGCGAACGCGATGGAGAAGACGGAGCTGTGCCCGTCGTTCGTCGTGCGGCCGCACCTCTTGCAGGGCAAGAGCGAGCGCGAGATCTCGTTCCTGTCGGCGCGCCGGCTGACGTTCATGCGGCCGGAGTACTACCTGAAGATGCTCCTGCCGACGAACACCGAGCTGAAGGTGGTCGTGCTGTCGGCGATCGTGATGGTGCAGCCGCGCTTCCCGGTCCCGCCGGACATGGTGCAGCTGGTCCAGCAGTACCTACCCGAGATGCAGAAGCGCATGCCTCCGCAGGTGCTCGAGCAGCTCGGCCAGGTCGTCGGCCGGTTCGTGCAGGCGGCTCCCGAGATCAACCTCGCCAAGTGGGGCCACGCCGTCGACGCGACGTCGCACCGCGCCGGCTTCGTGCTGTGCGGCGATCTCGAGGTCGCCGCCCGCATGGTCTCGGCCGAGCCGGTCGCCGTCGGCGGTCCGCAGGTGAAGGACAAGATCAAGGAGCTCGTGCTGTTCTCGATCTCCGAGGAGTTCTTCACGGTTCGCGCGCAGATGGGCCTGACGATCGCGGGCTGATTCGCCGGCGAGACCGCACGGACGTCTCCGTGCGGTCTCGTGCGCGAGCAGCGCAGCACTCGTGGCTGCTCGTGGTCCCGCGTGCGGTCGTCGCGACCACGCGCCGGTTCGTGCTCGACGCGGCCTCCCGACGGCTAGGCGTTCGTCGGGCCGGCCCACTCGACGGGGAGTGGGGTGGCGACGTGGCGCAGGCCGGTGACGCGGTAGACCTTCAGCTCCTCGGCCTTGCCCTTCACCTTGACGGGGGGCAGGGCGGTCGCCTCGATGCGGCCGGTCACGTGCTTGTACGTGTCCTCGGAGATGATGATCTCGCCGGAGCCGGCGACGTTCACGAGGCGCGAGGCGACGTTCATCGCGTCGCCGATCGCGGTGTACTGGAGGGCGCGCGTCGAGCCGATCGCACCGGTGATGACGTTGCCGGTGTTGATGCCGATGCCGATGCGGATCGCCGCGAGGTTCTCGGCGGCGCGCGTGCGGTTGAACTCCTCGAGCGCCTGCAGCATCGCGACGGCGCACGACACGGCCTTGAACGGCGCGTCGTCGAGCGCGATCGGCGCGCCGAACAGGCCGATGATCTCGTCGCCGACGAACTTGTCGAGGGTGCCGTGGTACTTGAACAGGATGTCGACCATCACCTCGAAGTACTCGTTCAAGGTGTTGACGACCTCCTGCGGCGGGCGGCCGTCCGACATCGTGGTGAACCCGCGGATGTCGGAGAACAGCATCGTGATCTCGTTGAGGCGGCCGCCCTTCTCGATCGTGAGCTGACCCTTCACGACCTGCTCCACGACCGACGGCGGGATGAGGCGCGAGATCTGCGCGCGCGTCTGCGCCTCGCGCTCGATGCGGCTCGCGAGGCGCGCGTTCTGGATCGAGATCGCGGCCTGCGAGGCCATGCCCGTACAGATCTGCAGGTCCTTCTCGGTGAACGCGTTCGACGTGAACAGCGAGTCGAGGTGCATGATGCCGAGCAGCTCGGTCGAGTGCAGCAGCGGCAGGGTCATCGTCGAGCGGATGCCCTGCATGATGATCGAGTGCGCGCCGGAGAAGCGCGCGTCCATCGTCGCATCCGACGACAGCACGGCGGCCTTGTTGTTGACGACCTCGGCCATCACCGTCTTCGACAGGACGATGTTCGGGTCGCTCTTGCCGCTGCGCGTCTTCACGAAGCGCGGCGACAGCTCGCCGCGGTCGTCCATCAAGAGGATCACGCCGCGGTCGGCGCCGACGAGCTCGAACGCCTTGTCGAGGATCTTCGGCAGCAGCTTGTCGAGATCGAGCTCGCTACCGACGGCGCGCGCGAGCTCGTGGCCGATGCGCAGGCGCTCGTAGTCGCGGCGCAGGTTCTTGTCGTCGGCGATCTGGCGCTCCGGCATGAAGTCGCCGGTGTTCGCCTGGACGCGGCCGCGAATGTGGCTCTCGGTGAGGCCGGGCGCGATCGTGACGCGGCCGAGGGCGTCGTCGGACTTGGGCTTGTCGACGAAGACGATGCGCGTCGATCCCATCGTGAACTCGTCGCCGTCCATCAGGTAGTGGTCGGCGACGCGCTCGCCGCGCAGGAACGTCCCGTTCAGCGAGCGCAGGTCGCGGAGCAGGAACCGGCCGTCGGCGGCGCGCTGGATCTGCGCGTGCTCCTTCGAGATGATCCGGTCGAGGATCTGGATCGTGTTGTCCGGATGACGTCCGATCGTGTTGAACGCGGCGAGCTCGAACTCCTGCCGTTCCTCCCCGGAAATGACGATCAGCTTGGCCATCAGTGACTCGGAGTACCGCTGTCCCGGGCATCGTACTTCGCGGGACCTCGACGAGTAAAGCCGCGATCGCGATTAACTCCTTGGGTTCTTACGGGAAAAAAGGCTTGCGGTCTCGAAGGCCTCGGCCCGCTCGGGGCGCGCCTCCGGCAAGCGGGCCTGGGCTCGCTTCCCCTTGGTTCGTGCGAATGGGGGGACTCGAACCCCCACGGTGTTACCCACTGGAACCTGAATCCAGCGCGTCTACCAATTCCGCCACATTCGCGTGGTGCCGGAGTTGATGCCACACCTTCACGGCGATCACAAGACGCCGGCGCGGCTCTTGATGGCCTTCTCCTCGGCGGCGAGGGCCTGCGCGCGCGACTGCAGCGCCGTGCCCTGCGACGCGATCGACGTCAGCGCGCCGGCGTCGCTGCGCGCGATCGCGGACTTGAGCGTGGTCATCATGCGCACGCCGTCGGAGAGGAGCGACACCAGCTTCTCGTGGTACGCGGCGCACTCGGGCGGCGGCTGCAGCGCGCGCGCCTTCTCGGCGCCCTGCCGCGCGGCGTCGACGATGCGGTCGAAACCCGAGGTGTCGCCGCCGGCGGCGGCCGCGAGCACGGACTGCGCGACCTCGGTGCTGTCGCCGGTCATCGCGTACGTCTGCAGCCCGGCGACGGCGATGAAGTACGAGCGGATCGCGTCGGCGCTGCTCGGCTGCGCCGGCACCGGGGACGGCACGTACGCCGGCGCCGGATCGACGCGCGCCGCGGGCTCGCCCTGGCGCGTCGGCATCGGCGCCGTCGGCGGCGCGGGCGCCGCGTAGGGATCGACGGGCGCGGCGACGGCCGGCGGCGGCGCCCACGACGGCTGCTGCCACAGCGGCTGCGGCGGCGGAGGATCGGCGGGAGGCGGCGCGGGCTGCTGCGCGACCGCGGGCACCGGATCGCGCCGCCGCGACTCGCGCCCGAGGAGGTAGGCCACGATCGCGACGAGGACGACGATCGTCCCGGCCGCCGCGTACACCACCGGCTTGCTGATGTTCACGCCTCCGAGGATACGGCCGAATCTATGGGCGCGCCGGCAGGATCTAACGGGAGGCTCCGGCGGGCGGCCGCGGTAGGTCGAGGCATGCCGACGCACCGTCTCGCCACCGTCGCGACCGTGGCCACCCTCGTGGCGTGCAGCGAGCCGTCCACCGGGAGCACGGTCGCGTTCGACCTCGACGGTCCGCTCGCCGGCGAGGCGTACTGGAACCTGCCGTTCCCGTCGGACCTGCGCCTCACGGCGGACGGCCGCCCCGACCTGGCCGGCTTCCCGAACGACCGCGCCCTGCCGGTCGTGACCGACCTCCTGTCGTCGGCGTCCGAGCGCCGCGGCTTCCCGGTGATGCCGATCGCCTGGTTCCGCTTCACGGGCGACGTGCCGGCGCACGCGCTCGCCGACACGATCCTCGCCGGCGCGAGCTCGCCGGCGCTGCTCGTCGACGTCGACGAGGCGTCGCCCGAGCGCGGCGCGATGTACCCGCTCGTCGCGCAGACGCTGGTCGCCGACGGCTTCACGGGCGGCGCCGGGACGGGCGGCCTCGTCGCCGTCGCCACGCGCCCGGGCACCGTGCTGCGCGGCGACACGCGCTACGCGTTCGTGCTGCGCGCGCCGTTCGCGCCCGGCGTCGCGGCGCCCGAGGCGTTCGCGCAGCTCGCCCGCGGGGAGCGGCCCGCCGGCGCGCGCGGTGCGGCGGCCGCCGCGCTGTACGCGCCCCTGTGGCCCGTGCTCGACGAGCTCGGCGTCGACGACGCGATCGCCGCGACGGTGTTCACCACCGGCGACGAGGTCGCGCTCCTGCGCGCCCGCTCCGAGGCCGTGCGCGCGTCGGCGACGGCGACGATCGCGGACCTCCACGTCGACGCCGACGGCTCGCACGCGGACTTCTGCGAGCTCGTCGGCACGGTCACGCTGCCGCAGTACCAGCGCGGCGCGCAGCCGTTCGACAGCGACGGCCGGTTCGCGCTCGACGCCGCCGGCGCGCCGATCGCGCAGGGCACGATGACGGTGCCGCTCGCGATCCTCCTGCCGCGCGGCGCGATGCCCGCGAGCGGCTGGCCGCTGTGGCAGTTCTTCCACGGCTCGGGCGGCGCCTCGTTCGACGTCGTCGACGACGGCCCGAGCCTCACCGCCGACGGCCCGCCGGCGATCGGCGAGGGCCCGGGCTCCGTCGTCGCGCGCCGCGGGATCGCGGCCGCCGCGTCGGCGCTGCCGCTCAACCCGGAGCGCCTGCCGGGCGCGAGCAACTACGCGTACCTCAACCTCGGCAACCTCGCCGCGTTCCCGTACACGTTCCAGCAGGGCGTGTTCGAGCAGCGCCTGCTCCTCGACGCGCTGCTCGCGCTGCGCATCCCGGGCGCGGTCGTGCAGGCGTGCGGCCTGCCCGCCGTCGAGCAGCGCTTCGATCCCGGGGCGCTCGTCGCCGGCGGGCACTCGATGGGCGGCATGTACACGAACATGATCGGCGCCGTCGAGCCACGCTACGGCGCGCTCACGCCGTTCGGCGCCGGCGGGTTCTGGAACATGATGATCCTCGACACCGAGATCGTGCCGGGCGCGCGCGGCCTCCTCGCGGGCACGCTCGGCGTCGACCCGGATCACCTGACGTTCGCGCACCCGGCGCTCGCGCTGCTCGGCCTCGGCTGGGAGATCGCCGAGCCGGGCGCCGCGATGGCGCGCCTCGCGCGGCGGCCGCTGCCGGGCCTGCCGGCGCGGCACGTCTATCAACCGATCGGCCTCGACGACAAGTTCTTCCCGAACCCCGTGTTCGACGCGGCGGCGCTCGCATACGGCAACCAGCAGGCCGGCGAGATCGTGTGGCCGACGACGCAGGAGGCGCTGCGCACGGATCCGTCGGGCGAGCTCGCCGGCGTGATCGCGTACCCGGTGCGCGCGAACCGCGCGGCGTTGACGAGCGTCGTGGTGCAGTACGCCGACGACGGCATCCTCGACGCGCACCAGATCCACCGCCAGCTCCCGGCGGTGCGCTACCAGTACGGCTGCTTCCTCGCGAGCTACCTGCGCGACGGGATCCCGACGGTGCCGGCGCCCGCCGCCGACGAGCGCGCCGCCTGCCCGTGACGCGCGATCGCGTGCGCAACGTGCGCAGGGCAGGTCGCGACATGCGCAGGCCAACCGCTGGAACCCATTCATTTTTCAATATCGATCACCGCGCGTCGTGTGTAGTGTGCGCGCGGGAGATCCGATGCGAACGAACCTCGCTTGTAGCTTGATCGGGATCGCGCTCGCCGCGTGCGGCCCCGCCTCGCGGTCCAACGGCGGCGACGACACCAACGGCGACGGCGCGAACGTGTGCCCGGTGTGCTCCGACGACAAGACGGCCATCAACAACTGCGACGGCAGCACGACGCCGTGCAACGCCGATCAGCTGTGCTCGAACGGCGAGTGCATGAGCGGCTGCGCGGCCGCCGAGGCGAACCACTCGTCGGTCGGGTGCGAGTACTACGCCGTCGACATGGACGCGGCGATGGGCCCGCCGAAGGACGCGTGCTTCACCGTGTTCGTCGCGAACACCTCGCGCGCGCCGGTGCACATCGACGCCGAGCGCGCCGGCGTGAAGCTCAACCTCGCCGCGTTCGCGAAGCTCCCCGTCGGCTCGGGGCAGTCGATCACGTACGCGCCGTACGATCCGGTCGCGGGCCTCGCTCCGGGGAAGGTCGCGATCCTGTTCCTCGCGTACGCACCGGGCGGCGGCGGGCCGCTGATGCCGAACGTCGCGTGCCCCGTGCCCGCGGCGGTCGGCACCGAGGCGCAGATCGACGGCACCGGCATCGGCAAGGCGTTCCGCATCACGACGGACCTGCCGGTGGTCGCGTACCAGATGCTGCCGTACGGCGGCGGCGCGGCGGCGGCGACGGGTGCGTCGCTGCTCCTGCCGACGAGCGCGTGGGGCGACAACTACGTCGCCGTGAGCGCGATGGATCCCGACGTGGCGCCGCCGATCAACGTCGGCGGGCCGTCGCACAACTTCGTCGCGAAGGAGGACGGCACGATCGTGACGATGCGCCCGCGCTCGGCGGTGGCCGGCGGCAACGGCGTCCCGTCGGGCGTGCAGGGCCAGCCGATGACGATCATGCTCAACAAGGGCGAGTACGCGCAGATCTCGCAGTCGGCGCCGCTGACGGGCAGCCCGGTCAGCTCGAACAAGCCGATCGGCGTGTTCGGCGGCCACCAGATCATGTCGATCGACCGCTGCTGCGGCGATCACGGCGAGCAGATGATCGCGCCGATCCGCGCCGTCGGCTCCGAGTACGTCGCGGCGCCGCACGGCGATCGCAAGCCGACGCCCGGCGAGGTGCGCGTGTACCGCATCGTCGGCGCCGTCAACGAGACGAACCTGACGTACGAGCCGCCCAACGTCGGCCCGGCGAAGGTGAACCTCGGCCAGGTCCTCGAGATCCGCACGAGCGAGCCGTTCGTGGTGCGCAGCCAGGACGACGGCCACCCGTTCATGATGTTCACGTACATGACGGGCGCCGGCGAGCAGGGCGAGGGCGGCTGGGGCGACGCCGACTTCGTGCGCCTCGTGCCGCCGAAGCAGTTCCTCCTGCACTACGTGTTCTTCACCGACCCGACGTACCCGTTCACGGTGCTGACGGTCGTGCGCAAGAAGCACAACGGCAAGTTCGAGGACGTGATGCTCGACTGCCTGGGCACGGTCTCCGGGTGGACGCCGACGGGCTCGAGCGGCGAGTACGAGATCACGTTCGTGAAGCTCGTCGATCACTTCAACGGCGTCGCCGGCTGCAACAACGGCGTGCGCACGATGGACTCGAAGGGCCAGTTCGGCGTGTGGGTGTGGGGCTGGGGCAGCGAGGACACGAACACCGGCTGGGTCAGCTACGGCTATCCGGCGGGCGAGGGCGTGCTGCCGATCAACGACGTGATCATCCAGTAGCGAGCGTGGCATGCTCGCGCCATGAGGCGCGCGTGTCTGGTCGTGGCCGTCGCCGTGGCGGCCTGCAAGGGTGGCGACACGGGGATGGAGCCGCGGACGCGGACCCAGAGCAAGGCCGCCGCGGCGAAGCCGGAGGCGTCGGCGGGCGACGCGCAGGCGCCGCTCCTCGAGCACGCGGCGCTGTTCGACGGCAGCGAGATGCCGTTCATCGTCGCGTCGATCGTGTGGGTCGACGCGAAGGGCGCGTACGTCATCGGCAAGCCGAAGCCCGACGGCTGGATCCACCTGCCGTCGATCCGCACGCCGGTGCGCAGCCTCGACGAGCTGCGCCTGCAGCACCGCGGCAACGCCGGCGGCCATCCGGCGATGGAGGATCCCCCCATGCCCCGCGAGGACGAGGGCGAGGATGAAGACGGCACCGGGTCGGCGATGGCGCTCGAGGAGGGGAAGATGGGGAAGGTGGACTCCGAGCGCGCCGAGGGTTCGTACAAGATGGGGCGGCGGCGGATCGATCCGCCGCCGGCGCCGAAGGCGCGCGCGTCGCTCGGCCACCACGGCGAGCTCGGCCTCCACCACATCATCGGCGCGCGCGCGGTGCCGGTCGGCGACCTCCAGGACGAGCCGGTCGTGCTCGCGAACCCCGCGGCGCCGGGGCCGGCGGTCGCACCCCTGCTCGTCGCGCTCGGAGGAGCGATCGCCGTGACCGGCGACGACGGCAAGCTCGGCGTCCTGAAGGTCGGGTTCACGGCGCGGCGCGCGCGCCCGGGGCGCGGCGACTGGGTCGAGATCGTGGTGACGGACAACGGCGTGCGCGTCGTCGAGGCGGAGGGCGACCAGGTGCAGACGGTCTCCCACGCGCGCGGGGGACGCGTCGACCGCACCGGCCTCGAGAGCGCGCTGTCGCGCCTGCCCCGCGCCATCGCACGCGACACCGAGGTCGACGTGCTGCTCGCCGAGGGCAGCACGGCGCAGCACCTCGTCGACGTGCTCGCGACGCTGCACCGCACGCCCACGCGGAGCATCGGCGTCGGCGAGCCGGCGGACCGCGCGCCACCCCGCCTACCGGACTAGCCCGAAAACGAAGACGGCGGCCCGAGGGCCGCCGCGTTCGCTGGCTACCGGAAGGTGGCCGGTTACTTCTTCGGCGCGGCCTTCGGGTCCGCGGCCTTCGGGTCGGCCGGCTTCGCCTCGGTCTTCGTCGCCTCCGCCTTCACGTCCTTCTTGTCGTCCATGCGCTTCAGCGCGTCCTGGACCTTCTTGTCCGAGCCGCACTTCTGCATGCCCGGCATCATGACCTTCACCTTCTCCATCATCTTCTGCTCGAGCTCCTTCGGGAGCTTCTTGCCGGCGGCCTTCGCCTCGTTGGCCTTCTTCACGAGGGCCATGTTCGCGTCGATCGTCGCGTTGATCGCGCCGGCCATCTTCTCGCAGTTGTCCTTGTTCGCGACGATCGCGTCGACGAACTTCTCGAAGAACTTGTAGAACTCCTCGGCCTCGGCCTTCGAGACCTCCTGCGCGGCGTCCTTCTTGTCACCGGCGCCGGCGGCGGGGGCCTTCGTGTCGGGGGCCTTCTTGTCACCCGCGGCCGGAGCCTTGGCCGGCGTGTCGGCGTACACGGTGGAAGCGCCGGCGAGCGCCGCGATCAGGGTGAACGAACGGAGTAGCTTCATCGGGGTGGTCCTCTCTCTTCGGGAACTGAGAGACCGGACCATGCCACACGTTATTCACGTGAAGCCCGTGTTTTTCTAGGGATGTTTGCCCCGCGCTGCCAAACTGGCAAGCGTCGAGATCGGTGCCGCAAAAAACGGCGATAATCGACGAGCGCCATGCGCAAGGAGCTCGTGGCAGAGCGGTTCGAGCTGCTCGCTCACGCAGGACGGGGCGGGATGAGCTCCGTGTTTCGCGCGCGCGATCGCCACACCGGTCGGATCGTCGCGGTGAAGGTGCTCGCGCTCGATCGCCCGTTCGATCTCGCGCGATCCGGTCGCGAGGCGACGCTGCTCGCGACCGTGAAGCACCCGAACGTCGTCGAGTACATCGCGCACGGCACGAGCGGCGACCACCACTTCCTCGCGCAGGAGTGGGTGGAGGGCACGACGCTGTTCGCGCAGATGCAGTCGCGCGGGCTGTCGATGGCGGAGGCCGTCGACGTCGCGCTCGGCGTCGCGGGAGCGCTCGATGCCACGCACGCCCTCGGCGTCGTGCACCGCGACATCAAGCCGACGAACATCATCCTCGTCGACGACAACCCGCAGCGCGTGAAGCTCGTCGACTTCGGCATCGCGCGCCTCGCGAGCGACGCGGGCGTGCTCACGCGCACCGGCATGATGGTGGGCACGCCGTCGTTCATGGCGCCCGAGCAGGCGCGCGGCCTCGTCGGCCTCGACTCGGCCGTCGACATCTGGGCGCTCGGCTGCGTGCTGTACGAGACGCTCACCGGCCGCTCCGCGTTCGACGGGCGCACGGCGGCGGCGATCCGCGCGAAGGTGATCCTCAACCGGCCGACGCCGCTGTCGCTCCTGTGCCCCGACGCTCCCGACGAGCTCGTCCTGCTCGTCGACGAGATGCTCGCGAAGGACCCGGCGCAGCGCCCGCCGAGCGGCGCGGTCGGGGAGCGGCTGCGCGCGCTGCCGGCGCTGCCGGTGGCGCCGCGGCGCCGGTACGGCCACATCACGCAGCCGCCGACGATGCCGATGGCGATGCGGCGGCCGAGCGTCGAGCCCCAGCCGGACGGGGCCCGGGAGCGAGGGATGGGCGCGTACATCCTGATCGCGCCGGCGGAGCCCGAGCGGCCGACGCTGTCGTCGGCGGCGCTCGCGCAGCTCGCCGAGCGCTTCCACCTGGACGTCCACGAGCTCGACGACGGCTCGGCGCTGCTCATCGCGCGCACGCCGGGGCGCGACGGCGCCCTCGAGGCGGCCCGCGCGGCGGTCGAGATCCGCGGCGGGGAGGGCTTCGACGGGGCCCTGAGCGTGTTCGGCCGGGCCATCGACGACACGCTCGCGGATGCCATCGATCGAGGATCTCGGATGCTCGAACGTGCGATGATGGGAACGTTGTTCGGAGATCTGGTCCACGATGCAGCGGCGGCGACGCGCGAGGTCGGCGTGCCGATCGACGACGTCATCGCCGAGCTCGTGGGCGGCGAGCTGGCGGTCGCGACGACGCCGGAGGGCCGCGTCCTCAGCGTCGCGCGAACTGCGACCGCACCGCGTGGGTGATGCCGGCAGGATCACCTCGACCGACGAGCCGGCTCTCGATGTCCAGCTGCTGTTGCTCGTCGTCGGCGCCGAGGTGTACGCGACCGAGCCGCTCGGCAGCACCGGCACCGTCGCGCTCGGCCGCGAGCCCGACAACGACGTGCACATCGACGACCCGTCGATCTCGCGCAACCACGCGCTGATCCACCTCGACCCGCCGCTCCGGATCGAGGACCTCGGCAGCTCGAACGGCACGTGGGTGCGCGAGCAGCGCCTCGAGCCGAACGCGCCGTGCGAGATCCAGCTCAACGAGCCGGTGCGCGTCGGGCACGTGACGATCGTCGTGCACCGGCGGCCGAGCCGGCTGCGCGTGTTCCGGCTGCACAACCACGACTACTTCGAGAGCCGCGTCTCCGACGAGTGCGCGCGGTCGGTGCGGGCGCGCGGGAGCTTCGCGATCGTGCACGCGGTGCTCGACCGGCCGCTCGGCGAGGTGCGCGACCTGCTCGCGGCGACGCTGCGCACGGCGGACGTCGTGGCCGAGTACGCGCCGAGCGAGGTCGAGATCCTGCTCGTCGACACGGCGCCGCAGGCGGTGCGCCAGGCGCTCGTGCGGCTCGAGAAGGCGCTCGCGTCGCGCGGCGTGGTCGCGAAGATCGGCGCCGCGCAGTATCCGGCCGACGGGCGCGATCCGAGCGCGCTCGCGGGGCGGGCGCGGATGCGCGCGATGGGGCGCGCTGCGACGGGCGCCGACGATCGCGCGCCGGTGATCGCCGACGAGCGGATGACGCTGCTCTACGAGATCGTCGGGCGCGTCGCCGCGAGCGACATCACCGTGCTGCTGCTCGGCGAGACCGGCGCGGGCAAGGAGGTGATCGCCGAGGCGATCCACCGGCGCAGCGCGCGCGCCGACAAGCCGTTCGTACGTCTCAACTGCGGGGCGCTCGCCGAGAACCTGCTCGAGAGCGAGCTGTTCGGCCACGAGCGCGGCGCGTTCACCGGCGCCGTCGACACCAAGCCGGGGCTGCTCGAGGTCGCGCAGGGCGGCGTCGTGTTCCTCGACGAGGTCGGCGAGCTGCAGCCGGCGACGCAGGTCAAGCTGCTGCGCGTCCTCGACGAGCGCATGGTGACGCGCGTCGGCGCGGTGAAGCCGCGGCCGATCGACGTGCGCGTGATCGCGGCGACGAACCGCGACCTCGACGAGGAGGTGCGCAGCGGCCGGTTCCGGCTCGACCTCCTGTACCGGCTCAACGCGATGTCGATCATCGTGCCGCCGCTGCGCGAGCGCGTCGCCGAGATCGCGCCGCTCGCGGGCGTGTTCCTGCGGCGCTACGCGGCGCAGCTCGGCCGCCCGGCGCCCGCGCTGACGGCGGAGGCGCTCGCGCTCCTCGAGAGCTACACGTGGCCGGGCAACATCCGCGAGCTGCGCAACGTGATCGAGCGCGCGGTCGTCCTGTGCACCGGCGACGAGATCGGCGTCGCCGACCTGCCGCAGGAGCGCATGCGCTCGACGTTCAGCTCCGAGCCGGCGGTGCCGCAGTCCGACCCCGCGCTGCAGATCCCCGATACGCCCGAGGCGGCCGAGCGCCGGCGCATCCGGGCCGCGCTCGAGGCGAGCGCCGGTAACCAGACGATCGCGGCGAAGATGCTCGGCATGTCGCGGCGCACGCTCATCAACAAGATGGAGAAGCTCCAGGTCCCGCGCCCGCGCAAGCGCTGACCGTCACGCCTCGACGCCGGGGAACCCAGCGTCGGCGTCGTGCGCGAGGTCGAGCGCGAGGCAGAACGGGCCGGCGAGGCCGACGCACAGGCTGTGCGGGTCGCGGTGGAGGATGTCGACGGCGTCGAGCATGACGGCGGCGACGTTCCACACGAGGTCGCGCCACGGCCCGGCGGGGTCGATGCGCGCGAGCGCGAGGAGCGCGTACGCGATGCCAGCGGTGCCGTTCCACAAGACCGGGTTGTTCGGCGGCGTGGCGGCGTAGGCGCGCGCGGCGGCCTCGCGGGCCCGCGCGAGCAGCTGCGGGTCGCCGAGCACCTCGTAGGCGCGGGCGTGCAGCGTCGCGCTGCCGGCGTGGCCGGCGGCCCAGTCGAAGTGACGTACGGCGCCGGGCGAGCAGGCGCGGACGGCGGCCGCGAGGGCGGCGTGCGGCAGCGACGGCACGGCGCGCTCCCACGCGAGCGCGGCGAGCGCGAGGCCGTCGCGGCCGTGGGCGAGGCCGCGCGAGCGCAGGCGGGTCGCGAGCGTGCGTGCGGCGAGCGTGCGGCCGTGGGCGAGGAGCTCGGCGGACGGTGCGATGCGCGCGAGGATCGCGGCGCCGGCGAGGCGCCCGGCGCGCCCCCGGAACAGGTCGGCGGAGCCGCGCGCGCGTCGCGATGCGGTGAGGAAGCGGGCGACGTCGGCGTCGGGCGACTCGCCGAGCGCGACGGCGATCTGCGCGCGGAGTGCGTGGAGGCCGGCGACGCCGAGGCCGTAGGATCCCTTCGGCGATGCGCGGCCGCGCAGCCCGGCGTCCGCCCAGCGGCGCGCGGCGACGATCAGCGCGCGGTCACCGCGCAGCGTGCCGGCGCGCAGGAGCGCGTGGCCGATGCCGCCGCGGCCGTAGAACAGGCTCGGTGCCGCGACGTCGCGAGGCGTCAGCGACGCGAGCTCGTCGAGGTAGGCGTCGAGGAAGAGGTGGAGCGCGCGGGCGACGCCGCGTCGGCTCACCCGTTCGGGCTATCGGTGAAGTAGCGCGTGCAGATCGTCGGGATCTCGCCCGTCGGGAGGCCGGCGAGCGCGGCGGCCTCGGGGCCTCCACCGTGGACGGCGGCCAGCTCGCTCGGGGAGAGCCGGCGCACCGTCGTGCGAACGAGCTGGAGCCGACGAGCGAGCCTGTCCTTCTTCATCGAGGATGCGTAGCAGCAAGCACCATGCCTCGCGATCGGCGCGTGCAACTGCCCGGATCGCGTGGGTCGGTGGACGATTTTGGGCTCTGGACTTCACTTGAAGTGCAGGGCCCGCACTTCAAGGTGATGTCAGTCCCCAGAGGTGCGGGGCCCACACGCGGACGCCGGCGGCGCCGATCAGGGCGACGGAGGTGCGGTCGGGCGCGACGGCGATGGTGTCGACGTCGAGGACGCGGGCGAGGGGGCGTGCGGTCGCGACGTCCCACAAGAGGGCGCTGCGGTCCTGCGCGACGGTCACGAACAGGCGGTCGGCGATGAACGCGCCGTGGTCGACGACGGCCGAGTGCGCGAGGAAGCTGGTCTGCACGCCGGTGCGGTAGTCCCACACGACGGGCGAGACGCCGCCGACGCCGACGAGGAGCGCGCCGTCGGGGCTCGGGCGCGCGGCGAGGAGCGGGCCCGAGGCCTCGAGCTTCCGCACGACCTCGCCGGTGCGCAGGTCCCAGACCCACACCGTCTGATCGAAGCTCGGCGCGAACAGCCAGCCGCGCGCGCGATCGATCTGGAAGTCGACGAGCGCGAGGCGACCGCCGCGGAACGTGCGGCGCGGGGCCTCGCGATCGAGCGCGTCGAGGACGACCGCGGCATCCGAGAACGTGAGCACCGCGAGGTCGCCGTGCTCGACGACGATCTTCTCGATCGAGCCCGGGTAGTCGCGCAGCTCGCGGTCGACCGACGGCGGGTCGGCCGCGCGCCACACGCGCACGACGCCGCCGGAGCCGGTCACGGCGCGGCCGTCGGGGGAGAAGCCGGCGGCGGAGATCGGCTCGGCGTGGTCGATGCGGCGCTCGGGGCCGCACGCGGCGTCGCCGAGCCACAGCGTCTTGCCTGTCGCGGTGGCGAGCTCGCCGCGCGCGCTCCAGGCGAGCAGGTCGATCGCGCCGTCGTGGACGCGGCGGCAGCGCACCGCGAGCGTGCGCGCATCGGCAACGACGACGCTGCCGTCGACGCGGCCGACGGCGACGAGCGCGCCGGAGGCGTCGAACGCCACCTTCGGCGGCGCGGGGTCGCGCGCGGCGACGAGCGGCTGGAACTGCGTCGCGGCGCCGAGGTCCCACACGGCGACGGTGTGGTCCCACGACGAGGTCGCGACGCGCATGCCGTCGGGGCGGATCGCGAGCCCGCGCAGGATGTTCATGTGCCCGGCGAGCTCGCCGCGCAGCATGCCCGACGCGGTCCACACGCGCGCGGTGTTGTCGGCGCTGATCGTGACGATCGCGTCGCCGGCCGGGGTGAAGCGCGCGCGCGTGACGTTCGCGCGGTGGCCCGCGAGCGCGCCGCGCGGCTCGAGCGTCGCGGCGTCCCAGATGCGCGCCGTGCGGTCGCTGCTCGCGGTGACGACGAGCGTGTCGTCGGGGGAGAACGCGATGTCGTGGACGATCTCGCCGGCCTCGTGCGCCGCGCGCCGGGTGACGAGCGTCGCGTCGCCCGACAGCAGCACGAGCTCGCCGGTCTCGGTGCCGGCGGCGATCGCGCGGCAGTCGGCGGTGACGGCGACGGAGGCGAAGCCGACGGGGTCCTTGTACTTCCCGCGCGGCGCGAGCGTGCGCGCGTCCCACACGGTCAGCTGGCCCTTGCGATCGAACGCGACGAGGCAGTCGCCGCGCCCCGCGTACATCACGCCGTCGACGCGGTGGCCGGAGGGCGGTGGTGGGCCCGGCCGCCACGTCTCGACGTCGTACACCTGGAGGCTCGCGCCGCCGGCGACGAGCGCCTTGCCGTCGGGCCGGAACGCGACCTGCGAGGTGCGGTCGGGGAATGCGGCGACCTCGCGCGCGGCGCGCACGTCCCACACGCGGACGCCGTCGCCGCCGGCGGTGGCGAGGAACCGGCCGTCGGGGCTGAACGCGAGGTGGCCGACGCGCTCGCTGTGGCGCACGACGAACAGCGTGCGGCCGGTGGCGGCGTCCCACACGCGGGCGGTGCGGTCGGAGCTCGCGGAGGCGAGGTAGGCGCCGTCGGGGCTGTAGGCGACGTCCCACAGCTTGTCGGTGTGGCCGCGCAGCTCGAGGACGCGCGCGCGGGTGGGGCGCGTGGCCTCCTCGAGCATGATGCGCGTCGCCGGGTCGGTGGCGCCCATGCGGAAGGCGGTCTCGAGCGGGGCGATGGCGCCGAGCTTGTCGCCCTCGAGGACGCGCAGGCGGCCCTGCTCGAGGTACGAGTCGCGCAGCAGCGCCTCGGCCTCGAGCTGCGCGCGGCGCGCCGAGGCGTTCGCGCGCACGAGGAAGATCACGAACACGGCGGCGATCGCGAGCGCGATCGCGGCGAGCGCGCGCCGGATGCGGATGCCGCGCAGCGCGTCGGCGACGGAGGCGGCGCCGAACGCGGCCTCGATCGGCGCGACCTCGTCGGCGTGCCGCTTGCGCCACAGCTGGTACTCGGCGAGCGCGTCGCCGCGCCACAGGAGGCCGCGGGGGCGGCCGCGGTCGTCCCACTGGCGCGCGGCGGAGCGCCGCTGCGCGTGGAGGCGCGAGCCCTCGGCGTCCTCGCGGCGCCACTCGACGAGCCGCGGCCACGCGGTCGCGAGCGCCTCGTGCACGATCTCGACGACGGCGGCGCCGCGCTCGCCCTCGCTCGACACGACCAGGCGTGCCTCGACGAGCTTCTCGATCAGGTGGTCGGCGTCGTCGCCGCCGCCGAGGAGCTGCGCCAGCTCGCTGCGCTCGAGCACGGCGCGCGTGCCCTCGAACGTGACGAGGTGGCGGAACAGCTTGCGCGCGAGGATCCGCCCGGCGACGGGGAGCGCGTCGATCGTCTCGTCGGCGTGGCGGGCGAGGGCGCCGGTGACGCCGCCGATCGACTCGTACGCGACGGCCGTGAGCTGCTTGAAGTGGCGGTCGCGCAGCTCCCACAGGCGCGTCGCGGTGAACGAGATCAGCGCGACGGCGGCGGGTGTGCCGGCGACGTCGGCGACCATGCGCTCGGCGAGCGTCGGATCGTCGAGCTCGAAGCCGGCGCGGCGCGCGGGCTCGACGACGATGCGCGCGAGCGCCTCGGGGCCGAGCGGGCCGAGGAGCTGGAGCCCGCGCGCGAGTGCGGCGCCGAGGCCGGGGAGCTGCTCGGCGCGGATCAGGAAGTCGTCGCGAAGCGTGATCGCGACGCGCACGGGGCTGTCGCTCGAGACCGTCGCCGCGAGGAGGAAGCGCACGAACAGGTCGCGCTCCTCGACGGGCACCGGCTGCGTGATCAGCTCCTCGAACTGGTCGACGACGATCAGCACGCCGCCCGCGCCGGAGGCGGCCTCGCACAGGCGGGCGACGGCGCCGGCGAGGTCGTCGGCGAGCGCGCGGCGGAGGTCGGCGGCGACGGCGAGGTCGGCGGCGTCGAGCTGCGCGGCGAGCTCCGCGATCGGGGAGCGGCCGGGGCGCGTCGTGACGACGCGGCAGCCGAGCGTGGGCGCGACGCCGGCGTGCACGAACGAGCTCTTGCCGACGCCCGACGGGCCGACGACGGCGACCAGCGACTCGAGGCGCAGGCGGTTCGCGGTGGCCTCGGTCTCGCGCTCGCGGCCGACGAACCAGCTCGCGTCCTCGGCGCGGTACGACGACAGGCCGCGGTACGGGTTGCCGACGGCGGCGCCGCCCTCGTCGCCGTCGCCCTCGAACAGCTCGTCGCGGAACCACGCCCACACCGCGAGGTCGAAGCGCTCGAAGCCGCGCGGCGCGGCGACCAGGCGCGCGACGCCGGCGCGGCCGCGCGCGGGGCCGGCGAGGAGGAACACGCGCTCGCCGTGGCCGGGCACCGCCTCGGCGACCTGCACGAGCGGCCACAGCACGAGGATCGGCGCGCCGTTGCCGTCGACGATCACCGGGCGCTCGGCGGGCAGCTCGCGCGCGAGCGTGGCGAACGCCTGGCCGGAGTCGTGCGTGCCCATCCACGCGGTGCCGCGCAGGCCGCCGGCGGGCACGACGAGCGGGTAGTCGAGGAGGAACTGCAGCGCGCGCAGCAGCGCCTCGATCGCGGGGAGCTCGCGCGCGATCGCCTGGGTCGCGGCCTCGTCGGAGGAGTCGGGCAGGGCCTCCGCGAGCGAGCCCTCGAGGATCGGCTCGAACGGATCCGCGCCCGCCGGGTGGAGCGTGAGCACGAGCTCCGGCATCGGGAAGCTGTCCGGAGACCGGACGAACGGGCGCGTCAGCTCGCGGGCGAGCGTGATCCAGCCGGCGCCCGAGAGGCCGTCGCGGCGCAGCTCGCGCAGGAGCTCGCGCACGCGCGGCGCGTCGTCGGCGGCGCTGCCGACGCGCGTGCGGCACGCGAGCGTGAGGATCGCGACGTACCAGCCGGCGACGCGGGCGACCGCGCGGAGTGCCTCGCGCGCCTGGTGCGGGTTGCGCGCGCCGTCGCAGGCTGCGACCGCGTCGGCGATCGGCTGCGGGGCGGTGGCGAGGTAGCTGATGCGGAGGTCGTCGTCGAGGCGCGGCAGCTCGACGGCGGTGGCGGCGCCGAGGCCGGAGGCGCCGCGGAAGGCCTCGGCGAGCTCGAGCGCGTTCGCGTGGCGGTCCTGCGGGCGCTTCGCGAGCGCCTTGCGCAGCACGGCGTCGAGCGCCTCGGGGAAGCCCTCGCCGAGGACGGGGCGGCCGCCGCGCGCGTGGGCCCGCGCGATCTCGAACGTCGAGCGGCCGGGGAACGCGAACTTGCCCGTGAGCGCCTCGTACGCGAGCGCGGCGAGCGCGTAGACGTCGGCGGCGCGGCCGGCGGTGCTGGGGTCGAGCCACAGCTCGGGCGCCATGTACGGCGGCGAGCCGAGGGCGCCGCCCTCGTGCGCGGCGGGCTCGGTGTCGAGCGCGGCGCGCGCGATGCCGAAGTCGAGCAGCTTCGGCAACAGGCGCCCCGCGCGCGAGATCACCATGATGTTGTCGGGCTTGAGGTCGCGGTGGATGATGCCCTGCTCGTGAGCGGTGTGGACCACCTCGCAGATGCGCTCGAGCAGCGGCACGAAGCGCTCGAGCGGCATCGGGCCCTGCACCTCGAGGACGGCGCGCAGCGACGAGCCGCGCACGAGCTCCATCGCGATCCAGCACGTGCCGTCGGGCTCGCTGCCGAACGCGTAGACGTGCGC
Organism: Deltaproteobacteria bacterium; assembly: GCA_019637375.1. Lineage (GTDB taxonomy): Bacteria > Myxococcota_A > Polyangia > Haliangiales > Haliangiaceae > JABFXX01. The sequence continues at coordinate 42,338 of JAHBVW010000023.1, read as the reverse complement.
GGCGTACGGGTGATCGAGGTGCGATGCGAGCTTGGCCTCGGCGAGGAAGCGCGCGACGCGGCGCTCGTAGCTGCCCTCGGTGCGCAGCACCTTCACGATCACCTCGCGCTTGAACACGAGCTGCTCGGCCAGGTAGACGTCGCCGTAACCACCCGCGCCGATCTGCTCGCGGAGGGCGAAGTCACCGAGGGTGCGCGGCGTGTTCATCGTCGCTAGAAGCTGGCGGTGAGGAGGGGCAGCGTGCGCGCGGTGCCGGTGGCGTCGTCGGTGAACAGGCGCCGGTAGCCGCGCGCGACGACGAGGCCCCACCCGACGGCGGTCGCGGCGTAGAGGAGGCGCGGCGCGACCTGCTTCCAGCCGCGCATGCACCACAGGTCGAACACCCGGACGACGTCGTTCGTCTTCTTGAACGCGATCACGTCCTTCGCGTAGTCGACCCACAGGCCGGTGCCGAACACGGTGAGCGCGAGCTGCGCGTAGTCGTTCGACGGCCACGCGTTCGTGAACACGAGCGCGGCGAAGCCGCCGAGGAGCAGCGTGTCGGTGATCTTCGGCGCGATGTAGAAGAACAGGCGGTCGCTCTTCGACTTGAGGCCGCGCACGTACGTCCAGCCGAAGCGGAACGTCTTGCTCTTCGGGTCGCGGCCGGGCGGGAACAGGTGGATGTCGAGGACGTCGGCGCCGGCGAGCTTCGCGGCGAGTGCGTGGCTGCCCTCGTGCAGCGCGACGCCGAGCAGGTACGTCGGCGGCGCCATCGCGAGCCCCGCCAGCACGAGCGTGCGATCCGAGGGCTCCGCGCGCGCGGGGGGCGCGAACGTCGCCGACGTCGCGGTGACGACGATCAGCGTGGTCAGGACCAGTGCGGCGCGCACGTTGGGGCGGATCGTCTCACGGATGCAGCCTCATGGATGCCGCCGCGCCGCGATCACGCGGGCGGGGCGACCCAGAGCTCGTCGACGGGGACGAAGCCGAGGCGCTGCGCGAGGCGGAGGGAGGCGTGGTTGCCCTCGTCGGCGCCCCACACGGGCTCGCGGCCGAGGGCGCGCTCGCCGCGGATCATCGCGGCGGCGACGAGGGTGCCGAGGCCGAGCTGGCGCGCGCCGGCGAGGACGTCGATGGAGACGTCGAACCAGCGCGGGCTGCGCCACGGCGCGTAGGCGAATGCGGAGGCGAGCCCGTCGACGAACGCGGTCCACACGGGCGTGCGCGCCCGGCGGAGCTCGTCGGCGAGCTCGGGCGGTGCGTGGTCGAGCGGCGCGTCGCCGAGCGGCTCGGCGCCCTCGAGGTCGGGCAGCGCCGACGGATCGGGGAGGGTGTGGAGGAGGGCGCGCTGCACGAGGCGGCCGGCGCCGCGGAGCGCGGCGGCGAGCTCGTCGGTCGATGCGAGCAGCGTGTGCTGCGGGTGCGCGCGGGCGAGGGCGGCGACCTCGCCCGCGTCCGCGTCGCCGGCGACGACGATCAGGCGCGCGGGGTCGTGGCCGAGCGCGAAGCCGGCGCCGAGCTCGCGCCGCCAGCCGCGCGGGTCGCCGGCGATCCCGTGCGCTTCGACCCATCGCGGTTCGTCGGGGAGCATGGCGTCGTCACTTCGGCGGCTGGGTGTTGAGGTAGCCGATCGCGGCGGTGGCCTCGTCGAGGAGGCACCAGTTGTAGCGGCCCTTCGGGACGCCCTTGGCGCGGCGCTCGATCGCGCGCTCGAGCGCCGACACGGCGCGCGGGTCGCCGAGGACGCGCAGCTTGCCGACGATCTTCTTGCGCTCCTCGCACGACGGCTCGTCCTCGAGGTCGCGCGCGTACACGAGCCACAGCTCGACGGTGTTCATCAGCTTGTGCTTCTCGAGCACGGGCAGCATCGCGTGGCGGCGCTCCATGCTGTCGCTGACGGCGGCGTTCGCGAGCGCCTTCTTCGCGCTCGCGTCGTTCGTGCGCACCCACAGGTCGAACGCGGCCGCGGCGACGGACGGGTCCTGGTTCGCGGCCATCGTGCGCAGCGTGCCGCGCAGCTTCGGATCGGCCTCGACCTCGCGGCGCAGCGACATCGCGCGCGCGTACGCCTCGAGGACCTTCGCCTTCTCGAACCGGCCCGAGTACGCGTGGCCGAGGATCAGCTGCGCGTCGGCGTCGTTCGCGATCGCGTCGCGCTGGCCCTCGAGCAGGCGGATCGTGCCGTCGATGTCGGCCTTCTCGTCGAGCAGCACCGCCGCCTCGCGCGCGACCGCGGAGGGCTCCGGCTTCTCGGGCTCGTCGCCGTCGCCGCCGCCGCCGCGCCCGCCGATCACCAGCGCCGCGGTGATGCCGCCGGCGATCGCGAGCGCGGCGATCGCGGCGTAGATCGGCCAGCGCTTGCGCTCGGACCTGCCGACCGGCGTCGTCGCCGGCTCGGGCTCGAGCGCGCTCGCCATGCTCATGTCGCCGCGGGCGGTGCGCGCGCTGACCTGCGCGAGCCGCTGCTCCGGCGTGAGCCCGAAGATCGGCTCGCCCGAGGGCCCGGTGTACGGCAGCCCGAGCCCGACGCCGCCCGCCGGCGGACCGCCGAGCCGCGTGCTCGCCGCCTGCGCAGGCGGCGGCGGCACCACGGGGGCGGTCGGCGGCCGCGCCACCGTCGGGAGCGGCGGCATCGGCGTCGCGAGCGCGTCCTCGATCGCATCCGCGATCTTCGAGCTGGCGTCGCCGTCGGCGGCGAGCGTGACCCGGCCGTCGTCGGTGACGAGCGGCTGGCTGCCCGTCGTGTGCGGGCGCTCGAAGTTGACGTCGGTGACGCCGCCGTCGGGCGTCTCGAGCGCCTCCTCGACCTGGGCCAGGAACACGTCCGCGTTCGCGTAGCGCTCGCCCGGCTTCTTCGTCAGGCCGCGCACGACCAGCCGCTCGATCGACGACGGCACCGGCCGCGCACCCTTGATCAGCCGCTGCCGCATCGGCGGCACCGGCTTCGCGGTGTGCATCGACATCACCTCGAGCTTGTCGTCGCTGTAGAACGGCGGCTGCCCGACCAGCATCTCGTAGCCGAGCACCGCCGCCGCGTACAGGTCGGCGCGCCCGTCCATCGGATTCCCGAGCGCCTGCTCGGGCGCCATGTAGATGGGCGTGCCGAACGCCATCCCCGCCTGCGTGAGCTTCACGCCGTCGTCGAGGTCGTTCTTCGTCATCCCCTTCGCGATCCCGAAGTCGAGGATCTTCGCGAAGTCCTCGTCCTGCCCCTGGCGGATGAGGAAGATGTTCTCGGGCTTGATGTCGCGGTGGATGAGGCCGGCCTGGTGGATGTGGCCGAGGCCGCGGAGGATGTGCGCGAGGATGTGCAGCGCGCGCCCCGGCGCCAGCTGCCCCTCCTGCTCCAGCACGTCCGCGAGCGGCTTCCCCTCGAGCAGCTCCATCGCCAGGTACCACGACCCGTCCTGCATCTGCCCCGCGTCGTAGACGCTCACGCAGTTCGGGTGATCGATCTTCCCCGCGGCGATCCGCTCGCGCTCGAACCGGTTGCGCACGTCCGGCGACGCCGCCAGCGACGGATGCAGCACCTTCAGCGCCACCTCGCGCCGCAGCCCGAGCTGCGTCGCGCGAAACACGAGCCCCATCCCTCCGCGCCCGAGCACCGCATCGAGACGATACGCACCGTCGAGGACGCGCCCGATCATCTCGAGCCCATCCCCATCCGGGACGCCGACAGGCGCCACGTCCCTCATGGCAGGGTCGGTCCCGTCCCTCGACATGCGTGCACCTACCATTCTGCCACAAGGACCACCAAACCCTCGGCATTCCACGCGATCGCCTGCACACCGAGTTGCCAACCCACCCCACCCTGTGTAGTCTCCGTTTCCGCCGCCCAGGTAGCTCAGTTGGTAGAGCAGCGGACTGAAAATCCGCGTGTCGTTGGTTCAATTCCGACCCTGGGCACGACAAACGCTTTGGTCTCTCGGCGCGTCCGAAACTTGACCGGGCGAAGCCGCGCGTGAAGATGGTTCCCTGAACGCGGCGAGCCAACTCGCGCCTCACGAGACCGAGCCGCTCACGTGGGCGGAGATCTGCCGGCGCTATCCCGAGCAGTTCGTCTGTCTCGTCGAGATCGAGGGCTGGTCCTCGATCTCGGGAGGCTCGAGGTCCTTCGTTCGCAGGAGCCGCGGTTCCGGCTCGCGCGTCCTCGACGACAAGACTTCCTTCGTGATCGGGAGCTGATCGTCGTTGATGCGGAACGGATCTTCCTCGAGCTCATCGATCCATCGCGCCTGATCTCGATCGACTGAGGTGGTGCGAGCTGCCGACCGCTCGGCGCGTGGTTCCGCGCGGGATGGGCGCGACGGCCGTCAGGCGTGCTTGCCGTCGTACTTCTTCGTCGGGAGGGCGTTCGTGTCGACGTCGTCGAGACAACGGACGTTGATGGCGATCATCTCGGTGCCGTCGCGGCCGCGGCCGCGCGCGAAGGAGCGGATGCCGCAGGTCTTGCAGAAGAGGTGGTGGATGATGTGCTTGTTGAACTGGTAGTCGGTGAGGCTGTCGTTGCCCTGGTGGAGGGCGAACTTGTCGGGGGTGACGAACTGGAGGTAGGCGCCGGTTCGTCCGCAGATCGAGCAATTGCAGGCGATGGACTCGGCCATCGGATCGATCTCGACCGAGTAGCGAACCGCGCCGCAGTGACAGCCGCCGTCGTGCTTGGAGACGCTCATGGCGGGATGATAGCGGACCGCGGGTCCGTCGCCGGATGAGCGCGGGCGCGGAGGTGCGACGGCTCGGAGTCAGCGGGCGGTGTCGCTCATCGAGCCCGCTGCGCGAGGGCGCGGGCCGTCGCCGCGGTGGCGACGCCGAACCCGAGGTGCTGGGCGAGCGACTGCAGGTGGCGCGTGGGGTGGTAGGCGGTCGGCTTGTCGGCGAGGCCGAGGAGCGGCACGGTGAGCTCGTCGCCGAGGAGCCAGAGGCCGCTGCCGAAGGCGAGGCCGTCGCGGACGACGTGGTGGGCGCGGGCGCCGCGGAGGGCGCCGAAGGCCGCCGCGGCGACCAGGCCGTAGCCGAGGTGGACGCCCCACGAGAGGAGGGCGCTCATCCGCTCCGACGGCGGGCGGCCGAGGAGTTGCTGGTAGGCGATGCGTCCGATCGCAGTCGTTGCGCTCTCGCCGGGCTCGTGGTGGAGGCCGAACGGCGACATCGAGCGCTCGGTGGGGAGGACGTCGTAGGGGCTCGGCGCACGGTCCTTGACCAGGGGTGCGGTCGCGCGCCGGATGACCTCCATTGCCGCGAGCCCCACCACGCCGCCGAGGAGGCCGCGTGCGAGGCCCGTCCTGCGCTGTCGTCGCTGTCGCTTCCCCATGCCCTCGCGAGGATGCAGGCGGCATTCCGGCGCGGCTCAGCGCCTGCCGATCAGTCAGTGGATCTGACCCGACGCGACGATGTAGCCGTGGTCGGCGCGGAGCGCGAGGCTGTCGAACGACACGCCGGCGACGGACGGGACCGGCACGGTGACGAGGAACTGCTTCAGCGAGTCGAGCTGGAAGCTGATGCCCGAGGCCGCCGCGCCGGCGAGCTCGTCGCCGCCGACCGCGTCGTTCGCCGGGTCGATCAGGTTGACGAACACGCGGGCGCGCCCGAACTCGACGGCGATCTCCTCGGGCTTGGTGCCGCGCAGGACGGCGACGTCGACCTGCGCGTTGACGGCGGCGCGGATGACCTCCTTACCCTTGTTGCTGAACGAGGCGATCATGTCGCCGAGGACGAGACGTACGTGGCCGTCGCCGCCGCCGGCGTCGAGCGCGGGCGGGAACGTGAGCTTCAGGTTCGCCTCGTCGACGAAGCCCAGGGCGGCCGGGAACTTCAGGTCGAGGATGCCGAGCGCGTGGACCTGGGCGAGCATGCCGTTGACGAGGTCGTCGGCGATCGCGATCTGGACGCCGTCGGCGGGATCGAGCGTCGGCGTGCCGTTCGGCGTGAACACGTAGCCGGGGCTCGCCTCGCCGCCCTCGATCTGCGCGCGCAGGTTGATCGACACCTGCGCGCCGGCGCGCGTGAACGAGATCGCGGCGGGCGACGCCTCGACGTCGATCGCCTTGCCGAGGACGTCGAAGTGCTGCGGGCCGCCGAGCGCGCCGAGCGCCGCGTTGAACAGCGGGTCGATCGCGAGCTCGGCGGCGCGCGTCGTGATGCTCTGTAGCGTCGAGGCGAGGTTCGCGTTGAGCAGGTCGAGGATGTCGCCGACGATGCCGGAGGCGCCGAGCTTGAGCGCGGTGGTGCGCACGGTCGGCGAGCTGATCTTCGTCGCGAAGCCGGCGGTGCCGGCGGGCGCGACGACGAGCGTGCCGGCGATCGTGAGCTTGTCGGCGGTGAGGCTGATCGACGTCGAGCCGGTCGGGACGAGGCGGCCGGCGTACGCGGCGGTCGCGGCGACGCTGAGGCCGCCGAGCTCGGCGGAGAACTGCAGGCCGCCGTCGGTCGGGACCAGGCTGAACGTGGCGTCGCCGAGGGTGAGGTTGGTGATCGAGAGCTTGAGGTTCGCGTTGCCGTCGCCGAGGCTGACCATCGGCTGCAGCGGCGCGAGCAGCCGGTTGAAGTCGGTGCCCTTGACGAGCGGGCCGGCGGCCGCCGACAGGCGCGCGAACGCCTCCGTCGACAGCGACGCCGTGAGCGCGCGCTCGATGGGCCGGCCGACGGGGCTGAGCTCGCCCGCCTGCACCGCGCGCGCGTCGGTGGCCGACGCTCCCTCCTCGGAGACGGCGACGGTCTCGAGCAGCGTGATGCCGGTGGGGACGTCGACCACCGCGGTGAACGAGCCGTCGGGCGCGAGCATCGCCGGCACCTTGTTGACGGTGACGGTGGCGATCGGCGAGCCGCTCACGCCCGGGCGCGCGACGCCCTGCACGACGACGCGCTCGGGGCTGGTCTGGACCAGGCCGCGCCTGGGCGACGTCACCGACAGCTCGGGCGGCGGCGGCATCTCGCCGATGCACGCGGCGATCGTGGTGAGGGTGAGGACGAGCAGGAGGGCCGGGGCGGGGCGCATGCCGCAGCAATCAGCAAGGCCAGGACCAGGCGGCACGCGCGGGCGATCGCGGTGGTTTCGCGGGGGTAGCGGGGTGGGGGTGCTTGCTCGCGCCATCGGTTGGAGGCCGCAGTGGACAGGGAGATCGCGCGGGAATCGCGCGGTTGCACGAGTCGCGCAAATGCAAACGGCCGCGCCGGGGAGGGCGCGGCCGTCGAGGGCGGCGGGGTCGGCGAGATCCTGCTCAGAACAGGACCTGGAGCGCGGCACGCGGGCCGTGCATGACGAGGTGCACGTTCGCGCGCTCGGTGGTGAGGGTGCGGTAGCCGAGCGAGAACAGGACGTGCGAGGTGATGCGCACGCTCGCGTCGGCGGCGGCCGACCACGTGTTCGTCGAGGCGCCGAACACGCCGAGGTCGACCGTCGACGACAGGGCGAACCGCCGCGACGGCCGCAGCGTGACCTGCGCGCCGGCGAGCCCGTCGGAGGCTGCGTCGACGTACTCGGGCGGCGACACGTTGTTGCCGGAGACCTCGACGGAGCCGGCGATCGACGTGCGCTGGTAGCGGACGCCGCCGCGGGCCTCGAGCGAGAGCAGCGAGTCGACGTCGCCGAGGAGCCGGTACCCGACGAAGCCGTCGACGAGCAGGCTGCTCGCGGTGCCGGCCAGCATCACCGACAGCGGGCCGACGTCGGTCGCGCCGTCGACGTCGACGACGCCGTACATGAAGTCGGTGTAGATCGCGAGCTTGCCGTAGCGGGCCTCGGCGAGCACCTCGGCGCCGTAGCGCGCGTGGCGCTGGGTCTCGATGAAGTCCACGCCCGCGCTCACGCTCGCCGGGCCGAGCGACACCTGCGCGTCGACCGACGACGCCCACAGGTACGGCCCGATCGCGACGTGCCAGGCCTTCTTCGCCTTCTTGTCGTGCTGCGCGCGCAGCCGCACCGGGGCGACGGCGTCCTCGCGCTCGTCGCCGTCGTCGTCGTCGTCCGCGTCGGTGCGCGCGCTGCGCACGGCGACCTGGTCGCTCTTCTTGCGCGCCGGCTTCTTCACGGACTTGCGGGGCGCCTTCTTGCGGGGCGCCTCGTCTTCATCGTCATCTTCGTCTTCGTTCGCGCTGTCGGCGTCGTCGGCGCGGTCGCCGTCGTCGTCGTCGTCGTCGTCGTCCATGGGCGGCGCCTTCACCTGCGTCTTCTGCCCCTGCTTGCCGCGGCGCGCCGGTGCCGCGTGGGCGAGCGAGCCGGTGAGGGTGAGGAGGGCGGCGACCGCGAGGTGGTGACGCATGGTGAGCCAGCCGCAGTGCAAACCGGTCGCCACACCGCGCGGCGTGAGGATCCGCGAGGCTAGCTCGCGCTGCGGTGAGGACATGTCGTCCACCGGGTGCAGGCTCGAACCAGCACCTCGCGGCCGTTGCACGAGTTGCGCGCGCCGCTACACGGTGTCGAAGTAGCGCCCGCGCGCGAGGTCCTCGAGCAGGCCGGGGCCGACGGGCCGCCAGTCGAAGCGCTGCTGGGTGAGCGCGCTCGAGGCCGGGAGGTCGGCGCCGTAGAACATGCCGAGCCAGCCGAAGTGCTCGCGCGGGACCGACTCCACCGGCAGGCCGAGGCGTGCGCCGATCGCCTGCGCGATCGCGCGGGTCGCCACGCCCTCGTCGCCGACCGCGTGCAGGCGCGCGCCCGCGGGGGCCCGCTCGAGGGCGATCCGGAACAGGCGCGCGGCGTCGGAGCGGTGCACGGCGGGCCAGCGGTTCGCGCCGTCGCCGATGTAGCCGGCGCGCCCGGTCTGGCGCGCGTTCGCGATCAGCATCGGGACGAAGCCGTGGTCGCCGTCGCCGTGCACGCTCGGGGGCAGGCGCACCGCCGAGACGCGCACGCCGCGCGCCGCGTAGGCGAGGGCGAGCAGCTCGCTCGCGCCGCGGCCGGCGCCGGCCTCGGGCGTCGTCGCGTCGTCCTCGGTGCCGGCCCCGAGGCCCATCGTGATGACGAGCGGGTGGTCGGTGCCGGCGAGCGCGCCGCCGAGGGCGTCGATCGCCTCGCGATCCTTGCGGCAGTTGTTCGCGCGATCGGTGAAGTCGTCGTGGGAGAACGCGCAGTGCACGGCGCCGTCGCACGCGTGCGCCCCGCGGGCGAGGGCGTCGAGGTCGGTGAGGTCGCCGCGGAGGACCTCGGCGCCGAGGTCGGCGACGCGCGCGGCCGCGGCCTCCGAGCGCGCGAGCGCGAGCACGCGATGCCCGGCGCGGAGCAGCTCGGACAGGACCGCCGAGCCGACGAAGCCGCTGGCGCCGGTGAGGAAGACACGCATGGCTGACTCCTGGTGGTTCGCACACACCATGGCACCGCGCGCCGTGCGCGACCTGCACGGCCGTCCACAGTTCTTGCCCGATCGTCCACGCACGCCTAGACTGCGTGCGTGAGCGACGCAGGTGATCGTCTCGCCGCGCTCCTCGCCCGATGGAGCAAGCTCGAGGGGATCCAGCCGTCGCCGGTGCCCGGCGTGTCTTGCATCAAAGTCTCGCGCTCGCAGGAGGCCGCGAAGCGCCCGTGGCGGGCCTCGTTCTGCATCGTGGCGCGCGGCATCAAGGAGCTCGCGCTCGAGGGCCAGCGCTACCGCGAGCGCGAGCCGCACTACATCGTCAGCCCGATCGATCTCCCGGTCACGAGCCGCGTGACCGGCGCGTCGCCGGCGCGGCCGTTCCTCGGGCTCAAGCTCGACTTCGACGCCCGCGCGCTGCGCGACGTCGCGGCGCAGGTCGATCGCTCGCAGCCCGACGTCCCGGATCGCCCCGCGCGCGCGATCTTCCTCGGGCGCGCGCCGGAGCGCATGCTCGAGGCCGCCGTGCGCCTGTGCGAGCTGTTCGCGACGCCCGGCGATGCGGCCGTGCTCGCGCCGCTGATCGTGCGCGAGCTGTTCTACCACCTGCTCGTCGGCCCCGACGGGCCGGCGATCCGCCAGCTCGCGCGCGCCGGCAGCCAGGCGCAGCGCGTCGCCGCCGCGATCCACCACCTGCAGGCGTCGCTCGCCGACGACGCCGACATCGCCGGCCTCGCGCGCGCCGCGGGGATGAGCCGGGCGGCGTTCTTCAAGCGCTTCAAGGAGGCGACGGCGATGAGCCCGCTGCAGTACCAGAAGCGGCTGCGCCTCCTCGAGGCGCGGCGCCTGATGCTCGACGAGGGCGAGGGCGCCGAGGCGGCCGCGTTCCGCGTCGGCTACGCGAGCCCGTCGCAGTTCAGCCGCGAGTACTCGCGCATGTTCGGCAACGCGCCGCTGCGCGACACGCGCACGCTCCGGAGCACGTCGTCGGTGATCGCGGAGCTCTAGGGGCCCTGCGCCTGAAGAGCGCGACCGCATCCGAGCGATTGCGCCGAGGAGGCGTGTGCTCGAGCTTTTCAGATCCAGGCATCAGGCCGCGAGGGCACGCGGGCGCGGGCCGTCGATCGGCAGGCGCAGCTCGAACGTGGTGCGCCCGGGGGCGGTGTCGACGGTGATCGAGCCGCGGTGCTTGTCGACGACGACGGAGCGCACGGTCGCGAGGCCCTGGCCGGTGCCCTTGCCGACGTCCTTCGTCGTGAAGAACGGATCGAAGATGCGGTCGCGGATGTCGGCGGGGATGCCGGTGCCGGTGTCGGAGATCGCGATGACCGCGTGGTCGCCGTCGCGCGCGGTGGTGACGGCGATCGTGCCGCGGCGGTCCGTGCCGCGGACGACGTCGTCGATCGCGTGGGCGGCGTTGACGAGGACGTCGAGCACCGCCTGGTTGATCTCGCCGGGGAAGCAGCGCACGAGCGGCAGCTCGCCGAGCTGCGTGACGACGTCGGCGACGTACTTGTACTCGTTGCGCGCGATGATCAGCGTGCTCTCGATCGCGGCGTTGAGGTCGGTCTCGCAGGCCTCGTCGGAGTCGGGGTGCGCGAACTGCTTCATCGACTGCACGATCGCGGCGACGCGGTGGAGGCCGTCGAGCGAGCGGTCGAACGCCTTGGGGATGCGGTCGCGCAGGTAGGCGACGTCGGCGCGCTCCTCGTGCGCGAGGCCCTGCGCGGTATCGAGCTTGTCGACGACGCCGACCAGGTCCGCGGTCGCGTCGCGCAGGAAGTGGACGCTGTCGCTGACGAACTGGATCGGCGTGTTGATCTCGTGCGCGAGGCCGGCGGCGAGCCGCCCGACGGACTCGAGCTTGTGTGCCTGCCGCAGCTCGGCCTCGGCGAGCTGGCGCGACGCGTTCGCGGCGCGGAGCTCGCGGGTGCGCGCGTCGACGCGCCGCTCGATCTCGTGGTTGAGCGCGGCGAGCGCCGCCTCGCGATCGGCGACGACCCGCATGTCGGCGATCGCGCGCAGGCAGCCGCACACGAGCACGACGTCCTCGAACGCGACCCACGCCGCGTGCTCGAGGAAGCGCCACCACGCCGGGTTCGCGATGCCGTAGACCGACTCCGGCCACGCGAGGCCGCGCGCGAGGTGATCGGCGGCCACGACGAGCGTCGCCGTCGCGATCACGCGCCAGTCCCGGTAGAACGCGAGGAACGCGAGCGAGCCGAAGATGTGGAAGTGCGTCTCGATGCGCCCGCCGGTCAGCGTGATGAACACGGCGGACCACAGCATCTGCGCCATCGCGACCGCGTGCCGCGTGCCCCACCAGCCGGGGCGGCGCCGGATGAGGAGGAGCGGCGCCGCGTTGATCGCGCCGCCGAGGACGACCGCGTCGATCTCCCAGCCGAACGGCCGGATGAACGGCGACAGCACGATCGCGGCGCCCCACTGCGCGACGAGGAGCCACGCGAACATGCGATCCGTGCGCCGGTGGATCGAGGTCAGGTTCGCCTCGAAGATCCGCGCCGGCGTCACGACATGTAGATCGGCCGGCGCCGGGATCCGTGGAGGCGGCGCGCCACGCGAGGCGTTCACGAAAACCCCATGCAGCCGATCCATCGGCGTGTGCAGGACGTCGGGATGCGCGAGGTAGTGCGATGAAGGTGGAGCTGCGCCCGCACGTGCTGTGCGTCGACGACGAGCGCGCCGTGCTCGAGGGGCTCGAGCTCACGCTCGGGCGGCGCTTCCGCGTCGCGATGGCGACGAGCGGCGCCGCCGGGCTCGCGGCGCTCGAGCAGTCAGGCGACATCGTCGCGATCGTCAGCGACATGCGCATGCCGGGCATGGACGGCGCCGCGTTCCTCGCGAGGGCGCGCGTGGTCGCGCCGGATGCGTCGCGCATCCTGCTGACGGGGCAGGCCGACATGAAGTCGGCGATCGCGGCGGTCAACGACGGCCAGATCTTCCGGTTCCTGACGAAGCCGTGCCCGCCGGCGGCACTCGTCGCGGCGATCGACGCGGCGTGCGAGCACCACCGGCTCGTCACCGCCGAGCGCGTGCTCCTCGAGCAGACGCTGCACGGCAGCATCTCCGCGCTGTCGGACGTGCTCGCGATCGTCCACCCCGTCGCGTTCGGGCGCGCCGGGCGGATCAAGCAGCTCGCGATCGAGCTCGCGGATCGTGTCGGCCTGCGCCCGCGGTGGCAGCTCGAGGTCGCGGCGATGCTGTGGCCGCTCGGCCTCATCGGCGTCGCGCACGAGACGGCGGAGAAGCTGTTCTACGGCAAGCCGCTCGACGACGCGGAGCGCGCGGCATGCGCGCGGGCACCCGAGGTGGTCGACCACATGATCGGCCACATCCCGCGGCTCGAGGAGGTGCGCGCGATCCTGTTCGCGGTCGCGCGCCACCAGCGCGGCGGCAAGGAGGACGCCGTCGTTCATCGCGCGGCCGCGATCCTGCGGGTCGCGATGGACGTCGACACGCTGGAGACGCAGGGTGTCGAGCCCGGCTTCATCGTGGACACGCTCCGCGGACGCCGCGCGCACCCCAACGGCACTTGCTCGCCCGGCGGTACGGTCTACGACGCCGAGATCCTCGATGCGCTCGCCGCGGTGCGCGCCGCCGGCGAGGCGCAACTCGACATCCGCGAGCTCGCGCTGCCCGCGCTGCGCGCCGGCATGGTGTTCGCCGAGGACGTGCGGCTCGCGTCCGGGGCGCTGCTCGTCGCCCGCGGCGGCGAGATCAGCGCCAGCTTCCTCGCGCGCGCCGGCAACTTCCCCGTCGGTGCGGTGCCGTCGAGGATCCGCGTGATCGTGCCCGCGAAGGTGAAGCGCCTCCTGTAGGCGGCTCGCCGAGGCGACGGCGGACGTCCCGCGCGCTCCGCCTCACCGCGCGCGGACGCCGCGCCCGACTACTTCTTCGCGCGGCCGCCGCCGTTGCGCTGCGGCTGCATCTCGCTGCGGTGCGCCTCCATGTACTTCCGCGTGTGATGATGGATCCGGCCCTGTGCGTCGCGATACTCGCGCGCCTTCCGGTCGTCGACGTCGTCGACGCGCGGCGTTTGCTGACTCGGTTTCTGACTCGATTTCTGACTGGACCGCTGACTCGACTGCTGCTTCTTCGTTGCCATGCGCTCGCGTCGTTGCAAGCGCGGTACCGGTGGTGGTGATAGATTCGCAGCGGTGGTGGACGCGTCGAGACAGGGCTCGCACGCGCCGACGTCCCGGCCCGTACGGCGCGACCTCGTCGGGCGCGAGGTCGGTGGCCGCGCGCTCCAGCCGCTGATCGAGGCGGTGCGCGCGACGGGGGCCGACGCCGCCGGGCTCGCCGCGGGCACCGGCTACGCGTTCGCGCACCTGGCGAACCCGCGCGAGCGGATCTCGTGGGCGGGGTTCGCGCGGTTCGCCGCGAACGTCGGCGAGCACCTCGGCGCCGCGGGCCTCATCGCCGCCGGCGGCAGGTCCCTCGAGTCGCCGGTGTTCCGCGCGCTCGTGCTGCCCGGCCGGCTCCTCGATCCGATCGCGATCTACCTGTGGGCGATGGGCCCGAGCGGCCCGGCGCAGCAGCTGATCGCGGCGATCGACGGCGCGATCACGCGGGTCGGGCCGGCGCAGCTGCGCCTCGAGCTGCGCATGAAGCCGGGCTACGCGCCGAGCCGCGAGAACCACCTGCTGCTCGAGGGCGCGCTCGCCGCGATGGCGCGCGTCCTCGGCATGCCGTCGGCGGAGGTCGTGCGCACCGAGGTCGCCGACGGCGCGATCTACGACGTGCGCCTGCCGGAGCGGCGCGGGGTCCTCGGGGCCGTGCGGCGGCGGGCGACGTGGCTCGTCGCGGCGCGCGCGAATGCCCGCGAGCTCGAGCGCGCGAACGCCGAGCTCAACGAGCGCTACCTCGAGCTCCAGCGCGAGATCGAGGCGCGGGTGCGCGCCGAGGCCGAGCTGCGGCGCACGAACGAGGACCTCGAGCGCCGCGTCGCCGAGCGCACCGCCGCGCTCGAGGCGGCGAACGCCGAGCTCGCCTCGTTCAGCTACACGGTCTCGCACGACCTGCGCGCGCCGCTGCGCGCCCTCGACGGGTTCAGCCGCGCGCTCCTCGACGACGCCGGCGAGCGCCTGCTCGCGCACGAGCGCGGCTACCTCGACCGCATCCGCGCCGGCACCGCGCGCATGGGCGATCTGATCGACGGCCTGCTCCAGCTCGCCCGCGTCACGCGCGCCGAGATGCAGTGCACCGCGATCGACCTCGGCGCGCTCGCGACGACGGTCCTCGACGACCTCGCGTCGTCCGAGCCGGAGCGCCGAGTCGCCGCGACCGTCGCGTCGCCGCTCCCCGCGTTCGGCGATCAGCGGCTGCTGTTCCTCGTGATGCAGAACCTCGTCGGCAACGCGTGGAAGTTCACGCGGCGCACCGAGCGCGCGGAGATCGAGGTCGGCGTGCGGCGCGACGACGGCGGCGACGTCTACTTCGTGCGCGACAACGGCGCCGGCTTCGACATGGCGTACGCCGACCGGCTGTTCTCGCCGTTCCAGCGCCTGCATGCCGCGTCGGAGTTCCCCGGCAGCGGGATCGGCCTCGCGACCGTGCACCGCATCGTCACGCGCCACGGCGGGCGCCTGTGGGCCGACGCGCGCGTCGGGCTCGGCGCCACGTTCGCCTGCCACCGCCGTAGCGCAGTATCATGGGCGCGATGACCGACCGCAGGAGCGAGCTCGAGCAAGCGATCCGTACGAACCGCGGCGAACCGGGGCCGACCCTCGTGTACGCCGACTGGCTGCAGGCGAACGGGCACCCGCTCGGCGAGCTGATCGTGCTGCAGCACGAGCTGGCCGCCGCCGACGATGCGGCGAAGCGCGCGCGTGCCGACGCGATCATCGCCGGCCTCGACCTGCCGGAGCCGCGCCTCGCGACGTACGGCTGGCGGCGCGGTCTGTGGGAGTGGGTGCGGCTCGAGAACTCCGTGGACTGGATGGACAACGGCTTCGACGCGCGCGCGCTCGCGCAGCGCGTGTTCGGCGCCGCACCGTGCGTCGCCCTCGAGGAGCTGCGCATCGGCATCCTGCGCTGGGACTACAACCACGACGACGTGCCGGCCGTGCTCGCCGTCGCGGCCGCCTGCCCGTGGGCGCCGGGCGTCGCGCGGCTGCACCTCGGCGACGTCGGCGAGGACATCGACATGTCGCACCACGTGATCGGCGCCGTCGGCGAGGCGATCACGGCGGCGTTCCCGAACCTCGTGTCGCTGAAGCTGCACTCCGGCGACCAGACGTGGAACGCGCCGAACACGTTCGAGCTCGCGGGGCTGGCGCTGCCGGCGCTGCGCGAGCTGACGATCGAGACGTGCGCCCTCAGCAAGTCGCGCCTGCAGGCGCTGTTCGACGCGGCGCTGCCCGCCGTCGAGCGACTCGAGCTGTGGTTCGGCTCGGAGGAGGGGAGCGACGTCGAGTACGACGACCTCGCGCCGCTCCTCGCCGGCGATCGCTTCCCGCGCACGCGGCACCTCGGCCTGCGCAACGCGCGCTTCACCGGCGACATCGCCCGCGGGCTCGCCGGGACGCCGATCGCCGCGCGCCTCGAGAGCCTCGACCTGTCGATGGGCACGCTCGATGACGAGCCGGCCGGCGTCCTGGCCGCGCACGCCGCGAGCTTCCCCGCGCTCCGGCGCCTCGTCGTGAGCGACAACTTCCTCGAGCAGGGCGGGCTGTCCGCGCTGCGGACGGCGTTCGCGCACGCCGAGGTCGTCTCGACCGACCAGAAGGCGATCGAGGGCGACTGGCGCTACGTCTCCGTCGGCGAGTAGCACGCCCCGGTCGTCCGGACGCCGGACTTCCAGCTGCGGGAGTCGGCGGTGCTTCCGTGCATCGCCGACCTGCGCGCGGTCGCTACGTGCTCGTGCCGTTCGCTTTGCGGCACGGTCGGCCGGCGCCGCGCGCGTTCGTCGAGCGCGTGCGCCCGCGGCCGTCGATCGGAAAGGCGCTCGCGTGCGAAGGGCCGCTGTTCCGACGCGCTGGCATTGGGGTTGCTGCGGTGCGGGGGCATGACGTCCTCGCGCAAGACCGGGTTGACCGTGTTCATCGTCGCCGCGCTCGCCGTGCTGTTCGCCGGTGGCACGTGCGTGGCGACGTACAACAACCTCGTAACGCTCGGTCAGAAGGCAGATGCTCAGTGGGCGCAGGTGGAGAATGCCTATCAGCGCCGCGCGGATCTGATCCCTAACCTCGTTGCGACCGTGAAGGGAGCGGCCGCGCACGAGCGCGAGACGCTCACGGCGGTGACGGAGGCGCGCAGTCGCGTCGGTCAGGTGTCCGGGCGCGAGGACCTCACGACGAACCCCGATGCGTTCGCGAAGTACGCGGGCGCGCAGGATCGGCTCGGCAGTGCGCTGTCGCGCCTCCTCGTGGTCGCGGAGGCGTACCCGCAGCTGCGCGCGACCGAGAACTTCCGCGACCTCCAGGCACAGCTCGAGGGCACGGAGAACCGGATCACCGTCGAGCGCATGCGCTACAACGAGGCGGCGCGCGACTTCGAGACCGCGCGATCGACGTTCCCGTCGTCGCTCGTCGCGAGCGTGTTCTCGGGCAAGTTCGCACCGAAGCAGTACTTCGCCGGCAAGCCGGGTAGCGAGGTCGCACCGAAGGTGGACTTCAAATGATCGCGCTCGCGCTCGCGGCCGCCGTCGCGGTGTCGGCGGCCGCGGCGACGCCACCGGCGCCGACCCGCTGGGTCGAGGACCGCGCCGGGATGATGTCGGCCGGCGCGCGCGAGAGGCTCGACGCGCGGCTCGCCTCGTACGAGCGCGCCACCGGGCACCAGGTGATCGTGTGGATCGGCAAGAGCCTCGAGGGCGGCTCGCTCGACGAGTTCGCGAACCGCGCGTTCAACGCGTGGAAGCTCGGCCGCAAGGGCCTCGACGACGGCGTCGCGCTGTTCGTGTTCTCCGACGACCGCAAGCTCGCGATCGAGGTCGGCTACGGCCTCGAGGGGCAGCTCACCGACGCGCGCGCGTCGCGCATCATCCGCGAGGTGATGGCGCCCAAGCTGCGCGCCGGCGACGCCGACGGCGCCATCACCGCCGGCACCGACGCGGTCCTCGAGAGCATCGAGGGCAAGCCGTGGGGCGGCGCGCCGCCGACCGCGCCGCCCGAGCCGGCCGAGGTCTCGACGGCGACGTGGATCGCGGGCGCGGCGACCCTGATCGGCTTCCTGATCCTCGCGCTCATCCACCCGCGCTTCGCGCTGCTCCTCCTGTGGACGATCGGGCGCGGCCTCGGCGGTGGCGGCGGCGGCGGCTTCGGCGGCGGCGGCGGTCGCTCCGGCGGCGGCGGCGCGCGCGGAGGCTGGTGACCATGCGGCGCAGCGAGCTCGACCTCGACCGCATCCGCGGCGCCGTCGAGGCCGCCGAGCGCCTGACCTCCGCGGAGATCGTCGTCTCGATCGCGCCGTTCTTCCTCGGCCGCGTGTGGAAGGCCGCGCGCCGCGCCTTCGGCCGCCTCGGCATCGCGACCACGCGCGGCCGCAACGGCGTCCTCGTCTTCGTCGTGCCCTCCCGGCGCCAGGTCGTCATCCTCGCCGACGACGCCGCCCTCACGCGCATCGACCCCTCCGTGTGGAGCGACGTCGCCGGCCGCATCGCCATCGCCTTCGCGCGCGGCCACGGCACGCGCGGCATCACCGACGGCGTCACCCGCCTGGGCGCCGTCCTCGCCGCGCCGTTCCCGCGCGGACCCGGCGACGCCGCGGGCGAGCTCCCCGACGAGCCCCACGTCGGCCGTCCGTAGCGCGGACACGGCGTTGGACGGAGTGGTGGACGGCGTGGCACAGCATGATGATGGGCGGGAAACGTGAGGTTGGACGGAGTGGTGGACGGCGTGGCACAGCATGATGATGGGCGGGAAACGTGAGGTTGATGACGATCGTGGGGGTGAGGCCGGTGAAAGGATTGGGGGGGCGTGGGAGGTGCGTTGTCCGAAAATTCGGGTGATGTCCGGGAGGCGGACGGGCAGGTGTGATGGAAGTGGTGGCGGTGTCCGAGCGCCGGCCGGTGGAAGCTATGATGGCGGCAGCTTGAGCGCCGGGCCCGACGACACGCACACGGTCGAGCTGGCGACGGTGAACCAGCTGCCGGCGCGCGCGGCGGCGCGGAGGGCGATGGCGGCGATGACGCCGTCGCCGTCGGCGGGGGCGTCGGCGAACCTGTCGCAGCAGTTCGCGATGGCGACGCTGCGCGACGAGGAGGCGCGCACGGCGCGGGCGATGATCCGGGCCGGGCGGCTGATGGGGGCGGCGTGCCTGGTGGCGCTGCCGCTGCTCGGCGGCTCGACGTGGCTGCGGATCGCGATGGCGGTGGCGATGCTGCCGGCGCTCGCCGCGGGGTTCTGGGTCGACCGCCGGATCCGCGACGCCGAGCGCTACACCGAGGACGTCATGGTGCTGCTCGCGACGAGCGTCGCGCCGGTGGCGCTGCTCGCGGTGCTGTACTTCGGCATCTTCTCGGCGGCGCAGCTGTTCCCGGCGCTCGCGCTGTACTTCTTCAGCCGGCGCGAGCGGTTCGCGTCGGCGCTCGCGTTCTACCTGGGGAACCTCGTCCTGCAGGCGGCGTTCGCCGTCGCCGTGATCGGGCGGTGGGTCGACGACCCGGGCCTCGTCCACACCGACCTCGCGGCGCGCGACCTCATCGTCGCGCACGTGCTCATCCAGCTCGGCGACCTGGGGGCGTTCCTCGTCGGGCTGCGCTCGCACCGCGCCGCGCGCGAGGCGCTCGAGCGCACGCAGCACGCGATGCTGCTCGCCGCGCAGCGCGAGGCCCTGCTGCACGAGGCGCGGCAGGACCTCGACCGCGCGCTCCACGTCGCGAGCGCCGGCCGCTACACCGACCAGACGCTCGGTGCGTACCGCCTCGGGCGCGTGATCGGCCGCGGCGGCATGGGCGAGGTCTACGACGCGTGGCACGTCGACACCGGCGACGCGGCCGCCGTGAAGCTGCTCGTGCAGAGCGAGCAGGGCAACCCGCGCAGCGTCGAGCGCTTCCTGCGCGAGGTCCGCGCCGTGCGCGCCGTGACGTCGCGCCACGTCGTGCGCGTGCTCGCCGCCTCCGACGAGAGCGACCCGATCCCGTACCTCGTGATGGAGCGCCTCACCGGCCACGACCTCGCGCACCACCTGCGCGCGGGCCGCCTGCCGCCGGCCGGGCTCGACGAGCTCCTCGCGCAGGTCGGCGAGGCGCTCGAGGAGGCGTGGAGCCTCGGCATCGTTCACCGCGACCTGAAGCCGCAGAACCTGTACCTCGCCGACGACGCGCCGCGCCCGATCTGGAAGGTCCTCGACTTCGGCGTCGCCGCGCTCGGCGATCACGACGGCACGCTCACGCAGGGCCACGTCGTCGGGACGCCCGCCTACATGGCGCCCGAGCAGGCGAGGGGAGAGCGCGTCGACGCGCGCGCCGACGTCTACGCCCTCACCGCGGTCGCGTACCGCTGGCTGACCGGCCGCCCGGCCATCGCCGGGCGCGACCTGCACACGTCGCTGTACCAGGCGGTGCACGTGATGCCGATCCGCCCGAGCGCGCTCGCCGAGCTCGACGCCGACGTCGACGCCGCGCTCGCGATCGGCCTCGCGAAGGACCCGGCCCAGCGCTGGGCGCACCCGCACGAGCTCGCCGCCGCCCTGCGCGCCGCGCATGCGGGCACCCTCGACGACGCCACCCGCGACCGCGCAACCGCCGTCCTCGCGGCCCACCCGTGGGGCGCCGTGCGCGTCTTGAGTTAAGCTCGGGCGGATGTCTGCGGAGGCCGTCGTCGAGCACGCGCGGCCGGCGACCGAGCACCGCGTGTGGGCGGGCGAGCCGTGATGCACGACGAGCTGCTCGCGCTCCTCGCGGCCCACCGGCCCGCGCTCGCCGGCGCCGCGGCGCGCCTGCGCGACGAGCTCGCCGCGCACCTCGCGACGGATGCGCGCCTCAAGCTGCACTCGGTCACGATGCGCATGAAGGCCCCCGACAGCGTCGCCGCGAAGCTCGCGCGCCCCGACCGCACGTACGCGCGCCTGTGGGACGTGACCGACCTCGTCGGCCTGCGCGTCATCACGTACTTCGAGGACGGCGTCGATCGCGTGGCCGAGCTCGTCGAGGCGCACCTGCCGATCGACCTGCGCCACTCCGTCGACAAGCGGCGCGCGCATGGCCGCTTCGGCTATCGCTCGCTGCACTACGTGTGCGAGCTGCGCGACCCGGCGCTGCCGCCCGAGGCGCGCTTCGAGATCCAGGTGCGCACGATCCTCGAGCACGCGTGGGCCGAGATCGAGCACGACCTCGGCTACAAGGCGCGCATCGGCGTCCCCGCACCCGCGCGCCGGCGCCTCGACCGCCTCGCGGGCATGCTCGAGCTCGTCGACCAGGAGTTCGTCGCGATCCGCGGCGAGCTCGCCGCGTACGAGCACTCGCTGCGCGAGCGCATCGCCGCCGCCGACGCCGTGCCGCTCGATCGGCTGTCGCTCCTCGAGCTGATGGCGTGCGACGAGGTGCGCGCGCTCGACGCCGCGATCGCCGAGGCGATCGGCCGCCCGCTCGGCGACGACCCGTTCTTCCCCGACTACCTCCTGCGCATGCTCGGCTTCGGCGGCCTCGTCGACGTCGCCGAGGTGCGCGCGTGCCTCGGCCGCCACCGCACCGCGATCGTCGCGATGGTCGCGCCGTACTTCGCGTTCGCGTCGTCGGCGTGGCGCCTGTCGCCCGAGAACATGGACCGCATCCCGCGCGGCTACGCGCTGTTCTTCCTCGCCCACGCGGTCGTGCTCGAGTCGTCACGGCTCGGCGTCACCAAGGTCGAGCGCCTCGCGCGCCTGTACCGCGAGCTCGACTACCCCGACGACGAGCGCGCGGCGCACGACGTGGCGAGCCGCCTCGTGATGTCACTCGGGTAGACTGCCGCCCATGTCGATGCCCGCGAACCAGCCGGTGATCCGGCGCGGCTCTCACTCCTCGAAACTCGCGCGCTTCAAGGTCCCGATCCCGGCGCGCATCGCGAGCTTCTTCGACGGTCCGGAGCTCGCCGAGTACGACGGCCGCCGCGCGCACGGCCTTCGCGGCTGGTCCGGCGACACGAAGCTGAAGGTCCACTTCGGCTCGCCGCGCCTCGGGGCGTGCCACGCCTACGCGAGCGACGGGCACTTCGCGGGCGCCGCGGCGCTGCTCCCGATCGCCGCCGCCGGCACCGAGACGCGGATGTTCGCCGTCGACACCGCGAGCCCGGCGCTCGCCGTGCACCTGTTCGACGACGAGGAGGGCTGGTCGAAGTTCGCCGACGGCTTCGACGCGTTCCTCGCGAACCTGCTGCGGAAGGGCGAGAAGACGCCGACGGAGCACCTCGCCGGCGCGTACGAGCGCGCGAAGGAGCTCCACGACGCCGCCCAGCACGCCGACGTGATCGCGACGCTCGAGCCGATGCTCGCGCGGTTCCCCGAGGGGCTCGACGTGTGGGACGACGCGCGCGGCGCGCTCGGCGCGGCGCACAACCTCGTCGGCATCGCGCACGAGAAGGCGGGTGACCTCGAGCGCGCGCTCGCCGCGTACCGGCGCGGCCTCGCGCTCGGCGCCGACTCGGCGGGGCTCAACATCGTCGACCTGTACTTCGATCACTTCCACGACTACGCGAAGGTGATCGAGCTCGCCGAGGAGCGCCGGCGGCACACGTGGGCGAACGACGCGTACGCGTGGTTCCACCTCCGCAACTACCTCGGGCGCGCGTACCTCCTGACCGAGCGCCCGGCGGACGCGGTGCGCGCATACCACCAGATCAGCGACCGGTCGCCGGCGGAGAAGGTCGCCGAGGCGGTGACGGACCTGCGCGAGCTCCTCGAGCGCCCGGGTGTCGACCGCGCGACGGCGGAGTCGATCCTCGCGTGGCTCGCCCGCCCGCGCACGGCGCCGCCGTCGCTCGAGCGCGCCGCGGAGCTGCGCGCGTGGTGGTCCGAGCTCCCCGAGCCCGTGAAGGAGGCCGTGCGCACCGGGCTCGACCTCGAGGACGACGCCGACCTCACCGACGAGCAGCTCGTGCGCGCGACCGAGCTCGACGAGCTCAGCGTCACGCACGACGAGCACGACGACCTCGGCTGGCTCGGGATGTTCACGCGCCTCGACGACCTCAGCCTCGAGGGCACCGGCATCTCCGACGTCGCGCCGATCGCGCGCCACACGTCGCTCACGCGCCTCGACCTCGGCGAGAACCAGGTGACGAGCCTGCGCCCGCTCGCGGCGCTCACCCGGCTCGTGCGCCTGGCGTGCGGCGAGAACCCGCTCGGGTCGCTCGACGGCGTCGAGGCGATGCGCGACCTGCGGGACCTGCACGCGCCGAAGACGGGCATCGCGTCGCTCGAGCCGCTGCGCGGGCTGCCCGAGCTCGTCGAGGTCACGCTGTACGAGAACGAGATCGAGGACCTCGCACCGCTCGCGACCTGCCCGCGCCTGAAGAAGATCAGCGCGTTCTCGAACCCGCTCGCGCGCGGCGTCGCGGCGCTCGCGGCGCTGCCGTGGCTCGAGTCCGTGCACTGCGGCGACGCGGGCCCGCGCGACGAGATCGACCAGCTGCGGCGCGCGAGCGCGGCGATCGAGGTCGAGCACTGGACGCACCCGCAGCCCGAGCGCGCCGACGACGGCGATCCGGCCGAGCGCCGCGCGTGGTGGAGCGCGCTGCCGCCCGCGTGGCGCGCGCGGCTCGCGAAGCTCCTCGATCGCGACGAGCGCGACAGGCCCGAGCCGTCCGACGAGGCGCTGCGCGCGCTCCTCGGCGAGGACCACGTCAGCCTGGACGAGGGCCCGCTGCCCGACCTCGAGCCGCTGCGGCGCTTCGTGCGCGCGGACTACGTCTGCATCGCGCAGACGGGCGCGACCGACCTCGCCGCGGTCGCCGCGCTGCCGCGCCTGCGCGACCTCGTGGCGCGCGACAACCCGCTCACCTCGCTCGCACCGCTCGCGGCGGCGCGCCACCTGGAGGAGCTGTACCTCCAGCGCTGCGGCGTCGCGTCGCTCGCCGGGCTCGAGGGCTGCCCGGCGCTGCGCGAGCTGTCCGCCGAGGACAACGCGATCGCGGACCTGTCGCCGCTGACGAACCTCGCCGAGCTGCGGGAGCTCGACCTCGAGGGCAACCGCGTCGCGAGCGTGACGGCGCTCGCCGGCAAGGCGCGCCTGCACACGCTCCGCCTCGGGCAGAACCGCATCACCGACGTGTCGGCGCTCGCCACGTGCACGTCGCTGCGCACGCTCGAGATCTGGGCGAACCCCGGCGTGCGCGGCGCGATCGCGCTCGCGGCGCTCCCGGAGCTGCGCCGCCTGATCTCCCACGGCGCGCTGCCGCCGCGGGAGCTCGACGAGCTGCGCCGGCGCCGCCCGGACCTCGTCGTCGACTGATCGCCGTGACGCCATGCCGCGGGCGGGCCGGGGTGGCGCGGTCTATCGTGCGCGCATGGCGAAGGTCCACACGACGTGGCGCGTGCTCCCGCACGGGCCGATCGAGAAGCTGTCGGAGCGGCTGTGGCGCATCGAGGGCTCGCTCGAGGGCATGGAGATGAAGCGCGTGATGAGCGTCGCGAAGCGCCGCGACGGCGGGCTCGTCGTGCACAACGCGATCTGCGTCGACGACGCGACGCTCGCGGAGCTGCGCGCGTGGGGCGAGGTCCGCGCGATCCTCGTGCCGAACGGCTTCCACCGGCTCGACGCGGTGCCGTTCCACGAGCGCTTCCCCGCGGCGCAGGTCGCGTGCCCGGCCGGGACGCGCAAGAAGGTCGAGCAGGTCGTGCGCGTCGACGCGACGTACGACGAGCTGCCGCCCGACGAGGCCGTCGAGATCGTGAACCTCGACGGCACCAAGGCGCGCGAGGGCGTCGTGATCGTGCGCGACGGCGGCGGCACGAGCCTCGTGTTCAACGACCTCATCTTCAACATGCCGCACCTCGGCGGCTTCCTCGGCTTCGTCCTGCGCCGGGTCACCGGCTCGACGGGCGGCCCGAAGCTGACGCGCGTCTCGAGGCTGTTCCTCGTCGCCGACAAGCGCGCCGTGCGCGCGCACCTCGAGCGACTCGCGGCGCTGCCCGACCTGCGCCGCATCGTCGTCTCGCATCACCTCACGATCGATCGCGACGCGCCGCGCGTGCTCGCCGAGGTCGCGGCGACGCTGTAGGTCAGCCGGGCGGCTTGTTCGCGAACGGCGACTTCACGCCGACGAACGTGTCCAGCTTCTGGTTCGTCTCGTCGGCGAGCTGGGTCGTGCCCTCGGAGACGCCGCGCCCGCGATCGAGGTTCGTGATCACGAGGTCGCTGCCGATCAGCGTCAGGATCAGCACGTTCGCCTCGAAGCCGAGCACCGTGATCACGATCGTCTTCAGCGCGAGCGACTGCGCGATCGTGCCGAGCGCGGTGATGAGGCACACGCCGAAGCTGACCTGCGCGATCAGGTACGTCGCGCGCGCCTTCTGGATCGTATCGATCGCGATCTGCCGCGTGACCGGCTTCGCGAGCGCGTAGCCCGCGCGCCCGAGCGACAGCTGCGCGACCGCGAGCGCGATCATCGCGCCGACGAGCCAGCCGCTCCCCGTGATCTGGTACGGCACGATGAGGAGCGTGAACACGAACAGCGTGTAGATCGGCGCCGCGAGCACGATCAGCCACCCCGGGCCGGCGCTCCCGGGGAACAGCATCTTCGTGACGACGCCGGCGCGGGTCACGCCGGCGAGCAGCGACACGGCCTTGGGCGCGAGCGTGATCAGCGCGTAGGCGGACAGCGCCGTCTTGACGGCCGTGACCTCCGCGAGCTGCGCCGGCGAGAGGTCCGCCATCCGGACACCCTGCTTCTTGAGGATGCCCTCGAGGATCGGCTCGATCGGCACGAGGAAGACGAGGAACGGCCCCGCCATGAAGACCAGCCACGTGATGAGGAGCGTGCGCCGCTGCGTGCGCCACTTCGTCCAGTTGCGGAGCTGGTACCAGCACATCGCGCACAGCACACCCTCGAGCGCCGCCGGGAGGATCTGGATGAACCGCAGGTCCTCCGGCAGCTGGCTGTTCGACGCATCGGCGAGGCGCACGATGGTGAGCGGGACGAGCAGGATCGCGACGAGGGTCAGCACCGATCGCCGCCACGCGAGGAACGCCTGCAGGTAGGGATCCGTCACGCCCCCGGCGTGCAGCGCGGCGCGCTCGCCGGCCGTGACCTCGTGCGGCTCGATGCGCAGGCGCATCGCGCGCTTGAGCGCCACCTGGAACCCCACCGTCTGATCCGGCGGCGGCATCGCCGCGTTCGGCGCGACGGCGTACCCCGGCGGCGGCTGCGACGGCGCGAACGGCGCCGCCTGCGCGGGCGGCGGCTGCGACGGCGGATACGCCGCGGGTTGCGACGGCGGCGGTTGCGGCGGATACGCATACGCCTGCGCGGGTTGCGACGGCGGATACGCCGCGGGTTGCGACGGCGGTGGTTGCGACGGCGGATACGCCGCGGGTTGCGACGGTGGTGGTTGCGACGGTGGATACGCTGCCGGGTGCGACGGTGGATACGCTGCCGGTTGCGACGCCGGATACGCCACGGGCGGATATGCCGCGGGTTGCGATGGCGGCGGCTGCGACGGTGCGGCGTACGGCTGCGCGGGTTGCTGCGAGTACGGCTGTTGCGGATACGGCTGCTGCGGCGGCGCCGGCTGCTGCGGCGCGGGCTGCTGGGCGAACGGGCTGCGCGGCGGCGGCCACATGGCCTGGGCCGGCGGCTGCTGGTGCGCGAACGGCTGCGGCAGCTGGCGCGGCGGCGCGGGGTTGTGACCGCCCGGGGCCGTCGTCGTCTGCGGCGGCGCCGCGGGGTCGGGAGGTGAACCGGGCGGCTTGCCTCCCTGCTGGTTCGACATCGGCGCGACTATAGACCTGCGTCGGCACCGACGTCGGCTACGGGGATCTCGGGGCCGCGTGCCACATCGTGCCAGGCGGACCTCCATTGGTCCGGCCGCCGATTCTTTCTGATGAAATCCGTGATGAAAATGGTGGTCTGCGGAACTCGCTATCGCTCCCGATTCCTGTGATGGTGCGCGTCCTATGGATTCGCCGCCGGAGCTGGGGACGCTCAGGGCTGAGCTGCGCGCCGCCGGCGCGTTCGATCACCACGAGCTCCGGAGCTGCACCAAGCTCCTCCTCCTGATCGCGGGAGTCGCCGCGTGTCTCGTCGGCATGGCGCTCCTCGGAGCGTGGTCGGCGTGGTTCCTCATCCCGATCTGCGCCGTCCTGTCGACGTCGGTCGCGATGGCGGGCCACGAGGGGAGTCACCGCAGCTTCTCGGCCTCGCCGTTCCGCAACGCCGTCCTCGTGTACTTCGCCTTCCCGTTGTTCGCGGGTCTCGGCTCGCTGTACTGGCGCGAGAAGCACGACCGCCTCCACCACGGCCACCCCAACGTCGAGGGCCGCGACCCCGACATCAAGCCGTTCCCGTTCGTGTCGTCGCGCGGCGATCACGAGAAGTGCCCGCGCGGCGAGCGCTGGTTCCAGCGCAACTTCCAGCGCTGGGCGTTCTGGCCGATGTCGCTCCTCATGGCGCTCGGCATGCGCCGCGCCTCGATCGTCTACCTTGCCCGCTTCCCGAAGAAGCACGGCATGACGCGCGCGTGGTGGCTCGACATCGCGTGCCTGACGGCGCACTACACCGCGTGGCTCGTCGTGCCGTCGCTCGTGTGGGGCCCGCTCGTCGGTTTCGCCGTGTACTCGGCGATCTGGGGCCTCGTCGGCGTGTTCCTGGCGCTCGTGTTCGCGCCCGCGCACATCGGGCTGCCCATCGTCACCGAGCAGAACCACGACTGGCTCCACCAGGTCGAGACCACGCGCAACCTCGAGCTGCCGCGCTTCGTCTCGTTCTTCTTCATCGGGCTCGACTACCAGGTCGAGCACCACGTCTTCCCGAAGATCCCGCACCAGAACCTGCCGCGCGCCGCCGAGATCACCGCGGCCTGGTGCGCGCGCCACGGCGTGCCGTACCAGAGCGTGCCGTACCTGCACGCGCTCGTCGACTCCGCCCGCTTCATCAGCGACGCGTGGGCGCGCGAGGCGCGCTGCCCGATCGAGGTCCGCGCCGGCCTCGTCGGCCGCGCGGCGTAGCCGCCCGCCGCCGCCCGCCGCCGCGCTAGATCGCGCGAGCGTGGTCGGGCTGCACGCGGCCCGTCTTCGTCAGCACGACCTGGTACAGCTGGCCGTCGCGCGAGCGCGAGGCACCGGCCGCCGCGAGCAGGTAGAACTTCCACATCAGGTAGAAGCGGCGGTCGTACTTGTTCGAGATCTCGCCGTAGGTGCGGTCGAAGTTGTCCCACCACGCCATCAGCGTCGGGTCGTAGTCCGGGCCGATGTTGTGGAGGTCCTCGAGGACGAACAGCCCCTCGAGCGCGCGCCCGATCTGCGCGAGCGACGGCGCGACCGCGTTCGGGAAGATGTACTTCTCGATCCACGGCGTGCCGTGGCGGAGGCTGCGGTTGTTCGCGATCGTGTGCACGACCGCGACGCCGTCGTCGACCATGCAGCGGTCGATCGTCTCCATCATCGTGCGGTGGTTCTTCGGGCCGACGTGCTCCATCATCCCGACGGACAGCACGCGGTCGAACTTGCCCTGGACGTCGCGGTAGTCACACAGGCGGAGCTCGACGTCGAGCTTCTTGCCCTTGGCCCCCCACAGCTCGTTGCCGAGGCTGACCTGGTCCTTCGACAGCGTCACGCCGAGCACCGAGCAGCCGTACTTCTCGGCCGCCCAGCTCGCGAGGCCGCCCCAGCCACAGCCGAGGTCGAGGACGCGCATGCCCGGCTTGAGGCCGGCCTTGCGACAGACGAGGTCGAGCTTGGCCTCCTGCGCCTCGGTGAGCGTCTTCGCGTTCTTCCAGTAGCCGCACGTGTACACCATGCGCTCGTCGAGCATGCGCGTGTACAGGTCGTTGCCGATGTCGTAGTGCGCCTCGACGGAGGCGCCCGAGCGCGTCTTCGCCTGCAGGTTCATCATCACGGCCTTCACCGTGAGCGCGCGCATGCGCCAGCTGCCCGTGAGCTTCTGCTTCAGGTTCGCGCGCATGATCTTGTCGATCGTGGTGTCGAGCGCGTCGGTCTCCCACCAGCCCTCCATGTACGCCTCGCCGAAGCCGACCGAGGCGTCGCGCAGGACGCGCTCGTAGAAGCGCGCGTCGTGCACCGTGATGTCGCCCGGCTTGGTGCCGCCGAACTCGATGCCGGCCAGCCCGAACAGCTCCTTCACGATGCTCTCCGCCTCCGACGCGCGCGTCACCGTCGCCTGGACCGCGGGGAGGATCTTGTTGAAGAGGCCCCGCATCGTCGACGGAGGCGAAGGAGGTGTCGGGTGCAGGGGCTCGTGTTGCATCGCGGGTTCGTCGCACAGGGGATAGCGGGTTACAAGCACTTCCTGCGGCTTCGGTGAACCCCGCTCGGTATGCCTCGCCGCAGTCGGCTATCATGCCGGCCGTGCTGGCGATCCACGTCGCGCGCGACGACGAGCACCGCGAGGTGGCGACGGACGAGGACGAGGTGACGGTCGGCCGCGACCCCCGCAACGCCGTCGTGCTGGGCGACCCGAGCGTGTCGCGCCGGCACTGCCGCCTGTTCGAGCGCGACGGCGCGTGGTGGGTCGTCGACCTCGGCAGCGAGCGCGGCACCTACGTCAACGGCCGGCGCATCGCCGCCGCGACGCAGCTGCGCGAGACCGACCGCGTCCACGTCGGGCCGTGCGTGCTGTCGATCGAGATCGTGCCCGACACGCTCGACGAGCCGACCACGCAGCGGGCCGGGCTCTCGCGCACGAGCGTCCACACGGTCCCGCGCCCGCGCCCGCCCACGCTCGACGAGCAGCCGACGGCGCCGCGCCCCGCGCGCACGACCGAGGAGCGGCCGACGACGGCGCGCCCGATCGCGGCCGTCCTCGACGAGCAGCTCACGACCGCCCGCCCGAGCGCCGCGCGGTTCGACCCCGCCGCGGACGAGCCGCCGACCACGGCGCGCCCGGACGCCGACGAGCAGCGCACCGTCGCGCGGCCGTCGCCGGTCCGCCGCCCCGGCTCGTCGCCGCCGCGCGCGCGGACGTGCGCCCGATGCGCGTCGCAGATCCCCAGCTCGTTCGTCTTCTGCGGCACCTGCGGCGCCCGCGTGCGCTGACGGCGGGCTAGGCTGGGCGGCGATGCCGCGCCTGCTGGTGATCGCGCTCGTCCTCGGCGGCCTCGCAACGGCGCGCGCCGACCGCGGCCCGATCCGCGTCGCGATCCAGTGCGAGCAGGCGGGGCGCACCAAGGCGTGCCCCGCGTTCCTCGCCGGCCTCATCGACGCGAACAAGGTCCTGCTCAACTCGCCGCGCGCCGGCGCCGACGTCGTCGTGTACGCGAGCGCGGTCAACGTCGCGCTGATCGATCGCCTGCACCTGCGCTTCGTCGGGCACGCGGGCGGTCCGGCGCCCGTCGAGGTCGACGTCGACCTCGACACGCGCGAGACCGACGACAACCAGCGCAAGGCGCTCGAGCCCGCGTTCCTGCGCGGCGTCGCGCTGTTCGTGGCGGCGCGCCATCCGTCGGCGGTGACCGTCGCGCTCGGCGTGCCGTCGGAGCTGTCGGCGGCGCCGGTGAGGGGCTCGCCGTGGGGCATCGAGCTCGGCGTGTCGGGCAGCGGCAGCTACACGCAGAACTACCGGAGCGCCGGCTTCGGCGTGCACTTCGTCGGGCGCTACCTCACGCGGAAGTTCCGCGCATTCACGCTGCAGACGCTGTCGGGCGGCCTCGAGCGGCTGCCGCCGCTCACCATCAACGGCGAGAAGGTCTCCCTCGACAGCGAGAACTGGAAGTACCGCTTCGGCGCCGAGGCCGTGTACTCGTGGTGCCCGTCGTGGTCGGTCGGCGTCGGCAGCTACACGTTCTTCGAGGACCCGAACGGTCAGTTCGTCTACAACCAGCGCACGCGCGCCGCCGTCGAGTGGGATGCATTCGCGCCCGACGATCCGCGCGGCAACCGCCTCGCCGTCTTCTATCACGTGGGCTGGATGGTCGAGCGCTACAACCTCCGCAACGTCCTCGGCGAGCGCTTCGCCGCGTACCCGACGCACGGCGTCGACGCCGTCGGCAGCGTGCGCCACGACAAGATCACGTACGGCATCTCGCTCGCCTCCGACGTGCAGGTCGATCACCCGGCGCGCCGCTTCCTGTTCACGGCGTCGCCGTTCGCGACGATCCAGATCGGCACGCGCGTCGACCTGTCGTTCTCGTTCTCGCTCACGAAGCGCGCGCTGCCCGCGCCCGATCCGCGCGAGGTCGACATGGCGAACTTCCAGCAGCAGTCGCGCCTGTCGTTCGCCGAGGCGCTCGCGCTCAACGGCGGCATCAGCATCCTCATCCACTTCGATCCGACGAACGGCGCGCGCAACAACCGGATCGAGTCGATCTAGGGGCTGTCCCTATTCGGGGCTCGCGCGGCGCTCGCCCCTCGAGGGCCAGCCCCTAACCTTCTCCTTCCGTGCGTCCACTCACTCCGCTGTTCCTCGCGCGGCAAGGCCGCGCTCGGGCTCCGTTCGGTCCGCACTAGCCCGCCGCGGCGCGCTTGGCCTCGACGGTGTCGGGGATGTGCTCGTTGCGGCGCATCAGGATCGGCATCAGGTACGTCGCGAGCGAGCCGAACACGTTGTGCTCGGGCTCGAGCATCTTGCCGATGCCCTGCGCGGTGATCAGCGCGACGAACACGAGCATCATGTCCGTCACCGGGCGGACCTTGTACTTGCGGCCGATCGCGAACATCTCGGCGATCAGCTCGCCGTACTCGAGCTTCGCGATGTCCTTCGCGCGGAACTTCTTCGCGAACGCGTCGACCTCGACGCGCAGCGCCTCCCAGTCGACGTGGCCGAGGTACTTGTGGAAGCGCTTCAGGTGCGCGACCAGGTCGTCGGGCGTGCCCATGGCGAGGCACTTCGTCATGTCGATGAACTGGATCAGCACGTCCTCGTGCAGGAGCTTCGCGAGCCCGGCGTCGAACACGATCAGCCGGCCGTCCTCCTGCACGACCATGTTCCCCGGGTGCAGATCGGCGTGCAGAAAGCCGTCGTCGAAGCACATCTTGAACATCGTCATGCGCACGGCCTGCGCGAGCCGGTGCTTCTTGTCCTCGGGGAAGTCGCCCGGCAGCGCGTCGACCTTGATGCCGCGGACGAACTGCATCGTCAGCACGCGCTCGCCGGACAGCTCCGCGTAGACCTCGGGGAACGACACGTCCGCCTTGCCGGCGAAGTTCGCGCGGAAGCGCGTGTAGTTCTCGGCCTCGATGCGCAGGTCGGTCTGGTCGTGGATCGCGTCGACGAAGTGGCGCGTGTGCCCGACCGGGTCGTTGAGGCGCCACTTCGGGCGGATCGTGAGCACCTTCGCGCCGCCGAGGAGGATCGCCTTGTCGCGCTCGACCTGGCGGCGCACGCCCGGGCGCAGCACCTTGACGGCGACCTCGCGCCCGTCGCGCAGCGTGGCCCGGTGGACCTGCGCGACGCTCGCCGCGGCGACGGGCGCCTCGTCGAACGACGCGAACAGCTCGGTCATCGGCTTGCCGAGGTCGGCCTCGATGATCTTCTTGACCTTCGCGTAGCGGAACGGCGGCAGCTTGTCCTGCAGGATGCGCAGCTGCGCGATGATCTCGGGCGCGAACAGGTCGGGGCGCGTCGACATCACCTGGCCGAGCTTGATGAACGTCGCGCCGAGCGTCGTCATCGCCGTGCGCAGCATCCAGCCGCGGAAGCCGTCGAGCGTCGACTGCCGCTTCTTCCCCCACACGAACAGGGCGAGGCCGAGGCGACCGAGCCCGTAGACGATGCCGCACACCACGACGACGAGGAGCAGCCACAGGAAGTGGAGGAAGTTGCCGGGCCAGCGCAGCACGCGTCGATGATCCTTGGTCTCGCCCCATCTGGAAACAGGCCGGCGCGTGTACTTCGATCGCCGCTCCCGGGGCCTCGTCCGCCCGTCGGACGACGCGTCCGAACGCCGGCCGGACACGGACAGGTCACGCGTGTGATTCCGCGCGGGTGGAGGCGGCACGCGCGTTGCCATGCGATGCGGGCATGCGCTTCGCTCTCCGCGTTGGACTTCCCTGGCTCGCCACCCTCGCGTTCTGGGCGGCGTTCGTCGCCTGCATCGACACGCCGCTGGAACCGGCGCCGCCCGCCGCGCGCGTGCAGGCGACGTGGGACCCGCTCCGCTGCGGGCGGCCGTACCGCGTCGTCATCGAGCTCGAGGACGAGGGCGGCGCGCCGTCGTCGTCGTCGTCGCCGTGCGTGCGCGGCGGCCTCACGCTCGACCTCGCCCACTTCGGCGTCTACCTCGGCCGCGTGTACGCTTGGGAGGCGGGCCAGGTCCGCTCCGTCACGCCGGTGCGCCTCGCCGTCGACGAGCCGGTGCTGCACTGGCAGGTGGAGACGCCGCGATGACGGCGTCAGGCGCTCGGCGCGGCGCGCGGATCGAGCCCGCGCGCGGCGAGCTCGCGCACGATCGCCGGCTCGATGTGGAATCGGTCGAGCAGCGCGCGCAGCTTCGCGCGGGCCGCGGCGTCGAAGCGGTTCACGCGGCGGCCGAGGATCAGCTCGTTCTTCGCCGAGTGCTCCCAGCCGACGAGCTCGGTCACCGTGACCTTGTAGCCGTGCGCCTGCAGCGCGAGCGCGCGCACGACGTTCGTGAGGTGCGAGCCGAGCTCGCGGCGGTGCAGCGGGTGCGCGTGCAGCGTCGCGAGCGCCTCGTCCTCGGCGCCCGCGGCCTCGAGCTGGCGCGCGACCTCGGCCTGACAGCACGGCACGACGGCGACGTGATCCGCGTTCGCGCCGATCGCGAGCGCGAGCGCGTCGTCGGTGGCCGTGTCGCACGCGTGCAGCGCCGTCACCACGCGCGGACGCGCGGGCAGCTCCGCCGCGGCGATCGCGCCGGTCGCGACGCGGAAGCGCTCCTGGCCGAACCGCGCGGCGCGGGCCGCGGCCTGCTCGGCGAGCTCGGGCCGCGCCTCGATCGCGAGCAGCGAGCCGCGCCGGGCCGGCGCGAGCACGAGCTCGTAGATCAGCGCGCCGAGGTAGCTCTTCCCGGCGCCGCAGTCGACGACGAGCGGCTCGTTCACCGACGGCGGCTCCGAGCCGGGCGCCGCGTCGGCGGGGGCGCGCGCGAACGCGTCGTCGAGCGCAGGCCTCAGCAGGCCGACGAGGTGCCGGATCTGCTTGAGCTTGCGGCGCGCGTCGGCGTTGAGTTGCCCGTCGCGGGTCAACAGGTGCAGGTCCTGCAGCATCGCGACGGACATGCCCGCCGGCACGTCCGGATCGAGCTCGGGCTCGCGGTCGCGGGCTCGCTTCTTGGTGGTCGCCACGCCTGCAGTCTAGTGGACGACCTCCTCGACGCGCACCCGCACGCGGTGCACGACGTTCGTCATCCGCGTCGGATAGTTCGCGTGGAGGCGGATCTCGTAGCCGCCGGGCCGGGACGGCATCTGCAGCCGGACCGCGCGTGCGTCGGTCGCGACGTAGCGGTACAGCTGCCACGCGGTGTCGACCGCAGTCTCGGGGACGATCGTGACCCAGAAGCGCTCGCCCACGGCGGCGCGCATCGGCACGGGGAAGCGCACCTCGGCGAGCTCGCTCGCGCGCTGCACGGGATCGACGGTGAAGCGCTGCTGCGCACGGGGCGTCTCGTGCGGGTCGGCGCCCGTGGCGCTCGCGGCGACCTGGATCGGCAGCACGCGGACCAGGTTGTGCGGCTCGGTCGGGTAGTTCGTGTAAAGGCGCAGCTCGTACGTGCCGGGCGTGTTCGGCGCGCGGACCTTCGCCGTCGTGGCGCCGTGGTCGACGAACGCCCACTCGTGATACAGCCGCGCCGGCGCGCCGGTCTCGCTGATCGCGATCCACGCGCGGCTCGTCGCCGGGGACGTGATGGGTTGCGCGAACGTGACCGTGATCAGCGCGCTCGTGCGGACGTCGGCGGGGGCGTAGCTCAGCGCCGGCGCCTTCTCGGACGGGATGTCGAAGTCGTGGTCCGGCGACGGCGAGGGGACCGGCAGATCGCGCGGCAGGTCGCGCGGCAGATCAGGCGGCAGATCGGCGGGAGGCCGGGCCTCGAGCCGCTCGTCCCCGACGCAGTCCTCGTCGTCGTCCGCGATCTGGCCGGGCGGGCACTCCGGGGTGCCGGCGCAGCGCTGCTGCTTCGCCGCCCACACCTGACCCGGCCAGCAGCAGTGATGGCCGGTGTCGGGCCCGCGGATCTGACCGACCGGGCAGGGGATCTCGCCGGGATCGGCGCGGCGCTGCGCCGACCCCGGCGCCGTGGCGACGCCGCGCGGCTCGTCGGCACCGCCACCGCTGCCCGACAGCACGACGGCGGCCGCGATCACCGCCCCGAGGGCACCGCCGCCGGCGATCGCGATCGTGCGGCGGCTCCGGCGCGCGGAGGCGTCCGGAGGGCGCGGCACGAGCTGTCCCGCCGATCCGCCGCTCGTGGTGGGCGTGCTCGGCGAGCGCCGCGCGGCGGGCGCGGTTGGGGCCATCGACACGACCGTCTCGCCGATCGTCGGGCCGTGCACGGGGCCGTCCGCCTTCGTGGAGCGCGGCGCGCGCATCGTCGGCGCGAGCTGGTCCGGGATGTCACCGGGCGGCGGCCGGGTCAGCGGGGTGCGGGCACCGGCGTGCACGAGCGCGTCGCGGAGCTCGTTCGCGCTCTGGTAGCGCGCGTCCGGCTCCTTCTCGAGCGCGCGCAGCACGATCGCCTCGAGCGCCGGCGGGATCTCGGGGACGAGCGAGCGCGGCGCCGGCACCGGGTCGAGCATGTGCGCCGCGAGGATCGCGCCCGCCGCCAGCTCGCCGCCGAACGGCGGCCGCCCGCACAGCGCGTGGAACAGGATGCCGCCGAGCGCGTACAGGTCGGTGCGGTGATCGAGGTCGCTCTGCCCCATGCACTGCTCGGGGCTCATGTACGCCGGCGTGCCGACGAGCGCGCCGGCGAGCGTCGCGTGCGGGCCCGGGCCGGTGCGGTCGCTCGCGAGCTTCGCGATGCCGAAGTCGAGGAGCCTCACCTGGAGGCCGCCGGGCACGAGCTCGTTCGGCACGAGGAACAGGTTGTCGGGCTTGAGGTCGCGGTGGACGATGCCGCGCGCGTGCGCCGCCGCGAGCGCGGCCGCCGCCTGCGCGACGATCGTGGCGGCCTCCTCGCACGGCAGCGGGCCGCGGGCGAGCCGCGCCTCGAGGCTCTCGCCGGTGAGGAGCGACATCACGAGGTACGCTCGCCCGTCGCGGTGCGTGCCGTAGTCGTGCACCTCGACGATGCCGGGGTGATCGATCGAGGACGCCGCGCGCGCCTCGGTGAAGAAGCGCTGCACCATCGTCGGATCCGACGACATGTCCGGCTGGATCACCTTGATCGCGACCGGCTTGCCGAGCTGCACGTGCTCGGCGCGATACACGACGCCCATCCCACCCTCACCGAGGACAGCGACGATGCGGTAGTTGCCGATGACCTCCCCGATCACGACGGAGCCACAAATCTAGCAGACGCCGGCTCAATTCCAGGCGGCGGCCCAGCGCGCCTCGACGGCCTCGTGGGCGGGGTTGTGGTCGCGGGAGCCGCCCGCGCGGCCGGGCATGATCCGGTAGCGGCGTCCGTCGTGCGTCCCGAGGGTCACGTCGGCCGCGTCGACGGCGAGCGTGGTCACCGCGGTCGCGCCGCGCAGCTCGTCGGCGAGCCACGACAGGTCACCGACCGACACCGCCGTCGCGACCGGCGCGTGCGCCACGACGAGCGAGGCCACGAGGTCGCCGTCGCGCGTCGCCGCCGTGATGCGCAGGACCTCGCCACGCGCGCGCACCTCGAACACCACCTTCGCCGACGCCTCACGGCCGTCGCGTCCGCTGGGTGCCGTCGCCGAGATCGCCTTCACCGAGTCGATCGCGTCCGCGGTGCCGAGCGCCTCGGCGAGGCGCGCCTGCGCCAGCCGCGGGTTGGAGATCACCTCGACGTGCGCTTTCGAGGCGTCCGCCGAGGCGCCGCCTACACCCAGCATGGGGAGGAGCTGGAAGATGAAGCTAAACATGCCCCCGGAGAGTTCACGCGGCGGACCAACCCGGGAGTCCAGCGATCGAGCCGACTTGGCGATCGCCGTGGTCGCGGGCCCACGATGAACGCGTCTCGCTCGTCGGGGGACGCTGCGAGAACTTTTGAAGATCAGCGGACGAGCAACGTCCGCGTGCGGGTATCGACGATCGTGCCCGCGCTGTTGCGCGCGATGACCTTGATCGGGCGGTTGCCGAGGCCGTTGAACTTGTACCGCACCGCCTTACGCGCCGACCGCGTCGCGCCCGTGTCGAGGTCGGTGAGGAGGAAGCCCTCGACGTCGACCTCGACGGTGGCCCACGACGACGGCGCGCGCTCGAGGCCGAATTCGTACTCGTGCTCGCCGGTCTGGCGGATGAACAGGCTCGTGTCGGCGATCGAGTCGATGATGCCGTTGCCGAGCGCGGCGACGCGGCCGTCGGAGGTGAGGCCGCGCGCCTCGATCACGCGGTTCGCGCGCGCGACGTTGAACGTGTACCGCAGCGTGCCGCTGCCGGTCGACGTCGCCGGCGCGCCGATCAGGAAGTCCTCGACGCGAAGCTCGACCTTCGCGACGCCGGAGCCGGGCGTGACGGTGAAGTCGTAGCTGCCGTCGCCGTTGCGCACCCAGCGGAACGGCAGCGCCTTGGGCGCCGCGTTCGCGGCGAACGCGCGCAGGTCCGACAGCGAGCCGTTGAAGCGGTTCGTGTCGACGGGGCCGGAGATGCCGTTGACCGAGCCCTTCTCGGTGTACTGCCAGAACGTCCACTTCGCCCACGGCGCCGGGATGTCCGGGCACAGCGACGTGTACTGCGCGATCCACAGCGGGTTCGAGGCGAACGACGCCGGGCTGCCGACCTGGTCGCGCCAGAAGAACTTGCCCGTGTACACGATCGGCGTGACGTGGAGGGCGGCCTGCACGCGGTCGACCCACTGGCGCACGCGGCCCGCGACCGCGGCCGGCGAGAGGCCGCCGGTGTCCTCGACGTCGATCACCGGCGGCAGGTCGCCGGGCTGATAGGTGCCGATCGCGTCGATCATCATGTCGGCCTGTGCGTTCACGCTCTGGCCGGGGCGGAAGAACTGGTACGCGCCGCGGATCACGCCGGCGGCCTTCGCGTTCGCCCAGTTCGTGTTGAACTGCGTGTCGCGCGTGTTCATGCCGTCGGAGAGGCGGATGAACGCGAACTCGATCCCGGCGGCCTTCACCTTCGACCAGCTCACGGTGCCCTGCCACTTCGAGACGTCGACGCCCTTCACGGTCGCGCCGGTCGCGCACACGCGCGCCCGCAGGCCGCCGGCGGCGTCGGTGTCGGCGCCGTCGTCGTCGACGTCGAGCTCCTCGCGCAGGCCATCGCCCGCGGTGCTGTCATCATCCTCGGTGGCGCACGCGAACAGCGCGAGCGTCGGAAGCAGTGCGAACGCGAGACGAGCAGGCAGTTTTGCCATGGACGGTTCCCCCGTCGCGCGCCTCGAGCACGAGGTGTGCCCTGTCGAACTGAAGCCGCATCGCCGCCGCGAGCGCGATCAACTACGGATTGCTGCGCAACCCGTGCACCCACACGCGCCGTACAGATGCAAACGCTCGTGCGCGGCCATCAAGCCGCACTGCACGTCGCCGATGTGCAGCCACGATGTAGGCGGCGTGCGCACCGACGAGGAACGGATCAGCGACCGACGGCGGCGAGCGCGGCCTGGCGCGCGCGGAACGCCCGCGTCTTCACCGCGGCGACCGAGAGGCCGAGGTCGCCGGCGATCTCGGTCTCGGTGCGGCCCTCGCCGTAGCGCTTCCAGAACACCGCGGGGTACTTCGCGCCGAGGCGCGCGACCGCCTCGGCGACGATGCCGCACTCGGCGCGCGCGATGACGTCGCCGCGCAGGTCGGTCGCGGCCGGCTGGCGCTCGAGGAGCGGCGTGCCCTCCTCGTCGACCGTGCCGCTCGCGGGGATCTCGCGCGCGATCCGGCGCTGCTTGCGCAGGAACATGAGCGCCGCCGTCGCGGTGACCCGGTAGAGCCAGGTCGAGTAGCGCGACTCGCCGCGAAACGAGTCGCGGTAGCGGTGGGCGAGCAGCATGGCGTCCTGGGTGACGTCCTCGGCATCCTGCTCGTCGCGGACGTACTTCATCGCGATCGACCGCACGTAGGCCCGGGTCTGATCGAGATCCGTATCTGTCTGCATCGAACCCTCCTTGGGGCAACGAATACGCAGGCTTCGAGCCAAGGCCGTCCAGGTCGCAGGACAAAGAATCTCGAATACTTGGGTAGGATCTGAGCATCGAAAGCGTCCAGGAGGATGGACGGTGTCTAGACAGCTGGACAGGGTGCGATACGCTGCCGACGTGGAGACCTCCGTACGCCACGTGCTGGTCGTGGATGCCGATCCCACCGGGGTCGCGTACGCGAACACGTCGCTCGCGGGGATGGAGGTGGAGGCGGTCGCCACGCCGGTCGCGGCGCTCGAGCGCGTCGTGGGATCGCCGTTCGACGTGGTGCTGTTCGACCCGTCGCTCGGCGGCGACGACGACGACGCGCTCGGGCTGCTGCACCGCCTGCGCACGGTCGCTCCCGACACGGTGGTCGTGATCTGGAGCGAGCAGCCGACCGTGAGCTTCGCCGTGCGCGCGATGCGCGCGGGCGCGCTCGACGTCCTGAAGAAGACGGCGGCCGGCGCCGAGATCCGTTCGGTCGTCGACCGCGCGATCTCGCATGGTGCGCTCGCGCGCGAGGTGCGGCGCCTGCGCGGCGAGGTCGAGCGGGCGCGCGGGCTCGGCGAGATCGTCGGCGAGTCGTCGCTGATGCGCCAGCTGCTCGCGATGATCGATCGCGTCGCGGCGTCGGACGCGACCGTGCTGATCGTGGGCGAGAGCGGCACCGGCAAGGAGTTGCTCGCGCGCACGATCCACCGCGTCGGGCCGCGCAAGGACGGGCCGTTCGTGGCGTTCGACTGCTCGGCGCTGGCCCCGAGCCTGCTCGAGGCCGAGCTGTTCGGGCACGAGAAGGGCGCGTTCACCGGCGCCGGGCGCGCGCGGCGCGGCCTGTTCCGCGAGGCGAACGGCGGCACGATCTTCCTCGACGAGATCGGCGACATCGACGCGAGCGTGCAGAACAAGCTGCTGCGCGTGCTCCAGGAGCGCGAGATCAAGCCGGTTGGCGGCGACCGCCCGGTCGCGATCGACGTGCGCGTCGTGGCCGCGACGAACAAGGACCTGAAGGCGCTCGTGGCGCGCGGGCAGTTCCGCGAGGACCTGTACTGGCGCCTCGCGGTCGTGCCGATCCAGGTGCCGCCGCTGCGCGAGCGCAAGGAGGACATCCCGCTGCTCGCGGCGCACATCCTCGCGCGCCGCCGCGGCGCCGCGAAGAGCTTCGCCGGCAGCGAGGCGCGCTACCCCGGCCAGATCACGGCGAAGGCGCTCGCGCGCCTGCAGCAGTACCGCTGGCCCGGCAACATCCGCGAGCTCGAGAACGTGCTGTCGCGCGCCGCGATCCTGTGCGACGGCGAGATGATCCGCTCGCACGACCTCGACATGCTCGGCCTCGATCGCCCCGTCGGCACCGCGCCCGCCGGCGGCGCCGAGGTCGACCGCGTCGAGCTCCCCACGATCGACCTCGAGCGCCTCGGCGACGGCGAGGGCCTGAAGGACATCACCGACCGCGCCGTCCGCACCGTCGAGCGCGCCGCCATCGCCGCAGCCCTCCGCCGCGAGCGCAACCCCGCCACCGCCGCGCGCCGCCTCGGCATCAGCCGCGCCAGCATCTACACGAAGATGAAGGCCTACGGCCTCGGCGCCGACGGCAGCCCGGTCGAATAGCTCACCGCGGCGGGAGCCGGACGCGCGTCGCCTGCATCGAAACGACATCCGCGTCGAACCCCTCCCCCTCGAGCACGCCGTCGTCGACCAGGCTCACGATCCGGGCGAACAGCCAGCAGTCGCCGGGCGTGTCGTGGCCGGGGTAGTTGTCGATCGTCTCGGCGATGACCCACGCCGAGGACCGCCACGGCTCCGTCACGTGCGACCGGATCGCCGGATCGAAGTGCGTCTCCGGGACCGAGACGAGCCGGCCGTCGGCGTCGACGACGCGCAGGGGCGCATCCTCGTCGCGCAGCCGGGCCCACAGGGCGCGGGTGGCGTCGCGCTCGGCGACCGTGATCCTGCGTGCGGTCCGCGGCAGGTCCTGCTCGACGATGGCGTCGTCGCTGACCTGGGCGAACACGCTCGCCGTGTAGGGCGTGCCCACCGCGGAGATGCGGGTGATGCCCTCGGAGACGTCGACGACGAACGGCAGGTCGTCGCGCCGGCTCACGAGCTCGCAGAAGCCGGCGTACTCCTGCGCGCGCCGCCGGCTCATCCACACGACGGGCTCCGCGGCGGTCTCGACGCTGCGCCAGAACCTCGTCGTCTCGCGGTCCGTGGGTGGGTGGTGCGGTATCAGCATCGCGTCCTCGTAAAACGCGGCGCGGCGCCGGACGTCGTAGGGCCGGATCGGCCCGAGGTTGAGCTCGTCGGTGCAGCACCTCACCGGCTCGCGCAGGCCGAGCCGCTGCAGGGCCATCAGCAGGCTGCCGGCGCCGCTCATCCCGAACACGAAGTGCATCCGCGACGACACCGCGGGAATATCGCATGGCGCCGCGGCTTGAATGGGGCGGCGACCGCCGCGATGCTCGGGGCGATGAGCGAGAGCTGGCGAGCCGTCGCGCGTGTGGGTGACGTTCGCAGGGGCGACGTCATCGCCGTCGAGGTCGACGGCGTGCAGCTGGTGCTCGGGCTCGACGGCGAGCGCTACTTCGCGACGCAGCGCCGCTGCGTCCACCAGGGCGGCGACCTCGCCGAGGGCATCGTGTCGCGCGGGCACGTGGTGTGCCCGCAGCATGGCTGGCGGTTCTCGACGGAGAGCGGGGAGGCGGCCGACGCCGCCGGGTTCTGTCTCGCGACGTACGCGGTCCGTGTCGTCGGCGAGCAGATCGAGATCGATATCGCACGAGGAGGTAAGCAAGCATGACGCGCCCGGTAGCAACGTTGATCGAAGGCGATGGGATCGGTCCGGAGATCTCGGCGGCGACCCTGAAGGTGATCGAGGCGGCGGGCGGCGAGGTCACGTGGGAGCGCGCGCTCGCCGGCGCCGCGGCGGTGGCCGCCGCCGGCGACCCGCTGCCGACGGCGACGCTCGACTCGATCAAGAAGAACCAGCTCGCCCTGAAGGGCCCGCTCGCGACGCCGACGGGCGGCGGCTACCGCAGCGTCAACGTCACGCTGCGCCAGCACTTCGACATGTTCGCGAACGTGCGCCCGGCGCGCACGATCCCGGGCGTCCCGTCGCGCTACGACCACGTCGACCTCACGATCGTGCGCGA
Source organism: Deltaproteobacteria bacterium (assembly GCA_019637375.1). Lineage (GTDB taxonomy): Bacteria > Myxococcota_A > Polyangia > Haliangiales > Haliangiaceae > JABFXX01. The sequence goes on along the minus strand of JAHBVW010000023.1, from coordinate 655 downwards.
GAACACCGAGGACCTGTACGCCGGCGTCGAGCACTACATCGATCCGCGGCGCACGGCGGCCGAGTCGATCGCGATCATCACGAAGTTCGGCAGCGAGCGCGTGATCGTCTACGCGTTCGAGTACGCGCGCCGCCACGGCCGCAAGCGGGTCACGCTCGTCCACAAGGCGAACATCCTGAAGATGTCGAACGGCCTGTTCCTCGACACCGGCAAGGACGTGGCGAAGCGCTACCCCGACATCGCGTTCGACGACATGATCGTCGACGCCACGGCGATGAAGCTGGTCGTCGCGCCGGAGCGCTTCGACGTCATCGTCACGATGAACCTGTTCGGCGACATCCTGTCGGACCTCGCGGCCGGGCTGATCGGCGGCCTCGGCGTCGCGCCGGCGGCGAACATCGGCGACGGCGGCTGCGCGATGTTCGAGGCGGTGCACGGCACGGCGCCCGACATCGCGGGCAAGGGCATCGCGAACCCGACGGCGCTCATGCTGTCGGCGGCGATGCTCCTCGAACACGTCGAGCAGCGCCCGGCCGCGGAGCGCATGCGCAAGGCGATCCACGCGGCGCTCGCGAACCCCGAGACGCGCACGGGCGACCTCGGCGGCAAGGCCAACACGGCGCAGTTCACCGACGGGGTGCTGCGCGCTCTCGAG
>JAHBVW010000022.1 GCA_019637375.1 Deltaproteobacteria bacterium | reverse complement strand
CCTTGGGCTCCCAGCGGCCCAGGGAGGGCCTCCCAACGCCAAGGAGTCGCGGATCTCGACAAACCGGCCCTTACCCGCGAGGGGTGGCACCCGCGTTTGCCTCGATCGTCGGCCTCACGCTACCTTGGAAGCGGCCGATGGCACCGCACGTTCTGGTCGCCGACGATGATGCGTGGATCTTGCGCATGGTGGCGACCGTGCTCGAGAAGCGCGGGTACAGCGTCGAGACGGCGGTGGACGGCGAGGATGCCCTGGCGCGCGCGCTGGCCCGCGCCCCGGACCTGCTCATCACCGACGTGATGATGCCCAAGATGGACGGCTGGGCCCTCGTGCGCCAGCTGCGGGCCCACAGCGCGTTCGCGATGCTCCCCGTCATCTTCCTGACGGCGCTGTCGTCGGAGGACGACCGGATCCGCGGGTTCCGGCTCGGGGCCGACGACTACGTCACCAAGCCGTTCCGGTTCGAGGAGCTCGACCTGCGCGTCGCCAAGACGCTGCGCCGCACGCAGGCGACGCTGCAGGAGACGCGCGAGCAGCTCGGCGGGACGAGCCTGCGCGGCGACCTCAGCCAGGTCGGGCTGTCGTCGCTGCTCGTGCTGATCGAGCTCGAGCGCAAGACCGGCCTGCTCCAGCTGCGCGCGCCGAACGGCCCGTCCGCGCAGGTGCTCGTGCGCGAGGGCAAGGTCGTGCACGCGCGCCTCGACGACGCCGAGGAGCCGGTCGACGCCGAGTGCGTCTACTACCTGCTCACCTGGGGCGTCGGCGAGTTCGAGTTCATCGCATGCCTCGTCGAGGGCGTCGACCGCGTCAACGTCTCGACGACGCACCTCCTCATGGAGGCCGCGCGCCTCATGGACGAGCAGCGCGAGCCGTCGCCCACGAGCGGCACGATCACGATCCCTCCGACGGTCCCACCCTCCGACGACGTCATCTGACCAATCCCGTCGGGAGCAGCGCCCGAACGGGGCACACCCACGGGTCACACCGATGCGGGCGACGTCCACCCCTTGTCGCGCAGGACGTCGCGAGCCAGCTCGATCTGCCGTGGCGAGAACTGCTTCTTGCGGTCGTTCCAGGCGTAGACGGCGTCGACGAGCCGAGCATCGGGAACACCGTCGTGCGTGAGGAGCCAGTGCACCGTCGCGAGCAGCTCGGTACCAAAGGGCGTCTCGAAGCCCTCGACGAGGGCCGACACGCGCTCGAACCGCTCTCGCGTCTCCGGGTGCGCCGCGAGGAAGGCATCGGCGGCCTCCGCGGCGCCTGCCACGAGCTGGAGCTGCTTGTCGGGAGCATCGCCGCCGTCGGCGTAGCCCGAGAGAAGGTGTCCCTCGACCGCGGCGAGCACGTGGCGCAGGTTCTCCGCGTAGGGTCCGTACACGGCCTTGACGTACCTCAGCTTGAGCGGCTCGCCCGCCTCCTGTGCGAAGTACATGAGCTTGTGGATCTCGAGCAGCGAGACGAACGGGTCCATGAGCCCGCTCATGTATCGCCGCACCAGACCCACCAGCGCGGCGCGACCGGCCGTCATCGGCGGCGACTTCGCGCTGCGGGCCATGGCATCCGAGGCAGGCGCACCGGCCGGTTCATAGAGGGCCACGCGCACGTCCGGAACAGCTCCGAACGCATCCTCGATCAGGGGCTTCACTTGAGCCCAATCGAGCCCACCGAGACCACAGCCGAGCGCGGGCACGGCGATCGAGCGGATGTCTCGCCGACGGACCTCACCGATCAACGCCGCGAGGCCGGCCTCGATGTCATCGACCCGGCTGCTGGCGCGCCAGTGTCGCTTCGTCGGGAAGTTGATGATCCAGCGCGGCTGCTCTGCGCCGGCTAGCTCGAAGACCAGCATTTGCCCCGGATGAACCTCGCCACGCTTGCACGCAGCTTCGTAGACGCGGAAGTTGTCCGGATACGCGCGCTTGAACTGCGCGGCGATCCCTCGCCCCATGTACCCGACGCAGTTGACCGTGTTCACGATGGCGTCGGTCCTGGCGCGCAGGATGTCTCCTCGGGTCAGTTCGATCATCGTGCGCCTACGGCTAGTAGTACCATCCGCGAAGGACATCGACGCGTGGCCGGTGGGCAGCGGAGGTGATCGCCGCGACCACGCGTTCCGCGATCGCCTGCGAGTAGACACCGATCCGCACCACGAGATCCCACGGCACGAACTCGTGTACGAGGAACTCGGCCTGCTTGCCTTCCTTGGTGGCCGGTGAGGTGAAGTCGGTCGACCGGATGGCAACCCAGTTGAGGTCGCCCAGTTGATCGAGCCGGCCACGAAACTCGGCGTACGCTGCTCCCGCATTCGAGAGCGTGAACGACCACCGTCGTCGGTTGGCGTCCGCCCATGCAGCCACGGCGCGCAGGTCGAGCTCCAGGTGAACGATCGGCTCCTGTCCTCCGCGGTACCCGAGGTCGGGATGGTTCGCGCGGTGGATGAGGAACAACATGATCGAGCGCGGGCAGAAGTAGAACGGAACGCACTCCCCGACGAGATCTCCCGGATGACACCGCACCGGGAGCGCAAGCCGGCGCTGCTTGATGCTGCTCATCCCGATCGAGGCCACCCGGGCCTCGCGCGCGATCATCGCCGCGTCCGAGCACAGTCCGCCGTCGCGGACGATCGACGGCAGATTGTCGACGTGCGTGATGTGGAAGATCTGATACATCGTCGCCGATCTCGGGACGCGGCGCGCGGCCGGACGTCAGGGGCTCGTCGCGGGCGGCGGGCCGGGGCGGGGTGGGGGGAACGAGGTCGTCGCGGTGGTCGTCGACCACGTGCCGCGGTCGCGCACGGCGAGGCGGCCGTCGCGCAGGGCCACGACAGCGCGGCCGGTGCGATCGACGGCGAGGCCGACGGCCACGCCCGGCGCGGTGATGACGATCGGCTCGCGATCGACCTTGCCGTTGCCGCGCACGGTGACGAGCTCGAGCGCTCCGCCGGCCCCGGTGGCGACGACCGCGAGGCTGTCGTCGGGCGCGACCGTCGCCGGCGAGCTCGCCCCGACGGCGAGCCCGGCGGGGAAGGGGAGGGTCTTGCCGGTGCGCAGGTCGGCCGCGCCGCCGTCGGCGATCGCCCAGGTGTCGCCGACGAGCTGCGTGATGCCGCGCGGGGCGCCGGTGATCGCCGTGAGCCGCGCGCCGTCGAGCCGCAACAGGCCGCGCTCGGTCTGCACGACCGCGGTCTTGCCGCTCGGGCCCGTCCCGATCGCGACGACCGGGCTCGCCGTCGCCGCGAGCTTCGCCGGCTCGCCGCCGGCCGTGCGGTCGAGCGCGAACAGCTGCTTGCCCGCCGCCGCGATCGCGCGCGGGCCACCGGCGAGCACGGCCTTGCCCTTCTGCACGAGCCGGATCGCCGACCACCCGTTCGCCGCGAGCCGGTACACCACGCCGTTCCCCGACGCGACGACCGCGCCACCGGCTCCACCCACCCGCGCCGCGAGCGTCAGGGGATCCGCCGTCGCGATCCGCTGCGTGCGCACCCAGCCGCCCTTCCCATCCGGCTCGTACACCTCGCCGCTCGGCCCGATCGCCGTCGCCGACCGCGCATCGTCCGTCGCCGGCGGCGACAGCACCGCCAGCACCGCATCACTCGCCCCGACCGCCGGCTGCGCCCGCACATCCCCGGCCCCGAGCACCGCCACGCCCACGCCGACGCAAAGCCGCAGACGGGTCAGGAGCCGGAGCCGGCGTCCTTCTTCAAGAAGCCGCACTTCTCGACGTCCTCGAGGTTCGCCGCCTCGCCTGCGCACTTGATCACCGTGCGCGAGTAGTTGCGGCAGCGCTGCGCATCCGCCGGCGCCTCGGGCCGCCCGAGGGACTTCACCTTCTCGAGCGCCGCCTTGCAGGCGGCCTCCTTGTCGGGGATGTGCATGAACTGGCACGCGTCGAGCTCCTCGATCGTCTTGGCCTTGGTCGCACACTCGACCGCCTCCTTCGACGAGTTGCCCTTGCAGCGCCGCAGCGCCGCCTCGAGCTCGGCGCCGGTGTTGCTCGACTCGGTCCCCATCAGCGTGCGCATGTTCGCGAGCGCCGCGCGGCAGCTGTCCTCCGACGGCTTGTTACAGCTCGCGACCACGACGAGGGCGATGCAGATGGCGAGGTTGCGCGTCATGACCAGTCCTTCGCCGACGACTCTACCAGCAGCCGCGCGCGTTCGAGATCCTGACCGGTATCGATCTCGCGCCACTGGCCGTCGATGAGGATCGGGTCCACATCGATCCCCCCATCGATCAGGTGCTGCCACAGGTCCGTCTGATACGCGTTCCGGAACGTGGCCGCGCGCTGAAACGGCTCCTGCTCGCGCCCCTCGAACTTCTTCGCAAGCGCATCGAGCGTGTTCGCCACGGTCGCGACCCCGCGCGCGCCGAGGCGGCACAGTCCGATGTACTCGCCGACCGCGCCCGCGGGCGGGAGTGCCCGCTTGCCGACGCGCGCGACCGAGCCATCCGGCATCAGGTCCGAGACCTCGCCCTCGTCGAGCGGGTGCTCGGTGCGCCCCTCGTAGATCGAGCGGAAGTCGCGGTCGATCACGAGGCCGATCTCGGCCGTGCTCGCGACCGCCGCGCGCGCCACCGCCGGCGTGAAGATGATGTCGCTGTACGAGATCAAGCACGGCCGGTCCAGGAACCGCCGCGCGCACGCCATCGACAGCAGCACGTTGTTCGTCTGCCACTCCGTGTTGTCGACGAAGTCCACGCGCATCGGCGCCGGCGCCAGCTCGCGCACGAACGCCTCGAGCGTGTCGCCGCGGTACCCGCGGATCACGACGAGCTCCTCGATGCCGGCCGCGGCGAACGCGTGCCACACCCACCCGAGGATCGTGCGCGCGCCGACCTCGACCATGCACTTGGGGACGTCCTCGGTGTGCGGCCCGAGGCGCTTGCCCCGGCCCGCGGCGATCAGGATCGCGCGCTTCATGACTTGAACCTGCCCAGGCGCCACAGGATCGACAACAGCGCCTTGCCGAAATAGAGGACGTTCACCGCCGCGTACGCCCAGAAGAAGACGTCGATCCGGTTCACGAGCGCGCACAGCCACAGGTACTGCGGGTAGTGCACGACCACGCGCGCGCACCACTCGACGGCGCTCAGCACCATCCCGACGGGCCCGCGCCGCCCGCCGACCTCCGCGGGCTGCCCGTCCTCGGTCGGCGGCTTCGCGCCGTACTCGGGGCGGCGCATGAACGACGTCAGCGACAGCCCGCTCGCGAGCGCGAACCCGGCGAACATCCCGACGAGCAAGAGGCGCTCGTCGCCGGTGTCCCGCCACAGGCGCACGGCGACGCACGCGAACAGCAGCATCGCCTTCAGCTCGTCCATCAGGAAATCGAGCAGGTGGCCGACGGGCGACGCGACCTTGCGCAGCCGCGCGAGCATCCCGTCGGCGCAGTCGAGCACGAACGACAGCTCGAACAGGAGCGCCGCCGCGACGAGCCAGCCGTACCCGGGCAGGAGCGCGAACATCGCGCACGCCCCGGCCGCCACCACCGACGACGCGAACGTGATCTGGTTCGGAGTCACCCGCGTGTTGCGCAGCGCGTACACGACGACCGCGCCCGGCGGGCGCGCGATCCACTCCGTGAACCAGTTGATGTCGCGCTTCTTCTTCGACGAGCGATAGATCGCTGCGATTTCGGAGGCCACACCCATCCTTACTACGGAGCCTTCGCGATCACCGCGACCGAGACGCGCTGGGGATCGGTGGCCTGCGCGCCCAGCAGATACGTGGTCATCATGCCCTTGCCCTTGACCTCGATCGGCCCGCGCTCCTCGAGGTGGAACTGGTCGCGCAGCATCAGGTACGTCGCCTCGCTCACCTGGATCCGCCCCGGGAGGCCCGACGACTCCATGCGGCTCGCCGTGTTCACGGTGTCGCCCCACAGGTCGTAGATGAACTTCTTCGTCCCGATCACGCCGGCGACGACCGACCCCGTGTGGATCCCGATCCGGATCGACAGCGACATCCCCGTGCGCTCCGCGTACGCCTCGATCCCCGCCTGCATGTCGAGCGCCATGTGCGCGATCGCGGTCGCGTGATCCGCGACGGGCTGCGGGATGCCGGCGACCACCATGTACGCGTCGCCGATCGTCTTGATCTTCTCGAGCCCGTGCTGCTCGGCGAGCCGATCGAACATGCTGAACAGCTCGTTCAGCATCGTCACCAGCGCCTCGGGGCTCGTCCGCTGCGACAGCGACGTGAACCCGACGATGTCCGCGAACAGCACCGACACCGAGTCGAAGCGATCGACGATGAGGCTCTCGCCCGTCTTCAGGCGGTCCGCGATCGGCGCCGGCAGCACGTTCAGGAGGAGCCGCTCCGACGTCGCCTTCTCCGCCATCAGCTCCTTCGTGCGCAGCCGCACCAGCTCCTCGAGGTTCTCGCTGTGCAGCTGGATCGTCTCGGCCATGTCGTTGAAGTTCTTCCCGAGCTGCCCGATCTCGTCCTTCGACGCCACGGACGTGCGCGCCGCGAAGTCCTTGTCGGCGAACCGCTTCACCGTCGCCGACAGCGCGTGCAGCGACCGCGTCAGCACCGTGCCCATCGCGATCGACACGAGCAGCGCGAGCGCGACGACGCCGAGCGACGTCCACATCGCGAGCGAGCCCGCCGCATCGAGCGCCGCGCGCATCTTGCGGTCGGTGATGTCGACGCCGAGCACCCCGAGGCACTGCCGCTTGTCGCCGCGCAGCGGATCTCCGTCGAGGCTCGCGAGCGGGATGTACGCCGAGATCGAGTTGACGTCGAACTCGTCGTCGTGGACGTAGTCGGGCTCGAACTCCTTCGTGCAGTTCGCGAGCGCCGCCTTCAGCAGCGGGATCTTCGACACGTCGTACGTCTGGTAGAAGTGGCTGATCTTCTCCGCGTCCTTGCTGCTCCCCGACGCGGCGGCCTGCGCGCGCAGCTTGAGCACGTCCGCGTCGACGACGAACCGCCCGACGTCCCCGTCGGCCGTCGGCGCGAGCAGGTAGACGAAGTGGATGAGCGTCGGCTCGACCGCGCGGATCCGGTTGAGCTGGTCGGAGATCGTCTTGTAGTCGGCGGACTGCTCGACGTCGGCGAGGCGCGCCTCGAACGTCGCCGTCAGCTCGTCGAGCTCCTTCTGCTGCGCGGGCGACGCCTTCCGCTCCGCGAGGGCCTTCAGCTGCTCGTCGAGCGGCGCGAGCTCGGCGAACTTCGCGAGCAGCCGCTCGTACGCGGGGCGATCGATGACGTGCACGCCGATGAACGTCACGTCGCGCAGGCGGTCGCGCAGCTCGTCGTCGAGCTGCCGCTTGACGAACCGGTAGAGGAACAGCGCGAGCACCAGCGCGAGGAGCGAGCTCGTTCCGAAGAACGCGATCGTCAGCTTCCTCCTGAGGCGCACGCCCGTCGAAAGGTATCACGCCCCTCGCGCGTGCCCGGCGTCACGGATCCGGCGTCACAGGTCGGCGGCGAACGTCGCCGTGATGACCTCGAGCTCGGTGCACGGCTGCCCCTGCGCCGCCTTCACCGCATCGTCGGCCTCGCAGAAGCCGCTCGACGCGTTCGGCGTGAAGCCGGAGGCGTCCGTGCGGCGCGACTCGATGCGCAGCTTCGTCCCGTCGCCCGTCATCACGAAGTCGACCACGCTCCCGCTGCACGTCGTGTTGTTGCCGCTCGCGAACGACGACCGGCCCTTCCAGCCGTCCTTGTCGTTCCCTCCCTCGAACGCGAAGCCGCCCAGGAACAAGGTGTCCTCGGCCGCCTTCGCCTTGCACTCGGCGACGTCGGTGCACGTGACCGCGTTCACGAACTTGACGCCCAGGAAGTCCGCGATCTCGACGAACAGCGCCTTGTCGTTCTCGTTCGCGAGGCGGGAGGGCCCCTCCGCGTTGCACCCCGCCGGGTTCGCCGTCCAGTCGTCGAGCAGGTACACGCCCTCGAGGTCGGTGTCGAGACCGCCGCCGCAGGCCGCCAGGGGAAGAAGGAATGCCAGGATCGCGCGCATGGGCCGGCATCATAGCCACCCGCGGCTCCGGACCGCCGGCAGCCAACGGCAAGTGAGCGCCGATACGCTCCTTTTTGCGCTTGCGATCCCCCGGGAGTCGCCGTTAGGGTGCGCCCCGAAACAGAACCATCAAGGGGGTTCAGGATGCACGAGCACACGATCCCCGAGACTCTCATCGAACAGATCAAGGCGGGCAAAGCTGCGCTCGTCGTCGGTGCGGGAATCGGAGTTCCTTCCTGGAAGCAGTTGCTGGAGCGCCTCACGAAGGCGCTCGAGACGCGCGGTCGCGAAGGCGACGACGCGGCCACCAAGGACCTCGAGAAGCTGCTCGGCAAGGGCAGCCTCGTCCGCGCCGTCGGGTTCCTCGCCCGCGCGCTCGGCGAAGAGGCCTGCGACAAGATCGTCGAGGACACGTGGGCGGCGCCGTCCGAGCTGCCGCCGCTGCCGCGCGCGCTCGCGGCGCTGCCGTTCCGCCACGTGTGGACGACGTTCCCGGGCGACATCCTCGAGCACGCGTTCGAGACGACCTCGCCCGAGGGCTGGCCGCCCGCGCGCGTCGTGACCTACCAGGAGCTCGGCGAGCTGTCGCCGCGGCGCCGCACGCTGGTCAAGATGCTCGGCAACTTCGACACCTACGTCGTCACGCCGGCGTCGGTCCGCCGCGCCCTGTCGCGCGCCGTCGACCTGCGCGACTACGCGCGCAAGCTGTACGTCGAGGGCTCGCTCGTGTTCATCGGGTTCCGCTTCGGCGACCCCGACCTCGCGGCGCTCCTCGACCGCGTGTTCGGCATGTTCGAGCCGCCGCGCGGCACGCACTACTTCCTCGGCGCGGGCGTCGGCCCCGTCACCGTCGACGAGCTCCTCTCCGACCACCACATGGAGGTCGTGAACCTGGCCGGGCGCGGCGGCGACGAGATCGCCGAGCGCTCGGTGATCGAGTGGCTCGAGGCGCTCGGCGAGGCGTGCAAGGCCGCGGGCATCACGCTGTCGCAGGCGCGCCCCGACGCCGACGACGTCGAGGGCTGGATCGCGCTCCTCGGCGACGGCGTCGAGGAGGCCGCGGAGGCCCGCGACGCCCTCGACCTGATCGAGCGCAAGGCGCGCGACGGCAAGGAGTGGGAGAACGTCGTCGAGGTGCTGCTCGGCCGCATCGAGCACGCCGGCGACGGCCCGGATCGCGCCCGCCTCCTGTGCCAGCTCGCCGAGACCTACGAGACCGGCATCGGCGACCTCCACCGCGGCTTCGAGGCCGTGACGACGGCTTGCCAGGTCGCCCCCGAGGACGACGCCGCCGCGCAGCTCGCCGAGAAGCTCGCGAGCGCGACCGGCGCGTGGGCCGACCTCGTGCAGATCGGCTCGGAGATCGCGACCGAGGCCAAGGACGGCAAGGTCGCGTCCGCGTGGTGGGGCCGCCTCGGCACCTGGTACGCGACGCGCCTGGACCGCGCGGACTACGCCATGCCGTCGCTGCGCCGCGCCCTCGAGCTCGACGCCGCGAACACGAACGCGTACAAGGCGCTCGCCGACGTCCAGCGCAAGCAGAGCAAGTGGGCCGAGCTGGCCGACACCCTGCGCGCGCACGCCGAGGTCGAGAGCGACACCGCCACGAAGGTCGATCTCCTGCTCGGCCTCGGCGACCTGTGCGAGAGCCAGCTGTCGTCGACGGCCAAGGCGATCGAGGCCTACCAGGCCGCCGCCGACCTCGACGAGTCGTCCGATGACGCGCTCGCCGCGCTCGAGCGCCTGTACCGGCGCGACGAGCGCTGGGCGAACCTCGCGAAGGTGCTCGACCGCCGCGCCGAGATCAGCGAGGCGTCGGGCGACACCGGCCGCGCCGCGGCGCTGCGCCGCGAGCTCGCGACGATGCGCGCCGAGAAGCTGGGCGACCTCGAGGGCGCGATCGCGCGCTACGAGGCCGCGGTCGCCGCGAACGGCAGCGATGCGACGGCGCTGAAGGCGCTCGTCGACCTGTACGACAAGACCGGCCGCACCGAGGACTACCTGCGCACGATGGAGCGCCTCGGCCAGGTCGCGCCCGAGGGCGAGAAGCTCGCGACGCTGCGCAAGCTCGCCGCCGAGCTCGAGGACCGCGACGCCGACCGCGCGATCGCCGCGTACGACAAGCTGCTCGCCGCCGACCCGAACGCCGACGACGCGTACCGCGGCTACGAGCGCGTCCTCGAGAGCCAGGAGAACTGGGACGAGCTCGTCGCGATCCAGCGCCGCCACATCGCGGCCGCGAAGGCGCCGGGCCAGCGCGTGGAGCTGTACCTCGCGATGGCGCGCGTCCACGCCGACAAGCTCGGCGACGCGCCCAAGGCGATCGAGGCGGCGCTCAACGTCCTCGCGATCGAGGATGCGAACAAGGCCGCGCTCGCGCTCCTGCCGGGGCTCTACGAGCGCACGGAGCAGTACGACCGCGCGGTCGACGCGCTCGTTCGCCACGCGGCGATCGAGCTCGACGGCGCGCCGCTGTACGCCCAGGCCGGCCGCATCGCGGCCGAGAAGATGAAGGACCTCGAGCTCGCGCAGCGCCACTACGACAAGGCGCTGTCGAACAACGCCGAGCACTTCGCGACGCTGAAGGGCCTCTCGCAGGTGCACGAGGCGCGCTCGAACTGGGGCCAGGCCGTCGAGATGGGGCTGCGCGCCGAGGCGGTGTCCGGAAACCGGACGGACCGCGTCGAGCTGCTCTGGAGCGCGGCCACGATCGTCGAGGGCAAGCTCGGCGACGGGGCGCGCGCGCTCGAGCTGTACGGCCGCGTGCTCAAGCTCGATCCCGACCACGTCGCGGCGGGCCAGAAGGTCGCCGACCAGCTGGTCGAGCAGAAGCGCTGGGACGACGCGCTGCCGGTGCTCGAGATGCTCGCCCGCCAGGCCGAGGGCCTCGAGCGCCACGAGCGCAGCCGCCGCGAGGCGCAGCTCGGCCGCGCCTACGAGGCGCTGCACCGCACCGAGAAGGCCGAGCGCCACTACCGCACGGCCGTCGAGCTCGATCCCGAGAGCCTCGACGCCGCGATGGGCCTCGCCGCCGTCCTCATGGTCGAGGCGAAGGCGAACGAGGGCAGCGAGGCCGGCAACGAGCAGTGGCGCGAGGTCGACAAGCGCTACCGCGAGATCCTGGCGCGCCACCGCACCGGCATCGCCGACGGCAAGGTCGCCGAGATCTGGTACCGGCTGGGCGTCGCGGCGCGCGCGCTCGGCGAGGAGAAGAAGGCCGAGGCGAGCTTCCGCCGCGCCCTCGAGAAGGAGCCGCTGCACGAGCCCACGCTCGGCGCGATGGTCGAGCTCGGCGGCGCCCGCGGCGAGTGGCGCATCGTCGCCGACGCGAAGCGCGCGCAGATCGACGCGATCGCGAAGACCGACGGCCCGGCGGAGCGCCGCGCGAAGCTGTACGAGGAGATCGGCGACATCTGGCGCGAGCGCCTGCGCGACGTGAACCAGGCGACCGTCGCGTACGGCGCCGGCCTCGAGCTGACGCCCGGATCGCGCCTGCTCATGCACAAGCTGCTCGAGGCGTTCACCGAGCAGAAGCAGTGGCGCAAGGCGGTCGAGACGCTCGACCTCCTGTCCGCGCAGGAGACGTCGTCGGACCGCCGCGCGCGCTTCCACTACACCGCGGGCGTGATCGCGCGCGACGAGCTCGACGACGTCGCGCTCGCCGTGGAGAAGTTCCACGTCGCGCTCGACGACGCGCCGACCACGCCGAAGGCGTTCGACGCGCTCGAGAACATGCTCGTCGCCAAGCACGAGTGGAAGCAGCTCGCGCGCGCGTACCGCCGCCAGCTCAAGCGCATCGGCGAGGACGCGCCCACGGAGACGCTGCTCTCGCTGTGGACCAAGCTCGGCGACACGTGCCTCGAGCACCTCGGCGACACCGAGGCGGCGACCGAGGCGTACCAGGTCGCCGTCGAGCTCGCGCCCGACGACATGCAGCGGCACGAGCAGCTCGCCGACCTCTACCTCGAGGCCGGCGAGGCGCGCCGCCACGAGGCCATCCACGAGCTCCAGTTCCTGCTCAAGTCCGCGCCGGATCGCGTCGAGCTGTACAAGGCGCTCGCGAGCCTGTACCGGGCCGAGCACGAGCTCGACAAGGCCTGGTGCGTCGCGCAGGCGCTCGTCTTCCTCGGCGCCGCCTCCGACGAGGAGAACGTGCTGTACCAGCGGTTCCGCCCGCAGCAGTTCTACCCGGCGCCGCGGCGGCTCACCGAGGAGCTGTGGCAGAAGAACGTGATCCACCCGCGCGAGGACCGCCACGTCGGCGCGATCTTCAGCTCGACGCTGGGCGCGCTCGCGGCGGGCACGGCGCAGCCGATCACCGCCTTTGGCCTCACGCCCGACACGCGCACCGACCTCGACCGCGATCCGCGGCCGGTCAGCCGCATCGTGAAGTACGTCTCGAGCGTGCTCGCGATCGACCCCGCGCCGATGGTGTGGCTCCAGGAGGGCGGCGACGGCCTGCGCGTCGCGAACACCGTCGGCCTCGGGGCCGAGCGCCAGCGCCTCGTGCCGACGCTGCTCGTCGGCGCGCCGCAGATCACGAAGACCGACGAGCGCGAGCTCGCGTTCGAGGTCGGCAAGCGCATGGCGTACCTGCGGCCGGAGCGGTTCGTGACGCTCGCGCTCGGGACGCTGCCCAAGCTCGAGGCGGCGTTCGCCGCGTCGGTGCTCGCGGGCGGTGCGCGCCTGACGGCGCACGACGGGCGGCCGTTCCAGGACGTCGCCAACGACGAGGCGAAGAAGCTCGCGCAGTCGCTGAAGCAGCAGGTCCCGGGCCCGCTCCTCGAGCAGGTCGGCGAGCTGTCGGCGAAGCTCTCGGGCCGCGTCGGCAACGGGCTGATCTCGTCGTGGCGCACGGCGACGGACCTGACGGCGAACCGCGTCGGCTTCATCCTCGCGAACGACCTGCAGACGGCCGCGAAGGCGATCGCGACCGAGGGCGCGGCCCTGTCGACGATGTCGGCGAAGGACCGCCTCCGCGATCTGCTCTCGTTCGCGGTGAGCGAGGCGTACTTCACCGTGCGCCGGCACCTCGGCCTGCACGTCCGTGAAGAAGTGAGCGCGTGATGGGCAGATCGCCCGCGCTCGTGACACGCTAGCCGCGTCGATGTCCTCGGGTCTCGCGCTGCTCGCCTCGCTCGCCTCGCTCGCCCTCGCGCTCGCCGGGGGAGCGTGCGGCAAGCCCGCGGGCGGGCCGGGGCTCGCCGCCTCGGGGCCGCGCCTGCCGCCGCCGCTCCCGGTCGATCCGAGCGCGCGCGGCGGCGATTACCTGACGGCGGTGGCGGCGAACATCCAGCCGGCGTGGGGGCAGTTCCTCGAGGACTGCCGCCTGCGCCTGCCGGCGGCGCACCCGCTCAATGCGCCCTCGCTCGCCGCCGTCGCGGACGTCGCGATCGCGCGCGACGGCCGGATCGCGAACGTGCAGCTGTCGGCGCCGAGCGGCAACGAGGACTTCGACCGCGCCGCGCAGGGCGTGCTCCGCGACGCCTCCCCGCTGCCCCGGCCGCCGGCGGACCTGCGCTCCGACGACGACCTCGTCTACGTGCGCTGGACGTTCGCGCGCGACCGGCGGCAGGCGGGCCCGGCGACGGCGCAGGTGATGAACGTGGAGCTGCCGCTCGCCGGCGTCGTCGACAAGCTCCTGCGCGAGGGCTCGCTGTTCCGCGCGGCGCAGCGCATCGCCGCGTCGACGAGCTCGGCGACGACGACCGACGCCGACCGCATCACCGCCGCCGAGCGCGTGATGGTCGCAGCGCTGCGCGAGGGGCTCGCGAGCGGCAACGGCGCGGTCCGCCGCGCGGCCGTCGACGCGATCGGGCGCGCGAACGTGCAGGCGCTCGGCCCCGACGTGCAGCGCTTCGTGCCGCCGATCGCCGACGTCGACCTGCGGCTCGTCGCGATCGCGGCGGTGGGGCAGCTCGGCGACGCGGCGATCGCACCGGCGCTCGCCGCGGACCTGCGCGACGACCTCGTGGCCCGGCCGCGCCTCGCGCTCGCGCGCATCGCGGCGCTCGCGGCGCTCGGGCAGGGCGGGGCGGCGCTCGACGCGCTGCGCGCGGAGCTCGCCGGTACCGGCGCGAACGCGACGCCGGCCGCGCTGTCCGCGCTCGCGCTGATCCCCGACGCCGAGCTCGGCAAGAAGCTGCCGAGCTGGTTCCAGCGCGGCGATGCGCGGACGCGCGCGGGCGTGTGCACGGCGCTGCCCGCCGGGGCGCCGGCGGTGGCGCAGGGCCTGATCGGCTTCGGCCTGCGCGATGCCGACGCCGGTGTGCGCGCGGCGTGCGTCGAGGCCGCGGCGCGCAGCGCGGGGAACAGCAAGCTCGACGGTGCGCTCCTGCGCCGCCTGCGCGAGCTCGCGCACGATCGCGACCGCGCCGTGCGCGCCCGGGCCATCGCGGCGCTCGGCGCGCTCGAGCCCGGCCACCGCGAGCGCGCGGTCGCCGACGCGGCACCCGAGGTCCGCGCGGCCTCGGCGATCGGCGCGAGCGAGGCCGATCTGCGGACGCTCGTCGTCGACCGCGACGCGGACGTGCGCGCGGCGGCGCTCGCGGCGCTCGGCGAGCGGATCCCGGCGCTGGCGGCCGCCGCTGCGACGGACCCGTCGGCGCTCGTGCGGCGCGCCGCGATCCCCGCCCTCGACGACGAGCGCCTCGCGATCCTCGCGAGCGATGCCTCCCCGGAGGTCGCGTCGTCGGCGCTCGTCCGCCTCGCGTCGCGGCGCGGGCGTGCGCCGATCACGGTGCCGTTCCTCCACCGGCTCGCCATCGCCGGCGAGGGCAGCGCCGAGCGCGTGCGCATCGCGCTGGCCTGGTTGCTCGCGCGCTGAGATTGCTGGGGCGCCCGCGGTGCGACACACTTCCGGGGTGCGCCTCCCCAGCGCCCTCGCCCTGCTCGTGATCGCGGCCGGCACCTCCGGTGCGACCGGCGTTGGTGATGCGGGCGGCGACGAGCCCCCACCGGATCCCGCCGGCCGCGTCGTCACGATCAAGGCGGCGAAGCGGCTCACGGTGCACGTGCCCGCCGGCCGCTTCCAGATGGGCTTCGACGAGCGCACGCCGACCGAGCTCAAGCAGCAGTGCGAGCTCAACTTCGAGACCGACTCGCACTTCGTGCGCACCGGCTCGATCGAGTTCTGCGACATCTACAAGCAGGAAGCCGACAAGATGATCGCCCGCGAGGTGTTCGTCGGCGAGTTCGACATCGATCGCCTCGAGGTCAGCGTCGACGAGTACCGCGACTGCGTCGCCGCCGGCGCGTGCCAGCTCGACCCGCTGATCGCCGGCGACGAGCGCTACATCCGCGGCGAGTGGCCGATGGTCAACGCGACCTGGTACGAGGCGCAGGACTTCTGCCGCTGGCGCGGCGGGCGCCTGCCGACCGAGGCCGAGTGGGAGCGCGCGGCGCGCGGCGCCGACGAGCGGTTCGTGTGGCCGTGGGGCGAGATCGAGATGCCGAGGGACATGAACCACGGCCAGCCGCGCGCGCCCGCGCTCCGCGAGCTCGAGCGCGACCGCAACCCGGCCTCACCGCAGCTGCAGTTCTTCGGCGACCCCGACGCCAGCGACGGCCACGCGATCCTCGCGCCGCCGGGCAGCTATCCGTGGGGCGAGTCGCCGTTCGGCACGCGGGATCAGGCCGGCAACGTCGCCGAGTGGACGCTCGACGCATGGGTGTGGAAGCAGGACGAGCGCGGCTACCAGAACCTCGCGAACATCAACCCCTACCGCGAGGGCGTGTCGTTCGACGCGCGCGTCGTGCGCGGCGGCTCGTGGCGCCAGCCCACGTTCATCGCGCGCGCCAACGTGCGCGACCCCTTCAACATGCTCTACCAGCCGGCGGGCCGGTTCTCGCACGTCGGCTTCCGCTGCGTCCGCAACGGCCCGACGCTCGCCGACACGCGCATCGCGCCGGCGGACCCGCCGCCGCTGCCGCCGATGCCGCGCCGGCGTCGCATGCCGTAGCGGCTCAGCGCGCGTTCGCCGGCGCATCCCGTCGCGGCTCGCGACGGTGGTCGCGGCTCAGGGCGGTGGCAGGTCGGGCGCGTCGGGGGCGGCGTCGATCGGCGCGTCGGCCGGGGGCGCGTCGGGGGGCGGCTCGGCGTCGAGGTTGCTGTTGAGGCCCGTGGCGCAGACCTTCGTGGCCTGGTTGCACACGAGGCCGTCTTCGCAGTCGTTGGCGGTCTGGCAGCGGTCGCCCAGGCCCTGCTTGCAGGCGGTGACGGCGAGCGCCGCCGCGGCGAGCATGCCGGCGAGCACGAGGGGGAGGCGGAGCTTCTTCATTCGTGAACCTCTTCGAGCGGGGGAACGTCGATCCACTCGACCTTCGTGACCTCGAACTCGCGCTTGCCCTTCGGGCTGGTCACGACGACGGTGTCGCCGAGGTCCTTGCCGATCAGCGCGCGCGCGACCGGGGCCCCGATCGAGATCCGGTGGCGTTTGATGTCGGCCTCGTGCTCGCCCACGATCACGTAGGTCTGCGCGTCGCCGCTCTCCGAGTCCTCGATGGTCACGGTGGCCCCGAACTTGACTCGCGTACCCGACAGTTTGGTTGGATCGATCACCTCGGCGAGCGCGGTTTTCGCCTCGAGCTCGCGGATCTTGGCCTCGATCAGCCCTTGCTCTTCCTTCGCGGCGCTGTAGTCCGCGTTCTCCGAGAGGTCGCCGTGACCGCGCGCGATCTCGATCGCGCGGCTGTTCGCGGGGCGGTCGACGTCCTTGAGCTTCTTGAGCATCGCCTTCATCGAGGCGAAGCCGGACGGGGTCATCGGGAACTTTTCGCTCATGTCGACGCGCACTTCCTCTCGGGGCGAGACGTATTCGTACTCTCTCCCTCGACGCGGAGCAACCTGTGCGGTGGAGCTACAGGCCGCGCCTCACAGCGCCTCCATGCGCGCGCGCACCTGCGCCGCGTCGGGCGCCTGCGGTGCCACGGCGAGGTAGCGCCGGTACGCCGTCCTCGCCGACGCGCGGTCGCCGAGCTTCTCGTACACGAGGCCGAGCGCGCGCCACGTCGGCGCGTAGCCGGGGCTCGTCTGCTGCACCTTCCTGAACGTCGCGAGCGCGCCGCGCGTGTCCCCGCGCACGAACGCCTGCATCCCCGACTTGTACAGCTCGTCGGGGCTCTGCCGGTCCACCGCCTTCGCGACGGGCACCACGACCGGCGGCGGCTTCGGGGGCTCGCGCGCGACGGCCGGCTCGGGCGGGGGCGGCGGCGCGCGCCGCGCCGGCTCCATCACGATCTCGTCCTCGCGCGTCAGCGCCGCGTCGACGGACGTCGGCATCGGCGGTGAGCTCGGCGCGATCACCGCGGCCGCATCGGGCGCCGCCGCCGTCGCCGCCGCGCGCGGTGCCTCGGCGCCGCCCCCGCGGCTCATCACCGCGAACACGACGGCCGCGACCCCGATCGCGCCGAGCGCGGCGACGAAGCCGGTGTTGCGCCGCCTCGCCGGGCGGACCGTCCCGGTGGCCTCGGGCAGCTGGTCGTCGAGCTGATCGAGCTCGACGTGCGTGACCGGCGAGCGCACCAGCTCGGCCGCCGCGCCCGAGCTCGTCGACGGCTCGTCCCCGGTCTCCGCGCGCACCGCCGGCGTCGCCGCCGTTGCGCTCAGCACCGGCGGAGCGGGCGCGGCGAGGCTCGCCGGCACCGGGACGTCCTCGGGCGGCACCGCGACGCGCATCACCTGGCTGTGCGCGATCCGCACCGACAGGTCGTTGACGCTGTTCGTGCGCGCCCGCGGCAGCGCCCCGGGGCGCGACGGCGTCGGCGGCGGCGTCTCGCCCGGGCGGCCCGGCGCCGCCTCCGGCTCGGCGAACGCGGCCTCGAGCACGGCGGCGCTCGCGTTGCCCTTGCTCGACACCTCCTGGAGCAGCCGCTTCCGCGCGTCGAGGTGCGCCGCGAACGTCTGCTGCATGTAGCGCGCGATCGCGTCGTTGCGCCGCGGGTAGCGCCGCGCGTGCAGGACCTCCTCGAGGTCGTGCGACAGCTCGCGCGCCGTCGCCGTCCGCCGCACCGGATCGCGCTCGAGCGCGCGCATGACGATGGGGTCGAACGCCGGGTCGACCTCGCTGTTGATCGACGACGGCGTCGGGATCGGCGTCTCGAGCACCTGCTTCATCGTGTCGCCGTCGTTGCCGCCCTTGAACAGCCGGCGCAGCGTCAGCGCCTCCCACAGCACGCACCCGAGCGACCAGATGTCGCTGCGCCTGTCGCCGCCGAGCCCCTCCAGCTTCTCGGGCGCCATGTAGCTGAACTTGCCCTGCACCTGCACCTGCGGCCCGGCGCTCTGCGACGCCTTCGCGACGCCGAAGTCGACGAGCTTCACCTGCCCCGTGTAGAGGACGACGATGTTGCCGAGCGAGACGTCGTGGTGCACGAGCTCGATCGGCTCGCCCGCCATCGAGCGCAGCTCGTGCGCCGCCTCGAGCCCGTCGGCCGTCTCGGAGACGAGGCGCACCGTCGACAGCGGATCGAGCCGTTTGCCCTCGCGCCCGGCGCGCAGCACGGCCAGCAGCGGCTCGCCCTCGAGGTACTCCATCGCGATGAAGTAGCGGCCGTCCGCGTGGCCGAGGTCGTAGATGTCGACGACGTTCGGGTGCTTCACCAGCGCGGCGATGCGCGCCTCGTCGAGCAGCATGTCGACGAACGTCTTCTGCGACGCCAGGTGCTCGTGCACCAGCTTCACGACGACGAGCTTCTCGAAGCCGGCCGGCCCGCGCTGGATCGCGAGCTGGACCTCGGCCATGCCTCCCTGACCGATCCGGGTGATCAGCTCGTACCGCCCGAGCGTGGACCCGAACGCGGGCACGACATCATCTTAACGTGTCACCGGAGATCCCGCGGCAAATCGAGCTACATATGCGCGGGTAGGAATGGCGCTCACGATCGCACTCGAATCCCATCCGCTGCTCGAGCTCGGCGCGTTCGTCGCGCGCCTGCCGCGTCCCCTCGCGCAGTGCGCGACGCCCCCGGAGATCGCGGCGCTCGCCCGCGCCGGCGCCGAGCTCCCGCCCGGGCTCACCCCCGTCGACGAGGCGGTGAAGACCGCGGTCCGGGATCTCCTCCGCCACGGCGGGTTCAAGCCGGCGGGCCGCAGCAAGCCCGCGTCGGAGTACCTGGTCGGCGCGCTCGCCGACGGCCGCTTCCCGGCGATCAACGCGCTCGTCGACGCGTGCAACGTCGTCTCGCTCCACGCCGGCCTGCCGATCTCGCTCGTCGACGCCGATCGCACGGAGGGCACGCTCGCGATCCGGTGCGCACCGCCCGGCACGAGCTACGTGTTCAACCCGTCGGGCCAGACGATCGACGCGAGCGGCCTCGTGTGCCTGTACGACGCCGCCGGCCCGACGGGGACGCCGGTCAAGGACGCGCAGCGCACCAAGACGCACGACGACACGCGCGCGGCGATCGCGATCGTGTGGGGCACGCGCGCGCTCCCCGGCCGCACCGCGGCGGCGACGCGCTGGTTCCGCGAGCTCGTCGCGATCGCGGGCGCCACCGTCGAGGACGTGGCGACGTGATCGCCTCCGTGTCGGCGCGAGCGACGGTCAGGAGCCGGCGCAGCGGCGGGCGGCGATCGCGAGCGCCCACGGTGGAAACACCTTGACGTAGTTGTCGTAGTGGATGGCGCAGGTCTTGTTGAACACGCCGGAGAGGTGCTCGTCGGGCCACCTGCCATCGGCGCGCTGGTTCTCGCACAGGAAGGCGACGCCGCGCGCGATCGCCGGGTCGGCCGTGGGCGGGCCCTCGCAGAGCGCGAGCAGCGCCCATGACGTCATCACGGCGTGGCCGTGTTCGGTGGGGACGTACGATCGCGCGCGGCAGCCCTCGACCCGCTCGCCCCAGCCGCCATCTGCGAGCTGGTGCGCGCGCAGGAACGCACAGGCGTTCACGATCGCGGGATCGTCGAGCGCGGCGCCGGCTGCGCGCAACCCGGTGACGGCGAACCACGTGCCGTACGTGAAGCAGACGCCCCACGACCCTTCCCACGCATGATCGTCGCGCTGGCGCGCGCGGAGGAACCGAGCGCCTCGATCGATCGCCGCCGCGATCTCGCGCTCGCGGTGGTGGGGATGTTGCGTGCGATAGCGCGCCAGTGCGCGCAGACACGCCGCGGTGCACTCGACGTAGGAGTAGTCGATCATGATGTCCGCGAAGCAGCTCGAGGGATTGAGCTGCTCGAGCCAACGCGGACCGCGCGTGCGTTCGTAGGTGGCCCAACCGCCGTCGTCGTTTTGCCAGTCGAGGATGAGGTCGATGGCCAGCTCCAGGCGTCGAGGAAGCAACGGATCCGTCACGTGCGGAGCGACCGCGAGGCACGCCATGATGCCCTCGGCGGTACAGTCGGTGATCGGCCAGCCGTGGGTTCGCGAGGAGAACGGCCAACCTCCGCGCGAGGGTCCGCGAAAATAGCGTTCTCGGTCGGGCACGTCCGCGAGCACCTGCTGGCGATCGATGAACCGGTGCGCGGCCTGGACCATCGCGCGCCGTGTCGGCGCTCGACCGGTCGCGACGATCGCCTGCGCCGCGAACGCCGTGTCCCACAGCTCGGAGGACTCGTAGCCCTGCATCTTGACGCCATCCGGGCCGCGCCACAGATAGGCCGGCAGCTGCGCGGCGTGGGCCGCAAACGCGCGACCGTGCGGATCGACGGAGTGCCAGATCAACGTATGGAACAACTTGCTGATCGGGCCGATGCAGATGTACCCGGTGTTCTCATCTTCCTGACGGATCTGATCGAGAACGAAGGCGAGTGCACGGCGCCGTAGCGTCGCGCCGGCATGTCGCTCGTACCAGCGAAGCGCGGTGTGGATCGCCGACGTCGCCGCCGACACGGCGACGTCGCTGTCGGTCGCTGCAACACGGCCGCGCGCCGCGGCCCAGTCGATCGCCGCGTACGGCTCGGCGTAGAGCTCGTCGCGCAGCGCGTGCACGAGGGGGTCTGCCGGCGCGCACAGGCGCCGTCCGTAGAGAAACGACATCGGCAGGTAGACCATGCGGCAGTGGCACCACATCCGGCCGGGATGCATGGGAGCCCACCGAGGCAAGAGCCAGAGCTCCGGCGGGACCGGATCGAGGCCGGCGAAGTCATGGAGGTTCATCAGCGCGAGGAAGAACTTTCCCCACGACGCAGACGCGAGCGGTCCGCCGTGCGCCGACAGCCAGGCGCGTGCCGGCGCCGCCCACGTCGCGCCGGCGGGCTCGCCGAGCTGCCGCAGCGCGACGTAGCACAGCGAGGTCGTGAAGACATAGCTGGGGGCCTCGACGTGAAGCCCCCAACCCCCATCGTCGTTCTGGGTGGCGAGCAGGTACCGCGTCATGTCGCTGCGGGTGGCGTCGTCGAGCGCGATGCCCGTCGCGCGCGCGACGCCGACGTACATCGGCAGCAGGAACAACGGACCGCCGTAGTCACCCGCCCATGCCCCGGTCGGTCTCTGCTCGTGCGCGAGGACCTCGAGCGCCGCGTCGATCGCGCGCTCGATCGCGTGCGGAGCCGGTGCGCCGGCTCGTGTGGGTCGGTTCACGGCTCGGCGCTCCACAGCGCGCGGTAGCGCCGGGTGAGCGCCTCGTCGTCGGACGCGAGCCGGGTGACCTCGGCGATCAGGGACGCGACCTCGGCACGCGAGATCTTGACCTCGGCGCCGGGCACGAACAGGGCGTCGTTGCCGCGCGCGTGCACGAGCGTGCGCGCCGCCATCCACAGCGGCAACAGGCAGAACCGGCGCACGCCGGCGTGTACGGGCGGCACGGCGAGCGCGTAGGTGAGGGCCGCATCGAGGCGATCCCGGGCCATCGCGAAGACCGGTGCAACCGCGGCGTGTGCGCGGTCTCGATGCGCCACGTCGAGGAGGTCCCCGACCGCGAGGCCGTGCTCGGCACAGGTGCTGCGCGGGATGTAGGACCAGCCCCGCTCGCGATCCTCCGGGATGTCCTTGAGGATGTTGACCATCTGCAGGCCTGCGCCGAAGTGCTCGGCGTCGACGCGCCGCCCCGAACCGTCCGCCGGCTCGAACACCTCGCGGAACAGATCGGTGAGCAGGTGCCCGACGGTGCCGGCGACGAAGTAGCAATACCGTTCGAGGTCGGCGAGCGTGGTCAAGGCGATGAGCCCATCGGCGCCGCGCTGCCGGTGAACGTAGACGTTCATCCCGCGCGCCATCTCGCCGATCCAGTGTCGACACGCGCCGCGCTGGTCGTCGTCGAGCGAACCGAACACGCACATGACGCGCGCGCAGTTGCGGCCGAGTGATAGCTCCGGGTCGTCGCCCACGATGGCCTCGAAGCTGCGGGTCAACGCGCGCGGCTCGCGGCCGTGCAGCACGTCGAGAAACACGCCGAACATCCGGTCGCGTTCGTCGAGGGCGATGCCCGGATGGTCCTCGATCGTGTCGGCGATCCGGCACAGCAGGTAGCCGCAACTCACCGCCGTCGATAGGGGTTCGGGCAGCATCGCGATCGGGAGCGCGAAGGTGCGCGAGACCTCGCCGAGCGCGTGGCGACAGTAGGTGATGTCGTCGTCGCTCGCCCGCACCCGACGACGAGACGCCGGGGTGGCGAGGCGCTCGCCGTCGACACCGGCCGAGGCCAGCGCACGCAGGGCCTCCGCCACGACCGTCGCGTGCGCGAGATCGCGCAGCCGATCGCCCGCGAGCAGGCGCGAGGACACGAGGTCGATGAGGGCCGCGACACCGAGCTCGCGCGCGCCGCGAAAGTGACTGCCCGCGAGTGCGCAGGTCGCCCGTGCCGTCACGAGCGCGGTCGCCGGTGCATCGCTCGTGGCCTGCCAGGTCCCGTCCGGGGACTGCCGGCGAACGAGCCAGTTCACCGCGCGTCGGACGGCCGGATCGGTGGGGCGGATGCCGCACGCGATCCATGCCTCGACCGCAGCTGCGGTATGTGCGACCGCATCCGCGCCGGGCTGCGCGCCGTCCTCGGTCTGCCGCGAGCGCAGCCAGCTCGCGGCACGCGCCTGCGCTCGCGCGATCGCCTGGTCATCGGCCCCGCCGACCGAGCGCGCAGCGCCGAGGGCACGGCACGCGAGCGCGGTCGTGGTCGGGTCGCCGAAGCGACCGTTGCGCGCCTGCAGGTCGAGCAGGCTCTCCGTGGCACGCCCGAGGCGCACGAGCCTCGTGTCGGCCGTGCTCGGTGCTTCGAGCGTCGCGAGCAGCAGCTGTGCGAGCTGTGATGCGTCCCGCGCGCGCGCGCGCTTCGTGCGGGCGAGTCGGGTCATGCCGCTGGGTGGGACCTGCTGCAGGGCGGCCGTGGCGGCGGCGACGGTGCGCGCGAGCTTGTCGCGATCGAGCTTCGGTGGGACCTCGACCCTCACCTCGCCGCTTCGAGGCGCCGCGGCGAGGCCCGGCAACGGAGCGGCTGCGCTCGCCCGGCCCCAGTAGCGCGAGCGAATGACGTGCGGCACGACCGCGGCGACGCCCCACGGCAGCCACTGCCGGTACGATGCCACGCGCCGCAGCGCCTCGCGCGGAGCGAGGCCGGACCCGAGGACCTCCTGCGCGAGCGCGACCACCGCGAGTCGCCCCAACAGCGTTCCGAACTCGAGCGGGTGCGTCGCCCCACCCATGAGCAGCCGCATCGATTGCTCGCGGAGGGCAGCGCTCGTGCGCCAGGCGTCGTACATCGCGGATCGAATCGCGGTTGCACCGCGGTCGTCGCCGCGCAGCACGCGATAGAGGGCGCCGGCGAGCAGCTCGGCTGCATAGCTGTCACGCGCACGGTCACCCGGGTAGGACGACGATCGGCTCGCGGCGGCCTCGGCGTCGAGGAAGCCCTGCGAGAGCCCGATCGCGGTGAGCGGATGGCAGTGTCCGACGGCATCCCCGATCGCGATCACGTGCCCGCCGCCGTAGCACGCGCGCGGCCGGAAGCGCGTCGCCGCCCACATGACGTCCCCCTGCTCGAGGGCACGCCGGAGCGCTTCGCGCAACGGCGGCGGAAACACCGGCGCGAAGCCGTCCCACAAGAACTGCAGCGTCCTGGCGCCGCCGCCGAGTGCGATCGGGAGATCGAGGCAGGCGCGTACGCGATCGTCGTCGAGCCGATACAGCAGGGCCGGGCCGGGGCCTCCGAGCACGACGTGACCGAACCCCTCGTGAGGCAGCTCGATGTCGCGCAGCTCGATCGCCGCGATGTAGGACTGCAGCTCCCCGTCGCCGGCACCGAGATGACGTGCGGTCAGCGACGAGCGTCCGTCGGCCCCGACGATCAGCTCGGCGTGCAGCTCCCTTCTGGTTCCCCCGCGTTCGTCCTCGACGATCACGCCGTGCTCGGTGATCGCGAGGGCTCGCGTTCCCGGCAGGTAGGTCACGTTCGCGCGACCGACGGCCCGCTCGCGTAGCGACGCCGCGATCCCGCGGTGCTCGCACGCAAGCGCGGTCACGCCCCCCGGATACGGGAGCTCGATCGGCGGAGAACCATCGTCCGGGATGACCACGAAGCCGTAGCCGACGCGCGCGCCTTGATCCTCGAGGCGCCCCAACCGCAGGCGATCGAGGACCTCGACGCCAGGTGGTTGGATCCACTCGCCTGCGAAGCGCGACGTCGCGTTCGGGCTCGCCTCGATCAGAGCAACCCGTGCACCGCGCCGTGCAAACGCGTGCGCCGCGAGCGCGCCGACCGGGCCCGCTCCGATGATGACGAGGTCATGCGCACGCGACGGCATGACCTGGACCTGTGCACGCTCGATGCCGCGGGGATCCGAGGATGCGCGGTCGCACACCGCGCTCCGATCGATCAGATCGATCAGACCGACCGGGTGAGCCGAACAAGAATCTCGCGCGCCCGTCGGGTCGTGAGATCGCCGCACGCGGACAGCTCGACGGCGACCTGCTCGACGAGCTCACCGGCCGCACCGGCTGCAAGCGCGAGCCCGCGCGCATGAAGGGACATGTGGCCGCGCTGGATGCCCTCGGTGGCGAGCGCGCGCAGCGCTGCAAGATTCGATGCGAGACCGGCGGCCGCCGCCACGGCGGCGAGACGATCGGCGTGCTCGATGTTCGCGAGCTCGAGCGCGAGCCGGGCGGCCGGATGCGTGTGCAAGGCGCCTCCCAGCGTGCCGACCGCCAGCGGCATCACGAGGCAACCGTCGAGTCCGCGACCGGACTCGCGCCACACGGCGAGGGGGCGATACGCGCCGGTGCGGGCTGCAAACGCGTGCGCGCCGGCTTCGACCGCGCGCCAGTCCTGGCCGGTTGCGAGGAGGACGGCGTCGACTCCGTTCATGATGCCCTTGTTGTGCGTCGTCGCGCGGTACGGATCGAGCTCGGCGAACCGCGAGGCCGCCGCGATCGCGGCGCGTGCCTCGGCTCCGTTCCCACCCTCGGCGAGCGCGTCGTCGTCGACGTGGCAACGCACCGTGATCGTGCGTTCGTCGCTGAGGTTCGAGACCACGCGCACGCCCGGGCGGCCCCGGGCGATCTGCGCG
Organism: Deltaproteobacteria bacterium; assembly: GCA_019637375.1. GTDB lineage: Bacteria > Myxococcota_A > Polyangia > Haliangiales > Haliangiaceae > JABFXX01. The sequence continues at coordinate 116,273 of JAHBVW010000022.1, read as the reverse complement.
ACGCGCTCGGCGAGTGCTTCGCACAGCGTGTTGATCAGGTTCGCGCCCATCGCGTCGCGACAGTCGACGTGAAGATGCACGACCACGACACCACCGTCGGGCGAGTCCTCGCGCGCGAGGATGCGGGCCTCGAGGGCGACCGGACCTCCCCCGCGCTCGACGAGTCGAGGCAGCCGACGGCGCGCATCGTCGAGCAGGTCGCTCGCGGCCTCGCTCAAGGCGGCGGCCGCGGCATCGACATCCTCGATCATCGTGATCTGGATCTGCCCGATCATGACGGGGCGCGAGGCCGAGGTCACGAAGCCCGACGGCCACGCGATCCGCGCGGCGTTCGAGGCCGCGGCGACCACGGACGGCTCCTCGATCACCATCGGGATCAGCGTCTCGATGCCATCCACGACGAAGTTCACGGCGACCGCAAACGGGAGCGCGTAGACGCCGATGACGTTCTCGATCATGGCGTCGGCGACCTCGATGGGCAGCGCGCCCGGGTCGATCGACGCGAGCCGTTCCTCGTCGACGCTGCTGGTGTCGACCAGGTGTCGGCGGCGGGCGGCGATGTCGAGACGATAGAAGCCGGGCAGACGCGACACCGAGCGTGTTTCGAACTCTGACATCTCGCTGCTTTGTAGCTCCCGCCATCCAGCGCCTAAGCGCCGCCCGCTGCGCGCCGTGTGGACAGGGAGCATTCCGAATGCACACCCGGCGAGACCTCGGCCCCGAGCTCTTACCAGGCGTCTTTTCGTGCGGGCGCGAGCGGATCCGCTTCGACGTGCGTCGCGGTCACAACCACAGCGAAACGTTGAACGCGCGAAGCAGCCCGTAGACGTCCCGCAGCCCGACGTGCGGAGGATCGAACAGCAAGTACGAGGGCTCGGTGCGCGCGATCTGGAACTTCTGCCGGTAGCGCGTCTTGCTGTCGAGGTGAAGGACGTGCCGCGAGCCGTCGTACACCGCGTGCGCGATCTTGCCGGAGAGTGCGGACAGGCCCTTCACCTCGCCGAGGTGGTCATTCGGTGCGGGCCCGAACGTGGCGAAGCCGCAGCCCTCGGCACCGAGCGCGCGCAGCCCCTCCACGACGAGCAACTCGGTCGTGCCGATGGGCGCCTCGGGGGTCGCCAGCAAGTGCTCGAGCAGATAGCCCTGACGCGACTGCAACTCCATCATCGCCAGTAGACCGACGACGCTGCCGCCGTGGTGCGCGACGAACCAGCGCCTGCCTCGGACCGCGAACCTCAGATCGACCCCGGCCAGGTAGATCTGCGGCCCGTGGCGCGAACCGAGCCACGCCTTCACCGCGTGCTCGAGCTGCGTTTCGAGGGCGCGGTCGCGGAAGCGCCAGGGTTGGTACTCCGCGACCGTCGCGCCCTCGCGCTCGGCCTTCCGCACCTTCTTGCGCAGCTCGCGCCCGCGCGCGCCCACCTGCTGATCCTCGCGCGGATCGAGGATCAGCTCCTCACCGAACTCCACGGCCGCGTAGCCGAGACGGACGGCCCACGAGGCGAACGACGCACCTGCGACGGCGTACACCGTGTGCCATCGGCGCTCTCGGCAGAACGCGCGGAAGGCGCATGCCAGCGCCGGCGTGTCCTTCGGCGGGCACGCCGGATCGCCCATCCCGACGGCGCAGCCGAGCCGGACCTTGTAGCCGATCAACCCTTCGATGCCACGGACGCTGAACCGCCGGCACGTCGGATCGAGGAGCGCGGTGGAGACAGGGCCGCCGACTCGCCGGATCACCTCCGCCACCGCGTTCACCGTGTCATCGGTTTCGCGAATCACGAACACCGAGGCTGCACCCTCCGTGCCGTCGAGCGGAGCTAGCCTTACGGCTCGCTGGCGCACCCCAAGGGCACTGGCTCGCCTTACGGCTCGCTGGCGCACCCCAAGGGCACTGGCTCGCCTTACGGCTCGCTGGCGTACTTCTGCAGGGGCTGGACGCGGAGGTCGCCGCGCTTGGCGACGGCGATCGCCTCGAGGGCGGCGCGGGCGCCGCGCAGCGTCGTCTGGTAGGCGATGCCGTTCATCAGCGCCGCGCGGCGCAGTGACTGCGAGTCCTGGATCGCCTGGGCGCCCTCGGTCGTGTTGATCACGAACTGGATCTCGCGGTTGTCCATCGCGTCGACGCAGTCGGGGCGCCCCTCGAGCACCTTGTTGATGCCCTTCACGGGTAGCCCGGCCTTGCGCAGCACGGCGGCGGTGCCGTGCGTGGCGACGAGCGAGAAGCCGAGCGTCACGAGCCGGCGCGCGATCTCGACCGCGGCCGGCTTGTCCTGCTCGCGCACCGACAGGAAGGCGGTGCCGCTCGTCGGCAGGCGCGTGCCCGACGCCAGGCACGACTTCATGAACGCGCGCGCGAAGTCGGTGTCGATGCCCATGACCTCGCCGGTCGAGCGCATCTCCGGGCCGAGGATCGTGTCGACGCCCTCGAACTTCACGAACGGGAACACGACCTCCTTCACGGAGACGTGGCGCGGCTCGATCTCGGTCATGCCGAGCTCGGCGAGCGTCTTGCCGGCCATCACCTTCGCCGCGATCTTCGCGATCGGCACGCCGATCGCCTTGCTCACGAACGGCACGGTGCGCGACGCGCGCGGGTTCACCTCGAGGATGAAGATCTCGCCGTCGTGCACCGCGAACTGCGTGTTCATGAGGCCGACGACGCCGAGCTCGGTCGCCAGGAGGCGCGCCTGGCGCTTGACCTCGTCGATGATGTCGGCGGGGAGCGAGTAGGGCGGCAGCGCGCACGCGGAGTCGCCGGAGTGGATGCCGGCCTCCTCGATGTGCTCCATCACGCCGCCGACGACGACCGCGCCGGTGCGGTCCGCGACGACGTCGACGTCGAGCTCGACGGCATCCGCGAGGAACTCGTCGACGAGCAGCGGGAAGCCGATCGTCGCGCTCTCGTCGCGCCCGCCGCCGCCCGTGCCCGCCGCCGGCGCCGCACCGAGCACGCGCTGGAAGTAGTCCTCGAGGCCGCGCGCGTCGTACACGCGCTCCATCGCACGCCCGCCGAGCACGTACGACGGCCGCACCATCACCGGGAAGCCGATCTCCATCGCCACGCGGCGCGCGTCGTCGAGGTTGTGCGCGATGCCCCAGCGGGGCGCGCGCAGGCCGAGCTTCGTCATCACCTCGCCGAAGCGCTCGCGGTCCTCGGCGCGGTCGATCGCATCGGCGCTCGTCCCGAGGATCGGCACGCCCGCCTGCGCGAGCGCGACCGCGAGCTTGAGCGGCGTCTGTCCGCCGAACTGCACGATCACGCCCCACGGCTTCTCGACGTCGCAGATCGCGAGCACGTCCTCGAGCGTGAGCGGCTCGAAGTACAGCCGGTCCGACGTGTCGTAGTCCGTCGACACCGTCTCCGGGTTGCAGTTGACCATGATCGACTCGATGCCCTCCTCGCGGAGCGCCATCGCCGCGTGCACGCAGCAGTAGTCGAACTCGATGCCCTGGCCGATGCGGTTCGGCCCGCCGCCGAGGATGATCACCTTGCGCCGGTCCGTCGGGCGCGACTCGCACTCGTCCTCGTACGACGAGTACATGTACGGCGTGTGCGACTCGTACTCCGCGCCGCACGTGTCGACGCGCTTGTACACGGGGCGGCACCCGGCCGCGTGGCGCGCCGCGCGGACCTGCGCCTCCGTCGCGCCGGTGAGCGCGGCGATGCGGCGATCGCTCATGCCGAGGCGCTTGTAGCGCCGGAGCTCGGGGCCGAGCGCGTTGACGTTGCGGCCGGCGAGCTGCGTCTCGGCGACGGCGATCTCGCGGATGTGGTGCAGGAACCAGGGATCGATCCGCGTCAGCTCGTGCGCGCGCTCCTCGGACATCCCGAGCTGGAACGCGCGCCCGACCTGGAACAGCCGGTCCGGCGACGGCACGCTGATCACGCGCTCGAGCGCGGCGAGGTCATCGCCCCCCCGCGAAGCTCCGGCGGAGGAGCCGTCGGCGGAGGAGCCGAGCGACGAGAACGCGATGATGGGGAGATCGAAGCCGGCGCGCCCCGTCTCGAGCGAGCGGATCGCCTTGCCGAGCGCCTCGCGGAACGTGCGGCCGATCGCCATCGCCTCGCCGACGCTCTTCATCTGCGGCCCGAGCGTGGCCTGCGCCGACGGGAACTTCTCGAACGCGAAGCGCGGCCACTTCACGACGACGTAGTCGATCGTCGGCTCGAACGACGCGGGCGTGACGCGCGTGATGTCGTTGTCGAGCTCGTCGAGCGTGTAGCCGATCGCGAGCTTCGCGGCGATCTTCGCGATCGGAAAGCCCGTCGCCTTGCTCGCGAGCGCCGAGCTGCGCGACACGCGCGGGTTCATCTCGATCACGAGCATGCGGCCGGTCTTCGGATCGAGTGCGAACTGCACGTTCGAGCCGCCGGTCGTGACGCCGATCTCGCGCATGATCGCGATCGCGGCGTCGCGCATGCGCTGGTACTCCTTGTCGGTCAGCGTCATCGCGGGCGCGACGGTGATCGAGTCGCCCGTGTGCACGCCCATCGGATCGACGTTCTCGATCGAGCACACGATCACCGCGTTGTCCTTCGCGTCGCGCACGACCTCGAGCTCGAACTCCTTCCACCCGAGCACGCTCTCCTCGACGAGGATCGAGTGCACGGGCGACTGGTCGAGCCCGAACTGGACCATGCGGTCGAGCTCCGCGCGGTTGTACGCGATGCCGCCGCCCGAGCCGCCCATCGTGAACGACGGGCGCAGGATCACCGGGAAGCCGATCTCCTCGACGGCGGCGCGCGCCTCCGCGACGCTCGTCACCAGGCGCGAGCGCGGGCACTGCAGGCCGATGCGCGCCATCGCCTGCTTGAACAGCTCGCGGTCCTCGGCCATCTCGATCGTCTGGATCGTCGCGCCGAGCAGCTCGACGCCGTGTTTCGCGAGCAGGCCCGCCTTGGCCGCGGCCATCGCGAGGTTGAGCCCCGTCTGCCCGCCGAGCGTCGGCAGGATCGCGGACACCTTCTCCTTCGCGAGGACCTTGTCGAGCACCTCGACGGTGAGCGGCTCGACGTACGTGGCGTCGGCCAGCTCGGGGTCCGTCATGATCGTCGCCGGGTTCGAGTTCACGAGGACGACGCGCAGGTGGTCCTCGCGGAGCGCCTTGCAGGCCTGCGTCCCCGAGTAATCGAACTCGCACGCCTGCCCGATGACGATCGGCCCGGACCCGATGATGAGCACCGATTCGAGGTCCGTGCGGCGCGGCATGCGCGCGCTGTGTACCACACCTGCTACGACTTCTTGACGATGCCGCCCTCGACCTTGAAGTCGGCGGCCAGCGGGCCGGTCAGCACGCCCGCGACGGCCTGCGCCTTGTCGCCGAGCGGGACCTTGGCCTTCTCGAGCACCTCGACGATCTGGCGCTTGATGCGGCCCGACTCCTCGTCGGGGCGGGTCAGCGCTTCGATGAGCACCGGGCCGATCTTGCCGGGATCTCGCGCGGCCATGCCGTCGATCGCGGCGAACCGCGAGTTCTCGTCGAAGTCGGTGACGTACGGGGTCAGGCGCGCGACGACCTCGTCGTCGGTGCCCGGCTTCCACTCGCCGAACCAGCGCAGGAGGTCGATGCGCTTCTCGGGCATGCGCACGTAGCCGGGCGCCTCCGCGGCGAACAGCTCGTCGGCGATCTCGAGCACCTTCTCGCGGCTGGCGACGCGCTCGAGCACGCGCAGCGGGAACGCGATCTCGTTCGCCTTGGCCATGTAGCGGCGGAGCGGCACCAGGACGGCGGGCCCGACGGCGACGAGCGTGTCGACGACCCAGTTCTTCTCCTGCTCGTCCTCGACGCCCTTCGTGCTCGTGATGCCGAAGCGCTTGCACAGGCCGAACAGCGCCTCCTCGGTGCCGTCCTCACGGAGCTTCTCCAGGGCGCCCCAGCGATCGACCTGCTGCGACAGCTTGTTCGTCGCCTTGTCGATGGTTCGTTGGAGGGCTTTTTCTTTCGAGAACAGACCGAACACCATGAGTACGCTCCGAAAATTCCGGCGGAAACTATCACGATCCGCGAGGCCAGGCTCAGACGTAGGTCCGTCAGGCACGCAGGTCAACCGGGCGAGCTGCCGTCACGGCCACAACGGCACGGTTTTCCCTTCTTTCCTGCGCCGCCGATCCGCACGGCGCGCTGGCACGTACTGTGCCCTGGACCCGGGGGTCCGCTAAGATGCGCGCGATGACCATCCGGATCTCTACGGCGGGCATCCTCGCGCTCGCCGCGCTCGCGTGTTCCGGACCGTCCAGGACTGCGAAGAACGACTCCGGCAACGGCGAGGCCTGCTTCTACGACTGCAAGAAGCCCGCAGCGAAGACCGACGACGGCGGCAAGCCGGCGACGCCGTCGTCGGCCGCGCCGGTGAAGGGACCGGTCGGGGAGAAGGCGGCGCTGCTGCGCGAGGCGGCCGAGCAGCTCGAGAAGGCGCAGCGCGCGCTCGACAACGGCAACAAGAACCTCGCCGACCAGCTGTTCTCGACGGCGGAGGTCCTCGTCGGGCCCGAGCTGCTCGCGTCGGTCGCCGGGCAGTTCCGCGAGGGCGCGCCGCCGCGCGTGACGACCCCCACGGTCAAGGTGGACACGGCCGCGGCGAAGCAGCCGCGGGTCGTCGGCAACTCGGAGGCCGACGACGAGGCCGCGAAGGTCCCGCCGCCGGTGCCCAAACCGCAGATCGGGACGCTCACCGGCGTGATGCAGGTCGACGGCAAGGGCGCGAACGGCACGTACGGCCTCGTCACGCTCGAGCCCGCGAGCGGCAAGTGGGCGCCGCGCACGCCCAAGCGCGTCGTGATCGAGCAGCGCGGGCGCGAGTTCCTGCCGAGCCTCGTCGCCGTGTCGGTGGGCTCGACGATCTCGTTCCCGAACTTCGACACCGTGTTCCACAACGTGTTCTCGACGTCGAGCTTCGCGCCGTTCGACCTCGGCCTGTACAAGGCCGGCGAGGCGCGCGAGTACACGTTCACGAAGGAGGGCTTCGTGCGCCTCGGCTGCAACCTGCACGCGAACATGAGCGCGTACATCGCGGTCGTGTCGGCGCCGGCGTACGTCACCACCGACGAGCAGGGCGCGTTCTCGTTCGCGCGCCTCGCGCCCGGCAAGTACAAGCTGAAGGCGTGGAGCGTGCGCTCGAAGGCGCCGATCACGCAGGACATCACGATCAAGGCCGGGGCGAACTCGGTCACCGTGGGCGTCACCGGCGACGCGCCGGCGGGCCCGCAGCCCGACAAGTTCGGGGGCAAGCGTGGGTAAGGCCGCCGTCGCGCTCGGGGTGACGCTGATCGTCGCGGGCGGCGCCGCGCTCGGCTACGCGCTCACGCGCAAGCCCGAGGTCGTCGCGAAGATGACGCCCGCGCAGTCGTCGCAGATGGGCGCCGCGATCGCGCAGCTCGACGGCGCGTTCGAGAAGGCGCACGGCAAGGCGCGCGAGAAGGCGACCACGCTCGCGAGCCAGCCGATCGTGCGCAACACCGCGCAGACCGATCGCGCGACCGCCGAGGACAACGTCAAGAGCAAGGCGCTCGACTTCCAGCCCGTCGAGGGCGAGGTCATCGAGCTCGGCCAGACCGGAGGTGGCGAGCCGCTGCTGATCATGCCGAGCGGGGCGTCGCCGACGAAGCACGGCAACAAGATCGGCAGCTACGCCGAGCCGGGCGCCGACAACCTCGTCATGATCACCGAGGTCGTGCCGGTGGTGGACGGCGACAAGACGTTCGGGTACCTGAGCGTGGGGCGTAGCTTCGACCTGAAGCCGTTCCTCGCCAAGCTCGGCGAGGTCTCGAACGCCGAGCTCACGGTCAACGGCGTGAAGATCGCGATCGGCAAGCCGCTCGCGGCCGATGCGATGACCGAGACGATGAAGCTCGGCGAGCCGGGCGCGACGCTCGTCGTCGAGGTCCCGAAGGTGACGAGCGGCGGGATGCCGATCCCGATCGTCGGTGCGGGCGCCGGCATCGCCGGGCTCGGGCTGATCGTGCTCGTGATCGGCATGCTCGGCAAGAAGCGCGACGGCGCGACGCTCGCGTACATCCCGGCGGTGTCGACGGTGGAGCCGCCGCCCGGAGCCGACGGGCGGCATACGCAGACCAAGCTCACGGGCAACCACGCCGTCGCGGCGGGGACGCCGTCGCCCGTGGACCTCGCGGGCGGCTACGCGATCAACCCGAGCAACCTGGGCGCGGGCGCGATGATCGGGCGGTGGGAGGTGATCCGGCGCCTCGGCTCCGGCGGCATGGCCGACGTGTACCTCGCGCACTCCAAGGGCGAGGCCGGGTTCGAGAAGCTCGTCGCGATCAAGGTCATGCACGCGCACCTCGCGCGCAACCAGCGCGCCGTCGACCACTTCCTCGACGAGGCGAAGCTCGCCGCGCGCATCCACCACCCGAACGTCGTCGCCATCCAGGACCTGGGCAAGATCGGCAACGACTACGTCATCGTGATGGAGTACGTCGAGGGCGTCGACCTCGAGCGCCTGCTCGCGTCGGCGCGCGCCGCGCAGCGCACGGTGCCCGTCGAGGTCGCCCTCGGCATCGTGTGCCGCATCTGCGACGGCCTCCACGCCGCGCACACCGCGCTCGGCGCGGACGGCACGCCGATGGGCCTCATCCACCGCGACGTGAAGAGCGCGAACGTGCTGGTGTCGCGCCAGGGCGGCGTGAAGGTCGTCGACTTCGGCATCGCGAAGGCCTCCTCGCAGGGTCACCTGACCCTCGCCGGCGAGACGAAGGGCACGCCCTCGATGATGGCCCCCGAGCAGCGCGTCGGCGAGCAGGTCGACGTGCGCGCCGACGTCTACTCCGTCGCCGCCGTCGCCTACGAGGTCCTCACCGGCCACGGCGTCAACCTCGACCTCGCCGCGCTCGCCCACCTCGGCGTCGACAACTGGCCCCACCTCCCGCTCCCCTCGCAGATGCGCTCCAACCTCCCGGTCGAGCTCGACGACATCCTCCTCACGGCCATGTCCTTCGACCGCGAGCGCCGCCCCACCGACTGCGCCGCCTTCGAGGCCCAGTTCGAGGCCGTCATGAAGACCTACGGCCTGTCCGCCTCCGACAAGGACATCGCCCGCTGGATCGACTCCGAGCTCCGCGCCCTCGTCCCCGCCTTCGAGGGCGTCGCCTCCACGCTCAGCAAGCCCGCCGGCATGTCCTGATCGCGCGGCGATCACCAGTAGGCGCGCTCGAGGCAGTCCTCGTAGAAGGCCGAGTCCCCGTGGCGCCGCCGGCACGCCCACTCGAGGAGGCGCCGTCCGCGACCCGGCTCGGGCTCGGGGAACCTCCCCTTCAGGTAGTGCTTCGCGAGCACGGAGCACGCGAAGTCGTCGCGGCGCTCCTGGCAGGCGCGCTCCAGCAGATCGCGCGCCTCGATCGTCCTGCCGTCCTCGATCCACGCATGTGGGGAGCACAGATCTCCCAGCCGACACATCGTGCGTTCGACCGCCTGTCGCTCGGCGAGGCGGTCGCTGAAGCGCGCGAGCTCGCACTCGTGGACGATCCCGGCGGCACAGCCGTCACGACCGAGCGCGATCGCGCGCTCCATCGCGGCGTCGCGCGCCGGCTCGTCGGGGTTGTTGCCGACGGAGAGGCCGTGGCGCAGGTAGTACAGGTTGCTGCACGACCATGGAAAGCCGGCGCGACACTCCGCCCACAGGTGCTCCTCGCAGTCGACGCCGGCCCTGCACAAGATGCTGCGGCCGAACCGGCCCGGCAGGTCGTCCTGCGTCTGCTGTTCGGGCCGCTCGTGACGCGGGATGGCCCGGCAGCTCAGCAGATGGCCCGCGGCGCAGTTGGCCCTGACCTCCTCGAGCCGTCCCGCGCGCCAGCACGACGGCCGGTGACCGTCGCGACACGCGCGCGCCCGCAGCGCCCGCACACGCACGGCGCGATCGTCCACGCCGGCGAACGGCTCGCGCACGTCGAACCACCACGCCTCCTCGAGCCGATCGGCCTCCTCCACGAGCCCCTTCCCATCCGGCGCCTTGCTGTTCGCCACGACCGGCTCGCGGTGGTGACCTCCTGCGCAGCCCGCGACGATCGTGATCATGACGGCTGCCAGGGTCTTGCGATGTTCGCGCATGACGGCGCGTGTCGGCCGGAGGGGGAGGGTGGTTGCGTCGGGCGGCGGAAGAGGTGGGAATCGTGGGAGGGTTGGGGGGAAGCGATGCGGAGCTTGGTCGTCGCCGTGCTCGTTGGCGCGTGTGGGGGGCCGCCCGCGCGGCCGGTGGTGAGCGGGGGGTTTGGTGGGGAGCTGGATGCGAGGCCGGTGGAGCTCGGGAACGAGGGGTTGCGGGGGCTGGAGTATGGGGAGCCGATCACGCAGGGGGCGATCGATGGGCTGTTGCCGGGTGGGAGGCTGAGGCGGGTCGAGCGGCCGGAGGGGGCGTCGACGGAGTGGATGGTGGACGAGGCGATCTGGATCGTCGACCACGAGCCGATCGGGGTGCAGCGCCAGGTCACGATCACGACGCCGCGGATCGCGACGGTGCTGGGCGTGCGCGTCGGCGATCGGCTCGGGGCGCTGCTCGACCGGCGCCGCGTCACGTGCACGCCGCAGTCGCAGACGATGCTCGACTGCACGGTCACCGGGACGCGGTTCTCGCTGCGCACCGAGGGGACGACGATCTCCGTCGAGGACATGCTGTCCGATCGCCCCGATCTCCGGCACTACCGCGGCCACACGATCCGCTACATCCAGTGGCTCGGCCCGGTCCGCACGCGCGCGCAGCGCGCCGAGTCGCTCGAGCGCGGCACGGTCACGCGCGGTGGCATCGGGCCGGTCACGCGCATGCGCGTCGAGAAGCTGCGCGAGCACCTGCCGCCCGACGCGACCACCCGCGAGCAGCGCACCGCCGACGGCGTCGAGCTCGTCGTCGCGCGCGCCGGCAGGCCGTTCCTGCGCTTCCTGGTCAGCGACGGCTGGCTCACCGACGTCGTCGTCGAGACGCCCGACATCCCGACGGCGAACGGCATCCGCGTCGGCGACACGTTCGCGCGCGAGCTCGCGATCACCACGCGCCTCACCTGCGAGGTCGAGCACGTCTCCGCGGCCGGCGCCGCGACGTGGCGCGCCCGCTGTAGCGACGGTGACGTCGAGCTGGTCCTCGCACCGCACGCCACCCCTCCCGCACCACCACCGCCGCCGACTGTGGCGCCAGCGCACGTCGCGGCAGATCGCATCGTCGAGATCCGCTCGCGACTACACTGAGGGACTCCCTCTCCGGACCTACAACATGTAATCCTGGGGGGGTCGACTCTGACGCGGGAGCTCGATGCGGGTGATTATCGTCGAAGACGTTGAATCCATCGCCCGGAGCATCGGGGATGGCCTGGAGCGCCAGGGCTGTCAGATCGTCGGCACGTACGCCGAGGCCGCGAGCGCGATCGCGGCCGCCGAGGCCGAGCTCCCCGACGTCGTGCTGATGGACGTCGGCCTCGCAGGCCACGTCGACGGCATCGTCGCCGCCGAGGAGCTCTACGTCTGCACGGCGATCCCCGTCGTGCTCCTGTCCGGCTCCGACGACCCGGTCGTGATCGACCGAGCCGAGCGCGCCGGCGTCTACGGCTTCGTGAAGAAGCCGTGCCGGATCGCGCCCCTCCTGTCCGCCCTGCGCCTGGCGGTGGCCAAGCACGAGGAGGTGCGCGGCGCGAAGGGGCTATCCGGACTGCAGCGCCTCGCACTCGACCACACGAGCTCGGGTGTCGTCGTCACGGACACCACCCACAAGATCCTGCTCGTCAACCGCGCCGCCACGACCCTCCTCGGCTGCCGCCGCTGGGACGCCGTGTCGCGCGATCTCGCCGAGCTCCTCACGCTCCCCGACCCCGTCGCGACAGGCGACCACGGTAAGACGTCCCTGACGCACCATCCGGAACGGACCGTCTCCTTCGCTATCCAGCGAACATCCCTCGAGGGCCAATCACTCCTCGTCTGGACGCTCCTGCCCTCGGACGATAGAACCTGCGCGTGATGACAGGTCGCCGCCGTCTCGACCTGCACCTATGGACAGTCGGCACGGACTTCGGCTCGCAGGACCATCCGTAGGGCATGGACTGGGAAGCGGTGGCACGACTGCTCGCGGAGAAGAGCACGTTCCCCGTCGCCCTTCTCGATCAGGAGGGCAGCATCCTCCTCTTCAACCGCGCCATGGAAACGGCACTCGGCTGGAGTCGTTTCGACGTCGTCGCGAAGCCGTGGGCGAAGGTGTGTACCCCGCACGCGAACGAGGACGAGGCGCGCCGCTGGATCGCCGACGCGCTGCGCGGCGCGATCGACGGGTGCGAGGTCGTCGCCGTCACGTCGCGCGGCCAGCGCGTCGGGCTCACGCTCGAGTGCTCGCTCGTCGGGCGCGGGGCCGAGCAGGTCCTCCTGCTCGTCGCGACGCACACGCAGGTCCTCCAGGTCGAGGTCGGCTCCTTCGACGGTGAGGACCTCGATTACGAGGTCTCGCTCGGGCCGGAGTTCGGCCAGGTCGTGCGCCTCCACCGCGGCGGCGAGGCGCTCCAGCTCGTCGAGCCCGCGCGCTGCTTCACCCTCATGTACCAGCGCGCGTCGCCGTGCGAGGACTGCCCGCTCGTCGGCGACGACGAGCCGTGGCCGCGCACGCGCGTGAAGCCGCTGTCGCTGCGCCAGTCGATGGTGGAGCTCCGCACCGCGGAGCGCCTCGAGGGCCGCGTGCGCGTCCGCGTCCGCATGCTCCCCGAGCTCGCGCTCCAGGCGATCCACACCGCGAAGGTCGACGCGCTCGCCCGCCACGCCGACCTGTCCCGGCGGGAGAAGGAGATCCTCACGTACCTCCTCCAGGGGCGCAGCATCGAGGACATCGCGCACGCGATCGGCATCGCCGTGCGCACGGTGAAGTACCACCAGACGAACGTCCTCCAGAAGCTCGGCGCCGAGTCCCGCTCCGATCTGCTGCGACTGTTCTTCTGACGACCTGCTCGTGAGAGCAGCCTCACATGCCCTTACGAACAGTAGGAAATGATTGGGGCAGAAGCCAACATGGCTTCGAGTGCTCGTGCGGGAGTCGTCGTGAGCGAGCGTCCGCTGGATCGATTGATGGCGCACGTCCGAGACGAGGCGAGCGGCGAGCTCGTGTGCGCGTCGTCGCGGGTCGAGATCCACGTCTACCTCCAGCGCGGCCGGATCGCGTGGGCGACCGACTCCACGCACCCGTTCGCGTTCGCCGCCCATCTCCAGAAGCACGCCGGGATCGACCCCGACACGTTCCGCCAGGTCGTCGAGGAGTGCCGGCGCGGCCGCATGCCGCTCGGCGAGACGCTCGTCGAGTGGGGGCTCGCCGGGTGGGAGACCGTGCGGACCTCGCTCGCGCACCAGATCTCGCTCGCGATCGCGCTGCTCGCCGGCCTGGAGACGAGCCAGGTCATCTTCCTCGCGCGCGTCTACGAGACGTTCGACGCGCGCCTCACGTTCGACCTGCGCGACGTCGCGGGCGGTGAGGTCGCGAGCGTGCCGGCGCCCGCCGCGCGGCCGCAGCCCGACGCGGGCCCGTCGGGCCTCGCCCGCCAGCTGCGCGGTTCCGTCGAGGGGCTGTCGTGGGTCGAGGCGTTCGACGGCGAGCGCCTCGCCGAGTCCGATCCGCCGATCGCCGTCCCGCGCGTGCCGCTCGAGGTCGCGCGCGCCACGCTCCTCGACGGCGCCGACTTCGCCGCGATCCGCTCGGTCCGCACGAGCCTCGTCGGCTTCGCGGTCGCGCCGCCGCGCTCGATCTGGTGCCACGTTGCGGCGGGCTCGACGTTCGGCGCGGTCGTCTCGTCGCTGTGGGCGATCGCCGAGGCGACCGGCCGCCGCTCGCCCGCCGAGCCGTGCGGGCGGACCTCGTGGTCGGTCGGGCCCGCCGACGCTCCGCGCGCCGCCGCGATCCACGCGTTCGCGCAGCGGGCGACCGAGATGGCGGGCGCGCTCGTCTTGTCGCGCGACGGCGAGCCGATCGCAGGATCGGGCGCGACGACGGCCTCGCGCGACGCGTGCGTCGACGTGGCGCGCCGCCGCGTGCGCTGCCTCCAGGTCGATCTCGGCGCCCCGGGCGACGAGGTCGAGCGCTCCCTCGACGCGATCGGCTTCTCGATGCGCACGATGGTGTCGGGCGAGCCGGGCCTGTGGTGCTTCGGCGCGGAGCTCGACCCGCGCCGCGGCGAGACCCTGTGGATGCTGCTCGAGCGCCACTGCCTGCAGGGCCTCGGCTGGGCGTACCTCGCCGCGCTGACGCGCACGCTCCGGAAGGTGCAGCCGTGAGCCGGCCGTCGCCGCTCGTCGGCTACAACACCAGCGTCGCGCACCGCGCGGCGACGTTCCACATCCAGACGGAGGACTCCGGCGTCGGTCATCCGCACGTCACGACGCACCTGTTCGCCGACGGCGGCCGCATCATCGCCACGCGCCGCACGAGCTACGCCGAGCACGTCGACACGCCGGCGTACCCCGACGCCGTCCGCGAGCTCATCCGCGCGCAGCACAAGGCGATGTACCTCGCGCTCCGGCGCGGCGAGCTCGATCACCTCCTCGGCGACGTCGCCCCCGATGCCTCCCAGGCGCCGCCGCCGCCGGCCCCGGTGGCACCCGCGCCGCCGCCGGCGCCACCAACACGCAAGCCGACGCGGCTCGCGACGATCCAGTACGGCGGGGCCGAGACCAGCCTCGTCGAGATCATCCTCTACCAGGTCGCGCCCGAGGACGACGCGTGAGCGCCGACACGTGCAGCCGCCTGTTCTTCGAGCACTCGGCCGGCGGCATCGTGTGCGCCGATCTGGCCGGCCGCGTCGACGACGCGAACCGCGCGGCGGCGGCCGTGCTCGGCTACGCCACCGGGCACGAGCTGATCGGCCAGGACCTGCGCACGTGGTTCGCCGACGCGCGCGAGGGCGAGGCGTTCGTGCGCGGCGGCCCGCTCGAGCACGCCGCCGTCTGGCACCGGCGCGACGGCGGGCTCGCGCACGTCGAGCTGCGCGTGCAGCGCCTCGAGGGCGCCCCCGCGCGCCACGCGATCTTCATCCGCGACGTCAGCGAGCTGCACGAGCGCGCGCAGCGCGAGGCGACGCTGCGCGAGCACCGGCAGGCTGCGATCGCCGCGAGCCGCGCGAAGACCGAGTTCCTCGCGAACATGAGCCACGAGCTGCGCACGCCGCTCAACGGCGTGCTCGGGCTGTCCGAGGCGCTCCTCGAGCGCACGTTCGGCGAGCTCAACAGCGCGCAGGCCTCGACGCTGAAGACGATCCACGACAGCGGGCGCCACCTCCTCGCGCTGATCAACGACGTGCTCGACATCGCGCGCGTCGAGATCGGCAAGCTCCCGATCGAGCTCGAGGCCGCCGACCTGCGGCCCGTCGTCGAGGAGAGCATCGCGCTCGTGTTCGGCCAGCTCATCCAGAAGCGGCAGCGGCTCGTGCGCGACCTCCAGCCGACGACGATCGTCGAGATCGATCGGCGCCGCATCAAGCAGGTCCTGCTCAACCTGCTCACGAACGCGAGCAAGTTCAGCGCCGCGAACGCGACGATCACCGTGCGCACGGCCGCGCGCGGGAGCCACGTCGAGGTCTCCGTCTCCGACACCGGCTGCGGGATCGCGGCGGGCGATCGCGAGCGCATCTTCGAGCCGTTCGTGACGCTCGATGCCTCCGTCCGGCGCGAGCACCAGGGCGCCGGCCTCGGCCTCGCGCTGGTCAAGCAGATCGCCGAGCTCCACCATGGCACCGTGCGCGTCGACAGCGAGCCCGGCCGCGGCACGACGTTCACCGTCTCGCTCCCCGTCGAGCCGCCGGCCGCCGTCCTCGACGACGGCGACCGCGACGACGACCTCCTCCTGCCTCGCCTCGCGGGGATCCGGTGACGTCGCCGCGCATCCTGGTCGTCGACGACGACGCGACGGCGCGCATGGTGACGCACGCGATGCTCGTGCCCGGGCGCTTCGCGGTGAAGCTCGTCGCGAGCGGCGCCGAGGCGCTCGACGTCCTCGGCGGCGAGCGCGTCGACCTGGTGATCTGCGACGTGATGATGCCGGAGCTCGACGGGTTCGCCGTGTGTCGCGCGATGCGCCACCACCACGACTGGCGGCGCGTCCCGGTCATGCTGCTCACGGGGAGCAGCGAGCCGGGCGACGTCGTGCGCGGCATGGAGGCGGGCGCGGATCAGTTCGTGACCAAGCCCGTCCCGGCGGCCGTCCTGCGGGCGCGCGCGCAGGCGATGCTCGGGCTGCGCGAGCGCTATGCCGATGCGAGCGTCGATCCGGGCGCGCTGCGCGTGCGGCACCGCGAGGCCGCGATCGCGCAGGCGGGCCTGACCGCGCGCGAGCGCGCCGTGCTCGACCTGCTCCTCCTCGGGCGCACGCACGACGAGATCGCGCTCGTCCTCGGCATCTCGGAGCGGACCTCGCGCTTCCACCAGGCGAACCTGCTCGAGAAGCTCGGCGCCGACTCGCGCAACGACCTCCTGCGCCTGTTCGCGTGACGCCGCCGCTCCGCGCAGCGGCGCGAGGCGCACGAGCGCCCGATCCTCAGCTGGAGCTCGCTCGCTCGTGCAGGCCGAGCGCGAAGCTGAGCTCCACCGCGCCGTAGCTCGCGCTGCGATCGAGCGGGATCTCGACGACGAATTCGCTCCCGTCGCGGAACAACCGGCAGCAGATCGTCGCGCCGGAGCGCCGCCGGACCGCGATGTACTCGTCCCACGTCGACGTGGTGACGCCGTCGACGCTGAGCAGGACGTCGCCGTAGCGGACGCCGGCGCGCTCCGCCGGGCTACCGGGCAAGCAACCGTACACGGGCAGGCCGTTGAGCGAGCGCGCGAGCTCGCAGAGCGCCGACTTGTTCAGCACGCGGGCTCACGCGAGCGAGGCGGCGTGCTTGTTGACCGAGTTGCGCACGATCGCCAGGTTCGACGTCGCCCGGTCCGCGGCGAGGTAGACGAACGTCCCCGGCGACACGATCTTGATCAGGTGGATCTGGTCGCCGAGCGTGAGGAGCATGTCCTCGAGGCTCGTGCGCAGGTTCAGCGCCTTCATGATCTTCAGCTTCTGCTTCACCATCTCGCTGTTGTAGGCACTCGCGGCGGTGAGGTCGAAGTCGGCGCGCGACGACCGCGCGCCGAGCGTCATCCCCGACTCGAGATCGACGAGGGATGCGGCGATGAAGCCGGGGACCTCGCTCGCGATGCGCTCGAACGTCTCCAGGATCTGCTTCTCGGAGGGCATGCGTGTTCCTTGGTGTGGAGGTTGGATGGATCAGGTGATGACGAGGTCCTTCTCGATCGCGCGCAGCTGGTGCCGCGCCATCGCCAGGTTCGCCCTCGTCTTGTCGAGGACGAGGTAGATGAACAGCGCCTCGTTCGACGCGAGCGGCCGGATCAGGTGATAGGCCTTGCCGAGCGTGATCAGCATGTCCTCGATGGTGTCGTTGAGGTTGAGGGCCTTCATCGTCCTGCGCTTGGACCGGACCACCTCCGTGTTCCCGGCGGCGGCGACCTCGAGGTCGATCATGCTGCCGCCGATCGATCCGAGGGTCATGCCGCTGTTGCTGTCGACGATCGATGCCCCGAGACAGCCCTCGATCTCGAGGAGCTTCGGGAGAGACTCTTTCGCGGTTGCCATGGTCTCCCCATGTCATCGGAAACGCCGCGACGAGAGACCTGTCGCGATCGACAGGAAGACCCTATGCGCGCGTGTGCGTCAGAAGCGGATCGTCGCCGCCGCGCCGGCGCCGCCGGGGACGATCGTCGGCGTGAGGCGCAGCGCCTTCTTCTCGCGCACCTCCTTGCCGTCGTCCTTGCCGCGCCCGTCGAGCAAGAACTTCACGGCCGCGCCGGCCGCGAACGCGCCCGCGAGCCCGAACGACAGCCATGCGAGGCGCTCGTAGCGCTTGCCCTCGTCGAAGAGATCGCGGTAGCGCTGCTCGGTCCTCGCGTCGAACACCGGCGGCTGCCCGTTCAGGCCGACGTAGAGGTCCGCGATGTCGGCCTCGGACGCGTTCGCGGCGTACGCGAGGATCGCGCCGATCGTCACGAACGTCAGCGATCCGCCGACGAGCACCCACGCCGTGCGGTTCCTCGCCACGACCGGCACCGGCACCGGCGGCAGCGCCGATCCCGCGTCCGATCCGGAGCCCGAGCCCGCGCCGGGTTCCACCGCGCGGCCGCTCCCTGCCGATCCGGCGCTGCCCGTCGTGGCAGGCTCGGTGCGCGGAGGCTCGGGCGTGCCGCCGCACCCGACGATCCGCGCGTTCGTGATCTGCGTGAACTCGGCGTCCGGGCGCCCCTCCTTCAGGTAGCGCCGGTAGTAGATGATCGCGACCTCGCAGCGCCGGGCCCGCTCGTTCGCGCTCGCGATCTTGAAGAACAGCACGGGGTCCTTCGAGATCTCGTAGGCGGCGCCGTAGTCGCGCGCGGCGTCGTCGAAACGGCCTTCAGCGACCGCGGCCTCGGCCGCCAGGTACAGCTCCCTGGCGCGGCCCAGCTCGGGGGTGCTCGGATCGGGCTGCGCCCGTACCACGGCGGCGCTCGCGACCGCAGCCGCGAGCACGAGGGCCACACCACGCATAACGCCGAGCCTAGCCTCGCCCTGCTGGTTAGAAGAAGGGCTTCTGCGCTATACCGCCCGCCGGAGTACCCGATGGCCAAGATCGACATGGTCCGCAACCTCGGCGTCGTCGCGCACATCGACGCCGGCAAGACCACCGTCTCGGAGCGGTTCCTGTTCCACGCGGGCAAGATCCACAAGGTCGGCGAGGTCCACGACGGCGAGACCGAGATGGACTGGATGGATCAGGAGCGCGAGCGCGGGATCACGATCACCGCCGCCGCGACGACCTTCGAGTGGAAGAAGCACGAGATCCACCTGATCGACACCCCGGGCCACGTCGACTTCACGATCGAGGTCGAGCGCTCGCTGCGCGTCCTCGACGGTGCGGTCGTCGTGTTCTGCGGCGTCGCCGGCGTCCAGCCGCAGTCCGAGACGGTCTGGCACCAGGCCGACAAGTTCAAGGTCCCGCGCCTCGCGTTCATCAACAAGCTCGACCGCATCGGCGCGTCGTTCCCGGGCGTCGTCGACGACATCCGCGAGCGCCTCGGCGCGAACGCCGTCGCGATCCAGCTCCCGATCGGCAGCGAGGACGCGTTCAGCGGCTGCATCGACCTCGTGCGCCAGAAGGCGCTGATGTTCACCGGCGACGTCACCGAGGCGCCGGACGTCGTCGACATCCCGGCGGAGCTCGTCGAGAGCGCCGCCGACGCGCGCGACAAGATGATCCAGGCGATCGCCGATCTCGACGACGCGATCGCGATGAAGTACCTCGAGGGCCAGGAGATCACGGTCGCCGAGCTCGACGCCGCGATCCGCAAGGCCACGATCGGCGTGAAGATGGTGCCCGTCCTCGCCGGCACCGCGCTGCGCAACAAGGGCATCCACCCGCTGCTCGACGCGGTCATCGCCTACCTGCCGTCGCCGGCGGATGTACCGCCCGTCACGGGCGTGGACCCCCGGGTCGCCACCCGGCTCGCGTCCTCCGCCGACGGCTCCTCCGCGCCGGGGGGCAACAGCGACAAGGGCGCCGAGCGGCTCGTGCGCGCTCCGAAGAACAGCGAGCCGTTCGCCGCGCTCGCGTTCAAGATCGCGATGGACGAGGGCCGCAAGGTCGTGTTCATGCGCGTGTTCAGCGGCACCGTCGAGCCCGGCCACGAGCTGCTCAACGTCCGCACGAACAAGAAGGAGAAGATCGCGCGCCTGTTCCGCATCCACGCGAACAAGCGCGAGCGCCTCGAGAAGGCGTTCGCCGGCGAGATCGTCGCCGCCGCGGGCCTCAAGGACGCGACCACGGGCGACACCCTGTGCGACCCGAAGGCGCCGATCCTCCTCGAGCGCATCGACACCTACGAGCCCGTGATCTCGCAGGCGATCGAGGCCGAGAACGCGGCCGCGAAGGAGCGCCTCGACTTCGCGCTCGGCAAGATGGCCGAGGAGGACCCGACGTTCCGCACCCGGGAGGACGCCGACACCGGCCAGACCCTGATCAGCGGCATGGGCGAGCTCCACCTCGAGATCATCGTCGATCGCATGAAGCGCGAGTACGGCGTGCAGGCGCGCGCCGGCAAGCCGCAGGTCGTGTACCGCGAGACCGTCCTCGGCGAGGGCGAGGGCCACGCCGTGTTCGAGCGCGACCTCAAGGAGCAGCCGATCTACGGCGAGGCGACCGCGAAGGTGCGCTCGCGCCCGCGCGGCAGCGGCATGGACTTCCAGCGCTCCGTCCCGGCGCTCCCGCTGATCGCCGAGCCGATCCTCCTGGCGGCGATGCAAGGGCTGCGCGACGCCGCGTCGAGCGGCCCCGACGGGTACCCGCTCGAGGACGTCGAGGTCACGCTCCTGTCGGTCACGCTCAAGGACGGCGCGAACGGCGAGATCGGGGCGCGCGCGGCCGCGGCCGAGGCGTGCCGGCGCGCCGTGCAGAGCGCGTCGCCGTCGCGGCTCGAGCCGATCATGGCCGTCGACGTCACCGTCGACGACGAGTTCCTCGGCGCCGTCATCGGCGACCTCAACCAGCGCCGCGGCCAGGTCCAGAACGTCGGGTCGCGCGGCGTCAAGCGCCTCGTCGGGGCGCTCGTCCCGCTGCGCAACATGTTCGGCTACTCGACGCGCCTGCGCAGCCTCACCGAGGGGCGCGCGACGTTCTCGATGCAGTTCCACGCGTACGACACGCTGCAGTCGGTGTGATCACTCGCGCCAGATCCCGATGACGCGCCACGCGTGCGTCGCCGGGTCGCGCGCGACGTGGACCTCGGTCGCGCGGTGGAAGTGCGGCCGCGTCGTCGCGACCTCGAGGATCGTGTAGCCCTCGGCGTCGAGCGCGAGCGGCACCGGCCCGGCGCACGCGCGCCCGCTCGGCTGCGCGGAGAACGTGCGCGCCGGGCCGACCGGATGGCCGGCCCGATCGCGCGCGCGGATCGTGTACCGCGTCGTCGCCGCGCGCCCGAGCCCGTACACGAGCAAGAGGTCGTCGAAGCACAGGTGTGCGCCGTCGATCGTGAAGTCGTCGAGCGGGTTGACCTGCGTGAACGCGTAGCCGCCGATGCGGCGCTGGCGCGACACGAGCGCGCCGACGAGGAACTCGGTGGACCTCGGATCCGACATCCCGACGGACTCGACGACGGCGCGCAGCTGGTCCGGCGTGTAGCGCATGAGGATCTTCGCGCCCCAGTACCAGTCGAGCCGGTCCGCGAGGCGGAGGGGGAGGTACGACGGCGTGTGCGGCTTCCACGCGGCCGGATCGAAGTTCGGGTCGTACATGCCGACGCCGCGCAGCGGCGACTGCTCGCGCTGCTCCCACGCGCGCGGCCGCAGGCCGAGCAACATGAACGACCCGATCATCTCGGGGAAGTCGACGCGGTACTCGAGGCCGCGCCGCGGATCGCGCTGGATCGCCGCCATCGCGCCGAGGCTCCGGCCGAAGTCGAGCCAGTAGTGCTGGACGTAGTGGTGCCGGGGCTGGTCGCGGTCCTCGATCCACTCGTCGAGCGTGTTGTCCTCGGCGATGTCGACGTGATCGAGCCACGCGAACACGGGGCGCGCCCCGCGCAGGTCGCGGCGCAGCTCGTGCGGGATGCGGTCGTTCGGGTCGTCGTCGCGCACGCCCTCGCCGGGGTGGCCGCCGATCGGCGCGCCGTCGAGCATGCGCGACGCCATCCCGCGGACCGTGCCGTCGGGCTCCGTGTCGATGTTCGCCACCAGCGTCGCGAGGTCCTCGAGCGTGAACCTGCGCTCCTTGCCGCCGGGCTCGGTGATGACGGCGTCCTCCGCGAGCACCAGCTCGTCGGTACGGATGCGAACAATGTAGTCCTCGGGGACATTGTAGCCGAACCCCCAGAGGAGCCGGTTCACGATCACGTGCGCGCTGGTCTCCATCTCGGGGAACCCGTGCCGGTCGAACTTGAGCAGGTACTTCTCCCCGCGCGCGTCGGTGACCTGGAGTCCGATCGCCTCGCCCATCGCCTTGCTCTTGTGGATCCGCCACGGCCGGTGGTCCTGCGGGTTGCCGACGCGGCCCGGACCCACGACGAGCTCCTCCGGCGACACGGCGCGCACGCCGATGCGGTTCGTGAACCACGTCGAGTCGGGCACCTCGTCGAGCGCGTTCACGCCGTGCGCGCGCTGCGGGCGCGGCACCTCGAGCGTGCGCGTGATGCGGCGGTGAAACGTGCCGTCGAACTGGTAGAGGTCCGATAGGTAGTAGCGCTTCTCGGGCTTGTGCGGGACGTCGTGCCGGTCGTCGACGACCGCGACCGGCCCGGTGTTCGCGAACCGCGGCACGGGCCTCTCGCTGGTGCACGCGAGGAGGCCCACGGCGATCGGGACGAGCAGCTTCATCGGATGCGCTCCAGCCGCGACTGCACGGCGTAGACCGGGTCGAAGTAGAAGTTCACGAACGCACCGCCGTCGATCGACGACGCCAGGCTGATGCGCCCGTACAGCGCGTTGTGGCTGTGCATCTCGAGCGCGACGCCGAAGCCGAAGCGCACCCCTTCGAGCGTGAGGTCGTCGAGGCCGGGGTACACGCGGCCGACGTCGCCGAACACGCTCGCGTAGAAGTTGCGCGACAGGTCCCACTGGTACTCCGCGGTGGCGACCGCCGCGACGCGGTCGCGGAAGCGCTCCACGATGTAGCCGCGCAGGTAGGTCGCGCCGCCGAGCGAGGGCAGCTCCGTGAACGGGACCTCGTCGCGGTCGCCGGTGACGCCCTCGCCGTGGAAGCGCAGCGACAGCGAGCGCGGGCCGATCGCGAGCGGGATGAAGTACTGGAGATCGAGGCCGTAGCGCCAGAACGCGGGGCCGATGTCGGTGTCCTGCAGGCCGGCGTACGCGGAGATCAGCGCGCCCGACGTGATCAGCTGCGCCGGTTGCCAGCCGTTCGTCGGGCCGCGCGAGTCCCACAGGACGCCGAGCTGGCCGTAGCCGTAGCGATAGCCGGGCAGGCCGATCAGCGTGCTCGGGATGAACGCGACGGTGATCGGCGGGCCGATGCCCTCGTTCGTGGGCGCGATCATGACGTCGGCGAACGAGGCGCCGCCGCGGACGCGGAGGTGCCCGTCGACGCGCATGTCGGCCATCACCGCCACGCGCTCGGTGCGGCGGCGGTAGAACGACTCGCGCGCGATCGGGCTGGTCAACGCGTTCAGCGGCGCGCCGCGCTCGATCTCCTCGGGGTCGTTGCCGAGGCCGAAGAACCGGTCCTCGGGGCGCTGCTCGTAGATGCCGTCGACGCCGAGCGTCAGCCGGTCGCCGAGGTTGCGCCAGCGGACCGACGCGCTGATGAAGTTCTGGAAGTTCCCGCCGCCGCCGCCGAACAGGCGCACCTCGGGGCCATCCTGGAAGTACGCCGTCACCTGCCCGCCGATCGTGAGGCCGTAGCCGCTCTCGAGCCTGAGGAACGGCGACAGGCTCAAGTAGCTGCCGAACAGGAAGTTCCGCTCGTAGCGGGCGAGGAGGTCGTAGCGATCGTTCAGGTACATCGTGCCGCGCACCGGCGCCATCGCGAGCTCCCAGAACGCGCGCGGCAGCCACAGCAGGGTCCGCGCCGCTTCGCGGCCGCTCGCGTCCTGGGTGCCTCCGTCGACGCGCCCGCTCTCGTCGCCCGGCCGCGGCGCGCCGGCGACGTCGGCGGCGGTGAGGCCGTCCTCGGTCGGCTCCTCGGCGCGGGCGCTCCGCGCGCGGGCGGCGAACACGACGGTCGCGGCGACGACGGCGATCGGTCTCACCCGGGCACCTCCGCGGCCTCGGTGGTTCGCCCGTGCTGCCGCGCGAGCGCGATGCACACGGGCAGCCACACGGCGACGACGACCACGACGCTGACGATCGCGAGGGCCCGGTATCCGAGGCCGAACGCGTGCAGCCCGAGCGCGACGATCGCCGCGGCGCACAGGTCGCCCGCGCGCACGGCGAACGTGTCGATCGCCGCCTTGGCCTTGTACTTGGCCGGCCGCGACATCGTCAGGAACAGCGTCTGCTGCAGCGTGTTCTGCAGCGAGT
The DNA here is from genome assembly GCA_019637375.1 of Deltaproteobacteria bacterium. Taxonomy (GTDB): domain Bacteria; phylum Myxococcota_A; class Polyangia; order Haliangiales; family Haliangiaceae; genus JABFXX01. Next base: position 92,269 of record JAHBVW010000022.1, on the reverse strand, counting down.
AGTTCGTGCCGTTCTCCGTGATCTTCGCGGCGCGGATCAGCGCGAGCCCGCCCGCCGCCGCGATGAGGCCGTACGTGCCGAACACCAGCACCGGGAGCAGGAACAGCGCGCGGCGCACGCCGAGGCGATCGATCACGCGCGACACGGCGAACGCCTGCAGCGCGAACGCCGCCGCGTTCACCCACGCGTAGAAGCTGCTGTAGAAGTCCTTGATGTACTCGCGCCGGGCGGCCTCGAGGGCCTGCGCGCTGAGGCCGTCGGGGACCGCGGCGATCGCGTGGTCGCGCACGACCTTGGACAGGATGAACTCGCCCGTCGTGTTGACGACGTTCACGACGATGAGCAGCGCGGCGATCAGCAAGAGGTAGCGGTCGCGCATCACGAGGCGCAGCACGCCCTCGCCGCCGATCGGGGCCTCGGCCTCGCGGCGCGCGGCCCGCGGTGTGTGGCGCCGGTCGATCACGTGCAGCAGCACCGCGTAGGCGACGAGGATCGCGCCCGCCACCGGCATGAGCAGGAAGCTCTCCACCGCGCCGGCGAGCTGCGGGCCGACGATCGCGCCGAGCGAGGCGCCGATCGCGATGATGCCGAACAGGCGCTTGCCCTGCTCCTCGGTGTAGATGTCGTTCGCGTACGACCAGAACTGCGCGACCACGAACAGGCTCGAGATGCCGAGCCAGACGAAGAACGCGAGCCCGACGGGGACGCCGGCTCGCCCGAGGACGTAGAACCCGAGCAGGCAGGCGAGGGTGAAGCCGCACGTGGCCTCGATCAGCACGAGGCGGCGCACGCGGCTCGCGACCCACCCGTAGCCCGGGATGATCGCGAGCAGGAGGATCGCCATCCCGCCGGTCGCGTACGTCTTCAGCTCGTCGCCGCGCAGGCCGAACGCGCCGCCCGACAGGATCAGTCCCTCGCGCGCCGTCTTCAGCAGGTAGTGGCACGTGAGCAGCAGGAACACGCCGAGCATCATCAGCGCCGCGAGCGTTCCCTCGCCCGGCCGCACGCGCGACAGCGGCCGCAGCGCACGGTCGAGCATGCGTGAGGAGAAGGCCGGAGCGCGCATGCGGTCGCGAAGATTGCAACGCGGGTGCCGCGCTCACGGCCGCCGAAGGTCCTGGACGATGGCATCGGCGACGCGCTCCGCCGCCTCGTCGAGCGCGGCTCCGATCGCAACGACGATCGCCGAGAAGTCGCGGCCGTGCGCGGGGCCGGTCGCGGGGCGATCGATCGTCACGACGTCGGTCGCGATCACCGTCTTGTCGTCCTGCAGGCGGTAGCGCAGCTCGACGCGCGCGCCGCGCGGGTGGCGCAGCTCCTCGAAGCCCGTGATGTCGACGTCGAGCGTCGGCGCGTGCCCCGTCACCTGCGTGACGCCGCGCTCCGTGAACAGCGCATGCTCGAGCGCCCGCCGCACGTACGCGTCGGGCGTGTCGGTCCACCTCTTCGTGTCGTACAGGCCGAGCTCGACGCTCGACGTGCGCCACGCGATGCGCTCGCGCAGGTACGGGCTCGGCTCGACGCGCCCGATCCTCAGCGTCAGGCCCTGGCCGGCCGCCCGGCTCTGGGCGGTCGCGCGCTGGGTCGGTGCCGTCGGCGCGAAGTAGTGGACCTCGACGGGCTTGGACGGGCGGAACACCGTGCATCCCGAGACGAGGAGGCTCGCGGCGGCGAGCGCTGCGACGAGGCGTGCCTTCATTGGCGCCGTCCTTTGAGGATCATGTCGGGCTGCCGCTCGAGCAGCTCGAAGAAGCCCCGCATCGCGCGCGCCGCGTCGCGCACGTCGCGCAGCGTGCGCTCGACGTCCGCGCTCGAGGAGATCGTGTTGCCGACCTCCGCGACGGACTCCGTGGCGCGCCGCGCGCTGTCGACCAGCCCGCGGATCTCCTTCGGGAGATCGCCGGGGTCGAGCTTCTTCGCGAGGTCGCGCAGCTGCGTCGAGGCCGTGCGTACCGCGTCGACCGCCTGGCCGATGCGCTGCGGCAGCTTCTCGCGCTGCGCCGACTCGGCGATCGCGTCGAGCGTGTCGAGCGTCTTCGCGATGCGGTCGACGATGTCCGGCACCTTCTCGGCGACCACGTCGAGGTGATGCTCGAGCGTCGACGACAGCGAGCGGTCCGACGGGATGTAGGGCTCGAGCGGCGGGAAGTGGAGCACGACGGGCGGCGGCGCCCCGCTCTCGACGGCGTGGATCTCGATGAGCTTGAGCCCGGTGACCCCGATGGTCGTGAGGCGCGTGCGCAGCTGCTGCACGCTCTCGACCAGGTCCAGCTTGTGCGCGGTCTCGCGGTCGACGTCGAGCGCGACGTGGACGAGCTTGTGGTCGGGCGCGATGTCGACCACGCCGACGGTGCCGATCTTGACGCCGCGGAACTTCACCAGGCTGCCGACGTCGAGGCCGTGCACGGACTCGTCGAAGTACGTGTGGAACCGGTCCGTCGGGCTCGTGCGCACGCCGAAGATCAGGATCATCGCGACGACGGCCGCGACGGTGACGAGCGCGAGGACGCCGATCTTGAAGTGCGACATGAGCGATCACTCCCCTTCCAGCGGGCCCGCCGGCACGAAGAACGCGCGCACCTCCGGGATCGGGTGCTGCGCGAGCTCGGCGGGGACGCCGCCGGCGACGATGCGGCGCTCGCCGCGGTCCAGCACGATGCAGCGGTCGACGATCGTCTGGATCGTGCTGCGCTCGTGGGTGACGAGCACGATCGTGAGGCCGTACGCGTGCGCGAGCGTCGCGATCAGGTGATCGATCTCCGCCGACGTCACCGGGTCGAGCCCGGAGCACGGCTCGTCGAGGAACAGCAGCGGCGGCTCGAGCGCCAGGGCCCGCGCGATCGCGGCGCGCTTGCGCATGCCGCCCGACAGCGTGGCCGGCGACTGGTCGACCGTGTCGCCCAGGCCGACGAGCGCGAGCTTGGCCCGCGCGATCGCGCGCACGGCGTCGGCGGGCAGGTCGGTCCACACCTCGAGCGGTAGCCCCACGTTCTGCCCGACGGTGAGCGCCCCGAACAGCGCGCCGTGCTGGTACATGACTCCGAACGACGGCCGCTTGTGGCTCGCGATCGTCGCCTGCGGCCGCTCGCCGAGCACGTCGAGGTCGCCCGCGATCGGCGACTCGAGCCCGATCAGCACGCGCAGGAGCGTCGACTTGCCGGCGGCGCTGCGCCCGAGGATGCCGAACACCTCGCCGCGCTCGACCTGGAAGCTCGCGTGCTCGAGCAGCAGCTCGCTCGGGCTCCACCCGATCGCGAGGTCGCGCGTCGCGATGACCGGGCCGCTCATCCGAGCACCACCCGGAACACGACCGTGAACGCGGTGTCGAGGAGCACGATCGCGAACAGACACGCGACCACCGCGCTCGTCGTGCGGCGCCCGACGCCCTCCGCGCTCCCCGACGTCGCGAGGCCCTGCTGGCACCCGATGAACGCGATCGTGAGGCCGAACCCGACGCTCTTCACCAGGCCCGTCCACACGTCGGAGAACAGCACCGCGAGCCGCAGCTCGTTGAAGTACATCTCGGACGTCAGCTCCATCCCGTGCACGGCGACGAGCGCGCCGCCGAGGATCGCGACGACGTCGCCGAGCAGCGTCAACAGCGGCGCGGCGATCGTGAGCGCGAGCACGCGCGGCATCACGAGGTACGGCATCGGCGAGATGCCCATCGTGCGCAGCGCGTCGATCTCCTGATCGATGCGCATCGTGCCGAGCTCCGCCGCGAACGCGGCGCCCGAGCGGCCGCTCATGATGATCGCGGTCATGAGCGGGATCAGCTCGCGCGTCACCGAGATGCCGACCATGTCGGCGATGAACACCTCGGCTCCGTAGAGCTCGAGCACGTACATCGTCTGGATCGCGATGACGAACCCGACGAGGAAATCCAGGAGGACGACGATCGGGATGCCGTCGGCGGCCGCGCGCTCGATGTGGCCGCCGACCGAGCGCCAGTTCACCGTCCGCGGCCGGCGCACGACCTGCCACGACGACGCGACCAGCTCTCCGAAAAAGCCGATGAGGTCGCGCGTCTCGTGCGCCATCCTCTCGATGCCCGCCCCGATGCGCGCGATCCCGCCGGGCGGAGGCGTCCTCGGCGGCGGCCGCGGCGGCGGCGCCGCGTCGGCGCCCTGCAGGTGCACCAGCGGGCGGAGCTCGTCGCGCGCTCCGACGAGCTCGCAGCTGGTACCGCGCGCGATCAGCTGCGCTCGCAGCGCCGCGAGCAGCGAGAGCACGGCGCCGTCGATCGCCGACGCGTGCCCGAGGTCGAGATCGAGGTGTTTCCCCGGCGCGCGGGTCAGCCGCTGCAGCGTCCGCCAGATCGCCGTGGCGTCGTCGATGAGAAGCTCTCCGACGAGGATGATCCGGTTGCCCTCGCGGGTCGCCTGCCAGGGCGTCATCGGCGACAACCACCGTGCAAGGCCGGAGCCGTGTGCGTCCGTGCACGGGCGCGGCGCCGCGCTACATACCGGCGGTGCAAATTCCCCGCTCCGCGAAGCGAGCGGGTGCCGGCGCGATGGTGGTCGCGTCGGTGCTCGCCGCCTGTACCTTTCTCAACCACCACGGGCACACGAGCGCCTCGAAGCTCGGCGACACCACCCATCCCGCCGAGCGGGGATCACCGACCGAGGCGCTCGTGGCCGCGTGCGGCGCGAGCGGCGAGCTCACCCTCGAAGGCCGGCGTCTGATCGGCCGCCGCCCGTACCTCCAGCAGGTGACGGCGACGGGCGCGCTCGTCGGGCTCGTCGCCTCGCCGCACGCGCTGTTCGTCGACGTGACCCTCCCCGACGGCACCTCCGTGACCTCCGCGCCGGCGGAGATCGAGGAGACGCGCACCGAGCCCGCGCAGGGCCGCCGCCAGATGTGGGCGAAGCTCGACGGCCTCGAGCCCGACACGACGTACTGCTACACGCTCGGCAACACGAGCGGCGACCTGTCGGAGCGCATCGGCTTCCGCACGGCGCCGGCCGCCGACGACACGCGCCCGATCCGGATCCTCGCCGTCGGCGATTCCGGAAGCGGCGACGGCGAGCAGCACCTGCTGTTCGAGCAGATGAAGAGCGTGCCGTGGGAGATGATGATCCACACCGGCGACATCGCCTACGACACGGGCACGCTCGCGCAGTTCGAGGACCACGTGTTCGGCGTCTACGGCGCGGTGCTGCGCCACCTGCCGCTGTTCCCGTCGCCGGGCAACCACGACTACAAGCAGCTCGACGGCGCCGCCTACCGCGACGTGTTCAACCTCCCCGGCGACAGCGGCGAGCGCTGGTACTCGTACGACTGGGGGCGCATCCACTTCGCCGCGCTCGACACCAACTCCGACTACACCACGCAGGCCGCGTGGCTCGACGCCGACCTCGCGGCCACGGACCTGCCGTGGCGCATCGTCTACCTCCACGCGCCGCCGTACTCGTCGGGCAACCACGGCTCGGACACCCGCCTGCGCGCCGCGCTCGCGCCCGTGCTCGAGAAGCACGGCGTGCAGCTCGTCCTCGCCGGCCACGACCACGACTACGAGCGCATGCACCCGCAGCGCGGCACGTACTACATCGTCACCGGCGGCGGCGGCCGCGGCACCTACAGCGTCGGCGAGTCCAGCTTCACCGCCTTCAGCGAGGAGGTCATCCACTTCACCTACCTCGAGGTCGGCGTCGACGAGATGATCGTCCACGCGATCGACGCGACCGGCACGGAGTTCGACTCCGTCGTCATCCCGCGCACCCGCGAGCTCTAGCCTACGGCAGCGCCGGTTCGCGGATGTACTCGGCGGGGAGCTCGCCCGTCAGCGTGCCGAGCCACGCGACGATCAGGCCGATGTCCTCGGTGCTCAGCTCCTCGCCGAGCTGCACGCGCGCCATCGTGCCGACGGCCTCCTCGAGCGTCTTCGCCGAGCCGTCGTGGAAGTACGGCGCCGTCATCGCGACGTTGCGCAGGCCGGGCACCTTGAACACCATCCGGTCCGCCGGGGCGGCGGTGACCTCGAAGCGGCCCTGGTCGCGCTGGTTCGGCCACGGCCTCGTGACGCCGGCCTTCTGGAAGCTCGAGCCGCCGAGGTAGCGCCCGGTGTGGCAGGCCATGCAGCCGGTGTCGGAGAACAGCCTCAGGCCGGCGACCTCGCGCTTCGTCAGCGCCGATGCGTCGCCGGCGAGGTAGCGGTCCCAGCGCGATGGCGTGACCAGGCCCTTCTCGAACGCGGCGATCGCCCGGCCGACGTGGTCGTACGTGATCGGCCTGGCCGCGCCAGGGAATGCGCGCTCGAACGCGGTGACGTAGCCGGGGATGGCCACCAGCACGCGCACGACGCTCGCGCCGTCGGGCATCGCCATCTCGAGCGGGTTCAGGATCGGGCCCTTCGCCTGCTCCGCGAGGTCGGCGGCGCGGCCGTCCCAGAACGCGCGGACGTGGCCGGCCGCGTTGTACACGGTCGGCGCGTTGCGGCGGCCGCGCTTGCCCCGAGCGCCCGTCGACGTCGCCTCGTGGTCGACGCCGTAGCGATCCAGGCGGTGGCAGCTGTTGCACGACACGTCGCGGTCGCGAGACAGGCGCTTGTCGAAGAACAGCATCCGCCCGAGGTCGACGAGCGCCGGGTTCTCCGGCGCCGCCGCCTGGTCGAGCGGCTGGAACCGGCGCAGGAGGCGCGGGTTGATCGCGTCGGGTGCGGCGTGCTTCGGCGCGCTCGCGACGGTGGGGGCGGGCGGGGGCGCGATCGCGACGGCGTCGAGGGGCGGCGTCGTGGAGGAGCTCGACGTACATGCGGCGAGCAGGACGGCGAGGCTCGCGATCGACGACTGGCGCATCACGCAGCTGGTTCGTCCTCACTCCGCGCGTGCGTAGCTGCAGAATGCCGGCCGCTAACCGTGCGGAGGCGCGCGGCGGGATCGGTCCACACCACCGAGATCGTGGTGCCGCGGTCGCGCTCGCTCGCGATCGCGATGCGCCCGCCCGTCGCCTCGCACGCCTCGCGCACGGCGGCCATGCCGACGCCGCGCCCCGACGTCGCCGACACCGCCTCGCGCGTCGTGACGCCGTCGTGGAACAGGCCGGCGACCAGCTCGTCGTGCGTCGCCGCGGGCAGGCCCTGCTTCTCGGCGGCCGCCGCGACGCGCGCCCAGTCGATGCCGCCGCCGTCGTCGGAGATCTCGATCGCGATCTGGTCGCCCGCGCGGCGCGCGCGCAGGACCAGGTGCGCCTGCGCGGCCTTGCCGTGCGCGGTGCGAGCCGCGGGCACCTCGACGCCGTGGTCGACGGCGTTGCGCACGAGGTGCGTGAACGCGCCCCAGAACGGCGCGAACCGCTCGCCGGGCAGGCGCAGGTCGTCGCTCGCCTCGACGGCGACGGTGACGTCCTTGCCGAGGCGCAGCGCGAGGGCGCGCGCGTCGTCGGCGAACCGCTCGAGCCGCGTGGTCGCGCGCTCGTGGCGCCAGCTGCCGACCAGCTCGGCGAGCTCGCGGTGCGGCGCGCCGCGTGCGATCGCCGCCTCGATGCGCGCCAGGTCGCCGGCGCACACCTCGACGTGGCCGCGCTCGAGCATCGCGAGCGCCTCGAGCTTGGACGCCACGTGCTCCCACCGCTCGAGAATCGTGTTGCGGTGCGCGCGCGCGCCGACCTCGTCGCCCTCGGCGAGCGCGTCCTCGAGGCGGTGGCACGCCGCCGCGATCGACCCGAGCCCCTCGAAGCCGGCGATGCCCTTCAGCGTGTGCACGGCGCGCCGGTACGACGCGTCGCCGTGGCCGCGCGCGATCTGCGCGACCAGCTGCCGCGCCTCCTCGCGAAACGCGAGGAAGCCGGCGCGGCTGGCGAGCAGGCGCCCGATCAGCGCGGACAGCTCGCGCTCGTCGCGCTCGGCCGCCTCGCGGGCGCGGCGCGCGGTGACGTCGGTGATGACGACGAGCACGCGCGTCCGGCCGTCCCCGTCGACGAGCGGGGCGTAGGCGAGGTCGAACGCGCGCGCGCCGACCTCGAGCGTCGACGGCAGCTGCGCGATGCACAGCTCGACGGGCAACAGCTCCTCGCGCAGCGCCTCCCACTGCAGCGCGAACCAGTCGGCGGCCGGCGGCGCCACCGTGCGGACGAGCTCCTCGATCGAGCGGCTCGCCGGCACCTTGCCGAGCATGCGCTCGACGGCCGCCGATTGCTCCGGCGCGATCGTGCCGTCGAGGTCGACGGTCAGGAGGCCCTGCTCGACGTGGTCGAGCACGAGCCGCATCTCGGCGTTGCGCCGGTCGAGCTCGCGCGTGCGCTGCGCGACGAGCGCCTCGAGCCGGGCCTGCTCCTCGGCGGCGAGCTGCTTCTCGCGCTCGAGCAGGCGGTGGATCTCGGCGAGCATCGCGTCGAACCCGGTCGCGAGCGCGCCGATCTCGTCGCGCGACCCGTCGGCGACGGGCCGCAGGGACATGTCACCCTTCGCGACGGCCTCGGCGACCACACCGATGGCGCGCAGGCGCGACGCGAACCGCCGCGCGATCAGCCACGCGAGCACGATCCCGGCGAGCAGCACCGCGCCGCCCGCGATCAGCGCGACCTCGATGACGTCGCCGCGCGACGCGTCGAGCGCGGCCGTCGAGACCTCGATCACGACCACACCGCGCGGGCCCTCGACCGACACCACCGGCGCCGCCGCGGCGATGCGCCCGTCGTGCTCGACCCGCCGCGGCGTCACGAGGCCGCGCACCGCGGCGAACGGCGTGTCGGCGCGGCCGCGCGCGTACAGGAGCTCGCCGCCCTCGGTGTAGAGCGCGACCGCCACGACCTGCTGGTCCGCGTCGAGCGACCGCAGCTCCTCGCGCGCCGTCTCGCGGTCGGCGAACGCGACCGCCGACATGGTGGACGCCGCCATGATGTCGGCGTACATCGCCGCCCGCGTCGACAGGCCCGCGTGGATCTCGTCGAGCTGGCGCGACGACAGGAACACGGCCATCGACCCGACGACCACCACCATCGACGTCGCGATCAGCGCGATCAGCTTGATGTGGATCGGCAGGTTGCGCGCGCGATCGAACGGCACGGTCTCTGGTTCGACCGCGTGACGCGACCGTGCAGGCGCGATCCCGTCACTGCGCGCACTTGAACACGCGGTCCTGGAGCCCGTTGCCGAGCGGCAGGACCTTGCAGGTCATCGCGCCGTTGCCGCACCCGGCCTCGAACCGCAGCCACACCGGCAGGAGCACGTTCATCGCCGGCGCGCCCGCCTCGGCGGCGACCTCCCAGCGCACGATGCCGGCGGGCACCGCATCGGTCCCGACCGACGTCGCGGCGACCGTGCCGGTGATGTTCACGGCGACCTTGCAGCTCGTCGTCTGCCCCGGCAGCACCGAGATCGTGACGTCGGTCGTGTCCTGCCCCGAGGCGTCCACGAACTGGAGCGACGTGCCGAACTGCAGCGGCAGGCCGAGCTGCGTGAGCTTGGCCGGCATGTTCGCGACGCACGGCCGCAAGAAGCCCGCGTTCGAGACGTCGATCTCGCCGCGGATGAGGCTGTCGATGCACGGCACCGTCGAATCGCGGCCGGGCTCGACGGCCACGGTGCACTCGAGGTGCGTCGCCTGCTCGAGCGCGTCCTCGAGGCAGCCGCCGCCGAACCCGTCCTTGCACTTCTCGCAGAACCGGTCGGGCACGCAGTAGTCGGTCGTCTTGCACGTCTTCCTCAGCCCGGCCGGCTCGTTGCAGATCGTGCCGCCCAGGCCGCACGCGCCGCCGAAGCGCGGATCCGGCTGCGCCGCGGCACAGTCGGGCTCGTCGCGCACGACCGTGCCGACGATCGCGTCGTGCACGAGCTCGAGGCACTCGGCCTCCTTCGGCACGCCGTCGCAGTCGTGATCGTCGTCGGGGACGACGAAGCGCCCGCGCTTGCCGCCGACCTTCGCACCGGCGCAGCGCCGCGTGCCGTCGCGCGTGTCCCACACCTGCGCGCCGAGCTCGCCGTCGGCGGTGCGATCGAGCTCGCCGGCCGGCTGCAGCTGTACGATCACGCGCAGCGGGCCCTTGTAGAGCGCGACGTCCCCGAGGATCGCGGCCGCGAGCACCCGCTGGGGGTCCATCGGGTCGGTCGCGATCGCGAGCGGGCTCGCGGTCCCGGGACTCGCGCCGACCTCGAGGTACGCGACGCCGTCGTCGCCGGCGAACGTCTCGAACGGCGTGACGTCCGCGCGGTCGCGGAAGAACACGTCACCGTCGACGGGGATGTTGCCCTGCAGCCCCGGAGGGCGCACACCCTTGCAGTCGTCGGGGTCGGAGCGGTGGCCGAGGTCCCCGAGCTTGCAGCGATGCATGCCGAGGAACAGCTCGACCCGCGCACCCGCCATCCCGTCGGGGACGTGGATCTCGAAGAAGATCGAGTCGCGGCCGCAGCCGGCGAGCGCGGCCACGGCCAAGGCGACGAGCACACCCCGCATCGTCTTTGACGATACCGGGGATGCGCGGGCGGAGATAGCGCGAAACGTGTGCGGTGGGCTACTTGCCCCAGACCTGCACGCGCGCCTTGCCGCCGCCGGGGAGGTTCCGGTAGCGCAGGTCGATGTGCTTGATCGTGCGGCGGTGCGCGCCCGGGAGGTCGATCACGCGGGTGCGCGTGCCCTCGCGGAAGTAGTGCGTGACGGGCGGCTGGTAGTCCTGACCGCCGCGGAACGCGATGTTGAAGTAGGTCAGCTCGAGGTCGCTGTCGAGGACGACGAGCGTGAGGCGCTCGAACTTGCCGAAGTCGCGCCCGACGACGATGCGGTCCGCGTCCTCGCGGCCGCGGCCGTTGACGGTCTGCTCGCCGAGCATCGTCCAGCCGCGCTGGTCCCAGCTGAACGCCGGCCGCGGCGCCTCCTTGAAGCCCCAGATCTCGACCTTCGCGCGGCCGCCGCCGGGGAGGTTGCGGTAGCGGAGGTCGATCTTCTGGATGATGCGCTCGTCGCCCGGGAGGTCGATCACGCGCGTGCGCTGGTTCTCGCGGAAGTAGTGGCCGATCCCGCTCGGGCGCCAGGTCTCACCGCGCGGACCGAACGTGACGGCGAAGTCGAGCAGCTCGAGGTCGCTGTCCTCGACGACCATCGTGAGCTTCGAGAACCGGCCCTCGTAGCGGCCGACGACGATCGTGTCGCTGTCGGGGCGGCGGCGACCGTCGACGGTCTGCTCGCCCAGCTTGACCCAGCCGCGGTTGTCCCACGTGGCGCGGCGCACGACGACGGCCGGGCCGGTCTTGAAGCCCCACACCTGGACCTTCGCGTTTCCTCCACCGGGGAGGTTGCGGTACTTGAGGTCGACCTTCTGGATGATCGACTCGCCCGGCGGGAGGTCGATCACGCGCGTGCGCTGGTTCTCGCGGAAGAACTGCTGGACGCGCGGCTCGTACGTCGTGCGGTCCGCGAACGTGATCTTGAACTCGAGCAGCTCGAGGTCGCTGTCGGTCACGACCAGCGTGAGCTTGTTGTAGCGACCCTCGTAGCGGCCGACCGCGATGGTGTCGCGGTCGACGCGGCCGTTCACGGTGCGCTCGCCGAGCATCTCCCAGCCCGAGGAGTCCCACACCGCGCGCACGGGCGGCGGGGCCGGGCGTGCGGGGGCATAGGGTTGGGCGGCGGCCGTCGTGGCCATCGCCGAGAGGGCGATCAGGATCGGTAGTGCACGTCGCATAGGCGCGAAACTATCACGGGGCCGCATCAGCTCTCCTTCCGGACGAGCGGCGTTGACGCGGGGGCGCGCCGCGAAATTCACGCGCGATGCTCGGAAATTCGACGAGTCGCACCGCGCGCTTATCGATCTGATTATCGATCTGCGCCGCGGCGAGGGCCGAAAACTGGAAGCGCGGATCGCGGCGCTCGACGATCTTTTTCATGGCATCTCGTGCCGCGCGCACGCAGCGACAGCTGCGCTCTCGAACCACACCTACATCGGCGCCATCGGCTCCACCGACTCCATCGGCGGCGCCGTCGCTGCCGGCTCATCCCGCGGCACCCGTCGTGAAGTGGGTCGGCGGAAAGACCAAGCTCCTGCACGAGCTCGTCGACCGCATGCCCGACCGCTTCGGCGCGTACTTCGAGCCGTTCTCGGGCGGGGCGGCGCTGTTCTTCCGTGTCGCCCCCGAGCGCGCCACGCTGAACGACTTCAACGCCGACCTCATCAACCTGTACAAGATGCTCGCGAAGGACGTCGAGGGCGTGATCGCGCGCCTGCAGGCGCACCGCACGCGCCACAACGAGACCTACTACTACCAGCAGCGCACGCGCTGGAACCACCGCGACGACGAGGACGAGATGACCGCCGTCGATCGCGCGGCCGCGTTCGTCTACCTCAACAAGACCTGCTTCAACGGCCTGTGGCGCGTGAACCGCGCCGGCGACTTCAACGTGCCGATCGGGCGCTACACGGATCCGCCGATCTGCGTGCCCGAGGCGCTGCGCGCGGCGGGTGCGGTGCTGCGGCGCGCGACCCTGCGCCGCGGGGACTACCGCGCCGCCGTCGAGGGCGCGGTGCGCGGCGACTTCGTGTACTTCGATCCGCCGTACGACCCGGTCGCGCCGACCGCGAACTTCACGAGCTACACGACGGATGCGTTCGGGGTGCAGCACCAGCGCGAGCTCGCCGACACGGCGCGGGCGCTCGTCGCGCGCGGGTGCAAGGTCATGCTGTCGAACAGCGACACGCCGTTCGTGCGCTCGCTGTACAAGGGCTTCGCGATCGATCGCGTGAAGTGCCCTCGCGCGATCAACTCGAACGCCGCTCGCCGCGGCGACGTCGACGAGGTGATCGTGACGGGCGGCTACTAGGGAGCGCATCGCGATCGATCCTGGTACGGTGCGCGCCATGGTGGGTGCACCGGCCACCGAATCGGACTGGAAGAGGTATGCCGAGGCGTCGATCACGCTGTTCGACATCCTCCTCGAGGAGTCTCGCGCCGAGGTCATCATCGCCTCGCTCGCCCGCATCGTCGGGGAGACGCTGGGCGTCGATCGCTGCCTGATCTTCGACATCTCGTACCCCAGGGACGAGGCGATCTGCCTGACGAAGTGGATCGACCCGGCGCGGCCCGAGCACGCGCCGTCGCGCGACAACTATCCGCTCGGGCTGTTCCGCAGCGGCCTCGAGCTCGTGCGGCGCACGCACGATCGCCTCGAGAGCCAGGCGTCGGCGCCGCACGAGGTGCTCGCCGGCGACGCGGCCGCGCTGCTGCACGGGCGGATGGGGATCCAGAGCCTGCTCTGGTACCCGTTCCTGTTCGGCGACGAGGGCTTCTACCTGCTCGCGTTCAACCACGTGCACGCGCCGCACGTGTGGACCGAGGCCGAGCTCGAGTTCATGCGCGCCGTGACCCGCCACGTCAGCGTCGCGCTCGTCAAGATCCGGCTGATCGAGGAGCGCAGCCGCGCCGAGCGCGCGGCGTTCGCGGCGCAGAAGCTCGAGAGCCTGGGCCTGCTCGCCGGCGGCGTCGCGCACGACTTCAACAACCTGATGGTCGTCGTGATCGCGAACGCGGACCTCATCGATCGCCGGCTGCCGGCGGACTCGAACCTGCGCGAGCTCGTGCGCTGGATCCGCGACTCGGGGCAGCGCGCGGCCGCGCTCGCCGGTCAGATGCTCGCGTACGCGGGGAAGGGCACGCCGGAGGTCGCGCGCGTCGATCCGCGGATCGTCGTCGATCAGGCGGTGCAGCTCGTGCGCGCGTCGTTCCCCGACGTCACCGTCGAGGTCAGCGGCGATCCGCCGACGATCGCGTGCAACCGCGCCCAGTTCGAGCAGGTGATGATGAACCTCGTCGTCAACGCCGCCGAGGCGGCGTCGGGGCGGCCGGGGCGCATCGCGATCCGCTTCGCGCAGGTGGAGCTCGCGGCCGCGCCCGGCGGCCGGCGCTGGGTGCCGGCGGATCCGCCGCCCGGCGCGTACGTGCAGCTCGAGGTCACCGACGACGGCATCGGCATGGACGCGGCGACGCTCGCGCGCATCTTCGATCCGTTCTTCTCGACGAAGTTCGAGGGCCGCGGCCTCGGCCTGTCGGCGGTGCAGGGCATCGTGCGCGACCACGGCGGCGCGCTCCACGTGACGAGCGCGCCCGGCCGCGGCACGACGTTCACCGTGCTGTGGCCGCCGTCGTCGGGCGCGCCGCTCGCCGACGCGGTCGTCCACCCCGAGTACCCGCGCCACGGCAAGGTGCTCGTCATCGACGACGAATCCAGCGTCGCCGCGGCCGTCGCCGCCGTCCTCGAGGACCGGGGCTTCTCGTGCGACGTCGCGATCGGCGGCGCCGCCGGCATGGACGCGTTCCGCACGCGCGGCGCCTCGATCGACTGCGTCCTCCTCGACCTCACGATGCCCGCGCCCGGCAGCCACGAGGTCCTGCGCGCGCTCCGCCACGACCGGCCCCAGCTGCCCGTCGTCCTCATGAGCGGCTACACCGAAAATGCCCTCGAGTGGTCGCGCCTCGCCGGCCCGGCCACTCGTTTCGTTCGCAAGCCGTTCTCGAGCGACGACCTCGTCACCGCGGTCGCGACCGCGATCGCCCGCGGCGCGGCGTAGCGATCCGCAAGCGATCACGATCGTTCGGCGAACGATCGCGGCCGATCAACGAACGATCGCGGCCGATCAACGAACGATCGCGGCCGATCAACGAACGATCCGCCAACGATCACGATCGTTCGGCGAACGATCGGCGACCGATCAGGATCGTTCGGCGAACGATCAGCGACCGGTCACGATCGTTCGGCGAACGATCAGCGAACGATCAGGATCGTTCGGCGACCGATCAGCAGCCGATCAGCGAACGATGACGATCGATCGGCGAACGATCGCGGCCGGTCAACGAGCGTTCCGCAAACGATCACGATCGATCGGCGAACGATCGGCGAACGTTTCAGTGAACGTTCCGCCAACGATCAGGATCGTTCGGATCGATCACGAGAACGACTGCGCCGACGCGTACCGTTGCGTCGACGGGTCGTAGTCGAGCAGCGTCCCGACGACGCCGGCCGACTTCGCGATCCGCACGATGTCGTCGCGGTTGCCGCGCACGACCATGCGCGGCTCCGCGCCGTCGAGATCCGAGGTCGCGACGAACTTGCGCGCCTTCACGACGTCCTTGAACACCAGCAGGTAGCGCTGGTCGTCGCCGGCGCGCGCCATCACCGGGACGCGGCCGTCGGCGTCTTGCGCCTGCAGCTCGCCCTCATTGGTCACCAGCAGGACC
Organism: Deltaproteobacteria bacterium; assembly: GCA_019637375.1. Lineage (GTDB taxonomy): Bacteria > Myxococcota_A > Polyangia > Haliangiales > Haliangiaceae > JABFXX01. The sequence continues at coordinate 77,109 of JAHBVW010000022.1, read as the reverse complement.
CACAGCCCGGCCAGGTTGTTCGCGGCAACAGCAACAGTCTCCACACTCTGACGCATCGATGCTCCGAAGTAGTTAAGCGTGCGCATATAGCCTGTTTTTGCGCCGATCTGTCAAGGTTCTTGTAACGCCTGCACGTGCTTGACGTACGAGACCTCACAAGGTCTAGTCGGATGATCGTGCAGCGTGTCCACTTGCCCGTGGTCCGGAGGACAGCGCCGCGAGGCGAGGTCCCCTCCGACCCGCTGCTGGACAACTTCGCGCGGCGCATCCGCTACCTGCGCGTGTCGGTGACCGACCGGTGCAACTACCGCTGCACCTACTGCATGCCGGAGGAGCTCGCGGACTCGCTCGTGTTTCACGCGCGCGACGCCGTGCTCACGTTCGAGGAGCTCGAGCGCCTCGTCGCCGTGTTCGCGCGGCTCGGCGTCCGCAAGATCCGGCTGACCGGCGGCGAGCCGACGGTGCGGCGCGGGATCGTCGAGCTCGTGCGGCGGATCGCCGCGGTCCCCGGGATCGAGCAGGTCGTGATGACCACGAACGGCCACCTGCTCCCGGACCTCGCCGCGCCGCTCGCCGCCGCCGGCCTGGGCGGCGTCAACGTCTCGCTCGACACGCTCGACGCTGCGCGGTTCGCGCGCCTGACCGGCCGCGGCGACCTCGCGCGCGTCCTCGCCGGGATCGACGCCGCCGGCGCCGCCGGCCTGCGCGTGAAGACGAACGCCGTCGCGCTGCGCCACGAGAACGCGGCCGAGCTGCGCGCCCTCTGCGAGCACGCGTGGTCGCGCGGCGCGACGCCGCGGTTCATCGAGCACATGCCGATGTCGAGCGGCCAGCTCTACGCGGCCGAGGCCGAGCTGTCGTCCGCGCAGATCCGCGCCGCCCTCGAGGCCGAGCTCGGTCCGCTCGTCCCCGACGACGGCGACGCCGCCGGGCGAGACGCCGGCCCCGCGCGCTACTGGCGCGTCGCGGCTGCGGCAGATCGTCGCGTCGGGATCATCTCGGCCATGACCGACCACTTCTGCGGCGACTGCAACCGCCTGCGCCTGACCGCGACCGGCGACCTCCACGCGTGCCTCGGCCACGACGACGCCGTCGGCCTGCGCGACGTCCTGCGCCGCGGCGGCAGCGACGACGATCTCATCCGCGCAATCGCCGCGTCGGTGACCGGCAAGCGTGCAGGGCACGCGTTCGAGCGGGCGACGGGTGGGGGTGGCCCACGCAAGCACATGATCGGCATCGGCGGCTAACTCGCCGAGATCGCGCGCGCGGACGTCGTCGAACGACGGTACGCGGAGCGGAACTTTTCGTGCATCCGCCCGTGATCGATGCATGGGCTTCCCGTGACGCCACGCCACGATATCCCCAGCAAGCACGCCGGAATGCAGCCGATGCGTGCTACGGTTGGCCGAGCGCCGGGTGCGTCCAACCTGACGACGAACGGAGCGATTTCACATGCAAAATAGCACGATCGCAAAGATCGCCTTGACGGCGGCCGTCGCGGTTGCGGGCGTCGGCTTCTTCGTGAAGTCGACGCTCGGCCACTCGCAGCACTACAAGATGGTCGACGAGCTCGTCGCGACGGACCTGTCGTCGTGGGGGGACAAGGAGATCAAGGTCCACGGGTGGGTGCTCGCCGGCTCCATCGTCGAGCAGGTCGTCAACCAGGAGACCTGGCGCACGTTCATCCTGCAGAACAAGGGCAAGAAGATCCGCGTGTTCAGCTCGGGCCCCAAGCCCGACACGTTCAAGGATCAGTCGGAGGTCGTGGCGACCGGCCACATCGTCGGCGCCGCGACGCAGAAGTCGATCGCCGACCAGCTGAAGGTCAACCTCGAGTCCGACATGGCCTACGTCGTCGCGGCCAAGGAGCTCCAGGCGAAGTGCCCCTCGAAGTACGAGGGCGCCCAGGTCAACAAGAACCTCGAAGAGTTCCAGTAGACCACCATGGGCAACACGCCATTCTCGCCGATCGCCCTGGTCGGATCGATCGCGCTTCTCCTCGCCTACCTCCTCGCCGCCTGGTGCGTCGCCGCGGGCATCGCGGGTAACGCCCACAAGAGCCGGCGCCTCGTCACGTCCGCGGTCTACGGGCTGTACGGCTTCGGCGCGCTGATCGCGCTCGCGTCGGCGCTGCTGATCTACGGCTTCGTCACGCACGACTTCACGATCAAGTACGTCGCGGCGGTCTCCGACGTGAACATGTCGACCTGGTACAAGGTCACCGCGTTCTGGGGCGGCCTCGACGGCTCGCTCCTGTTCTGGGTGCTCGTGCTCGCGCTGTTCTCGGTGGTCGCGATCCTCGTGAACCACAAGAAGCACCGCGACATGATGGGCTACGTCGTCGCGACGATCATGGTCGTGCAGGTGTTCTTCCTGTCGCTCCTGATCTTCACGAAGAACCCGTTCTCGACGTACCTGACGACGCCGCCGGCCGACGGGCAGGGCCTCAATCCGCTGCTCCAGAACTACTGGATGGTCATCCACCCGCCGTCGCTGTACGTCGGGTTCGTCGCCGCCACGATCCCGTTTGCGTTCGGTATCGGCGCGCTCGCGTCGGGTCGCCTCGACGACGTGTGGATCGGGTCGGTGCGCGTGTGGATGCTGATCTGCTTCGGCTTCCTGTCGCTGGGCCTCATCCTCGGCGGCCGCTGGGCGTACGAGGAGCTCGGCTGGGGCGGCTACTGGGCGTGGGATCCCGTCGAGAACGCCGGGTTCATGCCGTGGTTCACAGCCACGGCGTTCCTCCACTCCGCGATCATCCAGGAACAGCGCGGGATGATGAAGATGTGGAACCTCGTCATGGTGGTTCTCACGTTCTTCCTGACGATCTTCGGCACGTTCATGACCCGCAGCGGCGCCGTGCAGTCGGTGCACGCGTTCGGCGAGGACAACGTGCTCGCGCTGCAGTTCATCGTGTTCATGGCGCTGATCCTGATCGTGTCGATCGGGCTCATCGTCTACCGCGCGAACAAGCTGTCCGCGAAGATGCAGTTCGAGTCGTTCTACTCGCGCGAGTTCGCGTTCCTGCTCAACAACTGGATCCTCCTCGCGTGCGCGTTCTTCGTCCTGTTCGCGACGATGTTCCCGACGATCACCGAGGCGCTCGACGGCTCGCGCGTGTCGGTCGGCATCCCGTTCTTCAACAAGTGGATGACGCCGCTCGGCCTCGTCCTCGTGTTCCTCGCCGGCGCGGCGCCGCTGCTCGCGTGGCGCAAGACGACGCGCGAGCGCCTGATCGGCCAGTTCATGTTCCCGCTCTGCGCGATGGCGGTCACCGTCACCGCGCTCGCGATCTTCTTCCCGCAGACGCGCACGACGACGGCGATCTTCGCCGAGACCGTGGCGCTGCCGGTGTCGCTCGTGAACTTCGGCCTGTGCGCGTTCGGCGCCGCGTCGATCGCGCAGGAGTTCTGGCGCGGCACGGCGGTGCGGCGGCGGCAGACCGGCTCGGATCCGGTGACGTCGCTGATCGGCCTCATGATCTCGAAGCGCCGCAAGTACGGCGGCTACGTCGTGCACCTCGGCGTGATCGTCATGTTCGTCGGCTTCGCCGGCAAGGCGTACGATCGCGAGGTCGACCGCACGCTGCAGCGCCCGGCGATCTGGGTCGGCCTCGACGAGAGCCGCACGCGCGAAGAGCGGGCGCGGTTCGCGCTCGACTACCTCGACCTCGACGACCAGACCGCGGAGAAGATCGCGTCGGGCAAGCTCGACCCGCGCCGCAACTCGCGCGACGGCACCTTCAACTTCCCGGTGCCGCCGATGAAGGCGCGCCAGCCCGACTGGCCGACGTCGGCGTTCGTGTTCGGCGACTACACGTTCGTGTTCGAGAACCTGATCCTGACGTCGGACGATCTGAAGACGTCGGTCACGGCGCAGATGTCGATCTGGATCGCCGACGACCGCGAGAAGGAGCTCGACACCGCCCGCCGCAAGCTCGACGCCGCCGAGTCCGAGGACGAGGCCAAGCGCGACCAGGCGGGGATCGCGGCGCTCAAGGTGCAGATCGACGAGCTGCGGAAGTCGCTCAAGGCCGACCCGATCAGCCTCGTCAACCTCGGCGACGTGTACCCCGCGAAGTGGAACTACAAGAAGGGCCAGGAGCCGACCAGCGAGGTCGCGATCAAGGTCCGCATCCACGAGGACGTGTACAGCGTCCTCACGGGCTACGACACGGACAGCGGCATGGCGAACTTCCGCGTGTTCGTCAACCCGCTCATCAGCTGGGTGTGGATCGGCTTCCTCATCCTCGGCCTCGGCACGCTGATCTGCCTCATCCCGCAGTCGGTCGTCGACGGCCTGACGACGCGGAAGGGCCGCCTCGGCAACGCCGGGAACGCGGCGATCCTGCTGCTCGTCGCCGGCGCGCTGCTCGCGATGACGGCGTCGACCGCGTCGGCCGCGGCGGAGCACGTCGCGCCCGGGCAGGGCATGGGCGACACGAGCCAGGGCTGGGCGTCGATGGCGCGTCCGCGCAACGACCTCGAGTCCAAGGCGATGAAGGAGCTGCTGTGCGTGTGCGGCTGCGCCGGGCACCAGTCGATCTTCGACTGCAAGTGCAAGTCGGCGCACGACATGCGGCTCGTCGTCATGGACTTCCTCTCGCAGAAGGACAGGAACGGCAAGGCGGTGTTCGACCTGGCGACGGCCGACGGCCGCGATCAGGCGTACGACGCGGTGCTCGCCTCGTTCGTCACGGAGTACGGCGGCGAGCACGTGCTCGCGACGCCGCGGAACAAGATGTCGTGGCTGTTGCCGACGGTCGCCGCCGTCGGCGGCCTGGGCCTGTTGATCGTCGCCGGCCGGCGCTGGATCGGGCGCGGCAAGGCGACGACGGTCGCGGCCACCCCGCCGGCGAGCACCGTCGAGGACGATCAGTACGCCGAGAAGCTCGACGACGCGCTCGCCGACGAAGACTGAGCTTGTCATGCAGACGACCGACCAAACCATGCGGTGGGTGTGGCGCGGTGGCGCGGCCGCCGTGATCCTCCTCGGCTGGATCTTCATCCTGATCTTCAACAACTTCCACGTGACGCCACCCGTGGTGTTCGTGGGGCTCGGCTACCTCGCGGCGGTCGCGACGATCTACAACCTGTTCCACACGGGCGTCGCGGTCGTCACCGACGAGGACGAGGACAACGCCGACACCACGTGGGGCCGTCCGATGGGGCGGATCGCGGATCTCGAGCGCGAGAAGAAGACGCTCGTGAAGGCGATCAAGGAGGCCGATTTCGACCTCCAGATGGGCAAGCTGTCGAAGAAGGACGCGGACGAGATGATCCGCGTGTACCGCCTGCGCGCGATCGAGGTCATCAAGGAGCTCGACGTCGCGAACGACCAGGGCGCCGCGCGCTCCGCCGGCGTGCGCGAGCAGATCGAGCGCGAGGTCCGCGCGCGGCTGGAGGTGGAGGGCAAGGGGAAGAAGAAGGCGGCGCAGGAAGCGGCGAAGCAGAAGGGCAAGAAGGGCCAGCAGGCCCAGAAGGCCCAGGCGAAGAAGGCCGACGAGCCGAAGAAGGCCGAGAAGGCCGAGAAGGTCGAGAAGGCCGAGCAGGCCGAGAAGAAGGTCGAGAAGACCGACGAGAAGAAGTCCGAGCCGGTCGAGGACGAGACGACCGACGACGGGGATGTCGAATCGGACGTCGCCGTGGAGGCGGGGGTTGAGACGAAGAAACAGATCACGGAGGCAAACGCGTGAAGGCTTCCAAGCTGCTGCTGCTGGGTGCGCTGCTCGCGGTGATGCCGCCGACCCTGGTCGGGACCCTGCCCGCGGAGGCGCAGCCGGCGTCCGCGATCGGCAAGCCGTTGCCGCAGAAGAGCACGCCGCTCGGCACCGTCACGGTGCGCGTGATCGCGGGCAACGTGCGCGCGGCCGTCGCGGGCACCGAGGTCACGCTGCTCGTCAACAACGAGCCGCGCAAGGCGCGCACGAACAACGAGGGGCGCGCGAGCTTCGACAAGCTCTCGCCGGGTGTGACGGTGCAGGCCGTCGTCGACGACGAGGAGGGGAAGCCGACGCAGTCCGAGCCGTTCCCGGTCCCGAGCGACAGCGGCGTGGTCGTGATGCTCACGACGAAGCCGATGGAGAGCTCGCCCGGCGGCGGCGCGGCGGCGGGCCCGATGGCGGGCGGCGGCATGCCCGAGGCGCGCGTCGTCTCCGGCAAGGTCATCGCCGACGCCAAGCTCCCCGGCGGGACGCTGCTCGTGCGGATCACGCACAACAACCTGCAGATGATCGACGGCAGGCCGAAGGATCCGCAGCCGCCCGCGGGCGAGCCGGTCCACCTCGTCGGCTACAGCGCCGACGACACCGTCGACTTCCGCACCGCGAAGGCGAACGCCGAGGGCGGCGTCACCTTCGACAACCTCGATCAGACCGGCAACACCGTGTACTTCGCGCTGACGGCGCTGCCGCGCAACGGCGGCTTCGACCGCATGCGCTCGAACGCGGTGCAGCCCGACCCGCAGAGCGGCGCGAAGATGGTGCTGTCGGGCGAGAAGCCCGACTCCGCGGCGCCGTTCGTCGACGACCACAAGCTGCGCCGCACCGAGACGCCGCCGGGGAAGATCCGGATCTCGCTCGAGGGGAATCCGCACCTCGGGCAGACGGTGAAGATCATCGACGCGGCGACGAAGAAGGTCCTCGCCGAGGCGCCGGCCGTCCTGCCGCCGCCCGACGAGAAGGACGTCCAGAGCGCCTCGCAGTTCCAGCTCGCGAACAACCTCCCCGCCGGCAAGCTCGAGGTCCAGCTCCACGGCGGCAACGCCAACGAGAACAACCCGATCCCCGACGTCGCGGTGAAGCTCGTCCCGGCCGACGACCCGAAGGCCGAGGGCGTCACGCTCACGACGGCGAAGGACGGCTGGTTCGAGACGATGCTGCCGACCACCGGCAAGCACCGCGCGATCTACACGATCAAGGGCAAGGAGTTCACGTCGGACCCGTTCGAGGTCTCGCAGGCCGGCGGCCGCCTCGACGTGCTGGTGCGCTGGGGCACGCAGGCGCCGCCCGAGGTGCTCGTCGACGCGCCGGTCGAGCCGACCGTCGTCTACGCCGAGTCCGTCGTGCAGGGCAATAAGCTCAGCGGCACGTTCCGCAGCCTGCCGTTCCAGGTGGTGCCGACCGCCGGCGTGCACGTGCCGATCCTCATCTACCCGCGCCTGTTCTTCACGTTCACGCTGAAGGTGTTCGTCGAGGACGAGCAGCTCGGCGTGCAGGGCAGGTGGACCGTGTTCAACACGGGCTGGGCGCCCTACAAGGGCGAGGGCGACGACGGCGTCCTCATCCGCGCGCCGCGCGGCCACAAGGCCGGCATCCTCGCCGGCAACAACCAGAACGACGTCGCGGTCGTCCCGAACGAGGGCTTCCGCCTGATGCGCCCGATCCCGCCCGGCGAGAAGACGTTCATCGCCGGCTTCACGATGCCGATCGATCGCGGCACGGCGGAGCTCGTGTGGGACCTCCCGAACGGGACCAACGAGAGCCACATCGAGATCAAGCAGATGCAGGGCATGGTCGTCGACGCTCCGAAGGGCGCGCAGACCGGCACGGGCCGCGGCAACGACGGCGCGACCTACTACGTCATCGACGGCATCAACGTCGACCCGGGGCAGACGATGCAGCTGGCGATCCGCAAGCTGCCGGCGGCGCCGCTGTGGCGCGTGTGGGCGCCGCGCTTCGTCGCGGGGTTCGTGATCGCGCTGATGGCGGTCGGCATCGTGTACGCGCTGTCGAAGAAGAAGAAGCCCGCCGTCGACAGCGCCGTGCGCGTGCGGCGGGCGGCGCTGCTCGACGAGCTCGTCGAGCTCGAGCGCTCCGGCGACAACCCGAAGCGCCGCGAGCAGGTCATGGCCGAGCTCGAGCGCATCTGGATCCAGAGCTAGGATGCCGTCGCTCGAGCGCGTCGAGATCAAGAAGGTCACCAAGCGCTTCGGCGGCGAGCGCGCGCTCGCGGGCGTCACGATGGAGCTCGCGGCGGGCTCGATGTGCGCGCTGCTCGGCCACAACGGCGCCGGCAAGACCACGCTGCTCGGGATCCTGTCGACGCTGACCCGCGCCGACAGCGGCAGCGTCGCGTACCGTGCCGGCGACAAGCCGGTGACCGGCGCCGCCGTGCGCCGCGAGATCGGCATGCTCGCCCACGCGTCGCTGTGCTACGCCGAGCTGTCGGCGCGCGAGAACCTCGCGTTCTTCGCCTCGCTCTACGACCTCGACGCGGGCCGGGCCACCCTCGACGCGATGCTCGACCGCGTCGGGCTCGATCCGAAGGCGCGCGACCGCGCCGCGCGCACGTACTCGCGCGGCATGCTGCAGCGGCTCGCACTGGCCCGCGCGCTCCTGACGCGCCCGTCGCTCCTCCTCCTCGACGAGCCGTTCACCGGCCTCGACCGAGGTGGGGCGATCTCGCTCGGCGGCGAGCTGGGGGCGCTGCGCGATCAGGGCGCGATCGTCGTCGTCGTGACGCACGACCTCGAGGCGATCGCCGGCCGCACCGACCACGTCGCGATCCTGCGCCGCGGGCAGCTCGTGTTCGAGGACCGCGGATCGTACGATTACGAGCAGCTGAAGGACCTCTACCACAGCCACGCGAATTGATGACGGTCATCGGGCAAGCCCTCCGCGTCGCCGGCAAGGACCTGCGCATCGAGCTGCGCAGCCGCGAGATCCTGTACACGATGGCGTTCTTCGGTGCGCTGCTCGCCGTCGTCGACGCGTTCGTGTTCCCGGCGAACGCCAAGCTCGCGCGCGCCGCGGCGCCGGGGATGCTGTGGGTCGCGATCGCGTTCGCGGGGACGATCGGCCTGGGCCGCGCGTTCGACCGCGAGCGCGAGAACGACACCATGCGCGCGCTGCTCCTCACGCCGGTGCCGCGCCTCGCCGTGTTCCTCGGCAAGGCGGCGGCGATGACGGTGCTCGTGCTGTCGGTGTCGCTCGTGTGCGTGCCGCTCCTGTCGCTCCTGCTCGACGTCCCGCTCGTCGAGCACCCGCCGCTCGCGCTCGCGCTCCTCCTCGGCGCGATCGGCTTCTCCGTCACCGGCTCGGTGTTCTCGGCGGCGCTGCTCAAGGTGCGCTCGCGCGACGTCCTCCTCCCGGTGATCCTCTACCCACTCCTGATCCCGCTGTTCGTGGCCGGCACCTCGGCCACGGCGGCGCTCCTCGAGATCCCGCGGAACGACGACAAGCTCTGGTACTGGATCGGCTTCCTCGGAATCTACGACCTCGCGTTCCTGGTAGTGTCGGTGTGGATCTTCGAGTCGATGGTGATCGAATGAACCGATACCTGGTCCCGATCTGCGCGTCCCTGGGCGCCATCGGCTTCGTGCTGACGATCTGGATGATCTTCAACTCGACGCCCACACAGGTGGACTACCAGACCGACGAGGGACACGTGTTCCTGTCGGGGAGCAGCCTGTTCTTCAACCAGAAGATCTTCTACTACCACGTGCCCCACGCGTTCATGCTGTTCGCCGCCGTCGCGACCTCGGGCATCGCCTCGATCCTGTTCCTCACCAAGCGCGTGCAGAAGTGGGACGACATCGCGCTCGCGACCGCCGAGGTCGCCGCCGTGTTCGGCGCGGTCGTGCTCGTGACGGGCTCGATCTGGGCGAAGGTGGCGTGGGACCGGTGGTGGATCTGGGAGAAGCGGCTGACGATGTCGCTGCTCCTGTGGCTGACGCTCATCGGCTACGTGCTCGTGCGGCGCTTCGCCGGCGCGAGCGCGGATCGCCTCGCCTCCGGCATGGCCGTGTTCGCGATGATCACGCTGCCGTTCATCTACTTCATGGTCGGTGCCGACGACTCGCACCCGCAGGCCGGCCCCGACGGCAACGTCGCGACGCAGGACCCGCGGATGCGCCCGACGTTCTATCTCAGCGTCCTCACGTTCCTGTTGTGGTTCGTCGCGCTCGCGGCGGCGCGGATCCGCGGCGTGCGGATGGAGCGCGAGGTGCGCGAGCTCCGGGAACGCGGCCTCGATGCAGGAGTGCTCGCATGAAACGCCACCTGTTCGCGCTAGGTCTCGTCGCGGCGCTGAGCGCGCCCATCCCCGTCGCCGCCGATGCAGGCGACGCCTCGGCGCTGCGCGAGACGTGCACGAAGGCGATGAACGCGGATCCCGGGTTCGCGAAGTCGATCGTGATCGTCGCGGAGAAGAACTACCGCAAGGCGTCGTACGAGCAGATCGAGCGCGAGAACAAGGAGATCGTCGCGAACGAGCAGCAGCAGGAGCGGTTCGCGAAGAACGAGCGCCACGTCATCCTCGCGTACGCGGCGATGTGGGTGCTCGCGGCCGGCTTCCTCATCATGCTGTGGCGGCGCCAGCAGGGGCTCGTCGCCGAGATCGCGCAGCTCCACCGCGATCTCGCCGAGGCGACCGCCGAGCCGGCGGCGCCGGCGAAGGCTCCGGCGAAGAAGCCCGAGAAGGGCGAAACGAAGCCCGATCCGGCGACGAAGGGCGACGACTGAACGATGACGTCGAGCCACATCCTCTTCATCCCCGGCGTGCTGATGGTCGGGCTGTTCCTCGGCTTCATCCTCGGCACGCGCGCGGCGCGCAACCGGGCCGATCTCGAGGCGCGGCGACTCGCGGAGCGCCAGGCGGCGCGCGAGGCACGCGCGGCCCGCAAGGCGGCCACCTCCTCGTCGAGCGAGTAGGTGTGATGCCGCGGTCGCGGCGCCCTGACGCGGATGCCAGCTTCTCCGCCGCACGCGCGAGCGATTCCGGATGCTTGCGCGTGGCGTGCTGCTTGCTTCTGGGGAGGCCGTGCGGCATGTCGTTCCGGTCCTCCTGATCCTCGGTGCGTGCAGTGACTCGGGTCGCGAGCCGGGGCCGACGGGAGACGAGTTCGACGTCGCGCGCGAGGTGACGTCGTCGGCACCGTGCCCGCGGTTCGCCGAGACGAAGACCACGCACACGGTCACGATCCTCGCCGACGAGCTGCTCGTCGACGGCGCCGCGGCGAGCGAGATCCAGGTCGGCCCCGCCGGTGCGGACCCGGAGCGCGGCGACGCGCCGAACCTCATGTTCACGACGCACGAGGCGTGGACGAGCGACGACGGTCCGGCCGCGCCCGCGATCAGCTACCGCCTGTGGGCGCGCGCGGAGACGCTGACCGGGACGGCGTCGACGTCGTTCGCGTTCGACACGGAGACGACGGCGATGGACTGCACGTTCGCGTGGACCGTCACCGGCGTGCGGATCGCGACGCAGCTCGGGCTATAGCCGCGCCGCGAGCTCGGCCGGCGTCGCGATGCGCGCGGCCGGATCCTTCGCGAGCGCCGCGCGCACGATCGCGTCGAGCGCGGGATCCTCGAGCGGCGGCACGTCGGCCTCGACGACGGCGGCCATCGACAGCCACGGCGGGCCGCGGTGGAACAGGCGCGCGCCGCTCGCGAGCTCCCACAGGACGACGCCGAGCGCGAACACGTCGGTCGCCGGCGTCCACGCGCCGCCCTTCACCTGCTCGGGGGCCATGTACGCGTGCGTGCCGCGCACCGCGCCGCCCTCGCCCGACCTGCGCGCGACGCCGAGGTCGATGACCGTGACGCGGTCGTCGACGTCGACGATCAGGTTGCCCGGGTTGAGGTCGCCATGGATCCAGCCGAACTTGTGGAGGTGGGCCACGCCGGCGCACGCGGCGCGCGCGATCGCGAGCGCGCGCGCGCGCGGCAGCACGACGGGCCCGCCGGCGGGTGCGACGATGCGACGCAGGTCCTCGCCGGGCGCGAGCTCGAGCGCGACGTAGGGCCGCCCGTCGACGACGCCGTTCTCGATCGCGTGCACGAGGTTCGGGTGCCGCGGGAGTCCGAGCGCGAGCTGCTGCTCGTTGGCGAACATCCCCCGGCCGTCCTCGTTGCGCGCGAGGTGCGTGTGCAGCCGCTTGAGCGCGGCGACCTGGCCCTCGCGGCGCGCGCGCCACACCTCGCCGAGGCCACCGACGGCGATGAGACCGTCGAGCCGCCACGTTCCGAACGTCTGCTCGCTCACGCCGGCCGAGGGTACCTGATATCGTTCCGGCGCCATGGACCTCTCCTTCACCGAAGAACAGGAAGCCCTCGTGACGACGGCGCGCGAGTTCACGCGCCGCGAGATCATCCCGAAGGCGGGGCACCTCGACGAGACCGGCGAGTTCCCGCACGAGATCTTGAAGCGCGCCTGGCAGACCGAGCTGATGAACGTCGAGATCCCGACGGAGTACGGCGGCGCCGGCGGCACGTGCCTCGACAACTGCCTCGTGCAGGAGGAGATCTCGTTCGGCTGCAGCGGCATCAACACGTCGATGGCGGCGAACTCGCTCGGCGCGACGCCCCTGCTCGTCGCGGGCAGCGAGGAGCAGAAGCAGAAGTACCTGCGGCGGCTGACGTCGGAGCTGACGTTCTGCGCGTACTGCTGTAGCGAGCCCGACGCCGGGTCCGACGTCGCGGGCATGCGCACGCGCGTCACGCGCCACGGCGACGACTACGTGCTCAACGGGCAGAAGCGGTGGATCACGAACGGCGGCGTCGCCGGGTTCTACACGGTGTTCGCGACGTTCGACCCGGCGATGAAGCACAAGGGCATCGCGTGCTTCGTCGTCGACGCCGACACCCCGGGCGTGAAGCCGGGGCGCAAGGAGAACAAGATGGGCCAGCGGGCCTCGAACACGACGGACGTCATCTTCGAGGACTGCAAGGTCCCGAAGAGCGCGCTCGTCGGCGCCGAGGACGCGGGGTTCAAGATCGCGATGAAGACGTTCGATCGCTCGCGCCCGTGGATCGCGGCGACGGCGGCCGGCGTGATCCGGCGGTCGCTCGAGGAGAGCCGCGCGTACGCGCTCGAGCGCAAGACGTTCGGCGTGCCGATCGCGCAGCACCAGGCCGTGCAGTTCATGCTCGCCGAGATGGCGATCGCGTACGAGTCGACGCGCCTCCTCACGCACAAGGCCGCGTGGCAGGTCGACAAGGGCGACCTGTCGGCGATCACGTCGAGCTACGCGAAGGCGTACGGCGCCGACGCGGCGATGCGCTGCGCGACCGACGCGGTGCAGATCTTCGGCGGCTACGGGTACACGAAGGAGTACCCGGTCGAGAAGCTCATGCGCGACGCGAAGCTCCTCCAGATCTACGAGGGCACCTCGCAGATCCAGCGCGTGGTCATCGCCCGCAACCTCCTGGGCGGCAAGTGACGGTGGCCTCACGTCGCCGTTGACCCGGCGCGGCACAACGGTCAAGCTGGTGAGGTATGGGTCTGGGTGCCATGACCGCGTCGGCGGAACCGCGTTCGATCTCGAGCGTGCTGGTGGTGGATGACGACGAGCGCGTGCTCGCCGCCTACAAGCGGACGTTCACCGGCACAGGCCGCACGGTGCACACCGCGAACGACTCACCAGGCGCGCGCACCCTCGCGAGCGAGAGGCAGTTCGACCTCGCCGTGATCGACCTGCGCCTGCGGCTCACCGCCGACGGTTTGTCGTCGGGGCTCGAGCTCGTCGAGCACCTCCGCACGTCGTATCCCGAGATCGGCATCGCGCTCGTCAGCGGCTACCTCTCGGTGACGACGACCGTCGCCGCGGTGCGGGCCGGTGCGGACGTCGTGCTGTTCAAGCCGGTCACGTGCGAGGAGATCCTCCGGCACTTCGAGGCGCCAGAGCAGCCGATGGGCGAGCCGACCGACGACACGCCCACGCTGGCCCAGGCCGAGTGGGAGCACGTCAACCGCGTGCTCGCCGACTGCAAGGGCAACATCAGCATGGCCGCCCGCCGGCTCGGCATCTACCGCAGCTCGCTGCAGCGCCGCCTGCGCCGCCCTCCGGCGTAATCCGGATTGGCCGCTACGGCCGGCGCTGGGCCTGCAGCCAGTTCACGAGCGCGGCGATCGCGGCGTCGCGGCGCGGCTCGCTCCAGTACATCTCGAAGCGGGGGACGCCGCTGCGCAGCCACGTGACGCGGTACGCGATCCAGTCGCACACGCGCAGCGTGTGGCGCGTGCCCGGCGGCGGCACGTGCAGCGCCGCCGGTTCGATGACGGACTCGAGCCCGCCGCCGCGCGCCGGCTTCGCGACGTAGCGCAGCGGCTCGAGCATCTCGACGGTGCCGTACGCGCGGCGGTCGGCGAGCGCGAGCACGGCGTGGCGGTTGACCGCCGGGTGCGCGAGCAGGTCCTCCTGCAGGAGCTCGCTCACGTCGGCGCGGGTGCTCGTCGGATCCGCGAGCGGCAGCCACGGCGAACCGGTGCGGAAGATCGCGTCGAGCGCCTGCACGACGGACGGGCGTGTCCGGAACTCGGACAGACTCTTGTAGACGAGCGGCGACACCCAGTCGCCGGGGACGACGCGCGCGAGCCAGTGCGCGTACGCGTCGACGCCGCCCAGGTCGCCGAGGTCGGCGCGCAGCTTCGCGAGGTCGGCGATGCACGAGCCGTTGCGATCGGAGGTGCCGGCCTCGGCGATCGCGCGCGCGGTCAGCCGGGCGAGCGCCGGCGGCGCGGCCTGCGCATCCCAGCGCACGAGGGTCCTGGCGAAGTAGCATCCGTGGTCGAGGTCGGCCGCCGTGTCCATGCGGCGCTCGAGCAGCGTCGCCACGCTCGGCGGCGCGTGGCCGCGCAGCACGTCGCCGCGCAGCACGCCCACCGCGTGCGCGTGCCGCGTCGGCTGGACGATCTGCAGCGCGGACATCACCTGGTCGTGCGGGTCCGCGGCGTCGTCGGCGAGCAGGCGGTACCAGCGCTCCTCCGCCGTGACGCCGCGCCAGCCGCTCCAGTACGCGCGGATCTCGGCGGCGCGCTCCTTCCGCGCGTTCGGGCCGCGCGCGCGCATGCCGGCGGTGAACGTGCGGGCGAGGATCTCCCCGATCGCGGCCTGCGCGGCCTCCTCGACGCCGAGCACCGCGAGGTGCTGCTCCTGCTCGACGGCGTACACCGTGCGCGTCACGCGCGGGTCGGACTCGAGCACCGGGATCAGCGGGTCGATCGCCGCGGCCCCGATCTTCGTGAGCTCGGGGATGAAGCGGGCGTCCTCCCAGGCGCCCCAGCCGTGCGAGGTCAGCCGGATCTCGTCGAGGTGCTCGATCAGCGTGCGCAGCCGCGCGGGCTCGGCCATCGCCGCGAGCGCGCTCGGCTCGGGGAGGGCGCGGCGCGGCGGCGGCTGCGCGACGGCGGCGGTCACGCGCGGCAAGAGCTCGAGCCCCGGCAGGTACGGCGCGGCCAGGGTGCGCCGGTCGGCCTCGCGCGTCACCGCGGCCTCGGCGATCGCCGTCGCGCGCGCCGCCAGCAGCGCGGTCGTGTGGTCGCCCCGCTGGCGGGCGGTGAGGGCGCGATCGTAGAGGGCGTACGTCCACGCGCGCCCGAGGGCGAGGTATGCGTCGACCTTGGGCGGTGCGTGCGTGCGCCACAGCGCGGCGGCGAGACCGTCCTCGCCGAGGCGCGCGAGGAGCGCGATCTTCAGCAGCGCGACCTTGTCGAGCGCCACGGCGTCGCCCTCGGCCCACGCCGGCGGGGGCGGCGCGGCGGCCTCGCCCAGGCGCGCGGTGTCGGCGCGCAGCTCCGCGAGCTCGCCGGCGCGGGCGACCGGATACACGAGGCCGTTCCACGCGACGGCCCAGCGGTCGCCCTCGAACACCCACGCGTGCGTGGCGACGCGGGTCCCGCGGTCGTCGGTGGGCGCGCCGACGACGAGCTCGACCGCGCGGTACTCGAGCCCGCGCGGATCGGCGAGGCCGTGGTCGAACACGGCCGCGACGGCGGACGCGAGCTCCGGCGGCAGGCGGTCGCCCGCCACCCACGCGTCGTGCTGGCGCGGTGGGATGCGCACGCCGATCGCCGCGAGCGGATCGTGGCGGCGGGGCGCCGCGACGCGCGAGGCGAGCGGGGCCGGCGCCGGCGGCGGCGTGCACGCTGCGACGACGAGCACCGCGAGCGCAGCCGACCGCAGCAGCATCACGCCAGCATGTCAGCTCAGCGCGCCGTCGTCGAGGTTCCACACGGTGCGACACGGCGTGCCGCGCGCGTGCAGCAGCCCGCCGTCGGCGCCGCGCGCCTCGAGCGTGATCGCGCCGTCGCCGGGGCCGCGCACGTCGACGGTGATCGCGGCGAACGCGTCCGCCTGCACCGCCCACACCTGCGAGCCCGGCACCCACTCGCGCAGGTCGTCGCCGCGCTCGCCGGTGCGGATCGAGGAGCTCGTCAGCTCGAGCACCGCCGGGTTCGCGCGCACGGGCGCGCGCAGCAGCTCCGAGTCGTGCACGTCGCCGGTGACGAGCAGGGCACGGCCGCGCACGACGCCGGGCCCCGCGCCGAGGCCGAGCGCATCCATGATCGCGGTGCCCGATCGGGCTACCATCGTCGCCATGCCGACCTGCCGCGAGTGCAACGACGACGTCGACAAGCTGGTGTCCGTGAAGGTCGCGGGCAAGGCGCAGAAGGTGTGCGCCGACTGCGCCGACCGCCTCCGCGAGGCCGGCGAGATCGCCGAGGCGAGCGAAGGCGTGATCCAGGGGATGATGGGATACAAGGGCCGCCGCTGACGCCATGAGGTGGCGCGACGTGCGCGCGGGGCTGATCGCGGTGGCGATCGTGCTGGCGCTCGTCGACGGCCTGCCGATCCCACCGCTCGGCGAGGCGGATCCATGGCAGCGGCCGATCGTCGAGGCGGTGCAGCCGCTCCAGCGCGGCTTCCTGCGCCCGTTCGCGTGGATCACGCGCGACCTGCGCTTCACCCAGCGCTGGGCGCTGTTCCAGTCGGCGAGCCCGTCGCGCTTCCGCATGGCGGTCGACGGCCGCGACCACGCCGGCGCCTGGCGCGCGCTGTACCGCGCGGGCGACCCCTCGGCCTCCGAGGACGCGGAGCTCCTCGAGTACCGCCGCATCCGCGGCGCCTGGAACCCCACCGTGCGCACGATGGGCCAGTACCCCGCGTTCGTCGACTGGCTCGCCGCCCGCCTCCTCGCCACACACCCCGACCTCGTCGCCATCCGCGTGCGCATGGAGCGCGTCGCCCTCTCCGGCGGCACCCTCACCGGCACGGGCACCTACCTGTTCGAGCTCCACCGGGGGCGGCCGTGAAGCGCGCGTGGGGCGCGTGGGCGGAGCTGTGGGACCGGCGCGAGGATGCGGCGGCGCTGGCGCTCGTGCGCATCTTCATCGGGGCCGTCGTCGCGTACGACCTGCTCGAGATGTGGCGCGTCGGGGCGATCGAGCCGCTGCTCGCGCGCCCGGGCGAGGGCTACGCGTCGGCGAGCGACGGGTGGGCCGTGTACGTGTTCGGCGCTGGCGCCGCGGGCGCGCGCGCGCTGTGGCTGACGGGGCTGCTCGCGGCGCTCGCCGTCGCCGGAGGCGTCGCCACGCGCGCGGCGTGCGTCGTGTCGATCGCCGTCTCGCTCCAGATCGCGCAGGTCGCGCCCGACGGCGATCGCGGCATCGACCAGCTGATGCGCGTCGTCCTCGCGATCCTCGCGCTGTCGCGCTGCCACGCGCGCTGGTCCGCCGATGCGTGGCTGTGGCGGCGCGCCGGGCGCCCGATCCCGACCGACGTGCCCGCGTGGCCGCGCTACCTGCTGCTGCTCCAGCTCCTTTGGGTCTACGCGAGCGGCGGCATGAACAAGGGCGGGGCGGAGTGGGGGCCGACCGGCGGCTTCACGGCGCTCGCGAACGCGCTCACCGATCCGCACATCGCGCGCTTCGACCCCGCGTGGGTCGAGGTCGTGCACCCGCTCACGCGCGTCGCGACCGCGGCGACCATGCTGTTCGAGCTGTCCGCGCCGCTCTACCTCGCGCTGTACCACTTCGCCGCCACGCGCGAGCGCCCGGGTCGCCTGCGCGCCGCCTGCAACCGCCTCCACCTGCGCTGGGTCTGGCTCGCCCTCGGTGCCGCCTTCCACCTCGGCATCGCGTGCACGCTGCGCCTCGGCATCTTCCCGTTCGGGATGCTCGCCCTGTACCCGATCCTGATGCTGCCGGGCGAGCTACGTCGCTCGTCGGGCCGCTAGTCGGGCCGCAGGTGCGGCTGCACGGCGCAGCGGCCGTCGCGGCACACCGCCTCGGCGTGGCAGCTCGAGTGCGTGCTGATCGCCGTCGGGCACGTGCTGCCGCTGCAGCGCGCGGGGCGCGTGCGGTCGTACTCGGCGACCGCGTCCACGCGGATCGCGACGCGCTTGCCGGCGGCCGAGCAGCCGCAGCACGCCTCGACGAGCGTGCACTCGTCGTCGCTCGCGCACGCCGCGAGGTCCGCCGCGTTCGGCGGCGGCTTCGCCGGCCCCGGCGCGGTCGCCGGCGACGAGCTACACGCCGCGGCGGCGATGAGGATCAGCGCCCTCATCGCCGGTACAGCGACGTGCCCGGGTAGCGCGCCTCGTCGCCGAGCTGGTCGGCGATGCGCAGCAGCTGATTGTACTTCGCGACGCGATCCGACCGCGACGCCGAGCCGGTCTTGATCTGGCCGGCGTTCGTCGCGACGGCGAGGTCCGCGATGAACGCGTCCTCGCTCTCGCCGGAGCGGTGCGAGATCACGGCCGTGTAGCGCGCGTGCTGCGCCGTGCGCACGGCATCCAGCGTCTCCGTCAGCGTGCCGATCTGGTTCACCTTCACCAGGATCGAGTTCGCGGTGCTCTCCTTGATCCCGCGCTGCAGGCGCGCCGTTTGCGTGACGAACAGGTCGTCGCCGACGAGCTGCACCTTGTCGCCGAGCTTGTCGGTGAGCTGCTTCCAGCCCGGCCAGTCATCCTCGGCGAGGCCGTCCTCGATCGACACGAGCGGGTACTTCGCGGCCCACCCCGCGTACAGGTCCACCATCTCGGCGGCCGTGCGGTGCTTGCCCTCGTAGTCGTACGTCTTCTTCGCCTTGTCGAAGAACTCCGACGCGGCGCAGTCGAGCGCGAGGAAGATCTGCTCGCCCGCCTTGTAGCCGGCCTTGCCGATCGCCTCGAGCAGCAGCGTGAGCGCCTCGTCGGCGCTGTCGAGGTTCGGGGCGAACCCGCCCTCGTCGCCGACGTTCGTCGCGAGCTTGCGCGACGACAGCAGCTTCTTCAGGTGGTGGAACGTCTCGACGCCGGCGCGCAGCGCATCCTCGAAGCGCTCGAAGCCGGCCGGCACGATCATGAACTCCTGGATGTCCAGGTTGTTGTCGGCGTGCGCGCCGCCGTTGATGACGTTCATCAGCGGGATCGGCAGCGTCACGGCGCCGACGCCGCCGAGGTACCGGAACAGCGGCAGGTCGTGGCCGAGCGCCGCGGCGCGCGCGGTCGCCATCGACACCGCGAGGATCGCGTTCGCGCCGAGGTGGGACTTCGTCGGCGTGCCGTCGAGCGCGAGCAACGCCGCGTCGACGGCGGACTGGTCCGTCGCGTCCAGGCCGATCAGCGTCGGCGCGATCACGTCGCGGACGTGGGCGACCGCCTTCTGCACCCCCTTGCCGAGGAAGCGCGCGGCGTCGCCGTCGCGCAGCTCGAGCGCCTCGTGCTCGCCCGTCGACGCGCCCGACGGGACGATCGCCCGCCCGAGCACGCCGCCGTCGAGCCCGACCTCGGCCTCGACGGTGGGGTTGCCACGAGAATCCAGGACCTCACGTGCATGCAGCCAGACGATCTCCGTCATGGGCGTGGAATATCACGCGCGGAGCCGTGCTACACACGCGGGCGATGCGACACATCGTGATCGCACTCGTCATCGCGCTCGCCTGCGGCTGCGGCGCTCGCCACCGAGGTCGCGGCGCCGGCGGAGCGGGCGCATCTGACACACCGGCCGGCGTCGTCGAGGCGGCGACGGGCGCGCTCGAGCGCTGGCGACAGGCGTACGAGCTGCGCAGCGTCGACGAGCTCGCGAAGCTGTACGCGCGCGACGGCGCGACCATCGTCGTGCACGAAGGTCAGGCCCACACCGGCTGGCCCGCCGTCGAGGCGATGCTGAAGGCGCGCCTCGCGAAGGCCACCGCCGTCCACGTGCGCATCAGCGACATCTCCGTCGCCGCGGTCGGCACCGACGGCGCGCGCGCCGTCGCCGGCATGCGCCGCGAGATCGGCGACGGCACCGTCACGCTGACCGAGACCGGCACGCTCACGCTCGTGCTGCGCCGCGAGGGTGACGGCTGGGTGATCGTGCTCGAGCACTTCTCGTACAAACGGAGCTGACGTGAACGATCAGCGAATCGGTGTGGCGCTCCTCGGGCTCGGCAACGTGGGGGGCGGCGTGATCAAGCTCCTCGACGACAACGCCGCGCAGATCGAGGCACGCCTCGGCGCGCGCCTCGACGTCCGCGCCGTCGTCGTCCGCGATCCGGACAAGGCGAACCGCGTCGTCGAGGTCGACCGCGCGCTCCTGTCCACCGACGCGCTCGCGAGTGTCCGGCGCGCGGACGTCGACATCGTGTGCGAGCTGATCGGCGGCACGACCGACGCGAGGGAGCTCGTGCTCGCCGCGATCGCCGCCGGCAAGAGCGTCGTCACGGCGAACAAGGCCCTGCTCGCCGAGCACTGGACCGAGGTGTTCACCGCCGCCGAGCGCGCGGGCGTCGACGTCTACTACGAGGCCGCCGTGTGCGGCGGCGTGCCGATCATCCGCGTGCTGCGCGAGGGGCTCGCCTCGGATCGCGTCGAGGCGCTGCACGGCATCGTCAACGGCACGTCGAACTACATCCTGTCGACGATGACCGAGTCGCGCCGGCCGTTCGCCGACATCCTGCGCGAGGCCCAGGACCTCGGCTACGCCGAGGCCGATCCGACGCTCGACGTGGGCGGCGGCGACGCGGCCCACAAGCTCGCGATCCTCGTCAACCTGTGCTTCGGCACCGCCGTCGACGTCGCCGCGATCCCGGTGGACGGCATCGACGTCGTCGAGCCGATCGACCTCAGCTACGCCGACAAGTTCGGCTACGTCGTGAAGCCGCTCGTGATCGCGCGCGACCACGGCGATGCCGATGCGATCGAGGCCCGCGTGCACCCGGCGCTGATCCCGGCGTCGTGGCTGCTCGCCGACGTCTCCGGCGCGAAGAACGCGATCTACGTCCACAGCTACGCGCTCGGTCCGTCGATGTACTACGGCGCGGGCGCCGGCATGCTCCCGACGGCGATGTCCGTCGTCTCCGACATGATCGAGATCAGCCGCAACCTCGCGGCGCGGTCGTCGGGCCTCGCGCCGCCGGCGGGGCCGTCCGGACCGACCCCGCCGGGGTCATCGTACGGAGGGCGTCGCTTCGCTCCGCAGGCCCGGCCGCGCCCGACGACGCCGAAGAAGCTCGTCCCGCTCGCCGACGTGCGCACGCGCTACTACCTGCGCTTCGGCGTGCACGACCAGCCGGGTGTCCTCGGGCAGCTGATGACGGTCCTCGGCAAGCACCACGTGTCGATCGCGCAGGTCGTCCAGGACGGCGCGCCCGGGCGGCGCGACGACGACGGCCCCGTGTGGGTCGTCGCGCTCACCCACGAGGCGCGGGAGGGCGACGTGCGCGCCGCGCTCGCAGAGATCGCGGCCCTCTCCGTCGTGCGCGAGCGCGTGCGCGTCATCCGGATCGCAGGCTGATGCTGCACGAGATCCGCGTCATCTTCGGCGACACCGACCAGATGGGCGTCGTCTACTACGCGAACTACCTGCGCTACTTCGAGAGCGCTCGCGCGGCGTACTGGCGGGCGCTCGGCAAGTCGTACAAGGACCTCGAGGATGCGGGCGTCGCGCTGCCCGTCGTCGAGGCGCACTGCAACTACCGGCGCCCGGCGCGCTACGAGGACCTGCTCGTCGTCGACGTCGACGTGAGCGAGATGCGCGCGGCGAGCCTGCGCTTCGCGTACCGCGTCCTGCGCGGCGACGAGCTGCTCGCCGACGGTCACACGCGCCACGCCGTGATCGGCACCGACGGGCGCCCGCGCGCACTGCCCGAGCTGCTGCGCTCGACGATCCCACGCGTCGTCGGCCCGCCGCGCTGACCCGGTTTGCGGTACATAGGCGAGATGCAAGACCGCAACCTCGCTCTCGAAGTGGTCCGCATCACCGAGGCCGCCGCGCTCGCGTCGGCGCGCCTGATGGGCCGCGGCGATCGCAAGCTCGCCGACCACGTCGCCGTCGAGGCGATGCGCGTCGCCTTCGATGCGATGGACATCCGCGGCACCGTCGTCATCGGCGAGGGCGAGCGCGACGAGGCGCCGATGCTCTACATCGGCGAGACCGTCGGCGCGGGCTGGAAGGAAGCGAGCTCCACCTCGCCGAAGGTCGACATCGCCGTCGACCCGCTCGAGGGCACGAACCTGTGCGCGACCGGCGCCCCCGACGCGATCAGCGTCATCGCGATCGCCGACGACGGCCAGTTCCTCAACGCCCCCGACACGTACATGCAGAAGATCGCCGTCGGCCCCGAGGCGCGCGGCATGATCGACCTGCGCGAGTCGGCGACCTGGAACCTCCAGCGCATCGCGAAGGCCAAGAACAAGCGCATCGAGGATTGCACCGCCGTGATCCTCGACCGCGACCGCCACGCCGAGCTCATCGGCGAGGTCCGCCAGGCCGGCGCGCGCATCCGCCTCATCGGCGACGGCGACGTCTCCGGCGCCGTCATGACCGCGAACCCCGACTCCGGCATCGACGTCCTGTTCGGCACCGGCGGCGCCCCCGAGGGCGTCATCGCCGCCGCCGCCCTCAAGTGCATCGGCGGCGAGCTCCAGGGCCGCCTCCGCTTCCGCTCCGACGAGGAGCGCGCCCGTGCCAAGCGCATGGGCGTCAAGGGCGAGGACACCATCTACCAGATCGACGAGCTCGCCAAAGGCGACGTCATGTTCGCCGCCACCGGCGTCACCAAGGGCTACCTCCTCGACGGCGTCCGCTTCTTCGGCGAGGGCGCGCGCACCGAATCCATCGTCATGCGCTCCAAATCCGGCACCGTCCGCGTCATCAACGCCACCCACCACTTCAACACCAAACCCAAGTACTCCTGGTCCACCGGCCTCGAACGCCTCTAGCGGACTGCGATCCACGTGGCGAGCTCGTCCTGCGTAGGATCGAGGTCGTAGAGATGGAATCGCTGTTCGCCGCTATTGCCGTCGTACACGAGGCGGTGGTCGAGCGCCGCCACGCGCTTCGCCACCAGCTCGGCGAGGAACCTGTCACTCGGTGATGCGGCCTCGCTGCGAAGGCGAGCCACGGTCTCGCGGAGCACGCCGAGCTGTGCTGGAGGCTCGACCGGATCGTCGGTCTTCGCCGGATCAAAGTGCGCGATCGGTATTCCGGGATAACGACGGATCATGACGAAGTCGCTGCCCACCTCATGCGCAGGCTCGATCACGAGCACGAGCCATGCGAACGGGTCGCGATGCGCCCAAACGAACGCCTCCTCCTCGAGCGAAGCGTAGGCCTCGAGGTCCTCCGTACGCTTGAACCGCCGGACCTCGTATCCAAGCGGGCCACCTTCGATCCAGAACAGATCGCCCCACCAGTACTCCCCAAGCGGAACCTTCTCTTCGAGAATGTCGGTTAGTCTGCGCATCATTGGGTGTCGATCACAATAAGTTTGCCACGGCCGGGAGCCCAGTGGACGTTGGCGCTCATGTCTTCGAGCTTTCTTAGCAGGTCCTTTTCGATGGCGCCTGTGCTGTCGCGAAGGGCCTCGATGGCTGCGGTACGTGCTGTGTTGGATGCAGGTGCGGTCCTCATCTCGACGCTCTCCGCGATCCAGTCACGCATGATCCAGTCTTCGCCGACGTCATAGACTCGAACGACCTCGACGTATCGTGAGACCTTTGGATTGTTGTTGATGGCATTGCCGTACTCTCGAAGCCTCGTGACCGCCGGCGCGAAGTCCTTGGACCGGCTCGCAAACCATCGTTTGAGCGCGCGCGTGCCGTCGCCTCCAACGAACACGGTTCCTTCTCCTCCGGCACCTTGGTGGGCGTGATCCGCGGTCCCGCGGAAATCCTCGAGCCGCCGCGCGAAGGACTCGTTGCCCTGTTTCAGGAACTTTTTATCCCACTCCTTGGGGTAGGGTTCTGTCTGAGGACTCTTGATCTTTCGGTCTGGGCTTGGACGCGCGTACTGGTGTAATGCCGTGCTGAGGTCGCCTCGACCGCGTTCCTTCATCGACGCAAGGAACTTTCGGAACCCATCCACACGTGATGCTGGGGGATTCAATTCCCCGCGCGTCATGTCTTCCCACTTCGCATCGAACGCTCGGCGTCCGTCGTCCGTAAGCCGATTTCGAAGCTTGATAAGATCGTGAGGGAGATTCGAGCGACGTGCCTTTTCGATGGCGATTTCTAGATCGCCATCAAACATCGCGTGGATCTCTGCAGCGGACTTGCCGTGGGCCAGCAGCCGCAACCACCGCGCTTCTTCACGGGTGAGCTTCGTGTCGAGCTCACGCATCCACGCTTGGTGGCGGTCTGCCGGTCGCGGCGTGACGGCGGCGGCAAGTTTCGTGGGACGTGGTGCGACCGTTGGGGGCGAACCGTGAGGTGACGTAGCTTTGGCACCGCCAGGAACCACCACAGGGTTGCCTCCCGCGCTGGTGACCTCGAGGGAGCGCCCTTCACGCAGCACCGGGCCCAGGTCGCCGTGGATCGACATCAGGGTCAGGGAGCCGGCGAGGGCGAGCTGGCTGACGATGCGGAGGAGGGTGTCGCGGCGCTGGGAGGGGGTGAGGTTGGGGTCGGTGATGACGGCGCGGAGGACCTCGATGGTCTCGGCGGTGGTGACGGCGAGGGTGAGGGTGTTGGAGGCGGCGGAGGCGACGCTGAAGGCGAGGTAGGTGTCGCCGAGGGTGGCGAGGCGGCTCCAGGCGGCGGCGGAGCCGCTGGAGGAGGCGGCTGCGGAGGCGGCGCGCAGCATGCGGCCGGTGATGACCTGGCCGGAGGTGGCGACGCCGGCGACGACCTGCGCGAGGTCGAGGACGACCACGGTGGCGGAGAGCTTGTTGTGCGACGCGTGGTCGGCGAGGTCGCCGACCGCGCCGATGGCACCGCTCGCGGCGGCGCCGACGAGTGAGACCGCCGCGGCCGCGCCCATCCCGGCGCCGGTCATGAACAGGGCGGCGACGCCGAGCCACGCCGCGACCTCGGTGAACCACTCGTACCAGAGCTTCTTGCCGTTGCACGCGACGGTGCCGTCGCGTCCGCCCGGGATGCGATAGCGAATCTCGCCGGCCGGGAAGTGCTTGTTCCAGTCGAGCTTCTCGAACAGCTCGTGCGGCGGGACGCGATCCTCCGTTCGAGCGATCGTGTCGTCGAAGATGTTCTTCGGGTTCGTGACGTCCCGGAGGTGCCAGGACTTCTCGTCGCGATACACGAACAGGTTGAGTGGGATGTGCTTGTCGGGCGCTTCCTTCGGCGTGTACGTCGCGCGCACGCGTACGGGCGAGTGCGGCGCGATGTCCTCCAGCGCTCCCGCCAGCTCGCGTGCGGACGCCTGCTGCAACCCTTCCTCGCGCGAGTGCGGTCGCAGCGTGTCCTCGATCCAGCGGTCCAGGCCGTCGACGAGCGCGCGGTAGCGCTCGTACACCTTGCCCCACTTCTCGTCGAGGATCGCCTTGTGGAGGTCGAAGCCGTGCCCGTACTGCGCGTGGCCACCCATCCCGGTCCACTTGTTCTTCAGGAGCCCGCGGTCGTACGCCTTGGGCGCCTTGGCCGTGTCGTCGTGCAGGTGTCCCTGCAGCGTGAGGGCCGCCACGGCGGTGTGCGTCTTGAGGCCGGGATCGACGCGCTTCTTCGGGTCGACGAGCGACGACTTGCGCTGCCCGTCGAGCTGCGCGAACAGGATCGCGAGGCGCTCCCACGCGTCGTACGTGGCGCGGCTGATCAGGCCGCGCCCGAGCGCCTGCTTGCGCGCGAGCGTCAGGTGCGCGTGCACGTTCGCGAGGAGGGTGTCGAAGCCGCCCTGGTCGCCCTGCTGCGCGAGCACGCTATCGACGTCGTCGCGCGGACGCAGCGTGGATTCGGCGGCGAAGCGCACCGACGTCTCCTTCGCCACGCCGGGCCCGACGAGTGTGAGCGTGTGCGTGCGCTCGGCCGCCGGATCTCGTTTCCCCTCGAGCCGGTCGTAGAGGACGAGGTCGTCGTTGCCGCGACCGAGGTTGAAGCGGATGCTGCGCGGATCGCCCGCGACGAGCGTCAACGACTGCGCCCACGTGTTGAGCGAGACGTCCGCGGCGCCGATCGGGTGCTGTCCGGAGAGCGGACGGATCGTGAAGGTCGCGCGCGATGGGTTGGCCTCCAGCTGGAAGCGGAACCGATCGCGATACTCGCCGAGCTCGAGGTCGTACGCGGTACGGTCGCCGTCCTTGCGCCGGGCGCTCGACTGCACGACGAGCGGGGCGAGTGACGCCGCGGCGAACTCGAGCGTCGCCTTCTGATCCGGCGTTTCGATGGCGTACGTGGCGCGGCCGCCGGCGATCCTCGCCGGCGAGATCCGGATCCGATCATCGCCGCACTCGACGATCGTCGGGCTGTGCCCGTCGGTGACCTGCAGGACTTGGGCGAAGCGGCCGAACCCCGTCGACGGGCGCAGCTTCCAGCGCAGCTCGCGCGCCTCGGAAGGTTCGCCGTTCACGCGGCTCACGACCATCCTCGTCTCGGTCTCGGTCGTGCTGAAGCGCAGCACGAGCTCCTCGCGGCGATCACCGTCGGCATCGATCCGGATCTCGCCGGGCACGGTCGCGGCCAGCGGCGCAGCGCCCGGGCGCGCGGCTCCGGCGGTAGCTGCTTCGCGCGCCTTGCCAAACGGCATGCGCTGCAGCTGCACGCCCGAGCGCGTCGCGGCCGCGCCGCGCTCCGTGACGGCGTCGGCGTTGCTCTCGGCGCCCGCGTCCTCGTGGGCGATCGGGCGGGAGCGATCGGCGTCCTTCTGCTGGAGCGTGTGCGCGAGCTCGTGCGCCAGCAGCTCGTCCGTGGCAGGCGCACCCATGACGACGTGCGGCCCGACGGTGAACGCGTCTGCACCCACCGCGCGTGCCTTCGCCCCGGCGGCGGCGCCCTCGTGGATCCTCGCGTGCCCGACGTCGGCGCCGAGGCGGCTCGACATCCGCGCGGCCGTCGCGGGGTCGAGCGGCGCGCCGGCGCCGAGGTCATCCTCGAGCTCGCCGAGCGAGGCGCCGACGGGCGAGCCATTGCCGCGGCCCTCCCAGCGTCGCCGCGCGGCGTCCCACGCCGGGCACGAGCGAGCGCCCACGTCGGAGGAGGTCCAGCCGAGCGCATCGAGCACCGAGCCGCCGCGGAAGCGTTCCTCGTAGGCGCGCAGGTCCTCCTCGGGAGCGCGGGCGAGCAGCGGCGCCAGCGTCAGCTCGAGCGCCGCGAGGCGAGCCGCGCCGTCGCGCACCGCCGGTGCACTCGCGCGTGCGAGCTCGAGCGACCGGCGCGAGGCCATCGCGGCGATGAACGCGGCCTCGAAGTCGCGCGCGGCGATCGCGGCGGCGAGGCGGGTCGCCTGGGCGTGACCGGCGGTGAGCGCGAGCGCGAGGTGCTCGGCCGGATCGGGGCCGCGCAGGCCGCCGGTGCGCGTCCGCTTCCCGACCGCGGGCGCCGGCTCGTCGGAGCCCGCGTCGTGCGCGACGGCGCGCCGGCGCGCGGGCGGCTCCAGAAGCGACATGTGCCGGTGCATCGACGCCACCCCAGGGCGAGTTGCGCACGAACGCGCAACTCCGCGTGGCCGCAGCGCGATCCGGTGTCACTTTGTTAGGGTCCGGGCGGAAAACGCGCACGACCCTACGGTTGCGGTAACCGTGGCACGATCGGCCCGTGACGGCCGACAAGAACGCTGCGCTCGCGCCGACGATCGCGGTCACCGCCGCGGAGGACTCCGGGCCGCTCCGGTCGGGATCGCTCATCCCGCTCGAGCTGCGGACCTCGGTGCTCCCCCGCCCGCACCGGATGGACCCGATGCCGTCGGGGGCGGCGCGGTTCGAGCCCGTGCGCGTGATCGGGCGCGGTGGGCTCGGGGAGGTCACGCTCGCGCGCGATCACGACATCGATCGCCCGGTCGCGATCAAGCGCCTGCGCGGGGGGCCGTCCGACGAGCAGCTCCACCGGTTCGCCCACGAGGTCCGCACCGTCGGGCAGCTCGAGCACCCGAACATCACGCCGGTCTACGACGTCGGCGTCGACGACACCGGCCAGCACTATTTCGTCATGCGCTACGTCGAGGGCGAGACGCTCGAGCTCGTGATCGCGCAGCTCGCGAGCGGCGACCCGCAGTACCACGCGCGGTACCCGTTCGAGCGGCGCGTGGAGATCGTCATGGGCGTGCTCCACGCGGTGCAGTACGCGCACGCGCGGGGCATCATCCACCGCGACATCAAGCCCGCGAACATCATGATCGGCCCCTACGGCGAGGTCATGCTGATGGACTGGGGCATCGCCAAGCACGCCGCCGCCGGCGCGCCCGAGCTCCCCGACGCCGGCGCGCCCACCGATCCGAAGCTGCGCACGAGCGGCACGCGCGCCGGTGCGCTCGTCGGCACGCCGCTCTACATGTCGCCCGAGCAGGCGAGCGGCCGCAACGACGCGATCGACGAGCGCAGCGACATCTACGCGCTGTGCGCGGTGTGCTACGAGCTCCTCGCGCTGCAGCACTACCTGCCGCACGTCACCAACCTCCAGGAGCTCCTCGTCGCGATCGTCGAGGCGCCGCACACGAAGGCCTGCTACGTGCACTCCGCCGCCCAGTCCAACGTCCCCGCCGAGCTCGCCTGGTTCATCGAGAAGGGGCTCGAGAAGGATCCCGCGAATCGCTACCAGTCCGTCGACGAGATGATCGCCGCGCTGCAGACCGCCGCCGCCGGCAGGTTTCCGATCCAGTGCCCGATCACGCTGATCAAGCGCACCGGCAACGACGCGATCCGTCTCGTCGACCGGTACCCGCGCATCGCGATGGCCGCGGTCGTCGTCGGCGCGCTCCTCGCCGCGACCGGGCTCGTCGCCGCGATCCGCTGGCTCGTCTGACCGACCCTACGGGGCAGGTCGCGCTGCCAGCCCTCGAGCTCGGCGATCACGCGGTAGCGGCCTCCGTGACGCAGCGGCGCGTCACAGGCGCGTCATAGGCAGACTCCATTGCCATTCTCACGTTCGTGGCACGTCTCCCCAGCTGAACAATTGGAATCGGTCACGGAGCATCTCTGACGGCAACTCGCGAACCCTAACGACGAAAATGTCTCGGCCGCGCAATTCAGGCCGCTCGCACAGTCGTTGGGATAACTACACGCGCTCCCAATACCTTGCGTTCCTGGAGTGAGACAACCGGGGGTGTCCACTCCCGGCAGGGTCGGGAGATAACATTCGGTTCCATCGGGGCAGGCTTCAACATCGGGAGTACATCCGATCGAACAGGTGCTCGCAACATTGGGCATCGGAACGCAGATGCCGACCTCGCAGGCGTATTCTGCGCCCATGTTTGAATAGCAGAACTGCATGCATTGGCCGCTCACGCAGAGCGCACCATGAATGCACTGGTCATCGACGACATCGCACGGCGCACCGAACGGCAGGGTGCCGTCTGGACGGCAGCCAAGTTGCCAATTGTCGTGGTAGGTGCATTTCATTCCCGGACTGCACGCAGTCTGCTCCACTGGATTGCATGTCGATCCCGAGGGGGTATCTGGCGAAGTGTTGGGGGCATCCTGACGAACAGAGTCCGTTCCGCGTGAACATGATGCGGCGAGAAGTCCAAGGAAAGTGACTGTCATCCTAGGGGCCATAGATCCCCACCAATATTCCTACATGGCCGCGTCCGGTACCCGACCAATTGGAACTATGGCTGCATGCAGTAAGCAACCCAGCAATCACGACAAAACGCCACACGTTGCAATGTGGCCATCTGGTCAGCTTGCACGTCAAGCTGAATCCTTTCGCTCTCTGTGTTCGTGCCGCGTGCGGGAACGCGCCGCGACCCTACGGGGCGGGGAGGTCGAAGTTGAGCTTGGCCGGCTTGCCGGCGGTGATGACGACGGTCTTCTGGACCGGGCGGTGGGCCGGGTTGCGGAAGGTGAGGGTGTGGGTGCCGACGGGGAGATCGAGCTCGCACGGGGTCTCGCCGAGGCGGGTGGCGCCCTGGAAGACCTCGCTGTACGGGCGCGTGCGGGCGACGAGCTTGCCGCGCTTCGGGGCCGTCGACGGCGTCGGCGTCGGACCGGGGAGCTTCTTCGCGAACACGATCTCCTGCACGAGGTGATCGCGGAGGACGAGGTCCAGATCGACGTCGCGGACCTCGCGCTGCCAGCCGTCGAGCTCGGCGATCACGCGGTAGCGGCCGGCGGGGAGGGCGAACGTGGCGGGCGCCTGGCGGACCTCCTTGCCGACGGTGATCTGCGCGCTCGGCGGCGTCGTCTGGACGACGAGGATCGTGGTCCGATCGGCGCGGTCGGCGCCGTCGGCGGGCGCCGCGACGGGGCCGTCGGCGGGCGCCGCGACGGGGCCGTCGGCGGGCGGTGGGCGCGGCGGCGGCGACGGCGTGGTCGCGGCGTCGGGGACGGTCACCGACGCCTGGGTGCCGCACGACGAGCTCGCGATCAGCGCGACCGCGAAGCTGGCGACGGCGACGGCGCCGAGCGCGACGAGCGGCACGAGCCAGCGCGGCTGCTTGCGGATGCCGAGGGTGGCCTCGGTCATCGTCGGGACCGGCGTCGGGCGGCCGAGGCTCTGCGTGCCGAGCGTGCGAGTCGGCGTCGCGCGCGTCGGGGCCGGCGGCTGGCTCGGGGGCGGCACCTTCCACGGGCGCTCGAGCGTCTCGCTGTCCTGCGCGAGATCGTCGTCGATGATGATGTTGCCGCTCTCGAGCGTCTCGATCCCCGTGTGCGTGCCGTCGATGACGGTGGTCGCCGACGGCCGGTCGCGCAGCTTGCGCGCGAGGTCGTCGAGCACCGTCGCGTGCTCGTCGAGGGCGATCGTCGGGCGATCGTCGCTGTCGTCCTCGGTGTCGGCGGCGTCGAGCCGCTGCGACGCGGCGATCAGCTTCGACGACGACGTCGCGGCACCAACACGCGTGCCGGTGCCGATCGCGGTGCCGGTCGCGGTCCGCGGCGCGGCGGCGGTGCCCGGCGCGGCGAACGTGCCGGGGCCGGCGTTCGTGCCGACGCCACCCGCGACCGCCGGTCGCGTCCCCGTCGTCTCGCGCGGGAAGCGCGTGCGCACCCACGCGCCGAGCTGCATCGGCGTCGCCAGGTCGGGCGACGACTTGATGAACGCCTCGAGCGCCTGCGAGAGCTCGGCGGCCGTCGCGCGCCGCTCGCGCCGCGTCTCGAGCGCCCACGCGATGGCGCGCGCGAGCGCCGGCGGCGTCGACGGCGCAGCCTCGGTGATCGCCGGGTACTTGCCGTCGCGGATCGCGCGCAGCGCGGCGACCGCATCGCCGCGCGGGACGATCGTCTTGCCGCTCAGCAGCTCCCACAGCACGATCGCGAGCGAGAACACGTCGCTCCGCCCGTCGAGCGGCGCCGCGACCGTCTGCTCCGGGGACATGTACGCGTACTTGCCCTTCACGTGCCCCGGGTTCGTGAGCTCCTGGCTCAGCGCCGCGGCCTTCGCGATCCCGAAGTCGCACAGCTTCACGACGCCGTCGTACGAGACCATGAGGTTGGCCGGCGACACGTCGCGGTGCACGAGCCCGAGCGGCCTCCCGTCGGAGCCGACGAGCTCGTGCGCGTAGTGCAGCGCCGTCGCCGCGTCGGCGCCGAGCCGCGCGACGAGCACCGGCGACATCCGCTGCCGCTCGGCGAGCTTGAACAGGTCCCCGGCGTGGACGCCGTCGACGTACTCCATCGCGATGAAGTAGTCGTGGTCCACCTTCCCGAAGTCGTAGATGTGGACGATGTTCGGGTGCGTGAGCTGCGCGGCGAGCCTGGCCTCGCCGAGGAACATCTTCAGGAAGTCGGGCGAGTCCGCGAGGTGCGGGAGGATGCGCTTGACCGCGACGCGCCGGTCGAACCCCTCGAGCCCGCGCTGCTGCGCGAGGAACACCTCGGCCATCCCGCCGCGCGCGATGCGCCGGGAGAGCAAGTACTGGCCGAACGGAATACCGCCCCCGGCGGGCACCTGCGCATCTTAACCGGCCATCGGTGCCGTGCGCTGCACACGGTCGTTTGCACTCGGCGCGTTCCGTACGGTGAGCACCGGTGAGTACGTTCCCGGCGTCCCGCGGGGCGCGAGTTGTTCTAGGATGCGCGCATGACAAGAGGGCACCGGCTCGTAGCGGCGCTGGCGTGCGCGCTCGCGGGCTGCGCGGCGCCGACCGATCGCGGCACCCCCAGCACGCGGGCGATCCCCGTCGGCGGGACGTCGGCGCTGGTCGGCGCCTTCACGAATGCGGCGGCCGCGACCGGCGTGCCGGCCGAGCTGCTGGCCGCCCTGGCGCACGTCGAGACGCGGATGCGGCTCGTCGACGGCGCCAGCCACGACGGCCCGCGGCGCGCCGGGCTGTTCGCACTCGGCGAGGGCGAGCTCGCGCGCGGCGCGGAGCTGGCGGGCGTCACCGTCGAGGCCGCGCGCACCGAGGCCGCCGCCTCGGCCGTCGCCGGCGCGGCGCTGGTGCGCGACGCGGCACCCGGCGCGAGCTCGATCGACGACTACCTCGCCGCGATGCGCCCGGAGCTCGCCGCGTCGGTGCGGGCGGCGCTCGTGCGCGGCATCGACGCGCGCGGCGTCGTCGTCGCGGCGCGCCCCGAGCTCGCGACCGGCTTCGGCGTCGCGACGCAGGCGCTCGGCTACAGCGGCGCCGAGTGGGTGCCCGCGTCGACGTCGAACTTCCAGCGCGCGACCCGCGGCGTCGGTGACATCGACCACATCGTGATCCACACGACCCAGGGCAGCTACAACGGCACGCTGTCGTGGTTCAAGAACCCGCAGGCCAAGGTGTCGGCGCACTACGTCGTCCGCTCGTCGGACGGTCACGTCGCGCAGATGGTCGAGGAGAAGGACATCGCCTGGCACGACCGGTGTTTCAACACGCGCACCGTCGGCATCGAGCACGAGGGGTTCATCGAGAACCCCGACGCCTGGTACACGGAGGCGATGTACGTCGCGTCGGCGAAGCTGACCTCGTACCTGTGCGACAAGTACGGGATCCCGAAGGAGCTCGGCCCCATCGTCGGGCACGACACGGCGCCCGACTGCTCCGACCACACCGATCCCGGCCCCGGCTGGGACTGGGATCACTACCTCGAGCTCGTGCGCGCGAACGGCGACCCGAGCTTCCTCGCCGGTGAGATCACGGTCGACGCGCCGGCCGAGCTGACCTCCGGCGATCGCGCGACCGTCGTGATGACGATGACGAACCGCGGGACCTCCACGTGGGATCTCGACACGACGCGCCTCGGGACCGCGCTGCCGCAGGACCGCGAGTCGCCGTTCTTCGTCGACGGCGACTGGATCGCCCCGAACCGCGCGACCGGCGTCGACGCCCGCGTCGAGCCCGGCGGCACCGGCACCTTCACGTTCGAGATCGTCGCCCCGAGCGTCGTCGAGCCGACGATGTTCGACGAGGCCTTCCAGCTCGTCGCCGAGGACCTCGCCTGGTTCGGGCACGAGGCGCACGTCGTCCTCCGCGTCGTCCCCGATACGTCGGGCGGCGACGACGGCGGCGGCGGTGGCGGCTGCACCACCGGCGCCACGCCGGGCACCGCGGCCGGCGTCCTGCTCCTCGGCCTGGCGCTCCGCCGTCGCCGGCGCTGATGCACGATCGCCGCGTTCGCTTCGCATGCGGCGCCGTTGCCGCTGCGCTCGCGCTCGGTGCGTGCAGCGATGCCGTGATGCTCGTCATCGACGGGGATCGGCCCGTGCCGCAGGGGGTGGACGCGATCTGCGTCGGGATCGCGGATCGCGCGGCGGGCGGCGGGCAGTTCGGGCGCGCGTACCGCCTCGCGGGGAAGCAGGCGCAGCTGCCGCAGACGCTGCGCATCGAGCCGGGCTCCGCCGAGACGGCGTACGCGTGGGTGCGCGCGGACCGCGGCGGCGTGCCGGTCGCGCGCGCGGCGCGGACGGTCGACTTCGGATCCGACGTGACGCTGGCCCTCGACCGCTGCGCCCCGGGCAGCGCGGGTGCGCCGGCCGTCGTCGGTGCGGCGGTCGGGCCGGCCGCGGCGCGGCTCGCGGCGTCGCGCGGCCCAGGCGGCGATGTGGTCGTCGCCGTCGGCGCCGAGAGCGCCGTGATCGATGCGCGCGACGGGGTGCCGATCTCCACGCCGGCACCGTCGCCGCCGCCCGGGACGATCGTCGCCGTGATCGCCGTGGATCTCGACGGCGACTGCGACGACGACGTGATCGTCGCGAGCGACGCCGCGTCGCCCGTCGTGTGGCGGCGGACCGGCACCACGTTCGAGGAGGCCGGCGCGCTCGACTTCGGTGTTGTCGTCGCGATCGCCGCGGCCGACGTCGATCGCGATGGCGACCTCGATCTCGTCACGGCGACGGCGACCGAGCTCGTGCTGTGGCGCAACGACGGCAGCGGCACCTTCACGCGCGACCCCTCGGCGATCAACGGCGGCGGCCGCGCCCGCTCGGTCCGCGCGCTCGCCCTCGGCGATCTCGACGGCGACGGCAGCCCGGACCTCATCGTCGGCCAGCGTGGCGACCCGATGCTCGCGTTCCTCGGCGACCGCGACGGCGCCGGTACGTTCGTGTTCGCCGACGGCGTGATCGCGCCGATCTCGCTCGACGTCGCGCGCCTCGAGCTCGCCGACGCCGACGGCGACTTCGACCCGGACCTGGCGATCGCCGTCGCCGGCGGCGGCCCGATGCGCCTGTTCGTCAACCGCGACGGCCGCCTCGAGGACCAGTCCTTCGTGCGCCTGCCGCAGCCGGCGCCGCGCGCGCGCGCGATCGCGATCGCCGGCTGGGACGCCGGGTGCGAACCCGACGCGGTGATCGCCGGCGACGGCGGCGCCCCCACGCTGCGCGGCGAGCCCGGCGGCGCGCTCGCGGCCGACGGCGCCGCGCCCCCGGCGAGCGACGTCGTCATGGTCGATCTCGACGACGACGGCGACCTCGATGCCGTCCTCGCCACGCCGGAGGGAGTCGTATGGCTCGCGCGCTGATCGTGCTCCTCCTCCTCGCGTTCGGCGCCGTCGCCGCGCGCGCCGACGTCGACGCCCGTGCGATCGACACGTACCTCGCGCGCGGGCAGAAGCTGTTCGACGACCAGGAGTACGCCGGCGCGATCCAGGCGCTCGTCCCCGTGACGCGCGACGCCCGCGCCGCCCGCGCCCAGCGCCTGCGCGCGCTCGAGCTGATCGCGCTCGCGCAGTTCATCCGCAACGATCGAGCCGCGGCGCGCGCCACGTTCGAGCGCATCCTCGACATCGATCCCGGCTACCAGCTGCGCGACACGAGCGGCTCCCCGAAGATCCGCACGTTCTTCGACGACCTGAAGAAGCAGCTCGTGCCGGGGTACGACCCGCGCGCGGGCGCCGACCTCGAGCACGCCGCGCCCACCGCCGGGAGCGCGGGCCGCGCGATCGAGCTCGAGGTCCGCGCCACACGCGGCGGCGAGCGCGTGTTCGAGCTGGTCGTCGCCACCCGCCGGCGCGGCGAGCTCGCCTACAAGACTCTCGCAGCCCTCCCGCGCGGCGATGCGCGCTGGCGCGTCCGCGTCGTGCCGGAGGGGGCGGCCAAGCCGTACGTGCTCGAGTATTACGTGGAGGCGCGCGACGCGGGCGGTGCCGCCGTCGCGCGCATCGCCACGCCCGACAATCCGCTCGAGATCGCCCTCGGTCCGGGCGGCACCGACGGGCGGCGGCCCTGGTACGGGCGGTGGTACGCGATCGCCGGCGCCGCCGTCGTCGCCGCAGGTGTGACCGGGCTCATCGTCGCGGCCGGTCGCGGTCCCGATCCGGGAACCCTTCCGCCCGGATCCGTCGTCGTGTCCCCGTAGCGGACACCTCGTGGAGCTCCCTATCTACCGCACACCTCGTCGCCGGCAGGTCTTGTTAGACCGCGCGTGACTCAGATCATCGTCGAGAAATGCGGCTCGGTCTGTACTGGCTCGACCGGTCCTCGTCTCGATGCCGAGCGCTGAATAACGCTTGACCGGTCAAAACAAGGCAAGTAGGTTCCGCCATCGTTTTTAACCGCCGTGGTCGTGGGTTGATTCCCAGCGGCAAGCACTTCAGAGGAGACCAGGATGAAGAAAGTAGCTTTGGGCGCCCTGTTCGCTGGGCTCGCCGCGTGTGGTGGTGGTGGCAGCAACAACGACAACGTGATCATCGTCGACGCCGCCCCCGGTGACTCGATCGTGGGCGTCTGCAACCCGCTGATGAACACGGGCTGCAACGCGGGCGAGAAGTGCACGTGGGTTCGCGACCAGGTCACCCCGCAGCCGGTCGGCCACATCGGCTGCGCGCCCGACGGCACGATCCCGCTCAACGGCACGAACTGCGCCGCGCCCGGCGGCCTCGGCGCCGACCTGTGCGTCGCCAAGTCGATCTGCATCGGCGCCGGCGAGAGCTCGACCTGCGAAGCCGTCTGCGATCCGCAGGCCGCCGCCGCGTCGAGCGGTTGCGAGGTCGGCCAGACCTCCTGCAGCCGCTACTCCGGTCTCTTCGTCGTCAGCGGCGCGATCGCCTTCGGCGCTTGCGACCCCGTCTGCGACCCGCTCCTCCAGAAGCAGCTCGGCGCCACTCCCAAGGACTTCTGCGGCGGCGACGGCACGAACCGCGGCTGCTACGGCGGCCTCCAGGTCTTCACCTGCGCCGGCACGCCGATGGAGGCGCGTACGATCGTCGATGGTGAGAATGCATTCGGTCCGACCCCGAACGGCGCGGACGCGTTCGTCAATGGCTGCGCGGCGGGCAATGTTCCGTTCTTCTTCGAGCGGCGCGGCAGCATGGTCGTGAACTGCACGGGGCTCTGCGCGCCTTCGTCGAACGGCACCGTCCACAGCGGCAACGCGTCGCAGGCCAAGGGTGATCCCGCGGCGGTTGGCTACCTCCTCGGTGCGACTCCGCTGGTTGGAGCCGGCAACGTGACGTGCGCCATCGGAAAGAAGGCTGGCGGCGTGAGGAACCGGCTCGAGTGCCGTCGCACCTGGCCGTTCAACAACGACGGCATGCAGTTCCTCCCGGGTCCGTTCAACAACTCCCTCGGCGTCTGCTTCAACGCGCCGGATTTCGTCGACACCACGATGCCGCAGGCCCCGGTTAGTGTTGCCAACTCGCCTCTCTGCACGGAGTTGACGGAGTCGCAGGCGAACGGCGGTATCGGCCCCGATCCCACGCAGCCGAACGGCATGGGTCCGGCTGATGGCGCCGGTTGCGGCGACGACACGAGCTTCGTCGGGATTCCGCTTCCGGGCGCGGCTCCTGACAAGCGCCTGCAGAAGTACTTCAACATGCGACTCGGACTCCCCGCGGCGGAGGCGGTTCGCCACCAGTTCCAGTAGTCGACTCGAGGTATGATCTTGGAAAGGACCGGCGACAGCCGGTCCTTTTTCTTTTGGTGAAGCCTGCGGTTATGGGATTCTAGACAACATCGTTCGAAGGTGAGCGAGAGGGTGATGCATGGTGAAGTCGATCCTCATCTGTGTGCTCGTGGTCGGGTGCGTGGCTCCTGGGAAGAAGAACCCGATCAGCTGCTTCGACCGAAAGTGCGACGATCCCGCCCGCCCGTACTGCGATTTTGACGGGTCCGTGGCGGGGCAGCCGAATACGTGCATCGCCGTCGAGTGCACGCCGAACGCGTTCGAGACCTGCCGCGCCGATGACAGTGCGGCAGTGTGTAACGCAGCCGGGAACAACTTCGACGTTCGACCGTGCGACTTCGGTTGCGATGATACCGCCGGGTGCAAGGTCTGCTCGCCGAACACCATCAGCTGCGATGGTGACGTGCTGCGCCGATGCGACGCGGTTGCGGTCCCCACCAGCGAGACGTGCGCTGGAGGTTGTGTCGATGGGGGCACTCCCCACTGTGCGCACGTCGTCCCGAAGTATGTTCCCGATATCTGTGAGTCCGACGCAGTGATGCCCGAGCTGGTGATCACCAACTCGGCGACGTTCGACACGGGCCTCGATTCCAACTGCACCGGCGGTGTCGTCGTCCAACCATCGGCCCCCGAGATCTGCGTCGCGCACTACGGTCGGATCGAGATTCCGGCAGGGAAGACGCTCACCGTCAGGGGGACCCGCGTGGTCGCCTTCGTGGCCGACACGAACATCAGGATCTCGGGTGACCTCGACCTCAGTGCGGATGGCGGTAGAGGAGGGGCCGGCGGCGGTCGGCTCTCGGGTGGTCAAGCACTGCTTGCCTCGGGAGGTGGCGGGGCGGGCTTCAAGACCGTGGGGGGCGCCGGTGGAAATGGAACGACCGACGGTGGCGCGAACAACCGCGGATCCGCGAGCGACCCGCTTCTGCTCGCCCCGCTGCTGGGTGGATTCAATAACAGCGGTGGTGCCGGTGGTGCCGGAACGCTGATTGCGTGTCGAGGTTCCGTGATCGTCGATGGGCTCGTCGACGCCGGTGGAGGAGGTGGAGGAGGCGGCGCCTTCGACGCCGCGCTCATGGCGTTTCGAGGCGGAGGCGGTGGTGGCAGCGGCGGCTACGTGGTGTTTCAGGGGCTGACCGTTGAAGTCACGGGCAGCGTGTTTGCGAACGGCGGTGGTGGCGGCGGCGGGTTCGGTCCGGGCATGATGATGAGTCGAGGCGGCGAGGATGGCTCTCGATCCGCCACGACCTGTGCACTCGGGGGTGGTCCCCTCGCTGACGAAGGTGTCGGCGGCAAAGGCGGCTGCACGGCCGGAACACCAGGCAATGGGACTCGTCCCGCCGGATCCGGGAAGACGGCAGGTGGTGGTGGCGGGAGCATGGGCTTCTTTCAGACCTACACTCCGACGCCTGCGGCTTCCATCCTGACACCCGTCGCGGCGTCTCCGAGTTTTGAACCGGTGCTCACGATTCCAACACGCTGAGCGCTACCAGAGGCGCCACCAGCGCCTCGGCGGATGTCGGCGACGAGCCGTTCGGCGAAGTGGAGGTAGGGGTCGCAGTCTTCGCCGCGCGGGCTGGCGCGGAGGGAGGCGAGGGCGGTGCGGACGGCGCGGTGGTGGCCGTAGGGGGCGACGCGCTTGAGCGCGGAGCGGGCGGGGCCGAGGCCCCAGGTGCCGGAGATGGCGGCGGCGATGGCGGACCAGAAGCGCGGAGAGCGGAGCTCGGCGAGGGACATGATCGCGAACATGCGGTCGTCGTCGGGGAGCGCCGAGATGGCGTCGGGGAGGACGGTGGCGGGCGCGACGTCGAGGAACGCGACGAGCGCGTCGAGCTCGGCGGGCTCGATCGCCGGGAGGTCGGCGTAGTCGGGGCTGCACGCCTCCGGATGCGTGGCTCGGTCTGCTCGTTCGCGGCGCTCAGCGCTGCTTGCTGCGCAGCTCGGCCTCGCGGCGAAGGGCCTCGCGGCGGCGCGAGTCCTCGAGGAAGTCGATGATGCGGCCGCGGCGCTCGGCGGTCCAGCGCTGCAGCGGCGCCGTCAGCGGGTCGTCGGCGCTTGCCTGCCGGATGCGCAGCGCGAGCGTGCGGCTCTCCGCGTGCGACAGCTGCTCCATCTCGGCGCGCAGCAGCGCCTCCTTCTGCGCGTACCCCGCCGTGGCGCCGCCCTCGAGCGGCGCCACGATGATCGCGAGGATCTCGGCCTCGCGCTGCACCGGCGGCGGGATCTGGCGCACCGTCCTCGCGAGCTCCTCGCACCGCTGCGCCAGCCGCTCGATCCGCGCGCGCACCTCCGCCGTCCCGCCGCGCTGCGCGACCGCCGACATCGCCTGCTGCGCCGCCGCCAGCCGCCCATCCACCTGCCCCTTCCCCAGCTCCCACCCACCCTCCAGCCGCACCGCCCGCAGCTCCTCGATCGCACCGGCCAGCTCCTCGAGCTCGCGCTCGAGCGCCTCCACCGGGTCTGCCTGGGTCATCGCCCCGATGATGTCACCGACGCACCGTCAGCGCAGCTCACCGGGCATGGGCGTGCTCGAGAATCCGCGGCGCTCCAGCACGGCATGAATGCTCGGCGGCACCACGCGGTGATCGCCCGTTCGCGCCACGTGCAGGACCATTTGCAGGTCCTCGAGGTGCCCCCACGTGAGATGCCCCGGTTCGCGCGTCGTGCTGGTGAACGGCCCGAGGCGCTCCTCGTACCGTTCGCGCAGCTGCGCGACGCGGTCCTCGATCTCGACCACCGCCTGCATCACCTGATCGACGGAACGGGGCTGGACCGTCCAGCTCGCGGGCATCGCCTCACCGGGAAACAGCTCGGCATGGAGCCGCGCCATCGCGAGCTCGATCCCCCGGCTCACGAGGTGAGCCACCTCGAGGTTCAGCACGAGCACCATGAACCTGCCGAGCGTTGATGGAACCTCCTCGATCCGCAACACGAGCTCGTACGTCCTTCGGTCCTCGTCGATCTCGCGCACGAGCACCTCGGGCCGAGCCCCGGCCTCCGCGTAGAGGCGAGGCAGCACCAGATCGCGCGCCGCCGCCTCGGCCTCGCGACGGGCAGCCGCGGTCCCGACCGTCCCCACGACCGCGTCGACGATCTCGAGATCCGCGGGTGTCACCGTCCACCGCGGCGCGCGGAACGGATCGAGCTCCGCATCCAATCCATCGCTGCACCCGGCGAGGACCACGACCGAGATCATGAGGCTACGCATCACATCGCCCCCGGCGGGGACAACACGATCGCAGACACGAAGTCGTGCCACATCACCTTTGTGTTCGCGGCGTGCCCCTGCTCGCCGTTCACATCGTAGTGCTCCATCAACTGCGCCAGCTCACTCGGCAGCACGAACCGAGAGAGGTGACTCGCGACATCGACGATCCTCGCATTGAATCCGAAGCCAAACCTCAACTCGACACGCGCACACGCGCACTCCAGCCTTCTCGAGCTCCGTGCATGCCACCGAGACTCACTCCGACGTGGATACGCCCGTTGCTACGCGTGTGCTCGAGCATCCGCGCCCCGCGCAAGGGCGCAGTGGCCTCGGGCGGCCAACCCTGTCGTTCCCTGTCGAGCCTGACTGCGGCTGCGTGTTGTTCCGCCGCCTTCTCTTGCGCCAAGCGTTCCCGCTTCTTGATCGTCGCCTGAGGCACACCATGGAGAATGGTCCTCGCCCGCTTGGCGTACCCGGCCGACGGCCACTCTTCCAAGCCACCTTCGCTCTTCTCCGGTCTGATCGCTGCCTGGAACCGATCACCGGTCTTCGGCGCGGTGAGCTTTCCCGTCAGCGTGCGCTTGCCGATTGACGGTTCAGGCGCCGCGGCGCCGTGATTCCGATGCTCGGCCTCGTACTCGTGATCGACCCGAAAGGCGCGCTGCATGAG
Source organism: Deltaproteobacteria bacterium (assembly GCA_019637375.1). Classification (GTDB taxonomy): domain Bacteria; phylum Myxococcota_A; class Polyangia; order Haliangiales; family Haliangiaceae; genus JABFXX01. The sequence continues at coordinate 35,900 of JAHBVW010000022.1, read as the reverse complement.
CGAGCACTTCGGGTGACACGAGCGCGGGTTGCGCGAAGAGTTACGCCAGGATTTCGAGTCCTTGCGTCGGTCGCGCCGAGGATTTCGAGTCCTCGGCGCGACGCGGGGGACCCGCTACTTCGCTTCCGGCTTGGGCATCTTGAAGCGCGAGGGCTTCGGGAGGCGGCGCGGGAGGAGGCCCCAGGCGCGCGCCTTGTCGGCGAAGGTCGACTTGGCCATGCCGAGCTGGCTCGCGGCCGCGCGGATGGTGCCGTGCGTGGTGAGGGCCTGTTCCATCGCGCCGCGCATCATCGACTGGTAGGGGACGAGGCCGGGGTCGCCGTCGGGGACGGCGACTCCGTCGGGCGTGCGGTGGCCGAAGCGCAGCTGCGAGAAGAAGTCGGCGGCGCCGAGCGATTCGCCGCCGAGGGCGACGGCGCGCGAGACGGCGTGGCGCAGCTCGCGCACGTTGCCGGGCCATGCGTAGCCGGCGAGCGCCTTCCAGCCCTCCTCGTTGACCTGCTTGGTGCCGTACTCGACGCTGAGCTCGAGGAGCATCGAGTTGACGAGCTCGACGAGGTCGCCCATCCGCTCGCGCAGCGGCGGCACGACGAGCACGACCGTCGCGACCCTGTGGTAGAGGTCGAGCCGCAGGCGCGACGACTCGGTCCCGAGGCCGTCGAGGCGGTTCGTGGCCGCGATGAGCCGCACGTCGACCTGGCGCTCGCTCGCACCGCCGACGCGGCGCACGTGGCGCGACTCGATCGCGCGCAGCAGGTGCGGCTGCAGCTCGAGCGGCAGCTCCCCGAGCTCGTCGAGGAACAGCGTGCCGCAGTTCGCCTCGACGAAGTAGCCGTCGCGATCCGCGTGCGCGCCGGTGAACGAGCCCTTCTCGTGGCCGAACAGCTCCGACCCGATCAGCTCGCGCGGGATGCCGCCGCAGTTCACGGCGACGAACTTCCCGGACGCGCGCCGCGACGCCTCGTGGACGACGCGCGCGAGCAGGTCCTTGCCGGTGCCCGTCTCGCCGACGATCAACACGTTGCAGTCGGTGCTCGCGGCGCGCAGCGCCTGCTCCACCATCGCGCGGAACGCCGGGTCGTGGCCGCGCATCTCCTCGATCGCGCGCTTGCGGTCGCCGCCCGGCGCGCCGATCGCGATGAGCGTCGTGCGACCGAGCGTCAGGTACGACCCGACGCGCAGCTCGGCGCCCTCGATGATGTTGCCGTCGACCTTGGTCCCGTTGCGCGAGTTGCGGTCGCGCACGACGAGCACACCGCCGGGTCGCCGTTCGAGCACGCAATGGTGTGCCGACACGTACGGATCCTCGATCACCACATCACAATCCGATCTCGATCCGACGAGCCACCGTCGCGAGCTCGGGTCGAGCAGATGCTCGACACCGTCGTTCATCGCCCGGAGCCCGATCACCATGCCGGTCCTCCGCGGATCCGGACCCAACGCCTGCGTACGACATTCTTGAAAGGACATCCCTCTTGCTCCTTCTTTCGTGGTCGGTCGTGCTGCTCGGCCATCCGCGAACAAGTTGCGTAGAAACAAACGTCGTGCCCGCCCAACACGCTGGAGTCCCGCATCGGGTCGTCCGGAGTGTCCGATAGCCGCCCGCGTTCGGACAGACAGCTGTCTCCAGCGCTCGACGACGTCGGCGTCCCCACGGCGATTTCAGCGCAACCGGCGCGCGCTCCGGGCGACGCGCCTCCGCATGCACACACCCATGGCGTTCCTGAAAGCACAGCACCCTCTCGCCGCGCTCGCGTCGAGCAGACACGGCGTGCGAGCTGCACGGCACGCAACGCGGCGAGCGAGCTGCACGGCGCGTAGCGCGCCGAGCGAGCTGCACGGCACGCAACGCCGCGAGCGGCACGGCAGGCAGCGCGGCGAGCGGCTGCGCGGCAGATGCCGAATGCGGCGAGCCGAGCAGCGCTGAGCGCGGCGGCGCCGGAGGGTGGGTCAGGTCGTCGCGGCGGCGCGCTGGCGGAGGACGTACTGGAGGATGCCGCCGTGGTTGAGGTACTCGACCTCTTGCGGCGTGTCGACGCGGGCGATGGCGGTGAAGTCGATGTCGCCGGCGCGGACGGTCATGCGCTTCTTCGGGGTGACGCCGGCGGCGATGCCGTCGATCTCGACGACCTCGTTGCCGGTGAGGCCGAGCGACTTCGCGTCCTGGCCCGGCTCGAACTGGAGCGGGAGGACGCCCATGCCGATGAGGTTCGAGCGGTGGATGCGCTCGAAGCTCTTGGCGATGACCGCGCGCACGCCGAGGAGGAGGGTGCCCTTCGCGGCCCAGTCGCGCGAGCTGCCGGTGCCGTACTGGTCGCCGGCGAACACGACGAGCGGGACGGCGTCGGCGGCGTACTTCATCGCGGCGTCGTAGATGGCGAGCTGCTCGGAGGTGCCGTCGCGGCCGAAGTACTTCGTGAAGCCGCCCTCGACGCCGTCGAGCATGAGGTTCTTCAGGCGGATGTTCGCGAACGTGCCGCGCACCATCACCTCGTGGTTGCCGCGGCGCGCGCCGTACTGGTTGTAGTCGGCGGGCTTGACGCCGTGCGCGTCGAGGTAGCGCGCGGCGGGCGAGCCCTTCGCGATGTTGCCGGCCGGCGAGATGTGGTCGGTCGTCACGGAGTCGCCGAGGATGGCGAGGACGCGCGCGCCGACGAGGTCCGTGAGCGGCTTCGGCGTCGGGCCGAGGTGGTCGAAGAACGACGGCTTGCGGATGTACGTCGAGGCGTCGTCCCACGCGAACGTGTCGCCCGCCGGGATCTGCAGGTCGCGCCACTCGGCGTCGCCGTCGAGCACGTGCGCGTAGCGGTTCACGAAGTGCTCGCGCTTGACGCTCTTCTTCATCGCGTCCGCGACCTCCGCCGGCGACGGCCACACGTCGCGCAGGTACACCGGCCCCGCGCTGCCATGGCCGAGCGGCTCGCTGTCGAGGTCGATGTTCATCGTGCCCGCGAGCGCGTACGCCACCACGAGCGGCGGCGACGCCAGGTAGTTCGCGCGCACGACCGGGTTCACGCGCCCCTCGAAGTTGCGGTTGCCCGACAGCACCGACGCGACCACGAGGTTGCCGTCCTTGACCGCGGCCGCGATCGCGTCGTGCACCGGGCCGGAGTTGCCGATGCACGTCGTGCAGCCGTACCCCGCGAGGTAGAAGCCGAGCTTCTCGAGGTCGGCCATCACGCCGGCCTCGGTCAGGTAATCGGTCACGACCTGCGAGCCGGGCGCGAGCGACGTCTTCACCCACGGCTTCGGCGCGAGGCCCTTCGCCACCGCCTTCTGCGCGAGCAGCCCCGCGGCCATCAGCACCGACGGGTTCGACGTGTTCGTACACGACGTGATCGCCGCGATCACCACGCTGCCGTGGCCGAGCTGGAACGTGCCCTTCTCCGTCGTCACCTCGCGCGTCGCCGCGATCTCGCCCGGCGCCGCGGCGCCCGGGCCTGCGTTCGACCACGCGTCGATCGACGGCGCATCGGTCCCCGACTTCGCGCCGAGGATCGCGCCGACCGAGCGGCGCCACGACCGGCGCGAGTCGCGGAGCGGCACGCGGTCCTGCGGGCGCGCCGGGCCGGCGAGCGACGGCTCCACCGTCGACAGATCGAGCGCGAGCGTGTCGCTGAAGCGCAGCTTCGCGCCCGGCTCGTGCCACAGCATGTTCTCCTTCGTGTAGCGCTCGACGAGCTGCACGTGGTCGTCGCTTCGCCCCGTGAAGCGCAGGTACGACAGCGTCTCGTCGTCGACGGGGAAGAAGCCCATCGTCGCGCCGTACTCGGGCGCCATGTTCGCGATCGTCGCGCGGTCGGGCAGCGACAGCGCGCGGATGCCGGCGCCGTAGAACTCGACGAACTTGTCGACGACGCCCTTCTTGCGCAGCATCTGGGTCACCGTCAGCACGAGGTCGGTCGCCGTCGCGCCGGGCGGGAGTTGCCCGGTCAGCTCGAACCCGACGACCTCGGGGATGAGCATCGCCATCGGCTGGCCGAGCATGACGGCCTCGGCCTCGATGCCGCCGACGCCCCACCCGAACACGCCGAGGCCGTTGACCATCGTCGTGTGCGAGTCGGTGCCGACGAGCGAGTCCGGCATCGCGACGAGGTTGCCGTCGACGTTCTCCGTCCACACGACGCGCGCGAGGTACTCGAGGTTGACCTGGTGGCAGATGCCCGTGCCGGGCGGCACCACCTTCATGTTCGCGAACGCCTGCTGCCCCCAGCGCAGGAACAGGTAGCGCTCGCGGTTGCGCTGGTACTCGAGCTCGACGTTCTTCTTGAACGCGAGCGGCGTGCCGCTCTCGTCGATCTGCACGGAGTGGTCGATCACCAGGTCCGCCGCGCGCAGCGGGTTGATCGCGTTGCCGGACTTGCCGAGCGCGACGAACGCATCGCGCATCGCCGCGAGGTCGCACACCGCCGGGACGCCGGTGAAGTCCTGCATGAGGACGCGCGCCGGGCGCAGCTGCACCTCGTGCTCGACGCGCTCCTTCGGGTTCCAGCCCGCGACCGCCTGGATGTCGGCGGGCTGGACCGTCCGCCCGTCCTCGTAGCGGAGCAGGTTCTCGAGGAGGATGCGCAGCGAGAACGGCAGGGTCTCGAGATCGCCGACGCGCGCCTTCGCGAGCGCGTCGAGGCGGTACAGATCGAACGTGTGGCCGCCCGCGGTGAGCCGCGCCTTGCTGGAGAAGCTATTCGTCTTCATCGGATGGAACCTCGTCGGGGAATCTATCAGGGCCGCCGCGGGAGCGCGGACGCGCGCAGGTGGTATCGTGGGCCGTGACGCCGGCCCGTGAGCCCAGCGAGGTCGCCGCGATCGCCGAGGCGCTCGCGCGCGCCGAGCTCGTGACGTTCGACCTGGAGTTCCTGGCCCAGGACCGGCTGATCCCCACGCTGTGCCTGGTCCAGGTGTCGTGGGTCGAACATCGGGAGTTGGATGCCGACGGCCGCGAGATCGTGGCACCTCCTCGGATCGCGCTCGTCGATCCGCTCGCGGTCGACGTCGGCCCGGTGGTGCAGGCGCTCGCCGCGCACCCGCGCGTCGTCGCCCACGCCGCGCGCCAGGACCTGTGGGTGCTCGCGGCCCGCTTCGGGGCGGTCGTGCCGGGGCTCGTCGACACGCAGGTGATGGCCGCGTTCGCCGGGATCGGCGATCAGGTCGGGCTCGCGGCGCTCGCGAACGAGCTCCTCGGCCTCCAGCTCGGCAAGGAGCTGCAGTGGACCGACTGGGGCACGCGCCCGCTGTCGCCGGCGCAGCTCGCGTACGCCGCCGACGACGTGCGCCACCTTCCGGCGATCTACGGCCTGCTCGCGAAGCGGCTCGCCAACCGCATGCCGTGGGCCGTCGCGGAGAGCGCGGGGGTCATGTCCGACGCCCTCGCCGCGGCGAGCGTGACGCCCGAGACGGCGTGGCGGCACGTCGGCGGGCTGCGCGGCATCGACGCCGACACCCACGCGGCCGTCGTCGCGCTCGCGGCGTGGCGGCAGCGCGTCGCGATCGAGCTCGATCGGCCACTCGGGCAGATCGTCAACGACAAGATCCTCGTCGAGCTCGCCCGCACGCGGCCCAGCGATCCCGACGCCGTGCGCGCGCACAAGGGCGTCACCCGCCTCGCCCGCGACCGCGCCGCCGACATCCTCGCCGCGATCGCGGCGGCCGAGCCGGCGAAGGAGCCGCACGCGATCCGGCCGTGGCGCGCGGCGAGCCTGCGGGCGCAGCGCTGGGCCGAGGTGCTGCTCGCGATCGCGCACGCCGTCGCCCACGAGGCCGGGGTCGCGCCGCGCCTCCTCGCGACGCGCGCCGACGCCGAGGAGTTCGCGCGGGTCGTCGACGAGCAGGGCCTCGACGCGGCGGCCGCGCTCCCGGCGCTCGCGACGTGGCGGCGCGAGGTGATCGGGCACCTGTGGACCGGCTGGCTCGCCGGCACGGTCGTCCTGGCGGGCGACATGGCGGCACCCACCGGGCTCGCGATCATTCCAGCGAAGATCTAGAGCCGTTGCGCGCGGTTGCGCCGTCCGGATCCTCCGATCGCAACGTGCGTTGAACCGGGGATGCTGCGAAAGCTCTTCGTCGTCTGCGGCGGGGTCGCGTGGGCCGCCTGCACCGCCGGTCACGCCGAGACGTCGGCACCACCGGTGGCGCCGCCCCCTACAGTCACGACCGTCCCGATGCCCGTGTTCCAGTCGTCGGGCTACGCGCTCGAGCAGGAGCCGGCGGCGCCGTGGTCGCTGACCGCCTCCGACGGCAGCGGCCTGCTCCTGGCGCGCGTCGACGCGAAGGCCGTGGTGCAGGGGCCGCTCGCGTTCACCGAGCTGCACCTCTACTTCCACAACCTCGAGGACCGCGTCCGCGAGGGGACCTTCCAGATCGCGCTGCCGAACCGCGCCGTGGTGTCGCGCTTCGCGATGGAGACCGACGGCAAGATGATGGAGGCCGAGGTCGTCGAGAAGCAGCTCGCGCGCCGCGCGTACGAGGACTTCCTCCACCGCCGCCAGGATCCGGCGCTGCTCGAGAAGGCCGCCGGCAACCAGTTCACGGCGCGCGTGTTCCCGATCCCGCCGAAGGCGAACAAGCACATCGTCATCTCGTTCAGCCAGGAGCTGCCGGGCGAGCGCTACCTCCTGCCGCTGCGCGGCCTGCCGAAGGTCGAGCGCGTCGACGTCGAGCTCTCGGTATACGGCGCCGACGGCAAGCCGGCGAAGCAGGCGCTCGCGCAGCGCAACTGGCAACCCGACAAGGACTTCGTGTCGGCGGCGCCCGTCGCCGCGCAGGCGATCGCCGCCGGCACCGACATCGCGGCGCAGATCGACATCCCGGCGGCCGGCGGCGTCGACGTGCCGGCGGGGCTGACGCTCCTGTTCGACACCAGCGCCTCGCGCACGCTCGGGTTCGCGCGCAGCGTCGACGCGCTCGACAAGCTGATCGCGAGCGTGCGCACGCGGTACGGCGCGGCGATGCCGCTGCAGGTCGTCGCGTTCGACCAGGACACGCAGGCGATCTACGACGGCCCGGCGAGCGGGTGGGGCGACGGTGCCAAGCGTGCGCTGCTCGCGCGCGGCGCGGCCGGCGCGTCCGACCTCGGCCAGGTGATCGCGTGGCTCGGCGCGCACGCTCCGAAGGCGCGCGTCGCCGTCCTCACCGACGGCGTCGTCACCGCCGGCTCGGATCAGGCGGCGCTCGCGTCGGCGGTGAAGGGCCTGCGCGGCGTCGAGCGCGTCGACTTCGTGCTCGCGGGCGGCATCCGCGACGAGGCGATGGCGAGCGCGCTCGTGCGCGCGTCGGCGCGGCCGGGCGCGGTGCTCGACCTCGAGACCGGCCTCGACGCGGTGACCGCGGGCCTCGGCGAGCGCGTGCTCGTCGACGTCGCGATCGACGTCCCGGGCGCGGCGTGGGTGTTCCCGAGGAGGATCCCGTCGGCGCGCGCCGGCTCGCACGTGATGGTGTACGCGCAGACGCGGTCGCCGCAGGCGTCGATCGACGTCGCCGTCAACGGCGCGCGGCGCACGATCCGCGCCGCCGGCGGCACGGATGCGCTGGTCTCGCGCGCGCTCGCCGCCGCGCACATCGCGCAGCTCGAGGGCGAGCTCGCGACGACGACGGGCCCGGCCGCGGCGACCCTGCGCGCCGAGATCGCGAAGCGCTCCGTCGCGGCGCGCGTCGTGTCGAGCCAGACGTCGCTGCTCGTGCTCGAGACCGAGGCCGACTACGCGCGCTTCGGCATCGGCCGCACCGCGCTCGCCGACATCCTCGCGATCGAGGGCGGCGCCGTCGTGCAGAAGCACCGCACGCTGTCGATCGCGACGGCGCCGGTCGCGCCGCCGAAGAAGCCGCAGGTGGTGAAGGAGGCGATGAAGAAGACCCTCGACGTGAAGGCGGACTACAAGATCACGGACAAGAACGGCGGCGCGGGCAAGGATGAAGACGGCCCCGACGACGGCGACGCCGAGAAGAAGCCGGAGCCGAAGGCCGCGGAGCTGGGCGCGCACCGCCCCGAGCGCGACGAGGTGCGCCGCCCCCGCGCCGAGCCTCCGGCGCCGCCGCCTCCGCCGCCTCCGGCGCCGCGCATCGCGAGCCGTCCGATGCCCGGACCGACGACGGAGACGACGACGGGGATGAGCTCCGCGGGTGCGCCGGCGGCGGATTCGGTGGCACAGGAGCGAGGGCGCGAGGCGTGGCCGCCGCCCGGCTCGCCGCCGCCGCTCCGCGGCGAGCTCGCCGACATCACCGCCGCCCTCGCGCGCCGCGACGTCGATCGCGCGCTCGCGACGGCGAAGGCGTGGCGGGATCGCGACCCGGTCAACGTCCTCGCGCTGATCGGCATGGGCGAGGTGCTCGAGGCGAAGAAGGACCTCGCGACCGCCGCGCGCATGTACGGCTCGATTATCGACCTGTTCCCCGGCCGCGCCGACCTGCGCCGCTTCGCCGGCGAGCGCCTCGAGCGCATCGGCGCCGCGGCGCGCGGGCTCGCGGTCGACACGTACCGCCGCGCGGTCGCCGACCGCCCGGACCACCTGACCGGCCACCGCCTGCTCGCGTACGCGCTCCTGCGCGCCGGCAAGCACGCCGACGCCTTCGCGGCGATCCTCGCCGGCCTCGACCAGAAGTACCCGGCGGATCGCTTCCGCGGCGGCGAGCGCGTGCTCACCGAGGACGCGGGCCTGATCGGCGCCGCGTACGCCGCGGCGGCGCCGGGCAAGCGCGCGGAGATCGACGCCGCGCTCGCGAAGCGCCGCACGGCGATCGCCTCGACGCCGTCGACGCGCTTCATCCTGTACTGGGAGACCGACGCGAACGACGTCGACTTCCACATCCAGGACGCGCGCGGCGGCCACGCCTGGTACTCGAGCAAGGACCTGCCGTCGGGCGGGTCGCTGTACGAGGACGTCACGACCGGCTACGGCCCCGAGTGCTTCGCGATCCCCGGCGTCGCGAAGGCGGGCCCCTACCGCCTGTCGATCAACTACTACGCGCAGGGCCCGATGGGCTACGGCATGGGCCTCCTCCAGATCGTGCGCCACGACGGCAAGGGCGCGCTCGCGATCGAGGACCGGCCGTACGTGATCATGAACGACCACGCGTACGTCGACCTCGGCAACTACTGAGTCAGGACCAGCCGACCCAGTAGAAGACGAGCGCGTGGAAGCCGCGGTCGCGGTGCGCCGGCTCGAGCGCGCGCGACACCGGGCCGCGATCGGCGGCCGACGGCTCGTCGCCCGGCCACGGGTCGATCATCACGAGCTGCTCGTCGCCCTTGTCGTCGAGGCGATCGACGGTGATGCCGACGGCGTGCCCTTCCGTCTCGTGCGGCACGTCCTTGCGGACCTGGCCGGCCTTGGGGTGCATCTTCTTGAACGCCGTCGGCAGCATCGCGCCGCGGTGGCCGCGCCCCTCGCGCACCCAGTCGAGGATCGCCGGCGTCGGCGTGCACACGCGGCGACACTGGAGGCGATAGCCCATCTCGTGCAGGAGCGACACGCGGCCCTGGAACCAGCCGTGGACGCGCTCGAGCGTGGCGCCGTCCATCTGCGTCGTCAGCTCGTGGAACGTGAACTCCTGGATGCCGGGCGCGAGCGTGCCGGCGCGGTAGCAGATGCGCCGGAGCACGTACGACGTCGCCGACCCCGCACAGGCCGACCACGTATGGAAGACCGGCAGGACGACCCGGATGTCCTCGGGGCGCTGTACGACGACGTCATCTCGGCTCACGCTCAGCTCCACGCGAGCCGCCACAGTACACCGCTGTGGTCGAAGGGTCTGGAAAGACAGGGTGAAAAGTAACCTGGGAACATTCGTTGACAGAGTGTCAGCAATCTTGTACTGACACTCTGTCAGGATATGCCGCGCCGCCCCGACGTGACCCGCCGCCTCGAGCTGGCCCGTGCCGCGTTCGAGGTGCTGCGCGCCCGCGGGATGCAGATCTCGATGCGCGAGCTCGCCGAGGCGCTCGGGGTGAAGCGGCCGACGCTGTACTTCTACTTCCCCGACCTGGGCGCGGTGTTCGAGACGGTGCTCGACGAGACGTACCGGCTGCTCGCCGAGGCGGTCGTCGCGCGCACCCGCGCGCACGCGCACCCGCTCGACCGGTTGCGCGCCGTGGTGGATGCGACGCTCGCGTTCCACCGGGAGCGGCCGCAGCTGATCGGCGGGCTGTTCCAGCTGTGGGCGGTCGGCGGGCGCGACTTCCAGACCGTGCTCGACCGCGAGCGGCGCGTCGTGGTCGCGGCGCGCGATGCGCTCGTCGCGGACGTGCGCGGTGGGATCGGGCGCGGCGAGGTGGTCGCGTGCGACGCGGAGAGCGTCGTCGATCTGGTGCTCGCCGTCGTCGACGGCGTGCTGGTGCATCACGTGCTCGGGATCGCGCGCGCGGACCGCGTGATCGAGGAGCTCGCGGAGCGGGTCATCGAGCCGCTGCGCGCAGCGAAGTCCAAGCGAAAGGCAGGTACAGGCAGATGAGCGACGCTCCCAAGCCCTTCATGGTCGCCCGGCTCGCCGGGACGCAGGCGCAGATGGGCGCCCAGCACGGCGCGCTGGTCGCCGACGACGCCGCGCGGTTGATCGACTTCTATCGCACGATGCCCGAGCGCGTCCTCGCCGGCGGCGCCGGCGGCCTGACCCGCACGATCGTGCGCGGCGTCGCGAACGCGTGGCAGGCGCGGCTCGCGAAGGAGCGCCCGCCCGAGCTCGCGGAGCGCACGCGCGCGTTCGTCGACGCGGCGATCGCGGCGAGCGGCGTTGCGGGCGTGGACCGGCGCGCCGCGCGGCACGCGTTCGCGACGATGGACTCGCTGCAGAACTGCGTGTCCGTCGTGGCGCGCGCGAAGCTGGGGCCGTTCGCGAACCCGTTCCGCGACCGCGCGACGCCGGCCGCGGTGCCCGCGTGCTCGACGCTGATCGCGTGGGGCCGCGCGACCGAGGACGGCGAGCTCGTGTTCGGCCGCAACTTCGACTTCCCGGGCGTCGGCGTGTGGGACGCCGCACCCGCGTTCGTCGTGTGCGCGCCCGACGGCGGGCAGCACTACGGCTTCTTCACGACGCGCGGCGCGGACACGCCGGTGGTCACCGTCGTCAACGAGGCGGGCCTGGTGTTCGCGCCGCACACGCGCTGGCACCGCGACGTGACGTGGGGCGGGGCGATGATCGTCGACGTCGTCCACGACCTCGCGCGCCGCGCCGAGACGATCGAGGACGCGATCCGGATCGCGCGCGAGCGCCCGGCGTCGTCGAGCTGGGGCGTCGCCGTCGGCAGTGCGCGCGAGAAGGCCGGTGTCGTCATCGAATTCGCGGGCCCGCACGTCGACGTCGTGCGCCCCGCGGCCGGCGCGGATCACGTCATCTGCAACAACCGCTACCGCGGCGACGCGCTGCAGGCCGGGCAGGTCGCCGCGTCGGCCGCGTGGTCGATGCACTCGGACCGCCGCGAGCAGCGGCTGCGCCAGCTGTTCGCGCAGCGCACCGCACCGCTGTCACCGCGCGACGTCGCGCGCTTCCTGGGCGACCGCCGCGATCCGACGGCGCCGGAGCGCGAGCGCCGCCTCGGCGGCATCCTCGCGCAGCCGACGAACGTGCACTGCGTCGTCGTGCGCCCGGCGGCGCTGCGCGCGTGGGTCGGCGTCGATCGCGCCCCGGTGTGCGAGGGCGCGTGGGCCGAGGTCGCGTGGACGTGGACCGGCCCGACGGGCAAGTGGGAGCTCGGCGACGCGAGCGCGTTCGGCGCGAGCAGTGCGAGGATGGTCGGTGACGACGGCGCGCCGGTCGGTGCGAGGATGGTCGGTGACGGCGGCGCGACGGTCGGTGCGAAGACGGTCGGCGAGAACGGCGCGGCGGTCGGTGCGAGCGGGTTCGGTGCGGCGATCGCGGCCGACTTCGTGCGCCCGCACGACCCGGCGACGCTGCACGTCCGCGCGGCGGTGCGGGCGTTCGAGCACGACCACGATCTCCCGAAGGCGCGGGCGGCGATGGAGCGGGCGATCGCGGCGGCACCGGAGGATCCGTCGCTGCGGCTCGGTGCGGTGTGGCTGGCGCTCGAGGAGGGGCGCGTGGAGGTCGCCATCGCGCACGCGCAGGCGGGGCTGGGGATGGAGACCGAGCCGTACCGGCGCGGGCAGCTGCTGCTGTGGGGCGCGCGCGCCGCGCACGGGAACGATCCCGCCCTGGCGGCGCGCTGGTCCGCCGAGCTCGAGAGCCTGCGCGGACCCGGCGTGGAGGAGCTCGTCGCACGCGGATTGTCGCAACGTGAAACAACCCGCCGCGGTCGTGCAACAAGTCGCCTCACGGCGGCGCTGCGTGGTAACGGGCGAAAAACTCCTCGTGTTCACACGAACTTGCTGATGGTCGACGCCTACTAAAACCGACATGGATCGGGGCTTGCTCGTGGGCTCCCTCGCGCAACATCAACCGCGCTGAGAGGGACTCCACCCGTGTACCACCTGATGCGTTTCGCCCCGATCGCCCTCATTGCCGCCGGCATCCTCGGCGCCTCCTCGATCATCATCGCGAAGAAGCCCGACGCTCGGAAGATCGTCGACGCGATCGCCCCCTACCAGGCCTTCCTCGGGCTCGGCCTCCTGTTCTGGGGGCTCTACAACCTGTTCGTCTGGGTCGGCATCGGCGGGATGGTGAAGCTGTTCTCGATGAGCGTCCTCCTCGGCATCACCGCGTGGGGCGCCGTCGGCTCGGGCATCGTGCTCGGCTTCCTGTTCGGCCTGCCACAGGTCGCGAAGTGGTCGGCCTCCGGTGCCGCGCGCGGCGAGCTCCTCGCAAAGAAGCTCGCGCCGATGCAGACCATCCTCGGCTTCGTCGCGATCGGCTCGGGCGTCCTCCTGCTCATGTACAACCTCAACATCCTCAAGGCCTGATCGCTCACCCGATCAGACTCTGGATCTGAAGAAGAAGGGACCGCAGTGCGGTCCCTTTTTTCGTTACGATGGTGGGCAGGGGGAAACGATGGAATGGATTCTACCGATCGTGCTCGTGCTCGCCGGCATCCTCGGCGCGTCGGGCCTCATCATCGCGAAGAAGCCGTCCGCGGCCTCGCTGATCGCGAAGCTCACGCCGTACCAGGCGTTCTTCGGCGTGTTCCTGCTGGCGTGGGGCCTGTACTGGCTGATCCACCTCGGGCCGGGCAACCTGTTCAAGAGCGTCGACCACCTGTTCGGCCTCACCTGGCTCGGCGCGATCGTCACCGCGATCCTGCTCGGCTTCTTCTTCGGCATGCCGCAGATCGCGAAGTGGATCCCCGGCGAGTCCAACGCCGAGCAGAAGGCCGTCGCGCTGTCGAAGAAGCTCGCGCCGTTCCAGATCATCCTCGGCCTCGCCGGCATCGGCTTCGGCCTCCTCGCGCTGCTGTTCAACCTGAAGATCTTGAAGCCCTAGCGCGCGCCGTAGTTGTGGGCCGACTTCTCTTCGTTGCGGTCGGTGGCGGGAGGCGGCTCGGGTGACAGCGCGCTGATCCGGGCGCGCGTGGCGTCGTCGAGGATCACGCCGGCGGCGGCGAGCGACGGAGCGAGCTGCTCCGCGTTGCGGCCGCCGACGAGCACCGACGTCACCGCCGGGTGCGAGGCGACCCACGCGACCGCGAGCGTCACCGGGTGGTGGCCGAGCTCGGCCGCGAGCTCGGTGAACGACTCCGCGATGCGGTAGTAGTCCGCGCTCGCATAGCGCACCTGGTACATCTTCGTGTCGAGGAGCCGCCCCTTGTCGGGTGCGCGCCCGACGCCGTACTTCCCCGTCAACAACCCGCCGCCCGTCGGCGAGTACGGGATCACCGCGACGCCGAGCGCGTGCGCGGCGGGCAGGATCTCGACCTCGGCCTGGCGCTTGACCAGGTTGTACATCGGCTGCGTCGCGACGAGCGGCGCCCAGCCGTGCACCGCCTGGCGGCCGAGCGCGTGCGCGATCTGCCACGCGGCGAAGTTCGAGCACGCCGGGTACAGGATCTTGCCGGCGCGCACCAGATCCTCGAGGGCGCGCAGCGTCTGATCGAGGTCGGTGACGTCGTCGAACCGGTGCAGGTAATAGAGATCGATGCGGTCGGTCGCGAGCCGCTGCAGGCTGCGCTCGACGGCGCGCATCAGGTGCAGGCGCGACGAGCCGCGCGCGTTCGCGTCGGGCCCCGTCGGGAAGTACGCCTTCGACGCGATGACGAGCTGGTCGCGCTCGCCGCGCATGAACCGCCCGATGAACTCCTCGGAGCGGCCGTCGTTGTAGACGTCGGCGGTGTCGATCAGGTTGACGCCGGCGTCGCGCGCGGCGCGCCAGATCGTCCACGCGGTGGCCTCGTCGGCATCGCCGCCGAACGACATCGCCCCGAGCGCGATGCGCGAGACCTTGACGCCGGTCCTGCCGAGGAGGTCGAGCTGCATGCTCAGCGCGCGAACGCGTCTTCGATCCGCTGCAGCACCTTCTCCTCGGTGCCCGACACCTTGCCGAAGCCGAGGATGCCGCCGGCCGACGTCGCGACCATCTTCGCGAAGCCGAGGATCTGGTTCTTGAGGAGGCGGTTCTGCTCGTCGTTGAGCTGGCCGGCGAGCGCCTTGATGTACGCCTCCCACGCGACGAACAGGTCGTCGCTCGGGCGCTTGTCGAGCCACGTCTCGAGGAGCGCGTAGCCGTCGGTGCCCTGCTCGAGGCCCTTGCCGTGCGCGCCCTGGAGGATCGCGGTGCGCTCGTTGTCCTGGATCGAGCCGTCGGCCCACGCGACGGAGATCAGCGGGACGAGCGACAGCGCCGCGATCGTGTTCGACTTGAGGCCGAGCGCGACCAGCTTGTCGAGCACGGCGTCGTCCGACATGCCCGACGCCTTGCGGAGCTCTTCGCGGTTGCTCTGGCTCTCGAGCTTCTCCTTCATCGCGCTGAGCTTCTGCTGGTTTTCCTTCTCGTAGAACTGGTTCTCGAGCGCCCGTCCGCGCTCTTCGAGAGTGACTTCGCTCATCGCGGGCTCCTTTTGTGGCGGGACCATACATGATCCTCGACGGTTGGGTCGCGCGCCCGCCTCGAAACCTTTGCTTGACGCATTTCGTCACGCTGCGGTACGCACCCACCCCGTGAAGACGCCTCTGCTCTCGGTAACCCTCCTGGTCGCCGGTTGTGCACAGGGTGCGGTGCCCGGTGGTCCCGTCCCGGGTGCCGACGCGCCGCCGGGCGGCCCGCCGCCGGATGCCGCGCCGGGTGTCGACATCGACGCCCCGCCGGTCGTGGACATCGACGCGCCGCCGCCGATGCCCGCGGGCGCCGCGGCGCTGCTCCTCACGGAGGTCGTGCTCGCGCCGACGGCCGGCGAGTTCGTCGAGATCACGAACCCGACGGCGCAGACCGTCGACCTGTCGACCTACTACCTGTCGGACAGCGGGCAGTACTTCCGCCTGCCGGCGGGCGCGCCGACGATGGATGCGAACGACTTCATCGTGAAGTTCCCGGCCGGCGCCACGATCGCGCCCGGCGCGACGATCACCGTCGCGATCGACACGGCGGCGAACTTCACGACGACGTACGGCATCGCGCCGACGTTCTCGATCGCGAGCGGCACGATGACCGGCATCGCCGCGAGCGGCGCCGCCACGCTCACGAACGGCGGCGAGCCGATCATCCTGTTCCAGTGGAACGGGCAGGCGGACCTCGTGCGTGACGTCGACATCGTACTCGCCGGCGTGCCGAGCGCCGCGAACCTGCTCGCCGACAAGAGCGGCGTCGCGATCGACGGCCCCGACGCCGACACGACGCCGTCGACGTACGCGACCGACGCGCGCACGATCCCGGCGCAGGCCGCGGCGCCGGCGTCGGGCAAGTCGACGAAGCGCGTGCGCTTCCCGGCGGGGCACCAGCTTGCCACCGGCACCGGCAACGGCCTCGACGGCACGGACGAGACGAGCGAGAACACGGCGGCGACGTGGGACACCGCGTTCACGAACCCGACCCCGGGCGCGCTGCCGTCCGGTGGCCTGGTGCCGTGACCCGTCTCGGTCCCCCGCGGTAAGTTCCGCGTGTGAGCTCACGACGACGACGTCGCAGGCGCGGCGCGACCCCGAGCAGCCTGCGGCTGTGGCTCGTCCCGATGGCGATCCTCGGCGGCATCGCGCTGCTCGGGTTCGCCGCCTTCTACCTCTTCGACGATGCGTTCACCGGCGGGCCGGGCGCGGCGCCCGAGTCGGACGGCGTCGGCCGCTACGTGCGCTTCGACCCCGGCGGCATCGGCGACGCGCTGTCGGGCCTCGCGGGCATGACGGCGGCCGTGCTCGGCATCGTCATCACCGTCGTCTCCCTCCTCGTGCAGCTCACGTCCGAGCGCTACACGGGGGTCGCCGCGATGTTCCTGCGCGATCGCACGAACATCATGGTGATGGCGTACTACGTCGTCGTGTGCGTCGTCGGCGTCGCGACGTCGCTCACGCTGCACGACCACTGGGTGCCGCGCGCGACCGTGCTCGCCATGACGGGCGCGACGGCGTTCGGCCTGATCATGATGCTGCCGTACTTCGCGTACGTGTTCCGCTTCCTCGCGCCGACGAACCTGGTGTCGCGCATCGAGCAGCAGGCGATCACCGACGTCGTCGCGTCCGCGACCGAGGAGGACGAGGCGGCGATGATCGCGGGCCAGGCGCCCGCGATCACGGCGCTCGAGGAGCTCACCGACATCACGTCGAACTCGATCTCGGGCAAGGACAAGATCATCGCGAGCCGCTGCGTCGACGCGATCAAGGACTTCGTCGTGAGCTACCTCGCGGTGAAGGCGCAGGCACGCTCGCGCTGGTTCGAGATCGGCGACGGCATCCGCGACAACCCCGACTTCGTCGCGATGGACCCCGAGTCGCTGCGCGAGCTCGAGGCGGATCGCACGTGGCTCGAGTGGAAGGCGCTGCGCCAGTACCTCGGCATCTACGCGGAGGCGCAGGCCGAGATGCCCGACATCAACTACCTGATCGCGATCGACACCCGCTACGTCGGCGAGGCCGCGCTCGAGCGCAACGACCGCCCCGTCGTCGAGCTCGCGTTCCGCTTCATGAACAGCTACCTGCGCGCGGCGCTCAACGCGCGCGCCGTGCGGACCGCGTACAACGTGATGAACCAGTACCGGCTGCTCGTCGAGAGCATGATCCGCGGCAAGGCCGACGACGCCGCGCTCGAGGGCGTGCGCCACATGATCTACTACGGGCGCACGAGCTACGACATGCAGCTCGGCTTCGTGACCGAGACCGTCGCGTACGACGTCTCGGCGCTGTGCGAGTTCGCGCACGCGCAGAACCGCGCCGGCGACCTCGACGACAAGATGCTCGCGATGTTCCTCGAGCTCGATCAGCCGCTGCGCCTGCGCCGCCAGGAGGCGGGCCTGCAGGGCATCCGCAAGGCGCAGCTCAAGCTCGCCTGCTACTACCTCGCGAACGGCGCCGAGGATCGCGCGAACAAGATCGCGCTCGACATGGCCGGTGAGGACCGCGACCGCCTCGCCGCGATCCGCGAGCAGCTCGGGCGCGTCGAGTCGAAGGAGTTCTGGGAGATCATCGACCGCGGCCGCAACTTCGAGTACATGCCGCCGCACCAGAAGAAGCAGATGGACCGCTTCTTCGAGATGCTCCCGCCGTCGCCCGCGTCGTAGCGTCCGTCAGGCGAGCAGGGCCTGGTGGGCGTCGCGCAGGCGCGCGAGCTCGGCGAGGCCGCGGGCGCGCGTGTCGGAGATGGGCTCGCCGGCGCGGACCTCGACGCGCACCTCGTAGTAGCTCTTGAGCTTGGGCTCGGTGCCCGACGGGCGCATGATGACGCGGCGGCCGCCGGCGAGCCGGTAGACGAGCACGTCCGACGGAGGGAGGCCGCCTTCGCCCTTCGCGAGGTCCGCGATGGATTCGATCGCGTGCCCGGCGAGCTCCTTCGGCGGCGCGGAGCGGAAGCGCGCCATCGCGGCGCGGATCTCGGCGAGCCCCTCGGAGCCGGGCTTGGTGAGCGAGACCTGCTCCGTCACGAACAGGCCGACGCGGCGGTAGATGTCGTCGAGGTGGTCGAGCACGGTCTTGCCGCGCGCGCGGTTCCACATCGCGAGCTCGGCGAAGATCAGCGCCGCGGAGACGCCGTCCTTGTCGCGCACGAGCGGCCCGACGGAGTAGCCGAGCGCCTCCTCGTAGCCGACGACGAAGCGGCCGTGGTGCTCGCGCTCGTACTGCATCGCCGCGTTGCCGATCCACTTGAAGCCGGTGAGCGTCTCGCGATAGTCGGCGCCCGCTTGCTGCGCGAGAAAGCCGAGCAGCTGCGACGAGACGATCGTGGTGGCGACCATGCGCTTGTCGCGCGGGCCGACCTCGAGCAGGTAGTCGGCGAGGAGGACGCCGACCTGATCGCCGGTGAGCAGGCGATAGCCCGCGCCCTCGGGGACGGCGACGCACAGGCGGTCCGCGTCGGGGTCGTTCGCGAGCACGAGGTCGGCCTTGACCTCGGCGGCGAGCGCGAGGACGCGATCCATCGCGCCCTTCTCCTCGGGGTTCGGGAACGCGACCGTCGGGAACTCGGGGTCGGGCTCGCGCTGCGACGTCTCGGTGTGGAACTGCGGGAAGCCGCCGCGGGCGAGCGCGCCCTCGACGGAGAGCGCGCCGACGCCGTGCAGCGGCGTGTACGCGATCACGAGCGAGCGCCCGTCGAGGTCCGGCTGCGCGCGCAGCTCGACGACGCGCTGCAGGTAGACGTCGTGCAGTGTCTCGTCGAGGTCGATCACGAGGCCGTCGCGGCGCAGCGCCTCGAGCTCGGGCATCGCGAGCTGATCGCTGCGCCCGATCTTCGCGATCGCGGCGGCGATGCCGGTGTCGTGCGGCGGGATGATCTGTGCCCCGTTCGACCAGTACACCTTGTACCCGTTGTACGCGGGCGGGTTGTGCGACGCCGTGACCATGACCCCGGCGCACGCCTGCTTGTCGACGACGGCCCACGCCGTCGTCGGCGTCGGCCACGGGCGGTGCGCGAGGTACACGCGGATGCCGAGCCCGCCGAGGACGCGCGCCGTGTCCTCGGCGAACACGCGCGAGTTGCGGCGGGCGTCGTGCCCGATCAGCACGCCGGTGCGCTTCGCGTCGGGGACGTTCGCGAGCAGGTACGCGCCGAGCCCGGCCGACACCTTGCGCACGAGCACGCGGTTCATCCGCTGCGGACCCGCCCCGAGGATGCCGCGCAACCCCGCGGTCCCGAACTCCAGCGTCCCATCGAACCGCTCGACCAGCTCGCGCCGCGCGCTCTCACCGCCGTCGTCGCACGCGGCCAGCAAATTGCGCAGCTCGCCCGCGGTGACCGGATCCGGATCCTCGGCGAGCCAGTGCTGGGCTTCCTCGCGGAATCGGTAACTCATTTCTGGACTATGCCCGCCGGGGTCATCGTCCGTCCACCCACCGCCGGGGTCCGTGGCTTGCCGAAGCGATCAGCCCTTGGCGGCGCCGGCGCCGGTGGGCGCGGTGCCGTTTTCCTTCTGCTGCTGAGCGAGCTTGTCCTTCATCTTCTTGATGAGCTCGGCGTAGCCGCCCTTGACCATGATCCGGTTGAACATGGACTTGTAGTTCTCGACGAGGCCGACGCCGTCGGTCTGCATGTCGATCGCGCGCAGCTTGCCGCCCTTGTTCTCGAGCTCGTAGTCGATCTTGATCGTGAAGGGGCGGCCCTTGCGGGTCGAGGTCACCTCGGTCTCGACGAGGACGTTGTTGTTCTTCTTCGACTCGCCCTTGTAGGCGATGGTGTACGTGACCTGCGAGCGCAGGCCCTTGATGTACTGGTCCTCGACGAGCGCGCGCAGGACGTCGAGGAACTCCTTCTGCTCGGCGGGCTTGAGCTTGTCCCAGTGGTCGGCCATCGCGAGCCGGCCCAGCTCGTCGAGGTCGAGGAAGTCACGGACGCTGGTCGTGACCTTCGCGGCGAGGTCCCGCTCCTCCTTGGAACCGGGTGCCACCTTTTGCCCGAGCAGCTTCGAGATGCTGTCGTTGGCGTTCTTGACGACGGTCGCGCCGGGGCCGAGCGCGGCGGCGGGGGCGGCAGGGGGCTGCTTCGCGGGTGTCTGCGCGAAGGCAACCGGCGTGGCGAGAGCAGCGAGGGCGAGGAGGAAGGCGGATCGGCGGAGCATCATGTTCCTTTTCTATGGACGATACCCAATGGCACGGAATTCACCACTGGCACGCTGCAGGCGTACCACGGCAACGTTCCACTGGAAGACCGCCTGAAGCCATCGCGCGTGCATCTGGAACCACGCGATATACGCATCCGCGAGGTCCCGGGCCTCGACGACGCCGATGGCCTGACCCTGCAGGACCGACGCCACCCACGCGCGGCCCGCCTTCTCGCCGTCGTGCGCGGCCGTCATCTTCGCGTGTGCGGCGCGCGCGTCCGCGACGGCGTTGTCGGCGTCGAAGGCGGCGCCCTGGACGGCGAGGTCGGCGAGGGCATGCGCCTTGCGTGCCTCGGCCGCGGCGCGCGCGCTCCTCGCGCGCAGCGTCCACGGCTCGGAGTTCCACTGGAGCGCGACGACGGCGCCCGCGCCGAACCGGTTGTACGGGTCGTTCGCGAACGCGCTCGGCGGATCGTCGGCGCCCTGGGCTCCCGCGGCGACGCCGCTCGCGACGACCGCGAAGTCGGGTAGGTAATACGCGCGCTGCAGCGCGGCAAGCTCGTCGGCGGCGATCGCGCCGTGGCGCGCCGCGATCGCCTGCGGGCGGCGCTCGCCGCTCAGCGAGCCCGGCGGCTCGCCGGAGATCGGCTCCATCGTCTCCTCGTCGATATCGGCGTCGCGCGCATTCGCGAGCACGCGCACGCCGGCGAGCGCCTGCTCGACGTTCGCGATCGCGTCCGCCTGCTGGGCCCGCGCCTCCGCGAGCAGCACGGCGACGCGCTGGCGGTCCTGGATCGACGGCTTGTTCGAGCCGGTCTGCTCGTTCATCGCGGCGACCGCCTTGTCGATCTCCTGGATGCCGTCCTCGAGCATGCTGACCACCTCGCGCGCCGTCTTGAGGCCCCAGTACGCGCGCGCGGCCTCGACGGCGACGTCGCCCGCCGTCTCGTTCGCGAGCGCGCGCTGCGCGTCGAGCCCGGCCCGCGCCGCGCGCCGCGCGTGCGTGATCTTGCCGAACGTGAACAGCGGCTGCGTGATCTCGAGCTGCCCGCTCCCGAACAGGCCCTTGAACTGCAGCGAGAAGTTCACCGGGTCCGTGATCGTGCACGCCGGGTCCTTGCACCGGATCTCCGGGCTGATCGTGCCGAACGCCGTCGCCTTGAAGCGCGGGTAGCGGGCCGCATCCGCCTCCTGGACGCGCGCGGCGGCCGCGTCGATGTCGCCGTCGGCCATGCGCCCGCGCGGGCCGGCGATGGCCTTCGACGTGAGCTGCTCGAGCGTCAGCCGCTTGGGCTCGGCGGAGGCTGTCGTGGTGGAAGCGGTGGCGGCGGCGACGAGCGCGAGCGAACAGACCAGCGGGCGCATGCCGCGTTGTACATCGCTACGCCGCGCGCGGCATCGTTTGGTCGTGGCCGGGAGCAGGTGCACCGCAGTGCGGGCACGTCACGAGCTCCGCGGGGAACGGCCCGCTGCAGTACGCGCAGAACACCTTGCCGACGAGCGCGCCCGTGATCCGGATCAGCGATGGGTGCGGGTACTTCGCCTCGAGCTCGATCGACGACATGCGGTCGTCCTCCTCGGCCGGCATCCACACGATGTCGACGGCCACGAGGTCCGAGGCCGTGCGGTGCGAGACGACCTCGACCGCCTTGCGCAGCGTCTCGCCGTCGCCGATGTGCCGCACGTCGAACAGCTCGCTGCGCGTGGCGACGATGATCGACACCAGGATCACGCCCTCGCCCTGATCGGAGCGCGGCGTCGACCCGGGCGCGTCCTGCAGGTGCAGGACGCCGTCGACGTTGGACACGGTCTCGACGGCGATCTTCACGCGCGCCTCGTCGACGTGGCGGTCGAAGCACACCTTCGCCGCCGCGAGGCTGCGCATCGGCTCGTTCACGGCGCCGCCGTACACCCACGCGTCGCGCACCTTGCGCAGCATCAGCGACACCTCGCGGAGCAGCAGCAGGCGCCCCTCCTCGGTCGCGGTGTCGGCGATCTTCGCGATGCGCGCGAGCTCGCGCTGGACGAACTTGCGCGCCCGCCCGTCGAGCGCGACCCGCAGCACGCACACGTCGACGCCGGCGACCTCGGGCACGGTGTAGCCGCTGTAGCCGCTGAACCCGCGGTAGGAGCCCGTGCCGGCGTTGCCGTTGCGCAGCACAAAGACGATGACCGAGCCGGCCGCGAGCGCGAAGATCGCCACGGCGGTGAGCCCACCGCCACCACCGCCGCCACCGCCGTGGTGCGAGGTGTCGTAGCTCGTCGACGTCGTGTCGCTCGCGGTCGACGACGGCGGCGCGTAGGACGTGCGCGGCGACGGCGTGTAGGTCGACGACGGTTGGTACGAGGACGACGAAGACGAAGGCGACGACGAGTTGCTCCAGCTACCTCCGCCGGCGCGCCCGCCCGTCTGCGCGTACGCCGGGACTGCGAGCACGATCAGGAGGAACGCGATCCGGACCCACGAGACACCCATCCTGCGAGCGTATCAGGCCGCGGCGGAGCGCAAGATGATCCGCGTGATCTCGAGCGGGGCGAGCACGCGCACCGGCGGGCCCCAGTAGCCGCAGCCGCGCGTCACGTACAGCTGCGTGCCCTCGTGCTCGTAGCGGCCGGCGAGGAGGCCGCCCTGCTGCAGCTTCACGAAGTAGTGCCACGGCCAGATCTGGCCGCCGTGCGTGTGCCCCGACAGCTGCAGGTCGACGCCGTGCTGCGCGGCGCGCCGGACCTGGCGGGGCTGGTGCGCGAGGAGGACGAGCGCGCGCGCCGGATCGCGGCCGGCCGTCGCGGCGGCGAGGTCCTCGCCGTGGCCGGCGTACGCGTCGGCGCCGTGGTCGTCGACGCCGGCGAGGTCGAACGCGGCCTGCGCGGTGCCGATCGCGACGCGCTCGTTGCGCAGGTAGCGCACGCCGAGCGACGTCAGCTCCTCGATCCACGGGTCGGCGCCCGAGTAGTACTCGTGGTTGCCGGTCACCGCGAACACGCCGTGCTTGGCCCGCAGCTGCCCGAGCGGCGCGGCCTCGTCGCGCAGGTCGCCGACGCGGCCGTCGACGAGGTCGCCGGTGAGCGCGATCAGGTCGGGCTGGAGCGAGTTCGTGTGGTCGACGACCTTCTGTACGAACGCGCGATCGATCGTGAGCCCGACGTGCAGGTCCGACAGCTGCACGATCGTGAAGCCGTCGAGCGACGGCGGCAGCTTCGCGAGCCGGAACTCGACGTCCACCACCTCGTGCGTGCCGCGCGCCTCGATCATCCCGCGAGCCATGCTGGTGCCTCCGACGGCGAGGGCCGCGCCGCCGGTCGCGCGCGCGAGGAAGCGGCGCCGCGACAGCGACACCTCCGGCGCCGGGCGCCGCGCGATGCGCAGCGCGCCGCGGTGGGCGAGCCGCACACCGTCGATGATCGCGAGCGCGACGAACGTGAGGCCGCACAGCGCCATCCACGGGAACGCGACCCAGCCGAGCTTCGACGACAACCCCGGCAGGTAGTTGCGGCTCCACGTCGTGACGGGGATCGACACGAACAGCGCGACCATGAGGCCCGTGAGCGCGCGGTGCCAGCCGCGCGGGAAGTCGGCCTGCGCGACGAGCCGTCGCCAGACGACGTAGTGAACCCCACCCGAGATGGCGGTCCCGAGGAGCATCTTCATCACCGCGAGCACGGCCCACCGTAGCAGTTGCCGGCCCTCGCAAAAGGAGCATGATCGCTCCATGAGCACCGCCGCGACCGCCGCCGAGACGCCGGTCGTCCTGTACGACGGCACGTGCGGGCTGTGCGCCAGGAGCGTGCGCTGGATCCTGCGGCACGAGCGCGACCGCGAGCTGCGGTTCGCGCCGCTCCAGGGCGAGACGGCGGCGGCGCTGCGGCCGCGGTACCCCAACATCCCCGAGACGATCAACACCGTGGTGTTCGTCGACGGCGAGCGCGCGCACCTGCGGTCGAAGGCGTTCCTGTACCTGGCGCGCCACCTGAAGGCGCCGTGGCGGTGGAGCTATGCGTTTCGGTGGTTCCCGGGGTTCCTCTTGAACCTCGGATATCGCCTCGTGGCGGCGCTGCGCTACCGCCTGTTCGGGCGGGTCGACGCGTGCGAGCTGCCGTCGCCCGAGAACCGGGCGCGGTTCCTGCCGTAGTCACGCGACGACGGCGGGCATCCCGCCGCGCGGGCGGAGCGTCACCATCGGCTCGGGCGTCACGTGCGAGGCGAGCATGCGCAGGCGCGCGTGCTGCACCATCGTCGCGAGCGCGAGCTGCGCCTCCATGAGCGCGAAGTGCGCGCCGATGCACACGCGCGGGCCGGCGCCGAACGGCAGGTAGTGGTGGCGCGGGCGGAGCTTCTTCGCCTCGGGGAGCATGCGCTCGGGCTGCCACGACAGCGGCGCCGGGAAGTAGTCGGGGCGGCGGTGGATGCCGCGGATGTAGACCGTGACGATCGAGCGCTCGGGGAGCCGGTGGCCGCCGAGCGTGACGTCGCGCAGCAGCTCGCGGCCCGTCATGTACGCGGGCGGGTGGAGGCGCATCGACTCCTCGAGCACGGCGAGCGTGTACGGCAGGTTCGGGAGGTCGTCGGTGGTGACCGGGCGATCGCCGAGGACGCGGCGGACCTCCTCGGTGAGGCGCGCGAGGCCCTCGGGGTTGCGGCCGAGCTCGTACCAGGTCCACGTGAGCGCGTTCGCGGTGGTCTCGTGGCCGGCGAGGAGCAGCGTCATGACCTCGTCGCGCACCTGCTTGTCGTCGAGCGAGCCGCCGTCGTCCTCGTCGCGCGCGAGGAGGAGCATCGACAGGACATCGCCCCGGTCGGTGCCGAGCTTGCGGCCCTCGGCGATGAGACGGTAGACGACGTCGTCGAGCAGCGCGACGGCGCGCCGCATGCGGAGGTGGCGGGGCAGGGGCCAGCGGTAGCCGAGGCGGATCGGCGACGAGATGTTGGCGACGACGGCGCGCATCGCGAGCTCGAGACCGGTCGCGACCGTCGACGCGTCGCCGCGCACGTCGGCGCCGAACATCGTCTTGCCGGCGATCGCGAGCGTCATCTCCATCATCTCCTCGGCGAGGTCGATGCGCTGGCCCGGGCGCCAGCGGGCGACCTGCGCGCGCGTCTCGTCGACCATCACGCGGCCGTACGCGGCGAGGCGGCGGGGCGCGAACGCCGGTGCGAGGAGCTTGCGGTGGCGCTTGTGCGGCGCGCCCTCGGCGAGGAGCAGCCCGTCGCCGAGGAGCGGCGTCAGGAACTTGAGCGCGGCCGACTTGCGCGTCGCCGCGGCGTGCTCGACGAGCACGTCGTGCGCGAGGTCCGCGTCGGTCACCAGGTAGAACGGGATCGGGCCGATCGTCACGCGCACGATCGGCCCGATGCGCGCGGCGCGGTCCTGCAGCGCGAGGCGGTCGCGGCGGAAGTCGAGGAGGTTGCCGAGCAGCGGGAGTCCGGGGACGGACGGCACCGAGTCCGCGATCGAGGCCGGGACGACGAACTGGCTGGTCGGTTGCGCCATGATGCCCTAGAATGCGAGCGTTCGCTCACATTCGCAACTCGCGTTCTCGGAGGTCTCGCCGTGCCCCGCCAAGTGAAGACAACGCCCCGGAAACGGCCGCGGCAGGACCGCAGCAAGGCGACCGTCGATACCATCCTCGCCGCGACGGCTCGGGTTCTGGTCAAGCATGGCTTCGACGGGCTCACGACGAACGCGGTCGCCGAGCACGCGGGAGTGTCGATCGGCTCCTTGTACCAGTACTTCCCGAACAAGGAGGCGCTCGTCGCCGCGCTGATCGAGCGCCACGTCGAGGACATGAACGGGCAGATCTTATCGGAGCTGACGCGCGTCGCGCAGCTCCCGATGGCGGACGCGGTGCGCGCGGTGATCGACCTGACGATCCGCGCGCACTCCGTCGAGCCCGAGCTGCACCGCGTGCTGACCGAGCAGGTGCCGCGCGTCGGGCGGATGGCGAAGCTGCGCGAGCTCGACGCGATCTGCAACCGCATGGTCGCGGGCATCCTGTCGCTGCGGCGCGACGAGCTCGCGATCCGCGATCCGGACATCGCGGCGTTCATCCTCGTGAGCGCGATCGAGTCGATCTGCCACCGCGCGGCGCTGTTCGCGCCCGAGAAGCTCGGCGATCCGCGGCTCGTCGACGAGGCGTGCGTGATGGTGAACCGTTACCTCGGGATCGAGCCGGCGCTGCCGGCGGTGCGCAGCGCGGCCTAGCCGTAGGGGCCGGTCCACGCGAGGACGGCGACCGCGCGGGCGGCCGCGTCGGCGACGACCTCGGCGGGCGGGAGGTCGCGCGCGAGGCCGTACGCGAGGCCGGCGGCGAACGTGTCGCCGGCGCCGTAGGTGTCGCCGGTGACGGTCACGGGGGACGCGGCGTAGCGATGCGCGGTGCCGCCGACGCGGTACTCGCCGCCGCGCGCGCCGTCGGTGCGGACGACGAGCGCGGGCTCGGGCGTGAGGTCGCCGGGGGTGTAGCGCTCCGACGGATCGGAGGTGCTGCCGACGAGGGCGTCGAGAGGAACCGGCGCCCGCCGGAGGAGCGCGAGGATGCGCGCGGTGGCGACGAGGCGGCGCGCGCGGCGGGCGAGGTGGATCGCGGCGGGATCGGCGCCGGTGAGGTAGACGGCGTCGTACGTCGCGAGCTCGTCCCACGGGAGCGGATCGGCGGCGTGCGGGACGAGGCGATCTCCGACGACGAGGATCGTGCGCTCGCGGGCGGCGTCGACGAGGGTGAACGCGCGGCGCTGCGGGGCGGGGCGGAGCGCGGCGCGCACGTCGACCCCCCGGGCGCGCAGATCGTCGGCGGCGCGGCGGCCGAGCTCGTCGTCGCCGAGGGCCGTGTAGAACGTGCACGCACCCGCCCAGCGCGCGAGCTGCACGGCGGCGACCGCGCCCCCGCCGGCGGCGACCGCGAGCTCGGCGCGCGCGTGGACGATGTCGCCGGCCGCCGGGACGTGGTCGACGCGTAGGAACTCCACCCATTCGACGTGTCCCACGACGGCGACGCGCATGTCACCGAGGCTGGCACGCGCCGGTGATCTGCGCGATAGATCGGCGGATGAAGCGAATGGTGCTCGCGTGCGGTCTCGCACTGCTCGGCGGATGTCCGCCCAAGCGCGGCGGCGGCGGACCGGTCGTCGACACGGGCGTCGGATGCCCGCCGGCGAGCGGCGTCTACGTGGCGTCGTTCCAGACTCCCGACGAGGATCACCCACCGGCGGGGGCGCCGACCGCGCCGCCGAAGGGCAACTGGGTGCTGCCGCTCGCCGACAAGATCGTGCCCTCGCTCGAGGGCGTGCCGGCGTACGCGACGATCGACGCGGCGGCCGCGAGCGCGGCGGGCGTGCCCGCGCCGCCGACGAACATCTGGCTGCTCGCGCCGGGCGCCGCGGCGCCGTGCCGCGCGACGATCGGCGCGTACTACGCGGCGAGCGTCGACGAGGGCGGCGAGCCGAACATGACGTACGGCGTGGAGCTCGCGGGGTGCCCCGCGCCGCCCGACCCGAACGGCACCGCGATCGCGCTCGTCTCGGATGCGGCGCCGACGGAGTGCAAGGCGATCGCGCCGCGGCAGATCGCGCAGCGCCTCTCCGAGCCGCCGGCGAAGGAGGGTGATCCGTGGAAGCGGCCGACGAGGGAGACGCCGATCCCGGAGGCGATCGCGGGTGCGATCCCGGCGCGCGCGTGCGCGGCGCCCGGCTGCGAGAAGCTGTACGCGATCGGCCAGGTCGACGTCGGTGGCAAGCCCGTCGCGTACGGCGCGGCGCTCAACTACATGACGGTGCCCGACGGCGCCGCCGATAGGCCGTGTGACTGGACGAGCGACGACACGTTCGCCGGGTTCTTCGTCGTCGGGCCGAGCGGGGCGCCGGTGCGCGTCACCGAAGGGCAGGACCATCCGCTCGCGCTGACGGCGGTGCTCGCCGATCGCGGCGGGCCGAAGGTGCTCCTCGCGGAGGGGCCCGGCGAATACACGGCGTACGCGCTCGACGGCGGCACGGCGCGCGTGGGACGCCATCTCGTGTGGTACCTGCCGCACCCCGACGCGTACGCGATCGATCGGCTCGGACCGGACTGTAGCCAACCGGAGCATTGATGCATCGCTTTCATTTCTTCCGCGCGGGTGGCGTGGATCAGGTCAGCCTGCGCGACGGCGCGGACCTGCTCGCGCTGCGCGATCTCGATCGCAAGCTGTGGGTCGCGCTCGCGATGCCCATCGCGCACATCGACATCGATCCGGCGACGCTCGCACTCATCGATCTCGCGGGCGACGGCCGCATCCGCATCGACGACATCCTCGACGTCGTCGCGTGGGTCGAGCGCACGTTCAAGCGCCCCGACGACATCGTGCGCAGCAAGGACACGATCGATCTCGCCGCGATCAAGGACGAGAAGGTCGTGGGCGCCGCGCGCCACATGCTGCGCGACCTCGGCAAGCCGGCGTCGCCGACGATCTCCGTCGAGGACACCGTCGCGATCGTGAAGGCGTTCACGGGGACCGTGCTGAACGGCGACGGCATCGTGGTGCCGGGGTCGGCGGGTGACGATGCGGATCTGAAGAAGGCGATCGAGGACGCGATCGCGTGCGACCTCGGGCCGGCGGTCAACGACCGCAGCGGCGCGCCGGGCGTCGATCAGGCGCGCGCGGATGCGCTGTTCGCGGCGGTCGACAAGCGCGTCGCGTGGCTCGCGGTTGGCAAGGCGCCCGAGCTGGCGCCGCTCGGGGAGGGGACCGCGGCGGCGGCCGCGGCGTTCGCGGCGGTGCGCGCGAAGCTCGACGACTTCTTCACGCGGTGCAAGGTCGCCGCGTTCGACGCGCGCGGCGCGGCGATGCTCGACAGCCAGGATGCGGCGCTCGTCGCGCTCGCGGCGCGCAACCTGTCGCCGACCGACGACGAGCTCGCGCGGCTGCCGCTCGCGCACGTCGAGGCCGCGGGCAAGCTGCCGCTCGGGAACGTCAACCCGGCGTGGGCGGCGCGGATCGCGACGTTCCAGACCGCGTGCGTCGCGCCGGTGCTCGGGGCGCGCGACGCGCTGGTCGCGGCGGACGTCGCGCAGATCGCCGACAAGCTCGCGGCGTACGACGCGTGGTTCGGCGCGAAGCCGGCGACGGCGGTCGACGGGCTCGACGTGGCGTGGCTCGACAAGCTCGCCGAGCCGGCGCTGCGCGAGAAGCTGCGCGCGCTGATCCTGAAGGATGCGTCGCTGACGACGGAGTACGAGGAGATCACGAGTGTCGCGAAGGCCGTGCGGCTGCAGCGCGACTTCGGGCGCATCCTGCGCAACTTCGTCAACTTCAGCGACTTCTACTCGCGCCAGGACGGCACGTTCCAGGGCGGCACGCTGTACCTCGACGCGCGGGCGCTGCACCTGTGCGTGCGCGTCGCGGATCCGGCGCGCCACCTGGCGCTCGCGCCGTCGTCGGACGCCTACCTCATCTACTTCGACATCTCGCGCCAGGGGGAGGCGCCGCGGCAGATGGTGGCGGCGCTCACCAACGGCGATGCGGACAACATCTTCGTCGGGCGCAACGGCATCTTCTACGACCGCGAGAAGCGGGACTGGGACGCGACGATCACGAAGATCATCACCAACCCGATCAGCATCCGCGAGGCGTTCTGGACGCCGTACAAGAAGCTGTTCAAGACGATCGAGGAGACGGTCACCAAGCGCGCGGCGGCGGCCGATGCGGAGTCCCAGGAGAAGGTCACCGCCGGCGGCACGATGTTCGGCAACGTCGACAAGGCGGCCACGCCCGCGTCCCCGGTGCCACCGCCGAAGAAGATCGATCTCGGCACGGTCGCCGCGATCGGCGTCGCCATCGGCGGCATCGGCACCCTCGTCGGCGCCCTGCTCGCGACGATCTTCGGCCTCGGCCCGTGGCTGCCGCTCGGCCTCCTCGCCATCCTGCTGATGATCTCCGGCCCGTCGATGCTCCTCGCCTGGCTCAAGCTCCGCCGGCGCAACCTCGGCCCGATCCTCGACGCCAACGGCTGGGCCATCAACGGCCGCGCCCGCATCAACGTCGCCTTCGGCGCCGCCATGACCGAGCTCGCCCGGCTCCCCAAGGGCAGCCAGCGCACCCTCGACGATCCGTTCGCCGACAAGCGCACCCCCTGGCGCCGCTGGGTCGTGCTCGCGGCCATCGTGGTGCTCGCGGGCACCTGGTACGTCGGCAAGCTCGACAGCTACCTCCCCTCCGTCATCCGCTCCGTCAACATCCTCGGCGACGGTGCCCCCGCGGCGGTGCGCGACGTCAAGCTGACCCAGCTCAAGCCCCCTCCGCCGCCGCCTGCGCCTGCGCCTGCTCCGGCGAAGCCAGCCACTGCGCCGCCGCCGGCGCCTGCTCCGGCTCCGGCTCCGGCGAAGCCAGCCGCTCCGCCGGCTGCAGGTTCTGGCGCTCCGGCTCCGGCTCCAGCTCCGCCGCCTGCCGGTTCTGGCTCTGCTCTGCCGACGGTCGGATCCGGATCCGCGCCGTAGGTATCGGCGGCGCCTCGACGCTCGGATATCGACCTCATGGCTCGCGAGGCGAGCAACGTCCCCGCGAGGCGCCAAGCCGCCGAGTGCGCGTAGGCGACGCCGAGGTCGAGACGCGTAGCTCGAGCGTGAACGCGTTCGCTTATCTCCGCGCGCGGTCGGCGATATGGGCGGCGTACTCGGTGGTTCTCGCGGCATGTCCACACGACCGCTCGCCCTGTCCTTGCTGTTTCTCGCCGCCTGCGCGCGTCCACCGGCGAAGCCCGCCGACGGCGGCACCGAAACCATCGACGTCGATCTCGCCGGCGCCGACCTCGTCGACGCGCTCCGCACCATCGCGACGTCCGCGCAGGTCAGCCTCTTCGTCGATCCCGACATCTCCGGGACCGTCACCCTCCGCGCGCACGCCACACCCTGGCGCGACGCGCTCGCCACCGTCGCTCGCGCCCACGCGCTCCGCATCCAGCCGCTCGCGACGCCGGGAACCCGCCGCCCATCGCTGTGGGTCACCAGGCTCTCCAGCCCTCCGGCACCGCGCACCGAATTCACCGGCGCCCCGATCGAGCTGAGCTTCCTCGACACCCCGGTCCGCGACGCGGCCAGGGCACTCGGCGACCTCGCGAAGACCCCGATCTCCGTCGACGCCGACGTGGAGGCGAGCGTCACCCTGCGCATGCGCAACATCCCCTGGGACCTCGCGCTCTACCACCTCGCCCAGAAGTACGCGCTCCACGTCGTCACCGAGCCAGCCGGTCTCCGCCTCACGCGGTGACCTGCGCGCGGACCTCGTGCACGCACAGCCTCACACGCCGCCTCTCCGGACCGCCCGCGCGTTGCGTCGCGTGAGACCGCGATCGCTCGGTCCTCACGGTCGCGCGTCTGCGCTCTTCCGAGCTCGTTCGATCGTCGAGCGATCTGTCACACCTCGACGGAAGTGCGCTCCTCGTCGAGCGCACCGCGATCACACCGACGGAGCGTCAACGATCCGGAGAGGCCCTGCCGATGCCGGCTACCTCCACGAGGTCCGCGCGCACTCGCCCGCGAGCGGGAAGGGCAGGGCGTCGGAATCCTCACCCGCTCGCCGGCCGCACGTCATCACGACGACGGCTTCCCCTGGGGCCGTCGATCGTCGTCGACGGATAGTGGACTGGACCCGCGGCGAGCCGGGCAGCCTCGACAAGCTTCCATGGGGCCGTCGATCGTCGTCGACGGATAGCGGGCGGTATCGAGGGCCCACATGATCGCCGTTTGCACCGCTTCCATTGGGCCGTCGATCGTCGTCGACGGATCGACCTGCTGACTGACGTTCCAGATCGCGCTGCGCTTCCATGGGGGCGTCGATCGTCGTCGGACGAGTCGGTTGCGAGTGGTCCAAGAGAGCCGCTGCAACCGCGTTAGCGGTCGCCGCTGCCCGGGCAGCCCGACATCGAGCTACGCGATTCCCACGCACTTCCGCGGATCGCCTTTGCTCGCTCAACACCGAGACGCTTCGCGAGTGCGGCCTCGGCAGCATCGCCGAGCGTCAGGTAGAACCGCATGAAGCGCTCGATCGTCGACGTCTTCCCGAGGTCCGCCGGCGGCGGCTGCAACCCGGCGCGCTCCGCGCTCAGCTTCTGCAAGATCACGCCGAGCTCCTCGCGGCTCGACTTCTCCTCGATCTCGCGGCGCATCGCGTCCGCCGACAGCGTCTCGGCGCCCACCGTGTCGCCGGTCGTCTCGACGTACAACCCGCGGATCACGTCCTTCAGCTGCTTCGCCATATCGGTCATCGCGGCGTTGTACGGCTCGATCTCGCTCGCCTCGAGGCCGCGGTCGTTCCGGCTCCCCGGCTTGAGTGGGTTGAACCGCTCGAGGCTCGGCTGATCCACGCGCACCATGCACTCCTTCGCCCATTCCTTCAGCGTCTCCGGCGACGGGTTGTGCCAGATGAGGCCGTCGTCCGGATGTTCGAGCGGCTGCCGGCCGCCGCCAGCGCCGCTGCGCTTCTCCAGCTCCTCCACCTTCGTCCGCAGCTGCGCGATCTCCGTGCGCTGCGCCTGCGTGCGCGCGAGCAGCTCTTCCTTCGTCGCCGCGCCGTCCGCACCCGCGGCGCCCGCCGCCGCGTCGCGCGCCATGGCAACGGCGGTCCCGTCGGCGCCGATCGTGGCGCGCGTGCCCGCGGCGATCTCGGTCTTCGCCTGCTTGGTCTCGGCAACGACCCGCCCCTCGTACACCGTGATCACCACCGCCGCCGCGATCGCCGCCCCGACGGCGCCCGACAGCACCATCTGCTTCTTGTTCTGCATGTCTCCGACCTCGATGCGAAAGCAGGTGCCGGTGACGCGCACGTCCCCGGCGGGTGTATGGACCACGAACGCCTCGCCGCCGCGGTCCACGCGATAAAACACATCTCCGGCGCTCTGCTCGACCTCCGCCGCGCCGCCGCCGTCGACCTTCCAGCTGATCACGGCCCCGGGCTCCACCACCGCCACGCCGCGGTCGCCGAGCTCCGCCGTCGTCCGTTCCGCCACGCCGCGAACGTCCCCCGCGCTGCCGGGGCTCGCGCGCCTCGTCGCGACGTACAGCGCCGCCCCGGCTGCCGCCGTCACCATCACCGCCGCCGCCACCGCTGCATACGGCCACCGCCGCCTCCGCGCGGCCGCCGCCTTCGGCGTCCCCAGCGCGCGCTCGCGCGCCGCCATCACCCGGTCGGCGAACCCAGGCGGCGGCGTCAGCGCCGTCCACACCTCCAGCGCCGCCGCCTCGCGCGCCTCCAGCTCCACCGGCTCCTCCTGCTCATCAGCGGCCATCGTGCACCTCCGCAAGTCGTTCGCGCAGGGCCGCGCGTGCCCGCGACAACCGCGACTTCACCGTCCCGAGATCGATCCCGAGCGCCTCGGCGATCTCGACGTACTCGAGCCCGTGGTACTCGCGCAGCAGGAACGCCGCCCGCAGCTCCGGCGACAGCTCCCGCAGCGCCGCCTCGATCGCCCCCACGATCTCCCTCCTCCTCGCCCGCTCGTCCGCGCCCGCCCGGTCCGCCCTCGTGTCCGCCACGTCCGCCACCAGCGCCGGCCGCTTCCTCCGCAGCTCGTCGATGGCCCTCCGCGCCGCGATCGTGAGGATCCACGTCGACACCTTCGCCGCCCCACCCACCTCGAACCTCGGGAGCTGCCGAAACACGTGCAGGAACGTGTCCTGCGCGACATCCTCGATCGTCGCCTTCCCACGCCCCGCCAGCATCCGCGCCACCAACGCAAACACCCGCCCCTGGTACATCACCACCATCGCCCTGGCCGCCGCCTCCTCCCCACGGATCGCCCGCCTCAGGACGACCTCGTCGATCTCCTGCTCCATCGCTCTCTCGGCCCGGGCGCCCAACATCACGCTGCCCCTTCCTCGCACCACCCCACCTTTTGTTCCACGCGTTCTCTCCGCCCCGCACCCTTGACACTCCGTCCACGTCCCGCTACACCATCCTCCACCTCAGCCACGCGGGAGTAACTCAGTGGTAGAGTGCAACCTTGCCAAGGTTGACGTCGCGG
Organism: Deltaproteobacteria bacterium; assembly: GCA_019637375.1. Taxonomy (GTDB): domain Bacteria; phylum Myxococcota_A; class Polyangia; order Haliangiales; family Haliangiaceae; genus JABFXX01. The sequence goes on along the minus strand of JAHBVW010000022.1, from coordinate 1,863 downwards.
GTTCGAATCCCGTCTCCCGCTCCAGCTTCTCGTCTCCCAGCGAGCCCCACCGGGTGAGCTGACTCGAGAAAGGCCGGACACGTGCCGCGGTCGCTCGACACCGACCCCAACGCCGAAGCCGTCCAGATCGAGCTCTACCGCCGGATGACGCCGACGCGGCGCCTCGAGATCGGCCTCCAGATGTCCATCGATGCCCGCGCGACCCTCCTCGCCGGGATCCGGACGCGACACCCAGACTACGACGACGACACCGCTCGCTGGGCCCTCTTCCGGCTTCTGATCGGTGACGCTCTCTTCGTTCGCGCCTGGCCGCACGCACCCCTGGTCGCGCCGTGACGACGGACCTCTCGGTCCCGCTACGCGCGATCACCGACCTCCTCGACCGCGCCGCGATCCCTTACATGGTCGTCGGCTCCTTCGCCGCCATGGCCCATGGCGTCCCCCGCACGACCCACGACCTCGACATCGTGATCGACCCGTCCGCGACGTCGCTCGACCATTTCCTCCGCGAGCTCGATCCGGAGAGCTTCTACGTCGACGCAGATGTCGCGCGTGACGCCTTCCGCCGCCGCTCGATGTTCAACGTGATCGACATGAACACCGCGTGGAAGGTCGACCTGATCGTCCGCAAGGATCGCCCCTTCTCGATCGAAGAGCTGCGCCGCCGAACCGTTGCTCGCCTCGCCGACACGGACGTCGCCACCGCCACCGCCGAGGACACGATCATCGCCAAGCTCGAATGGGCGCGCGCCAGCAACTCCGAGCGCCAGCTCGCCGATGTCGCGGGCATCCTCCGCGTCCACGCGGCCACTCTCGACCTCGAATACATCGAACGGTGGGTCGATCATCTCGGCCTTCTCGTCCCCTGGGCCGCCGCTCGATCCCTCACGTCCTCGTGACGGCTGTGCGACGCGGCGTCCTGACGCCGTGTCGTGAACGCCGAGATCATCAGGTACGATCGTGAGGTTCTTGCCCGAGCGCTCGTAAACGCTCGCGCGCTCCAGGACCTCGGTCGAAGCGCCCCGCTGTTGTTGGACCTTCTCCACGGTTGCGCGATCCGCTTGAAAAATGAGGCGCAACCACACGCGACACGTAACACCAATCGGCGGGACCCTCTCTGAAGAGGACAATCCTTATCGCTCGGGAAGTGACTCGCGTCGCGATCACTCTTCGTCTGCGGCGTCGAGTAGGGTTATTCGAAGCTGCAACAGCAGCCAAGAGTAGCACTTAGGCCAGCTGGCCCCAGGTCACCCAGCTCTGCGTATGCCACGGATCTGCCTCGAGCGGCCCGTAGTCGATCTCGGACAGCGGGGACAGCTCCGTCATGCGGATCTGGTGGTCGGACGTGAAGCACGTCCGAACCGCGTCTCGAACCCTCGTCGCGAACGCATTCGCGTGCACCCCGCAAGTCTCGCTCTTGCCCTTCTCGTAGTAGACGGCAAAGAACAACCCCAGCCTGCGGTCGACCTCGATTGCATGGTGATCGCTCAGCTGCCGAGAGGCCTTCTCGACGATGCCCCGAATCATCTCCGTGCTCATGTCAGAGTACAGGGCCTTTACCTCATAGAGCGCGAGAGGTGTGTCCCCCTCCCAGACCGTGATGTCTGCGTATCGGAACTCGCAGTCGGCGAACCGCTGCATCCTCTGCGGGTTCCAGGATCCCGCGAGATGACAGTTCATCGCCAGTGTGAACTCTCTCGCGAGCCAGCGCTCGTTCGCGCCGTACTGGAGCTGCACCTGCGGCAGTACCGGCGCGTTGCGATCGCGAAACTGCTTGAGGGCGCCGAAGTAGAGATCCTTTGCATCCATGCAATCCCCCATGTGTTCTGGTTCAAGTCCCAAGAATCGCACCAAACTCACGTT
>JAHBVW010000021.1 GCA_019637375.1 Deltaproteobacteria bacterium | reverse complement strand
CAGCCGCGGCGTCGGCGGCGGGGCAAAAGTCCCAGCGCGATCGCGATCGCGATGCCGGCGCCGGCGGTGCCGCGCGTGCTGGCGCAACCGCCGTCGTCGCGGCCGGCCCAGAAGTCGGGGCCGAGCTCGTCGCGCAGCTTGTTCGTGCCCCTGCGGTACTTTTCGATCTGCGACGCGCAGCCCTTGCAGCCGTTGTAGCGCCACGCCACGAAGTACAGCCACGCCTCGTACGGCGGGTCGCCGTCCGCAATGGCGATCGAATTCATCCACGCGATCGCGCCGGCCTCGTCGGTGATGCCGTCGACGGATTCGATCGCGCGCGGCACCAGGAACGGGATGACGGCGCCGGCGTTGCCCTCGAGCGTGACGATGTCGGGGCCGTAGGTCGCGAGCGTCTGCGCGTACGTGCCGGCGTCGAACTGGAACATGCCGAGGCCGCCCTGCTCGTCGGCGCACGGCCCGTCGGCGGCGCCGGCGATCACGGGGCCGCCGCCGCACGACGGCGATGCGGGTCCCTTGCACGCCCACGTCGCCTCGGACCAGCAGTGCGCGAGGTTCGTCTCGACCTCGCCGATGCCGGCGAGCAGCGCCGCGTTGGTCATGCCCGCCGCGGCCGCGGTGTCGCGGATCAGCGCGGCGCGGTCCCGGCGCGGGACTCCCGCGGCCGCCGGCCCGGCGAGCGCGGCGAGCGCGGCGAGCGCGGCGAGCGCGGCGACGGTCCCGGCGACGGCGAGCGAGCGCATCGCCTCACTGTAGCGCTCATCGCTTCGGTCGCGTGAAGCCGTAGATGTCGATCTCGGCGAGCCCGGGGTGGCGATCGAGCGCGCGCGCCATCCTGCGGCGGCGCTCGAGCGTCCACAGGTCCTTCGACGACACGTTGAACGTGATGACGCGCAGGAGCTCGGGCGGCAGGCGGTCGAGCGCGTCGCACACCGCGTCGAAGCGCTCGTCGAACTCGCTGGCCGACCAGCGCGCGTCGATCGCGATCGAGCCGGCGCGCTCGAGCGTCACGTTCCACCCGGAGCGGATCTCGAACGTCTCGAGCTGCGACGCGGCGGCGGCGGCGGCCCACGCGGGCAGCTGCCGCATCGCGGTCGCGACGCGGAGGCGGCGCAGCTGCGTGTCGCGCCACTTCCACGGGAAGTCCTCGGGGCCGGTGTCGGGGATGCGCTGCGCGCCGATCTCGAGCCCGCGCAGCGTCGGGAGCCGCGGCAGGACGCGCTCGTACGCGACCACCGCCTCGATCGCGTTGCCGCCCGGCGGGCACGTCCACCCGAGCGTCACGAGCGGCGGCGGGTGCGCGAGCGCGGCGAGGCGCTGCAGCGCCGGCGTGTCGAGCCCGACGGCGTACACCAGCCCCGGCATCGGGTGCTCGTCGGTGGCGGGCAGGCCGCCGCGGATCGCGCGCACGGTGGCCCACGCGGGATCCGGGGGCGTCGGGAGGCGCGCCACGTCGCGCTCGGCCCAGGCGATGTCGCACTTCGCGAGGAAGCCGCGCTCGAACTCGTGCGTCTGCAGGCACGAGATGATCGGGCCGATCCACTGCTTGCTGTGCTGCTCGAGGAGCGTGTCGATGCGCGCCATCTCGCCGTCGAGCTTCCAGCGCGGGATGCCCTGCGTCGCGAGCTGCAGCGCGATCAGCTCGCCGTGCGGGTCGCCTCGCTCCTGCAGCCAGTCGGCGTAGATCGCGCGCGGGCCGTCGTCGGCGGGCGCGGCGCGCACCGCGGCGAGGAGCGCGGCCTCGGTCTCGGCGTCGTGCGCCGCCGACGCGAGCGGCCGCCGCGCGAGCTCGAGGATGTCCGCGACGAGCGCCGCGTGATCGGACGGGAGCGCCGGCGGTGCCTCGGGGTACGCGGCGGCGATGCGCGCGTTGACCTTCGCGATGCGCGCGTGGAACGCCGTCTGCCGCGACGACGAGACGTGGCGCAGGCGCGGGCCGTAGTCGATCGCGAGGAAGCGCGCGCGCACGCGCGGATCGCCGCACGTCTCGAGCATGCGGTACAGCGGGCGCCAGTAGTCGGGCACGTGGTGCACGAGCGAGGCGCGCACCTCCGTCGCGAGCGCGAGCAGCATCGTGGCGACGCGCGGGTCGCGCGCGGAGACGAGCTGCTCGGCGCGCACGAGCATCTGGCGATCGTCGGGGACGTCGGTCACCGTCGCGAGCAGGCGGTGCCGCATCACCGGATCGCCGGCGCGCGCGGCCGCGTGCCACGCCGCCTCGCGGTCCTCCTCGGTGACACCGCCGGGCGCGTGGAGCGCGGCGGCGGCGCGCGCACCGACGAGCTCGATCGCATCCGCGAGCTCGGCGGCCGGCGTCGCGCGCCACGCCACGAGCAGGTGCCGCAGCGCCGTCGCGTCGTCACCCGCGTTCAGCGCATCGCGCGCGCTGGCGAGGTCGTCGTCGATCGTCACGCCCATGGTTCTCTCGCGCGCTCGCGACGAGCACAAGGCGACGACAGCGTGAGCTGGGGCTCCCTGCGCCGGGCGCGCCTCGGGATTCCGCCCGGTTCGGGCGGCCCGGCGGCGTCGCTAGCCCGCGCGCACGCCGAGCTCGTCGAGGTGGTGCAAGAGGGCCGCCGGGTCGGCGAACACGCGGTAGGCGCCGGCGCGCTCGAGCTCCTCCTCTCCGTAGCCGCCGGAGAGGAGGCCGATGCCGAGCGCGCGCGCGTGGCGGGCGGCGAGCATGTCCCACACGCTGTCGCCGACGACGCGCGAGCTCTCGATGTCGACGCCGACGCGCTCGGCCGCGACGAGGAACAGGTCCGGATCCGGCTTGGCGCGCGGCACGTCGTCGCGGGTGATCACGGTCGCGCGCTCCGGGTCGACGCCGAGCACCTCGAGCGTGGGCCGCGCCGTCTCCAGGCGCGAGCTCGTCGCGATCGCCCACGGGATCTTCGCGTCCGTCAGGTGCGCGAGCAGCTCGCGCGCACCGGGGAGCGGCCGGATCTCGGCGGCGCGCCGCCGGTAGGAGGCCGCGTGGTGGCGACCGATGCGCTCGAGGCGCGCGGGATCGAGCGCGATGCCCGTCTCGCGCAGCAGCATGTTCATGAGCAGGCCGCCGCTCATGCCGATGCGGCGGTGGATGCGCCAGATCGACAGCTGGATGCCCTCGCTCGCGAGCGCCTCGCTCCACGCGAGGACGTGCTGGTAGACGCTGTCGACGAGCGTGCCGTCGAGGTCGAACAGGAACGCGGTCGGCCGCATCCCTGAAGCATACCGAGCGCGGTCAGCGGCGGTGCGCCGCCGCCGGAGCCGCCGCCGCCGCTGCGGGCGGAGCGTGCGCGGCGGCGAAGATCGCGAGGCCGAGCCCGAGGAGGGCGGTGGCGCCCAGGAGCGCGAGCCCGACGGGGCGCGGGGGGCGAGGATCGGAAGCGGGCATGCGCCGGCGTCGTGCAACTCGCCGGCCGATCTCCGTGCGGCCGCAACCCGGCGACTTCGCTCGCGCCGGCGCGGCGCCGCGTCCTCGATGACACACCCGCCGTGCCGCCGCATGCCGGTCTGGCACGCATCCGCTACCTTGCCCGGTCATGGGTTGGGCAGATGGTCACATCGAGCGGCTCGCGCGCGGCGAGACGGTGCAGTTCCGCCCGCGCGGCCACAGCATGAAGGGCCGCGTCGAGAGCGGGCAGCTGTGCACCGTCGAGCCGCTCGGCGCCGCGCCGGCCGAGGTCGGCGAGGTCGTGCTGTGCCGCGTGAAGGGCACCCAGTACCTTCACCTCGTGAAGGCGATCCAGGGCGAGCGCTACCAGATCGGCAACAACCGCGGCGGCATCAACGGCTGGGTCACCGCCCGCCAGATCCACGGCCGCCTCGTCGCGCTCGCGCCGTAGCGCGGGCGAGAATGCGCGCATGCGCGTCGATGCCGTGGTGTTCGATCTCGACGGGACGCTCGTCGATTCCCTGCCCGACATCGCGGCCGCGCTGGGCGCCGCGCTCGTCGATCACGGGCGCCCCGCGCCGGCGCTCGCGCAGGTGCGCGACTGGATCGGCGGCGGCGCGCAGGCGCTCGTCGAGCACGCCGTCGAGACGGCGCTCGTCGCGTCGGTGCTCGAGCGCTTCCGCGTCCACTACCGCGCCGATCCGGCGGCGCACACGCGCATCTTCGACGGGCTCGAGCCCGTGCTCGACCGCCTCGCCGCCACGCGCAAGCTCGCCATCCTGTCGAACAAGCCGCACGACCTCACGACCGCGATCGCCGGCGCGCTCCTCGCGCGGTGGCCGTTCGCGGCCGTCGTCGGCGGCACCGCGGGCGCGCCGCTGAAGCCGGACCCGACGACCGCGCTCGCGATCGCCGCGCGGCTCGACGTGCCGCCCGGCCGGTGCGCGCTCGTCGGCGACGCCGCCACGGACGTCGCCACCGCGCGCGCCGCGGGGATGGCCGCCGTCGCCGTCACGTGGGGCTACCGCCCGCGCGCCGAGCTCGTCGCGGCGAACCCGCACCTCCTCGTCGACGCGCCGGCCGAGCTCGCGGCGCTCGCCTGACGCGTTACCGCAGCGGGCGGTGCGCGCGGATGTAGGCGGTGGGATCGAGAAAGCCCGTGGTGTCCGCCGCGTAGCCGCCGCCGAGCGGCAGCGGCTGCGTGCGGAGCTCGAAGTGGAGGTGCGCGCGGTACACGCCGTGCGCGGTGCCGATCGTGCCGATGCGCTGCCCGCGCCGCACGGTCACGCCGACGGGGACCTCCAGCGTGTCGAGGTGCGCGTACAGCGACTCGACGCCGCACGCGTGCACGATGCGCAGCACGCGCCCCCAGCCGCCGTGGTGGTCGCGCGTGTGGCCGACGACGCCGTTCGCGACGGCGTACACCGGATCGCCGAGGTCGCTGTCGCCGCCGCCGTTGCCGTTCCAGTCGTTGCCGAGGTGATAATTGCGTCCGAACGGCTGCGCGTCGTAGTAGCCGTCGCCGTCCGGCGCGCCGACGGGGAAGTCGAAGCCGTCGCACGGCGGTAGCTCGCCGAGGCCGCTCCACAGCGTCGGGCGCGGCCGGTTCATGCGCAGCGCGAGCACGATCGGCACGGCGACGACCCCCGCCGCGATCCACGTGACAGCACGCCGCACCCCTTCACCCATAGCGCACCCGGTGCCTGCGTCAACGTGGCCTGCACCCACGCGCGCACGTCCGCATCGAAGGGTCATATGCGGCGCACCTTCCAGACCCTCTCGGTGTTCGCGCTCTGGATCCTCGTCGGCTTCACCGTGCTGCAGCTCGTGCCCTACGGCCGCGCGCACTCGAACCCGCAGCCGATCGCGGAGCCGGCGTGGGACTCGCCGCGCACGCGCGAGCTCGCGGTGCGCGCCTGTTACGACTGCCACTCGAACCACACGCAGTGGCCGTGGTACGCGCACGTCGCGCCGATGTCGTGGACCGTGCAGTTCGACGTCGACACCGGGCGCAGCGTCCTCAACTTCTCCGAGTGGGACCGCGCGTACATCCGCGCGCCGTACGCCGGCCGCCGCACCGCCGACGGCAACATGCCGCCGTCGAAATATCTGCTGACGCACCCCGAAGCGCGCCTCACCGACGAGGAGCGGGCCGAGCTCGCCCGCGGCCTCGACGCGACGCTGAACCCCGCCAACCTGGCCGCGCGCTGAGGGTGCGGAGGCGTGCCGCGCGTGGCAGTCGCTGCCATCGGTGGCAGTCGAGCCGCCCGCGATCTCGAGGTGTTAGCGTGGCACCGTTCTTGGTAAGCCGCTCGGCATGATTCGACAGCTCACCCTCGCCACCGTCCTCGCACTCGCCTCCCTCGCCTCCGTCACGTCGCTCGCCGCGTGCAGCAAGTCCGACTCCTCCTCGTCGGGCTCGTCCAGCTCCGACAACGCCGAGCCGCCCGCGAAGCCGTTCACCGGCGCGCCGGCCGCGTTCGTCGTCGACAAGATCGAGCCGACCGCGCTCGAGACCCGCGTCTACAACTTCAGCGACAAGAAGGTCGCCGGCTGGGGTGTCCTGATGCGCTACTACGACGACAAGGGCAACGTGCTGAAGGTGAAGGTCGGCACGCCGTTCGAGAAGGACTTCGACTTCTGGTCGATGTCGGGCAAGCGCTACACCGCCGAGCCCAAGGCGTGGGCCTCGATCAAGATCGATCACCTCGAGGTGCCCAAGGGCGCCGTCAAGGCCGAGGTCCTCGCGAACCGCATGACCGCGCTCGCCGCCGACGGCAACTCGTTCGAGCAGGAGCCGCTGTTCAGCATGTCCATGATGGATTGGCCGACGCCGAAGTAGCCACGGTCCCCGCGCTGCCTGAAGCGGCGCGGCGGTGGACGGCGATCGTGTGGGACGTGACGTGAGCCTCCGTCGGCGTCCGCGCGGACAGCGTCCGGACGCCGCGGACACTGCGGACGCGGCGAATCTCGGGAGGTTGCGCCGGGCATACGGCTTGCGTTGGCACGTTGCCAATGATCCGCGATACCTCCGGCCAGGACCGGCCGCTGTCCAAGCCCGCCGTGGGGCGGTCGTGGCGGCGCTGGGTGCCGTCCGTGGTCGTCGCGGTCGCGGTGCTCGGGGGTGGTGGGTACCTCGCGAAGCGGTGGGTGCTCGCCGAGCGGTCGGTGGATGCGGGGCGGATCCGCATCGCGCGCGTCGAGCGCGGCACGCTCGTCCGCGACGTCGTCGCCGACGGGCGCGTCGTCGCGGCGAACAGCCCGACGCTGTACGCGATCGCCGCGGGCACCGTGGACTTCCGGGTCCGGGCGGGCGACAAGGTGACGCGCGGTCAGGTCCTCGCCGCGATCGCGAGCCCCGAGCTGCACAGCCGGCTGGTGCAGGAGCAGGCGACGCTCGCCGGGCTCGACGCCGGCGTGGGCAAGGCGGGACTCGACGTCGAGCACGGGCGCGCGAACGCGCAGAAGCTGATCGCGCAGGCGGAGATCGATCGGCAGGGCGCGGCGCGCGAGGTCGAGATCAACAAGCTGATGTTCGCGCGCGGCGTGATCCCGGAGCTCGAGCTGCGCCGCTCCGAGGACAACCTCAAGAAGGCGGAGATCGCCGTGCGCCACGCGCAGACCGAGGCCGGCCTCACGGGGCGCGAGTCGGCGTTCGAGCTGAGCACGCGCAAGCAGAGCCTCGATCGCCAGCGCGCCGTCGTGGCCGAGCTCGAGCGCCAGGTCGGCGCGCTCGAGATCGCGTCGCCCGTCGACGGTCAGGTCGGCCAGCTGCTCGTGTCGCAGCGCGCGACCGTCGCCGCGAACGCGCCCGTCGTCACGGTCGTCGACCTCGGCGCGTTCGAGCTCGAGATCCGCGTGCCCGACGCGTTCGCGCGCGACCTCGCGCTCGGCATGGCGGCGGAGATCCGCGCGGGCAACGCGAAGTTCGCGGGGCGCGTGCGCTCGGTGTCGCCCGAGGTCGTCGACGGCAACGTCGCCACGCGGCTCGAGTTCGTCGACAAGCGCCCCGACGGGCTGCGCCAGAACCAGCGCCTCACCGCGCGCATCCTCATCGAGGAGCGCGCCGACGTCATCAAGGTCGCGCGGGGGCCGTTCCTCGAGGCGGGCGGCGGCAACACGGCGTACGTCGTCAGCGACGGCGTCGCGGAGCGCCGCCCGATCCGCACGGGCGCGATCAGCCTCGAGGCCGTCGAGATCCTCTCGGGCGCTCAGCCCGGCGACCGGATCGTCGTGGCCGGCTCCGACACGTTCGGCGACGCCGAGCGCGTGCGCATCTCGGAATAGGACAGGAGACAAGCATGCTGCGAATGAAGGACGTATCGAAGGTGTACCGGACCGAGGTGATCGAGACGCACGCGCTGCGCGAGCTGTCCCTCGAGGTGCGCGAGGGTGAGTTCGTCGCCGTCACCGGCCCGTCGGGCTCCGGCAAGACGACGTTCCTCAACATCGCCGGCCTCCTCGAGGAGCTGACGAGCGGCACGTACACGCTCGACGGCGTCGACGTGAGCTCGCTCGACGACCGCGCCCGCTCGCGCCTGCGCAACGAGAAGATCGGGTTCGTCTTCCAGAGCTTCAACCTGATCCCGGACCTCGACCTGTTCGCGAACGTCGACGTCCCGCTGCGCTACCGCGGCCTGTCGCGCACGGATCGCCACCGCCGCATCGCGAGCGCGCTCGAGCGCGTCGGCCTCGGCTCGCGCATGAAGCACTTCCCGGCCGAGCTGTCGGGCGGCCAGCAGCAGCGCGCCGCGATCGCCCGCGCCATCGCCGGCGGCCCGAAGCTGCTGCTCGCCGACGAGCCGACCGGCAACCTCGACTCCGCGATGGCCCGCGAGGTCATGCAGCTCCTCGAGGAGCTCAACGCGCAGGGCACGGTCGTCGTGATCGTCACGCACGACCCGGAGATCGCCGCGCGCGCGCAGCGCAACATCCACGTCGTCGCCGGCATCGCCGCCGACCTCGAGCGCGGCCCGGCGCTCGTGCGCGCGCCCGCGGGCGCCGCCGACCACCACCAGCCCACCGCGTGACCGCCATGTTCGTCTACTACCTCGAGCTCGCCGCGCGCAGCTTCCGCCGCGACCGCGCGCTGACCGCGCTGATGATCGTCGCGATCGCGTTCGGCGTCGGCGCCAGCATGACGATGCTGACCGTCCTCCACGTCGTGTCGGCCGACCCCATCCCGGGCCACAGCCGCGATCTGTACTACATCCTCGTCGACTCGCAGCGCCTCGACAGCTACGTGCCCGGCGAGGAGCCGGACTTCCAGTCGACGCGCTTCGACGCCGAGGCGATCGTGCGCGCCCGCCGCGCCGACCGCCAGGCGATGATGAGCGGCGGCAACGTCGCGATCGAGTCGGGCCGCCCCGATCTGCCGCCGTTCTTCGTCAGCGCGCGCTACACCTCGGCGGACTTCTTCCCGATGTTCCGCGCGCCGTTCGCCGCCGGCGCCCCATGGACCGCCGCCGAGGACGACGGCTCCGCGCGCGTCGCCGTGATCACGCGCGCGCTCGCCGGCAAGCTGTTCGGCCCGGGCGACGCCGTCGGCCGCGCGATCCGGGTCGACGGCCACGACCTGCGCATCCTCGGCGTCCTCGACGCGTGGCAGCCGAACCCGCACTTCTGGGACGTCAGCTCGGGCCGCACGTACGGCGAGACCGAGCAGGTGTTCGTGCCGTTCTCGACGTCGCGCGAGCTCAAGCTCCGCCCCGAGGGCAACATGAACTGCTGGGGCAACGAGCCGGGCCCCAACGACAACCTGGCGCTCGACGCGCCGTGCACGTGGATCCAGCTGTGGGTCGAGCTCGACAGCCCCGACAAGGTCGCCGCCTTCCACGACTTCCTCATCAGCTACTCCGAGGAGCAGCGCCGCGCCGGCCGCTTCCAGCGCCCGCCGAACGTGCGCATGCGCGACGTCCTCGAGTGGCTCGACTTCCGCCAGGTCGTGCCGCGCGACGTGCGCCTGCAGACGTGGGTGGCGCTTGGCTTCCTCCTCGTGTGCCTGATCAACACGGTCGGCCTCTTGCTCACGAAGTTCCTGCGCGGCTCGCCGCTCCTCGGCGTGCGGCGCGCGCTCGGCGCGTCGAAGCGCTCGATCTTCGCGCAGCTGCTCGTCGAGTCGGGCGCGATCGGGTTCGCCGGCGGCATCCTCGGCCTCGGCGTCGCGTGGCTCGGCCTCTTCGCGGTGCGCCACCAGCCGACGCCGTACGCGCAGCTCGCGCACCTCGACCTGCCGATGCTGGGCGCGACGTTCGGCCTCGCGATCGCCGCGTCGCTGCTCGCCGGCCTCCTCCCCGCGTGGCGCGGCAGCCAGATCTCCGTCGCCAGCCAGCTCAAGTCCCACTGAGGCAACCATGCGCTTCCTCGTCGACACCGGGCCCATCCTGTTCAGCCTGCGCCGGCACCGCACGGCCGCCACGCTGATCGTCCTCCAGATCGCGCTGACGTGCGCGATCGTGTGCAACGCGATCTTCCTCATCCGCGAGCGCCTCGTCCGCATGGACCGCCCGAGCGGCCTCGTCGAGGACGAGCTCCTGCGCGTCCGCCTCGCCGGCATCGGCACGACCGAAGGCGCGCAGGCGCTGACGAAGCGTGACCTCGACGCGCTCGCCGCGATCCCCGGCGTGAAGTCGGTCGTGTCCGTGAACATGGTGCCGTTCGGCACGTCGTCGTGGAACAGCGGCGTCTCGACGATCCCCGACGATCCGAAGTCGCCGATGAACGTCGCGACGTACCTGAGCGGCCAGGATCTCGTCGGGACGTTCGGACTCAACCTGATCGCCGGCCGCAACTTCCAGCCCGAGGAGATCCTCTCCTTCGAGGACACCGCGGAGCCGGCGGTCGCGATCGTCTCGAAGGCCACCGCCGAGCGCCTGTTCCCCAACCAGGATCCGCTCGGCAAGGCGCTCTACTTCGGCAGCAAGCACCCGACGCGCATCATCGGCGTGGTCGAGCTGCTCGCGCGCCCGAACGACTGGGGCGGCCGGGATGCCGTGGGGTGCTCGGTGATCCTGCCGGTGCGCATGGCGTTCGGCCCGGCGAGCTACATCCTGCGCGTCGACACCGACCGCCGCGAGGAGATCCTGGCGCAGGTCGACGCCGTGCTCGAGCAGAACAGCGCGAGCCGCATCCTCGACAGCAAGTTCACGTACACCGCCCTGCGGCGCGACTACTTCCAGCAGGACCGCTCGATGGCGTGGCTGATGTTCGTGGTGTCGGCGGCGCTCCTCGTGATCACGGCGCTCGGCGTCGTCGGGCTCGCGAGCTTCTGGGTGCAGCAGCGGCGCCGCCAGATCGGCATCCGCCGGGCGCTCGGCGCGACCCGCGGCGACATCGTCCGGTATTTTCAGACGGAAAACTTCATCCTCGCGACGATCGGCATCGTCCTCGGCATGGCGCTCGCCTACGGGCTCAACCTCGTGCTCATGGACAAGTACGAGGTCGAGCGGCTGCCCGCGCAGCTCCTCCCCATCGGCGCTCTCCTCCTGTGGTCGCTCGGCCAGGTCGCCGTGCTCGGGCCCGCGCTGCGCGCCGCGGCGATCCCGCCTGCGATCGCGACGCGCACCGTATAACCTTGCGCGAGTCCACGATGCCCACGGTCCTCGTGATCGACGACAACCCCGCCGTCGCGACGGCGCTCGAGATCCTGTTCTCGCTGCGCGACGTGCGCACGGTGTCGGCCGACTCGCCGGCGGGCGGGCTCGCGCTCCTCGCGCGCGAGCCGGTCGACGTCGTGATCCAGGACATGAACTTCCGCGCCGACACGACCTCGGGCGAGGAGGGCGCGGCGCTGTTCCGCGCGATCCGCGCGCGCTTCCCCGATCTCCCGGTGATCCTCCTGACGGCGTGGACGCAGCTCGAGTCCGCCGTCGAGCTCGTCAAGGCCGGCGCCGCCGACTACCTCGCGAAGCCATGGGACGACACGAAGCTGCAAACGACGGTGGCGAACCTGCTCGAGCTGTCCGAGGCGCGGCGCGAGCTCGCGCGGCGCGTCGCCGGCGATAGCCGCCGCCGCAGCGAGCTCGAGCGGAAGTTCGACCTGCGCGGCGCCGTGTTCGCGGATCCCGCGATGGAGCGCGTGATCGCGCTCGCGTGCCAGGTCGCGCGCGCCGACGTGCCGGTGCTGATCACGGGCCCCAACGGCGCCGGCAAGGAGAAGGTCGCCGAGATCGTGCAGGCGAACTCCGCCGTGCGCGAGGGGCCGTTCGTCACGCTCAACTGCGGCGCGCTCCCGTCGGAGCTGATCGAGGCCGAGCTGTTCGGTGCCGAGGTCGGCGCGTACACCGGCGCGAGCCGCGCGCGCGAGGGCAAGTTCGAGTCCGCCGACGGCGGCACGCTGTTCCTCGACGAGATCGGCAACCTGTCCGCGAACGGGCAGATGAAGCTGCTGCGCGTCCTCGAGACCGGCCGCTTCGAGCGCCTCGGCTCGAACAAGGAGCGCCAGGTCGCGGTGCGCGTGATCAGCGCGACCAACGCCGACGTCAACGCGATGATCCGCGCGGGCACGTTCCGCGAGGATCTGTACTACCGGCTCAACACGATCGAGCTCCACGTCCCGCCGCTCGCCGAGCGCCCCGACGACATCATCCCGCTCGCGAAGCACTTCCTCGCCGCCGAGAAGCGGCTGACGACGGCGGCGTGCGATGCGCTGCGCCGGCACGCGTGGCCCGGCAACGTGCGCGAGCTGCGCAACGTCCTCCAGCGCGCGGCGCTGCTCACGACCGGCCGCGACATCTCCGCCGCGGACCTCGCGCTGCCGCGGGCCGAGGCGCCGCCGCCTGCGAGTCCTCCCGACGAGGAGCTCGACAAGCCGACGATCGAGGCCGCCCTCGCGCGCGCGGGCGGCGTGATCGCGCAGGCCGCGGCCGAGCTCGGCCTCAGCCGGCAGGCGCTCTACCGGAGGATGGAGAAGCTCAGCATCCCCCGCGACTGAGGTACCGTGTCCCTCGTCGAGCGCACCATGCGGCCTCCGCGGAGATCGTGACCACCCGCCACCGCACCTCGCTGATCTGGACGCTCGCCGCGGTGGCGTGCGCCCTCGTCGTCGCGGCGATCGCGGTTGCGCTCGCGCTCGCGGCGTGGCTCGGCGATGCGTTGCTCGCCGGGCTCCTCACCGCCGGCGTGTTCGTGCCGATCGCGATCCTCGCGATCCGCGGCCCGCTCGCGCCGGTCATGGTGATGTTCCGCGCGCTCGCCGGCACGGCGACGAGCTACCGCGACGGCGACTTCGCGTTCAGCCTCGCGTGGAAGCGCAACGACGAGCTCGGCGACCTCGTCGCGGCGCACAACGCGCTCGGCGACACGCTGCGCAAGCAGCGCGAGGCGCTCGTGCAGCGCGAGCTGTTGCTCGACACGATGGTGCAGAACACGCCGGTCGCGATGATGCTGTGCGACGGGGCGGAGCACGTCGTCTACGGCAACCTCGCGGCGCGCAAGCTCCTCGGCAACGGCCGCCGCCTCGAGGGCCAGCGCCTGCCGGTGCTGCTCGAGAGCGCGCCCGACGCGCTGCGCGAGGCGGTCGCCCGCGGCGGCGACGGCATCTTCGTCGTCGAGCGCGACGACGAGGAGGAGGTGTTCTACCTCGCGCGCAGCGGCTTCCGCCTCAACGGCCGGCCGCACGAGCTGTTCGTGCTGCGCCACCTCACCGCCGAGCTGCGGCGCCAGGAGGTGCGCACGTGGAAGAAGGTGATCCGCGTGATCAGCCACGAGCTCAACAACTCGCTCGCGCCGATCGCGTCGCTCGCCCACTCGGGCGGGGAGCTCGTGCGCCGCGACAAGACCGAGCAGCTCGAGAAGGTGTTCGCGACGATCGCCGAGCGCGCCCGCCACCTCGAGCAGTTCATCCTCGGCTACGCGCGCTTCGCGAAGCTGCCCGCGCCGCGCCTCGAGCACACGCCGTGGCCGGGCCTCGTCGAGCGGCTGCGCAGCCAGATCGCGTTCCAGCTCGACGGCGCGCTCCCCGACGCGCCCGGCCGCTTCGACCCGGCGCAGCTCGAGCAGGCGCTCGTCAACCTCCTGCGCAACGCGCACGAGTCCGAGTCGCCGCCCGACGAGATCCGCCTGCGCATCCGCAAGCTGCCGGCCGCCGTCGCGATCGAGGTCGGCGACCGCGGCACCGGCATGAACGAGCAGGTCATCGCGAACGCGCTCCTGCCGTTCTACTCGACCAAGCGCGGCGGCACCGGCCTCGGCCTCGCCCTCGTCCGCGAGATCGCCGAGGCGCACGGCGGCCGCGTCGCCCTCGCGAACCGCCACGACGGCGGCCTCACCGTCACGATCACGATCCCGCAGTGACCCCGCCGGGGGAGACCCGACGGAGCGCCGTGGTACGACGGCGCATGGACATCACGACCGAGCTGGCGACCGGTCCCACCGACGAGGTGCGCGCGCTCGTCGGCGAGCTCGAGGACATCCTGTCCGCCGGCTATCCGCCCGAGCAGCGCCACGGCCTCTCGCTCGCCGCGATCTTCGCGCCGCACGTCCGCTTCTTCGTCGCGCGCGCGGACGCCGCCCCCGCCGGCTGCGGCGGCGTCGCGCTCCTCGACGGCTTCGCCGAGGTCAAGCGCATGTACGTGCGCGCCACCGCGCGCGGGCGCGGCATCGCCGAGACGATCCTCGCGCGCATCGAGACCGCGGCGCGCGACGCCGGCTACGCGACGCTGCGCCTCGAGACCGGCGACCGGCAGGTCGCCGCGATGAAGTTCTACGAGCGCGCCGGCTTCCGCCGCTGCGCCGCCTTCGGCGCGTACGCCGCGATGCCCGCCCACGCGATCTCGACGAGCGTCTTCTTCGAGAAGTCACTCTAGCGCGGATCATTCGTGATGGGAGCGCGCCGTGAGGTGCGCGTCGCCGAGGCGGTGCCGGCGACGTCGCCGAACCCCGAGGGGATGTTCTGACCGTGGCATCCTCGGGCCCATGAGGCTCGCGTGTGCCGCTCCCGTGCTCGCCGCTCTGCTCGCCGGATGCTGGACCAGGCCGGATCCGGCGCCGGTGAAGCCGAAGCCCGAGGAACCTCCGCCCGCGCCGCGCGGCTTCGAGATCTCGATGTCGCGGATGCCGTGCCGGGGGACCTGCCCCGTGTACACGGTGTGGATCCGCGCCGACGGGAAGGTCGACTACCGCGGCGGCCAGAACGTCACCGTCGTCGGCGATCGCCACGGCACCGCCGACCCGACGAAGCTGGCGGCGCTCGCGTCGCTGCTCGAGCAGGTGGACTTCTTCTCGCTCGACGACCGCGGCCGCCTCCACCCCGAGCACCCCGACGCCTTCATGTGCCACGACGGCTCGACGACGATCATCGAGGCCGAGCGCGACGGGAAGGCGCACAAGATCGCACTCACCGACTGCGAGTCGCTCCCGGCGCACGCGCTCGAGGCGGCGATCGACGACGCCGCCCAAACGAGGCCCTGGGTGTTCGGCGGTTAGACCTTGGGCAGGACGGCGGTGCGGTTGTGCCGCCCGGCGGGCACCCAGTTGACCGCGTTGCGCCCGGGGTAGCGCACCTGCCGGATCGCGGCCTGGGTCGCGGGGTGGAGCAGGTACGACTGGAACGCGTTCGCGCCGGCGACGTTCGTGCGCCGCGCCGCCGAGGGCTTCACGATCACCGACACCATCATGCGCTGGAGCAGCGGGTCCGCGAGCACCATCGGCTCGAGCGGCATCGGCGTGCGCAGGAACGGCGTCAGGCCCCACATCGTGTAGCCGCCCATCGCGGCGGCGCGCACGACCGCCACCTCGCGCGCGGCGTACTGGTTGATCAGCCAGCCCGTGCGGTCGGGGCGACCGATCGCGTTCCACAGGATCTCGGTGAGGTAGTGGACGCCGTCGATGTCGTTGATGAGGAACGGCGCCTTCGCCGCGGCGATCTTGCGGAACGCGTCGACGAGGTTCTCGCTGCCGCGCACGCCCGCCGGGTCGGCGGACACGCCGAGGAGCGCCATCTGGTTGCTGAAGATCGTGCGCGGCCACTCGCCGAGCCCGTCGAGGACGAACGCCTCGGCGTCCTTGTGCCCGTAGTGCGAGACGACGACGTCGGCGTCGCCGGCGCGCGCGAGGTCGTAGACGCGCACGCCCGTCGCCATGCGCACGCGGTAGGGCGACTGCTTCTCGAACTGCGCGATCAGCTCGGGCAAGAGGTTGCCCTCGACGGCGGTCTTCACGCTCGCGACGCGGACGACGCTGGGCTCCGCCGGCGTCGGCGCCGGCACCGGTGCGGGCGGCGCTACCGAGCCGGGTTCGGGCTCGTCGGCTCGAACCTCGTCGCGCCCGCACGCCACCAGGGTCGTCAGGGTGCCGACGGCAGCGGCGAACTCGCGGCGGTCCATCCTTCGATCATCCTCGATCTTTGGGCCGCCGTCGATGTGATGTAGCGTCCCCCGACCGTGCGAAGTATCGAGAAGGTCCTGGTCGCCAACCGCGGCGAGATCGCGCTGCGCGTCATGCGCACCTGCCGCGCGATGGGCATCGCGACGGTCGCCGTGTACGCCGATGCCGACGCCGACGCGCCGTTCGCGCGCGCCGCCGACGAGGCCGTCCGGATCGGCCCGCCGCCGGCGCGCGAGAGCTACCTCGTCATCAACGCGATCCTCGACGCCGCGCGCATCACCGGCGCCGACGCGATCCACCCGGGCTACGGCTTTCTCAGCGAGAACCCGGGGTTCGCGCGCGCCGTCGCCGAGGCCGAGCTCGTGTTCATCGGCCCGCCGGCGGAGGTGATCGAGCGCCTCGGCGGCAAGCAGAGCGCGAAGCGGCTCGCGCGCGCGGCGGGAGTGCCGACGGTCCCAGGCTACGACGGCGACGATCAGTCGACCGCCGCGCTCGTGCACGCCGCCGGCGGCATCGGCTATCCGCTCCTCGTCAAGGCGTCGGCGGGCGGCGGCGGCAAGGGCATGCGCGTCGTGCACGAGGCGAGCGGGCTCGCCGAGGCGATCGAGCGGGCGCGCGGCGAGGCCGCCTCCGCGTTCGGCGACGACACGCTGCTCCTCGAGAAGTACATCGAGCGGCCGCGCCACATCGAGATCCAGATCCTCGGCGACCGCCATGGCGACGTCGTGCACCTGTGGGAGCGCGAGTGCTCCGTGCAGCGCCGCCACCAGAAGGTCATCGAGGAGGCACCGTCCCCGTTCCTCGACGACGCGCGCCGTGCGGCGATGGGGCGCGCCGCCGTCGAGCTCGGCCGCGCCGTCGACTACGTCGGCGCCGGCACCGTCGAGTTCATCACCGATCCGGCGGGCGCCTTCTACTTCCTCGAGGTCAACACGCGCCTCCAGGTCGAGCACCCGGTGACGGAGCTGACGACGGGCCTCGACCTCGTGCGCGAGCAGATCCGCATCGCGCGCGGCGAGCGGCTCGGCTACGCGTCCGCGCCGCCGCAGCGCGGCTGGGCGATCGAGGTCCGCCTGTGCGCCGAGGACGCCGACCGCGACTATCTCCCGACGACGGGCACGCTGCACGCGGTCGACATCCCACCGACGGTGCGCGCCGACGTCGGCGTCGTCGCCGGGAGCGAGGTCGGCATCCACTACGACTCGATGCTCGGCAAGCTGATCGCGCACGCGCCGACGCGCACCGAGGCCGCGCAGGTGCTGCGCCGCGCCCTCGACGAGACGTGGGTGCCCGGCGTCGTCACGAACCGCGAGCAGCTCGCGCGCATCCTCGCGCACCCGGCGTTCCTCGCCGGCGAGCTCGACACGCACTTCCTCGAGCACCACGCGGGCGAGCTCGCGTCGCGCATGCCCGGCCTCGACCGCGTGCGCGTCGCCGCCGTCGCGCTCGTGGTGCACGGCGTCCTCGCGCGCCGCGGCGCCGACGAGCTCGCACCGCCCGGCTGGCGCAACGTCCGCTTTTCGGACCAATCCGTCACGCTGTCCCTCGGCGACGCCGAGATCGCCGTCGGCTATCGCCCCGCCGGCGATGGCCTCGAGATCGCGATCGGCGGCAAGACGACGCACGTCTCGCGCTACGGCCGCGACGGCGATCGCGTGTGGTTCGTCGAGGGCGCGGGCACGCACGGCCACCGCCGCAGCGCGCGCGTCGCCACCTCCGGCGCGCGCAGCTGGGTGCTCGCCGAGGGACGCATGCTCGCGTTCGTCGAGCAGCCGCGCTTCCCGGAGGCGCAGCGCGCGCAGGTCGCCGGCGCGCTCGTCGCGCCGATGCCGGGCAAGGTCGTGAAGGTGCTCGCCGAGCTCGGCCAGGAGGTCGCCGCCGGCGCCGCCCTCGTCGTGCTCGAGGCGATGAAGATGGAGCACACCGTGCGCGCCGCGAGCGCCGGCATCGTGCGCGCCGTGCACGTCGTCGTCGGCGACCAGGTCGACACCGACCGCCTGCTCGCCGTCGTCACCGCCTGAGCGGCGGACTGCGGACCCCGCAGACATGGCCTGCAGATCTCGCAGGTCGCGCGCGCGGCTGCCGACCTGCGACGCGCCCTGTCACCGGGTTATTCACCGCCGCAGCTGGCATGCCGCTGGCACCACCGCGCGCATGCGCGCTGCCCTCCTGCTCCTCTTCGCCGTGCTCACCCTCGGCGTCACCGGCTGCATGAGCGACGCGTCCTACCGGCACCGCGACAAGCTCGGCTTCCCGATCCCGACCTGGGTCGTGCGCGACCTCGCCATGACCCCGGCGTCGTCCTCCCTCGACCCGGCGCTCCCGTACCAGCTCCACGACGGCCGGGTCCGCGTCGCCGCGGCAACGGCGACGCCACCCACCGTCGTCTACGCGCCCGCCCAGCCCCCGCCGCCGCCGGCTCCACCGCCCACGATCGGCGTCGTCGCGCAATAGCGGCTACGCTTCGCGGGTGACGAAGCTCGCGGCCCTCGCCTGCGCCCTCGTTGCGTGCGGGCCTCCGGCCGTTGCACCGCCGGTGAAAGCACCGCCGGTGCCGGTCGCGAAGCGCGTCGCGCCCGTCGACGTCGCACCGCCGACGAAGCCGCCGCCGCAGGTGCCGGCGGGAGCGCGGTTGCCCGCGGGCGTGCGGCCGGTCGCGTACGACGTGCGCCTCGAGGTGGATCCGGATCGGGCGGTGTTCTCCGGGACGGTGGCGATCACGGTGAAGCTCGACGCACCGGCGGACCACGTGTGGCTGCACGCCGTGGACCTCGACCTCACCGAGGGGCGCTATCGCACGAGCACGCGCAGCGGGGAGCTCGCGATCGGCGCCGCCGCGCCCGACTCGGGAGGGCTGCGGGCGTTCGCGTTCCCGAGCGAGCTGCCGGCGGGGGAGGTGAGGCTCGAGCTCGCGTACACGGGCCGCGTCGGCACCGCCGCCGAGGGGCTGTTCCGCGAGGAGACGGGCGGGCGCTGGTACCTGTTCGCGCAGTCGGAGGCGATGTTCGCGCGGCGCATCGTGCCCTGCTTCGACGAGCCGTCGGCGAAGGCCGCCTGGCGCGTGACGCTCGTCGTGCCGAAGGGGCAGGTCGCGCTCGCGAACGGCGCGCTCGCGAGCGAGCGGCCGGGGGCACAGGACGGCACCATCGAGGCCACGTTCGCCGAGGTCGCCGCGATGCCGAGCTACGTGTTCGCGATCGCCGTCGGGCCGTTCGACGTCGTCGCGGGCGGCGCCCTCGGGCGCAACCGGGTGCCGCTCCGCGTCGCCGTCGCGCGCGGCGATCGCGCGAAGGCCGCGACGGCCGTCGCGAAGACGGGCCTGGTCGTCGACGCGCTCGAGCGCTACTTCGACGCGCCGCTGCCGCTCGACAAGCTCGACCTCGTCGCCGTGCCGCACCTGTTCGGCGCGATGGAGAACGTCGGGCTCGTGACGTTCGACGCCGCGGCGCTCGTCGGCGACGCGACGAACCCGCCGTTCGTGCGCCGCTTCATCCGCTACCTCGCGCACGAGCTCGCGCACCAGTGGTTCGGCAACTCCGTCACGCCCGCGTGGTGGGACGACCTGTGGCTGTCGGAGAGCCTCGCGACGTGGCTCGCCGATCGCATCTCGCTCGAGCTCGCCGCGTTCGACGACCCGACGCTGCGCACGCTGCTCGCCCGCGAGCGCGCCCTCGCCGCCGACGCCGAGGCCGACGCGCGCCCGCTGCGCCGGCCGATCGCGAGCGTCGACGATGCCGACGTGCGCTTCGACGCGATCGCCTACGAGAAGGGCTCCGCCGTGCTCGCGATGTTCGAGCGCTTCGCCGGGCCGGCCGCGTTCCAGACCGCGATCCGCGGCTACGTCCGCGCGCACGCCGGCGGCGTCGCGACGGCGCACGACTTCACGAACGCGTTCGACCCCGCGATCGGCGCGGCGCTGCTCCGCTACGCCGAGGCAGCGGGCACGCCCGTCGTCGAGATCACGGCGCGCTGCGCCGCCGGTGCGCCGCCCGCCGTCGAGATCCGCGCGCGAGACGGCGCCGCCGTCCCCGTGTGCATCCGCACGCCCGAGGGCGAGACCTGCGCGCTCGCCGCCGATCGCGCCGCGATCCCGCAGCGCGCGTGCCCGGCGTGGCTCGTCGGCAACGCCGGCGGCCGCGGCTACTACCGCACCGTCGAGCCCGCCGGCGCGAAGGCGCCGCGCACGCCCGCCGAGAAGCTCGCGCGCGCCGCGGATCTCGGTGCGGCCGTCCTCGCCGGCGAGGTCCCGGCCGCGGGCGTCCTCGCCGAGCTGCGCTCGCTCGCCGCGTCGCGCGATCCGTACGAGCGGCTCGCCGCGCTCGGCATCGCGGAGGCGATCGACCCGCTCGTCCCCGACACCGCGCGCGACGCGTGGGGCGCGTGGATCGCCGCGCGCTTCCGCGACCGCACCGCCGGCGCGCGCGTGTTCTTCCCCGACTCCGCCGTCGAGGGCGAGGTCCGCGACAAGCTCCTCCACGTCCTGCCCGCGGAGCGCTACGACCGCAGCGTCGTGCCGCTCGCGCGCTTCGCCGTCGAGCGCATCCTCACCAGCACCGACCGCATGCCGACGCTCGGTTACGACCTCGGCCTCGCGTTCCTCGGCGCGCGCGACCAGCCGCGCACCGACGTGCATCGCCTCTTCGATCGCGTCGTCGCCGCCGCCGCCGCGAGCCGCGCCGAGAGCCCGCGTCAGGCCGAGCTGCTCGAGTCCCTCGGCCGGTTCGGCGCCGACGTCGCGCCGCGCGTCCTCGAGCTCCTCGCCGATCCGCGCTTCCGCCCGGCGCGCGTCTGGCCCGCGCTCGCGACCCTGCTCGCCCGTCCGACGACGCGGCTCGCCGCGTGGCGCGCGCTGCGCGATCGCATCCCCGAGGCGCTCGCCCAGCTCGCCCCGCAGGGCACGCTGCTCGTCGAGGCGCTCGCCGACCTGTGCGACGCGCGCGACGAGGTCTCCGCCGCGCTCGCGCCGCGCGTCGCCGACATCTCCGGCGGCGCCGCCGAGCTCGCGCGCACCCTCGCCTCGATCGATCGCTGCGTCGGGCGCCGTGCGGCGCTCGGGAACATCGTCCCGGCGCTGAAGTAGCCGCCGTCGAGCTCCGTCGACCTCCGCACCTGCGATCGGCTACGGTGGTGGGGTGCACGGGAAGAAGATCCTGTACCTGTTCGACATCGACGGCACGCTCCTGCACGCCCACCGCGCCGGGCGCGACGCGTTCGATGCCGTGTTCGAGGCGCGGCACGGCATCGCGGGCGCGAGCGAGGGCGTGAGGTACGGCGGGAAGACGGATCCGGCGATCGTCGAGGAGATCTTCGTGGCGCGGCTCGGGCGCCGGCCCGACGCGGACGAGCGCGCGGCCTTCCTCGACGCGTACCTGCCGCTCCTGCGCGCGCGGCTCGCGGTGACCGGCGTCGACGTCCTGCCCGGCGTGCGCGAGACGCTCGCGTACCTGCGCGAGCGCGAGGTGCCGCTCGGGATCGCGACGGGCAACATCCGCCGCGGCGCCGACGAGAAGCTCGCGGCCGCCGAGCTCGGCGCGTGGTTCGAGCTCGGCGGCTACGGCTGCGACTCGGCGATCCGCGCGGAGCTCGTGGCGCGGGCGATCGAGCGCGCCCGCGAGCGCCACGACGTGATGGAGGTGGTCGTCGTCGGCGATACGACGCACGACATCGCGGCCGCCCGCGCGTGCAAGGCGACCGTGTGCGCCGTCGCGACGGGCTCCGACGCGCGCGACCTGCTCGCCGGCGCCGACGCCGTGTTCGACGCGATGACCGAGCTGCCCGCGTGGCACGCGGCGCGCTTCGCCTGAGCGCCCGCCGCGGCTACCTCGCGTCGGGCGCCGATCCGGACCACCGCCGATCGCACACCGGAGTCGACGCGGCGCTTCGCCGGACCCCGAGCGCCGGCTACGGCTTCTTCGCGTCGGGCAAGCTGTTGCCCGCCTGCACGTAGCGCTCGGCCGCCTCGAGCAGGCCGTCGAACGTGTCGCGCAGCGCCCACGCCTTCTCCTTGTACGTCGTCTTCGCCGTCGCCCGGAGGAGGCCGTCGCCGAACGCCGACTTCACGCCCTTGCACCCGCCGTCGCGCTCCTGCTTCGTCGACGTGCCCTCGTAGATCCGGAAGCACGCCTCGTGGTTGCCGGCGTTGTAGAGCGGGGCGCCGTTCTTGATCGTGTCCCAGATGTTGTGCACGAGGTCGCTGATCTGCTGCGGGCTGCAGCCGGCGAACACCGACACGTCGTGCTTCGGGATCTCGCGCGTGATCTTCACGTCGGGATCGGGACCGGGCGCGCCCTCGCCGGGCCCGCGCAGCGCCTGCGTCTTCGTCGCGAACTCGTCCATCGAGATCTGGGCCGGCTTCGCCGCGATCACCTTCAGGTAGTTCGTCGGGATCGCGAAGTTGATGTTCTGCCCGGCGGTGACGATCAGCGTCGTCACGCCGACGACCTCGCCCGACTGGTTGAACAGCGGGCCGCCGCTCGAGCCCTGCGAGATCGGCGCCGAGATCTGGAGGATCTTGAGCTCCTGGCTGCACTGCAGCTGCTCGAGCTCGTTGCGCTCCTCCTCGGTGAGCTGCGGCTTCTTGATGAGCTCGTGGAAGCGCGGGAGCATCTTCTTGTGCAGCGCGACTGCCTCGGGCGTGCACACGGGGCGGACCTGCGAGACCAGGCCGCTCGACACCGAGTACTCGAAGATGCCGAGCGGGTTGCCGATCGCGACGACCTGATCGCCGGCCGTCATCGCGTCGCTGTCGCCGAGGCGCAGCGTCGGCAGCGCCTTCGGCGGGCCGATGCGCAGGAGCGCGAGGTCGCGCATCGGATCGACGCCGACGACCTCGAGCACCGGGTAGGTCTCGCCGCCGTACAGCTTGACCTTGATCTCCTTCATCCCGCGGACGACGTGCAGATTCGTCGCGACGAGCCCGCCCTTGTCGATGATGAAGCCGGTTCCGAGCCCGTCCTTCGTCTCGATCCGCACGATCGCGGGGCTCGAGCGCTGGACGATGTCCTTGGCCGTCAGCGGGGTCTTCTTGCCGCCGCCGGAGGTCGCCGCATTCCGGCCACCGCAGCCGACGACGAGGAGGAGTGCGAGCATCGACGTCCGCCGCATCCTGAAATCATACCCCGCGCCGTCGGGGCATGCACTGGACTACTTCTGCGACGGAATCAGACGCGCACCGAGGAGCGCCTTCTCACCGGCCTTACGAAAACCTTCTGGATCGCGCCACGGATTGATGCCGCTGTTCTTGCTGCCCTGGAGGTGCGCCCGATACAGCTTCATGCGCGCGATCTCCCAGCCCGGGCAGTTCTTCGACGCGTCGTCGCAGAACGTGACCGCCTGCTTCGCGTAGTCGAGCGCGGGATCGACGTCGAAGCGATCGATGTACGCGAGCGACGTCGCGAGCAGCGTCCGCCAGTGCTCGGGCTGACCGCGCGTGTGCTCCTGCGCGCGCACCGCCGCCTCGACCGCCCAGTCGCGGAAGCCGACCGCGGTGAGGCGCCGCGCGTACTCGCCGACGGCGGCGCTGTCGGTCGGGCGCGCGACCGTCCGCGCCTCGGCGAGCGCGAGCGCGAACTGATCGGCTTCGCTCCCCTTCTGCGCCGCGGCGGCGTGCATCTCGCGGGGTGGGAGCACGATCATCACGAGCACGACGGCCGCGATGCCGAGGTCGATGAAGCCGACGTAACGCGTCAGGCGCATGTGTCGCTAGACATCATAGCCGCGTTCCGGTTCCCCACACCGCACGGTGCCGACGTAGCATTTCGCCCCGACGCGTCCCAGAAGGCTACGCCGATCCCCCGGTGATCGATTCGCGCAAAACGAACCATCTCCAAGGCTTGGCGCGTGGATCCCCCCTTGCACAGCCGCTCCGAGCCGAACCTGCACGCTCTCCAAAGAGGACGTAACGAACATGCTGACCGCAATCTCGACCGCGTTTCACAAGGGTGGATGGGGCATGTGGCCCATCCTTTTCACCTCGGTTGTCACGATCGCGCTGATCGTGGAGCGCGCGGTGTATCTGTTCCGCGCCTCGGTCGACAAGGACAAGCTCCTCGCGCTCCTCAAGAGCCAGGTGATGAGCGGCAACGTTCAGGGCGCCATCAAGGTGTGCTCGGGTAACCCGACGCCGATGACGCGCATCGTCCAGGCGGGCCTGATGAAGTTCAACAAGAGCGACGACGAGGTCCAGGCCGCGATGGACGAGGCCGCCCTCCGCGAGCTCCCCAAGATCAACGCGCGCACGCCGTACCTGGCGATGACGTCGAACTTCGCCGTGATGGCGGGTCTCCTCGGAACCATCGCCGGTATGATCAAGTCGTTCGGCTCCGTGGCCGGTACCGACTCGGCGGACAAGAGCTCCAAGCTCGCCGAAGGTATCTCCGAAGCACTGAACTGCACCGCGTTCGGTATCGGTACGTCGCTCGTCGGCCTCCTCGGCTTCTCGCTGCTCTCGGGCAAGACGACGGCCGTGGTCGACGACATCAACGAGGTGACCGTCCAGGTCGTGAACCTCGTGACGTCGCACCGCGCGCAGATGCAGCCCACCGGTTAGTCCACCTCGCTTTCTTCCAACCCTAGCGAGGAGGTCTCACCATGGGCGCAGCAATAGGCGCAGGCGATAAAAAGAGCGTCAATATCGAGCTCAACATCGTCCCGTTCATCGACCTGATGAGCTGCTTGACCGCGTTCCTGCTGGTGACGGCAGCGTGGGTCAACATCGCGTCGCTCAACATCCGTCCGAAGGGCATCTCGCGCGAGCAGACGCCCAAGATGGAGGAGAACGAGGACGTGATCTGCTCGGTGCTCGTCTCGTCCGAGGTCATCTGGATCGGTCTGTCGCGCGTCGACGACGGGTTCACGAAGATCGAGAAGACGAAGACGTGCAAGAACGAGGACAAGCCCGATGCGCTCGGCCGTTGCCACGACTGGGATCGCTTCCGCGATGAGCTGAAGAAGCTCAAGACGGAGCGCACGTTCTTCAAGGACCGCGAGGACATCGAGCTCGCGGCGGAGAGCACTCCGGCGGCACCGGTGAAGTATCAGGACATCATCTTCGCGATGGACATCGCGGTGCAGACCGGTTTTGAAGACGTCGGTCTCACGGACCCCGCCGGCCTGTCGGCGCCACCGAGCAGGCAGTAGGAGGAGCGGACCATGCCAGTCCATACGTCAGGCCCGCGAATCTACCGGTCGGTCCGGTTCAAGCACCTCGTCAAGAAGGCGGGCAGTGCGTCGGGCGCGCGCCCGTCGAACATCTCGCTGAACCTCACGCCGTTCGTCGACATGATGACGATCCTCGTGGCGTTCCTCCTGATGGTGTTCTCGGCGACCAAGCTCGCGCAGGTGCAGGCAGGTCTCGACCTGCCGAGCACCACCGGCAGCCGCCCCAAGGAGCTGCAGGACGCGCCGGTCATCGCGATCACGAAGAGCGATATCCAGTTCAACAGCGAGTCGATCGTGACGATCGAGAGCGTCATGCGCGACGAGACGCCCGGCAAGATCGAGCCTCTGTTCGATCGTCTGCAGGGCGCCGCCACCAAGATCCGCGAGGAGATCGGTAGCCCGGGCAGCAAGGTGTCCGACGACCTCAAGAAGGCGTGCGAAGAGGCCAAGACCAACGTGCGCCAGAAGGTCGGTCACATCTGCCCCGACGGCCTCGCGATCCTGCAGGCCGACGAGGCGACCGACACGCGACTGATCAACAAGGTGGTGGTGACGGCGAAGATCGCGGGCTTCAACAACCTGTTGTTCGCGGTCAAGAACAAGTAAGCCAACGGAGAGAGGCTGAACAGATGAAGCGCGTACTGGCTCTCGTCGCGATGGCGGGCTTGGTCGGGTGTCCTGCGGATGAAGACAAGGCTTCCACCTGGGCCAAGCGCCTGGACTCGACCGACTACGAGAGCGCACTCAAGAGGCTCGACGAGATCGGCGATCCGTCGGCGATCGAGGACCTCGGCGAGGCGTGGCGCAAGACCAGGAAGCCCGAGATCCTCTCGGTCATCATCGGTCTCGCGGCGCCGCTGACGCCCGAGCAGGCGAAGGCGAACTTCAAGACCGACTACGAGGAGTCGGGCCGTCCCGCGAGCTGGAAGGCGGCGATGCCGTTCCTGACCGAGGCGGTGACGAAGACCGACGAGACGAACGCGAAGAAGGTCGAGGCGGCCGCGAAGTGCGCGACCGCGATCGGGTTGTCGAAGGACCCCGACGGCCTCCCCGCGCTCATCGAGGTCGCGGAGCGCGACCCGTCGCAGGGCCTGATCAACCTCCAGATGGAGGCGGTGAAGGCGATCGGCAAGTACGACAACGACAAGAACGCGGCCTCGAACGCGCTCGTCAAGATCATCAACAACCCGAACCCGCCGGCGCATCCGAAGACGGTGGGCAAGGACCAGAAGACGACGGCGTCGGCGAAGTACACGCTGTACCTGAAGGTGACCGGCGCTGCGGTCAACGCGCTCGGCGACCTCGGGGCGACGACGGCGACGAAGACGCTGCTGCTCGCGCTGTACCGGACGCCGGAGCTGTTCGACCAGATCCGGCGCGCCCTCGTGGCGACGGGTCCGGCGGCGCGCGACGAGCTGCGCGCGGTGATCCAGGGCAAGAACGCGGAGATCGAGAAGTACTTCGCGCACGCGCCGGGCCAGCCGAAGAAGCAGTCGCGCGCGTTCTACTGCGGCGACCGCAGCGACCGCAACGACGACGACTGCGTCCCGGTGTCGGCGAAGGATCACTTCGCCGCGATCATCCTCGGTGACTTCTACGATCCCGACACGGTCCCCGACCTGCTCGCGATCCTCGACCGCCCCGCGGCGCCGGCGTACTTCGGCGAGCAGCGCGGCGATCTCGACGAGCCGGGCCCCATCCAGTACAACGCCGTGTTCGACGCCCTGAAGAAGATCGGGTCGCCGGCCGCCGCGCCGCGCATCCGCGCGATCTGGCTGGCGAAGGACAAGAAGGACGACAAGAAGGACGCGCCGAAGCCGGGCAGCCCGGCGCCGCCGCCTCCGCCGCCGGGCAGCGACGCGATGAACCGCGCGCTCGCGGCGAGCACGTACCCGTTCGTGACGCGCGACGACGTGGGGCTCAAGGAGCTCGGCGAGATCGCCGGCAAGAACGGCGAGGACGAGCAGCTCCGCCGCGCCGCGGCCGAGTCGTTCGCGCGCCTGTCGAAGAGCGACAAGGACATGGCCGTCCTCGACTCGATCGCCGCGCGCTTCTACGACGAGGCGAACAAGAAGCGCACCGAGGCGGACGGCGAGCCGAAGAAGAAGGCCGATGCCGCCGAGGAGCAGTACAAGAAGGACAAGGCCCTCCTCGACGAGGCGAAGCAGAAGGTCCAGGAGGTCGCGCGCGACAAGTCGAAGACCGCCGCCGACGTCAACGAGGCGGCCGCCTCGGCCAAGCGCGCGAAGGCCGAGTTCGCGAAGGCCGAGAAGAAGTACAAGGACGGCACGCGCCCGTTCAAGGAGCTCGATCGCATGTCGAGGGACTACCGCTCGTTCGCGCGGTTGTTCCTGTCGCACAAGTCGCGCATCGAGGTCGCGCAGCGCTGCACCGCGACGGCGGATCCGGTGGCCTGCTACGTCGGGACGCTGAACCAGAAGGTCGAGGACGCGGTCAAGTTCCTGCGCCCGCACATCAAGGACCTCGATGAGACCGAGGCCGCGATCGATGCGGAGACGAAGAAGCTCACGGACAACCTGAGCGACACGCAGCGCAAGGAGCTGCAGAAGAAGATCGACGAGCTCAAGAAGGCCGGCTGGAGCAAGGTCGAGAAGCAGTTCCTCCTGCAGGGCAACATCGAGCGCGCGATGCTCGAGGTCGGCAAGGCCGGCAAGGCGGCCGAGAAGTACACCGAGCAGCTGCTCGACGGCGCGAAGAGCGACGACCGCCTGATCCGCCAGAGCATCCTGTACGCGCTGCCGAAGATCGTGAAGACGCCGTGCGACAGCTGCGTGAAGAAGCTCGCCGCCGCCATCAAGGCCGGCGAGGGCAAGAACGCGCTCCTGCCGCTGCAGCTCGACACGCAGATGCTGCGCAACTTCTTCATCTACGCCGGCAACCGGCAGCCCAAGCCCGAGGACAAGTAGCTACCTCTTGCAGCTGGCCCCGTGATTGGGTAACCGTTGGGGTTACGGGGTGTAGCGCAGCCTGGTAGCGCACCTGGTTTGGGACCAGGGTGTCGGAGGTTCGAATCCTCTCACCCCGACCGAGGGGAGCGTAGGTTCTTCGTGCTCGGGCGCGAGCTGGTGTGCCAGGCGCCGTTGCGCATGAGGGCCTCGCCGCGCGAGCGGTTCGTGGAGGACAGGGTGCCCTCGAGGGCATCGACGAGCGCGCCGGCGAAGTCCGCCGCGGCGGCGAAGCGGTCGGTGGGGCGCTTGGCGAGGCCGATCGCGAGGACGGCGTCAACGTCGAAGGGGAGGTTGGGGGCGAGGTCGGTCGGGCGGCGCGGGCGCGTGTGGACGACGCGGTAGAGCGTCTCGGCGATCTCGCCGGCGGCGAACGGTGGGTGGCCGGTGAGGGCGCGGTAGGCGATCGCGGCGACGGCGTAGAGGTCGGTGCAGTGATCGACGGTGCCGCCCATCGCCTGCTCGGGAGCCATGTACGACGGCGTGCCGACGACGTGGCCGGCGGTGAGCGTGTCGCCGCTGTCGATCGCGCGCGCGACGCCGAAGTCGAGGATCTTCCACACGCCGCGGTGGAGGAACAGGTTCTGCGGCTTGAGGTCGCGGTGCACGACGCCGGCGGCCGCGGCGGCGGTGATGCCGGCGCCGATGTGCGTGACGAGCTCGATCACCTCGGCCGCCGACAGCGCGCGCTTGCCGCGCAGGATCTCGGCGAGCGTCTGCCCCTCGAGGCGCTCCATGACGAGGTACGGCACCGGCGACTCGCCGACCTCGATCACCCGCACGACGTGCGGCGACTCGATGCCGACGGCGGTGCGCAGCTCGCGCAGGAAGCGCAGCACGTGGTTCGGGTTCGACAGCGAGGCCTGCGACAGCAGCTTGATCGCGACGCGCCGCGCGCCCTCGGGGTCGACGGCCTCGTAGACCTCGCCCATCGCGCCGCGGCCGATCACCGCCCCCAGCTGGTAGTGGCCGATCGCCTGGTCGGTGAACCGCCCGCGCCCGTGGCGCAGCGCGCGCTCGAGCTCCTCGCGCGCCTCGAGGAGCAGGGCCTCGCGGTGCGCCGCGATGCGCACGGCCCGCTCGAGCTCGCCGACGGCCACGAGCGCGGTCTCGCGCGACATGCGCGCGGTCACCAGCGTCGCGAGCAGCACGATCTGCACGAGCCCCTGCACGATGATCTGGTCGCGCGTGCCGAGGTCGGCGTGGATGAGGCCGGTGTCGCGCACGACGCCGCCGATCACGAGCGACGACACGAGCAGCTGCATGCCGGCGCAGGTCACGTAGACCGCGTAGGCGAGCCGGCTGCTCTTGCCGAGGCCGGTGAAGTACACGCCGAGGACCAGCACGATCGGCGCCGGCGAGAACACGCCGAAGTACGGAATCGCCGAGGTCACGCAGACCGCCGGCGTGTACCAGCCGACGATCGACGACGGATGGCGGAACTTCACCGGGTCGTACGTGCGGTGGAACAGGAACGCCGCGGCGACCACCGTCGCCGACGCCGCGACGATCACGAGGAAGCTCGCCGTCGGATCGCCCGGCAGGATCACCGTCGACAGCGCGCCGGCGATGCCGATCGCGGCGCCGATCCAGCAGAACCGGCGCGTGCGCAGGATCTCGTCGCGCTCGAGCGCCTCGAGGGGCGACCCGACCGTCGTCGAGCCCGTCGACGAGGCGCCGCTCCGCGGCCGCACCGGGAGCAGGTTCGACGCCGAGGTCGGCGGCTCGTCCTCCTCGGCGGGGGCGCTGCTCTTGCCCCGCGGGAGCACGGCCGTGTCGGCGTCGCGGCGGCCGTTCACGCGTCCAGGATACCCCGTTCTCCTTGACGCGCGGTCAAGACGTGACACCGCAGCCCACGTACGATGCCGCCGTGACCTCGTCCGAGTTGCTGAAGGACCGCGTGTTCCGGGACCCGGTGCACGGGCTCGTCGAGTTCAAGGGGACCGACCGGCCGCTCGCGGAGCTCCTCGACACGCACGCGATGCAGCGCCTCCGCCGGATCAAGCAGATGGGCTTCGCGTGGCTCGTCTACCCGGGCGCCGAGCACTCGCGCTTCGGCCACGCGCTCGGCGCGTTCCACATCGCGCAGCGCGTGACGCGCCGGCTCGAGCTCGAGCCCGACGTGGCGCGCCACGTCAAGGTCGCGGCGCTGCTCCACGACATCGGGCACGGCCCGTTCTCGCACGCGTGGGAGCACGTGTTCGCGGGCCACGACCACGAGCGCTGGGGCGCGCGCATCGTCGCCGAGAACGCCGAGCTCGCGGCCGTGCTCGAGGACCTCGAGCCGGGCCTGCCCGCGACGCTGCGCGCGTTCTGGGGCAAGGGCTACCAGCCGCACTTCGCGCGCAAGCTGGTGTCGTCGCAGCTCGACGTCGATCGCCTCGACTACCTCCTGCGCGACGGTCACTACTCCGGCGCCGGCTACGCGACCTACGACCTCGACTGGATCATCCACGCGATCCAGGTCGCGAGCGTGCGCGACCGCCCCGAGGATCCCTACGACCTCGTCGTCGACTACCGCCGCGGCATGTACGCCGTCGAGCAGTACCTGTTCGCGCGCTCGTACATGTACGCGCAGGTCTATCACCACAAGACGGTGCGCGCGGCGGAGTGGATGTTCATCAAGACGATCGAGCGCTTCGCGCAGCTCGCCCGCCAGGGCGCCGAGCCGGCGAACCTGCCGGTCGCGAGCGCCATGGCGCGCGGCGCCGACGTCTCCGTCGACGACTACCTGCGCCTGCACGACGTCTCGATCACCACCGCGCTCGACCAGTGGGCCGGCCACGACGGCCCCGGCGCCGACGACCCGATCCTGCGCGACCTGTCGCGCCGCCTCGTCGATCGCCGCCTGTTCAAGACGTTCGACCTCGGCGACGACCGCCCCGCCGCCGAGCGCATCTTCCCGGCCGCCCTCGAGGTCGCGGAGAAGCACTTCGGCACCGCCGCGCACGCGTACGTCCACCTCGACACGGCGCGCCAGGTCGGCTACCTCGCGACCGACGACGAGGAGCTCCACGTCATCGATCACCCGCGCTACGGCGCGGTCACGCTGTCGCGCCTCCTCGAGGACATGCCGCTCGGCCAGCCGCTCGCCGCGATCCGCCTCGTCTACGCGCCCGAGCTCGGCCCCGAGCTGCGCCCGCTCGTCGAGGCCGCCCTCGGCCGCGGCCGCGGACGCCGCTGATTCTGATATGTCTCTCGCATGAGGTTCGCCGCGATCGTGTGTGTGGCTCTCGTCACGGGATGCTCCGAGCACGGCTCGGGCGGCGGCGGTGGCGACGCCGCCGGCGCGCTGTTCTGCGAGGGCGTGCGGTGCGCCGCCGACGAGTTCTGCGACTTCTCGCGCAACGGCTGCGGCAACCTCAACGCCGACGTCGGCAGGTGCGCGAAGCGCCCGACGACCTGCGACAACAACCTCGAGCCGGTGTGCGGCTGCGACGGCAAGATCCACGGCAACGCGTGCGACGCGAACGCGTCCGGCACCGACGTCTCCGCCGCCGGCGGCTGCGAGGTGCCGGCGGGGCGGTTCGAGTGCGGCTTTCGCCAGTGCACGCTCGTCGACGAGTACTGCCAGCGCAGCTTCTCCGACGTCGGCCTCGAGCCCGACGGCTTCGCCTGCCTCCCGTTCCCGCGCTGCCCCGCGCAGCAGGACTGCATGTGCCTCCTCGGCGAACCGTGCGGATCGTTCTGCACGCCGCGCATGGACCGCGGCTTCGAGCTGCAGTGCCCGGGCGGCTGAGGCGAGTCGCCTAACCGCGGCCGGGGCCGCGCCAGCGCAGGACGCGCGCCGGCCACGCGGGCAGGCCGTCCTCGCGCCGCTTGGCCGCGCCGCGCGCGAGGAGGCGCGCCTGCATCGCGAGCATGTCGTGCAGCTCCTCGGGCGCGCCCGTCGGTGCGAGCTCGAACGTGCCGTCGTCGGCGACCGTCGCCGTCGCGGCGAACTCCGCATCGGGCGTGTAGATCGCGGCGCGGTAGGTGGCGCGCGCGCCGTCGTCGCGCTCGCGCTCGAGGAGGAAGCGCGCACCTTCGGTGGGGCGCATCGTCGCCGTCATCACTCGCCGTGGTCGGTCGCGAACTGCTTCGACACGTTCGCCGGGTTGCCCCACTGGGACTTCTTCCACGCGTGCTGGTACGCGAGGTGCGTCCACGTCGGATCGAGCAACATGCGCTCGGCGATCGCCGCGCCGGGCCTGGTGTGGAGGTCGGTCTTCTCGAGCGGGTCCTTGCCGACGTCGAACACGCGCGGCGGGTTGCCGCCGGCGACGCGCACCTTCCAGTCGCCGATGCGCGCGGCGTGGAAGTTCTCGCGCCACGACGCCGTCGACATCTGCGGGTAGCCGTCGGGAGCGTGCGCGAGCGCGAGCAGCGACGTGCCCTGCCACTCCGCATCCGGCGCGACGCCGATCGCGTCGGCGATCGTCGGCAGCACGTCGATACCCTCGGTGCCCGAGCGCACCTGCTTCGCCGGGACGAGCGGCGGGTAGTGCACGAGCAGCGGCACGTGGATCAGCGTCTCGTTGAGCGAGCCGCCGTGGCCGACGCGCCCGCCCTCCTCCCACTGCTCGTCGCCGTGGTCGGCCGTGACGATCAGCATCGTCTTGTCCCAGATGCCCCACTGCTCGAGGCGCTCGCGCAGCTTGCCGAGGAGGTCGTCCTGGTAGCTGACGTTCGAGTCGTACAGCGCGCGCACGTGGTCCTTCTCCGCCTCGGTGAGGTCGGTCGGAAAGCCGTTCGGCTCGTCGCCGAACTCGACCATGAAGCGGCCCTTGTAGCCGCCGTCGTAGCGGTCGATCCAGGGCTTCTTCGCGTACCACTGCACGTGGGTGTCGATCATGCCGAGGTACAGGAACCACGGCTGCGTCTTGCGACCCGCGACGAACGACAGCCCGCGCTCCATGATGTCGACGCCCTTCAGGCCGCCGCCGCGCTCGATGTGGTTGACGAACTCGTTCCACGAGTTGCCGTAGCCGCGGAACGGGCGGATGTAGCCGTTGCCCGTCGCGGCCGCCGCGAACATCTTGCCGGCGCGCGCGACCTCGTCGAGCGTGACCCACTTGTCGGCGAGCGTGTCCTGCCACTCGATCGCGCGGTGCTTCGCGAGGTAGTTCGCGCTCCACATCGACGCGTGCGAGACCTGCGACTCGTTCCCCTGCACGTAGTGCTGGTGGAACATCGCCGACGACTCGGCGAGCTTGTCGAAGTTCGGCGTCTCCGTGCGCGCCTTCGGGTTGAACCCGTGCACGCGGTCGTAGCGCAGCGAGTCCATGATGATGAACACCACGTGCTGCGGCGGCTCGCCGCGCGTGGGCGCCGGCGGTGCCTCGCCCGGCACGACGAGCGCGGCCTTCGCGAGCGTCGCCGCCGCGCAGCCCGTCGCCTCGAGCTCGATGCGCGCGGGCCTGCCGCCGAGCTTCGCGAGGTCGACGACCTCGCCGGTGCCCGCGAGCGCGCCCTTCACCGTCGTGCCGTCGTCGGCGGTCGCGGTCGCGCTCACCGCGCACGCGGCGTCGCCCCCGACGTCGCCGGCGAGCCGGCCCTTCTCGGGGACGAGCGCGTACCACGCCATCTGCACGCCCTTCGGCAGCGCGAGCGCGTCCGCCTTCGCGTCGTGGATCGGCGCCGCCTCGGGCGCGGCCTCGCCGCCGATCTGGATCCACTCGACGGCGACGTCGCGCGCGTTCAGGTGCACGGTCAGCGTGTTCTCGCCGTCGGCGAGCTCGCCGTCGGCGAGCTTCACCTCGGCGACGCTCCAGCCCTCGGCGAGCTTCGTCGTCGCCTCCTTCTTCTTGCCGCGCACCGACAGCGTCCCGGCCGTGCCGGCGTACGCGCGGATGCGCACCGTCGCGTTCTGCGCCTGCGCCGCCGTCAGGGGCACGTGTAGCGTCGCGTAGCGCGAGCTCGTGCGCGCCACGCGCACGTCGCCCTGCTTCTGCTCGAGGAGCCACGGCCGCAGGGACCTGGCGACGTTGCCGTGCTGCGTGTACTTCGCGAACGCGGCGGAGCCCGCCGGGAGGAACAGCCCGCCGCCGCGCGTGACGTGGGCGGCGAGGCGGTTGTCGACGAGCGAGTACACGGCGCGCTCGGGGCCGCGCGACGGCTTCTTCGGCGGTTCGGCCTGCGTCTGCGCGGGCGGTGGCGGCGGGCTGCCCGGCCCGGCCTTGGGCTCGGCCGCGGACTGCTCGCGCGAGCTCTTGCCGCACGCGGCGAGCGCGAGCAGGGCGGCAACATGAGATGGACGAATTCTCATCGAGGGCTGACCGTAGGGGGAGTGTCGCCTCGACGCAAGAAAGCTCGTCGTCGGGATTTCGCCGGGACGTGTCAGCCCCGCACGCGCCACGCATGTGCGTAGAGGTTTGCGCGCTCGCCGCGCACGAACCCCGCGAGCGCGACGTTGAAGCGCTCGGCGAGCTCGATCGCGAGCGAGCTCGGCGCGGACACGGCCGCGACGATCGGCACGCCGAACGCGATCGCCTTCTGCACGAGCTCGTAGCCGAGGCGGCCCGACAGGAACAGCACGTGGCTCGACGGTGCAAGGCCCGCGCCGAGCGCCCACCCGACGAGCTTGTCGACGGCGTTGTGGCGCCCGACGTCCTCGCGCACACCGGCGAGCTCGCCCGTCGCCGCGTCGAACAGCCCGGCCGCGTGCAGGCCGCCCGTCGCCGCGAACACCGACTGCGCGGCGCGCAGCGCATCGGGCAGGCGCGCCAGGAGCGCGCGATCGATCGCCGTGTCGGCGGCGACCTCGCGCGCGCGCAGCTCGAGGTCCGCGATCGCGACGCGCCCGCACACGCCGCACGCCGCGCTCGCGAGCAGCCCGCGCCCCGCGAACACCGACGCCTCGACGTCGATCTCGACGGCGTCGTCGCCGGCGCGCGCGATCGCGGGCGATCCGAGGCCCTCGCCGTGCAAGAGGCCCCTCACGAGCTCGAGGTCGTGCCCGGGCGTGCGCATGACCGTCGCGACCGGCGCGCCGCGCGCGCGCAGCTGCAGCGGCTCCTCGACGACGACGCGATCGCGCTCCGCGCGCCGCCCGGCACCGTCGACGCGCTCGATCGCGACCTCGCGTACCTCGCGGACCTCGCGGATCTCGCTCACGGCCACGGTGTACCATTCCCGGCCGATGAGACTCGCCGTCCTCGCGACCGCAACGCTGATCTCCACCGCGACCGTGCTCGCGCAACCCAAGGCGCCCGACGACTCGTACGCGAAGCTGCTCGCCGGCAAGACGCTCGAGGAGGGCAAGGGCTTCCCGGGCATCGTCGAGGTCGGGACGCCGACGCCCGCGATGTACAAGGCGCTCGGCGCCGGCCGCGAGGTCGCGGGGATGCCGTTCTGGTACTTCTACGACAAGGGTCCGTGGACGCTGATCGTCGTCGGCGAGATGTCGATGGAGACCGGCGGCTTCATGACGCGCGCGATCCAGCTCGCCGGCGACAAGGCGCCTGCGACGAAGCAGGGCGTGAAGATCGGCGACCCGGTCGCGAAGGTCGAGAAGGTGTACGGCAAGGGCGAGCCGTTCTCGGGCACCGTCGGCAGCCCGGCGATGGCGGGCATGGTGTCCATCGACGTCAAGACGGGCGCGAAGAAGCCGCTGCCCGACGTCGAGAAGGCGTTCAAGGACAGCCTGTTCTACCCGCGGCTCGGCACGCTGTTCGTCGTCACCGGCGGCGCCGTGTCGGGCATCGTCGTCGTCGTCATCGACGACCCGCTGCCGAGCTTTCTGCGCGATCCGAAGGCGGTGAAGCCGCCCGACCCGGGCATCGTCGTGATCGATCCGAAGGTCGACGAGCCGGGCTGGGGCCCCGACGCGAGCAGCGCGACGCTGCACGTGCCGCCGCCGCCGGTGCTGGCACCCGTCGTCGAGAAGGGCTTCACCGTCGACGCGCCGAAGGAGTGGACGAAGGCCGGCACGGTGTGGACCGACAAGAGCGGGCGCGAGCTCGTCGAGATCGTCGAGACGAAGGGCACCGGCACGCCCGACGCCTACTTCGCCGAGCAGGACGGCAAGCTCGGCCCGAACCGCGTGCCGCCGAAGCAGCGCGCGCTGCCCGCCGAGTTCGCGAAGCTGATCGGCGCCGACGCCGCGTACGCGCTGTGGAAGCAGGAGGGCAAGAAGGGCAAGAAGGATGCGCCGCTGCGCACGTTCGTGCTGATGGCGGCCAAGGGCGACCGCCGGTTCACGCTGATCGTCGGCCGCACCGCGAGCGGCGCGTCGCCGTCCCCCGACGGAGAGGCGCTCGCGCGCGGCGTGTTTCGCAGCTTCCGCATCAAGTAGCGCGCGCCTCGGCCGGGGCGGGCTCCGCTACGCCGCGAGTGCGGCGGGATACGGCTGCCGGCCGGCCCGCACGGCCTCGAGGAGGAAGGCGCTGTTGATGAGCCCGACGTGCGAGAACGCCTGCGGGAAGTTGCCGAGCTGGCGGTGCAGCCCGGGGTGGTACTCCTCGGCGAGCAGGCCGACCTCGTTGCACAGCGACACCAGCCGCTCGAGGAGGCGCGCCGCGTCGTCGAGGCGCCCGGCGAGGGTGTAGTTGTCGACGAGCCAGAAGCTGCAGATGAGGAACGTGGCCTCGTGCCCCGGCAGGCCGTCGACGCCGGTGTCGGTCGCGTAGCGCAGGACGAAGCCGTCCCAGGTGAGGCCCTTCTCGATCGCCGCGACCGTCGACAGCATCTTCGGATCGCCGGCGGGCAAGAAGCCCATGTGGGGCATGAGGAGGACGCTCGCGTCGAGCGCCGTCGAGCCGTACGACTGCGTGAACGCACCGACCTGCGCGTGGAAGCCGCGGCTCATGATCTCGGCGCGGATCTCCGCGCGCAGCGCGCGCCAGCGGTACAGGCGCCGCCGGGTCGGCGCGGGCGCGGTCTCGCCGTACTGCTCGAGGAACCGCACGGCGCGGTCGACCGCCACCCACGCCATCAGCTTCGAGTGGGTGAAGTGGAGGAGGTCCTTGCCGCGGATCTCCCAGATGCCCTTGTCGGGGCGCTTCCACACCTTCTCGACGAAGTCCGTGACGACCGTGAGCATCTCCCACGGCACGCCCGCGACGGCCCCGTGCACGCGCGCCTCGTACATCGTGTTGAGCATCTCGCCGTAGATGTCGAGCTGGAACTGATCGTACGCGCCGTTTCCGATCCGGACCGGGTGGCTGTCCTCGTAGCCCGGCAGCCACGGCAGCTCGACCTCCGTCAGCCGGTGCTCGCCGGCGATGCCGTACATGATCTGCATCTCGGCCGGCGCGCCGGCCGCGGCGCGCAGCAGCCAGTCGCTCCACGCACGCGCCTCCGCGGTGGAGCCGCCGAGCATCAGCGCGTCGAGCGTGAGCGCGGAGTCGCGGAGCCAGCAGTAGCGATAGTCCCAGTTGCGCACGCCGCCGAGCTCCTCGGGCAAGGACGTCGTCGGCGCGGCGACGATCCCGCCGGTCGGAGCGTGGGTGAGCGCCTTCAGGGTGATCAGCGAGCGGACCACCGCGTCGCGGTGCGGGCCCTGGTAGCGGCAACCCCGCGCCCACTCGCTCCACTGGCGCTCGGTCCGCGCGAGCGCCTCCGCGGTGTCGATCGCGCGATCGGGCATCGCGTGGTGCGACGGGTAGTACTCGAGCGTGAACGGCAGCTGCTCGCCCGCGCGCACGACGAAGTCGCACTCGAGGCGCGCGTCGTCGGCGTCGAGCGCGATCGGCACGGCGCTGCGGAACGCCAGCGCGTCGGGCCCCGACACCAGCGTCGCGCGGTGGCCGCCGACCTGGATCCACGGGATCAGGCGGCCGTAGGCGAAGCGCACCTTGAGGTCGAGGTGCATCGGGACCTCGCCCTCGAGGCCCTCGACGATGCGGATGATGTCGTGCTCCTTCTCCGACGCGGCCAGCGGCATGAAGTCGATCACGCGGGCGCGCCCGCCGCGGCACGTGACCTCGGTCTCGAGGACCAGCGTGTCGGGCCGGTAGCGCTGGCGGACGGCCTCGACCTCGTTGACGGGGCGGATCGCCCACGAGCCGTGGTCGTCGTGGCCGAGGAGCCCGGCGAAGCACGCGTCGGAGTCGAAGCGCGGCAGGCACAGCCAGTCGATCGATCCGGCGCGCGACACGAGCGCGACCGTCGAGCTGTCTCCGATGAGTCCGTAGTGCTCGAGCAGGGCCGCCATGATCGAGCGTGGGGGCCGATCGCGGCGGCGGCAACGCAGCGGCTCGCCGAGGCCGCGGTGCACGGCGCTTGCAGCGAACGAGCGAGGTGAGCGCGTGGATCGACATCTCCGTCGCGATCCGCCCCGGGATGGTGCACTTCCCGGGCGACCCCGGCGTCGCGCTGCGCCACGAGAAGCACCTCGATCGCGGCGACGCGGCGACGGTCTCGAACCTCGAGCTCGGGGTGCACACCGGGACGCACGTGGACGCGCCGGTACACTTCCTGCGCGGCACCGCCGGCGTCGACGAGCTCGCGCTCGGCGACCTGATCGGCCCGGCCCGCGTCGTCGCGCTGCCCGACGCGCAGGTCATCACCGCGCAGGACCTCGCGCGCGCCGAGGTCGCGGGCGGCGAACGCATCCTCGTGCGCACGCGCAACTCGGCCCACTGGAGCTCCGACACGTTCTACGCGGGCTACACCCACCTCGACGCCGGCGCGGCGCGGCTGCTCGCCGATCGGCGCGTGCGGATGATCGGGATCGACTATCTCTCGATCGGCGGCGGTGCGGACGGCCCCGAGGTGCACCGCATCCTGCTGTCGGCCGGCGTCGTGATCGTCGAGGGGCTCGATCTGTCGCGCGTCGACGCGGGGCCGTACGACCTCGTGTGCCTGCCGATCAAGATCCTCGCGTGCGACGGCGCACCGGCGCGCGCCGCGGTGCGACGTCGCGCGACATCGTGAGGTCCATCGGATCGACGCGAGACGTGATCCGCGTCCGGTGACGAGGAAGGGCTCGAACCTGCGGTGCGGACGCGTTACCGTCGGCGGATGAGGAAGTCTCTGGTCCTGGCGGCGACGGTCGCGTGTGCGTGCGGGGATAACGACGGCGATCCGCCGTGCGAGGTCGTGCCGCAGGCGCTGCCGCCGGCCGGTCCGCTGTCGGATCCCTCGATGCTCCCGATGCCGGACGACTGCGTCCCCGGCGGGCTCGCCGGCCTCGCGGGGCGCTGGTTCGTCCGGGATCCGGACAGCCTGTTCCAGTTCCACTACCCGCTCTACGAGGAGCGCTGCGACGGCGCGATGGCGACGCACGGCCACGAGGACGATCGCGACCTCACCGACGACCGCCGGATCCAGTACCAGTACTCCGACGGCACGGTCCTGTTCGACTACCTCTACCTGCGCTTCGAGCAGCCGAACTTCGTGTACGAGATCGCGCGCGCCGAGGCCGTGTGCCTGCGCGCCGACGGCTCGCTCGGCGGTGCGTACGGCGCGTTCCAGACCGACTTCGGCGCGCGCACGGGGACGTACCTCGGCTCGCCGTTCGGCCCCAAGGAGGAGGCCGAGGCGGGCGGCGTCGTGCGCGTCGGCGAGCTCGGCACGTCGTCGAACGGCGCCCCGATGTCGTCGTACAACCTCGTCGTCGAGGGCGGCCTCGCCTACATGGCCGGCCCGACGGGCTTCGACATCATCGACGTGTCGGACGCGAAGAACCCGCGCGCGCTCGGCCACGTCGACGAGGGCTGGAACGACGTGCGCGTCGCCCACGTCGGCGGCCGCTCGTACGCGTACGGCGCCTCGTTCGCCGGCGAGGTGACGACGGTGGTCGACGTGACCGACCCGGCGGCGCCCGTCGTCGCCGGCGTCATGCCGACGTACTCGCACTCGGTGCAGATCGTCGACGGCAAGCTCTACCTCGCGAACTACACGAGCGCGATCCCGGTGTTCGACATCGCCGCGAACCCGGCGCTGCCGGTGCTGCTCGGCGAGATCCGGATCTCGGATGCGCCCGTGCCCGGTGCGGTGCACGACCTCACCGTCGACGGCA
This sequence comes from Deltaproteobacteria bacterium, assembly GCA_019637375.1. Taxonomy (GTDB): domain Bacteria; phylum Myxococcota_A; class Polyangia; order Haliangiales; family Haliangiaceae; genus JABFXX01. The sequence continues at coordinate 107,430 of JAHBVW010000021.1, read as the reverse complement.
CGCGCGTGTTCGCGAACCACACCACCGCCGGCTTCGTCGCGCTCGACGTGTCCGCGGGCCTCGAGCAGCCGGCCGTCGAGCTCGCGCGCGCGCCCGGCAGCTACAGCCACGCGAGCTGGGCCGGCACCGCGGGCGGCACGCGCCTCGTCTTGCACGGCGACGAGGGCCTCACCGGCACGCCCGACGGCGCCGCGTTCCTGCGCGTGATGGGCGGCGACCCGGCGGTGTCGAGCTTCTTCATGAAGGAGCTCGGCCGCTACCAGTCGCGCCCCGAGGTCGGCATCCACAACTTCGAGCTGCACGGCGATCGCGTGTACATCGCGTACTACCAGGACGGCGTGCGCATCGTCGACGTGTCGACGCCGGCCAAGCCGAAGGAGGTCGGGTTCTACAACACGCTCGACTACGCGACCGCGATCGGCGCGCCGTTCGAGGGCGCGCTCGGCATCCGCGTCGTCGACGGCCTCATCTACGTCGCGGACTCGAACCGCGGCCTCATCATCCTGCGCGAGCAGTGACGGATCAGTCGTCGTCCTCGTCGTACTCGACGGGCTCGTAGCGCAGCTCCTTGCTCGCCGGGCACCGGTCGCGGTAGCTGCAGCGATCGCACCACGGGCCCGGGTTCGTGCGCGGCCCGTCGGAGACGGCGAGCGCGGCGGCCTCGATGTTGTCCATGACGTCGGGGATGATCTTGTCCATCACCTGATCGGGCAGGAGCGGCGGGCCCCACTCGACGGCGCGCTCGGCGATCCAGTGCACGCCGAGCCAGAACCGCTTCACGTGGCGGAACGCCGCCGACGCGAGGACCACATAGCCCGCGAGCTGATCCGCGATCGACGTGCCCGGCAGGCGCACGCCGGTCTTGTGATCGACGAGCGCGATCGAGTCGTCCTCGAACAGGTAGCCGAGGTCGAGCACGCCGCGGTAGTACGCATCGCCGCTGTAGAACTGCGTGACCGTCAGGTCCTCGCGCACGGCGAGCGAGTACTCGACGAGCTGGCGCGCGACGCGGCGGCTCCGCCGGAACTGCGAGATGCGGTGCGCGAACGCCGGGATGCCGGTGCCGAGGCGATCGAAGCGCAGCTGCTCGTTCTCCGACGGCAGCTCGGCGCGCACCGTCGACGTCGCCTCGGGGATGGGCGTGCCCATGAGCGCGAGCTCGAGCGCCTTGTGGATCGCCTTGCCGATGCGCGTCTCCGGCATCACCTCGGGCTCGGCGATCTTCTCGATGTACTTCCAGTGGAACAGGCGCGGGCAGCGCAGCGCGGTGCCGACCTTGGAGGCCGACCACGGAGCGTGGATGAGCGCGCGTGTCGTCGGCACCGTGGTTCCTGGGCGCCCCAGCGTAGCCGAAAAGTTGCCGCGGCAAAGCAGCTGCCCTACCACCGACGAACATGCCGGACATCGCGAATCGCGCTGATCGCCACCCCTGCGACGTGTGCGGTGCCAGGGTGCACGAGCTGCGCCGAGGGCGGTGCTGGAGCTGCTATGCGCGCTGGGTCGACACGCGACCCGTCGGGCTCGGCGCGCGCTGCCTCGCGTGCGGCGAGCGCCGCCGGCGCGTGATCAAGCTCGTCGAGATCCGGGGAGCATGGCGGGCGATGTGCTTCAACTGCACCGGCCAGGTCATGCAGCTCGACCAGATGCCGCGCGACCTCGAGGCGCTGCGCGCGGCCGTGAAGCGCGACCGCCGCGGCGCGGATCGCCGCATCGGCAAGCCCGACACGCGCGTCTACCAGGTCGAGCGCCGCGTCGGCGAGCGCCGCACCGAGGCCGGCGAGCTGATCGCGATCGAGGACGACATGATCATCGAGATCTCGAGCGAGCACGCGCCCGCCGGCGACGACTGCTTCGAGGAGCTGACGCGCATCCGCCCGCTCGTCGACCCCGCCGACCTCGACGACGTCAGGGACGCGCGGGCGCTGGGGTAGGCCGCTTCGCCGGAGGCGGCGGCGGCGGAGGAGGCGCGACCTGCTTCATCGGACCCGAAGGGGCCGAGACCGGTGCCATCACGGGCGTCGACATCGCGTCCTTCTTCTTCGCGCCGAACCCGAGGAGCGCGACCGCGCCCACGGGGAGCAGCAGCGTCGCGGGGACGACCTCGGCGAGCGACTTGCCGGTCGCGCGCACGTTGACGCGGTATTTTGCCGGGTCGCGATCGATCGCGACCTTGAAATTTCCGTCCCCGGTGTACGTGTCGACGATCTTCAGGATGTCGGCCTTGCGCTTGATGACCTCGTCGAGCTGCTTGTCGACACCGCGGTAGGACTCGAGCGCCGCGACGGCCATCTTCGCGATGCCGCGCGGTCCGATGTGCGCGGCGCGCATCAGCTCGAGCGCGCCCTCCGACATCATCGCCACCTGCTCCATGCCCTCCTTCGTCGCGTCGGTCCACGTCCAGCCGACGCCGTCGTGGAACATCGACAGCGACGCGACCTTGTGGCGCTGGACGAGGTCGGTCGCGAAGTTCTTCTCGTTGCCGGCGAGGTCGAGCACGTGCTTCTTCGCCGCGGCCGACAGCGACATCACGACGGAGAACACGGGCTTGCCGGTGATCGCGTCCGCGGCCGCCGCGAGCAGCGAGCCCGCGGGGCGCGCCGGCGCCTTCCACGTGTCGGCGAGGCGGTCCTTGAGCAGGCGCTGCGTGCCGACCAGCAGCACGCCGTCCTTCGTCACGGCGAGAGCCCCGCCGTCGTCGCGCGGCGTGCGCTCGAGGGAGACGAGCGAGCCGCCGCCGATCTTCGTGGGCGTCTGACCGATCGTCCGGGCGATTTTCTCCACGACCACGCCGGAGAACTTTCCGCGCACCGCGACCACGCCGATCGGTTCGCGACCCGCGGGTAGCTGTACGAATACAGTCGCGTCGTACACGTCGGTCGTGACGTCGATTCCGCTGGTCGACTTCGCGAGTCCGCGCGCGCCGTCGATCTCGTTGATCACCTGCCGCACCATCTTCGCGAGCTCGGGCGTCGCCTTGATCTGCGGCTGGTCGGCGAGCGCGAGGAGCGCCTTGAAGTTGCTCGGGATGACGGACACCGCGTCGAAGTGGGCGACGATGTCGGCGTCGGGCATCGCGTACTGCAGCGCTTGCTCCGCCGTCGCTGCTTTGGGATTTGGTTGCAGTCCGAAGTTGCTCAATCCGAGGAGCAACGTGATCACCAGGGCGAAGTTCATGAATCATTCCTCCCGTCGGCGACGTGCGCCGAGACCACAGACGATGCCAGCTGGAGGAAAAATTCAACAGCGATTGGGCCGCGATGCCACGCTCCGCGACGACACTCAAGCGTTGCGAAAAAAAAATGATGTCAAGACTGGTTCCGGAAACCGGCGGCGCTAGGATGGCTCACGTCTCGACGGTTCTTGACGGGAAACGCAACGCAGAGAGAGGGAGGCACGACGGTCATGAGCACGCTTGCTGTGGTGGAAGAGATCCTTCGCGAGACCGCCGTTCCGATGTCGGTTCGCGAGATCGTGGAGAGAGCCGGGGTGCGTCTGCCGAGCAAGTCGAAGACTCCAGATACCGTCGTCGCCCGCGACCTGTCGATGGACATCAAGAAGAAGGGCGAAGAGTCGCTCTTCATCCGCACGTCGCCAGGACGCTACACGCTGCGCACGCTCGCCGCGGCGACGATCCCCGCGCCGGTCAACGACCAGGTGCCGCGCATGGGAGAAGTCAAGTCGCTCGGCGCTGCGCCCGTGCGCAAGCCCGCCGCCGCCGCGCCGGTCACGCGCGCGCGCACCGACAGCGACGTGCAGGGCGGCGGCTTCGCGGGCTGAGCCGGTCTCTGGACGTCGATGTTGTGATCCGCCGCGCCGAGCTCGCGGACCATCCGTGGATCGTCGCCACCGGAGCCGAGGCCTATCGCGACCTCGGTGACTACACGCGGATCCTGCCGTCGTGGCTCGAGCAGCCCGGCGTGCTCGCGTGGATCGATCACGACGTCGTGAAGGGCCGTGGGCGTGGGTTCGCGATGCTCGGCTTCTACCTCGACGATCCCACCGCGCACGGTGGCAGGGCCGAGGTCGTCGCCGATCTCCTCGCGCTCGCCGTCTTGCCCGAGTTCCAGAACCGCGGCATCGGCACGAAGCTGCTGCACCACGTGATCGAGATCAGCGAGCGCGTCGCGCCGCCGAATCGCATCCAGACGCTGCGGCTTACCGTGTCCGAGACCAACGTCCGCGCACAGGCGCTGTACCTGCGCCACGGCTTCCAGATCGTCGACGGCTCCGCGACGTACGACCGCGGTCAGCGCGCGCTGCGCATGGCGCGTCCGCTCGTGTGGAAGACGTGAGCCAAAAGCTCACTGCACGATCGCGCCGCACGGGAACGCCGCGTCCACCATCGGGTTCGGCGAGCTCTTGAGCGTCGTGCACGCCGCGCCGAGGAGGCGGATCGTGTTGCCGTTCACGAGCTCCCAGTCGGTGCCGAACTGGAGCGGCGCGCCGTTGAGCGTCACGGTACCTCCCGCCGCCTGCGCCTGATCGATCGTGCCGCTGATCATCAGCTCGCACGACAGGACGCCGCCGATGATCGTGTCGAACGCCGTCTGCAGCTGCGCGGGGCTGTTCGCGAGGAAGTAGGGCGCGTTCGCCATGCCGGCCTGTACGCCGGCGCCGGCGTTCGCCATCGCCTGCAGGTGCTGATCGTTGATGCCGTTGCCGACGCCGAGGATGAACAGGCGGATGCCGGCGGTGTACGCCGCCTTCGCCGCGTTGACCGACAGCGTCTGCCCGGTGTTCGTGTCGTTGCCGTTGTTGCACGTGTTCGGCAGGCCGTCGGTCGCGAGCACGATGATCGGCGGTGAGCCCTGCGGCGGCGGGTTCGCCGCGAAGTCCGCGACGACCTGGTCGATCGACGGGCCCGTCGGCGTGTTGCCGCCCGGCCCCTGGCCGTTGATGAGGCTCGCGATGCCGTTGCGGTTGTTCATCGAGCGCGGCACCGCGTACAGCCTCGGGCACGGGTTGTCGCTCGAGAACAGCGCCGCGCCGAAGTACGCCTTGCTCTGGAGGTTCGTGACGACGCCGTTCGTGTTGTCGACGAGCGCGTCGCGCACCGCCTGGTAGCGCGTCTTGCCGCCGATCGAGTCGTTCATCGAGCCGCTGCGGTCGATGAGCAGCGTGATCGACGGGATCGTCTGCATCGCGGTGAAGTGGACCGCCGGGCAGTTCGCATCGGGCTCGGGATCGCCGACGACGCTGCCGTCGTCGACACAGCGCCCGTCGGACGTGCACACGTGTCCCTGGCCGCACTGGCCGCCGCCCTGCGTGCAGGTGGCGTCGCACAGGCCGTCGGGCGAGCAGTGGAAGCCGCCGGGGCACGCGGCGGGTGCGCCGGGCGCCGGATCGCACGGCGTGTTGCACGCGGCGGGCGGCGTATCGGCGTCGCACAGGCTCGTGAACTGCTTCGGGCCGCCGCAGCCGGCGGCTGCCCCGAGGATCGAGACGAAGGCGAAGGAAGAGAGAAGAGAGAGGCGTTGCATGGGAGGCTCCGGTGGAGCGTCGCCTCAGCAAGCGCCGCACCACGCGCTGGAGCGCGGCGCGCCGAGCGGTTCCGCGGCGTTCGTGGTGGAGACTCGCGAGCCATGAGGCGGGTCATCCCACCCATGCAACCGGCCGAGTTTCACTGAATGTGCACGCGGTTGCGCAGGCCACTCGACTAGCCACCGGGTCATCTGTGAGAGAGTGCTGCGCATGGCAGACGCGCCGAGCTCCGCGCCACCTCCGACCGGCAAGGTCGAGCCGTACATCCCCGCGTCGACGAACCTCCCGGAGCTCACGCTCGGCGTCGTCATCCTCGGGTCGGTCCTGTCCGTCATCCTGTCGGGCGCGAATGCGTACCTGGGCATGTTCGCCGGCCTCACCGTGTCGGCGTCGGTGCCGGCCGCCGTCATCTCGATGGCGATCTTCCGGCTGCTCCGCACCGGCAACATCCTCCAGAACAACGGCGTCCAGACCGCCGCCGCCTCCGGCGAGGGCCTCGCGGCCGGCGTGATCTTCACGCTGCCCGCGATGCTGCTGCTCAAGCAGTGGACCGAGTTCAACTACCTCGAGACGACGCTGATCGCCGGCTTCGGCGGCATCCTCGGCGTGCTGTTCACGATCCCGCTGCGCCGCTCGCTCATCATCGATCAGCCGCTGCAGTTCCCCGAGGGCATCGCGACCGCCGAGGTCCTCAAGGCCGGCGCGCAGGGCGGCGGCGGCGTCGGCATCCTCGCGCTCGCGGGCGCCGTCGGCGCGCTCGTCAAGATCGGCTCGAGCGGCTTCCAGCTCTGGCACGAGGCCGTCGGCGCCGCGCGCTGGATCGTGGCGCCGTCGGCGACGTCGCAGGGCGTGCCGCTGTACTTCGGCATCAACGCGTCGCCGGCGCTGCTCGCCGTCGGCTTCATCGTCGGCATCAACGTCGCGACCGTCATCTTCTGCGGCGCCGTGCTCGGCCGCTGGATCGTGATCCCGCTGTACGCGATCTTCGGCGATCCCTCGACGGTGATGACGCCGGATCAGACGACGCTCGCCTCGGAGCTCGCGAAGGCCGACGCGAACGGCGCGGTCGCGCTGTACCACGGCAACATCGTCCGCTACCTCGGCGTCGGCGGCATGCTCGTCGGCGGCGTGTGGTCGCTGATCAAGCTGCGCAACTCGCTGCTCGGCGGCATCCGGGCCGGCCTCGACGCGTACAAGCGCGCGCGCGCCGGCGGCGCCGGGACCGTGCTGCGCACCGAGCGCGACATGCCGATGAACATCATCCTCGGCCTGATCGCCGCGTCGGTGATCCCGCTGTTCCTCATCTTCTGGCGCTTCACCGATCCGGGCGTCGCGGCCGTGATGGCCGTCGTGATGGTCGTCGCGGGCTTCTTGTTCTCGGCGGTCGCGTCGTACATGGCCGGCCTCGTCGGCTCGTCGAACAACCCGGTCTCGGGCATCACGATCTCGACGATCCTCGTGACCTCGCTGATGCTCGTCGCGCTCGGCGTCGACAGCAAGGCCGGCATCGCGGCCGCGATCCTGATGGGCGCGATCGTGTGCTGCGCGGCCGCGATCGGCGGCGACAACCTGCAGGACCTCAAGTGCGGCCAGATCGTCGGCTCGACGCCGTGGAAGCAGCAGGTGATGCAGATCGTCGGCGTCGTCGTGGCGGCGCTCGCGATGGCGCCGATCCTGAACCTCCTCAACAGCGCGTACGGCATCGGCGGCAAGGACAGCGTGCTGCAGGCGCCGCAGGCGAACCTCATGGCGAACGTGTCGAAGGGCGTGTTCGACGGCGGGTTGCCGTGGGGCATCGTCGGCATCGGCGCCGGCATCGCCGCGGTGGTCATCATCATCGACAGCGTGCTCGTCGCGCGGAAGTCGAAGATCCGCGTGCCGGTGATGGCGTTCTCCGTCGGCGTCTACCTGCCGTTCGATCTCAACGTGCCGATCTTCATCGGCGGCATCATCGCGTGGATGGTGAACAAGGCCCTCGACAAGGAGAACGCGTCGCACGAGCGGCGCTCCACGGTCGAGCGCAACGGCCTCCTCGGCGCGGCCGGCTTCATCACCGGCGAGGCGCTGATGGGCATCGTGCTCGCGGTTCCGGTCGCCGTGTTCCAGGACGCGAACGTCCTCCGCATGTCGCCCGCGACGTTCATCGCGCTCGGCTTCGTCGGCTTCACGCTGTGGCTGCTGTACCGCCTGGCGTTCGCACGCGACAAGCGCGACAAGCAGTAGCGTGTCAGCCGAGCGCGCCGAGGTGTCGCGCTTATTCCAGCTTTTTTGTGAACCGGCGCGATCTTGCGCCCTTGGCTTGCCCGCGTAACGCGATCGCGGGACCGTGGCACGGACCCTCGGCTCGTGCGTTGGTAAACGCGCTTTTCGTCTCGTTTGCAGGAGGCCCGTGTGAAGTCACGTCTGGGTGCGAGGTTCTCGTCTCGTCTGGTCGCGGTGGCGACGCTCGTTCCGTTCGTCGCGACGTGCGGCGGAGGCCGCTCCGGTCCGTCGGCGCCGGCCGGCGGCGGCGGCACGCTGACGGAGCTGGCGCTCGTCCAGGCCAAGGACCTCCCGAAGGGGCTCGACCTGCGGCTGTCGAACGGCGCCGCCGGCCCGCCGCCGTTCGACCGGGCGAAGCTCGCCCCCGCGACCAAGCTCGGCGATCCCGACGCCGAGGCGATCCTGCGGCGCGCGCGGCCGATCGCGAGCGACCCCGACGACGGCAAGGCGTTCGCGCTGCGCCCCGGCTCGCAGCCGGCGCCGCGCACCGGCACCACGATCAAGGGCCAGTTCCCGCCCGCGCCGTCGACGCTGTTGCCGCCTCCGAAGTCCACCGACGCGAGCGCGGACCTGCGCGTCCTGCGCTGGATGCCCGAGGGCAACGTCCCGCTCGCGCCGCAGCTGTCGGTGACGTTCAGCCAGCCGATGGTCGCGGTGACCTCGCAGGCCGACGCCGCGGCCGTGGTGCCGGTGCAGCTGACGCCGGCGCCCAGGGGCGCGTGGCGCTGGATCGGCACCCGCACGATCGTGTTCGACCCCGACGTCCGCTTCCCGCAGGCCACGACGTACAAGGTCGAGGTCCCCGCCGGCACGAGGAGCGCGAACGGCGGCGTGCTGAAGGACGCCGTCCGCTTCACGTTCGAGACGCCGGCGCCCAAGGTCGTGCAGAGCTTTCCCTCCGGCGGCCCGCAGCACCTCGACGTGCCGATGTTCGCGATGTTCGATCAGAAGATCGATCCCGCGGCGGTGCTCGCGTCGATCAAGGTCACCGCGAACGGCGCGCCACAGGCAGTGCGGCTCCTCGACGCCGTCGAGATCGCGAAGCACAGGCCGCTCCAGGCGATCGTCGACGGCGCGAACAAGGCCGAGCAGGCCGGGCGCTGGCTCGCGTTCCGCACGACCTCGCGCCTGCCGACCGATGCGAGCGTGAACGTCGAGGTCGCCGCCGGTACGCCGTCGGTTGAGGGCCCGAACAAGACGAAGGCGGCGCAGAGCTTCTCGTTCCGCACGTACCCGCCGTTCCGCGTGCTCCAGGGCACGTGCGGCTACGACAAGACGTGCCCGCCGGCGGCCGCGTTCACGATCCAGCTCAACAACCCGCTCGACGTCGAGAAGTTCGACGACAAGCTCGTCACCGTCACGCCCGAGGTGCCGGGCCTGAAGGTGATGGGCTCGGGCGAGTACATCACGCTCGTCGGCATGACGAAGGCGCGCACGAGCTACAAGGTCGTGCTGTCGGGCGGCACCCTCGACGAGTTCGGGCAGGCGCTCGGCAAGGACGTCGACCTGTCGTGGAACGTGACCGACGCGGTGCCGACGTTCTACGGCCCGAGCGGCCTCGTCGTCCTCGATCCGGCGGCGAAGAAGCCGACGCTCGACTTCTTCAGCACGAACTACGATCAGTTGAAGGTCCGCCTCTACAAGGTCGACCTCTCCGACTTCGACGCGTACGCATCGTTCATCCAGAACCAGTGGAACCACGACAAGCCGCCGCCGGCGCCCGGCACGAAGGTGTTCGACGGCCTCGTCAAGACGACCGGCGGCGCGAACCAGCTCGTCGAGACGCGCCTCGACCTCGCGGCGGCGCTCGGCAAGGACGGGCTCGGCCACGTGGTCGCCGTCGTCGAGCCGTCCCCGTGGAAGGAGACGTGGCAGGCGCCGCGCATGATCAGCTGGGTGCAGTCGACGCGCCTCGGCATCGACGCGTACGTCGACCCGACGCACCTCGTCGCGTTCGCGACCGACCTCGGCACCGGCGCGCCCCTCGCGAACGCCTCCGTCGAGATCTGGCCGCACAAGATCACCGGCACCACCGACGACAAGGGCGTCGCGAAGCTCGCGCTCGGCGCGGGCGGCGTGAAGGGCCAGCACCGGCTGATCGCGCGGCGCGGCACCGACAGCGCGTTCGTCGCCGAGAACGGCGGCTGGTACGGCGGCGATCACGGCAGCTGGGTCAAGCAGTCGCGCGCGACGGCGCTCGCCTGGTACGTCATCGACGACCGCAAGATGTACCGCCCCGGCGAGGAGGTCGCGCTGAAGGGCCTGCTCCGCACGATCGACCACGGGATCGGCGGCGACGTCGGCGGCGTCGCCGGCGCGGTGACGAAGGTCGGCTACGAGGTGAGGGACGCGCGCGGCAACAAGATCGCGCAGGGCGCGGCGGCGGTGTCGGCCGTCGGCGGCTTCGACGCGAAGTTCACGCTGCCGAAGACGCCGAACCTCGGCTACGCGACGGTCTCGTTCAAGGCCGAGGGCCGCATGAGCGGCACCTACCAGCACGGGCTCCGCGTCGAGGAGTTCCGCCGCCCCGAGTTCGAGGTCTCGACGCAGGCCGGCGCCGGGCCGTTCCTCGTCGGCGCGAGCGGCGACGTGACGGTGAGCGCGAAGTACTTCGCGGGCGGGCCGCTGCCGGGCGCCGCGGTCAACTGGTACGTGCAGACGTCGCCGGCGTCGTTCACGCCGCCGAACCGCGACGACTTCACGTTCGGCACCTGGGTGCCGTGGTGGGGCGGCGGCGGCCGCCACTACGACGACGACGATGGTGACTACGACGGCGGCGGCGGCGGCAACGCGCGCTCGTACAGCTTCGCGGCGAAGACCGACGCGACCGGCGCGCACGTGCTCCACCTCGACTTCCTGTCGGCGAACCCGGCGACGCCCATGTCGGTGACGGCGAACGCGAACGTGACGGACGTGAACCGCCAGACGTGGTCGTCGGCGGCCGCGCTGATCGTGCACCCGTCGAGCCTGTACGCGGGGCTGCGCGCGAAGCGGCCGTTCGTCGAGAAGGGCACGCCGTTCGAGCTCGACGTCATCGGCGTCGACCTCGACGGCAAGGCGGCCGCCGGCACGCCGATCGAGGTCCGCGCGACGCGGCTCGACTGGAAGTTCGCGAAGGGCCGGTACGTGCAGGAGGAGGTCGAGCCGCAGCTGTGCAAGATCACCGCGGCGCAGGACCCGCAGCCCTGCAAGCTGACGACGGACAAGGGCGGCACGTACAAGGTGACGGCGTCGCTCGTCGACGCGAAGGGGCGCCCGAACGTCACCACGATGAACTTCTGGGTGTCGGGCGGCGATGCGCCCCCGGCGCGCGACGTCGCGCAGGAGCAGGTGCAGCTCATCCCCGACAAGAAGGCGTACGCGCCGGGGACCACCGCCGAGCTGCTGATGCAGGCGCCGTTCTATCCGGCCGAGGCGATCGTGAGCTGGCGCCGCAGCGGCATGGTGAAGTCGGAGCGCATCAAGATCACCGGCCCGACGAAGGTGATCACCGTCCCGATCGCCGACGCGATGACGCCGAACATGACCGTGCAGGTCGATCTCGTCGGCGCCGCCGCGCGCACCGACGACAAGGGGCAGGCGGATCCGAAGCTGCCGAAGCGCCCGGCGTACGCGGTCGGCTCGATCGACCTGCCCGTGCCGCCGAAGCAGCGCACGCTCGGCGTGACCGTCACGCCGAACGCGGCGAAGCTCGCGCCCGGCGACACGACGAAGGTCGGCGTCACCGTCGTCGACGCGGCGGGCCGCCCGGTGCCGAACGCCGAGACGACCGTGCTCGTCGTCGACGAGGCGATCCTGTCGCTCACCGGCTACAAGCACCCGAGCCCGATCGACGCGTTCTACGGCCACCGCGGCGCCGACGTGCGCGACTTCTACTCGCGCGCGTACGTGAAGCTGTCGCGGCCCAGCCTCGACGCGATGGCCGCCGCGTCCGGCGATCGCGACCACGACGGGATCCCCGACATGGCCGACGCCGAGGAGAACGCCCCGGCGGCAGGTTCGATGAAGCTCGCCGAGGGCCGGATGGGCAAGAGCACCCGCGGGCGGGGCGCGAAGAACAAGGAGCAGCTCGAGTCGATGAACGGGGCCGACGACGACGACGGCGATCCCGGTGCGCCCGACAAGGCGATCGCGATCCGCGCGAACTTCAACCCGCTCGCCGCGTTCGCGCCGTCGGTCACGACCGACGCGTCGGGGCGCGCCACCGTCGACATCAAGCTGCCCGACAACCTGACGCGCTACCGCATCGTCGCGATCGCGGCGGTGGGCGACAAGCAGTTCGGCAAGGGCGAGAACGCGCTCGTCGCGCGGCTGCCGCTCATGGTGCGGCCGAGCCCGCCGCGCTTCCTCAACTTCGGCGACACGTTCCAGCTGCCCGTCGTCGTGCAGAACCAGACCGACGCGCCGATGAAGGTGCGGCTCGCCGCGCGCGCGACGAACGCGCGGCTCACCGACGGCAGCGGCCGCGAGGTCACGGTGCCCGCGAACGACCGCGTCGAGGTGCTGTTCCCCGCTGCGGCCGAGCTCGCCGGCACGGCGCGGTTCCAGATCCTCGGCGCGTCGGGCGCGTACACCGACGCGTCCGAGCTCGCGCTCCCCGTGTGGACGCCGGCGACGACCGAGGCGTTCGCGACCTACGGCACGATCGACGGCACCGGCGCGGACGCCGTCGTGAAGCAGCCGGTCGCGCTGCCCGGCAAGGTGGTCACGCAGTTCGGCGGCGTCGAGGTCACGACGGCGTCGACGAACCTCCAGGCGCTGACCGACGCGATGCTGTACCTCGTCGCGTATCCGTACGAGTGCGCCGAGCAGCGCAGCTCGCGGATCATGGCGGTCGCGGCGCTGCGCGACGTCTTGACGGCGTTCAAGACGAAGGACCTGCCGTCGCCGGCGGCGATGGAGGCGCGCGTCCGCGCCGACATCGAGCGCCTGTCGCAGATGCAGAACGACGACGGCGGCTACGCGTTCTGGGACCGCGGCTACCCGAGCGACCCGTACCTCACCGTGTACGTGACGAACGCGCTCCAGCACGCGAAGGCGAAGGGCTTCACCGTCCCCCAGCACCTGCTCGACCGCGCCAGGCCGTACCTGAAGGACATCGAGCGCAAATACCCGCACTACTACGGCCCGCAGATCCGGTGGGCGATCTCGGCGTACGCGCTCCTCACGCGCAAGGAGCTCGGCGACCTCGACGTCGCGAAGGGGCAGCGCCTGTTCGCCGAGGCGACGCTCGACAAGATGACGATGGAGACGGCCGGCTGGCTGCTCGCGACGTTCGCGGGCCAGGCCGCGGCGGCGACGGAGCGCAAGGCGCTCGTGCGGCACGCGATGAACAAGGTGTCGGAGACCGCCGGCGCTGCGAACTTCACGACGTCGTACGGCGACGGCAACTACCTGCTCCTCGGCAGCGACCGCCGCGTCGACAGCGTGATGCTCGACGCGCTGATCCAGGAGGACGAAAAGCTCGACCTGATCCCGAAGGTCGTGACGGGCCTGCTCGCGCACAGGAAGGCGGGGCGCTGGCTCAACACGCAGGAGAACACGTTCGCGCTGCGCGCGATGGACCGCTACTTCGACACGTTCGAGAAGGCGACGCCGGACTTCCTTGCGAAGGTGTGGCTGGGCAACGACTTCGCGGGCGAGAAGGCGTTCAAGGGGCGCTCGACGGACTACTTCGCGATCTCGATCCCGATGAAGGACGTGGCGTCGCACGACAAGCAGGCGCTCGCGATCCAGAAGGACGGCGCGGGCCGCCTGTACTACCGGATCGGCATGACCTACGCGCCGGCGTCGCTGAAGCTCGACCCGGCGGACCATGGCTTCGTCGTGCAGCGCGCGTACGAGGGCGTCGACGATCCGAAGGACGTCGCGCGCGCCGCCGACGGCACGTGGAAGGTCAAGGCCGGTGCGCGCGTGCGCGTGAAGGTGACGATGGTCAACGAGAACCGGCGCTACCACGTCGCGCTCGTCGACCCGATGCCGGCCGGCTTCGAGGCGATGAACCCGGCGCTCGCGACGACGGGCCCGATCCCGCTCGATCCGAAGGAGCAGGCCGCGCGCGGCGCGTACTGGTGGTGGCTCGGCCCGTGGTACGAGCACCAGAACCTGCGCGACGAGCGCGTCGAGGCGTTCGCCGCGATGCTGTGGGAGGGCGTGCACGCGTACAGCTACGTCGCGCGCGCCACGACGCCGGGCACGTTCGTCGTGCCGCCGGCGAAGGCCGAGGAGATGTACATGCCGGAGACGTTCGGCCGCAGCGGTTCCGACCGCGTGATCGTGGAGTAAGGAGCTTGATCGTGAAGCGTAGACTGACTCGCAGTGCAGCCTGGGCGGCGCTGTTCTCCGTCGCCGTCACCTCGTGCAGCGGCAAGGGAGGCGGGCCGATCGGCCCGAGCGGCCCGCTCGCCGGACCGGGCTCGGCATCGCCGCTGTCCGACAAGGCGCTGATCCAGCTGAAGGACGCGCCGAACGGCCTCGACATGCGCGTCTCCGACGGCGCGCAGGGGGCGCCGGCGGCCGACCGAAAGAAGATCGCGCCGGCGACCAAGCTCTCCGATGCCGACGCGGGCGCGATCCTCGGGCGCGCGCGCCCGATCACGACGGATCCCGACGACGGCAAGGCGTTCGCGCTGCGGCCGGGCTCGCAGCCCGCGCCGCGCACGGGCACCACGATCAAGGGCGCGTTCCCACCCGCCGTGTCGGGCGTGACGCCGCCGGTGCCCGCGTCGTCGGAGACCGGCAAGGCGCTGCGCGTCCTGCGCTACATGCCCGAGGGCGCGGTGCCGATCGCGCCCGAGCTGAGCGTGACGTTCAGCCAGCCGATGGTCGCCGTGACCTCGCAGGGCGACGCCGCGGGCGTGCAGCCGGTGAAGCTGACGCCGCAGCCGAAGGGCCACTGGCGCTGGGTCGGCACGAAGACGGTGCTGTTCGACCCCGAGATCCGCTTCCCGATGGCGACGACGTACGGCGTCGAGGTGCCGAAGGGGACGAAGTCGGCGACGGGCGGCGAGCTCGCCGATGCGACGAGGTTCACGTTCGAGACGCCGCCTCCGACGGTGGTGTCGAGCTATCCGAACGGCGGACCGCACCACCTCGACGTGCCGATGTTCGTGCTGTTCGATCAGAAGATCGATCGTCGGGCCGTGCTCGCGAAGCTCAAGGTCTCGGCGGGCGGCGCGGCCGTGGCGATCGAGGCGCTGGACGACGCGGCGATCGCGGCCGCGCTCGCGGACCCGAAGTCGCACGCGTACGACGTCGCGAACCTCGTCGAGCGCGCGAAGAAGAACGAGCAGGACGGGCGCTGGGTCGCGTTCCGCGCGACGGCGAAGCTGGCGCAGGACACCGGGTTCGTCGTCGAGATCCCGGCGGGCACGCCGTCGGCCGAGGGCCCGAACGTCACGAAGGCGGCGCAGAGCTTCGCGTTCCGCACGTACCCGCCGCTCAAGATCCGCAAGGACGAGTGCGGCTACCAGGGCAAGTGCCCGCCGGGCACGCCGTACGTGATCACGTTCAACAACCCGCTCGACGCCGACAGGTTCGAGGAGGCGCAGGTGACGGTGTCGCCCGACCTCCCGGGCCTGCGCGTGATGCAGCAGTACAACAGCATCGTCGTGCAGGGTGCCACGGCGGCGCAGACGACGTACCAGGTCGCCGTCGCCGCGGGCGTGCGCGATCAGTTCGGGCAGACGTTGGGGAGCGACGCGAGCCTGTCGTTCCACGTCACCGACGCGGTGCCGACGTTCTTCGGGCCGAGCGGGATGGTCGTCCTCGATCCCGGCGCGAAGTCGCCGACGCTCGACTTCTTCACGACGAACTACGACCAGCTGAAGGTGCGCCTGTACAAGGTCGAGCCGGGCGACTTCGACGCGTACAACTTCTACGTCCGCAACCAGTGGAACAAGGACAAGCCGCCGCCGGTGCCGGGCACGAAGGTGGTCGACACGCTCGTCGCGACGAAGGCGGAGAAGAACAAGCTCGTCGAGACGTCGCTCGACCTCCTGCCGGCGCTCGGCAAGGGCAACCTCGGCCACGCGATCGCGATCGTCGAGCCGTCGCCGTGGACGCAGCGCTGGGAGCCGCCGCGCATGATCAGCTGGGTGCAGTCGACCAGGCTCGGGCTCGACGCGTACGTCGACGCCGACAACCTCGTCGCGTTCGCGAGCGACCTCGCGACGGGCGCGCCCGCGAACGGCGTGGCGCTCGAGATCCGGCCGTTCGGCATCACCGGCGCGACCGACGACAAGGGCGTCGCGACGCTCGGCCTGCGCACGGGCACGGCGAAGGGCGCGCACTACCTGGTCGCCAGGCGCGGCAACGACGTCGCGTTCGTCGCCGAGTCGGTGTACGGCGGCGACTACGGCAGCTGGGTGAAGTCCGCGCGCGGGAGCGCGCTCGCCTGGTACGTGATCGACGACCGCAAGATGTACAAGCCCGGCGAGGAGGTCTCGCTGAAGGGCTGGCTGCGCGCCGTCGACAACGGCAAGGGCGGCGACGTCGGCGCGGCCGGCGTCACGGCGTTGAAGTACACGGTGATCGACGCGCGCGGCAACGAGATCGGGAAGGGCGCGGCGCCGGTGTCGGTGGTCGGCGGGTTCGACACGAAGTTCACGCTGCCGAAGACGCCGAACCTCGGCTACGCGCGCGTGCGCTTCGAGGCCACCGGCCGCACGAGCGGGCAGTACGAGCACGGCTTCCAGGTCCAGGAGTTCCGCCGCCCCGAGTTCGAGGTGTCGGCGAAGGCGA
Source organism: Deltaproteobacteria bacterium (assembly GCA_019637375.1). Taxonomy (GTDB): domain Bacteria; phylum Myxococcota_A; class Polyangia; order Haliangiales; family Haliangiaceae; genus JABFXX01. Next base: position 90,945 of record JAHBVW010000021.1, on the reverse strand, counting down.
GCCAGGGGCCGTTCCTCGTCGGCGGCGGCGGCGACGTCGCCGTGTCGGCGAAGTACTTCTCGGGCGGCCCGCTGCCGGGCGCGCCGGTGAGCTGGAGGTTCCAGGCGAGCCAGACCACGTTCACGCCGCCGAACCGCGACGCGTACGTGTTCGGCGCGTGGACGCCCTGGTGGGGGTACAGCGACGGCGACGACGACGAGGGCGGGAGCTACGGCTACAAGCCGCCGCGGGTGTGGAGCCTCGCGGCGAAGACGGATGCGACCGGCGCGCACGTCGCGCACCTCGACTTCCTGTCGGTGAAGCCGGCGCTGCCCATGTCGGTCACGGCGACGGCCAACGTCACGGACGTGAACCGGCAGCAGTGGTCGTCGTCGGCGTCGCTGCTCGTGCACCCGTCGAACCTGTACGTGGGCCTGAGGACGAAGCGGCCGTTCGTCGACAAGGGCGTGCCGTTCGAGCTCGACGTCATCGGCGTCGACCTCGACGGCAACGCGGCGGTCGGCGCGGCGATCGAGGTCAAGGCCGTGCGGCTCGACTGGGAGTACAAGAAGGGCCGCTACACGCAGAAGGAGGTGTCGCCGCAGACGTGCCGGGTGGCGGCGGCGAAGGACCCGGTGGCGTGCAAGCTCGCGACGCCCGAGGGCGGCACCTACAAGGTCACGGCGACGATCGCCGACGCGAAGGGCCGCCCGAACCAGACGTCGCTGACGTTCTGGGTCGCGGGCGGCGATCGCCCGGCCGCGCGCGAGGTGAAGCAGGAGCGCGTGCAGATCATCCCCGACAGGAAGGAGTACCGGGCGGGCAACACCGCCGAGCTCATGCTGCAGGTGCCGTTCTATCCGGCCGAGGCGCTCGTCAGCTGGCGGCGCAGCGGCATGGTGAAGATGGAGCGCATCTCGATCACCGGCCCGACGAAGGTGATCACCGTGCCGATCACCGACGGCATGGTGCCGAACCTGACGGTGCAGGTCGACCTCGTCGGCGCCGCCGCGCGCACCGACGACAAGGGCCAGCCCGACGCGAGGCTGCCGAAGCGCCCGGCGTACGCCGTCGGCGCGATCGATCTGCCCGTGCCGCCGAAGCAGCGCACGCTCCAGGTCGAGGTCACGGCGGCGGCGGCCAAGCTCGCGCCCGGCGAGTCGACGCGCCTGCAGGTCGTGGTGAAGGACGCGGCGGGCCGCCCGGTGCCCGACGCGGAGGCCGCGGTGATCGTCGTCGACGAGGCGATCCTGTCGCTCACCGGCTACCAGTTCCCGGACCCGGTGAACGTGTTCTACGGCCACCGCTACGGCGACGTGCGCGACTACTACTCGCAGGCGTACGTGAAGCTCGCGAAGCCCGAGCTCGGCCGCCTCGCGGCCAACGCCCGGGGCTCCACCGGCGACCAGTTCTACGCCGATGCGACGACCACGCCGGTGGGCGGTGCGCCGCCGCCGGCGCCGCCGCCGCCGCCACCGATCGCGCCGGGCGAGAGCCGCGCGGAGGCGGCACCGCAGCTCGGCGCGGGGAGTGGGGGAGGCGCGGCGCCCGCGCCGATCGCGATCCGCTCGAACTTCAACCCGCTCGCGGCGTTCTCGCCGGCGGTGCGCACGTCGGCGGCGGGCACCGCGACCGTCGACGTGAAGATGCCGGATAACCTGACGCGCTACCGCATCGTGGCGGTCGCGACCGCGGGTGAGAAGCAGTTCGGCAAGGGCGAGTCCGCGGTGACCGCGCGCCTGCCGCTGATGGTGCGGCCGAGCCCGCCGCGCTTCCTCAACTTCGGCGACACGTTCCAGCTGCCGGTCGTGCTGCAGAACCAGACCGACGCGCCGATGAAGGTGCGCCTCGCCGCGCGCACGACGAACGCGACGCTCACCGACGGCGCGGGCCGCGAGGTCACCGTGCCGGCGAACGACCGCGTCGAGGTGCGCTTCCCCGCGGCCGCGGAGCTCGCGGGCACGGCGCGCTTCCAGCTCGTCGGCCAGAGCGGCGCGTACTCCGACGCCGCCGAGGTCGCGCTGCCGGTGTGGACGCCGGCGACGACCGAGGCGTTCGCGACGTACGGCGTGATCGACGGCACCGGCGGCGACGCCGTCACGAAGCAGCCGGTCGCGCTGCCGGGCAAGGTGGTCACGCAGTTCGGCGGGCTCGAGGTCACGACGGCGTCGACGAACCTCCAGGCGCTCACCGACGCGCTCCTGTACCTGGTGAGCTATCCGTACGAGTGCGCGGAGCAGCGCGCGTCGCGCATCCTGGCGATCTCCGCGCTGCGCGACGTGCTGACGGCGTTCAAGACGAAGGACCTGCCGTCGCCCGCGGCGATGGAGGCGCGCGTCGTCGGCGACGTCGAGCGCCTGTCGCAGATGCAGAACGGCGACGGCGGCTTCACGTGGTGGGAGCGCGGCTATCCGAGCGACCCGTACCTCACGGTGTACGTCGCGAGCGCGCTGCAGCACGCGAAGGCGAAGGGCTTCACCGTCGCGCAGCACGTGATCGACCGCGCGAAGCCGTACCTGCGGGACATCGAGCGCCACTACCCGGCGTACTACGGCCCCGAGATCCGGCGCGCGATCTCGAGCTACGCGCTGTACACGCGCAAGCAGCTCGGCGACCTCGACCTCGCGAAGGGCCAGCGCCTGATCGGCGAGGCCGGCGGCGTCGACAAGCTGTCGATGGAGACGGCCGGCTGGCTGCTCGGCACGTTCGCGGGGCAGGGCTCGGTCGCCGGCGAGCGCAAGCAGCTCGTGCGCCACGCGCTCAACAAGGTGTCGGAGACGGCGGGCGCGGCGAACTTCACGACCCGGTACAGCGACGGCGCGCACCTCCTCCTCGCGAGCGATCGCCGCGTCGATGCCGTCATGATCGAGTCGCTCATCCAGGAGGACGAAAAGCTCGACCTGATCCCGAAGCTCGTGACGGGCCTCCTCGCACACCGAAAGGCGGGGCGCTGGTTCAACACGCAGGAGAACACGTTCGCGCTGCTCGCGATGGACCGCTACTTCCACACCTACGAGAAGGCGACGCCGGACTTCGTCGCGAAGGTGTGGCTCGGCGGTGACTACGCCGGCGAGAAGGCGTTCAAGGGGCGCTCGACGGACTACTTCACGATCCCGATCCCGATGAAGGACGTCGCCGCGCACGACAAGCAGGACCTGACGATCCAGAAGGACGGCGCCGGGCGCCTGTACTACCGGATCGGCATGCGCTACGCGCCGGCGTCGCTGAAGCTCGACCCGGCGGACTACGGGTTCGCCGTGCAGCGCGCGTACGAAGGCGTCGACGATCCGAAGGACGTGACGCGCGAGAAGGACGGCACGTGGCGCGTGAAGGCCGGGGCGCGCGTGCGCGTGAAGCTGACGATGGTCAACGAGAACCGGCGCTACCACGTCGCGCTCGTCGACCCGATGCCGGCCGGCTTCGAGGCGATGGACCCGGCGCTCGCGGTGACCGGCCCGGTGCCGCGCGACCCGAGCGACGCGAAGGCGCGCGGCAGGTACTGGTGGTGGCAGTCGACCTGGTACGAGCACCAGAACCTGCTTGGGACGAGCGCGTCCAGGCGTTCGCGTCGATGCTGTGGAAAGGCGTGCACTCGTACACGTACGTCGCGCGCGCGACGACGCCCGGTACCTTCGTCGTCCCGCCGACGAAGGCCGAGGAGATGTACATGCCGGAGACGTTCGGCCGCAGCGGGTCGGATCGCGTGGTCGTGGAATGACGATGACGACGAAAGGGATGGGTATGAGATCGAAACGTACGCGTGGCACGGCCCTCGTGACCGTGCTCGCCGTGTGGAGTCAGGCGTGCGGCGGCAAGAGCGGCACGACCGGTGAAGGCGATCCGGCGCAGCAGGGCTCGGCCGACACCGGCCCGCCCGCGGCGCCGGGTCAGATCGGCGCGGGCTCGCCGCTCAGCGACGACGCGTTCAAGCGCCTCGCCGACGCGCCCGACGGCCTCGACATGAGCGTCTCCGACGGCAAGCAGGGCGCGCCGGCCGCCGACCGCTCGAAGCTCGCCCCCGCGACGAAGCTCGGCGACGCCGACGCGGCGGCGGTCCTCGCGCGCACGAAGGCGATCGCGACGGACCCGGGCGATGCCAAGGCGTTCGCGCTGCGACCCGCCTCGCAGCCGGCGCCGCGCACCGGCACGACGACCGTGGCGACGTTCCCGCCGCCGCTCGGCGGGGCGCCGCCGCCGGCGCCGGCGGCCGCCGCGAAGGAGCTGCGCGTCCTGCGCTACCTGCCCGAGGGCAAGGTCCCGCTCGCGCCCGAGCTCAGCGTCACGTTCAGCGAGCCGATGGTCGCGGTGACGTCGCAGGACGACGCCGCGAAGACCACGCCGGTCACGCTCGCGCCGCAGCCGAAGGGCAAGTGGCGCTGGATCGGCACGCGCACCGTGCTGTTCGACCCCGAGGTCCGCTTCCCGCAGGCGACGACGTACACCGTCGAGATCCCGGCGGGGACGAAGGCCGCCGGCGGCAACGCGCTCGCGAAGGCGACGAAGTTCACGTTCGAGACGCCGCCGCCGTCGCTGATCTCGCACTACCCGTACCCCGACGCCGCGACGTACCTCGACACGCCGGTGTTCCTGCTGTTCGACCAGAAGATCGACGCCGCGGCCGTGCTCGCGAAGGTGAAGCTGGCGTCGGGCAAGGGCGCGGCGACGCTGCAGCTGCTCGACGAGGCCGAGATCACCAAGCTCGCCGCCGGCAAGCGCCCCGACCACGTCCAGCTCGCCGCCCTCGTCGAGGGCGCGAAGCGGAACGAGCAGGCCGGGCGCTGGCTCGCGTTCCGCGCGACCGCGCCGCTCGCGGCGGACACCGCGTTCCGCCTCGACGTCCCGGCCGGCACGCCGTCGGCCGAGGGCCCGAACGTGACGAAGGCGAACCAGGGCTTCGGCTTCCGCACGTACCCACCGCTGCGCATCGTGCGCGCGGAGTGCGGCTGGGACGGCAACTGCCCGCCGGGCGAGTCGTTCATCGTCGAGATGAACAACCCGCTCGACGCGGAGAAGCTCGAGGACAAGCAGGTCGCGATCAGCCCCGACGTCCCGAACGTGAAGATCATCGCGAGCGGGACCGTGCTGTCGGTGACGGGCGCGACGAAGGCGCGCACCACGTACAAGGTCACGATCTCCGACAAGCTCGCCGACCAGTTCGGCCAGCAGCTCGGCAAGAGCGAGATCCGCACGTTCCGCGTCGGCGACGCCGAGCCGACGTTCTTCGGGCCCGAGGGCACCGTCGTCCTCGATCCCGCCGCGAAGAAGCGCACGCTCGACTTCTTCACGCTCAACTACGACGCGCTGAAGGTGACGCTGTACAAGGTCACCGCCGGCGACTACGACGCGTGGCGCACCTGGTACGAGCAGCGCTGGAACCACGACCGGCCGCCGCCGGTGCCGGGCACGCTCGCGTACGCGGGCACGGTGAAGACGCGGCCGGTGCGGGAGGAGCTCGTCGAGACGCAGGTCGATCTGTCGCCGGCGCTGTCGAAGGACGGCCTCGGCCACGTGATCGCGTTCGTCGAGCCGTCGCCGTGGCGCTTCGACGGTCCGCCGCCGCAGCACGTCGCGTGGGTGCAGGCGACGCAGCTCGGCCTGTCGGCGCACCTCGACGCGGAGCAGCTCGTCGGATTCGCGACCGAGCTCGCGACCGGCGCGGCCGCGCGCGACGTCAGGCTCGAGCTGCGCCCGTTCGGCGCGACGGCGACGACCGACGCGCAGGGGCTCGGCACGATCACGCTGACGGACGCCGGCAAGAAGGGCGTGCATCACCTCGTCGCGACGCGCGGCGACGACGTCGCGATCCTGTCGGAGGACTACTACAACGCGGGCGGCACGTGGCACAAGCAGACGCGCGCCCCGACGCTCGCGTGGTACGTCGTCGACGACCGCAAGATGTACAAGCCCGGCGAGCAGGTCGCGCTGAAGGGCTGGCTGCGCAAGGTCGAGCACGCGAAGCACGGCGACGTCGGCTCGGTGAAGGGCATCGTCGACGCGCTCGAGTACAAGGTCTACGACCAGCGCCGCAACGAGATCGGCAAGGGCACGGCGAAGGTGTCGAGCGTCGGCAGCTTCGACACGACGTTCACGCTGCCGAAGACGCCGAACCTCGGCTACGCCACCGTCGAGCTCGAGGCGAAGCCGCCCGGCGGCGATACGTGGAAGGCGATGCCGTACAACCGCTACGCGCACACGTTCCGCGTCGAGGAGTTCCGCCGCCCCGAGTTCGAGGTCGCGGCGCAGGCCGGTCAGGGGCCGTTCCTCGTCGGCGGCGGCGGCGACGTCACCGTGACGGCGAAGTACTTCGCCGGCGGCCCGCTCGCCGGCGCGCCCGCGAGTTGGTACGTGACGGCGGCGCAGACGTCGTTCACGCCGCCGAACCGCGACGACTACACGTTCGGCTCGTGGACGCCCTGGTGGGGCGGCTACGACCTCGACGCCGGCTACGGCTACCGCCGCGGCTACCGCGGCTACCCGGGCTACAAGCCGCCGAAGACGTGGCAGCTGCCGTCGAAGACCGACGCGACCGGCGCGCACGTGCTGCACATGGACTGGAAGTCGATCAAGCCGGCGATGCCGATGTCGGTGACGGCGACGGCGAGCGTGACGGACGTGAACCGCCAGACGTGGACGTCGGCGGCGACGATGATCGTGCACCCGTCGACGGCGTACGTCGGCCTGAAGGCGCGGCGCCCGTTCGTCGAGAAGGGCACGCCGTTCGACCTCGACGTGATCGGCGTCGACCTCGACGGCAAGCCGCTCGTCGGCGCGAACATCGAGGTGGTCGCGGCGCGCCAGGACTGGAAGTTCGAGAAGGGCCAGTACATGCGCGTCGAGGCCGACAGGACCTCGTGCTCCGTCGTCGCGGCGGCGAAGCCGTCGGGGTGTAAGTTCCCGGCCAAGGAGGGCGGCGAGTACAAGGTGACGGCGACGATCGTCGACGCGAAGGGGCGCCCGAACACGACGACGATGTCGTTCTGGGTGTCGGGCGGTGACGAGCCGCCGGCCCGCGAGGTCACGCGCGAGCGCGTGAAGATCATCCCCGACAAGAAGGAGTACGCGGCGGGCAACACCGCCGAGCTGCTCGTGCAGGCGCCGTTCTATCCGGCCGAGGCGCTCGTGACGTGGCGGCGCAGCGGCATCGTGAAGACGGAGCGCGTCGCGTTCACCGGCCCGACGAAGATCGTCACCGTCCCGATCGCGGATGCGATGGTCCCGAACCTGACGGTGCAGGTCGACCTCGTCGGCACCGCGCCGCGCGCGGACGACAAGGGCGTCGCCGATCCGAAGCTGCCGCGGCGGGTCGCGTACGCGAGCGGCGCGATCAACCTGCCGGTGCCGCCGAAGCAGCGCACGCTCGCGGTCGGCGTGGCGCCGGGCGCCGCGAAGCTGGCGCCGGGCGAGTCCACGAAGATCGCCGTGACGGTCGCCGACGCGGCGGGCGCGCCGGTCGCGGACGCGGAGGTCGCGGTGATCGTCGTCGACGAGGCGATCCTCGCGCTGTCGTCGTACACGTTCCCGTCGCCGATCGACCTGTTCTACGGGGCGCGCGGTCCCGACGCGCGCGACTACCACTCGCGGCAGTTCGTGCGGCTCGCGCGGCCCGAGGCCGCGGGCCTGGCGGCGGGGCCGCCGCCGCCTCCGCCGCCGGCCGATCCGAGCACCGGGATCGGCACCGGCCAGGGGTACGGCGTCGGCGCCGGGTTCGGCAGCGGCAACGCCGCGGCCCCGGCGCAGGCGCAGCCGCGCGCGGCCGCCGAGAAGAGCGAGGCGAAGGCCGACGTGACGCGTGCGACGAACAAGCCGACGGAGGCGGACAAGAACTTCGGGGGCCTCGACGGCCTCGCCGACGGCGATCGCGCCAACGCGTCGTCGCAGGCGATCGCGGTGCGCTCGAACTTCAACCCGCTCGCCGCGTTCGCACCGGCGGTGAGGACGGACGGCGCCGGCAAGGCGACCGTGGAGGTGAAGGTCCCGGATAACCTGACGCGCTATCGCATCGTCGCGATCGCGAGCGCCGGCGACCAGCGGTTCGGCAAGGGCGAGAGCGCGCTGACGGCGCGCCTGCCGCTGATGGTGCGGCCGAGCCCGCCGCGCTTCCTCAACTTCGGCGACACGTTCCGCCTGCCGGTCGTGGTGCAGAACCAGACCGACAGCGCGATGACGGTCCGGCTCGCCGCGCGCACGACGAACGCGACGCTCACCGACGGTCCGGGCCGCGAGGTCACGGTGCCGGCGAACGACCGCGTCGAGGTGCAGTTCCCGGCGGCCGCCGAGATGGCGGGCACCGCGCGGTTCCAGCTCGTCGCGGCATCGGGCGGCTACGCCGACGCCGCCGAGGTCGCGCTACCGGTGTGGACGCCGGCGACGACCGAGGCGTTCGCGACGTACGGCACGCTCGACGGCACCGGCGACGAGGCCGTGATGAAGCAGAAGGTCGCGCTCCCCGGCAAGGTGGTGACGCAGTTCGGCGGCCTCGAGGTGACGACGTCGTCGACGAACCTCCAGGCGCTGACCGATGCGCTGCTGTACCTCGTGCGCTACCCGTACGAGTGCGCCGAGCAGCGCAGCTCGCGCATCCTCGCGATCGCGGCGCTGCGCGACGTGCTGACCGCGTTCAAGACGCGGGACATGCCCACGGCGGCGGAGCTCGACACGAGCATCAAGGCCGACCTCGAGCGGCTGTCGCAGATGCAGAACTACGACGGCGGGTTCGCGTTCTGGGACCGCGGGCGCCCGAGCGATCCGTACCTCACCGTGTACGTCGCGTCGGCGCTCGCGCAGGCGGGGAAGAAGGGCCTGCCCGTGCTTGCGGGCCTGCTCGACCGCTCGAAGCCGTACCTCGCGAACATCGAGGCGCGCTACCCGTGGTGGTACGGGCAGGACATCCGGCGCACGATCTCGGCGTACGCGCTGTACGTGCGCAAGAGCTACGGCGACCTCGACGTCGCGAAGGCGAAGCGCCTCCTGGCCGAGGCGGGCGGCCCGACGGGGCTGTCCATGGAGGCCGTCGGCTGGCTGCTCGGCACGATGGCGGGCCACGCCGGCGCGGCGGGCGAGCGCGCGCAGCTCGTGCGGCACGCGCTGAACAAGGTGTCGGAGACGGCGGGCGCGGCGAACTTCACGACCGGCTACGGCGACGGCGCGTACCTCTTGCTCGCGAGCAACCACCGCGTCGACGCGATCATGCTCGACGCCCTGATCCAGGAGGACGAGAAGCTCGACCTGATCCCGAAGCTCGTGACGGGCCTGCTCGCGCACAGGAAGGCGGGGCGCTGGCTCAACACGCAGGAGAACACGTTCGCCCTGCTCGCGATGGACCGCTACTTCCAGACGTACGAGAAGGCCACGCCCGACTTCATCGCGAAGGTGTGGCTCGGTAACGATTACGCTGGCGAGAAGGCGTTCAAGGGGCGCTCGACGGACTACTTCGCGATCCCGATCCCGATGAAGGACGTCGCCGCGCACGACAAGCAGGACCTGACGATCCAGAAGGACGGCACGGGCCGTCTGTATTACCGGATCGGCATGAGCTACGCGCCGGCGTCGCTCCAGCTCGAGCCCGCCGACCATGGCTTCGTCGTCCAGCGCACGTACGAGGCCGTCGACGACGCGAAGGACGTGAGGCGGGACAAGGACGGCACCTGGCGCGTGAAGGCCGGGGCGCGCGTGCGCGTGAAGCTGGCGATGGTCAACGAGAACCGGCGCTACCACGTCGCCCTCGTCGACCCGATGCCCGCCGGCTTCGAGGCGATGAACCCCGCGCTCGCGGTGACCGGCCCGATCCCGCAGGACCCGAACGAGCAGAAGTCGCGCGGCGCCTACTGGTGGTGGCAGTCGACCTGGTACGAGCACCAGAACCTGCGCGACGAGCGCGTCGAGGCCTTCGCCTCCCTCCTCTGGGAAGGCGTCCACGCCTACACCTACGTCGCGCGCGCGACCACGCCCGGCAACTTCATCGTCCCGCCCACGAAGGCCGAGGAGATGTACATGCCCGAGACCTTCGGCCGCTCCTCCACGGACCGCGTCATCGTCGAGTAGGGCTGGGTGGCGAGGGGCTCGGCACGCTCGTGCGCGAGCGGAACCGCGGTCGCTTACTTCGCTGGTGGCACGTCGAGCCGGTCGACCCCGCGCCGTTCCACACTGATCCTGATGACCTCGGAAGACACGTCCACGCGGTATCTGATCGCGTCGGGCTGAAAGTCGATGAGGTCACCCTCCTGCCGTGTGCGTCCGCCGAGACTCTTCTCGATCAGCTTCAACACTTCCTCGCGATCGGCATGCAACCGGATGATCACTTCTTCGGGATCGTGCACCCTCGCGACCCTGACGGACCCTCCACCGGGTGGGCTCGGTCCGTGCGCGATGCACGCCCCGTGTGGGTCGTCGTCGCACCCTTTGATCTGAAACGGCGGCGCGACCTTCGCGCGCATCACCGCCACGGGCGCGTCGACGAACGACTCGACGTCCAGATCGCGAAGGATCCGGCCATCGGTTCCGATGATCGTCTCGAGGCTCACGTGCGGCCACCAGAACACGAAGAGGGGACCGGTGTACGGCAGTCCGCCGTCGGTGCCCGCGAAGACGTTGATTTCGGCGGTCAGTCCATGCTTCGCATCGATCCACGTGCCTCCCCTCCTTCCATCGAACCACCAATGACGGTGCCGCTCTTGCCACCGCCCCAGGGCGGTGTGGAGCTCCTTGATCATCTCGCGGGATGGATCGTTCTTCTGTGCCCACGCCTGCAGCGCGCAGCCACTCGAGGATCGAGAGATATCGACGTCGGGCCCGATGACGCGTCTCTCCTGACGCTCACCTAGGCCCGGCTCCGAACACCATGCGAGCATCTCCGGCCCGGGCGCGCCGGGATCGTCGCCGATCCAGCGACTCCAGAACGCCTCGCGCTCCGGCGGGAGCCGAGGAATCTCCGGCCGTGGCAGATCCTCAGAATCGTCCGGCACCGGAGCCGAACCCGATGCCACGGGCTCGCCGCGCGTCGGCTCGGCGTCGCCCTTGTACACCGCGACGACGACGCCCGCCGCGACGACAAGTAGCGCGGTTGCCGCGACCGCTGCGATCCACCGCTTACGCATGGGGATGCGGGTCCACCAGCTGCGCTGTGGTGAGGTGGTCGAGCATGGTGGCGAGCTCGCGCGCGAACGCGATCGCGCGCTCGTCTGCAACCGACCGTTCGCCGAGCGCACGTAGCTTGGGCGAAGCGTGCTCGGCTTGCCAGATCTCGACACCGGAGCGTCGCCCGGCGAGATAGGCCTTGAGCATCTCGATCTCTCCCCGGCTCAGCGAGGTCGGCTGAAAGCCAGCGTCGGCGCCGATCCCGATCGTCACGATTCCACCCGCGCCCAGCGGCCGAGGCAGGACGGGAACCGTCCCGAGGAGATGCAGATAGATCTTGCGGTGGAACGCCGTGAGCGGCTGTGGGTGGCTGCGGAGGCGACGGACGGCCGCTGGCTCGCCGTGGCGCAGGTGCACGTAGCCGACCCTCAGGCGTGTATCGCTGTCGAGATCGACCTGCGCGCCGATCTCGATGAGCCCCGAGATCGCATCCTCGCGCGCGCCCGTCTCACCGCGGCCGTCGAGGTTCGGGTCACCGTGCGTGGAGGTGCCCGGACTCATGGTGCCCATGGTCACGCGGAACTTCTCCCACTCGCGCAGCGCGACGTCGTACTCGAGCTGGTGTGCGACATCCGCGAGCCCGTTCAGCTCGTCGATGAGGGCTTGCAGCACGGGCAGCTCGAGCCGAGCGAGCGGAGTTGCCAGGTTGGCGGCCTCCAGCGCGAGCTCCTTCCCGCGACTCGCGAGGAGACGCTTGTGCTGCTGGAAGAAGAAATTGCGCATGTCTCCGGCGTTGCTGTCGGAAGCGTTGGGCTTGGGGCCACTGGAAGACGCGAGCCGCTTGAACATCTCCTTGCTGCCGTCCTTGGCAGCGTCCGCGGCGACCGTGCGGCCCAGCGCGCCCGAGGACTTGAGCTTGTCACCGACGAGCTTCTTCTTCGCGTCCGTGAGCCCCTCGAGCTCCTGCGCGACCTTCGCGCCGTGAGCCTTCTCGAGCACCTTCTTGAAGCGATCCGCCACGAGGCTCCCGATTCCTCCCGTCACCGCCGCGAACGCCGTGGCGATGACGATGTCGACGAGATTGTCGAACACCGTGCTCCTCGGTGGTGCCCATTCCTCCTTGAGGTCCATCGCGAGATTGTCGATCGCTTGCGTGCGCTGCTCGTGCATCGCCTGCAGTGCGATCGCAACATGCTTCACCGCGGCCGGCACGTCGGCCGCCCGCACGTCGCGACCTGTGGGTGCGGATTCCTTCGCCGCATCCACGAGATCCTTGCCGGCCTTCTTGGGATCGACGGTCCCCGTGTAGCCTCGCTTCAGCTCCTTCGCCTTGTTACCGAGGACGTGCCTGGCCAGCTCCCGCTCGGCGTCGAACATCGTCGCGAGGTTCTCGTGCCACGGGACCTCCGGTGTTCTCGTGAGCCGCTCATCGAGCTTCGAGAGGTCGCTCGACAGCTTCTCGACATCGGCGGTCAGCTCCGCGCGCTCGTCGGCGGCGATCGTGCTCACCGCGTCCTCCGCGGTGACGAGGTGGATACGGATCGGCTCGCACAGGATCGCGAGGTTGTCGCGATCGTTGTGCGCGAGGACGACGCCGACCTGCCGGCGCGCGGCGGCGATCGCCTGGCGCGCGAGCTCGGCGCGCTCGCTGACGGTCAGCGCGACCGTGCTCGCTCCTCCCTCGCCGGACTGCTTCCACGTCGCCGGATCGACGATGCGCTCGAGGCGCCGCCTCGAAGCAACGACCGTGGCGGAGACCCCGTCGAGCTTGAGCCGGGCGAGATCGGCGGCGAGCCCCAACATCGCGGAGCTGGCCGCCGTGAGCTCCGCGCCGACGGTGGGCCATTCGATCGGATCGATGCGGGTCAGCGCGACGAGCTCGCTCGTCGCTCGGTCGGCCTTGAGCGCCGCGCCGACGAGCTCGGCGCCCCTCCCCGGTCCGGCCTCGCGGCGGGCGGTCGCGATGCTCTGCGCGAGATCGCGGAGCAGCAGGCTCGCCGTGTCGGACGTGATGAGGGTGTTGGGGTCCTTCGCCTCGCGCGCAGGAGAGGGTGTGCCCGTCGCTTTCCCCTGCACGGCGCCACCGGCGGAAGCCTTCGCGCTCCGTGGCGCGAACGCGTCGAGCAGGTCCTCGGCGCTCTTGCCCTGAACCACGCGGTCGGCCACCGCGTCGGCGTGCTGCTCGTACGCGTCGCCGGCCTCGCCGATGCCGCCCTTGAGCTGGACACCTGCGCGTTGCTGCACGGTGTGAGCGGCCTCGTGTGCCGCGGTGTGCAGGCTCGGCGCGCCGGCGAACACGACGTGGTCGCCGGTGGCGTAGGCCTCGGCGCCCATCGCCTTCGCGCCCGCCGCGGCCGTCGCGTCGGTGTGGGCCTTCACGGTCGAGACGTCGTGCGCGCCGAAGGAGCGCTGGATCTGGTCGAGGAACGGAAGCGGCCCGCTGGATCCCGAGATCCCGTGGGCCGCCGCGCGCTGCACGCCGTCGGCACGTTCGCCGGCGCCGCCGCGTCGCTGGACGGACGCCTCGTACTCGGCGGCGAGCGAGCGCTGGATGGCGCCGATGTTCTGCGCGAGGCCGCGAAAGGCCGAGGCCATCCCGCCCGCCGGGAACTCGGCGTTGTCGATCGCGTCCCACATGGACGTGTCGACGGGGCCTCGCGGCGGGGCCGGGGCGCGCAGGGCGGCCTTGCGTTGCACGTGCCCGAGCTCCGCGTCGACGAGCGTGCGCTTCCCGATGTCGGGGTTGTCATTTTCGATGTCGTGGTCTTCCGCACGATCGGCGGCGCGATCGGCGGCATGGTCGGCTCGTCCTTGACGTTCGCGTCGGTAACTCATCTCCCTCTCCTCTCGCTCCTCGCCGTCGCTCGTGGCTGATCCGCTACACGCGGTCGAGGATCTGTCGCTTCTTGGTCTCGAACTCCTGCGCCGTCAGCACCCCTCGGTCCCTCAGGTCGGCGAGCTTCTGCAGCTCGTCCAGCGAGGTCGCTGCGGGCTTCGTCACGGGTGTCGCGAATCCCTCATGGATCGGCTCTTGGAGGCCGTCCTCCCCGGGGGGCAACACGATGATCAGAATGAACCCGATCAAGGGAAGCAAGAACCCGATCACGAACCAGCCGAGTCCGCTGCGCTTCTTGCTGCTGGCGCACAACGCACAGATCGTCCCGCCAAGGATTGCAACGAAAAGGTAGATCTCCATGTGTTCCTCCGGTGTTCATTCGCTTTCCATGCGAGGGCATCGCTGTCTGGGCTCCTACTCGAGCGCCGAGCTGTCGCTGAGCTGCCCCAGCTCGCGGAACTCGGCGCGGATCGCGCGTTCGAGGTGCTCTTGGGTGAGCGGCGCGTGCTCCTCGGCCGCGAGGAACGCGGCGCGCACGGCGGCGTTGCGGATGTAGCCGCCCGACAGCTTGAACCGGCGCGCGAGCGCGCCCAGGTCGAGCTTGCCTGCCCGGGGGACCGCGTCGGGGAGGTGCGCCCTCCACAGCCTCTCGCGCGCCTCGTCGTCGGGGAACGGGAACGTCGCGCGCAACGTGAGCCGGCGGCTGAACGCGCGATCGATCGCCGAGCCGAAGTTCGTGGTCAGGATCGCGATCCCCTCGAAGCTGTCGAGGCGCTGGAGCAGGTAGTTGACCTCCAGGTTCGCGTAGCGGTCGACGGAGGATTGCACCTTGGTCCGCTTCGCGAACAGCGAGTCCGCCTCGTCGAACAGGATGATCGCGTGCGCGTCCTCGGCGGCGTCGAACAGCCTGGCGAGGTTCTGCTCCGTCTCGCCGATCCACTTCGACACGATGCGCGACAGGTCGACGCGATAGAGGTCGACGCCGAGCTCGTTCGCGATCGCGCCGGCGACCATCGTCTTGCCGGTGCCGGGACCACCCTCGAACAGCGCGACGACGCCGCGCGAGGTCGTGACCACGCGATCGTACTGCCACGCCTCGTAGACCGTGCGGCGGTGCTTGAATCGCGCGATCAGCTCGGTGAGCGAGTCCTGGAGCTCGCCCGGCAACACGACCTGCGACCACGTGGCGAGGCGCTCGACGCGCGTCGCCGCGGTGCCGAGCCGCGCCTCGATGTGCTGCCGGAGCGCCGCCTCGATGTGCGACGTGACCTCACCGGCCGGTGCGCTCGTCGCGGCGCGCTCGTGCGCGACCGCGCGGCATGCGCGCGCGATCGCCCCGGGGCCGGCCCCGTACCGCGTGGCGAGCTCGAGAGGGGCGCGGACGTCGAGGCCGTGTGCGCCGAGGGAGCTCTCCCACGCCCACAGGCGCTCGCCGATCGACAACGCCGGCAGATCGATCGCGACGTAGCCGGGATCGATCGGCGCCTGCGCATCGTGCGGGAGGCGGATCGCGAGCGGCCCCGGGTGCTCGCGCAGGATCGCGCGCACCCGGTCTCGCGCGGCCGGATCGTCGGGCGCGATGGTCTCGAGGCCATCGATGCACGGCAACAGGCCGAGCAGGTGCGCGCGCCGCATCGCCAGCTCCAGCTCGTGTTCGCGCGCCGAGACGTCGCGCACGAGCGGCCCCGCATCGATGACTCCGAGGCGCCGTCCGCTCGCCGCGGCGAGCGTCGCGAGCAACGTGTGGCGGCCGGATCCGATCCGCCCGCGCACGACGACCCGCGGCGGGCCGCTCGGAGCGATCGCGACCGCCGTCGCGATCCGCGCCTTCACGTCGGGTGCGACGAGCAGATCCTCGAACCGCACGCTCGCCTCTACGACGCGAACGTCGCGGATCGCCAGCGACGTGTCGCCGCCGCACAACAGGTGCAGGACGACCGGATCGACGTTGATCGCCGCGAACGGGCGTCGCCCGCCGCCGAACCGCACGAGCCCGTGACGGATCAGCGGCGCATCCGCGCCGAGCTCGCGCGCGATCTCGTACGGCGTGGACTGCAGGGCGAGCAGTTGCCGCACGAGCTGCTCGTCGCAGAGCGGGCGCGCGACGTCGTTGGTGAGGATCGCGTAGAGCGGCGCCAGCTCGCCCCACAGCATCGGGGCCGACGCGACGAGCAGGAGGCGCGCCGCGGTCGGCGACAGGTGCAGCTCTGCGACGAGGCGCCCCAGCGGCGACAGGCGCCCCGCATGACGAGCCTCCAGGTCGGAGAGCCGGAGCACGGCGGCGCCGACACCTTCCGCGGCTTCGATGAGGTCCTCGCGGGCGTGTCCCACGCTCCGCCCCCGGATGCCGCGCACCTGGGCGCGGAACGGCGGCTGCTGCGGGTCGGGCGCCGCGAGCCGCTCCTCGTCCCACGCGCGCGCGATGGCGTGCTCCGCGAGCGCGCCGGTGAGCTCGCGGTACGCGGACAGCACCTCGACCAGCTCCTCCTGCGAGATGGCCGGAGCGCACGCCCGCGGTGCGAGCGCGACCACCGCGTCGAGGTGGATCGCGACGCGAGGCGGCTCCGCTGCGGTGCTCGGCGGCCCCGCGTCGAGGTGGATCGCGGCGCGAGGCGGCTCCGCTGCGGTGCTCGGCGGTTCCGCACCGGTGGGCTCGTCGTCCTCGACGGGCGCGGCCGCGACGTCGCTCACGAGCGCGTCCTCTCGATGCCGGCGCGTCGCGGAGCTCGTGGCCGCGAGGAGCTCGCGCAGGCTCACGAGCATCACGTCCTCGAGCCGCTCGCCGTTGCGCAGGGCGATGCGTTGACCGGTGTCGTCGATCGCGATGTCGAGGACATCGTGATCGGTCTCGTGCTCGGCGATCAACGAGCCGAACCGGAGATCGAGCACGACCAGCCGGCGGCGCGCGATCAACGCGAGCGCGATGCCGCGGCCGCGCGCGAAGCGGATCGCCTCGGCGCCCGTCAGCGTGAAACGGTGCTGGATGATCGGGTCGCGCAGGCCGAACACGACGACCTGGTGCACGAGCTCGCCGTCGGTCGCGGCGCCGGCAGCCGTGACGAGCGCGGCGAAGGTCGCATCGAACAAGATCGCACCGTCGATCGCGCAGCGCCCTCGGCCGACGATGGCATCGCTGCGCCAGCGCTCCAGCGCCGACTCGCGGAGGATGACCTGCCCGCGCGCGCAGGTGAGCCAGCGCGATGAGGAGATCGGGAGTGTGAACTCTGGCTCGCCGGGGATCGTGCGCGATGCGGTGTCGCAATCTGCGTCGACGAGCCTCGCCGGCGAGCCGGTCCACGCCGCGCACGTCGCGGACGCCGCGGTGATGAGACGGCCCTCGGGCGTGCTCGGGTGTACGTCCTGCGGACGCCCCACGGGCTTGCCGCGGAACGTGAACCGTCGCAGCGTCGCGCGCTCGGCGACGTCGACCAACCACAGCTCCGAACCGACGACGGCGAAGTCGCCGACCACCGCGGGAAGGAGCACGGCACCGCCGGCGCTCACCAGAGGAGCGACGTGCAGCCCTTCCGGGCTCCGCACGACGACGTGCGACCCGTCGCCGGTGAGCGCGATGCTGCGACGCGACATCAGCCGCACGTCGTCCACCGCGATCGATTCTCGTGTTCTGCGTGCATCGTGATCTCGCCGTCGTACGTGCTCGCCGTCCTCGATGCCCTCCGCGCCGGAACGAATTGAAGGGTCGGTCCCCCTCGACGGAGCGAGCCTACGTGGCAGTTCGGCCACATAGCCGCTCGGCCGGTCTCAGCGTGTCGGAACCGCCAGGTGCGGCTCGAACGCGGGCGAGACCTCGATCGGTGCCAGCGTCGGCGAGACGCCCGACGGCACGTAGATCTGGAATCGCCCCGCCGCTCCCCCACCGCCGCCCGCCGAGTCCGTCGAGCCACCGCCGACGGTCGGCGTTGCGGCGCTCCCACCGGTGCCGCCGGTCCCGACGCCGCTGCCGACCCCGAGGCTCCCGGGACCGCCGGTCTGCGCGCGGGGGCCGTCCGCCCCGTTCGGCGCGACGCCGTCGTCGACGTTGCAACCGCCGCCACCGCCGCCGCCGTTTGCATAGAGCCGTCCCGTCACGTTCACGCGCGCGCCTTCGAGGACGAGGTACCCACCCGCGCCGCCGCCGCCGCCCGCGACGAAGTCGACCACCGCACCTGCGGTGCGATCGCGTCCCCCGCCGCCGCCACCGCCGCCGACGTCGACGAGCCCCGAGACGGTCACGGTGTCTCGGCAGGAGACGAGCACGACCGCGCCACCGCCGCCGCCGCCGCTCACCGGTGCCATGTTCATGATGCCGTTGGACG
Organism: Deltaproteobacteria bacterium; assembly: GCA_019637375.1. Classification (GTDB taxonomy): domain Bacteria; phylum Myxococcota_A; class Polyangia; order Haliangiales; family Haliangiaceae; genus JABFXX01. The sequence continues at coordinate 72,741 of JAHBVW010000021.1, read as the reverse complement.
GTCGCGCACCTCCGACGATGCTCCCGAGCACGATCGGATCGATCGCCGCTCCACCGCCGCCACCGCCACCGGCGACCGTGCTCCCTCCCGACGCACCGGTGTGCCTCCCACCCGCGCCACCACCGCCGCGCGCGCCGCTGACGACGGCGCCCGAGACGATCGTCCCACCACCGGGTCCCGAGGCCGCGACGTCGGCAGACGCGTCGAGCGTGCCTTCGACGCGCAGCGGTCCGTCGGCGACCAGCGCGATCGCGCGGGCCCCCGTCACCTTGACGTCGCCGACGCGGATGCTGCCGGCGCGTACGACGCACACGGCGGGTCCACCTGTCTGCGTGACCACGCCGCCGGTGCACGCGTCGTCCATCGACGTCACGAGCAGACCCGAGAGATCGACGGAGGCGACCTGCGCCGGCGTGTCGCAGACCTCGGGGAGTCCGACCGGCACGATGCGACCACAGCGCGCCTCCTCGCCGGGCACGCAACCGAGCACGCCGCACGCTTCGCTCGCGAGTGGGAGCCCGGTCGCGTCACACCGCTCCACGGTTCCACCGCCGTCGCCGCAACTCACGCTCTCGGGCACGCACAGGTCGCAGCGCTCCTGCGTCGCGTTGCAGGCGAACCCACCGCAGTTCGCGAGCTCGGGGCCATCGCCCGTGCTGTTGCAGAACTGCGCGGTCGTGCCGTCCGCGCAGCCGAGGAAGGCACCGGCGGCGCACGGACACGTACCGGAGTCGGAGCAGCGCCCGAGCGTGCTGCACGTCTGGTCGCCGGGACAGTCCGCGTCGGCCGTGCAGGTGACGGTGCACGCCGGCACGTCGCTCGAACAGCCGATCGGAAGGACGGCGACCAGCGCCACGCCGACGACGACACCACCGATGATCTTGTCCTTGATGTTCACCTGATCCTCCGTCGTACGTCAGAACGGCCGGCCGACCGAGACCGCGAAGCCGCCGGCCGACGGCACGACGACGACCGCCGCGCGCTTCGGCCCGGACCTCGAGGAGAGAACGAGGAGCGTCGCGCCGACCGCGAGCGCACCCCCGATGGAACCTGCGATGATCGCGCGCCGGATCGCCCGGTCGTGCGTGTCCTCGAGGCGAAGCGCGACCTCGCTCGGGCACGTCACCGAGCACGCGCGCGCGAGCTCGTCGGATGCCGAGCGCGCGTCGAGCCCGTACTTCACCGCGACGCCTCCGGCGACCGCGGCCAAGACGCCGCCGCCGAGCGCGACGATCTGCCTGGTCCTGTTCGACGACCGCTGCGCACCGGGCGCCGCTTCTTGACCGCGAGGTCCGAGGGTCTCGACGAGCGGACCGGGATCGATGTTCGGGAGCAGCGACGTGGCGAGCGCGCGGACGCGCTCCTCGTTGCCGTCGAGCAGCGTGAGCCTGGCGCGCACGAGCGCACCGGAGTCGAGCCGGTGCACGCTCGCCTTGAGCGCCGGCGCGCCCTTCCATTCGGTCACCGTCACGAACACGACGCCGCGCTCCCCGCTGCCCTCGAGCACCTTCCTGGCGTACGCGATCGCCGTGTCCTGGCTGACGCCGGCGAAGCCGATCCAGCGTTCGGTGGCGGTGAACGCCATCGCGGGCGCGAGCTGTACCGAGAGGCGCGTGGTCTCGCCGGCGCGCACGTCGACATCGAACCGACGCCCGCCGGCCCCCGACGGCTGCGTGACGAGGACGCGGTACTTGCCCGGCGGGACGTTCGCCTTGAAGGTCGCGTTCTGGGGTTCACCTTCGTCGACGAAGATCGCGGCGGCGGGGTCGTCGACGTCGACCACGAGATTTCCGGTGCCGCGGGTCTGGAGCGCCTTCTGCGCGACGACGTACAGGTCGTCGGGCTCGGGCCCGTAGTCGTCGCGCAGCGCGGCGAGCCGGTCCGGGAAGCTGCGGATCATCTCGTGCAGCACCTGGGTGCTGCGCGCGCGGTCGTCGCCCTTGTTGCGGCGATGGTAGCTGACGGCCAACCCGACGAGCGCGTCGAGCATCGCCGCGCGGTACTTCGGCGAGGCCACCAGGAGTGCCGGATTCGCATGACCCTCCTCGACGGCTGCCGCGAGCTGCGGAATCGCCTGGTCGAACCTCCCATCGAGATACGCCCGGAAGCCGACGTTGATGTGCGCGACGAGGTCGGACGCCGTCAGCTTCGGGTCGGAGATCGCCGGTGTCGGCAGCGGCGCGCCGAGCTTCGCACGCACGGCGGACGGCATGGCGACGAAGCCGCCGCCGGCCTCGAGCTCCGCGAGCAGGATCTGGATCGCGGCCGCGTGCCGATCGTCGCGCTCCTGCGCATACAGCTCGAACACGACCGTCGCCCGCGCGTCGGGCGACGCGACGCACAGCGCGGCGACCGCGACCGCGACGGCCGCGATGCGCGTCCTGGTGAACCCGTGGCGCCTCACGGCCGGTGATCCGCCCCGATGTCCGCGGGCGACGTTCGGGCATCGCCGTCGATGTCCCTCGCCGCGATCCCCGCGAGGTCCGAGCCGGGATCCGCGGCGCGCATCGCCGGGCTTCCGGCCGGGATGTGGAGGTCGCCGGTGGTCGTGTTCGCGAACAGCGGATCCTCGGCGGAGTTCCCGGTGCCGGGTGGCAACGGCCCCGGGCGCGCGATCGAGTACGCGTGCTGACACGAGCCGCTGACCTGCAACATGTTCGTCGCGGTCGCGTTGCCGCTCATGATGTTGTTGCGGGCCGTGAACGTCCCGGCCAGGCAGCTCACCGCGCACCCGACGGTGTCCTGCGCCTGGTTCTTGTTGAAGCTGTTGAACTCGAGCCGGTTCGCCGCGTTCTGGGTGGTCGAGATGCTCACGCCGCCGACCGTTCCGAGCTGCGTCCCGTTGTTGAAGAAGACGTTGCCGACGATCGCGAACGTCGCGCCGTTGCTGGCCGAGATGCCGCCCCCCGCGTTGTTTGCGATCGTCGACTGCGAGACCGTGAGGGCCCCTCCGGTCGCCGAGATGCCGCCTGCATTGTTCGAGATCGTCGACTGCGCGATGGTGAGCGCGCCGCCGCTGGCCGAGATCCCACCGCCCGCGTTGTTCAACAGCTTGACGCGCGTCAGCGAGACGGTCGCCGTGTTACCCGCCGGCATCGAGATACCCGGGTTGCCAGCCCCGGATGCGCCGCTGATCTCGAGGTCGAAGATCCGGACGTTGCTCGCGCCTCGGATCTCGAGCAAGAGCCCGTTGTTCGATCGCGTGAGCTTCGCACCCGGGTCCGCCAGGAACGTCACCTCCTCGCCGTTGACCGACACGGCCTCGTCGGTGGTGCCCTTGAGCTTCACGAACCGCCGCCCGGTGGCGAGCGCCTTCGAGACCCTGGTGCACGGCATCGCCTGCGTGCACATCGCGTTGTCGGTGCCGTCCGGATCGACGTAGGCGACCTCGGTCCCGCAGGAGCCGTCGGGCAAGCACGCCTCCGACGCGCACTCCATGTGGGCCGCGCAGCGCCGGCACGCGTGGTCGTCACCGCACACGGGGTTCGCCCCGGTGCACGCATCGACCTGATCCGGCGCGACGCACTGCACGCACGTCTTGGTGCCCGCGACGTCGCACACGGGCGTCGGCGCCGAGCACTCGGTGTTCGACGTGCAGCCTCCCGGCGGCGCATCGTACGGTGGTTGCGTGCAGTCGTTGTCGGCGTTTCGGCCGGGGCAGTAGTTGGGGTTCGGCTCGTACGTGCAGGCCGCCACGGCGAGCAAGGCGGTCGTGCACGTGAGGAAGAGACGCGTGATCGTCGACATAGGACCTCCCAGGTTGCGGTCAGAATGCACGGCACCACCCCACCGTCGCGCCGTGTCGATCGATGGACACCGTCGGGATCGAGGTGCGCTTCTTCGGGCGAAGCAGCAGGTACGCACCGACCCCGCCGACGGCGACGCCGGCGGCGATCCCGACCACGCCGCGCGTGGTGGTGGTGCGAAGGGTCGGACTCTGCGGAACGCCCGGCACGGGATCCTCGGCGAGGGCGACGAGGGCACCGCCGCCGACGACGAGCCCGACGCCACCGCCGACGAGCAACCACGGCAGCACGCCGCGCCCGCCGCCGCCGCGTCGGGTGTCGTGGTGACGGCGCATCGTGACGTTCACCTGCGCGACCCGGCCTTCAGCGGCGTCCACGTCGCGCACCTCGGTCTCGTAGCCCGGCGCGCGGAGCATCACCGTGTGCTTGCCCGGATGCGTCGGGATCGTCGCGTTCGTGCTACCCGCGTTGGCGCCATCGAGCGTGATCCAGGCGCCCGGCGGATCGCTCGTGACCTGCAACATCGTCTTGTGACTGCCGGTCGCGGCGTCTTCGATCAGCTTCGTCGTGAGCGTCGCGACGTGGTGGCGGAGGCCCGCCTCGTCGCACTGCTCGCACGTGCGGCGACCGATGAAGGCGACCTCGGCACCCGGCACGATCACCTGCTGCGTGACGACGACCAGCGGCTTCCCATCGGAGCCGCGTGTCACGCCGACGTCCACGACGGCGAGCCGATCGATGTCGTTCGCCTTCAAGACCCGGCGCGCGCAGACGTACGGCCGGTCGATGCGAAGACACGCGAGGACCTCCTCGTTGTCCTTCTCGTTGAAGGTCTTCTCGGTCACCGTCCAGCCGAAGCGGCGTGCGGTGTCCACGATCGTCGCGCGGATCACCTCGCGCTCGCGCGGCTCGACCTTGCCGACGAACAGGATGCCGCCGTCCGCGCGCGCCCTGGACTCGTGCGCGACGTTCACCACGAACGCCAGCGCGATGCACATCCAGATCATCGTTGAATGCCTCATCGTTCCGTCCAATCCCTCTCGATCAAGACCTGTTTCCCGGGCTCCACCATCACCTTGAGTACCTCGTGCTTCTTGAGTCGCGTGTTCTCGACGCGAATCACGTGCATGCCGGAGGAGACCGGCGCCTGGACCGGTGTCTGGCCGCGGGCTGTGCCGTCGATACTCACCACAGCCCATGGCGCGACGCGAACCACGATCGTCCCGACACCGACGGGACGCTTGATCGCCGGCACACCGGCGTCCGGCACGACATCTACGCTCGGGGCGTCGATACCCCCGACTCCCGCGTCGAAGGGTGTGGAGTCCGAGGGCGGCACGACAGCAGCGCTCGCGTCGGCGACACGCTGAGATCCCGAGCGCGGGAGTGCAGCGTCGTGCGGCACCCTATCGTGCGGCGCCTCGTCGTGCGCCGCCGTCGACGTCCGCGGTTCGGGCTTGCGAACCACCAGGATGACGGTGAAGATCGCCAGCGAGACCATGGCGGCGGCGGCGAGGAGGGGGATCCATCTGCGACGAGGCTCGGGCCGTCGGAGCGACTGGCTCGCGGTCGCTCCGAGCGTGCTCGCCGCCGCCGGAACCTCCAGCTGGATCGCGTTGCGCGGAGCGTGCGCCCTGTGGTTGTAGGTCTGCGCATCGCGTGGATAGCGGTGGGCGAGGACGCGCGCCAGCTCGCTCGGTCCGTCCGCCGGACTCGCCACGCATCGCGAGAGGTCGGCGATCGCGATCTCCGCGGTCGCGTACCGCTCGGTGCGCTCGCGCGCGAGCAGCTTGCCGATCACGGCCTCCAGGTCCGGATCCACGTCGGGGCGGTGATCGCGAAGCCGCGGGATCGGCTTGAAGCAGATCTGTCCGACGACCTCCTTCGCCGAGCCGCGGAACAAGGGGCGGCCCGCGAGCATCTGCCACATCACGATGCCCACCGAGAACAAGTCCGAACGGTTGTCGAGGGGCTCGCCGTTGGCCTGCTCGGGCGACAGATACGCGACCTTGCCCTTGATCGTGCCCGTGTGCTCGCCACCCGCCTTCGCGATCCCGAAATCGGCGACCTTGACCGCGCCCTCCCAGGAGACGAGGACGTTGTGCGGCGACACGTCACGGTGCACGACGCCGTTGACGTGCGCGTAGCCGAGGCCGCGCAGGATCTCCTGTGCGAGGAAGATCACCACGGAGGGCGAGAGGGGACCGGCCGCGACGAGCGTGTCCAGGTCCTTTCCGTCGACGAACTCCATGACGAGGAACAACCGCCCCTCGAGATCGCGGTCGAAGTCGAGTACCGAGACGATGTTGGGGTGCGCGAGCTTCGAGGCGAGGCGTGCCTCGGCGATGAACGCGTCCGCGCCCTTGTCGAACGCGGGGAGGAGGTACTTCAGCGCGACCTCGCGAACGAAGCCCTCGGCTCCGGTGACCTTCCCGGCGAAGACTTCCGCCATGCCTCCCGAGCCGATCTTCTTGCCGACCTCGTAGCGCGAGACGCTGGCAGCGGTCGGGCTCGGCGGGATGCTCTTGCGCGAACGCAGCGTGTCCGGGACGGTGCCGATGTCGAGCAGCTCGGTGGCGACGGTGCGCACGATCGCGAGGCCGTCCTGGAGATAGCCATCGCCGGGAGTCGCCTCGGCGAGCGCGAGGACGAGGTCCTTGGCCGTCTGCGTACGCCGCGCAGGATCGCGATCGAGCGCCGCGAGGATCGCGCGTGCCCAGCCATCGGGAACACCGGCGCGGTGCACGCGTGGGTCGATGGGCGCCGTCGTCATCTGCCGGTGGTAGATCTCCGCCGTGGGCAGGTCGTAGTAGGGCTCCGGCCGCCCGATATCCTGAAACGGGAGATAGCCGCCCGTGATCAGCTGGTAGGCGATGACGGCGAGCGCGAACACATCGCACGTCGCGTCGATCCGCGCGCCGCGCAGCTGCTCCGGCGGCATGTACGCGGGGGTGCCGATCGCCTGTCCCGTCGCGGTCATCGCCCCGGATGCCTGGTCGCTGAGCTTCGCAACCCCGAAGTCGAGGAGCGTCACGTGGCGGTCGTTGCCCTCGCGCTGCGTGAGGTACACGTTCTCGGGCTTCAGGTCGCGGTGGATGATCCCGAGTGCGTGGACAGCTCCCAGTGCGTTCGCGACTTGCGCAAGCACGGGAAGTGCTGTGTGCAGCGCGAGCGGACCGGACGATGCCAGGAGCGCACGCAGCGTCGCGCCCTCGAGGTGATCCATGAGGATGTACCAGCTCCCGTCGGAGAGCTGACCGAGGTCGTGAATCGTGATGATGTTGCGGTGGCGGATCGCAGCCGCTGCGCGCGCCTCGTTCAAGAACCGCTGCACGAGCAGCTCGTTCCGCGTGTACTCGGGCAGCAGGACCTTGACCGCCCGGGTCGTGGTCCTGAGGAGTGTGTGAACCGCGAGATAGACCGCACCCATGCCGCCCACGCCGAGTTGCCTCGTGATCTCGAAGGGCCCGAGACGAGCGCCTATCACCGCTCACACCTCACTTCCAACCGCGCCATCGAGACGACTACTACCACGATCCACGTGCGTGGTTGTAGCTCGCCGCGATTTCAGATCTGCCGGGAGGTATGCCTCACAGCCGGGGGAGACGATGAGGTGATGTAGCTTCCTGCCGTTTGGGTGTCCGAGCCTTCAAAGAGGCGGAATGCTCCGTCCCGGAGACGCTCCGACGGTCGCTGTAGGTTCGTCCATATATCGTGGCCGAACCTTCAGATCTGCACTACCGCCGTGTTCGGCACTCACGAGCTCGCGGCGCGCCTTGTAGGATCAGCGTCCCTGAACCATGGTGACCGTCAAGACAACGACTGATGTTGGCGCGACGCAGTGGGCGATCGACGACGCCGTCGTGCGGCTTCGCATCTGGGGAGCCGATGAGATTCTGGAGCTGGAGGGCCATCAGGAGGTCGTCATCGGTACCGACGCCACGTGCACGATGCGAATCACCGACTCGAGCGGACGTGCGTCGCGTCGCCACGCGACCGCGACACGCGAGGGGCATTCGTGGACGATCCGGGACCTCGGCAGCAAGAACGGGCTCCGCATCGACGGGGCGCAGATCGAGGCGACGAAGCTCGTGCCCGGAATGGAGATCGGACTCGGCGGGATCACCATCGTCGTCGAAAGCACCCGCTCCATCGAGCTGCGGTCGTATCTGATGCGCTTGCTCGGGTGGTCCGGGGAGCGGACGGCCGCCGTGGACCTCGCCATGCGTGCCATCCGGATGGCCGCGATGCGGCGCGCCCCGCTCGTCATTTCGGGGCCCGATCACCTCGTGGACATCGCTCACGGGATTCACGAGCGCGCCCTCGGATCGAGCAAGCCCTTCGTGCAATGCGACCCGCGGCGAAACCGCGCCGAGGGCACCGTGCGATCGGCGATGAACTTCGACCTCGGCGCGCAGGCCCTCCGCGCGGCCCAGGGCGGCACCTTGTGTGTGTGGAGCCATCGCCTGCCGGCTGACTTTCTGGCCGTCCGCACCGCGATCGACGACCCACAGCATCGCGTGATGCTCGTCATGTGTACGCACGGCGTGATCGAGAGTCAGCGCTTCGCAGCAGTACCCGTCGTGATTCCACCGTTCTCCCATCGCAAGAACGAGGTCGGACGCATCGTGTCCGAGTACGGAGCCGATGCCGTCGCTTCCCTGAAGTCCGACGCGCCCTTCACCTCGTACGATCGAGACTGGGTGCTCGAGCAATCGGCCGCCTCGTTGAAGGATATCGAGAAGGGTACGCTCCGGCTGGTTGCGCTGCGCAAGCACGGCACTGTCGTGCGCGCAGCGCAGGCCCTGAGAATGTCACACGTGGCTCTGTATCAGTGGCTCAGTCGGCGCCGCCCGCCGCCTCGCTCGCGCAGCTGAATACGTGACGCCTTCAAGAGGGCACATGAGATCTGTGATGTTGAACGTTATGTGTCTCGCCGTCTTGAATGGCTGTGGTGCGGGCACATCCGAGCCTTGGGACAAGGACGTGTATCGTGGGCTTGCGGATGGGACCGTGCTTGTTCGGTCGTGGACGCAACGCGACGGCGTTCGCTACGGGCGTCTTTCACGGATCGCCGGCGACGGTCGCACGCTCTGGGAGCGCGAGCTCGGACGCATCGAGCCGAATCACCACGACCTCGCCGTGACCGACGAGGTCGTGGGCGTCCCCACGGAGGCTGGTGCCGACACCGTGCTCGACGCGTATGCACTCGCAGACGGCGCGCCGGTCTGGTCGCGGAAGCTCGGACCCTCGCGAGGAGCCGACGGCATACCTCGCTACATCAACGCTGCGGGGCCGAATGTCGACAACATGCCTTCGCGCGACATCGTCTTGCAGTTCAGTGACGATACGTTGATCTGCATCGACGGAAAGTCGGGCGAGGTTGCTTATCGTGGGAATGCCGCACGCTACTCGCTGATACATGCTTTCGGCGCGCGGGTGATCGTCACGTCCTTGGAGGGGACCGTGGTGCTGGAGGGTTGTCAGGTGCGAGCGTCGCGCAGAGGCCTTGGATTCAGGGCCGGCAGGGACTTCGTGCATGTCGAGCGGAATCGCGAGCTCGCGGCGGTGGAGCTCGTGGTCTTTCCGTTCGGCGATCCCGATCGGATGTACCGCGTGAGTCCCCAGATACCGCCGCATACTGGCATCTCCGCGGTGGGCAGATTTCGCGACCAGTTCGTGCTGGTGGCGGAGTCGACCGTCTGGTTCGTCGAGCGGGACGGTCGGGTCGCCGGCTCGCTGAAGCTGGAAGGGGAGCTGGCGGGGTATGCAGGAAGGTTCGCTCACGAGCTCCTGGACGGCGAGCTTCCGCGCTTTGCCCCGTACAGCCTCGCAGGAACGCATGGCGACGTCATCGTCGACCATGAACGCCGCAAGGTCGTGGGGAGGATCGAGCCTGGGTTTAGAGCGCCGTTTCGTGCGGGTTCCTCCTGGTACTTGCCGAGCCGAACACACCCCGGCGTGCTCGGCGTCCTCGATGGTGAGACGGGGAAGCTGGTCGCGGCTCGCAAGTCCTACGCGAAGCTCGAGAAGCCGTCGCAGATCGCCGGCGATCACGTGTGGCTCATCGACAGGGGCGAGCTCGCCTTCCGCGTGGATGGGCGCACGCTCGTGCCTGCCGTTCGCAGCCCCTTCGTGGATCAGGTCCGAGAGTATCCGCAGGATGTGCTTGGAAGTCAGTTCCGGGAATCGAGCGCAGCTGTGCCGAGCGAACCCGGCGAGTGAACGTGTGTCGGCGCCGCGCGCATCACGTGCGGCCGGCGGTGTAATGGCGTGCGGCGGCGACGCTGCCGAAGTGGCGGATGCATGCTTGCACGAGTGCGCCGCGGATCCGGTTCTCGTGCGTGACGCGCAGGACGTCGATGAGGATCCGCCGGGGCCACTGCGCGATGATCTCGTCGCTCCCGGCCGCCGCGCGCGCGGTGCTGATGCGACCGAAGTATCGGATGCAAGCGGACGCGAGGGGCTCCGCGATGATGAGCTTGCCCGCGCGCGTGGCCTTGCCGATCTCCGCGATCACACGATCCCTCGACCACTTCGGCGGTGGTGGGTTCACGCCGGCGGCCAGGCGCGCGGCCACCACGCCGCCGAAGATGCGCTCGCACGCGGCGCTGAGGTTGCGGTCCAGCGGCGCGCCGCGGGCGGCACGCGCGCGAAGCTCGGCGATCACGACCTCGCGCGACCACGACGCGCGCATCTGGGGGACACGCGCCGCGTCTCGCGCCTCTCGAACCGAGCCGAAATAGCGAATCGCGGCGTCGCCGAGATGGCCATCGAGATGTGCGATGCCGCGTCGCGCTTGCGCGCGCATCACGCGGATGACGCGCGCGCGATCCCAGCGCTCGTACGTGCGCTTCGGCCAGCCCTCGAGCCGTGCACTTCGGAGCGCGGTGGTGAGCGACCCGAACAGCTTCTGGATCGCGCCGTGCGCGGGGTGCTCGAAGAGCTCCGTCAGCGTCATGGCCGGACGCTCGCGCGCCAACGTCCGGAGGAGTTTGCAGATCTCGTGCTTGCGGTAGGCGCTGCGATGGAGCCGGATCGCGTCGTAGTCGAACCCCGCGGCCTCGATCGCCTCCTTCCAGCTGCCGAAGTGCTTGATGCCCGCCATCTTGAGGCTACCGGGGACCTTGCTCGAGGCGAGCGACTCTCCCGTCTCGTGGCGGGCGTGGATCTCGGCGAGCACCAGCTCGTCGTCCCACCGCTGCGGCTCGCCGACGAGCCGCGGCGGATCCGGGATGCGCGCCAGCCGTCGCGCGCGCACGATGCCGCGCAGGTAGCTCACGATGGCGGACGCCAGGTCCTGCCGGCCGGCGTCGATCAGTCCCTTCATCGTCGTCCGGACCCCGAGCGCGTCGACGCGGCGGAGCTCGTCGAGCACGCGCGACACCGTCCACTTGCGCGGCAGCGCGGGCCTCGCGATGCCCGCATTCGCACGCGCGGCGGCGATCCCGCCGAAATGCGCGACCACGGCCCGCCACACGGCGGGATCGTGACGCTTGAGCCATCCCGCCGACACGGTCCCCTGGATTCGCGCAGCCGCGCGCAGGCGTTCCACGGCCCGCGCCTTGGTGAGCACCCTCGCCACGAGCTACATCTTGTCATCATCGGCGCGCGGGGCGTGCGACCGGGGGCAAAACCCAAGGTGGGGAGGCGCCGTGGGGTCTGAGGTGCGTTTATGCTCGAGATTCGACGAGAGGAGCGCACGTGAGGAAGCTCGCGCTGATTCTGCTTGGGTTCGCGGGGTGCGGTAGCTGCGGCAGCAAGGACGAACCGGCGGCGGGGGGAGGAGGGAGCTCGGCGGCCGACGTCGTGGCCGCGCAGCAGAAGGAGGTCCCGCAGGGCCTGGATGTGAGGCTGTCGGACGGCAAGCAGGGGCCGCCGCCGTTCGACCGCGGCAAGCTCGCGCCGGCGACGAAGCTCGCCGACGGCGAGGTCGCCACGCTGCTCGCGCGCGCGCAGCCGATCGCGACGGACCCCGATGACGGCAAGGCGTTCGCGCTGCGCCCCGGCTCGCAGCCGGCGCCGCGCACGGGCACGGTCGTCACGGGCAAGTTCCCGCCGGAGTCGACGGTGACGCCGCCGGTGCCGGCGCCCGGCGCCGACGCGAAGGAGCTGCGCGTCCTGCGCTACATGCCCGAGGGCGACGTCCCGATCGCCCCCGAGCTCACGGTCACGTTCAGCCAGCCGATGGTGGCCGTGACGTCGCAGGACGACGCGGCCCGCGTGCAGCCGGTGAAGCTGTCGCCGGCGACGAAGGGCCGGTGGCGCTGGATCGGCACGCGCACGATCGTGTTCGACCCCGACGTCCGCTTCCCGCAGGCGACGACGTACACCGTCGAGATCCCGGCGGGCACGAAGAGCGCGACGGGCGCCGCCCTCGACAAGGCGACGAAGTTCACGTTCGAGACGCCGCCTCCGACGGTGGTCGGCTCGTTTCCGTTCCACCAGGGCGGCGCGCGCAACGGCGCCCCGCAGCGGCTCGACGCGCCGATGTTCCTCCTGTTCGATCAGAAGGTCGATCCGGGCGCGATCCTGCAGAAGCTCGTCGTGAAGGCGAACGGCGGCAAGCAGGTCACGCTGAAGCTCGTCGACGACGCGTGGCTGAAGACCGCGCAGAAGAGCAAGCGCGACGACGAGAAGGCCGTCGCGGCGCTCGTCGAGGCCGCGAAGAAGAACGAGCAGGAGGGCCGCTTCCTCGCGTTCCGCGCGGCCTCCACGCTGCCGGCCGACACCGAGATCACGCTCGAGGTCCCGCCGGGCACGCCGTCGGCGGAGGGCCCGAACGTCACGAAGAAGGCGCAGGAGCTCGGGTTCCACACGTTCCCGCCGCTGCGCATCGAGGAGCACCGCTGCGGCTGGAGCGAGGAGTGCCCGCCCGGCCAGCCGTTCATGATCCGCTTCAACAACCCGCTCGACCCCGACAAGTTCGACGAGAAGTGGCTCCAGGTCTCGCCCGACATCACCGACGTCAAGGTCACGCAGTCGTACACGCAGATCAGCATCGGCGGCCCGACGAAGGCGCAGACACGCTACGAGGTCGAGGTCTCGCCCGACGTGCTCGATCAGTTCGGCCAGCGCCTCGGCAAGGAGCGCACGCTCACGTTCCGCGTCGGCGACGCGCGCCCGAACTTCTACGGGCCGCACCACATGGTCGTGCTCGATCCGCTCGCGAAGAAGCCGACGCTCGACTTCTTCACGACCAACTACGACAACCTGAAGGTCAAGATCTACAAGGTCACGCCGGCCGACTACGACGCGTACGGCTTCTACCTCAACAACCAGTGGAACGAGCGCACGCCGCCGCCGACGCCGGGCACGCTCGTGTCCGACACGTCGGTGAAGATCAAACCGACGCGCAACGAGCTCGTCGAGACGTCGGTCGACCTCGCGCCGGCGCTCGGCAAGGACGGCCTCGGGCACGCGGTCGTGATCGTCGAGCCGTCGCCGTGGACCCAGACGTGGCGCGTGCCGCGCATGATCGCGTGGGTGCAGTCGACGCGCCTCGGCGTCGATGCCTACGTCGACGCCGACGACCTGCGCGCGTTCACGACGGACCTCGCGACGGGTGCGCCGCTCTCCGGCGTCGCGCTCGAGACGCGGCCGTACGGCCTCGCGGGCACGAGCGACGCGCAGGGCATCGCGACGATCCCGCTGCAACCGGGGACCGGCGCGAAGGGCTCGCACTTCCTCGTCGCGAGGAAGGGCAACGACGTCGCGTTCGTCACCGAGTACAACAACTGGTGGTCGGAGACCGGCAGCTGGGTGAAGTCGCCGCGGCCGCGCAACCTCGCGTGGTACGTCATCGACGACCGCAAGATGTACAAGCCCGGCGAGGAGGTCTCGCTGAAGGGCTGGCTGCGCACGATCGACACCGCGAAGCACGGCGACGTCGGCGGGCCGGGCACCGTCGCGAACCTCACGTACGTCGTCCGCGACGCGCGCTACAACGAGATCGCGAAGGGCACCGCGAAGGTGTCGACGGTCGGCGGCTTCGACCTCAGGTTCGCGCTGCCGAAGACGCCGAACCTCGGCACCGCGACGATCCAGCTCATCGCCGACGGCGATGCGCCGAGCCGCGCGCACACCCACGCGTTCCAGATCGAGGAGTTCCGGCGCCCCGAGTTCGAGGTGTCCGCGCAGGCGAGCCAGGGCCCGTTCCTCGTCCGCCCCGCGAGCCCGGGGAAGGACGACAAGGACGGCGCCGGCGACGTCACCGTGACCGCGAAGTACTACACGGGCGGCCCGCTGCCGTCGGCGCCGGTCAACTGGCAGGTGTCGTCGAGCCAGACCTCGTACACGCCGCCGAACCGCGAGGACTACGTGTTCGGCAGCTGGGTGCCCTGGTGGGAGGTGCGCTCGTACAACGACTACGACGGCGGCGACGGCGACGACGACGAGGCCCCGCGCGGCAAGCGCGGTGGCGGGCGGCGCGCGCCGGGCCAGCTCGGGTTGCAGGGCAAGACCGACGCGACCGGCGCGCACACGCTGCACCTCGACTTCTTGTCGGTGAAGCCCTCGGTGCCGATGTCGGTCGTCGCGACGGCGAGCGTCACCGACGTCAACCGCCAGACGTGGTCGGCGTCGTCGGCGATGATCGTGCACCCGGCGTCGGTGTACGTCGGGATGAAGACGAAGAAGCCGTTCGTCGAGAAGGACGTCGACTTCGAGATCGACGTGATCGCGGTCGACCTCGACGGCAAGCACGCGCCGGGCACGAACGTCGAGCTCAAGGCCGTGCGCCTGGACTGGGAGTACAAGAAGGGCGTCTACGCGACGAAGGAGGTCGATCCGCAGGTGTGCAAGCACGCCTCGACGAGCGACGCGCAGACGTGCAAGTTCAAGACGCCGAAGGGCGGCACGTACTCCGTCGTCGCGACGGTCGCCGACGGCAAGGGGCGCGCGAACCAGAGCCGGCTCACGTTCTGGGTCGCGGGGGGCGATCGCCCGGCGGCGCGCGAGGTCGTGCAGGAGCACGTGCAGATCATCCCCGACAAGAAGGAGTACGCGGCGGGCGACACCGCGGAGCTGCTCGTGCAGGCGCCGTTCTACCCGGCCGAGGCCGTCGTCAGCTGGCGGCGCAGCGGCATCGTGAAGCTCGAGCGCGTGAAGCTCGACGGCCCGACGAAGGTGATCACCGTGCCGATCACGGAGGCGATGGTGCCGAACCTGTACGTGCAGGTGGACCTCGTCGGCGCGACCGCGCGCACCGACGACAAGGGCGTCGCGAACCCGGCGCTGCCGAAGCGCCCGGCGTACGCGGTCGGCTCGATCAACCTGCCGGTGCCGCCGAAGCAGCGCACGCTGGCGGTGTCGGTCGCGCCGAGCGAGGCGAAGGTGTCGCCGCGCGCGAAGGCGACCGTGGCGGTGACCGTCGTCGACGCGGCCGGCAAGCCGGTCGCCGACGCCGAGGCGGCGGTGATCGTCGTCGACGAGGCGATCCTCGCGCTCACCGGCTACAAGCACCCCGATCCGATCGCCGCGTTCTACACGGGCCGCGGCCCCGACACGCGCGACGCGTACCAGCGCGGCTACGTGAAGCTCGCGCGCCCCGACGCCGACGCGCTCGCGCCGACGGGGACCGCGTCGAACGCGGCGGCGCCCGGCGGCGGCGACGGGGCGGCGACACCGCCGATGACCCCGGCCCCGGCGGCGGCCTCGGTGGGTGCGAAGCTCGCGGAGGGCGACGCCGACGAGAAGGAGGCGCCGAAGAAGCTCGCGAAGGAGGAGGCCAAGCGGGACGAGAAGCCGGCCGACAAGCCGAACACGGGCGCCAGGAAGCGCGGCGGCAAGGGGGGCGCCGGCGACGACGACGGCGGCGGCGGCGCGCCGATCGCGATCCGCTCGAACTTCAACCCGCTCGCCGCGTTCTCACCGGCGGTGAAGACGGATGCCGCGGGCAAGGCGACCATCGAGGTCGAGATGCCCGACAACCTGACGCGCTACCGCATCGTCGCGGTCGCCGTCGCGGGCGAGAAGCAGTTCGGCAAGGGCGAGAGCGCGATCACCGCGCGCCTGCCGCTCATGGTGCGGCCGAGCCCGCCGCGCTTCCTCAACTTCGGCGACACGTTCCGCCTGCCGGTCGTGGTGCAGAACCAGACCGACAGCGCGATGACCGTGAAGCTCGCCGCGCGGACGACGAACGCGACGCTCACCGACGGTGCGGGCCGCGAGGTCACCGTGCCGGCGAACGACCGCGTCGAGGTGCAGTTCCCGGCGGCCGCCGAGATGGCGGGCACCGCGCGCTTCCAGATCGTCGGCAGCGCCGGCGCCGCGTCGGACGCCGCCGAGGTCGCGCTGCCGGTGTGGACGCCGGCGACGACCGAGGCGTTCGGCACGTACGGCGTCATCGACGGCAGCGGCGCCGCGGCCGTGATGAAGCAGCCGGTCGCGCTGCCCGGGAAGGTGGTCACGCAGTTCGGCGGCATCGAGGTCACGACGTCGTCGACGAACCTCCAGGCGCTGACGGACGCGTTCATCTACCTGGTCAGGTACCCGTACGAGTGCGCCGAGCAGCGCAGCTCGCGCATCCTCGGCATCGCCGCGCTGCGCGACGTGCTCGCCGCGTTCAAGACGAAGGACCTCCCGGCACCCGCCGCGCTCGAGGGCAGCGTGAAGGAGGACCTCGAGCGCATCGCGAACATGCAGAACGGCGACGGCGGCTTCACGTGGTGGCAGCGCGGCTTCCCGAGCGACCCGTACCTGACCGTGTACGTGACGAGCGCGCTCGGCCACGCGCAGAAGAAGGGCTTCGCCGTGCCGCAGTTCATGATCGACAACGCCAGGCCGTACCTGCGCGACATCGAGCGCCACTACCCCTGGTACTACGGCCCCGAGATCCGCCGCACGATCTCGAGCTACGCGCTGTACGTGCGCAAGCAGCTCGGCGACCTCGACGTCGCGAAGGGCCAGCAGATCATTCGCGAGGCCGGGGGCGTCGACAAGCTGTCGATGGAGGCGAACGGCTGGCTGCTCGGCACGTTCGCGGGGCAGGCGGTCGCGGCGACGGAGCGCGCGGCGATCGTGCGCCACGCGACGAACAAGGTGTCGGAGACGGCGGGCGCCGCGAACTTCACGACCGGGTACAGCGACGGCGCGCACCTCCTCCTCGCGAGCAACCGCCGCGTCGACGCGGTGATGCTCGAGTCGCTGATCCAGGAGGACCCGAAGCTCGACCTCATCCCGAAGCTCGTGACCGGCCTCCTCGGGCACCGCAAGGCGGGCCGCTGGCTCAACACGCAAGAGAACACGTTCGCGCTGCTCGCCCTCGACCTGTACTTCCAGACCTACGAGAAGGCGACGCCGGACTTCGTCGCGCGCGTGTGGCTGGGCGACGATTACGCGGGCGACCACGCGTTCAAGGGGCGCTCGACGGACTACTTCACGATCCCGATCGCGATGAAGGACGTCGCCGCCCACGACAAGCAGGCGCTGACGATCCAGAAGGACGGCGCGGCGGGGCGGCTGTACTACCGCATCGGCATGACGTACGCGCCGGCGTCGCTGAAGCTCGAGCCGGCGGACTACGGCTTCACGGTGCAGCGCACGTACGAGGCCGTCGACGACGCCAAGGACGTGACGCGGGACAAGGACGGCACGTGGCGCGTGAAGGCGGGCGCGCGCGTGCGCGTGAAGGTGACGATGGTCAACGAGAACCGGCGCTACCACGTCGCGCTCGTCGATCCGATGCCGGCCGGCTTCGAGGCGATGAACCCGGCGCTCGCGGTGACGGGCCCGATCCCGGCGGACCCGAACGCGCAGAAGGCGCGCGGCAGGTACTGGTGGTGGCAGTCGACCTGGTACGAGCACCAGAACCTGCGCGACGAGCGCGTCGAGGCGTTCGCCTCGCTCCTGTGGGAGGGCGTGCACGCGTACACGTACGTCGCGCGCGCGACGACGCCCGGCAACTTCGTCGTGCCGCCGCCGAAGGCCGAGGAGATGTACATGCCCGAGACGTTCGGTCGCGGCGGGTCGGATCGCGTGATCGTCGAGTGATCGCGTGGTGCGGTTCGTGTAGGTTGCGCGGGTGAACGCGATCTTCATCGACGGCAACGACCTGCGGGTCGCGGAGGTCGCGCAGGTCGTGCCCGGCCTCGGCGTCACGGTCGAGGCGCTGCAGACCGGCTTCTCGACGGCGGCGCCCGAGCCGACGCACCGCGCGCGCGACAAGGTGCTCGCGCACCCCGTCGACGTCGCGTGCTTCGCCGAGGCCGTCGACCTGACGACGATGGACGGCAAGAGCCTGCGCCTGGAGCTCGACTCCGAGAACGAGAACCGCTTCTGCAAGTGGTGGCGCGAGACGCCGACGAAGATGGTGCTCGCGGTCGCGCTGCGCCGCGCGCCCGGCGCCGACATCGAGCTGTTCACGGCGACGTGCGACGGCCGCATCGCCGATCAGCCGGCGGGCCCGCACAAGCTCGGCTGGGATCGCCTGTTCGTCCCCGCCGACGCCGACAACGAGGACGAGCTGACGCTGGCGCAGCTCAGCGAGGCCGGTGTCGTCGTCGCCGTGCGCCGCGCGGCGTACGGCGCGCTCGCGCAGGCCCTCGGGCTCGCGGCGCCGACGGCGTAGCTACTTCTTCGCGGCGGCGGCGAGGCACCGCGCGGCCTCGCGGACCGACGCCGGCGCGGCCGCGGCGAGCTTCTTCAGGCGCTCGAGCCCGGCGCCGCCGAGCGCGTCGAGGACGGGCCGCGCGACGGCGACCTCCGGCTCGGCGGCGAGGTCGGCGCACAGGACGTGCGCGGCCGCGAGGGCCACGCCCGCGTCGGCGTCGGCGGCGACCGCCTTCGCGAGCGGTGCGCGCTGCTTCTCGGGGATCGGCTGCGGCAGGTGCTCGACGACGGCGCGCCGGTATGCGGGATCGGGATCGGCGAGCGACGCGGCGAGCCCCAGGTCGCTCGGCGCGCCGGTGACGCGGTCGAGCGCGGCCGCGATCTCGACGGCGGACGTGCGGACCTCGATGAACCCGCCGGCGCGCCGCGCGAGCCCGACGAACCCGGCCCGCCACGGGAGGGCCTCGTCCTTCGACAGGTCGTCGGGGAGGCCGCGCGCGACGAGGTCGCGGGCGATCTCGCGGGCCGCGTAGGCGGCGGGGATCGCGACGCGGCGATCGCCGCGGCCGGCGACGGCGGCGAGCGGGCCGAGGAGCTCGCCGCGGCCCTCGGCGCGCGGCGCGGCCGCGATCCCGGCGAGGACGACGGTGCGGTCGTTCGACGCGAGCGCCTTCTCGATCACGGCGGGGCCGGCGAGGAGCCCCTGGTGTGCGGCCTCGTCGACGTCGCCGCGCTCCATCGCCGCGCGCATCGATGCGATGCCGGCCGCCGCGGCGACGATCCAGGACCACCCCACGTCCTCGACGATGGGGGATCGGCGTGCAAAAGCGCAGAGAGGCAGACGAAAAAATTGACAGGGTGATGATGCGTTCAGTACGGTGTTTCCGTTCAGTAGATCCCTGAAGGAGACCTTGCCCCCATGGCCGACGCGCTGACCCAGCGACAACGGGAGATCCTCGACTTCATCTCCGCCTCGATCGCCGAGCGGGGCTTTCCGCCGACCCTGCGCGAGATCGGCGAGCACTTCCACATCAGGTCGACGAACGGGGTCAACGACCACCTGAAGGCGCTCGAGAAGAAGGGCGTCCTGCGCCGCGAGGACCTGAAGTCGCGCGCGATGCGGCCGGTCCTGCCCGACGGCTCGGGGGAGATCGTCCCGCTATCCGGAGGCGGCAACGTGACGCCGCTTCGGCGCGCGCCGATGGGCACCGGCCTCCTCCCGGTGGTCGCGCCGGTCGACGAGGACGACATGGCGGAGATCCCGATCCTCGGCAAGGTCGCCGCGGGTCAGCCGATCCTCGCCGTCGAGCAGGCGGCGGACACCGTGAAGATCGACCGCGTGCTGATCGGCGGTCACCGCGAGGTGTTCGGACTCCGGATCGTCGGCGAGTCGATGATCGAGGACGGCATCCTCGACGGCGACTACGTGTTCGTGAAGAAGACGCCGAGCGCGCGCACGGGCGAGATCGTGGTCGCGATGATCGACGGCGAGGCGACGGTCAAGCGGTACTACCCCGAGGGGGACAAGATCCGCTTCCAGCCGGCGAACGCGAACATGGCGCCGATCATCGTGCGCAAGTCCGAGTTCAAGTCCGTGGATATTATCGGGATCGTCGTCGGCGTCTACCGCAAGCTCTGAGGTCCGTGAGGCCCACTCCGGAAGGAGCTTCGGAGCGACCGATTCCGTCGCGTCCGGGCTACGTTAGGTCCGGATATGTCAGGGCTATTCGGGACAACCTTTCCAGGTTTCTCGTGTCAAACTGACCAGACCGGTGGCGCGCGCACGTCGATATCGCAATCGCTGGCTGCTGCTCGTCACTCTCGGAGTCGCACTCACGGCGGAAGCCGGAGGCATGCTCGGCTACGAGGCGCAGCGCACCGATCCGGATCCGTGGCTCACCGTGCGCACGCTGGGCGACGGCACCGGGCAGGTGATCGTCACCAAGATCGGTGAATCCGCTCCGATCCTCCGCTGCGGCAAGGCCTCGTGCCGCGTCTCGGTCAAGCCCGGCACGCGCGTCCGGATCACGGCGCTCGTCGGAGAGACCAAGGTCCAGGACAAGGACGTGATGTCGACGTTCGCCGGGTACCGCCAGGTCCCGATGCGCACGCCCGACGAGCTCAAGGCGTACCTCGGCGATCCGCTCGAGACGTGCATCGTGAAGAACATCCTCGACGCCGTCGAGGAGGACAGCAATCCGTACGACTGCTCGTTCCCGGTGAAGGCCGACACCGACGTCGCCGCGCTGTTCGACCTGCCGCAGGACATGGACATCGAGCTCCAGGTGCCGACGCCGACGCCGGCGACGGTCGCGGACATGATCAAGCCGCTCGTCCCGAAGGCTCCGGAGCCGGTCGCGCCGATCGACCCCGAGAAGCTCGACGAGAAGGAGCTGCAGGTCGCGATCAAGCCGCCGCCACCGCCGCCGCAGATCAAGCCGCCGGAGCAGAAGCCGCCCGAGCAGAAGCCGCCGGACAAGAAGGTCCTGCCGCCGCCGCCGAACAAGGTCATGGTCGAGGTCGACGACGACAAGAACGTCGTCAAGGAAGACGTCGACGCGGACAAGCTGTCCGACAAGAACCGCAACGTCGCCGAGGAGACGCGCGCGACGCAGACGAACCTCGAGAAGGAGATGAAGGGGCAGGACGTGGCGTCGCGCGAGAGCGACGACCGCACGAGCAAGGAGGTCGGCGGCCCCGACGCGAAGATCCGGCAGAACGTCGAGACCGAGGCGACGACGGACCAGCGCGACAAGGAGACGCCGAAGACCGGCGACGACAGCAAGGTCGTCGGCGTGAAGAAGGGCGACGAGGGCGAGAACGGCGACGAGGGCAAGGGCGACGACAAGCCGCTGCTCGCGATGCGCGACATCGGCGGCCGCGGCTCGCTCACCGAGCAGGGCAAGGGCGGCGGCAAGATCGGCAAGCGCGGCGCGCCGGGCCTCAACACGCCGCTGGCGTTCGAGGACTACCAGCGCATCATGGGCAAGGACAAGATCGAGGAGGAGCGCGAGGTCGCGGCGCGCAAGGCGTCGAGCCAGAAGGGCCGCTGGGAGAAGAAGCTCGCGGCGGTGCGGAGCGCGCTCGAGAACTTCGTCCCCGACGTGCGCCCCGGCAACCAGACGGCGCTCAAGACGCGCGCGCATCCGTACGCGCTGTACGTCGCGCGCATGCACCGCCGCATCCACGAGCTGTGGGGCTTCGGCTTCCTCGAGCAGCTCGACGACAAGCCGGCGGACTACCCGCTCAACAACCCGGACCTGTGGGTCAACCTCGAGCTGTCGGTCAACCCCGACGGCACGCTGCACAAGGTCACGATCGCGAAGACGTCGGGCAAGACGGAGTTCGACGTCGCGGCGATCGACACCGTGATCAGCGCGGCGCCCTACGAGACGACGCCCGAGGCGATCCGCTCCGTCGACGGGCGCATCTACCTGCGCTGGGGCTTCTACCGGAACTGGCGCCAGTGCGGCACGTTCAACGTCGAGCCGTACATCCTGACCGAGGTCCCCGAGGACAACGGCGTCGGCGTGCTCGACGACGGCGCGATGGTGAAGAACACGGCGAAGTCCCCGGGCTCGAAGAAGCAGCTGCCGCCCGTCGGCAACAAGACCGTCACGCCCGACGACGGCCACGGCAAGGACGCCGTGAACCCGTCGACGTCGGTCACCGACAAGCAGGCGCTCCACTCCGCGAACCTGTGGGTCTCCGCGTTCGCGACCGCGCAGGTCGACAAGCTCGTGAAGTACTCGACCGTCCCGTTCTACGCCGGCGGCAAGATCGCCGCGCAGACGCAGGGCGACCTCAAGGAGATGTACTCCGGCCTCATCGTCGAATCCGGCCCGATGAAGGACTGGAAGCTCCTCACCCCCGGCGAATACGGCGGCGCACTCCCCGAGGGCAGCCTCGTCCTCCAGGTCCGCACGGCCAAGGAAGCCTTCGCCGTCGTCCTCACCCGCACCAAGTCCGGCGACTTCCGCGCGACGCAGATCGCCCGCAACTGAACGCCACGCCGCGCTAGCTGACGACCTTCAACACCTTCGCGGCGTACAGGCCCTTGGGGCCCGACTGCTCCTCGTACTCCACCGTCTGGCCCTGGTTCAGGGTGCGGAACCCTTCGCCGGTGATCGACGAGTAGTGCACGAACACGTCCCTCCCGTCATCGGAACGGCTGATGAAGCCGTAGCCCTTGGCATCGTTGAACCACTTCACGGTACCGAGCGCCATCTGTACTTCCTCCTCGACACGACCAAAGGATGCGCGCCTTCCCGGCGCGCCGATCATCGTCGTAAGACGACACGCATCGATTAACCTTCGTGGCCGTTCACCTCAACACATATTTCGCGGATTCGACCACGGCCTGGAATTCTGCAGAATCAACGAAACATCGAAAATTGCACAGGTAATGAAGACTACGCGCGCGTGCCTTGGAGGCGTTCTGCAGTCCGCGGATTCCGCTCTATCGAGAGGATTCCACCACCGTGTGGAATCGCCGCGCGGCGATGGCACCATGCACCCGTGACTCGCCTGGTCGTAGCGAAGCAGCACATCGTCGTGGTCGGGATCGCGCTGTGCGCGTGTGGCAATGGCAAGGGCAGGCCCGAGGTGCCGACCCCTCCGGCGGGGGCGGGGGCGCCGGATGCCGCGCCTGGAGAGCAGCCTGCGCACGGTGGCGCGGTGCCGCCCGACGTGACCCCGCCGCCCGTCGTGAAGAAGCCGCCGCGGCGCACGAAGATCGAGGCGCCGCACGGCGGCGCGATCGTGGAGCTCGCGGTGACCGCGGACGGCAAGGCGGCGGTGAGCTGCGACGAGCTCAACGGGATCCGGCTGTGGCCGGCGCTCGACGGCTCGCTCGAGCCGCGCGCGGTCGATCTGCCGCGCCCGACCTCGCTCGCGATCGGCCCGGACCCGAAGGGCTTCGTGATCGCGATGCTCGACGAGGTCGGCGGGCTGATCGTGCAGGTCGTCGACCGCGACGGCATCACGCTCACGCGCGCGTCGCTCGGCACCGAGCCGGCGTACGCCGCGATCGCGATGAGCGACCGCGGCCTGCTCGCGCTGCGCGCCGATCAGCGGATCGTGCGCGTCGGCGCCGAGGGCGCGATCCAGAAGCAGCTCC
Source organism: Deltaproteobacteria bacterium (assembly GCA_019637375.1). Lineage (GTDB taxonomy): Bacteria > Myxococcota_A > Polyangia > Haliangiales > Haliangiaceae > JABFXX01. The sequence continues at coordinate 49,326 of JAHBVW010000021.1, read as the reverse complement.
CGGCCGAGCCGGGGCAGCGCATCCTCGGATTCACCGTCACCGGCGATCGCGCCGCGGCCGTGATCGAGACGCCGGGCACCGGTGCGGGCGCGCCGCCGCCGGTGCGCCGCGCGCGCTGGTTCACCGCGGGCGCCGAGCTCGCGTGGGGGGCGTGGATCGACGCGGGCAGCGAGGTGTCGACGACGCTCGCCGTGTCGCCGAGCGGCAAGCGCATCGGGTACCTGCTGAACGTGCCGGCGAAGGGCACGACCTACGCGATCGTCGTCGACGCGGCGAAAGGCACCGTCGTCGCGAACGAGCCGGCGCCGGGCATCTTCGCGCTCGGGCTCCCCGACGACGATCACCTCGCGCTCGGCGCGCAGGGCGGCATCACGTGGATCGACCTCACGAAGCTCAGGTCCGTCGTACCGATCCCGCCCGTCGTCCCGCCGGCGCCGAACGGCGGCCTCGCGCCGCCCGTGCCGCCGTTCGACCGCGGCCTCCTCGGCATCGGCGGCGGGCGCGCGGTGACGGCGACGAGCGGCGAGCTCGTGCTCGCGACGCCCACGACGACGTCGTTCCTCGGCTACGAGCTCGAGTCGCCGTCGGTCGCGGCGGTCGCGCCCAAGGGGCGCCTGCTGATCGGCCTCGGCGAGACGTTCGCGCTGCTCGACGGGCAGCTGCTCGGGCAGCCCGCGCCCGACCTCGCGGTCCCGGCCGGCTCGGCGATCGCCGACCTGCGCTGGCTCGCGGGCGACGACTGGCTCGTCGAGTCCTCGCGGGTGAACGACGGCGTCACCTCGGTCGCGCTCGTCGACGCGGCGACCAGGCGCAGCACGCCGGTGCGCGCGAACATGTCGATGGTGCAGACGCTCATGTACGAGCCGTCCACGCGCCTGGTCACGCTGTCGCTCGGCGAGTCGCCCGAGGTGCTGCGCCACGAGGTCGGCAAGCTGCGGCTCGACAAGGTGTCGACGCTGCCCAGGCCCGCCGGCTACGAGCGCGCCGAGCTCGTCCCGGTGGCGCCGGCGCTCGCGGGCGGCACGCAGCTCGTCGTCGTCCACATGCGCGACCGCCTGACGCTGCGCTGGGTGAAGGACCCGAAGCAGCTCGACAAGGGCCCCTCGGTCACGATCGACGGCTCGCTCGCCGGCGTCGACGCCGCGGGCCGCGTCTACGTCTGGCACAACGACGCGCAGGGCATGCTCGAGCTCGCGATGTTCGTCGACGGCAAGCGCACGGGCACGCTCCCCTCCGAGGGGCCGACGGCCGTGTGGCCCGACCCCAAGGGCACGCAGGTGCTGCAGGTCGGCCAGCGCAGCATCGCGCTCGTCGGGCTCGACGGCACCCGCAGGTGGGCGCAGGCGCTCCAGGGCGTCACCGAGGCGCTGTGGCTCGAGGACGGCAGCATCGCGATCATCAGCGCCGCCGGCGTCGCGCGCCTCGACGCCGCCACCGGCAACGTCCTCGCGGCGCGCTGCGGCTGGCGCTTCGGCCTCACGAGCAAGCAGCACCCGGTGTCGCCGCGCTTCGAGCCGGTGTGCACGCAGCTGCGCTGATCCCGCGCGCGCGGCGACGGCCGCGGCGGCGTCGTCACTCGGCGTCGATCATCTTCTGCAGCCACAGCGCGAGCTGCTCGCGCGCGCGCAGCGGCATGTCGCGGGCCTGCGGCATCTGGCGCGCGAGGTCCGACGTGCTGACGCGATCGAGCATGCGCGCGAACACCTCGGCGCGCGACGCGGAGGTGTGGACGAAGCCGAACCGGCCTCCGTCGCGCGGCTCCCAGCGCGCCACGTCGAGGCCGCCCTGCACGTTGCCGCCGGCGTGGCACGACGCGCAGTGCGTGCGCAGGATCGACGCCACCTCGCACGGCGGGCGGTGCGCACCGCCGGTGCCGGGCGCGACGTCGTAGCAGACGTTCGTGTTGCGGTCGGGCGCGCGGAACGTGGCGCCGGTGAGGATGCGCGCGAGCCCGCGCTCGAGGCGCTGCGCTCCGCCGGCGGCGTGCATGTCGGCCGCGACGTCGTCGAGGAAGCCCGGGTCGACGGCCTGATCGGCGCCGTTGAAGTGCTCGAACATGCGCTGCGCGAAGCAGCGCTCGACCTCGGGTGCGGTGCGCAGGAGCTCGTCGAGGTCGGCGAGCGAGTCGCCGTAGCTGTTGACCGACGGGTCGCGCGTCGAGCGGATGTAGCCGATGTCGAACGTGCGGCCGGCGCCCGCGGGCGCGAGCCACGCCTTCTCGTACTCGCGGTAGCTGAGCTGCGCGAAGTCGTCGAAGATGATCTGGCCGCCGGTCGCGTTGAGCGTCTCCTGGTTGAAGTCGGTGCCGAAGAAGCCCTGGCGGCGGAAGAAGCCCGCCATCGGATCGAGCTTGAAGTGGCACGCCGCGCACGACGGATCCGACGCGTGCCGGTCGCCGCCGTGCTCGGTCGGGAGCGCGGCGCCGACGGGCTTGAGGTCGTCGCAGAAGTAGCGATCGAGGACATACGCACCGCGGCGGCGGTCGTAGTTCGTCGACGAGTTCTGCGCGGCCGTCCAGAACTGCGGGTAGAAGTGCGAGCGGCCGAACACCGGCTGGTCGTACGGCGAGTAGAAGCCGATCGACGGGAAGTCGACCGGGTCGAACGCGCCCTCCTCGTCGGTCTCCCACGCCGCGAGGATGGGATCGAGTCGCGCGCCGAGCTGGCCGAACAGCTGCGCCGCGTCGTCGAGGCGGGCGAGCGCCGCGTCGCGCGTGATCGGGGCGCCGTTCTGGCACGCGTCGTCGAGCGGCAGCGCCGCCGGCTGGCCGAGCTCGAGCGGCTGCGCGTCGTCGGTGATCGCGGCGGGGACGCCGTACAGCTGCGGCAGGATGAGCGCGGCGAACGCCGCCGTCGACGCGAAGTAGCGGTCGCACAGCGCGCCGGCGTCGAGCGGCTCGGGGAGCGCGGCGACCGCGCCGCGCAGCACGAGGACGTCGTCGACGGCGGCCTTCGTGAGGGCGGCGCGCTTCTGCGAATTCGTGCCCTGGAGGACCGCGCGCGGGTAGTAGTACCCGACGACGTACTCGTCGATGGGCATCACCACGCCGCGCGGCGCGGTCGCCCGCGTCGTCAGCAGCGGGGCGAGCGGATCGCCGCCGTCGCGGAACGCGCGGGCGGCGGACACGGCGGGCGAGAAGCCGAACGGCCGCACCGCCCAGCGGCCGTCGGTGCGGAGCTGGTCGACGGGCGCGCCGAGGTACGCGAGCGACAGCTTGAAGACCGCCTCGCGCGTCGCGGGGTCGGCGTAGAGCGCGGCGATGACCTCGTCGTCGGACTTCGCGACGAGCTCCTCGAGCTGCGCGGCGGTCAGCGGCGGCGACGTCGGGTGCAGCGCGTGGTGGGCCTTCTCGATGAACGCGCGGCGATCCGGCGTGTCGGAGGGCGCGTCGGGCGCGCCGCACGCGGCGAGGAGAAGGAGGAGGAGAAGGAGGAGGTGCAGGTGGGTGCGCATCGCGGGGTCTCCTCAGGCGATCAGCTGGGTGAGGACCGGGGCGACGTCGCCGTTGCGCGCGACGAGGCGCCACTTCTCGCTCGGCACGTCGAACAGCGAGTACACGGTGTTCACGACGGATGCGACCTGGAGGTAGTCGCCGGGCGCGAACGCGGCGGGCCGGTCGTCGCGCGGCGTGCCCGAGGCGAAGTCGAAGGGGCGGCCCATGACCTTCACGCGTGCGGGATCGAGCGCGAGGTGCGCGCCCGACAGCGTCTCGCCGGCGGCGAGAAAGTCGCTCGCGCCGAGGACGAGGCCGGTGCGGACGCCGCTGCCGCCGACGAGGATCGTGTTCGACAGCGGGTTGTGGTCGGTACCGGTGTTACCGATCGGCAGGCCGGCCTGCCGCATCGTGCGGCCGAACTCGGAGCCGACGACGACCGTCGTGACGTCGAGCAGCGAGCGCGTGTCGTCGAACGGCGTCGCGGCGAGGTAGCGGAACACGCGCGCGATGCGGTCGCACACCGTCGCGTAGGTCGGCGCCTGCGTGCGCGCGGACTGCGCGGCGTGGTTGTCGATCTGCACGTCGTTCGCGATCTGGAACATCGCGCCGCGGGCGATGCCGTTGCGGAACACCTCGCGGACGACCGACATCTGCGCGTCGAGCGCGTCGCCCGGGGCGCCGAGCCGGATCGCCTTGATGCGCTGCTGGAGGTCGCGCGACGCGGCGTTCGCGGCCGACAGCTCGATCACGCCGGCGCCGAAGCGCGCCTGCGGGTTGCCGAGCTGCTCGGACTCGAGGCGCAGGAACTCGTCGAGCGACGGGGAGATGCCGTCGAGCGAGCTCGCGCCGTCGACGAGCTGGCCCAGGCCCTCGGGCGTGAGCTGGATCGTGCGGCTGTCGTCGAGCGTGGCGAACGTGCCGCCGAGGCTCACGTAGTCGAGCGGGGCGCGCGCGTCGGCGTTGACCTCGGCGTTGAACGACGGGCCGCCGAACGGGTTGCCGGACTGCAGGAGGTTGAGGTTCTGGTCGTGGCCGTCGAAGCTCGTGGACATCACGACGCCGTTGACGACGCTGAAGCGATCGCGCAGCGCGTGCAGCGGCGCGGCGGTCGACGCCGTCAATGCCGTGGTGCCGTTGCCGCCCGCCCACGGCTGCGGGTCCTCGCCGAGCGGGTTGTGCACGAGGCCGGCCGCGGTCATCGCGAGCGGGCGCGCGTCGAACATCATCGTCGTGTCGAGCCCGCCCTGCGCGACGAGCGTCAGCAGGAATCGCTCGGGCGCGGCACGCCGGGCGCGGGCGATGCGCGCGCGGCGGGGCAGCAGCAGCGTGAGGCCGAGGGCCGACGAGGCGAGCAGGAGCTTTCTGCGTGTGATCTGCATGGGGGACCTCACTGCTCGAGGAGGAAGCTGGGGTGGAGGAGGGCGCCGAGCCAGATCTGCGCGAGCGCGTCGGCGGCGGGGCGGTGCTCGAGATCGAGCGCGCGCGCGTACTGGACGAACGCGGCGCGCGACCGCTCCGGCGCGCGCCGGCCCACGACCAGGTCCCACGCGGCGCCGGCGGCCTCGTTGTCGACGGCGGGCCACGCGCACAGCGCGCCGACCGTGGCGTTCGCGGCCGGCGCGAGCTCGATCGACGCGCCTTCCCGCGAGCCGGGGCACGTCGCGGCGAGGTCGGTCGCGAACGAGCGCAGCATCATGCGCCACACGAGCACGTTCATGCCGTTCGGCCGCGCGTTGCGGACGTCGAACGTGACGCCGAACCCGTCGGGGCGGCCGACGAGGCGCGATAGCTCCTCGCCGCTCGGGCCGAGGTAGCGGAACAGCTCGAACGGCGTCCCGGGGGCGATGAACTTCGCGTACAGCTCGTCCTGCACGGCCGCGTAGCCGCGGAAGCGCGCGGCGGCCGACGGATCGACCGGCTCTTCCTCGGGGTCGGTGCCGCACCCGGCGGCGGCCGCGAGCGCGACCGCGACGAACGAGATCCTCATCATCGTCATCTCCACGCGTGCTGGATACCAACGCCGCGCCGCGGACCCGAGCGGACGGCGCTCACAAGCGGTCGCAACCTGGGACGCGGCGGTAACAGGTCAGAACCGGGCGCCGAGCAGGGCGGACGTGTAGATCTGCAGGCGCGTGCCCTCGACGCCGTCGACGACGAGCAGGGCGCCGGTGTCGAGCTGCACCGCGAGCGGCGCGATCACGGTGATCGTGGTGCGCAGGCCGCCGCCCACGAGCGGGCGCACGTTGTCGAGGTCGAGGCCGGCGTCGGCGTGGAGGTCGAGGACGAGGCGGGGGCGCGCCGCGCCGGCCTCGTAGACGACGCCACCGGTGAGGAGGCCGCGGTGATCGCCGTCGAACGCGCGCCACGCGACGAGGGCGCCGAAGCGGCTGCGCGGCTTCAGGTCGGCGGCGAGGTCGAAGCGGGTGCCGTCGCCGCGGGCGCCCGTGGCGAGGAGGGAGCCACCGGCGCCGAGGGAGCCGTGCCACGGCCGGCGCGGCGCGGGGATCGGGAGCGCGTCGTCGGCGCGGGCGGTGCCCGCGGAGAGGGCGAGCAGCAGCGGGAGCGCGGCGCGCTTCACACTTCGATGCGGCCGGCGGTCGTGACCGCGGTGCCGGGGAGGAGCTCGTGCGCGGCGAGGACGGCGATGGCCGGCAGCTCGGGCTCGAGGAGGTCGTGGAGGTGGCGGCGGATGTCGCCGCTCGCGAGGATGACCGCGGACCGCGTGCCGACGGCGGTCCGGACGGCGGACACGATGTCCTGCGCGATCGCGGGCTCGAGCGCGAGGACCTGCGCGCCGTCGCGGCGCTCCACGGCGCCGCGCACGGCGTCCTCGATCATGCCGTCGATCGTGTAGACGGCGAGCGCGCCGCGCGGGGCGAAGCGCGCGGAGATCTGGCGGCGCAGCTGGCCGCGCAGGTGATCGACGAGGGCGGGCGCGCTGGCGGGGGAATGCGGCGCGCCGGGAGCGCGCGCGAGCGCGTCGAGGATCGCGGCGAGGTCGTCGATCGGCACGCCCTCGCGCACGAGGCCGCGCAGGACCTCGGCGAGCGCGGGGAGGCCGATCAGCTTCGGCACGACCTCGCGCACGAGCGCGGGAGCCGTCGCCGCGGCGCGGTCGACGAGCGCCGCCACGCGGTCGACGCCGAGGAGCTCGGGGAGGATCGGCGCGAGCGCGCCGGGCAGGCGCTCGCGCAGCGCCGCGATCGCGTCGGTGTCGGCGGGGAGTGCGAGCCACGCGACGGGCGTGGCGTCGAGGGCCGGAGCGACCTCGCGCTCGGCGAGCGCCGGGTCGATCGCGACCGTCATCGGCGGGATCGCGACGCCGGTGGCCGCGGCGGCGGCGCGCGCGGCGGCGAGCGTCTGCGCGAGCTCGTCGGGGTGCGCCGCGAAGTGGGCGTGCAGCGCCGGCGACACGCGGAGCGACACGCGCGGGCCGCGCACGGCGGCGGCACCGTCCTCGTCGAGCGTCGCGGCCGGCGCGGGCGCGAGGCGCGCGGACGCGTAGGCACCGGCGGCGGCCGCGACGCCGAGCAGCAGGAACGGCGCCGTTGGCAGACCGGGCACGAGCCCGAGCGCGACGAGCAGGACCGCGGCGCCGCCGAGCACGCGCGGGCCGAGCTGCGCCGGGAGGTCGGCGCCGAGCGCGCGGTCGCCCGTCGAGGCGACGCGCGTGACGAGCAGGCCCGACGCGACCGCGACCAGGAGCGACGGGATCTGCGCGACGAGTCCCTCGCCGATCGAGAGCAGCGAGTACGTGTGCGCGGCCTCCGACGCCGACATCCCGCGCGACCCGACGCCGACGGTGAGCCCGCCGATCAGGTTGATGACCACGATCGCGATCGCCGCGATCGCATCGCCCTTCACGAACCGCATCGCGCCGTCCATCGCCCCGTACAGCTGCGACTCGCGCTCGAGGTCGGCGCGCCGCGCCCGCGCCGTCTCCGCATCGAGCGCGCCCGTGCGCACCTCGGCGTCGATCGCCATCTGCTTGCCGGGCATCGCATCGAGCGCGAACCGCGCCGCGACCTCGGCGACGCGCTCCGCGCCGCGCGCCACCACGACCAGCTGCACGATCGTGATCACCGCGAACACGACCACCCCGACGATCAGGTTCCCGGCCACCACCGACCCGCCGAATGCCGCCACCACCTCGCCCGCATCCGCATCCGCGAGCACGAGCCGCGTCGCCGACACCTCGAGCCCGACCCGAAACAGCGTCGTCACCACGAGCAGCGTCGGGAACGACGCGAACTCGAGCGGGCGCGGCGAGAACACCGCCGCCATCAGCAGCGCCACCGCGAACCCGATGTTCAGCACGAGCAGCCCGTCGAGCAGCGGCTTCGGCAGCGGCACGATCAACATCGCCACCACCGCGATCACGACGAGCGCGATCGCGATCTCCGGCCAGCGCGCCGCCTTCACCATCGCACGACGATACCGCAATCACCCGCCGGGGAGGTTTGGGCGCCAGGCCGCCGAGCGCGCCAGGGCTAGCTTCCCTCGACCTCCTCGAGCTCGCTCGGATCGAGCTCGATGGCGTCCTCGGCGACGTTGTCGGAGGGGCCGCCGAGGTGGCGGACGAGGGAGAGGTGGATCTGGCTGCGGATCATGCGCAGGACGCTGTCGAGCTCCTCGGCGGGGAGCTTGAGCTTGGCGCGCAGGAGCTCGAGCGTGTTGCGCACGAGCTGCTCCTTGGCCTTCTCGAGCCAGCGGAACGCGGTCACGCGGTGGACGCGGTAGATCGCGCCGATCTCGTCGATGTTGAGGCCGTCGACGTGGTGGTAGCGGAGGAGCGTCTGCTCGCGCGCGCCGAGCAGGCGCAGCGCCTCGGAGAACGCCGCCTTGAACTCGGACGCGTAGGTCCGCTTCATGTACTCGACCTCGGGGTCGTCGGCGGCGATCGCGTGCTGCGCGATCAGGTGGTCGTCGTCGACGAGCACCTCCCGCTTGCCCTTGCGGAGGTCGTTGAGGCAGGTGCGCACCGCGACGCTGCGCACCCACCTGCGCAGGTCGCCGCGGCCGCCGTACTCGGCGATCTTCCCGGGGCTCGTCGGCGCTCCCGCCGTGCCGCCGCCGACGAACAGCCGCTGGCGCACGAGCTGCTTCACGTCCGACACGCGCGCCGGCGCGATCCGCATGCGCGCGAGCGCGATCTCGACCTCGCGGATGTAGTCGCGGTCGAACGCGGCGATCGCGTGCGGGATCTGCTTCGCGCAACCACATGCGAGGTACAGGTCGGCGGGGCGCAGCCCGTCGAGCGCGGCGTCGGCGAGGTCGGGCGTGACCTGGCGCGCGACGAACGCCACGACCTCGACGGCGTCGACGTTCACATCCGGCCACGCGGCCCGCCCCTCGGCGACGATCGTCCACAGCCGGCGGTCGAGGTCCGCGATCGCTTCGAGCGCGCTGCGCACACCGGGCGGGGCGGCATCGAGGAACGGACGCACCAGGCTCGGTGTGCTCACCAGGATCGAGTAGGCCACCCTTTCGGGTGATTGGTCAAACGATCTCCCTTCGGCTACGATTCCTCGACGGATGGAGCCTAACCGCAAGGTCCGCAAGCAGGGGCTCGAGCACTTCATCAAGTTCGTGCGCGAGCTGCCCTGTCCGTCGCCGCAGGCGATGTTCGCGGCGCTCCAGGAGCACGGCTACCGAGGGCAGGAGCAGGCGCGCCGCGCGCTGTGCCTGATGGCGTACCGCCACGTGAAGCGCATCAAGCGCATCTACGTCGACGGCGTCGACCGCGCCGAGCTGCCGCGCAAGTCGAACTTCCTGTGCGTCGGCCCCACCGGCTCGGGCAAGACGTTCCTCGTCGAGACGTTGTTCGGGAAGATCCTGAAGCTCCCGACGGCGCTCGTCGACATCACGACGTATTCGGAGACCGGCTACGTCGGCCAGGACCCGTCGACGATCCTGACGCGCCTCCTCCACACCGCCGACGAGAATCCGATGCTCGCGTCGATCGGCATCGTCTGCCTCGACGAGTTCGACAAGATCGCCTCGGGTCAGAACAACGCCATCTTCGCCGGCGCCGGCACCACCAAGGACGTCACCGGCATGGGCGTCCAGCGCGAGCTCCTGAAGATGCTCGAGGCGAGCGAGGTCGTCGTCCCGCTCGACCTCACGCACAGCTCCTACGCGGATCACGTGGTCATGTCGACCGCAGATATCGCGTTCATCGCCGCCGGCGCGTTCAGCGGCTTTCAGCAGATCGCGCACCGCCGCGCGATGCGCGACCAGATCGGCTTCGGCCGCGACCAGGCCGCCGGCGGCGTCGACCCCGACGCGATCGCCGTCGACTTCTCCGCCGAGCAGGTCGAGAACGTCGCCAACTTCCAGGCCTACGGCTTCCTCCCCGAGCTCGTCGCGCGCTTCACGCGCGTCGTGCCGTTCCGCGCCCTCGACGCCTCCACGCTCGTCGACATCCTGCGCAGCGACGTCGTCCAGCGCATGACCCGCGAGTTCAAGCTCGAGGGCTACGAGCTCCACATCGAGCCCGCCGTCCTCGATCACATCGTCGCCGACGCCCTCCGCCGCGAGACCGGCGCCCGCGGCCTCGCCTCCACCCTCACGCGCCACCTCGAGGACGTCGCCTTCGGCGCCTTCGGCGTCGAGCGCAGCGGCACCGTCCGCGTCGTCATGCGCCACGACGACCTCGCCGTCGAGATCGCGTAAGCGCGAATCGCGCACCCAGCTGCCCAGCGCGACCCTGGACCCCACGGTGCCACGTCTCGAGCTCGAGTCGAGGTCGATCCCGGCGACGGTCGGGCGGGCCCGGTGGCGCTCCCAGATCACGCCGCGTTCGGCGGGTGTTGGGCATCGTGAACCCAGCGATGACTGCGCTTAGCCGAATCCGAGCTGCCGGCGCTCGGTGACGTGGAAACGCTCGTCCAGGTACTGAGCAAGTGCAGCGATCAGGATCCTCTCGGCCACGGCGCGGTCGTTCGCGTACAGGCTCAACAACGCATGTGCCGCGACCTTGATCTCGAAGTCGATCAGCTGCTCGCAGTCAAACTTCGATCCCCCGGCGGCTTCGTACTCGTGGATCGCGCCGAGTACCTCGGCGAGCGGCTCGACGCCGCCGAAGGGACCACCCCGAAGCTGGTGCACGAGAACCGAGTTGAAGTAGCCGTCTCCGTAGCGGATCGCGATCGGCCGGAATGCGGCCTTGAGTCTCAGCGCAAATCTGAGTGTCTCGTTGGCTTCGTCGCGCGCCTTCACCTGCTGCTTGAGCAGCCAGCTATCCAGCTCGAGCTCCCACTCGGACTCATCCTGCCGATAGACAGTTCCATCAGCGGCGTAGAACGTGACGAACATGCGAGGCGTGCGGAAGCCGAGCCCCTCGCGTGGACGGAGGAGCTCCAGCTCGACGCGCTGCGCGTTCGTCTTCCAACCGCTCCACGCACGGATCTTCGGGTGTTCCGGTGCCTCGGCCGGTGTGTCGAAGTACTTGTTCGCCGATGGCATCGGGATCAGTCGCTCCTCGGTGGCAACTGTAGCACGCGCAGCACGGCCATCGCCGACGCTCGTGCGGCGACGGCGCGGGTCTCGTTGATCCTCGAACGACTTGGTGCATCCGCGAAGTCCGAGATCCCCTTCACGATGACCCATCCAGGTTCGTTCGGGTCGGTAGAGAGTGCAGCTGAGATCGCGCCCATTCCCTCCATCTCCCCTCCGATCACGGGCTGATCCATCGCGGGTAGGCTGGCGACGAGCTCATCCCGATAGACCGCAGACTCGATGCGGGCTCCGCCCGACAGGATCACGCCGAGGCTCACCTTCTCGGACGTACCGTCCCGGAGATACTGGTCCCCGAGCCGGCGAAAACGATCGTGCAACGCCACGCTCGCAATCTTGCGAGTGGTCGGTGGGTACTTCACTTGGTACGCGTCGCCATCGGCGTCAACGACCGTCCGATCGTCGTAGAGGAACACGGATTCCGAGACGATCACATCGCCGATACGTTGCCGAGCTGGATCGATCCCGAACGCCGTCCCGACCAAGATGATCGTGGTCGCCTGGGTCTCGGCGCGAGCCTGGATACATCGTGCGGCCGCGCCGTCGGGAGAGAAAGCTCCCATGCTCACCCGCATCGCAGCGACTCGGTTCGTTCCAACGCTACCAAGCTGGAAGTATTCCCCCGCGCGGCCTGGTTGAGCACTGAAGCCGAGGCCTTGCTCCTTGGCGGTCCGTTCGAGCTCGTGTTGTTCCGTCGAAGTTGCGACGACGAGCACGACGTCGGCAGCGACGGCACGCGCCTGCCGATCGGCCTGCGCCGCGTCCAACCCTCGCCGCAGGACGACCTCCCGAACGGCCTCGATAGGCTCGCCTCGGCGCTTCGCTTCAGCGCCGAGCCGCTGCTCGAGGATTTCGCGAGGATCGGGTCGCATGGCCAGGTGGCATCATAGTTCACGATCCTCGATCCCTTGGCCGAGGCACGGAGACTCGCATCGCGACTTTCGCCTTCACCTGATCGACGATGGTGGATCGTGTTGCCGCCGGGCACGCAACACGTTCAGGTGCACAACATCCTCGCCGTTGATTTGCCCCCGACAAGCGCGGTGTCGACGGCAAGACGCTGGCACTGCGCCGATCTCCAACCGCGATGGATCTGTCGCTTGGGATCGACATGCTGTGCGCGGCGGTCGACAGGTGCGCGCGGGCAAGTGGTTGTGTTCCCGGTGCGGGAGGGATGGCATCGGCGGTGCACTCGGGAAGGAGCATCCACGAACCGAGGGGAACGACGATGAAGAAGACCGAGCTCCGCAAGCTGTCGCTGAACCGCGAGACCGTCATGCCGCTCCAGGACGACCAGCTCCAGCACGTCAACGGCGGCAACGTCATCAGCGCCGTGTCGCGCGCGAGCGTGCGGTGGTGCTCGCAGGTGTCGCGCTGGGTGTCGAAGCAGGTGTCGATCGCGTCGGCGGTCGAGGTCTCGCAGGAGACGATCCGCCGCACGGCCGGCGGTGGCGGCGGCGGCGGCGGCGGCGGACAGTAGTCGCGTCGACGCGCGGCGATCCGAAGCGGCGGGCCCGGAAGGGTCCGCCGCTTTCGCGTTTTTGGAATCGTGCACGCGCGTGCACGATCCGCGCGGCCGGGTGCATGTCTTCCTCGAGGAGCAGCTCGCAGCCTCGAGGACGCCGCCGGCGCCGGTGCCCGCAAACGATCACGGCGGGTTCGGCGTGGCATCGCGCTCGCAGGGTCGGTGGTCACCATGAAGAAGACCGACCTCCGCAAGCTCTCGCTCCACCGCGAAACGCTCCACGCGCTGCAGGACGATCACCTCGAGCACGTCCACGGCGGTGCGGGGACGTCGGCGATCGTGCGCTCCGCATGGCAGGCGTCGAAGGCGGCCTCGCGCTGGATCTCGAACAACATGTGCGGGACGATCACCGTCGAGTCGGCGGCGGAGTCGGCGCGGCGCACGCTCGGCGGCGGCGGCGAGGAGAAGAAGTAGGCGGCTACCCGCCCTCGGCGAATCGCGCGACGTGGTAGTCGGCGTCGCCGTAGATCGCGTTCAGCGCGACCATCCGCTTGAAGAACAGCCCGACGTCGTGCTCGTCGGTGATCCCGATGCCGCCGTGCAGCTGGATCGCCTGCTGCGTGACGAACCGGCCGCTCTCGTGAAGCTGCACCTTCGCCGCGGACACGGCGAGGCGGCGCTCGGTCGCATCGTCGCCGTCGACGCGGATCGCGGCGGCCGTCGCGAGCGAGCGCGCGAGCTCGGTCTCGACGAACATGTCGACGGCGCGGTGCTGCAGCGCCTGGAAGCTGCCGATCTTGACGCCGAACTGCTCGCGCGTGCGCAGGTACTCGACGGTCATCGCGAGCACGGTGCGCATGATGCCGACGCCCTCGGCGCACGCGAGCGCGGCGCCCAGGTCGAGCGCCAGGTCGAGCGCCGGCTTGCCGTCGCCGCGCAGGCGCCGGTCCTCGGGCACGACGACGTCGAGCTTCACGTGCGCGGCGCGCCGGCCGTCGATCGTGCGCAGCGGCCGCACGGTGACGCCCGGCATGCCGGGATCGACGACGAACAGCGCGACGCTGTCCTCGACGCCCGCCAGCCGCGCGGTCACCACCAGATGCGTCGCCGTGTGGCCCTCGAGCACGAACCGCTTCTCGCCGGTGATGCGCCAGCCGCCGTCGCCCTGCACCGCGACGGCCCGGCACGCGCGGTCGTAGCGCATCCACGGGCCCTCCGCCCACGCGAGCGCGAGCGAGGCGCGGCCCTCGACGAACGGCGCCACGAACGCATCGCGCTGCGCCTTGTTGCCGGCGGCGAGGATCGCGTGCGCCGCGACGAGCGACGTCACGATCGGCTCGGGTGCGAGCACCATCCCGAGCTGCTCGACGAGCAGCGCGGCGTCGACGATCGTGCCGCCGCTGCCGCCGACGCCCTCGGGCAGCGCGAGCCCGAGCCAGCCGAGCTGCGCCATCTGCTGCCACACCTCGGGCGACCACCCGACGGCGTCGTCGCGCAGCCCGCGCATGCGTGCGACGGGCGAGCGCTTCGCGAAGCCGGCCGCGGCCTCGACGATCATGCGTTGGTCCTCGGTGAGCTCGAAGTTCATGACAACCCCAGGAGGTGCTTGGCGATGATGTTCTTCTGGATCTCGTTCGACCCGCCGTAGATCGTCGTCGCGCGCAGGTAGCAGAACGCCGACGCGATGCCGGCCTCGAGCTCCGGCACGATCCCCTCCTCGGGGAACCACGCCAGCGCATCGTGTCCCATCAGCTCCATCGCGAGCTCGTACGCCTGCTGCACGAGCTCGGCGCCGCGGATCTTGAGGATCGACGACTCCGGCCCCGGCGCGTGCCCGAGCTGCGCGCCCGCGAGCGCGCGGTAGTTCGTCATCTGGAGCGCGCGGTGGCGGATCTCGAGCCGCGCGATCTTCGCCAGGACGACCGGGTCCTGATCGAGGTCGTGGGCGTCGGCGATCTGCTTGCACGTCCGGATCGTGCGCCCGATGGCGCCGACCGCCGCGATCAGCGTGCGCTCGTGGCCGAGCAGCGCCTTCGCGACCGTCCACCCGGCGTCGATCGCGCCGACGACGTTCGCGACCGGGACGCGCACGTTGTCGAAGAACGTCTCGCTGAACGCCGGCGTGCCGCCGATCGTGAGGAACGGCCTCACGGTCACGCCGGGCGTCTTCAGATCGATCAGCAGGAACGTGATGCCGCTCTGCTTCTTCGCGTTCGGATCCGTGCGCACGAGGCAGAAGATCCAGTCGGCGTGCTGCGCGTACGTCGTCCACGTCTTCTGCCCGTTGACGATGAAGTGGTCGCCGTCGCGCTCGGCGCGCGTGCGCAGCGACGCGAGGTCCGACCCCGCATTCGGCTCGGAGTACCCCTGGCACCACACTTCCTCACCCGACAGGATCTTCGGCAGGAAGCGCTGCTTCTGGGCGTCGTCGCCGTACTGGATGATCGCCGGGCCGACCATCGCCAGCCCGAACGGCGACAGCGCCGGCGCGTTCGCGAGCTCGAGCTCCTCGCTGAGGATGAACCGGCTCGTCGCGTCGAGGCCCGGGCCGCCGAGCTCGGCGGGCCACAGCGGGGCCACCCACCCGCGCCGGTGGAGGATGCGGTGCCACTCCATCACCTCGTGGTGCTCGAAGTGCGCGTCGACCTCCGCCTTGGCCCGCAGGTGCGGCGGCATCTCGGTCAGGATGAACGCGCGCACCTCGTCGCGGAACGCCAGGTGCTCGGGCGAGAACGACAGGTCCATGCCGCGCATCCTACGGCGCTCATCGGCGGGAGGTAAGATGGCGGGCGAATGGAACGGGTGCGCCAGGCGCTCGACGACGTGGCGGCGGCCGCGGCCGCCTTCTCCGAGGCGACCTCCGACTACGAGGTCTTGCTCGCGACGATCGCGCGCTCCGGATCGCGCACGCTCGGCGCCCTGTGCGGCGTGTCGCTCGTCGACCCGGCGGCCGAGGAGGTGCGCCCGGTCGCGACGCACGACGACGACCCCGGGGTCGCCGCGCGGATGGCGTCGGTCCTGCGCTCGGCCAGCCTGCAGACGTCGCTGTCGGGCTCCGTCGAGCAGGACCTGTTCGACCCGGCGTTCGACGCCGCGCGCTACACGCGCCTGGCCCCCGACGTCCGCGCGACGTACGCGGCGATCGGCGTGCACGGCTTCTTGATCGTCGCGATGCGCGTGCGCGGCGAGCGGCTCGGCTTTCTGTGGGCGGGGCGCTGGCGCCGCGACCTGCCGCCGTTCGACGAGGGCGACCTCGAGATGGCGCGCCACCTCGCGAACCTCGCCGGGCTCGCGATCTCGAACTCGCGCCTCCTGCGCAGCGCGAAGGCCGCCGAGGACCGCCTGTTCCTCGACGCGATCGTCGAGAACATCCCCGACATGGTGTTCGTCAAGGAGGCCGAGGGGCTGTCGTTCGTGCGCCTCAACCGCGCCGGCGAGGCGCTGCTCGGCGTCCCGCGCGACCAGCTGCTCGGCAAGAGCGACTTCGACTTCTTCCCGCGCGAGGAGGCGGAGTTCTTCGTCGGCAAGGACCGCGAGACGCTGCGCGGCAAGAAGCTCGTCGACATCACCGAGGAGCCGATCCAGACGTCGCACGGCCCGCGCTGGCTGCACACGAAGAAGGTGCCGATCCTCGACGCCGACGGCGAGCCGCGCTTCCTGCTCGGCATCTCCGAGGACATCACGGACCGCAAGCGCGACATCGCGGCGCTGCGCGCGGCCGTCGAGCGCGCCGAGGCCGCGAGCGCCGAGCTCGAGGCGTTCAGCCACTCGGTCGCGCACGACCTGCGCACGCCGCTGCGCGCGATCGACGGCTTCACGCGCGTGCTCGTCGAGGACTGCGGCCCGCAGCTCGGCGAGGACGGGCGCGGCTACTGCGCGCGCATCGTCGCGTCGACGCAGCGCATGGCCCAGCTCATCGACGACCTGCTCGACCTCGCGTACGTCAGCCGCTCCCAGGTCCGGCGCGCCCGCATCGACCTCGCGGCGCTGTTCCGGCAGGCGCTCGACGAGCTGCGCCGCCTGGACCCGCAGCGCAGCGTCGAGGTCGTCGCGGCGGGGCCGCTCGAGGTCGACGCCGACCCCAAGCTGCTCGCGATCGTGTTCGACAACCTGTGCGGGAACGCGTGGAAGTTCACGTCCAAGCGCACCGCCGCGCGCATCGAGCTCGGCGCCCAACACGTCGGCGACGAGCTCGTGATCTCCGTCAGCGACAACGGCGTCGGCTTCGACATGGCCCACGCCGACAAGCTGTTCGGCACGTTCCAGCGCCTCCACACCGAGGCCGAGTTCCCCGGCACCGGCGTCGGCCTCGCGACCGTGCAGCGGATCATCCGCCACCACGGCGGGCGCGTGTGGGCCGAGGGCGCCGTCGATCGCGGCGCCGCGGTCCACTTCACGCTCGCCGCACCCTAGTGACACACCTCCACGCGCCGGCACACGTCGCGGGTCGAGCACACCGTCGTCGAGCCGCGCGTCGTGCACGTGCGCTGCGGCGTGCAGCGGTTGACGAAGCTGCACGAGCGCACGCGCGGCGCGGAGCAGCTCTGCACGGTGCGGCACACGCTGCCGCCGCCGGAGCGCGTGCACACGCTCGTGGTGCTGCACCCGGCGTCGGCGGTGCGCGGCGCCACGGCGAGGGTCGCGCCCAGGGCGACGAGGAACGCGAGCGCGACGCCCCAGTCGCGGAGGAGCTTCACAGCCACCTCCGCTCGAGGAGCGCGAGCCGGCCCGTGCGCGCGATCGTCTCGAGCGCGCGGTCGACCGCGGTGACCAGGTCCGCGTTGCCCTTGCGGATCGCCACGACGTACGACTCGGCGTTCGCGGCGAGCGTCTTCGCGACGGTGTAGGGCCGCGCCGTGCTGCGCACCAGGTGCTCGGCGATCGGGCGGTCGGCGGCGAGGTAGTCGATGTCGCCGCCGTCCATCGCGTGGATGATCTCCTGGTAGGTGCGGAACGTGCGCTCGTCGCCCGCGATGCCGGTGTCGCCGGTGGTGCCCTCGAGCTTGCCGATCACCGGCCGCTTGCGCGTGATCTTGGCCTGCGCCACGAGCACCTTGTCGGTGCGCGCGTAGACCTTGCTCGTCGCGACCTCCGCGGCGCGCGCCCTGGTGTACGAGAACGCCGACAGCGAGAAGTCGCAGGCGTCGTCCTGCACGCGCCTCACGCGCTCGCCGGCGGTGACCACGACCCACTCCGGCTTGATCGCCACCTTGTAGTCGATGCCGAGCTGGTCGACGATCTCCGCGGCGAGCGCGACGTCGAATCCGGCCGGCCCGGCGCCGCTCCCGAAGTAGCCGAACGGCGCGACGTCGACGCGGATGCACACGCGCGCGTGCAGCGACTTGATCATGCGGTCGAGCGGGCTCCCCGCCGCCGGAGCGGGCAGGGTGGCCGTGTCCATGTCGTAGAGCTCCTCGGCCGGCTTGGGCTGGGCGTCGGCCGCGCTGCACCCGAGTGCCAGCGCGAGCCCCAGTACTGTCGTCGTGCGGTAGACCATCGAGACCTCCCGAGGCGCGATGGCCTCGCGATGGGTGTGTACGTGGGGCCCCCGGCGTCCTTTCGGCTGTTTTTCGACCTCACGCGGGCGGGAAAACGGCCGATGTACCTGTCGTGGAGAAGAAGCGCGTGCTGTTCGTCGACGACGAGCCCGCGATCCTCGCGGGGTTACAGAACCTGCTCTACAAGGACCGCCGCCGCTGGGAGATGGTGTTCGCCGGCGGGGGCGAGCTCGCCCTCCAGCACCTGCGCACGCGCACGTTCGACGTCGTCGTGTCCGACATGCGCATGCCCGGGATGGACGGGGCGGCGCTGCTCAACATCGTCAAGGACGAGTTCCCCGCGACCGCCCGCATCATGCTGTCGGGTCACGCCGAGCGCGACGCGATCGTGCGTGCGCTGCCGGCGCTCCACCAGCTCCTGTCCAAGCCGTGCGACGCCGAGACCCTGCGGTCCGCGATCGAGCGCGGCCTCGACAGCTTCGCCGGGCGCGCGGCGAGCCGCGAGGCCGAGGTGCGCGCGGTGATCGGCAGCCTCGACAAGCTGCCGTCGCTGCCCGAGATCTACTTCCAGCTCACGCGCGCGATGACCGACCCGGCGGCCTCGCCCGACGACGTCGCCCGCATCGTGCAGCGCGATCCGGCGCTGGCGGCGAAGATCCTCCAGCTCGTCAACTCGGCGTACTTCGGCGCCGGTCAGCGCACGTCCTCGATCGGGCACGCGGTCGCGCTGCTCGGCACGGATCGCCTGCGCTACCTCGCGCTCGAGTCGTCGGTGTTCGCGCCGCTCGACCGCGATCCGATCCCGGACCTGCCGATCGCCGCGATCCAGGCCGGCGCCGAGCGCGCCGCGGCGCTCGCGCACCGGTTCCTGGCGGGCCCCGACCGCGACACGGGGTTCGCCGGGGCCCTCCTGCACGACCTCGGCCGCGTCGTGCTCGCGCTCGGCATGACCGACGCGTACCGCGCGATCCTCGAGGAGACGCGCGCCACGGGCGCCGCGATCGCGACGGTCGAGGAGGCGCGCCTCGGCGTCGACCACGCCGAGATCGGCGCGTGCCTGCTCGGGCTGTGGGGCTTGCCCGGCCCGATCGTCCAGATCGTCCGGCACCACCACCGGCCGAGCCGCGCGCCGGCCGAGCTGCGCGAGGTGTGCGCGGCCGTCCACGTCGCCGACGCGCTGACGCACGACCCGCCGGCGGAGGCGCCGATCGACGAGGACGAGCTCGCGCGCGCCGGGATGCTCGACCGGCTCGCGCCGTGGTGCGACCTCGCCGCGATCAGCCGTCAAGATTCCTAGGAATCACACCGGCTTCTTGGGATCGCGCGACGCTTCGTGATACGTCCATCTCTGCCGTATGGACAAGATCGTCGTCGAGGGCGGAGCACGCCTCGTGGGCAAGATCCCGATCAGCGGAGCGAAGAACGCGGCGCTGCCGCTGCTCGCAGCGGCGCTCCTGCCGAGCGGCGCCTCCACGTTCAAGAACGTCCCCGACCTCGCGGACGTGAAGACGATGTCGAAGCTCCTGCGCATGCTCGGCTGGACCGTCGACGCCGACAAGCGCAGCCTCGTGATCGCGCCGCCGACGGGGAAGAAGAAGCCCAAGCTCGAGGCGCCGTACGAGCTCGTGAAGACGATGCGCGCGAGCGTGCTCGTCCTCGGGCCGCTCGTCGCCCGGTACGGCCGGGCGCGCGTGTCGATGCCGGGTGGCTGCGCGATCGGCGCGCGCCCCATCGACCAGCACCTGAAGGGCCTGCAGGCGATGGGCGCGAAGGTCACGCTCGACCACGGCTACGTCGACGTCGAGGCCAAGCGCCTGAAGGGCGCGACGATCGTCCTCGACATGCCGACGGTGACGGGCTGCGAGAACCTCATCATGGCGGCGGCGCTCGCGAAGGGCCGCACCGTCCTCGAGAACGCGGCGCGCGAGCCCGAGGTCGAGGAGCTCGCGGTCGTCCTCAACAAGATGGGCGCGAAGATCCAGGGCGCGGGGACGCCGATCATCACGATCGACGGCGTCGACGAGCTGCTGCCGATCGAGCACGCGATCATCCCGGACCGCATCGAGGCCGGGACGTTCGCCGTCGCGGCCGCGATGACCCGCGGCGACGTCCTCCTCGAGGGGGCGCGCCCCGAGCACCTCGACGCCGTGATCGCGAAGCTGCGCGCGGCCGGCGTGCAGGTCGCGGCCGAGGCCGGCGGCGTGCGCGTGCGCGGCGGCGGCGACCTCCAGCCCGTCGACATCGTCACCCAGCCGCACCCGGGCTTCCCGACGGACATGCAGGCGCAGTTCATGGTGATGGCGTGCATGGCCAAGGGGCAGTCGATCATCAAGGAGATGATCTTCGAGAACCGCTACATGCACGTGCCCGAGCTCGGGCGCATGGGCGCCGACGTCCAGATCAGCGGGCGCACCGCGGTCGTGCGCGGCAACTCGAAGCTCAACGGCGCGTCGGTGATGGCGACGGACCTGCGCGCGTCGGCGAGCCTCGTGCTGGCCGGGCTCGTCGCGGCGGGCAAGACCGAGGTCCTGCGCGTGTACCACCTCGACCGCGGCTACGAGTCGATCGAGAAGAAGCTGCGCGGCGTCGGCGCGAAGATCAAGCGCGCGAAAGACGCGTAGCCGCGATGCGCCCGATCATCCTCGCGCTGCCGAAGGGCCGGATCCTCGAGGAGGCCGCGGAGATCTTCGCGCGCGCGGGGCACGACCTGTCGGTGGTGTTCGGCGATTCGCGCCGGCTCGTGCACGAGGCCGGGCAGCTGCGCGTGCTCGTGCTGCGCAACTCCGACGTGCCGACGTACGTCGCGCACGGCGCCGCCGACGCCGGCGTGGTGGGCAGCGACGTCCTCGACGAGGAGGGGCGCGAGCTGTACGAGCCGCTCGACCTCGGCATCGGGCGGTGCCGGATGATCGTCGCCGAGCGCGCCGATCAGCGGTTCGACGACCGCGCGCAGTCGCACCTGCGCATCGCCACGAAGTACCCGCGCACGACGCGCGCCTACCTCGATCGCAAGGGCATCACGGCCGAGGTCATCGAGCTGTCGGGAGCGATCGAGCTCGGGCCGCTGACCGGCCTGTGCGAGCGCATCGTCGACATCACGCAGACCGGGGAGACCCTCCGGCAGAACGGGCTCGTGGAGATCGACACGATCGCCCAGGTCAGCGCGCGCCTGGTCGTCAATCCGGCCCGGCTCAAGCTCGACGGTGACCGTCTGGGGGCCCTGATCGATGCGCTGGAACGCGCGCTAGCTCGGTGAGCTGAAGCACACGCACACGCGATCCTTGTGTATGCTGCGGCCGAGGTGTCGTCCGACCTGCGCCCGTTCGTCGCCGAGGAGATCCGGCTACATCCCCGCGTCGCGTACCAGGGGCTCCTCGCCGAGGAGGGTGCGGCCACGCGCGTGGCGGCCGCGCTGCCCCCGCTGGCGCGGTTCCGCCACGACTACGCCGGCGCGATCTCCGTCGTCGACTGGGACCATCGCCTGCCGTCGTCGAACCTCGTGCTGAGGATCTACGGCTACTACGGCGAGGACACGCTCGACGCCGGCTACGAGGCGTTCGACGACCGCCTCGAGCAGATCGCGGAGCGCGACAAGTATCCGGAGTTCGACGTTCCCGACTTCGACGGCCTCGCCGCGGACGAGGCGTACGAGATCGAGCTCTCGCCGTCGGGCCAGATCGGGAGGTGCCGCCTCACCTCCGCGTGGCGGCGCACCGTGGCCTCGCGCGATGCCCAATCGGCGGTCAACCTGGTGCAGACGTGCGACGAGTACCAGAAGCTGGTCGCGGCCTCGCCGTCGCGCCCCACGTACCTCGGGGACCTCGAGGCCGTGTCGTGGACGCCGCCGTGCGAGACGGAGCACGCCCGGTGGACGCTCGACGTCTGGTACCTGCTCGCGTTCGACGGCCGCATCGGGTCGGGCCGCAGCTTCCTGGCGGATCTCGAGTCGAAGCAGATCGTGTCCGTGCGCGATTTCTCGGTGCGCACCGGTTAGCGAACGTGAGTCGCTGTTGTGGTGTGATCTTGTCGTGCCAAGGTCCCAACTTTCCTGTTGCGACGGTACTTCGCGGGTGTAATGTGCGCGCGATAAAGGAGCCCCATGTTGCTGCAACGCGCTGGTCTGGTAATGGGTGCGCTGTACGCGCTCGTCGCGTGCGGTCCCGGCGGGAACGACGCGTGTAGTCCCGACCTCGGTACCGACCCGAACAACTGCGGTCATTGCGGCAACGCCTGCGGCGGGGGCTACGTCTGCGTCGACTACGCGTGCATCGCCGGCGAGTGCCAGCCCGGCATGGTCGAGGAGTGCTACACGGGCGGCCCCGGCACCGTGAACGTCGGCCCGTGCAAGGCCGGCTCGCGGACCTGCCTCGAGGGCGCCACGTGGTCGGCGTGCGACGGTGAGGTCACGCCGAAGCAGGAGAACTGCACCGACGGCATCGACAACGACTGCAACGGCATGATCGACGAGGACTTCGACCTCGACGGCGACGGCTTCACGAGCTGCGCCGGCGGCGACTGCTGCGACAACCCGGGCATCTGCACCCAGCCCGAGCTCGTCAACCCGGGCGCGTTCGACGCCCCGGGCAACAACTTCGACGACGACTGCAACGGCGTCGCCGACGACACGCTCCTCCTCTGCGACCAGGGCCTGCTGTCGAACTCGACGAGCGGCCTCGACTTCGCGAAGGCGATCGACATCTGCCAGCAGACGACCGACACCGAGAAGCGGTGGGGCGTCATCAGCGGCACGCTGTCGCTCACCGACGGCACCGGCACGCCCGACCCGCGCGGGCACGCGATCCGGCCGCGCTTCGGCGCGAACGCTCTCCCGCAGGGCGGCGTGAGCATGGCGATCCTCTCGAGCGGCGCCGCCGCCGGCAAGACGGACCTCAACCCCAGCCCGAACAGCGGCAACACCTACGCGCACACCGTCGGCAACTCCTCGCCGTTCCCGGCCGACTTCCTCGCGGCGAACGGCGGCACGCTGCCGAACGCTCCGGGCTGCCCCGCGCCGACCGGCAACTCCGCGCGCGACGCCGAGATGCTGACGCTGCGCGTGCGCGTCCCGACGAACGCGAAGTCGTTCAAGCTGTTCACGAACTTCTACAGCTACGAGTTCCCCGAGTGGACCTGCACGCAGTTCAATGACTTCTTCGTCGTCCTCCTCGACTCGACGTACGCGGGAGACCCGGCGAACCCGGCGGACAAGAACCTCGCGTTCTTCCAGCCGATGGGCACGACCGCGAAGGTGCCGGTCGGCGTGAACCTCGGCCACGGCGACACCGGCCTGTTCACCCAGTGCGTGAACGGCCGTACGGGATGCACGTTCGGCGCGGTGGCGGGCTCGATCAGCACGTGCATCTCGACCAACCTCCTGACCGGCACCGGCTTCGACGATCCCGCCTCGGGCTCGTGCGACAACAACAGCCTCAGCGGCGGCGCGACCGGCTGGCTGATCACGCAGGGCAACGTCGTCGGCGGCGAGGTCATCACGCTGCGCATCGCGATCTGGGACACCAGCGATCAGCAGTTCGACTCGACCGCCCTCATCGACGGCCTCCAGTGGTCGACCGAGGTCGCGAACCCGGGCACCGTGATCGGCAAGGAGGCGCCGGCGACGGCGCTGCCGGGCTCGATCCAGCAGCGTTACCCGTCGTGGCAGCCGAGCCTGGCCAAGTCGGAGTGACTTTCCGCCGCCGGGGCTGATCCCGGCAGGCACGAACATGTGCCTATCAGACGGTGCGCCTAGCTCAAGGCAGGCGCGGAACGGTCAAGAACCAACCGGTCCGCCGGAAGCGCGATACAGGAGCCGATCAATTTGTAGGCCTTCGTTCGGAACACCGAATCCGAATCCTGCATTGAGAGTCCCCTCGGCACCGTTGCACGACGTGAGGGCTGGCACCGTAAGCCAGCCCGTGTAGAGAAATATCTCACCGACCTGGGTGCCGGAGTTGTAGCTGTAGAAGGAGGAGGTCGTGCTGGCGGAGAACGACGAGGTGACGCAGCTGCTGCCCACGCCGCCGCCGGTGATCCGAACCCGAAGGCTGAGCGTCCCGGACACCGCTCCCGTTGCAGCGTTGAGCGTCATCGACGATGAACCTGCGTTCACGATCAGCTGAACGGTAATGCCACCACTCGTGTAAGGTGCGGTCGACATCGAGTTGATAGTGACATTGCCGCTGCCGTCGATGTCTGTATCAAGCGAACCGCCACTGGGAAGCATGAGTGTGAATGGGCTGGACTGATTGAAAGTGAGATATCCGGTGATTCCGTTCCAGAAGAAGTAGCCGGGGTTGTCGACCGGAGCCGCGGCCGCCGGCGTACTCAGGAGCGAAAGCAACAGCGCCACGCCAAGACCAGAGAATTTGAGCATCACGACCTTCCTTTCCTCTCGCGTCAACGGTCCTCGATCTGTGCTCGCCAGATCAATGGGAGTGGTTCTGCTGTTCTGAAACAAGTGAACATCGTCCTGTGTGTTCGTATTGTTGCGTACGCAATATCCAGAGATGAGAGTGTTTGTTGCCCACTTCACCAGACAGGCGTGCGATCACCTGACGAGCCCGCGGCATCTGCAACGGGCGTCGAGGGATCTCTCAGTTGACACGGTGCCCAGCACGGGGTAGCCGCAGCGTATGGGCACGCCCTGGCAGATCGTCGACCTCGGCACCGAGGGTTACCGGACGACGTGGGCCCGCCAGCTGGCGCTCGTCGAGCAGCGGCAGAAGGGGGAGGTGGGCGACACGCTGCTCGTCGTCGAGCATCCGCACGTGTTCACGCTCGGGCGGCGGCGCGGGTCGGCGGCGAACGTGCTCGCGCCGGGGGAGGTCGAGGTCATCGAGATCGAGCGCGGCGGGGACGTGACGTACCACGGCCCCGGGCAGATCGTGGCGTACCCGATCGTGCTGCTCGAGGGTGCGGAGCGCGACCTGCACGCGTTCCTGCGCAACCTCGAGAGCGCCGTGATCGCGACGTGCGCGCGGGCCGGGCTCGCGACCGACCGCGAGCCGGGGAAGACGGGCGTGTGGATCGGCCCCGAGGGTGCGCGCCGCAAGCTGTGCTCGATGGGCATCGCGTGCCGGCGCTGGGTGACGTTCCACGGGCTCGCGCTCAACGTCACGACGGACCTTGCCTACTTTCGCCGCATCAACCCGTGCGGCTTCTCCCCCGACATCATGACGTCGGTCGCCGCGGAGCTCGGCGCCGCCGAGCTCGCCGGCGTGCGCGCGATCCTCGCCGAGGAGCTGGGGCGTGCCCTCGGCCGCGAGGCGCGCACTTCGTGATTGCCCGCCGCCGGCGCGCGCGATACACCGGCGCCGATGACGCGAATCTGCCTGCTCCTCCTCTCGGCCGCGGCGCTGTCGGCCGGCTGTGAAAAGTCGCGCGAGCCCTCGGGCTCGGGCGAGCTGTCCAGCGGCGACAAGGACATGTTCCGCAACCTGCCGTCGGGCTCCCCCATCGTGTTCGGCGGCAACTACATGAAGGTCGCGCAGTTCATGGAGCAGACCGGCCTCGGCGCGGTGAGCGCCAAGCTCGACTCGGCCAAGGGGATGCAGGCGTTCATGACCTGCCTCGGCATGAACGACAAGCTCAAGATCGCCGGGTCGATGGCGATCTCCGAGCGCACCGCCGACATGCGCATGGTCATGGGCGGCATCGGCGCGGGTGAGGTCGAGGGGTGCGCGAAGAAGATCGAGGCGACGTACAAGGCCGACGGCGACTACCTCACCGTCGAGGTCAGCGATCCCAAGAGCGACGTCGCGTTCCTGAAGCTGAAGGACGGCTCGCTGTACACGCGCGTCGAGGGCAAGGGCGGCGGGATGGGCGGGATGGGCGCGCCGAAGTACCAGGCGCTCTCGCGCGAGGACCTCGAGGCCGACGTCGCGTCGGCGAAGAAGGGCAGCATCGCCGACGACGGCAAGCTCAACGACATCGTCGCGAAGGTCGACCGCACCCAGACGTTCTGGTTCGCGGGCTCGCTCGCCGGAACGCCGGCCGCCGACAAGGTCAAGGAGGTCTACGGCTCGATGGACCTGACCGACGGCTTTGGCATCTTCGTGTCCGTCCAGGTCGCCGATCCCTCGCTCGCCGACAAGGCCGAGGAGGGCATCGACCAGGTCAAGTCGATGTCGGACGCGCTCCCCGGCGAGCTGAAGACGCTGCTGAAGGAGCTCGACTTCAAGCGCAAGGGCGACCGCATCCGCGTGTCGCTCAAGCTGTCGACGGAGCAGGTCGGCCGCGTGGTGAAGTCGCTCGGCGGCCTGATGGGCGGCCTCGGCGGCGGGCGCCGCGGCGGCGGCGGGTTCTAGGCGACGAGATCCGCCGCGAGCCGCGCGAGCTGGACGCGGCAGTCGGCGAACACGCTCGGCAGGTCCCGCGGCTCGTCGAGGATGTCGATCATGCGGGTGGCGTCGAGGAGGCGGGACGCGCGGTACCAGTCGTCGGGCAGCGCGCCGCCGGCGAGCCGGTAGCCGCGCTCGAACGCGGCGCGGAACGCGTCGTCGTAGCGGCCCGTGTAGCGGAACAGCGCGCCGGCGTCGACGAGCGGCGAGCCGGTCGCGGCGGCCTCCCAGTCGATGAGCCCGGCGATGCGGCCGCCGTGCACGAGCAGGTTGCGCCCGCCGATGTCGCCGTGCACGAGACACGGCTCGCCCCACGCGAGGCGGTCGCGCCACGCCGGGTACGCCGCGGCGAGCGCGTCCGCGAGCGCCGCGCCGGTGCGGGCGCGCGCGCGGCCCTCGAGGAGCTTCACGCGCGCCCCGAAGATCAGCGGGTCGACGTCCCAGTCGTCGTCGCGCAGCGGCTCGACGCGGGCGAGCGCCGCGAACAGGCGGCCGAGCGGCTCGGCGAGCGCGGCGAACGCGGCGGGGTCGCGGCGGCGCAGGTCGTCGAGCGTCTCGCCCTCGACCCAGCGGTACACGACGACGCGGCGCTCGCGGTCGGCGCGCACGAGCTCCGGCACGGGGACGGTGCCGGCGAGCCAGCCGAGGATCGCGACCTCGTCGGCGAACCCGGCCTCGTTGCCGGGCGGGAAGTGCTTCGCGACGACGGTCGCGCCCGAGGCGAGCACGACCCGGTGCAGCGTGTTCGTGAGCCCGCCGCCGACGGGCTCCGCCGACACGATCGGCTCGCCGACCGCCGCCTCGAGGTCGGCGCGGCTCACGTCGAGCAGCGGGAAGATGCGGGCGTCCATGCGCGGGCTCCGTTGCAGCCTGACAGCTGTGCGATCCCGTGTGTACCGTGCAGGTGATGACGCGATCGAGATTTCTGTGCATCGCCGCGGTGGCGGTGAGCTGCGGCACACCGGCGGTTGCACCAAAAACGCACAGGGACGGTTCACCGCCGCCGAAGGTCGAACCGGCGCTGGTCCCGACCGGCGACTGGCAGAAGGCGCCGACCGAGGCCTACCGCGGCAAGCAGGACGACCTCTACTTCGTCTCGCCGACGGTCGGGTTCTACGGCAACGGCGCCGGCAAGATCTTCCGCACCGACGACGCGGGCGCGACGTGGCAGCAGGTCCTCGAGCAGAAGGGCACGTTCGTGCGCGCGCTCGGCTTCCTCGACGAGCAGCGCGGGTTCGCCGGCAACATCGGGCCCGACTCGTTCCCGGGCGTCACCGACGAGACGCTGCTGTACCGCACGACCGACGGCGGCCGCACGTGGGCGCCGGTCGCGCTCCCGCCCGGCGACGGTGCGCGCGGCGTGTGCGCGATCGACATCCTCACGCTCGACACCGTCGACAGCGGCCAGCGGCTGCGCAAGGAGATCGTGCACGTCGGCGGGCGCGTCAACGGCCCGGCCTCGCTGTTCGCGAGCGACGACGGCGGCGCGACGTGGCGCCGGCTCGCGCTGCCGCCGAGCGTCGCGATGATCCTCGACGTGAAGTTCCTCGACCCGTCGATCGGCTTTTTGTTCGCCGGCACCGACCCCGACTCCGCGAGGTCGCACGGCCTGATCGCGAAGACCTCCGACGGCGGGCGCACGTGGCGGACCGTGTACCAGTCGGCGCGCCCGCACGAGCTGATGTGGAAGGGGCACTGCCCGACGCGGCGCACGTGCTACGCGACGCTGCAGAACTACTCGGTCCAGGCCGAGGCGCCCGACGCGACGCCGAAGCGCTTCGTCGTCAAGACCGAGGACGGCGGCGACACGTGGCGCGAGCTGCCGCTCGTCGAGGATCCGAAGGTGCAGGAGTTCGGCGTCGCGTTCGTCGACGAGCGCCGCGGCTGGGTCGGCGCCGCGCCGACCGGGTTCGCGACGGCCGACGGCGGTGCGACGTGGACGCCGGCCGCCGGGATGCCGCTGGCCGCGAACAAGCTGCGCATCGTGCACGACCGCGACGGCGCCGGCGCGACGGTGTGGGCGATCGGCGTCGACGTCCGCTCGCTCCGCCTCGCCCCGGCACCGGCGCTGTAGTAGCACTCGGGCATGAGCACGGACGCCGCGGTCTGGTACGTCGGGATCCACGGTCAGCAGCAGGGACCCCTCGGCACGCAGCAGATCATCGACATGATCCGCGCCGGGACGATCACGCAGACGGCGTACGTCTACGGGCAGAGCAACCCGAGCTGGGTGCCGATCCACGCGGTCCCGGCGTTCTCGGGGGCGTTCCACGCCGCGCCGATGCCGCCGCCGCCACCGCCGCCGCCCGCCGGGCCCGCGCCGATCGTGGCCGACCAGATCGACTTCGAGATGTTCGGCGACGAGATGCAGTTCGTCGAGATCGTCCTCGATCCCGGCGAGGCCGCGATCGCCGAGGCCGGCGCGTTCTTCTACATGGACCCCGGGATCCGCATGGAGACGGTGATGGGCGACGGGAGCAAGCCCCAGCAGGGCTTCATGGACAAGCTGCTCCAGGCCGGCAAGCGCCTGCTCACCGGCGAGTCGCTGTTCATGACGATCTTCCACAACGACCACAAGACGGCGCGCCAGAAGGTGTCGTTCGCGGCTCCGTACCCCGGCAAGATCATCCCGGTCGACCTGCGCCAGTACAACGGCACGCTGATCTGCCAGAAGGACGCGTTCCTGTGCGCGGCGAAGGGCATCTCCGTCGGGATCGCGCTGCAGAAGAAGATCGGCGCCGGCCTGTTCGGCGGGGAGGGCTTCATCCTGCAGAAGCTCGAGGGGCAGGGGCTCGCGTTCATCCACGCGGGCGGCACGATCGTCGCGAAGGAGCTCGCGGCGGGCGAGATGCTGCGCCTCGACACCGGCTGTCTCGTCGCGTTCGAGCCGAAGGTCAACTACGACATCCAGTGGGTGGGCGGGTTCAAGACCGCGCTGTTCGGCGGCGAGGGGCTGTTCTTCGCGACGCTGACCGGCCCCGGCAAGGTGTGGCTGCAGTCCCTGCCGTTCTCGCGCCTCGCCGGGCGCATCCTCGCGGCGGCCGCCGCGTCGGGGTTCGGGCGCGGGCCCGACGAGGGCTCGGCGATCGGCGGCGTCGGCCTGGGCAGCTGACGCGTAAGATCGGCTAGATTTCAGCCGCCATGGCCCACGCGACCTCCGCGCCGCCGACCTCGTCCGCCGGCAATCCGTTCGGGTACTTCGACCTCGACGCGGCCGGCAAGGCCAAGGGGCTGTTCCAGCTCGTGCGCGAGGACGGCACGCCCGTCGACGAGGCCGCGCTCGCCGGGCTCGACCGCGCGCTCGCGCGCAAGCTGTTCGAGGGCATGCTGCGCATCCGCGTCACCGACGCGCGCATGATGGCCCTCCAGCGCCAGGGCCGCATCGGCTTCTACGGCGAGGCGATGGGGCAGGAGGCGGCGGTCGTCGGGTCCGCGGCGGCGACGCTGCCCGAGGACTGGATCGTCCCGGCGCTGCGCGAGGCGGGCGTCGGCCTGTACCGCGGCATGACGCTGGACTCCTACATCGCGCAGATCTTCGGCAATTCGGCCGACCCGACGAAGGGCCGGCAGATGCCCTGTCACCCGTGCGACCGCGAGCACAACTACGTCGTGATGTCGTCGTGCGTGTCGACGCAGATCCCGCACGCGGTCGGCATCGCGCTCGCGATGAAGATCCAGGGCCACGGCGGGCGCGCCTGCTTCGGCTACATGGGCGACGGCGGCACGAGCGAGGGCGACTTCCACGTGGCGCTCAACTTCGCGGGCGTCACGCGCGCGCCGTGCGTGCTGATCTGCCAGAACAACCAGTGGGCGATCTCGACGCCGGGCAGCGTGCAGACCGCGTCGGAGACGATCGCGCAGAAGGGGCTCGCCTACGGGATCGAATCGCTGCGCGCCGACGGCAACGACGCGCTCGCCGTGTACCACGCGGTCGCGCACGCGGCCGAGAAGGCGCGGCGCGGCGACGGCCCGACCTTCATCGAGCTGCTCACCTACCGCGTGAGCGCGCACAGCTCGTCCGACGACCCGTCGCGCTACCGCGACGAGAAGGTGACCGAGGTCTGGCGCGGCCGGCGCGACCCGATCCAGCGGCTCGAGGCGCTGCTCCGCGCGCGCGGCTGGCTCGACGCCGGCGAGCGCGAGGCGATGGCCGAGCGGCTCGAGACCGACGTGCGCGACGCGATCGCGCGCCAGGAGGCGGTCGCGCCGCCCGACCTGGCGACGCTCGTCGACGACGTCTACGAGCAGCCGACCTGGCTCCTGCGCGAGCAGCTCGCCGCGGTCGCCCAGGGCCCGCGGGTCAAGTCGCCGCACAAGCACTGAGACCCCCATTACTCGACATCGGGAAAGCGCGCCTTGCCGCGCTCGATGATCGCTTCCTCCTCCGGCGTGCGCACGGGGGGTTTGGCCTGCTCGCGCTGCTCGCGATGCCGGCGCTCGAGCTCCTCGACCTCCTCGATGTCCGCGAACCGCGCCTTGTTGAGGGAGATCAGCTCCTCCTGCGTGGGCGCGCGACCGAGCTCGCTCGGCGTCGGCGGCGTCGTCGGCGGTGCGGCGGCGGGCGGTCGAGGCTGCTGCGCCTTCGCCTTCGACGGAGCGGGCGGCGCGGGGCGCGCGACGGCCCGGTAGCTGAGACCCTCGTGCACGATCTCGAGCGTCTCGATCGACAGCTCGCTCTTCGCGGCGTCGAATTCGCCGATCTCCCACTTCGAGGGCCACCCGCGCACGAACGTCCAGCGCCCCATCGGGCGCAGCGCCGTATCGAGCTGCGTGATCACGCCGGACTGGCGCTTCATGCTCCGCCCGGTCGCCCAGTCCTCGCGCCACGTCAGCAGCTTCGAGTCCGCGGTGAACCCGTTCTTGAGCACGATCGGCGCCCACTTCGTCGCGCCGACCAAATTGAACGTCGTGCTGTTCGCACCACCCTCCTTCACCTGCACCACCTCGGTCTCGGACTTGAGGCCGCTCACGCTCTTGAAGAACGCTTGCACGCCGGGGATCTCGATCACGAAGCAGAAGGACGGAAGCGGGTCCTGACGGTCGCCGGGATTGCTCATCTCGGCCCGTCGTACGGGGGCGCCCGGCGCGGGTGCTCTCTGCCGCCGAACGAATTGAAGGGTCGGCCCTCGAAGCGGCGCGACCCTACGACTTCGTCATGTCGCCGAGGATGTTCATCGCCTCGTCGACCCAGATGTCCTTGCTGAGCGAGTCGCGCCAGCGCGACAGCTTGTCGTCCTTGCCGCCCGCCGAGGCGGCGCTCGGCTCGTCCACCGAGGTGACGGTGAACTTCGCCGTCCCGCCCTTCAGGTCCGGAGTGGCCGCCTCGACCTCGGCCTTCTGGTCCTTGCGGCGCTTCTCCCACGTCGCCTTCGCGAGCGGGACCTTCGTGTCGGCGCGCCGCGCCTTCATGATCTGCGAGAGCTTCGCGATCTCGCTGAACGCCGGCTGCTTCTCGACGCGCGCCTTGCTCCGCTGCGCCAGCGTCGGGATCTTCCACGTGGCCGACCACATGTCGTGGGGGACCGCCGGGACCGACGACCACGCGATGGCGTGCTCGAGCTCGCGCTCGCCCGTCTCGACGTGGCCGGCCGGGTCGGGCAGGAGGATGTCGGGCGTCACGCCCTCGCGCTGCGTCGAGCCGCCGTTGACGCGGAAGAACTGCTGGAACGTGATCTTGAGGACGCCGAGCTCGACCTTGCCGCCGGTCGCGCGATCGAGGTCCGCGAGCGTCTGGACGGTGCCCTTGCCGTGCGTCGGGCCGGTGCCGACGATGACCGCGCGCCCGTAGTCCTGGAGCGCGGCTGCGACGATCTCCGAGGCCGAGGCGCTGAACCGATCGACCATCACGACGACCGCGCCGTCGTAGTCGGTGCCCTTGTGCTCGTCGGACAGCGTCTCGCGGCGCCCGCGGCTGTCCTGCACCTGCACGACCGGGCCCTGATCGATCAGCGAGCCGGTCATGTCGACGGCGTCGTTGAGGAGGCCGCCGCCGTTGCTGCGGATATCGATGATCACGCCGCCCACCTTGCGCGCCTTCATCTCGAGCAGGAGGCGCCGCACGTCGACGGCGGCGCTGCGCTTGGAGCCCTTGCCGCCGTAGAAGCTCGGCAGGTGGATGTAGCCGTACGACGCGCCCGTCTTGCGCTGTAGGATCGCGCCGCGCGCGTACGTCTCCTCGACCACGACGACGTCGCGCGTGATCGTGATGGCCTCCTGCACGCCGGTCGACTTCTGCACGCGCAGCGTGACGACGGTGCCCTTGGGCCCGCGGATCATCTTCACGACCTCGTCGATGCGCATGTCGACGACGTCGATCGCCTCCTTGCCTTCGGCGGCGACCGACAGGATCAGGTCGCCCGCGGCGAGCTTGCCCTGGCGCCAGCTCGCGCCGCCCGGCACGAGCTCGGCGACCTCGATGTAGTGCTCGCGCTCGCGCAGCACCGCGCCGATGCCCTCGAGCGAGCCGCTCATGTGGATGTCGAAGTTCGCCTTGTCGGCGGGCGGCATGTACGTCGTGTGCGGGTCGAGCGTCGCGGTCAGCGCGTTGATGAGGTCCGCCGCGGCGTCGAGCTTGCCGGGGTGGCGCAGGCGCGCGAACCGGCCGGCGTACTGCTTCGCCAGGTCCTCCTTCGCCTTCTGCTCGCGGCCCTCGGGCGTCGTCGGGATCTGCGCGATCGGCGTCGTGACCTTCTCCTCGTCGTCGTCGTCGAGGCTCGCCGACGGGGGCACCGCCGACGGGGGCGCCGCGCTGCCGCTCGCCGGGGCGGGCTTGGCCGCCGGCTTTCCCTTCTTCGCGTCTTCCTTCTTCTTCTTCAGCTCCTTGTCGAGGTCGAGGCGGCTCTCCATCTGGGCCACCTTCTCCATCACCTCGAGCTCGAGCCGCTTGCGCCAGCGGTCGCGCAGCTCCGCGTCGGTCGCGGCCGGCTGCACCTTCTTCGGATCGAGCTCGAGGTACTCCTCGTCGGAGTGGTCCATCGGGCTCGCGAGGATCTCGGCGACCATCTTGTCGACGACGGCGACGCGCGCGGCGAACAGCTTGTTCGTGTCGTGCGCGAGGTCGAACGAGCCCGACCGCATCTCGTCGTCGATCTTGTCCTCGTACTTCGCGAGCGCGTCGCGGTCGCTCTTCAGCAAGAACATCTTGGAGCCGTCGACGCGGTCGAGGTACGTCTTGAACGCCTCGCGCGACATCGAGTCGTCGATGTGCTTGCGGAGGAGGTGCTCCTTCTCCATGAGCTCGAGCACCACCTCGGCGAGCGCGGCCTCGCGCGGGTCGGGCGCCGGCACGTTCGCCGCCGGCCCCGACGACGACGGCGACTTCGAGGGCGTCGTCGTCTCCTTGCCGACCTCCGCGACCTGCGTGGAGCCGGCCGCCGCCGGGCGCGAGTCACCGTTCGAGGGGGCCGTGCCTCCGCATGCGACGGCCGTGATCAGGAGGAGGGAGGAGAGGCGGCGCAACACCCTTCAACTGTAGCCCGTCCCACCCAACGGGGCCGCAAGACCTTTCTGTCAAATGCACCCACCGTTGTGGCGGTGGCGAGAAGGGA
Source organism: Deltaproteobacteria bacterium (assembly GCA_019637375.1). GTDB lineage: Bacteria > Myxococcota_A > Polyangia > Haliangiales > Haliangiaceae > JABFXX01. The sequence goes on along the minus strand of JAHBVW010000021.1, from coordinate 15,523 downwards.
ATGCAGGGGTGTGCGACCCGTGTTAGGCGAGGTTGGCGATGCCTCCTGCCTCGCCGGCCTCACCTGTCTCGACGGCAGCCCCGAACGGCCGCCGAGCTACGGCACGGTGAAGTAGAACGTCGCGCCCCGATCGGGTTCCGACTCCGCCCAGATCCGGCCGCCGTGGCGCTGGAGCACGCGCTGCACCGTCGCGAGGCCGATGCCCGTGCCGGGGAACTCCGCGGCCGAGTGCATGCGCTGGAACGGCTTCATCAGGTTGTCGGCGTGTGCGGCATCGAAGCCGGCGCCGTTGTCGCGCACGAAGAACACGCGCTCGCCCGCGCGCTCCGCCGCACCGACGTCGACGCGCGCGGCCGCCGTGCGCGACGTGAACTTCCACGCGTTGCCGAGCAGGTTGTCGACGACGACGCGCATGAGGCGTGCGTCGCCGCGCACCACGAGGTCGGGCTCGATCGCGACGGTCACGGCGCGCTCGGGAGCCGCGCGCGCCAGCTCGTCGGCGATCTGGCGGCACAGCGCGGACAGGTCGACGGCGTCGACCACCATCGCCCCGCGCGTGATCCGCGCGAGCTCGATGAGCGCGTCGATCAGCTCCTCCATGCGGCGCGTCGCGGTCTGGATGCGCCCGAGGTGCGCGCGCGCCGGCCCGTCGATCGCCTCGCCGAGGTCCTCGACGAGCGCGCTCGTGAAGCCGCCGATCGCGCGCAGCGGCGCGCGCAGGTCGTGCGACACCGACGCGGCGAACGCCTCGAGGTGGCGGTTCGCGGCGGACAGTTCGGCGTTCGAGCGCTCGAGCTCCTCGGCCATGCGGCGGCGCGCCTCGGCGAGCTCGCCGGCGGCGCGCGCTTCGAGCTCGCTCGTGAGGAGGCGCTCGCGCACCGTGCGGTGCTCGTCCTCGATCTGCTTGCGGCGGATCTGGGCGCGGATGCGCGCGCGCAGCACGTCGACGCCGCTCGCCTTCGAGATGAAGTCGTCGGCGCCGGCGGTGAGGCCGTCGATCATCTCGTCGCGCCCGTCGTCGGCGGTGACCATGATGAGCGGCGTGTCGCGCACGCGCGGCGCGCTCTTGATGCGCAGGCACGTCTCGCGCCCCGAGATGCCGGGCATGTTGCGATCGAGGAGGATGCAGTCGACGGGCTGCACCGCGAGCAGCTCGATCGCCTCCTCGCCGGAGATCGCGACCGCGACGTCGTAGCCGTCGGCGCGCAGCGCGACCGTGGCGATCTCGAGGTACATCGGGTTGTCGTCGACGATCAGCACGCGCTTGAGCTCGGCCGGCGCCGCCGACTCGGCGCGGCGGTGGCGCGACGCGCGCAGCACGGCCGCGAGGCGCGCGAGGATCACGGCGATGTCCTCGTCCTTGCGCACGAACGCGTCGGCGCCCGCCTCGAGCGCGCGCACCTCGGTCTCGCGCCCGGTCTCGCCGGTCAGCATCACGCACGGCGTCGTGCGCAGGTCGGGGTCGAGCCGGATGCGGCGGATCACGGCGGTGCCGTCCATGCCGGGCATCACGCCGTCGACGACGATCGCGCTCGGGCGGCGCTCGACGGCGGCGCGCAGGCCCTCGGTGCCGTCGGCGGCGGTCACCGCCTCGTAGCCGGCCGCGGTCAGGCGCCCGGCGATCGCGTTGCGGTACGTCGCGCTGTCGTCGATGACGAGTACGACGTCGGCGCGCTTCTCGCCGAGGAGCTGGCGGATGCGCGCGAGCACCGCGGGGGTCTCGTACGGCTTGCCGAGGTAGTCGGTGGCGCCGGTGGCGAGGCCGCGCACGCGGTCCTTGACCTCCATCTCGCTCGTCAGCATGAGGATCGGCAGCGCCGCGGTCGCCGCGGACGCGCGCAGCTCGTCGAGGAAGTCGATGCCGTCTCCGTCCGGAAGCCGGACGTCGAGCAGCACGACGTCGACCTGCTGCGCGGCGAGCGCGCGCCGCGCCTCGGCGATCGACGCGCACGGGACGGCGGCGAGCCCGTCGGCCGCGATCGCCTCGGTGAGGTCCATCCGGACGGTGAGGCTGTCGTCGACGACGAGCACGCGCGCGGTCACGGCGTCACCAGCCGCGCGATCGCGGGCCCGATCTGATCGAGCGGCAGCACCGACTCGGCGCCGCCGAGCGCGATCGCCTCGCGCGGCATGCCCCAGATCACGCTGGTCGCCTCGTCCTGCGCGATCGTGCGCCCGCCCGCGCGCCGGATGTCGAGGAGCCCGGCGGCGCCGTCGCGGCCCATGCCGGTGAGCACCGCGGCGACGGCCGCATCGCCGTACTCGGCGGCGACGGACTCGAACAGCACGTCGATCGACGGGCGGCAGTGGTGGCGCGGCGGCGACGTCACGAGCGTGACGCGCCGGCCGGCGACGGTGAGGTGCCTGTCGGGCGGCGCGAACAGGATGCGGCCGGCCTGCAGCGGCTCGCCGTGGCGCGCGACCGTGACCGTGCGGCCGCTCGCCGTCGTGAGCCAGTCCGCGAACGGCACCGCGAACGCGGCGTCGATGTGGAGCAGCACCACGACGGGCGCCGGCGGGCTCGCGGGCAGCGCCGACAGCACCTCGACGAGCGCGCCCGGGCCGCCCGTCGACGCGCCGATCGCGACGAGCTCGACGCGGCGCGCGTGCGGCGTGATCGGCGGCGCCGCGCTCGGCGTCGCGCGGCGCGTGGCCCCGAGCCCGGCGAGCCGTGCGCGCGGGTGCGTGATCACCTTGATCCGCGACGCCATGCGCACGGCGGCGAGGAAGCGCTGCTCCCAGTCCGGCTCCGAGGCGCGCGCCTTGTCGAGGACGTCGACGGCGCCGGCCGCGAGCGCCGCGTACGTGTCGAGGACGTCGCCGCGGTTCATCGACGCCGACACGATCAGGATCGGCGTCGGCGCGTGCGCCATGACGTGCTCGGTGACGCCGAGGCCGTTGATGCCGGGCAGCGCGAGGTCGAGCGTCATCACGTCGGGGCGCAGCGTCGTGCACAGCTGGATCGCCGTGTGCCCGTCGCCGGCCTCGGCGATCACGTCGAACTGCGGATCGCCGCGCAGCACGTCGGCGAGGTGCCCGCGCACCGTGGGCGAGTCGTCGACGACGAGCACGCGGATCCGCCGCTCCGTCACGCGCCGACGAGCCTCCGGATCGCGCCGAGCAGCGCCACCTGGTCGAACTCGCCCTTGATGACGTAGCCCTGCGCGCCGGCGGCCTCGCCGCGGCGCCGGTCCTCGGCGGCGGAGCGCGACGTCACGAGGATCGCGGGGATGTGGGCGAGGGTCGGGTGCGCGCGGATCGTCGACACGAACGCGAAGCCGTCCATCCCGGGCATCTCGACGTCGACGAGGAACAGCGCGTACGCGTTGCGCTCGGCCTTCTCGAGCGCCTCCTCGGCGCTGGCCGCGAGGTCGACGTGATAGCCGGCCGACTCGAGGATGCTCTGCTCGAGCATGCGGGTCGTGACCGAGTCGTCCACGACCAGGATCGTAACGCGCGACGGCGGTGCCCGGGTAGGTGTAGGTGGCGCAGGTCGCGCGGCCGCGGCGACCACGGCGGCCGGGTCGAGGACCACGCGCGGGACGCCCTCGTCGTCGAGCGCGAAGCCGAGCACGACCGGCTCGACGGGCATCGGGGGCGGGGCGCGCAGCACGATCTCCTCGACGCCGAGCAGGCGGTCGACGGCGAGCGCGACGGCCGCATCGCCGTCGGCGACGACCACCGCCGGGTGGCGGCCGCGCATCGGCTCGGGGAGGCCGAGCAGCGGCTCGAGCGCCCGGTACGGTACGGCGACGTCGTCGTACGCGACGCGCCGCCCGTCGGCGCCGTGCAGGAGCGCGGCGCCGTGGACGAGGAGCGCGCGGCGCACGCTCGCGAGCGGGAGGGCGACGGCCCGCCCGCCGGCCTCGACGACGAGCGCCGAGATCGCCGCGAGCGAGATCGGCAGCGTCAGCGAGATCGCGGTGCCGCCGCCGAGCGAGGTCTCGGTCGCCACCGTCCCGCCGAGCTCGCGCGCGACGTCGCGCACGACGTCGAGGCCGATGCCGCGTCCGGAGTGCGCCGTCGCGACGGGCGCGGTCGTGAGCCCGCCCTGGAACAGCCGCTGCACGACGGCGTCGTCGCCGACCGTCGGTGCGAGCCCCGCGGCGCGGCGCACGGCGGCGAGGTCGATGCCGCGCCCGTCGTCGCGGCACGTGAAGGTCGTCCGCTTTCCGGACAGCTCGACGGTGACGGCGATGCGCCCGACCTCGGGCTTGCCGTGGGCGGCGCGGTCGCGCGCCGGCTCGATCCCGTGCGCGACGGCGTTGCGCACGAGCTGCACGAGCGCGCGGTGCGCGTGCCCGAGCACCACGGGATCGAGGCGGAGGTGCCCGCCGGCGCCCTCGAGCGCGACGCGCTGGTCGCGGCGGGCGGCGTCGCGGGCCGCGCGCTCGAGCGTCGCGAACAGGGAGCTCGCCGGCTGCAGGCGCAGGCGCTCGACGTCCTCGCGGATCTCGCGCAGCTCGCGGTCGACGTGCTCGAGCCGCGCGCGCGCATCCGCGCCCGGGTTCGCGCGCAGGCGGCCGACGGCGGCGAGCACCTGCGCGAGGTTGCCGAGCACCGCGTCGATCGCGCCGGTGTCGGGGGGCGCGACGTGCACCGGCTCGGGCGCCGCGGTGGGTTGCTTCACCTGCGCGTCGGGAGCGGGCAGCGCGTCGACGGCGCGCGACATCTCGTCGACGCACGCCACGAGCTCGGCGACCGGCGCCCCGGGCGCCCCGCCGCGGTGCGGCTCGAGCAGGTCCTCGATCGCGTGCGCGCCCTCGGCGATCGGCGCCTGCTTGACGATGCGCGCCGCGCCCTTCAGCGTGTGGGCGAGGCGCAGCATGCGCGAGACGATCGGCGCCGGCTCCGCCGCGCCCGCGAGCTCGCGCGAGCTCCGCGCGAGCTCGTCGAGGATCTCGCGCGCCTCGATGCGGAAGTACCTGTACGGATCCGCGGGCACGTCAGGCGGCCTGAGCCTGCACCACGCGCAGGAGGTCCGTCGACAGCGCCGTCAGCTGCGACGACGTCTGCAGCGTCTGGCTCGCGCTCGCCTCGGTCTCCTTCGTCGCCTGGGCCGCGCTGCCGATCGCGACGTTGACCTGCTCGACGGCGCTCGCCTGCTGCTTCGTCGACAGCTCGATCTCGCGCGCGGCGTCGGTCGCCGTCGTCACCATCGACGCGATGTGGCGGAACGCGTTCGCCATCTCGGCGACCTGCGCGGCCCCCGCCTCGACCGCCTTCGCGCCGGCCTCGGTCGCCATCACCGTCGTGTTCACGGCGCCGCGCACGTCGTCGACCATCGCGCGGATCTCCTTCGTCGCGGCGCCGACGCGATCGGCGAGCTTGCGGATCTCGTCGGCGACCACGCCGAAGCGGCGGCCGCTCTCGCCGGCGCCGGCGGCCTCGATCGTCGCGTTGATCGCGAGGATGTTCGTCTGCTCGGCGAGCTCGGCGACGATCTCGAGGACGCTGCCGACCTGCTGCGAGCGCTTGCCGAGCTCGAGCATGTGCCGCACGATCGCGTCGACCTGGTTGCGCACCGACCCGATCGCGTCGTTGCCACGCGCGACCGTCGCGTCGCCGGCGCGGGCGCTCGCCGCGGTCTGGCCGGCGATCTGGGACACGCGCTGCGAGCTCTCGGCGATCTGGCGCGACGTCACGAGCAGCTCGTTGACGGTGGTCGCGATCTCGGTCATCGCCGTGGACTGCTCGCGCGAGCTCGAGGCCTGCTGGTTCGCGGCGGCCTGGAGCTCCGTCGACGAGCTCTGGATGTGGCGCACCGCCGTGCCGATCTGCCGCGTCAGCGAGCGCGCGATCGTGACCGCGATGATGATCGTGACGACGAGCGTCGCGACGCTGCCCCACAGGATCACGGATGTCGTGAGCGCCGCGGCGTCGTCGGCGTCCCTCGCCCGCTGGTCGAGGAGGCGCGACTCCTCGGCGTCCATCTCGGCGATCGCGGCGCGCACCTGGTCCATGAGGCGCTTGCCCTCGCCGTCGGCGACCGCCGCCGTCGCGGCATCCGCGGAGCCCCGGCGCAGGTCGATCGTCGCGCGCAGCCTCGCGAGCCGCGCGTCGATGGTGGAGCGCAGCGCGTCGAGGCGGCGCTGCTGCGTGGGGTTGTCGGTCGTCAGCGCGCGCAGCTCGGAGTACGCGCGCTCGACCGCCGACAGGCCGCTGTTGTACGGCGTCAGGTACTCCTCCTGGCCGGTGATGATGAAGCCGCGCTGCCCGGTCTCGACGTTGACGAGCTGCGCCATCAGCTCGGCGATCGCGCGCCGGACCTTGTGCGTGTGCGCGACGAGGTCGTCGTTGCGGATCAGGCCCTGCGTGCCGCGGTAGCCGACGACGCCGACGATCGCGAGTGCGAGCATCACGACGCCGAACGCGACGGCGAGCTTGCGTCCATAGGTCCAGGTGGTCATCACGTCGTCTCCTCCTCGGTCCGCGTCCCGGCGATCCGCGCGAGGATCGCCTGCAGGTCGATGATCGAATGGGCGGCGGCCTCGCCGAGCGGGACGCGCAGGTGGCGCTCGAACGCGTCGAACGCGACCGCGGCGCGGCCGCCGGCGAGGACGAGCAGCCAGGCCGGAGGGGCGGTCGTGGCCTGCTCGAGCGCCGCGCGCAGGTCGTACACGGGGACGATGGCGCCGCGCACGTGCGCGACGCCGAGCAGCTCGCGGCAGCGCGTCGGCACCGGCACGATGCGCACGTGCGCGTGCAGCTCGGCGACCTGCGGCTGCGGGATCGCGAACGTCGCGGCGCCGGCGCGCACGACGAGGAGCTCGAGGTGCGCGGCGGCGTCCTCGTCGGGGGCGCGCGCGAACGCGGCGTCGAACGCGGCCCGCATGTCCGCCGCGCGGTTCATCGCGCCACCGCCTCGAGCTCGGCGCGGCACAGGTCGAGCAGCGCCGCGCGCCGGAAGCCACCGCCGAACAGCGCGAGGCGCTCGGCCGGCTCGTGCTCGAGCAGGGCGAGCGCGCGCTGCAGCTCGGCGCGCGCGGCGTCGAGCTCGCCGAGGCGCCGCGCGATGAGGCCGAGGTGCAGGCGCGCCATCGCGAACGTGGCGTCGAGCTCGGCCGCGCGCCGCGCGTGGAGGCGCGCGTCGACGAGGTCGTTCGCGGACTCGGCGCCGAGCGCGAGCAGGTAGTGCGCACCGGCGGCGCGCGGGTCGGCGCGCAGCCACGCGTCGCACGCCGCGCGCGCCTCGTCGCGCGGACCCTGCTGCGCGAGCGCGATCGCGCGCAGGGCGAGCGCGCCGGGGGCGTCGCCCGGGACGCGCGCGAGCCGGTCGAGCGCCTCGCCGTAGCGCTCGCCGGCGACGAGACGCGAGATCTCGTTGTGCTCGCCGGGCGGCGCGGGCGGCGGGCCCGCGGGCAGCGCGAGCGCGTGCACGCGCGCGGAGGCGTCGCGGATCTGGTCGTACCAGGGCGCGGGCGCGGCGGCGGCGGCGCTCTCGCCGCGCCGGTAATAGAACGTGCCGTGCGAGTGGCACAGCTCGAACTCCTCGGAGCGGCCCCGCAGCGTCTCGGCGTGGCCGAGGAACAGGTAGCCGCCCGGTGCGAGCGCGCGGGCGAACCGCTGGTACACGGCGCGCGCGCACGGCTCGGTGAAGTACATCGTGACGTTGCGGCAGAAGATCGCGTCCCAGCGGCCGGGCGCGAGGAGCGGCCCCTCGTCGAGGATCGAGCCGGCGTGGAACGCGACGGCCTCGCGGATCTCGCGCGCGATCGACCACGCCGCGCCCGCGGGCGCGAACCAGCGCTCGCGGACGAGCGCCGGCACGGCGCGCAGCGCCCACGACGAGTACACCCCGCGCGCCGCGCTGGCGAGCGCGCCGGGGTGGACGTCGACGGCGGCGATGTCCGCGGCCACCGCACCGTGCAGCATCATCGCGAGCGTGTACGGCTCCTCGCCGGTCGCGCAGCCCGCCGACAGCACGGCGATGCGCCCGCCGCGCGCGGCGGCGCGCTCCGGTGCGACCACCTCGGCGAACGCGCGGAGCTGCTCGACGTGCCGGTAGAAGTACGTCTCGCCGACGACGAGCTCGGCCGCGAGCGCGCCGAGCTCCGCGGCGTCGCCCGCCGCGAGGCGCGCGAGGTACAGCCCGGCGTCGCGCCGGCGCGCGAGGACGCCGTCGAGGATGTCGCGCTTGTCGTCGGCGCGCAGCCCGAGCCGCCGCTCGACGATCTCGGAGATCTCGGCGAGCTGCTCCGCCGTCACCGCAGCACCGCCCGCGCGTCGGAGACCAGGCGCCCGGCGTCGAGCACGACGAGGAGGCGTGCGTCGAGCGCGCCGATCGCGCGCACGGTCTCGGCGACCGCGGCGCCGGCGAGCGGCGGGAGCTCGGCGAGCTCGGCATCTCCGAGGCGGCGCACGCCGACGACCTCGTCGACGAGCAGCACCGCGCGGTCGTCGCCGACCCGCAGCGTCACGAAGCGCGCGTGCGGACCCATTTCCGCGGGCCGGCCCGCGACGACGTGCACGCCGTCGATCACGGGGAGCGCGGCGCCGCGCACGACCGCGAGCCCGCGCACGAACGCCGGCGCGCCCGCGAGCCGTTCCGTCGGGAGCGGGCGCATCGTCTCGACGACGCGATCCGTCGGGATCGCGCCGACGGTGCCGCCGAAACGTGCGAACAGCATCCACTCACCCATCGGCTGCGTTCTCCAGCGTAGACCAGGTCGGCGCGCGCGGATCAACGCAAGATCCGGCTCACCACTGCTACATTTTGCTGCACGGGATCCGATGCACGACCGCGCCGAGCTGGACGCCTTCCTCACCGAGCTCTCGCTGACCGGCCCGGTCGAGCCGTTCCTCGTGTTCGCCGACTGGCTGCAGGGGCGGGGCGATCCGTGGGGCGAGCTGATCGCGGTGCAGTGTCACGACGACGCCGCGCACCGCCACGCGCTGATGCTCGCGGGCCACGGCCTGCTCGCGCAGGTCGCCGACCGGCTGTGCCCGCACGACGCGCTCGTCGGCATCGCGTGGCAGCGTGGCTTCGTCGGCACGATCGCGTTCTCCGACAGCCGCGGCACCGACTGGCTCGGCGACGAGCTCGCGCGCCTGCTCGCGCTCCCCGCCGCGGCGCTCGTCGCGGAGGTCTCGTTCACCGGCGCGCACCTCGACGACGACGACGTGCGCGCCCTCCTGCGCTCCCGCCGCCTCCTCGCGCGCGTCCCGCGCCTCGGCCTCGCGCACAACTGGTTCTCGCCGCCCACCGTCGCCGCGCTCGCGCACGCGTTCCCCAACGCGAACCTCGCCGACCAGCGCACGTCGTCGCCCGACGACCTCGATCGCGTGGTGCTCCAGCGCTCGTGGCGCGGCGACGACTAGAGAGCCGATGGCCCGAGCGCTTGCGCCGGCAAGACGATCGCTCGTGCTCGTGCAGCAGCAGGTCGAGTCGTCGAAGCGATCTTGCTCGGATCGTTTCGTGGATCGGCGCACCAGGCCCGCGGTCGCGACGCGCGGTCGAACGGGCGTGATTGCAGGGTGTTGCGAGGCGCGTAGCAACCGCGGCCGGCGGCGGTCGACGCGCCTCGAGCATGACCCGGACCGACGTCGGCGCGCGCGCGTGGGTGATGGAGGATGCGGTGACCCGGCTGCGCCTGTGGGCCACCGAGCGCTGGTACCCGGCGCCGCCCGCGACCACGCCCGTCACGATCGGCTCGGGCGCCGACTGCGAGATCCGCGTGCACGACGACCGCGTGTCGCGGCGCCACGCCGAGCTGATCGCGAACCGCCGGCGCGTCCTCCTGCGCGACGCCGGCAGCAAGAACGGCGTCCTCCTCGACGGCGCGCGGCGCGAGCTCGTCGTGCTCGAGCCCGGCGACGAGCTCGGCATCGGCGGCGTGACGTTCGTCGCCGAGAGCGCGCGGTGGATCGCGCTGCACGCGTTCCTCGCGCGCCTCCTCGGGTGGGGCCCCGAGCACGCCGAGGCCGTCGACCTCGCGATGCGGGCCGTGCGCGCCGCGATCGCGCGCCGCGCGCCGCTCGTGGTCGCCGGTGAGGGCGACGTCGTCGCGATCGCCCGGGCGCTCCACGCGCGCACGCTCGGCGACGACCGCCCGTTCGTCCTGTGCGATCCGCGCCGCCAGCCGGCGAGCGCCACCGTCCGCTCGGCGGAGAACCACACCGAGGCACTCCCGGCGCTCGGTGCCGCATCCGGCGGCACCCTGTGCGTGTGGAGTCGCCGGCTGCCGCACGACTTCGAGCTCGCCGCCGCCGCCCTGCGCGACCCGAATCACCGCGTGCAGCTGATCGCGTGCACGCACGACGCCGCCGAGGCCACGATCGCGATCCCCGCGCTCGCGACGCGCGCGGCCGACCTCGAGCGCATCGTCGACGCGTACGGCGCCGACGCCACCGCCGCGCTCGGCCCGGGCACCTGGCTCACGGCGCGGGATCGCGCGTGGGTCCTCGCGCACGCGGCGACGTCGCTGTCCGACATCGAGAAGGCCACCCTGCGCATCGCCGCGCTGCGCCGCGGCGGCAGCATCACGCGCGCCGCGCAGCTCCTCGGCATGTCGCACGTCGCGCTGACCGAGTGGATCGCCCGCCGCCGCCCACCCAGCCGCTGAAGGTTCACGCTTGCGACGGAAGCGAACCTTACAAAATGACGCCGCGTGGGCGAGCGCACCGCGCGCGGCCGTAGGACGGCGCGAAGATGTCGTACACAAGGGAGGCGCCGCGAGGCGTCGACATCGTGGTGGCGAGGAGCGATGAGCCAGGGTTGGTGAGCGAGCTGCCGCAGCACGGCATGCGCGCGGAGGAGGAGCTGCGCGGCCTCGTGGCGATGCGGCGCCTGCGCGCGCGCCAGAGCGTCGCCTCGCTCGCGCGCTATCGCCGCGCCGACGGTGCGATCGATGCGAGCGGCGCCGTCATCGACGGCATCACGATCGCCGAGCGCGAGCTCGTCGGCAGCCGCTTCGCCGGCGCCTACCTGCGCGACGTGTTCCTGTGCGAGGCGCGCCTCGACGGCACGAACGCCGCGCTCGCCGTGCTCGTGCGCGCCGACCTCGGCGGCAGCTCGCTGCGCGGCGCCTGCCTGCGCGGTGCGCTCCTCGACGCGTGCGCGCTCGACGGCGCCGACCTCGCCGACACCGACTGGACCGGCGCCGCCGCGTTCGGCTGCACCCTCACCGGCGCGTCCTTCGCCGGCGCGCGCCTCGACGACGCGCTGTTCGTCGAGTGCGACCTCCGCAACGCCGACCTCACCCTCGTCGGCCCGCACGTGGGCGCGCGCTTCGCCCGCTGCGACCTGCGCGGCGCCCGCCTCCACCCCGACGCCGCGATGTTCGTCGGCTGCCGCGGGGCGCTCAGCGGTTGATCACGAGGACGCCGCGACGTTCGTCGGCTGCCGCGGGGCGCTCAGCGGTGGATCACGTGGACGCCGCGATGTTCGTCGGCCGCCGCGGGGCGCTCAGCGGTTGATGACGTGGATCGCCTCGCCGAGCGCGACGGCGGCGGCCTCCATGACCGCCTCGGACAGCGTCGGGTGCGGGTGGATCGTCAGGCGGAGGTCGTCGGCGACCGCGCCCATCTCGATCGCGAGCGCCGCCTCGGAGATGAGGTCCGACGCGCCGTTGCCGACGATGTGCACGCCGAGGAGCTCGCCCGTGCCGGCGTCGGCGATCACCTTCACGAAGCCGTCGGTCTCGTTGACCGACAGCGCGCGCCCGAGCGCGGCGAACGGGAACTTGCCGACGCGCAGCTTCGCGTGGCCCTTCTCCTTCGCCTCCTCCTCGGTGAGGCCCGTCGACGCGATCTCCGGGTCGGTGAACACGACCGCGGGGATCGTGCGCACGTCGAACGCGGCCTTGTGGCCGGCGATGACCTCGGCGACGACCTCGCCCTCCTTGGTCGCCTTGTGCGCGAGCATCATCCCGCCGATCACGTCGCCGATCGCGTAGATGCCGCCGACGTTCGTGCGCAGGTGCTCGTCGGCGAGGACGTAGCCGCGCTTGTCGAGCGCGACGCCGACCGTGTCGAGCCCGAGGTTCTCGGTGTTCGGGCGGCGGCCGACCGACAGGAGGATCTTGTCGGTATCGATCGTCGCGGTCTTCCCGTCGATCTCCACGGTGAGCACCGCGCGGTCGCCCTTGTCCTCCCAGCTCTTCGCCTTCGCGTTCACCATCACCTCGACGCCCATCTTCTTGAGCTTGCGGTCGACGACGGCGACGCAGTCCTTGTCCATCGTGCCGAGCAGGCGCGGCAGCGCCTCGACGACGGTGACCTTCGTCCCGAACTTCGCGTACACCATGCCGAGCTCGAGGCCGATGTACCCGCCGCCGATCACGACCATGCGCTTCGGCACCTCGTCGAGCGCGAGCGCGCCCGTCGAGTCGATGATGCGCTGCTGATCGATCTTGAACCCGGGGATCTCGATCGGCCGCGACCCCGTCGCGATCACGATGTTCTTCGCGACCACCGTCTGCGGGCCGTCCTTGGTCTGCACGACGATGCGGTGACCGTCGGGGCCGGGCTTCTCGAGCTTCGCCGTGCCCTCGAGGATCGTGACGCCGTTGCCCTTCAGCAGCGTGCGCACGCCGCTCGTGAGCTTGTTGACGACGCCGCCCTTCCACGTCTGCATCTTCTTCATGTCGAGCGTGGGCTTGCCCGCGATGCCGATGCCGATGTCGTCGGCGTGGCTCATCTTGTCGAACATCTTCGCGGCGTGGATGACGGCCTTCGACGGGATGCACCCGACGTTCAGGCACACACCACCCATGTACTCGCGCTCGATCACGGCGGTCTTGACCTTGAGCTGACCCAGCCGGATCGCCGCCGGGTAACCACCCGGCCCGGCGCCGATCACGACGGCATCGAAACGTTGCTCGCTCATGCGCGCTTCTTACCACGCGCTACCGCCGGCAGTTGAGGCGCGGCAGGCGGCGACACGCGTCGCCCCACACGGCGGCGGCCCGCTCGCGCGCCGCGGGGCTCGCGCCGCCCCTGTCGAGGCGGGACTCGTCGCGCAGCCGGATGCAGCCGGCGCTGTCGTCCTTCGCGCAAGCCTTGCCGAGGAAGTCGAGCCCGCGATCGGGCGCGGCCGGCAGCTTGCCGCCGGCGAGCAGCTCGATGCCGAGGCGCCGGCACGCCTGCGCGTAGCCGATCTCGCACCCGTGCGCGAGCAGCTTCTCGGCGAGGGGGAGCGCCTCCTGCGGCGGCCGGTGGCCGTTCTCGGCGGCGCGGAGGAGGCCGATGCCGACCGTCAGGCAGGCGGGGCCGTGGCCGAGCTCGCACCCGCGCGCGAGCTGCGCGATGCCGGCGACGAGGTCGACCGGCCGGCCTTCGCGGCCGTAGTACGCGTTGTAGCCGTCGCGGAAGCAGGCCTCGGCGTCGCCGGCCGCGCAGCGCGCCGCGCAGCCGGTGCCGACGTCCTTCGTGCACGCGTTGTCGGCGCCGGTCGGGTGGCCGGGGGCACGCTCCCCGTTCGACCCGGCGAGAACGCTGATCATGACGACAACGGCGATGGCGACGGCGACGACAGCGGCGGCGCCGACGACGAGGCCGGTCCGCCGGCGCCGCGCTCGCCCGGCGCGCTCGTCGACGGTGGGGGCGAGCTCGTGCAGCGGCGCGCTCGGCACCGGCACGTGGGGGCCGCGCCCGGCGAGGGCCTGGTCATCGCCCGCCGCCAGCGCGGCGCGGATCGCCGCGAGCTCGTCGCGGGTCGCCGGGGCATCGGCGACCCGGTGCGCCGCGTCCTTCGCGAGCAGCGCCCCGACGAGCGCGGCCAGGCGCGCGGGCACCCCGGGCACGAGGTCCGCGATCGGCCGCGGGTCCTCGAGCAGCAGGCGCGCGAGGATCTCCATCACCTCGGCACCGTCGAACGGCGCGCGCCCCGACAGCGCCTCGTACAGCACGCACCCGAGCGCGAACAGGTCGACGCGCCCGTCGAGGTCGCGCTCGCCGCGCACCTGCTCGGGCGCCATGTAGCCCGGCGTCCCGACGAGCTGCCCGGTGTGCGTGAGGTCGCGCGCCGTCTTCGCGACGCCGAAGTCGATCAGCGTCGCGCGCGCGACGGCGCCATCGACGAGCAGCACGTTCGACGGCTTGAGGTCGCGGTGCACGACGCCGGCCGCGTGCGCGTGTGCGAGCGCCGACGCCAGCCGCTCGCCGAGCTCGACCGCCTCCGCCACGCCGAGCGGCCCGTGCGCCGCGAGCCGCGCGGCGAGCGTGTCCCCGACGAGCCAGTCCATCACGAGGTACGGGTCGCCGGCCGCGGTCGCGCCGTGCCGCACGTACGCCACGATCGCCTCGTGATCGAGCCGCTCGAGGATCTCGGCCTCGGCGACGAAGCGCGCATGATCCGCGACCTTGTCGACCACCTTGATCGCGACCCGCCGGTCGGTGTCGCGGTCGACCGCCTCGTACACCCGCCCCATGCCGCCCGCTCCGGCGTCGCGCAGGATCTCGAACCGCGCGTCGAACGTGTCGACGCACGCGGCGGCGGCCGCGCGCAGGCGCAGGGCGTCCTGATCGCTCAGGGACACGCACGGCAGCGTAGCGCGAGCTATCCTCGCGCGGTGAGCGAGCTGTTCCCGATGACGCGGCCCTCGGCGGTGGCCGACCTGCTCAGCGGCGACGCCGCCCGCCGCGAGCGCACGCTCGGGATCATCGTCCGGGCGTACTGGCGTCCCGTCTACAAGTACCTGCGGCTGCGCTACCGCCGCGCCGCCGAGGAGGCGGAGGACCTCACGCAGGCGTTCTTCGAGGTCGCGATCCAGCGCGCCACGCTGTCGAGCTACGACCCCGAGCGCGCCCGCTTCCGCACGTTCCTGCGCGCGTGCCTCGACCGCCACGTCATCGACCACCACCGGCGCGCGACGGCGCAGCGCCGCGGCGGCACCTACCAGCACCTCGACTTCACCGCCGCCGAGGCCGAGCTGTCCGCCTCTCCCGGCCGCGACCCCGAGCAGGCGTTCGACGCCGAGTGGCTCCGCCACCTCATGCAGCTCGCCCTCGAGGGCCTCGACGCCGCGCTCGCCGCGCGCGACAAGCCGATCCACGCGCGCCTGTTCCGCGACTTCCACCTCGACGACCCGCCGACCTACGCCGAGGCCGCCGCCCGCTACAACATCACCACCACCGACGTCACGAACTGGCTCCACGTCGCGCGCCGCGAGTTCCGCCGCGTCGCGCTCTCCCTCCTCCGCGACCTCACCGTCGACGACGACGACTTCGCCGCCGAGGCCCGCGCCGTGTTCGGCCTCGACGTCGCGACCGACTAGCCCGGATCATTCACGACCGCCGGGCGGCGAAGCCACCTCGACGCTTCCAGCCGGGCCCGAGCTTTGGGAGTCGACGTGCGCCGGGGCCGCTCGTGGTCCCGCGTGCGGTCGTCGCGATCACGTGCCGATCGTGCTCGACGCGGGCCTCCCGACGGTGAACGCGCGGCGCTCGCAGAAGGCTCCCGACGGTGGTTTGACGCGGGCGCTCTGCTGTCGCGCGGGCGGTCGTCGCGATCACGGGGCGCAAGAAGCGAGCCGAAACCCTGCCAAGGAGCGCTCGTCGGACTTGCCTTGGTGCTGAGTAC
>JAHBVW010000020.1 GCA_019637375.1 Deltaproteobacteria bacterium | reverse complement strand
GCGCGGCGGCGTCGGCCGGCCTCGACCGCGACCTCGACGCGATGCCCGAGGGGCTCGGCACGATCGTCGGCGAGCGCGGCATCACGCTGTCGGGCGGCCAGCGCCAGCGCGTCGCCCTCGCCCGCGCGCTCGCCGCGGCGCCGCGCCTGCTCGTGCTCGACGACTCGCTGTCCTCCGTCGACGCCGAGACCGAGCGCACGATCCTGAAGCGCCTGCGCGCCGTGATGTCGGGGCGCACGGCCGTGCTGATCTCGCACCGCGTCGCCGCGATCAAGGACGCCGATCAGATCATCGTCCTCGACCAGGGTCGCATCGTCGCGCGCGGCACGCACGACGAGCTGCTCGCGCAGGGCGGCCCGTACAGCGAGCTCTACCGCACCCAGCTCGACACCGAGGTCGCGCAGCCGCGCGCCGCGGAGGCCGTGTGAGCGGGCCGCAGGAAGAGGCCGTCCTCGGCAAGGCCTACGACGTCGCGCTGATGCGGCGCCTGTGGCCGTTCATCAAGCCGCACTGGAAGCTGCTCGCCGCGTGGGCGCTGTTCATGCCGCTCACGATCGCGTTCGAGCTCGCGCAGCCGGCGCTGTTCCGCTATGCGCTCACGGAGCACATCCTGCGCGGCGACATCGGCGCGCTGCCGCTGGATGCGACGGTGTACATGGCGCTCGTCCTCGCGCAGGGCGGCTCGGGGTTCTGCGAGATCTGGTTCCTGCAGCTCGCCGGGCAGCGCACGATGCACGCGCTGCGCATCGCGATCTTCGACCACGTCCTCGCACAGCGCGCCGCGTTCTTCGACAACATCCCCGTCGGGCGCCTGATGACGCGCATGACGAACGACATCGAGAGCCTCAACGAGATGTTCGCGCAGGGCGCGATCACGCTGATCTCCGACTTCCTGAAGATGGTCGGGATCGTCGTCATCATGTTCCTGATCGACCCGGCGATGACGCTGCTGACGTTCACGACGCTGCCGCTCCTGATCGTGCTCGTCGAGTACGCGCGCCGCCTGATGCGCGCGTCGTTCCGCCAGATCCGCGTGCGCCTCGCCGCGATGAACGCGTTCGCGCAGGAGCACCTCTCCGGCATCAAGGTCGTGCAGCTCCTCGGGCGCGCCTCGACCGCCAGCAAGGAGTACGACGAGATCAACGCCGGCCACCGCGACGCGTACCTCGGGCAGATCCGCGCCGACTCCGCGATGTACGCGATCGTCGAGGCGATCGGCTCGGTGTCCGTGGCCGCCGTCATCTGGTACGCGTCCGGTCACCGCATCGAGACGATCGAGATGATCGGCATCGTCGTCGTGTTCATCGAGTACACGAACAAGTTCTTCATCCCCGTGCGCGACCTGTCGGCGAAGTACGCCGTGATGCAGGGCGCGATGGCGGCGAGCGAGCGCATCTTCCAGCTCCTCGACACGAAGGAGTGGGACGGCGGCGAGCCTCGCGAGCGCGCCGTCGACAAGAAGCCGGCGGTCGCCGGCGCGCCGGCGCTCGACCTGCGCGGCGTGCACTTCTCCTACGGCGCCGAGCCGATCCTGCGCGGCGTGGACCTGCGCGTGCCGCAGGGCGCGACCGTCGCGATCGTCGGCGCGACCGGCAGCGGCAAGTCGACGGTGATCAAGCTCTTGACGCGCCTGTACGAGCGCGACCGCGGCGCGATCGAGCTCGACGGCGTCGACCTCCGCGACCTCCCGCTCGACGACCTGCGCGAGCGCATCACCGTCGTCTCGCAGGACGTGATCCTGTTCGCCGGAACGCTCGCCGACAACATCGCGCTCGGCAAGCCGTACACGCGCGCGCAGCTCGACGAGGCCGTCGAGCGCGTCGGCCTGCACCGCGCGCTCGAGCGCCGCAGGGCCGACGTCACCGAGAAGGTCGCCGAGCGCGGCGCGAACTTCTCCGCCGGCGAGCGCCAGCTCGTCGCGTTCGCGCGCGCGATCCTGCGCGACCCCGAGCTCCTGATCCTCGACGAGGCGACCGCGCACGTGGATCCCGAGGCCGAGGAGCTGATCGAGCGCGGCGTCGCCGAGCTCATGCGCGGCGATCGCCCCGGCCACGAGCACAAGAAGCGCACGACGCTCGTGATCGCGCACCGCCTGTCGACGATCCGCGACGCCGACCTCATCGTCGTGATGGACCGCGGCCAGGTGGTCGAGTCCGGCACGCACGACGAGCTCGTCGCGCGCGGCGGCATGTACGCGGCGCTCGAGCGCACGTTTCGCCGGCACGACGGCCCGTAGCGCTGTGGGCGCGGGCCCCCTGAAGGTTGCAGGTATTTTCTAGGAGTTAGCGGTGGGGAGCAGCCCACTTCGCAAAGTTTAGGTATGATCGGCCACAGATGCCTGTTGGGGTAAGCGACCTGCAACATGCAGTGGATGCAATGGGCGACGGCGCCATCGTGGCGGATACGCGCTCCGGTGCGGTGTTCGCCAACCGCGCCGCCCGCGAGATGCTCGGCATCCCCGCCGACGTCGAGGTCGACACCGCGTACCTGAAGGACATCGTCGGCTTCTACCCGTTCGAGCTCGCCGCGAACGCGACCGATCCGATCCGCGAGGAGGTGCGCATCGGCGATCGCGTGCTGCACTCCGTCGTCACGCCACTCCCGACGGGAGCGATCGTCGTCCTGCGCGACCTCGGCGACACCGCCGACATCGCGCGCCGCCGCGCCGAGTTCGCGCAGGTCATGTCGCACGAGCTGCGCACCCCGCTCACCTCGATCGCCGGCGCGCTCGACATCGTGCTGTCGGGCTACGCCGGCCCGCTGTCGGATCGCCAGCTGCGCTACGTCGACATGGCGCGCCAGGCGGCGACGCGCATGAACCAGCTCGTCGATCAGCTGCTCGACCTCGCGCGCGCGCAGGCCGGCACGATCGTCGTCGCCGCGGCGCCCGTGCAGCTCGATCGCCTCGCGCGCGAGGTCATCGATCGCTACCGCACCGCCGCCGCCGCGAAGCAGCACACGATCGTCCTCGGCGCCTCCGCCGACAACATCTCGATCCTGGGCGACCCCGAGCGCCTGTCGCAGGTGCTCGGCAACCTCCTGACGAACGCGATCCGGTTCGCACCGACGGGCGGCGTCATCGACGTGCAGGTGTTCGGCCCGCCGCTCTCCGAGGACGCGGTCGGCGTCTCCGTCTACAACTCCGGCGAGCCGATCGCCGCCGAGGACCGCGAGCGCGTGTTCGAGCCGTTCTCCGCGTCGAGCCGCCGCGTTGGCGGCACCGCGCTCGGCCTGTCGATCTCGCGCACGATCATCGAGGCCCACGGCGGCCGCATCTGGGTCGAGAGCGGCTCGACGGGCACGAAGTTCGTGTTCACCCTCCCCGTCTCCGCGGCGAAGGCCGACGTCTCGCCCGGCACCGCACCCGCGCTCGACACGCCGCCGCGCCGGCGCGGGCTCGGCGAGGGTGCGTGCGCGCTCGTCGTCGACGACGATCCGCGCCGCGCGCTGCTCCTGAAGGGCCTGCTCATGTCGCTCACCGACCGCGTCCTCGTCGCGAACGACGTCGACGCGGCCCTCGCGATCGGCCGCACCGAGCACCCCGCCCTCGCCGTCGTCGCCGGTGCGATGCGCGACGCGCTCGCGCTGCTCGCGATCCTCGAGCACGACCCCGACACGCACAAGACGGCCGTCATGGTCGTCGGCGACGCCGACCGCCGCGCCGACCTGCTCGCCGCCGGCGCCGACGACCTGCTCGACTTCCCGATCCAGCCCGCGATGTTCCGCGACGCGTGCCTGCGGCTCGTCGAGTCCGGCCGCCGCGAGGCGCCGCGCGTGCTCGTCGTCGACGACGACGCGTCGATCCGCCAGATCTGCCGCGAGGTGCTCGAGCTCGGCGGCTACCAGGTGCGCGACGCGAGCGGCGCCACGGCCGCGCTCGTCGAGGCGCGCCGCTTCCGCCCCGACATGATCGTCCTCGACGTCCTCATGCCGGGCATCGACGGCTACCGCTGCGCCGAGATGATCCGCGCCGATCCGTCGATCGGCATGGCGCCGATCATGTTCCTGTCCGCGCGCGGCGACACCGCCGACAAGGTGCGCGCGTTCCGCTCCGGCGCCGAGGACTACATGGTGAAGCCGTTCGACGCCGCCGAGCTCCTCGCGCGCGTCGCGAAGGCGCTCGACCGCCAGGCGCGCGAGCTCGGCGCCTCTCCGACGACGCAGCTCCCCGGCGCCGACGCGATCCAGGCCGAGATCGAGCGCCGCGTCTCCGCCGGCGATCCCAACGCCGTCGCCTGCTACCTCGACCTCGACAACCTGAAGGCGTTCAACGACTACTACGGCTACGCGAAGGCGAACGCCGTCATCCGCCAGACCGGCGACGTGATCCGCAACGTCGTCACGCGCCACGGCGGCCCGGGCGACTTCATCGGCCACATCGCCGGCGACGACTTCGTGTTCGTGACGTCCGCGAACCGCGTCGACGAGGTGTGCCGCTCGATCTGCGAGCGCTTCGACCACCTGATCCGCCTCTACTACGACGCGACCGACCGTGAGGCCGGCTTCATCGAATGCAAGGACCGCTTCGGCGTCCTGCGCCGCTTTCCGGTGATGTCGGTCTCGATCGCCGCGATCTCGGTCGCGCGCGCGAAGACGTACGCCGGCCTCGCCGAGCTCGCCGCCGTCGGCAAGCGCGCCGCGAAGGCGATCCCCGGCTCGACCTACGTGCGCGACGGCGAGACCATGTCTGCGCCGACGGCGACGGGTTAGCCGTCGGCTAGCGCGTCGGTTAGCGGTCGGTTCATGAGCTGGAACCTCACGCAGCGCGCGCTACCCAGGGTCGCGGCGCACCCAACCCTCGAGTCGGCCAGATGGTCGATCTTGTTAGAGGTTCGCGGTCGAACAGACCGGCATTCCAGTCGCAATAGGTCGCGGTCATGCTGCCCACCGCCGCCATCGACCGCACCAAGCTCGTCACCGACCACGTCGCCATCGCCCGCCGCATCGCGCTGAAGATGGCGCGGCGGTGCCCGCAGCCGGTGCGCGAGGACCTGGTCGCCGCGGCGATGGTCGGCCTGACCGAGGCCGCGAACCGCTTCGACGAGGGCCGCGCGGAGGCGTTCCTCGGCTTCGCGGCGCGCCGGATCCGCGGCGCGGTGCTGGACGAGCTCCGCCGCGGCGACATGCTCCCCCGCCGCGTGCGCCAGACGGCGCGCAAGGTCGCGGCCGCGGTGCACGCGATCGAGAATGCGGGCGAGGTCGCGACCGACGGCCGCGTCGCCGAGGCGATGGGCGTCTCCGTCGAGCACTACCGCGACGAGCTCGCGCAGCTCCGCGACGTCACCGTCGAGCCGATCGATCCGGTCGGCGGCCGGCCGCTCCAGCTCGCGCAGGACGGCCAGGCTCCCGACGAGCTCGCGATGCGCCGCCTCCAGCTCCAGCGCGTCCGCGCGGCGCTCGCCCAGCTCGACAAGCGCGACGCAACGCTGCTCGCGCTGCACTACATCGAGGACTTCACGCTCCAGCAGATCGGCGAGACGCTCGGCATCTCGGCGTCGCGCACGTGCCAGCTCCTCGGCCGCGCCATCGAGCGCCTGCGCGCGCTCGTGAACCCCGGCGACGCCGCCGCGGCGTGAGCCGACCGTCTAGCCCGGCTAGCGGGTGAGGACGTTCGCGTAGGTCTTCGCGCGATCGGGCGTGAACAGCTTGCGGGAGAGGCGGACGCGCGTCGCCGTCTCGCCCCTGGTGAAGACGAGGGCGTGCTGGGGCTCCTCGGGGCCGGCGAGGTAGAGGGTGACCTCGACGCCGTTCGCGTCGAGCTTCTCGGTGCGGTCGAAGGTGCCGCGCGCGAGCTCGGCGTCGAAGTCGGCGCGCCGGCTGGCGTGGCGCTGGGCGAGGACGACGGCGGCGTGGCGCGCGACGTCGAGGGTGGCGCCGCCGCTGCGCCAGTCGGCGGGCGTGGAGCTGTCCCACACGGCGACGTCGCACTCGCGATCGCCGCCGACGCCCTCGTCGATCCACAGCTGCTGCTGCGTCATCGCCTCGAGGTCCTGGAGCGGGCCGAGCGCGGTGCGGCACGCGTTGGTCGGCACGTTGCCGACGACGGAGATCGTGAACCAGATCAGGCCCGCGCAGATGCACGCGCACACGAGGCCGATCAGCAGCTTCGCGCGCCGGATCGCGGTGCGGCGCTGCGGCTGCGCGTCGGTGGTGCCGAGCTCGCGCGTGAGCTGCTCGCGCTTGTCTACCACCACGTGTCCCAGTCCTCGGCGATGCCGACGGCGTCGACCAGGTCGTGGATCTGCCCGCCCGACGTGCGCACGTGGCCGCTGAACCTGCCGACGACGTGGCGCAGCTTGTGGCGCAGGAGCGGGATGTCGAGCTGCTGCTCGACGTGCGCGATCGGCTGCATCCCGACGTCGACGGCGTTCGCCGTCACGCGCCACGGGCTGCGCGCGTCGTCACCGGCCACGTCGAGGTGCACGCCGGCGAGCGGCTCGCGCACGCCGTCGATCCAGACGGCGTTCTCGCTGACCGGCGCATCCGGCGTCGGATCGACGAGGTTGAGCCCGATCACCGCGCCGCGCGTCGACCGCGCGCACACGCTGACCCAGCGCCACACGGCGTGGCGCAGCGCGTACATCTTCGTGAAGTCGAGCGTGCCGTGCCCGTGCGTCGACGGCCCGAACACGAACCGGCGCCCGTCGACGTGGACCTCACCCGCGACGGTGAACGCGGCGAACTTGTGCGTGTAGTTCCACCGCCCGCCGGGCAGCGGCACGCACAGCGACAGGTGCTCGTCGCGCGGCGCGCTCGCGTACGTGAGCGCCGCGGCGAGCCGGCCGCCGCCCTCGAGCTGCGCCTCGATGCGCGCGCCGAAGCCGCGGCCCGCGTCGCGGTTGTCGACGGCGACCGACAGCCCGCGCGTGGCGAACCGGTGCTCGCCCGCCGCGCTCGACGGCGCGAGGCGCGTCCCCACCGACAGCGGCGTGATCGCGAACCGCTTGTGGACCGCGCCGCTCGGCAGCTCGACCGCGTACACGAAGCCGTTGCTCGCGAACCCGGCGGTGCCGACGACGAACGCGATGAACATGTCGTCGCTCGTCGCGGTCATGTACTGCCACGACTTCAGGCGGAACCGCTGCCGGTACGCCGACTCGAAGCGCGACAGCCCGGGCACGCGGGCGAGCGGCGCGAGCTTGTGCACGATGCGCGCGTCCTCGATGTTCGGGTGCGCGAGCGGGTGATCCCACGACGCGACCTGCGGCGCGCGGGCGTGCTGTCCGACCAGGTCCATGCGCGGACCTTACTGCGCTACGACGCCGCGCGGATCGGGATGCGCAACAGCGGCCGCAGGTGCTCGGGGAGCTGCGCGAGGTTGGCCGGGTCGTCATCGACGATCAGCCCGCGACACGTCGCCGCACCGCACGCGCACTTCTCGGCGACCGAGGCCGTGAACGCGTAGTCGTACGTGATCTCCTCGCCGATCTCGATGTCGCGCGTCGCGACCCACCACGCCCGCATCGTGTTGGCCTCGCGGTCCCAGCGCGACATCACCTCGGTGTTGGGCGCGCACGAGTGATTGAACCAGCGCGTCTGGCAGACCAGGTCCCAGAACACCGGGTCGCCGTGGCCGGCGTCCTCGCCGGGGAGGATCAGCGCGTACGTGTCGTCGAACGAGGCGTCGGCCTGGTACAGGACGCCGTCGCCGTAGCAGATGAGCTCGTCCTTGTGGAAGCGGCGGGTCGTCACGCATCCGTACCCGTGGATCTTCGACCGGACCACCACGAGACCATCAAGGATCGGCATCGGGGCCCCATCTTCACGATCCCTCTGACATCCACAAGGGCTGCCGCGGATGGCAGCACCCCTTCATGAAGTGTCTTGCCAGAAACATTCCTATCAACGGGAGATCGGCAGTCGGGGGTGCGATTCGGCATGCTTACCGCCGGCGAGCCTGGTAGACACCCTGCGCGAACACGCGCATGCGGGCGTTTCAGCACAGCTTTTTCTCGAGCCAACGTCTCCAGGTTTCGCTTGCGATGCCAGGCGTCCTGCGCGACCGTACGTTTTGATGTCCCGAAACAGCGAGCCAGAACGGCGGCGTAGGCGGGCCACGGCGGCTCCGGTGGCCACCGAGGTGCCCAAGGCGGTGCCGAAGCTCGCGCGTGGGACGCGCGACCTGGCCCGGGGTACCCGCGACGAGCTCCCCCGGATCACCGAGGAGGCGTACCAGGATCCCCCCGCGATCACCCCGGCCAAGGGGCGCGCGAACACCCGGGTCCTCGAGTCGCGCCGCGCGTCGATCGGCGTCCCGGTCGCCCCGCCGGTCGACGACGACCTGGACACCGTCGTCGTCGACGTCGAGCTCGACGAGCCGGACCTCCCCGAGGCCGAGGAGTACGTCGACTTCGAGGGCGAAGACGAGGGCGTCATCGACGCCCGCATGCTCGAGATCGGGCGACGCCGCTTCAACATCTCGGCGTTCCGCCCCGGCCAGGCCCTCGCGATCCGCAACGTGGTCGCCGGCATCGACACCCTGGCGATCATGCCGACCGGCGCCGGCAAGTCGCTCATCTACCAGCTCCCGGCGCTCGTCCTGCCCGGCGTGACCCTGATCGTGTCCCCCCTCATCGCCCTGATGAAGGACCAGCACGACAAGCTCGAGCAGCTCGACATCGAGGTCCTGCGCCTCGACTCGACGCTGTCGCCGCGCGACGAGCAGGCCGCCCTCGCCCGCCTGTCGGAGAACCGGCCGTGCATCGCGTACGTGACGCCGGAGCGGCTCGGGGAGCCGCGCTTCCGCGAGCGGCTGTCGACCGTGCGCGTCGCGCTGTTCGTGGTCGACGAGGCGCACTGCATCTCCCAGTGGGGCCACGACTTCCGCCCGGCCTACCTGGGCCTCGGCGAGGCGGTGCGCGCGCTCGGCAAGCCACCGGTGCTCGCGCTGACCGCGACCGCGCCGCCCAAGGTCAAGGACGACATCCTCGCCCAGCTCCAGATCCCGGAAGCGTCCGTGATCGACATCGGGCTCAACCGCCCGAACCTGCGCTACCACGTCATCAAGGCGTCCAGCGAGCGCAAGAAGCAGGCGCTCCTCTTGCGCCTGATCGAGAAGCAGCAGGGCTGCGGCATCATCTACGCGGCGACGGTGAAGACGGTCGACGCGCTCGCCGACTTCCTGTGGTCGCAGGGCGTCGAGTGCGGCCGCTACCACGGCCGCATGCGCGCGAAGGACCGCGAGCGCGTGCAGAGCGCGTTCATGGAGCAGGGGCAGCCGCGCCTGATGGTCGCGACGAACGCGTTCGGCCTCGGCGTCGACAAGCAGGACCTCCGCTTCGTCATCCACTACAACTTCCCCGGGTCGCTCGAGAGCTACTACCAGGAGGCCGGCCGCGCCGGCCGCGACGGCGACGCCGCCGACTGCGTGCTCCTGTACCAGCCCGAGGACAAGCGCATCCAGAGCTTCTTCCTCGGCGGTCGCTACCCGACGCCCGAGCAGACGCGCGCGGTGGCCGAGGCCCTGCTGCACGTCACCGGCGGCCGCGTCGCGATCGAGGACGGCGAGCCCGGCGAGGGCGACGACGTGTTCGTGACGCTGAAGGACATCGCGGAGCGCGCCGACGCGCCGGCGAAGAAGGCGCGCGTCGTGCTGTCGTTCCTGAAGGAGGTCGGGTTCGCGGCGGAGGCGCCGGGCGCCCGGTTCGCGCCGCTCGCGACCGAGCCGCCGAGCATCGACGACCTCGCGCGCTCGGCGAGCCGCTACGAGCAGAAGCGGGCCCAGGACCGCGCCCGCCTGGCGTCGATGCTGCGCTACGCGCAGTCGCACCTGTGCCGGACGCGCCTGCTCGTCACGTACTTCGGCTACACCGACGCGGCGTCGTGCGGGACGTGCGACAACTGCGCGCGCCAGGCCAAGGCGCCGCCGCCTCCGATGGAGACGGTCGCGCAGACGCTGTCGGCGCGCCGCGGCGGCGACCCGCTGACCCGGCGCGCCCTGCTCGAGGAGGCGCTCCGCCGCAACCGCGGCGCCGGCCGCGGCCGCGCGCTCAAGATCGAGCGCGTCAAGCGCCCGGTGTTCGGCCCGCTCGAGAAGGGCGACCTCGTGCGCCACGCCACGTGGGGCGAGGGTGAGGTCGTGCGCGTCGTCGGCGACAGCGTGTACACGTTCTTCCCCGTGCACGGCGAGAAGCTGCTGAAGACCAGCTTCCTCGAGAAGATCGAGAACTAGCCCGGATCGTTCACCAGGACGTCGAGCGAGACCCAGCGCTCCGAGGCAGATCGAGGCGCACGCCCGGCTACATGCTCGTGAAGGTCATCGCGCCGATCGAGCCAGTGCAGCCGCCGGCGATCGGCTCGCCGTCGACGGTCGTCTCGACGAGCGACAGGTTGGCGAGCGACCCGGCGGGCGGCCGGACGCTCGTCAGCGTGACCGTGCCGGATGTCGCAAAGTAGAACTTCGTGGGCCCGGCCATCGGGACGATGTCCGCGATGATGTTCGCGCACAGGCCGCACGTGCGGAAGTCGGCGTCGGGGCCTGCGATGGTGTAGGTGCCGGGGGTCGGGAGGCCACCCGCGAACCCGCCCTTGTCGGGGACGAGCTTCAGGAAGAACGAGTCCTTCGGCGGGCCCTCGTCGAGGGTGATCGTGAGCGTCGTGGGACCCTGCACGTTGTTGCCGGACCGCGCGCCGAGGTCGCCGTAGTCGCCGGCGATGAGGCAGCGCACCGTGTCGTAGAACGCGTCGGGCATCGGATCTGACCCGCCATCAGGCGAACAGCTCCCGCCAGTCGCGACCGCGAGGCCGAGGAGGTGAAGGAGGAGTACGCGGCGCATGCGTTTATCGTCGCACAGTCGCCGGAGGCGCGTTGTACATTGCCCGGATGATGAGGAAGCACGGGCTCGTGCTGCTGCTCGGGTGCGCCGCGTTCACGGCGTGCGGCGACAACATCCGTCCGGAGTTCAACGTCGAGACGTCGGTGCCGAAGACGACCGTCGCGGCGGGCGAGACGATCGGCGCGCGCTGCGCGATCCTCGACGCGGACGGCGAGCCGGCGCTCGACGTGCGCGGCGACCCGCTGACCGACTCGGTCGCGTTCACGATCACCTACCAGGTGCCGGGCTCGTTCGCGAAGAACGGCGAGGACCAGGTGATCGCGGCGCGCGCCGGCGAGGCGACGGTGCGGTGCGCCGCGCCGGAGCTCGACCTCGTCGATCCCGATCCGGTCACGCTGCAGATCGTCGCCGGCCCCGGGGTGCGCGCGATCACGCAGCTCGAGAAGCCCGCCGTCCTCGCCGGCGAGCCCGACGGCGTGACGTGCCTGGTGTTCGACGCGTTCGACAACCCCGTCACCGACTTCACGCACACGCTCGCGATCGCACCGTTCGGCGCCGGCACGACGGTCGAGAGCGCGTCGGTGAGCGCGTCGCTCGTCGGCGAGTACGACGTCTCGTGCGTCGTGATGAACGCCGCCGAGGTCGCGCAGGCGCGCATGCTCGTGACGCCGGCGCTGCCCGCTTCGATCGTGGCGTCGCTCGACCCCGAGCGCAGCGTGTACCGCATCGACGAGCAGGTCACGATGGTCGCCGAGGCACGCGACCGGTTCGGCAACCGCGTCGACGAGGTCACGTTCGCGTACACGACCGCGCCGACGATCCCCTCCCCGTCCGAGGCGCGCTTCCGCTTCAGCACCGACGGCACCTACCAGCTCACCGCCACCGTGACGTCGCCGACGCAGAACAACGTGCCGCTCCGCGCGACGCTGTCGGTCGCCGTCGACACGGCCGGCCCGGCGATCGAGTGCATGCGCATCGACGCGCCGGCGACGGCGTCCGAGGCGTACATGCTGCAGGCCGCGCCCGGCGTCGCGAGCGTTCCGGTGCGCGTCTCCGACACGTTCGCGATCCAGTCGGTGCGCATCAACGGCGGCGCCGCGACGTTCAACGCCGGCACGGGCGCGTTCCACCGCAACGTCACGCTCGACTTCGGGATGAACTTCGTCGACGTCGTCGCGACCGACATGTTCGGGCGCGAGAACTCGACGACGTGCACGGTGCTCGCCGCGGCCACGTACACGCCGGAGGCCAACCACGTGACCGGCGCGCTCGGCCTGCGGCTCGACCCCGCCTCGATCAGCGACGCGGTGCCGGGCGGGCTCAACAGCCTCAACGACATCCTGATCCAGGTGCTCCGCAGCACGCAGCTGCGCACGCTCGTCGACGGCGGCCTCCTCGGCTCGAACCCGATCAGCAACGGCAGCTGCGGCGTGTTCGCCTGCCAGCCGCGCGTCAACTACAACGGCGGCTCGGTCAACTGGAACACGCCGTCGAGCACGCTGTCGCTGATCCCCGGCGGCCTGCGCGCCCAGGTCACGCTGCCGAACGTGCGCCTGCAGGTCAACGCGTGCGGCACGACGTGCTGCATCGGCGGCTCGAACATCACGGTCACCTCGAACGTCATCAGCGCGACCGTCGACTTCAGCCTGCAGCTCCAGGGCGGCGTCCTGCGCGCCGCGGTGCAGGGCAGCCCGAACGTCGTCGTCGGCAGCGTCAACCTCGACGGCTCGGGCTTCTGCGGCTTCATCATCGACCTCGTCCAGGGGTTCTTCACCGGCACGGTCCGCAACGCCGTGCGCGACGCGCTCGCGAGCTTCATCAACAGCGACGTCGGCCCGCTGCTCGACCAGGTCGTGTCGAGCCTCGACGTCACGACGCTCGGCACGTCGTTCATCGTGCCGCGCCTCGACACCGGCAACGTCTCGCTCGGCTTCGGCCTGCAGTTCTCGTCGTTCGAGGTCACGACGCAGCGCGCGCTGCTCGGCATCGGCACGCGGTTCACGCCGGGCGCCGTCGCGCACAACCGCCCGAGCCTCGGCATCGCGCGCCGCCAGGCGACGGCGCTGCTCGACCCGCCGGGGACGACGACGCCGCAGCCGGTCGGTCTGTCGGCGTACGAGGGCGTGCTCAACCAGGTGCTGCACGGCCTGTGGCGCGCCGGCTACTTCCAGGCGAACCTGAGCTTCGGCGGCAGCGGGACGGCGACGATCGACGCGCGCCTGCCGCCGGTCGCCGCGTTCCAGAGCGGCAACCGCGCGCTGCTGCACCTCGGCGGCGTCGCGGCGACGATCACGGTGCCCGGCTTCATCAACGCGCCGATCCCGATCGTCTTCGGCGGGCGCGCCAATGCGAGCGTGTCGCTCGTCGGCAACGACCTGCGCTTTGGCAACCTCGCGCTGACGAACCTGTTCGTGTCGTTCAACGCGCCGCTCACGCAGCAGCAGCGCGACGCGATGGCGAACCTCCTCACGCAGGTGCTGCAGGAGGTGCTCGCCGACGCGCTCGGCGACGGCCTGCCGGCGTTCCCGATCCCGTCGTTCGCGCTGCCGGCGAGCGTCGCGCAGTTCGGCCTGCCGGCCGGCGCGGAGCTCGGCATCGTCAGCCCCCAGCTCTCGACGACCGGCTCGCACGCGGTGCTCGTCGGCGGCTTCGGAGTGCGCAACTGATGCGGACCTCACGCTGCCTCGTCCTCTCCCTCCTCGCCCTCGTCGTCGCCTGCGGCGGCCCGACCGATCCGCCGGCGCCCGGCGACATCACGCTGACGCTGACGTCGCCCTCGATCGGCGCCGAGCTGTCGGACGCGACGATCTCCGTCACCGGCTCGGTCGCGACGACGAACCCCGAGGTCGGCGCGCTCGAGGTGTGGGTCAACGGTGCGCGCACCGCGATCGGCGGCGACGGCGCGTTCTCGGTCGCGCTGACGCCGGCGCTCGGCATCAACCACATCGACGTCGAGGCCGGCGACGGCTTCGGCGCGTACGTCGTGCAGGAGCTCGACGTGCTGTGGGTGCCCGCCTACCTGCCGCCGGTCGCCGGCACGGCCGGGTTCGACCTCGCGGACGCGCTCGAGCTGCGGCTCGGGCAGCGGTTCTTCGACCCGCGCCCGTTCGACACGTCGCTCGACCTGACGACGGACCCCGTCGTCGCGCACGACCTCGCGGCGGCGCTCGAGCTGATCGTGCGGCACATCGACCTCGCGAAGCTGCTCGACGGGAACATCCAGGTCGGCGGCGGCACCGCGTCGCTCAACATCGTGATCCCGTCGGCGCGGCCCGACAAGATCGTGGTCGATGCGCGCATCGTCGACGGCGACGCGATCGCGCTCGACATCGACCTGCTCGGCGTGTTCCTCGCGACGACCGGCACGTTCCGGTTCGGCAACCGCAACCTCGCGATCGCCGGCGGCATCGCCGCCGACATGCACGCGTCGACGCGGCTCGGCATCGCGAGAGCGGCCGACGGCACGATCGACGTGACGGTGTCGAACACCGCGGCGCGCGTCGGGCCGCTGGTCCCGCAGTTCACCGGCCCCAACGGGAGCGAGCTCGACGCGTTCATCACGCTCGGCGGCAACGACTTCCGCCGGCTCGTCGAGGACCTCATCGTCGCCGAGCTCGTGCCGGCGTTCACGAACCAGGTGCCGCCGCTGCTCGAGTCGCTGCTCGGCGCCGCCGGCGGCGTCCTCGACGACGTCCGCTTCGAGCTCGAGGCGCTCGGCACGCCCGTCGCGGTGACGCTCGACGGCGCGAGCGCCGCGGTCGCCGTCGTCCCCGGTCCGGCGAGCGGACACGTGACGATCGCCCACGACGTCACGCTGCGCACGACGACGCCCGCCGGTGCGCCGCTCGTCCCCGTGCACGGCACCTCGCGCGGCGCCCCGCGCGTCGACGCGAACCCGGCGCGCCCGCTCGCCGCGACCAGCCTCGGCCTCGACGTCCGCCACGACCTCCTGAACGCGCTGCTCCACGCGCTGTGGAACGGCGGCCTCCTCGACGGTGCCGCGTCGTTCGGCGGCCTGTCCGCCGGCGTCGCCGCGAAGCTGCCGCCGGTGGTCGTGCCGACGCCGCCCGAGTCGTCGTGCAAGATCGACGGCGAGCGCTGCGACATCCTCCTCCAGCTCGGTCAGCTCGAGGTCAGCCTCGCCGACTTCGAGCAGAGCTTCGGCGTGTCCGCCGTCGCCGGCGCGCGCATCGTGATCCGGGGCAACACGGTCAGCTTCAAGATCCAGACGGTGCCGCAGCTGCGCGTCTGGGAGATCACGACCGTCGAGGGCGGACGCCTCACGTCCGAGGCGATCCGCGACGTCATCGCCACCGTCGTGTGGCCGCGCCTGTTCGGCGCGATCGGCGAGAACCTCAGCATCACGCTCCCGATCCCCGACCTCGCCGCCCTCGGCCTGGGCGACCTCGCCCCCGGCCTCATGGACGCGAACCTCGAGCTCGTGATGCGGCAGCGCCCGAGCGTCGCGAACGGCTACCTCGGCCTCGGCGCCGACCTCCAGCTCGCGACACCGCCGCCTCCCTGAGGCGCGTGAGACGCGTCAGCGCGCCGTGCGCTGGCGATGCACCTCGTAGAGGGCGATCGCGGCGGCGACGGAGACGTTGAACGAGCCGACGGCGTCGTGCGCCATCGGGATGAGGGCGTGGAAGTCGCAGTTCTTGCCGACGAGCGGGCGCACGCCGGTGCCCTCGGCGCCGAGGACGAGGCACAGCGGCATCGTGCCGTCGATCGTGTGGAGCGGCTGGGCGCCGGGCGCGGCGTCGACGGCGACGCGCCACACGCCGGCGTCGCGCAGCTCGTCGAGGGCGCGCACGAGGTTGCCGACCTGCGCGATCGGCAGGAGCTCGCTCGCGCCGGCGGAGGCCTTCGCGACGACGGCGGTGACCTGCGCCGCGCGGTGCTCGGGGATGATGACGCCGCCCGCGCCGAGCAGGTAGGCCGAGCGCAGGATCGCGCCGAGGTTGCGCGGGTCCTCGACGCCGTCGAGCGCGACGACGAGCGCCGGCGCGGTGGCGAGCAGCGCGTCGAGGTCGGCGTACGAGAACGCGCCGAGCCACGCGACCACGCCCTGGTGCACGCCGCCGTCGCTCGCGCGATCGAGCGACGCGCGGTCGCGGTCCTCGACGCGGACGCCCGCGGCCCGCGCCGCGACCACGATCGCCGCGACCGGGTCGTGCGCCGACCGGCCGGCGCGCTGCGGATCGACCCACACGGCGCGCACGGACGTCGCCTTGCGCGCGATCACCTCGCGCACCGGGCCGGCGCCGTAGACGACGCGCTCTCCGGGGGGCCCGCCCATCAGGCCGCCAGCTCGTCGACGATCGCGCGCGCCACGCCCGCCGGATCCTGCGCGTCGCGCAGCGGCCGCCCGACCACGACGAGGTCCGAGCCGGCGGCCCGCGCCTCGCGCGGCGTCATCACGCGCTTCTGGTCCCCCGCCGCCGCGCCCGCCGGCCGCACGCCCGGCGTCACCACGAGGAAGCCCGCCGGCGCCAGCGCGCGGATCGCCGCGACCTCGTGCGGCGAGGCCACCACGCCGTCGCAGCCCGCCGCGATCGCGAGCCGCGCGCGCCGCAGCACCAGCTCCGCGACCGGGCCGACCGCACCGGTCGCCTCCAGGTCCGCGTCGTCGAGCGACGTCAGCACGGTGATCGCCAGGATCCGCGTCGCGCCGCCGCCGCGCGCCGCCTTCACCGCCGCCTCGAGCATCTTCGCCCCGCCCTCGGCGTGCACCGTCAAGAGCTCGGCGCCGAGCCCGGCCACGCGCGCCGTCGCGCGCCCGACCGTCTCGGGGATGTCGTGGAGCTTCAGGTCCAGCATCACGCGCCGGCCGGCGGCGACGTGCTTCTTCACCACGGCCGGACCCTCGGCGCAGAACAGCTCGAGGCCGAGCTTGTACCAGGTCGGCACGCCCGCGAGCCGCTCGATCAGGCGATCCGCCTCCGCATCCGTGGCGGCATCGACCGCCGCGATCAGTCGGTTGCCGAGCTCCATGCGGAGCTGTGTACCCTACTTCGCGACGCGGATCTGGTAGGAACCGCCGTCGTTGAGGACGGTGTAGACGACGCCGGGATCGGACCGCAGGTGGTTGGCGTCGAACGCGATCGCGCCCGTCACGCCGGAGACGGTCGCGTGCGCGAGGGCCGCGGCGAGCGCCGTCCGCCCGGTCGAGCCCGTCGCCGCGAGCTGCGCGGCGTCGTACGCGTACGCCTCGGTCGCGCCCGGAGGCGCGCCGTACGTCGCGATGTACTTGTCGACGAACACCTTCTGCGCCGGATCCTGATCGTCGGGGTAGTAGCCGGGCGCGAGCAGCGCGCCCTCGGTGTGGCGCGCGAACGCCGACAGGTGCTTCGGCGCGAGGCCCTCGGCCACCGTCAACAGCACGATCGGCCGCCCGCCCGGCACCTTCTTCGTCCCGATGGGCTGCGGGATGTGCTTGGCCGCCGTCACCGCCGGGATCACGAGCTCGAGCCGGTCGGCGTTGTCGGGGATGAACAGCGCGTCCCAGCCGCCGCCGAGCTTGGCGGGGTACTCGGCGTACGACTTCTTGTCGGGCGGGTACGTGACCGTGTTGACCAGCTCGCCGCCCTCCTTCCGCACCGCCTCGACGAACGCCTCGGCGACCGACTTGCCGTAGCCGTTGTCGGGGCGGAGCACCGCGAACTTCTTCACGCCCTTGCCGATCGCCGTGCGCGCCAGCGTCCGCGCGCGCGCCTCGGCCGAGTGCCGCACGTGGAACACGTGCCTCGTCGCCGGGCGGCCCTCCGGGCGCGTCGCCAGGCTGAGCAGCGGCACGCCGAGGCTCTCCGCGCGCCTGGCGGCCGCATCGACCGACGCGCCGTCGATCGGCCCGACGATCGCGATCACGTTCGCGCGCCCGAGCTCGTCGACGGCGACCTCCGCCGTCGCGGCATCGACGCCGCTGCGCACCTCGACGACCGCGCCGCCCGCCGTCGCGCCGAGGCCGCTCGCCACCGCGAGCCCGGCGATCGCCGACTCGGCGAGCCGCTGCGAGCTCGACCCGAGCGGCACGACCGCCCCGATGAGGCCCGTCGTACCCGCCATCGGCGCCGCCGCGGCCGCGCTCGCCGCGATCGTCCGCGGCAGCCCGACGTACGCCCGCGCCGGCCCGGCGACCTCGCGGAACTTCGCACCGCGGTCCGCCTGCCCGTTCTGCTCGGCCACGAGCGCGAGCCGGCTCGCGACCGCCGCCATGCTCGGCCCCTTGCGGTTCGCCAGGTCGTCGAACACCTTCGTCAGCAGCTCGGGCGGCGCCGCCGCGACGACCTCCTCGACCCGCGCCACGATCAGCGCGCGCTCCGTCGGCGTCACGCGCGGGTACAGCTCGTCGAAGCTCGCGAGCGCCGCGAGCGGCTGCGGCGACGACGCCTGGGCATAGGCGACCGCCGCGAGCCATTCGGTCCGCTCGTCGTCGTTCTCGATCCCGGCTTTGCCGCGCAGCAGGTACGGCAGCGCGCCCGGGTCGCCGCCGTAGTTCTTCGCGATGCCGAGGTAGAGCTCGGCGCGCACGGTCAGGTCGCGGTTCGCGTTGGCCTCGATGACCTCGGTCAGCGATGCGGTCGCCGCCTTGATGTTGCGGTCGCGCACCGCCGCGATGCCGGCGTACAGCTTGGCCCACGGCACGATCGGATCCTGCGGGAACTCCTCGACGATCCGCTCGAAGTCCTCGCGGTTGTGGCCGTCCCGCAGGAACTTCGCCTGGGCGTCCTTGAACCGCTGGCGGGCCGTTGCGTCGCCGTTCTGCGGGACCTTGGGCGTGATGATCTTGCGGGTGCCCCCGGAGCAGGCGACCAGCGCGGCCACCAGGACGATCACGAGGATTCTCACAACCGGACGATAGCGACGCGAGCGCGTCCCTGCAAATCGGAGTAAGAAGCGCTCCTCATGTCACGCTCCGACCGCATGCGCGCCGACCTCGACCGTGGCTTCGAGGCCCTGGAGTCCGGCCGCCTCGAGGCCGCCGCCCAGATCGTCGAGCGCTGCCGCCGCATCGACCGCAGGAACCCCGACGTCGTCGCGCTCGCGGCCGCCGTGGCCGACGCCGACGGCAACGTCGACGAGTCGCTCGCGCAGTACCGCCTCCTCCAGGAGCTCCGCCCCGACGACCCGATGCCGCGCATCTCGATCGCGCGCATCGAGCTGCACGACCTCGAGGACCCCGACGCCGCGCTCGACACGCTCGAGAAGGCGTTCGAGTTCATCGACGACGAGGTCGACCTGATCGAGGGCATCTACGTGCGCGCCGAGGCCCTGCTCGCCCGCGACGAGCCCGCGCAGGCGCGCGAGGCGCTCGCCGAGCTGTCGACGTCCGTGATCGAGGACGGCACCCTCGCGCTCGACCTCGCCGGCCTCGCGCTCGCCGCCGAGGACTTTGCCGCCGCGCGCCGCTGGATCGACGCCGCGAAGAAGGCCGACCCGGCGCTCGCGGCCGACGCCGCCCACCTGCTCGGCTCGGTCTGCGAGGACAGCGGCGACCGCGACGGCATGATCTCCGCGTGGCTCGAGACGCGCCGCCTCGACCTCGCCGCCGCCCCCGGCCACCTCCAGATCAGCGACGACGAGGTCGAGCGCATCGCCGTCGCGACGCTGCACGAGCTGCCCGCGAACATCCGCGAGAAGCTCGAGCGCGTGCCGATCCTCATCGACGACATCCCGTCGGAGGACCTCGTGCAGGAGGGCTTCGACCCGCGCTCGCTGGGCCTGTTCACCGGCATCCCGATGCCCGAGCAGGGCGAGCTCGCGCCGTCGGTCACGAACATCCGCCTGTTCAAGCGCAACCTCGAGAGCGCCGCGCACGACGTCGAGCACCTCGCCGAGGAGATCCGCATCACCGTCCTCCACGAGACGGCGCACTACTTCGGCCTCGACGAGGACGACCTCGAGGCCCTCGGCCTCGACTGACGCCCGCCGCAGCACGATGCGAACGGCCTCGTCGTAGCGGCTGCTGCCCTGATGCGTGGCCAGCTTCGCGCGGATCTGTGCCTCACCGACGGCGACGGTCGCCCGCTCGAGGTGCGCCCGGGAGCTCCGCGACGAGGCTCCGCCGCTACGCGAGCAGCTTCGCGACGGCGTGCAGCAGGTCCTCCGAGCGAAACGGCTTCTGGAGGAAGCCGTGCGCCGGCTCGTCGAGGACGGGGCGCGTGCGCTCGTAGCCGCTCATCAGGATGACGCGCACGTCGGGGCGGATCATGCGCAGCTCGCGCACGACCTCGGCGCCGCCGAGCCCCGGCATCGTCACGTCGAGCAGCACGCCCGCGAAGTCGGTCGCGCGGCGCCGGTACAGCTCGATGCCCTCGTGGCCGCCGTGCGCGGTCGTGACCGCGTAGCCCTCGAGCTCGAGGATCTCGCGCACCGCGCCGAGGACGATCGGCTCGTCGTCGATCACGAGGATCGCGCGGTCGCGCACGGGGACGGGCACGGCGGCGGCGGCCGGCGCCGCGGCCGCGAGCGGCTCGCTGACCGGCAGGTGCACGCCGCACGTGGTGCCCTTGCCGGGCGCCGAGCGCACGAGGATCGCGCCGCGGTGCGAGCGCACGATGCCGAGGACGGCCGCGAGGCCGAGGCCGCGCCCGCTGATCTTCGTCGTGAAGAACGGGTCGAACATGCGCGCGATCGTCTCGGGCGACATGCCGCACCCGGTGTCCGTGACCTCGACGTGCGCGTAGCGTCCGGGCGGCGGACGCTGCTTCGTGCAGTCGCCCTCGAGGTCCTCGGCGGTGAGCTCGCGCACGCCCGTCGACACCGCGATCGATCCGGGCAGGCCGCCGAGCGCGTCGGAGGCGTTCGTGATGAGGTTCATCACGACCTGGCGCAGCTGCGTCGGGTCGCCCGCGATCCGCGGCAGCCGCGCCGCGAGCTCGGTGCGCACGAGCGCGCTCTTGTGCACCGACGCGCGCATCAGCTGCGCGAGCTCGCGCACGATGTCGTCGAGATCGACCACCTCGACGGTGACGTCGCCGCGCCCCGTGTACGCGAGCATCTGGTGGCACAGCTCGGCCGCGCGCATCGCCGCCACGCGGATCTGCTCGATCGAGCCGGCCGCCGGCGAGCCCGCGCCGAGCTTGCGCAGCGCGACGTCGGCGTTCGTCAGCACGCCGACGAGCAGGTTGTTGAAGTCGTGCGCGATGCCGCCGGCGAGCAGCCCGAGGCTGTCGAGCTTCTGCACGTGCAGCATCTGCGCCTCGAGCGCGCGCCGCGCGTCCTCGGCCTTCTTCTGCGCGGTGATGTCGGTCGCGATGCCGAGCACGAAGCGCGCGACGCCGTCGGCGTCGACGACCGCGCGCTTGATCGTCTGGAGGTAGCGCACCTCTCCGTTCGCGTTCGTGATGACCTCGAGCGGGATCAGCTTCTCGCGCAGCGTCTCCATCACCTCGAGGTCGTCGCGGCGGAAGCTCGCGACCTCCTCGGGGTTGAGGCCGACGTCGGCGTCGGTCTTGCCGACGAGCTGGTCCGGCGTGGTGTTGAAGAGGTGCGCACACGCCGCGTTGACGAACGTGTACCGACCCTGCCGATCCTTCACGAAGATGAAGTGCGGATTCAGGTCGATCAGCTGACGAAGGTACCCCCCGATCGCTTCCATACGCCCTTGCGGGCGAGTGTAGCGCCTTACGCCGCTCCGGACGCGGCCAGCACGCCCGGGATGCGCTCCGGACGGATCAGCAGGCCCTCGACGGAGTCGAGGCTCGCGACCTCGGCGATCGACGTCGCCGGGGTCGCGACGAGCCGGCGCACCTGCACCGGCTGCGGCCGCTCCCCCGACAAGAAGCCGACCTCGAGGTGATCGTTCGTGAAGCTCCACACCGTCGAGCTGATGCTGTTGCTCGGCGCGAGGCCGAGCGCGACGCCGAGGTCGACGACGGTCGGCTCCTTGATCCGCTCGAGCAGGCGCCAGCCCGGGCCGATCACGACCGGGAAGCGCAGCGCGGGTGCGCGGATCACGTACCCGTGTGCAGCGATCTGCGGCACCGGGATCGTGACGGTCCAGGTCGTGCCCCTGCCGTCCTCGGACCTCGCGGTCAGCGTCCCGCCGAGGTCGACGGCGCTACCGCGCACCGCATCGAGCCCGACGCCGCGCCCCGAGACCTCGTTCGCCTCGGTGCGCGTCGAGAACCCGGGGTGGCACATGAGGTCGACGAGCCGCTCCTGCGGGACCGTCTGGCCCTCGGGCAGGAGGCCGAGCTCGATCGCGCGCGCGCGCACGCGGGCGAAGTCGATGCCCCGGCCGTCGTCCTCGACGACGAGCACGAACGCGTCGTCACGGATCGCGGCGCGCAGGCGGATCGTGCCCTTCTCCGGCTTGCCCGCGGCCTGCCGCACCGCCGGCAGCTCGATCCCATGGTCGACGGCGTTGCGCACGAGGTGCAGCGACGCGACGTCGATCGCCATGAACACCTCGGTCGTCACCTCGGCGGTGCCGATCTCGAAGCGCAGGTCGAGCTGCTTCCCGAGGTCGCGCGCGAGCGACTTCACGCTCGCCTGGTACTTGCCGAGCTGCGCGATCGACACGACCGCGCGCTGGATCCCGACGAGGTCGCGCAGGAGGTGCCACGAGTTGCGCAGGCGATCGCGGCGCGGCCCCTTGGCCACCGCGTACTCGATGAACATGTCGACGGCCGCGGGCCCGAGCTGCTCGCGCAGCGCGCCCGACGCGCGCGCCGACGACACCGTGCGCAGGAGCGGCGGCACGCTGCCCGGCCGGCTGCGCCCGGTGTGCTCGTGGCGCTTCAGGATCGCGTCGATCTGGCGCACGAAGCCCGGCAGATCGATCGCGTTCGGGTGGTTCGTCACCTTCTTGCGGACGAGCATCGCCATGAACCGCAGCGCCATGTTCACGGCGAGGTCGAAGTCCTCGTCGATCGCATAGCCGCGCGCGCGCGCCACCTCGAGCAGGTCCTCGAGCTTGTGGCACACCATGTTGACGTCCGTGAACCCGACGACGCGCGACTCGGCCTTGAGCGTGTGGACCTCGCGCTGGATCAGCGTCGACGCGTCGTCGTCGAGCGACGTCAGCACCTGCGCCCACGCGGCCTCGACGCGCTCGATGCGCTCGATCGCGACCTGGCGGAACTGCACGACGAGGCTCTCGGGGACCACCACGCTAGACCGTCTCGATCGTGATGATCTCGGTGTCGAAGCACGACAGCGCCAGGAGGCCGTGCGTCTGCCACGCGATCGACGGGTTCGAGCGCATGCGGATCCGGTAGCGCTGCTCGACGGGCAGGTCCTGGAGGCGCTGCACCCACGTGACCAGCTCCTTGAAGCACGGCGCGCACAGGAAGTCCGCCGCCTGCAGGTCGACGACGACCTCGCGCGCGCCCCGGGCCGTCAGCTCCTCGTGGAGCTTGTCGAGCAGCTTCTGGAAGCCGGCGAGCGCCGCCGAGTCGGCGCTGCCGACGAGGCGCAGCTCCGGTCCCTCGTGGTACGCGACGTCCGCGACGAAATCGGGATCGTCGACATCGGGA
The DNA here is from genome assembly GCA_019637375.1 of Deltaproteobacteria bacterium. Lineage (GTDB taxonomy): Bacteria > Myxococcota_A > Polyangia > Haliangiales > Haliangiaceae > JABFXX01. Next base: position 135,375 of record JAHBVW010000020.1, on the reverse strand, counting down.
ACGCGAAGTCGCAGCCCCACGCCGCGAGTATACGCATCATTTCGCGGCGGCCGGGGGCCCGAGTCACTGGGGGAAGCAGACACCCGCGATCACGACACCCGGGGCGCAGAAGCCCTGAGGTCCACCGAGGGTCAGACAGCACTCACCGGCGTTCGTGCACATGTTGTTCGACGTACAGAACAGGCTCGACACCGGCGCGTCGGGCGGTGCATCGGGGGGCAGGACCGCGGCGTCGGGCAGCTTCGCGTCGATGGGCTGCGGCGCCGCGTCGACGAGGAGCGGGCTCGCGTCCAGCTGCTTCGGCGCGTCGTGCACGGGACCACCGTCGTCGTCGTCGCCTCCGTTGAGGCGACTGCCTCCACTCGCGCACGTCGCGACCAACCCCATCGCGACGAGCGCGCAGCAGACCGGTGCGAGCCAGCGGCGGATCATGGTGTACCCCTCGCGCGCATCGTATCGGCGCGCCGATCCGGCGCAACGGTTTTCTCGCGGGATCGTGACGATTGCGCTTGGTGTGTCGTGGTCCGACCTGAGCGTGCGATCAGGCGAGCGTCGCGACGCGATCCCCGAACAGGCGCTCGAGGCGGGTGAGCAGGTCCTCGGTCGGGGCCACGGCCCAGGCGTCGGGGAGCGCGACCACCGTCTCCGACCGGCGCGCGATCTTGAGCCGGATCACCGGCGTGCAGTTGCCGCGGGTCGCGTTCGCGAGGACGGTCTTGAGCTCGTCGATCATGTCGCGCGTGAGCGTGTCGGCGTTGAGGTGGATGTCGACGCGCGAGCTCTTGATCTGGCGCAGCTCCGACAGCGGCTGCGCCGACTCGAGCAGCATCTTCCACTCGGGCGACTCGGCGTTGCCCTCGTTCTTGACCGCGCCCGTGCACAGGATGGGCTCGTCGCTGACGAGCACGTGCCGCACCTTCTCGAACGTCTTCGGGAACGCGATCACCTCGAGCGTGCCCTCGGCATCCTCGAGCATGAAGCGCGCCATCTTGTCGCCCTTCTTCGTGATCATCTCGCGGTACTGGCTGACGATGCCGCCGACCGCCGCCTCGCCCTGGTTGCGCCGGCCCGCCGGGAAGTCGGCCGTGGTCGCCGACGCGTAGCGCTGGAGGTCGCCGCGGTAGCGGTCGAGCGGGTGCCCCGAGACGTAGAAGCCGAGCGCCTCCTTCTCGAACGCGAGCAGCTCCTTGGGCCCCCACGGATCGATCTCCGGATAGGTCTCGGCGCTCGGGTTCTTCGCCGCCTCCGCCACCGGCGCGGCGGCGAACAGGCTGAACAGCGACGTCTGCCCGCTGCGCCGGTCGCGCTGCTCGGCGGCGCCGCGCTCGATCGCCGAGTCGAGCGCGCCCAGGAGCTGCGCGCGGTGGTGCAGCCCCGGCATCCCGTCGAACGCACCGCTCTTCACGAGCTGCTCGAGGACGCGCCGGTTGCACTTCTGCGCGTCGACGCGGCGGCAGGTGTCGAAGATCGACACGAACGCGCCGTCCTCGCCGTTGCGCGCCTCGACGATCGCCTCGACGGCGGTCCCGCCGACGCCCTTCACCGCGCCCAGGCCGAAACGGATGATCTTCGCCTTCAGCCGGTCGGCCGGCGGCGCGCCGTCGACGAGCGCGGCCGGCGTGACCGTGAAGTCCGCCGCCGACGAGTTGATGTCGGGGCGCTCGACGACGAGGCCCATCGAGCGCGCCTCGGCGATGAACTTCACGATGTTCTCGATGTTGTCGGCGTCGCACGACATCAGGCCCGCCATGAACTCGTGCGGGTAGTGGTGCTTGAGCCAGGCGGTCTGGTACGTGATCCAGCCGTACGCGGCCGAGTGCGACCGGTTGAAGCCGTACCCGGCGAAGAACGCCATCAGCTCGAACACCTGGTCGGCGATCTTGGAGTCGACCTTGAGGCTGCGCGCGCCGTCGAGGAACTTCTCCTTCTGCTTCGCCATCTCCTCGGGCTTCTTCTTGCCCATGGCGCGCCGGAGCAGGTCGGCGCCGCCGAGCGAGTAGCCGCCCAGCACCTGCGCGATCTGCATGACCTGCTCCTGGTAGACGATCACGCCGTACGTGTCGGCGAGGACGTCGGCGAGCCAGGGGTGCGGGTACTCGACCTTCTTCCGGCCGTGCTTGCGGTCGATGAAGTCGTCGACCATGCCGCCCTCGAGCGGCCCCGGGCGGTACAGCGCGACCGCAGCGACGATGTCCTCGAGGCAGTCCGGCCGCAGCTTCTTCAGGATCTCGCGGAAGCCGCTCGACTCGAGCTGGAACACGCCGGTCGTGTCGCCGCGCGCGATCATCTTGAAGACCTCGGCGTCGGTCTTCGGGATCGTGTCGATGTCGAGCTGATCGTCGGCGGGCCGCTGCTGGTTGATCAGCTTCACGGCGGTCTGGATCACCGTGAGCGTCTTCAGGCCGAGGAAGTCGAACTTGACGAGGCCCGCCTTCTCGACCTCCTTCATCGCGAACTGGGTGACGATCTCGTCGTTCTGCCCGCGGAAGCACGGGACGTACTCCCACAGCGGCTTCTCGGCGATCACGACGCCGGCGGCGTGCATGCCGGCGTTGCGGTTGAGGCCCTCGAGCGCGGCCGCGAGGTCGAGCAGCTCGCGGTGCAGCGGCGACTCGTTGTACAGCTGCTTGAGCTCGGGCGTCTGCTCGATCGCCTCGCGCACCGGCGGCGACTTGCCCTGCACCGGCTCGGGGACGAGCTTCGCGAGCTTGTCGGCCTCGGCGAACGGGAACTCCATCGCGCGCGCGATGTCGCGGATGACGCCGCGCGCCTTCAGCTGGTGGAACGTCGCGATCTGGCCGACCTGGTCCTTGCCGTACTTGTCCTGGACGTACTTGATGACCTCGCCGCGCCGGTTCATGCAGAAGTCGACGTCGAAGTCCGGCATCGACACGCGCTCGGGGTTGAGGAAGCGCTCGAACAGGAGCTTGAACTCGAGCGGGTCGATGTCGGTGATGCGCATCGCCCACGCGACCGCCGAGCCCGCGCCCGAGCCGCGCCCCGGCCCGACGGGGATGCCGTGCTCCTTCGCCCAGTTGATGAAGTCCCAGACGATGAGGAAGTAGCCCGAGAACCCCATCTTCTGGATGACGCCGAGCTCGATCTTGCAGCGCTCGCGGTACTTGTCGGGGTCGAACGCGACGCCGCGCGAGCTGAACTCCCGGAACCGGCGATCGAGGCCCTTGTCGACGATCTGGCCGATGTACGTGTCGAGCGTCTCGCCGTCGGGCACCTTGTACTGGGGCAGGTACGTCTGATCGAGCTTGAGCTTGACGTTGCAGCGCTCGGCGATGAGCGCGGTGTTCTCGATCGCGTCGGGGACGTCCTTGAAGTGCGCCTCCATCTCCGACGGCGACTTCATGTAGTAGCTGTCGACGACGTGCTTCAGGCGCTTCTCGTCCTTGAGGCTCTTGCCGGTCTGGATCGCCATCAGCACGTCGTGCGCCTGCGCGTCGGCGCGGTTGACGTAGTGGCAGTCGTTCGTGGCGACGAGCGGGATGCCGAGCTTCTTGCTCATGCGCACGAGCTCGCCGTTGAGCGTCTCCTGCTCGGGCGTCGGCGTCGGCATCAGCTCGAGGTAGAAGTCGCCCGGCGCGAACATCGAGGCGTACTCCTTCGCCGTCTCCTCGGCGGCGGCGACGCCGTTCTTCTCGAGCGTCTGCGCGATCTCGCCGCCCAGGCACGCCGACAGGCCGATCAGGCCCTCGCTGCGCTCCCGCAGCAGCTGCTTGTCGATGCGCGGGTTGTAGTAGAAGCCCTCGAGGTAGCCCTTGGAGTTGAGGTACGAGAGGTTCCGGTACCCGGTCTCGTTCTGCGCGAGGAGGATGAGGTGGTAGTTGCGCCGGTTCGTGCGGTCGTGGCGGTCGGTCGCGGCGACGTAGGTCTCGCAGCCGAACACGAGCTTGACGTCGCGGGCCTTGGCCTCGGTGTACAGGTCGATCGCCCCGAACATGTTGCCGTGGTCGGTGACGGCGACCGTCTTCATGCCGAGCTCGGTGACCTTCGCGAACAGGTCCTTCACGCGGATGGCGCCGTCGAGGAGGCTGTACTGGGTGTGCAGATGGAGATGGGTGAACAGCTGCGACATGAGAAGGCCCGCGAGCGGAGACGCTACCGCGGCCCTCTGATCTACCCGATCCCCGTGCTACTCCCGATAGGCATGACGGTGCGCATCTGCGTGGTCATCTCGCTGCTCGCGGCCGCCTGCGGCCGCGAACCGCCCCCGGTCAAGCCCGCGCCGCCGCTCCCCGCGGACCCGGCGGTGAAGCTCGAGTCGATGCAGATCGAGTGCGATAGCTTCGTCGCCGCCCTGGGCGCGTACAAGGCGTGCCCGAACCTCGACGACCACGAGGCCGAGGTCATCGGGGCGTGGATGGAGCGCGCGACGCTGGACCTGGCGGCGGGGCACAAGGCGGAGATCGAGCCGAACGCCCAGGCCCAGGCCGCCGGCGCCTGCCGACGCGCCGCGGACTCGGTGCGCGCCGCCCACGAGCGCTGCCGGAACGGCAGGCGGCCCAAGGGCGACTACTGACACGCGGATCCGCGCCGGCTCCGGATTTGTCGCAGGTGCCCCACGACGAGTGCGGCATCAGTTGGACATGCGGCACGTCGAGATCCGACCGCTCGCGCTCGAACGCCTCGCCCCGCTCCTCGAGCCGGAGCGGCGCCTCCGCCTCCGCCGGCTGATCGAGCAGGCCCGCACCCTGCTCGGGGGCCGGGTCGTGTGGAACATCAGCTCGACCGCGCAGGGCGGCGGCGTCGCCGAGATGCTGCAGACCCTGATCGCGTACGCGCGCGGGGCCGGCGTCGACGCGCGCTGGCTCGTCCTGCGCGGCGCGCCGGACTTCTTCGCGATCACGAAGCGCGTCCACAACGCGCTGCACGGCGACGGGGGCGACGGCGGCCCGCTCGGCGAGCTCGAGCACCGCCGCTACCAGGACGTGCTCGACGACAATCTGATCGCGATCATGAACGAGGTCCGGGCCGGCGACATCGTGCTCCTGCACGACCCGCAGACCGCCGGGCTCGCGCGCGGGCTGGCGGCTGCGGGCCTCCACGTCGTGTGGCGCAGCCACATCGGGCGCGACGCACCGAACGCGCGCACCGAGGAGGGCTGGGCGTTCCTGCGCCCGTACCTCGAGCACGCGAACGCGTTCATCTTCTCGCGCGCCGACTACCCGCCGCCGTGGATCGATCCGCGGTGCACGTGGATCATCCCGCCCTCGATCGATCCGTTCATCACGAAGAACGTCGAGCTCGCGCCCGAGCAGGTGCGCGACATCCTCCGCATCGCGCACCTGTGCCAGGGGCACGCGTCGGCCAAGCCGGTGCAGTTCCCGCGGCGCGACGGGCGCTGCGAGACGATGCGCCACCACCACGGGCTCCTCGTCGACAACGTGCCGGCCCCGCCGCTCGAGGCGCGCCTGGTCGTGCAGGTCAGCCGGTGGGACCGCCTGAAGGACATGGCCGGGGTGATGCGCGCCTTCGCGGACCACATCGGCGAGCTCCCCGACGACGTGCACCTCATGCTCGCCGGGCCCGAGGTGAGCGGCGTGTCCGACGACCCCGAGGGCGCGCAGGTGCTCGCGGAGTGCATCTCCGCGTGGCGTGCGCTGCCGCCGGCCGCGCACGCGCGCATCCACCTCGCCTGCCTCGCGATGGACGACGTCGACGAGAACGCGCTGATCGTCAACGCCCTGCAGCGCCACGCGTGCACCGTCGTGCAGAAGAGTCTCGTCGAGGGCTTCGGCCTCACGGTCACCGAGGCGATGTGGAAGGCGCGGCCGGTCGTCGCCTCGGCCGTCGGCGGGATCCAGGATCAGATCACCGACGGCGAGAACGGCCTCTTGGTCCGAGACCCCGCCGACCTCGACGCGTTCGCCGCGGCCCTGCGCCGCACCGTCGACGATGCGGCGCTCGCCGCGCGCCTGGGCGGCGCCGCCCGCGAGCGCGTGCGCGACGAGTTCCTCGGCGACCGGCACCTCATCCAGTACCTCGACCTGTTCGGCGAGCTGCTCGGCGCGTCGGCCGCGGCGTGACCGTGCCGTCAGGCGGCGGCGGCCGGCAGCAGCTGCTCGAGGATCGAGCGCAGCGGCTCGGCGACGCGCGACACGTCGCAGCGCACGACGCGCGGCGCGTGCGGGTGCTCGTTGTCGATCAGGATGTCGGCGCGCTCGCGCGGATCGAGCTGCGCCCAGTAGCGCTTCTGCGCCGGGAAGTAGCGCTGGTCGATGCGGTGCTCGATCTCGGGGCGCGCGCGCCCGCGGCGCTGATCGCGCTCGAGGATGCGCTGCCGCGCGACGGCCTCGTCGACGTCGAGGAACACGACGATGCCCGCGGCCGCCGACGGCAGGCGCAGCGGGAACACGCCCTCGACGATCGCGAACGAGGTGCCCTCGAGCTCGAGCGTGCGGCTGCCGTCGAGCTGCTCGGTGCGCGAGTCGAACGCCGGGATCGTGATCGCCGGCGCCCCGCCGACGAACGCGGCGAGCGCCGCCTCGCACATGCCGAGGTCGTAGTAGTTGTCGTAGTACGCGTCGACCTCGATGCCCGCCTGCTTCCAGTCGACGGGGCGGCGGAACTCGTCGATGCTGACGACGACGCCGCGGCGGCCGGCGCGCTCGAGCGACGCCAGCAGGCTGCGCGCGAACGTCGACTTGCCGGCGCCGTCGATCCCATCGATCGTGATGATCTGCTTCTTCATCTTCATCGCAGGTGAGGGGCCAGGATCTCGAGGAGGGCGCCGTGGCAGGCGCCGTTGGATGCCACGCTGCCGCGGTGGTGACCGAGGTCGGGCTGGTTGTATCGAAATGCGCGCCCGTCGCCATCCGAAAATGCACCTCCTGCTTCGCGGAGGATCACTTCGGGGGCGCAGGTATCCCACTCCTGCTCGCCGGGGCCCAGGTTGACGGCCGCCTCCAGCTCGCCCGCCGCCACCGCCATGTGCTTCACCGAGGCGCCCATCGCGAGCTTGGGGATGCCATGGTCGTCGAGGCAGCGTCCGAGTGCGGAGGCGAGGTTCAGGCGCGACACGCCGACGCGGAGGTCCGGAAGGTCGGCGCGCGCCGACACGCGGAGCGCACGGCGCTCACCTCCCGCTGCCGCTTCCATCCACGCTCCGCCGCCGGCGCGGGCGGCGAACATCTTGCGCGTCACCGGCTGGTAGACGGCGCCCACGACCGCCTCGCCGTCCACCGCGAGCCCGACGTGCACCGAGAACTCGCCGGTGCGCGCCACGAAGTCGCGCGTGCCGTCGAGCGGGTCGACGATCCACACGCGCCGCGCGGCGAGGCGGCGGCCGTCGTCGGGAACCTCCTCCGACAGGATCGCGTCGCCCGGGAACGCCGCCGCGAGGAGCGCGACGATCCGCTCCGACGCGTCGCGATCCGCCTGCGTGACCGGCGAGGCATCGGCCTTGGTCTCGACGGCGATGCCGCCGCGGTCGTAGAAGCCGGCGATCAGCTCACCGGCCTCGCGCGCCGCCTGCACCGCCGCCGCTAGCTCGTCCTCGTACAACGACGCGACCGTCTCACCCCACCATCATCTTCTGCGACGAGCGCATCAGCGACGCCGGCAGCGACGTGCCGCGCAGGCGCGCGATCTCCTCGGCGAGGACGATGAGGAAGCGCTCGATGTCGAGGTCCGTCAGGTAGCCCATGTTCGCGATCTGGAGGTAGCGATCGGCGAGCACGCCCTTGCACCCGTAGACGATGATGCCGCGCTCCTTCACCGCGTCGTAGAGCGGCTCGTACGCGACGCCCTCGGGCAGCCGGCACGTCACGATCGAGTGCGACTCCCTGCCCGTCGCCGTGAACGACGGCATGCCCAGCGCCGCGAGGCCCTCGCGCAGGCGCGCGTTGCGCGTGCGGTACATCTCGAAGCGGGCGGCGTGGCCGTCGGCGAGGAACTCGGAGCACGCGGCGTCGAGCGCGAAGTACACCGACACGGCCGGCGTGAACGGCGTCTGCGCGAGCTCGTCCATGTAGCGGCGGTAGCGGCGCATGTCGAGGTAGTACGCCTTGGGGCGCAGCTTCTCGACGCGGGGCCACACGCGCGGCGACACGCACATGAACGACGCGCCCGACACGGCGTGCAGGCACTTGTTCGCGCTCGAGTAGCAGATGTCGATGTTGTCGCGGACGACGTCGATCTCCTCGGCGCCGAGCGATGACACGGCGTCGACGACGAGCAGCGCGTCGCGGCGGCGGCACAGCGCGCCGACCTCGCGGACCGGGTTGAGCAGGCCCACCGAGGTCTCGTGGTGGATCATCGCGACGACCGCGATGTCGGGGTGCGCCTCGAGCGCGCGCTCGACGTCGGCGGGCGACACCAGCTGGCCCCACTCGTACTTGAGGTGCACGAGCTGCATGTCGTGCACGCGCGCGACCTCGACGAGGCGCTCGCCGAACGCGCCGTTGTCGACGATCAGCACCTTCTTGTCGGGCGGCACGGTCGACACGAGCGCCGACTCCATCGCCGCCGTCCCGCTGCCGGTGATGGGCAAGACGGTGTGGTGCGGCGTGCCGCGGTAGATGCGGCGCAGCTTGCCGGTCAGCGACACCATCAGCTCGCTGAACGTCGAGTCGCGGTGGCACACGTCGTGGTGCACGAGCGCGCTCTTGACGTTCGCGGTCGTGTTGACCGGGCCGGGGTTGAGCAGCACGTAGTGCGCGTGGCGTTTTGCCTCGAGCAGCGCGGTGACCTTGTCCTCGACCTCGATCTTGCGGCGCACGCTCCACGGCCAGCTACCCGTCGGCACGGCGACGACGCGGCCGGCCTGCACGAGCGCGAGCAGGCCGTGCTCGAGCGCCGGGTTCGGGAGCTGCGACAGCGCCTCGAGGATCGTGCGATCGACGAGCGCGTGCCCTGTGAACACACCGTCGGCGTCGACCAGGTCCTCGCCGAGGTCGCGCACGGTCACGGCGTCGGTGTCGGCCTCGTGGGCGAGGATGACGCGGGTCTCGCCGAGGGGCGCCTCGCTCGCGGTCGACACGACGATGCGCGCCCCGTCCTCCGAGGCGCCCGAGCCCACCAGGTGGCGGAGGAGCTCCAGGTCGAGTGGGCGATCGCCGCGCACGACGAGGCACTTCTCCGACGCCTCGATCCAGCCGCGCGCGACGAGCAGCGCCGAGCCGGACAGGTTCTTCCACGAGAGATTCGCAAGCACGCGCACGGTGAGCTCGGGCAGCTCGTGCAGCGCGAGGCGATCGCGGAGCGCCTCCGCATGCCGCCCGTCGACGATCGCGACCTCGCGCACGCCCACGGCGGCGAGATCCTCGAGCGTCTGGCGAACGCTCGTGACGGCCCTCGCCGACAGCTGATTTCCCGACTCCAGGGCGAGGCGAGTGGCGAGGACTACTGCGTGCGAGACCATAGGGCGTGGCGCGGGTGCAACAAGGACGCCCATCCGATTAACACGCAATTACGCGGAATTGAAACCGCCGGTGTCAGCTTTCCGACGTTCGGTGACGGTGGGCTGACAGCCAAGTAACCGGAAGGTGCCCAATTCGAGACAGCGCGATCGTACAAGGCCTGGCTTTGACTGGAGATTGCCTTCGAGTATCGTGCGTGGCGTGCGTACGGAGCTTGCGACCTGAGCGCCATCGTGAAGGCCCTCATCCTCGCCGCGGGAGTTGGATCCCGTCTCGCCCCGCTCACGAACGACCGACCCAAGGCGCTCGTCGACGTTCTGGGACGTTCGTTCCTGTTGCGCCAGCTCGATCGGCTCGCCGCGGCGGGCATCGCTGCGCGCGACGTGGTCATCGTCGGTGGCTACCGCGTGGACCAGCTGCGCGCCACCCTGGCGCGCGAGGGCCTGCCCTGCACCGTCGTGCTCAACGAGCGCTACGCCGAGTGGAACAACTTCTACTCGGTGCTCGCCGCGGAGAAGGCGCTCGCCGGGCACGCGTACGTGCAGCTCGACGGCGACGTGATCCTCGACGAGAAGCTCCTGCCGCGCCTGCTCGCGGCGCCCGGTGAGGTCGCGCTCGCCGTCGACGTGCGGCCCGAGCTCGACGAGGAGACGATGAAGGTCCGGTTGGCGGACGGTCGCGCGGCGGCGATCTCGAAGCAGCTGGACCCGGCGACGTGCGCGGGCGAGTACATCGGCATCACGAAGCTGTCGGCGGCGGCGAGCACCGCCGTGTTCGCCGAGCTCGCGCGCTTCCCCGCCGAGGGGCTCACCCACGAGTACTACGAGTACGCGTTCGACCGCCTGATGTCCTCGGGTCGAGTGCCGTTCTCGATCGTCGACGTCCACGACTGCTCCGTGCTCGAGATCGACACGGTCGCGGACCTCGCCGTCGCCGAGGACATCCTGCGCAGAAGAGGTTGATGCCGTTGTTCGATGCCGTCGTCGTCGCCGATTCCCCGCACGCATCCGCGACGATCCTGGGGCTGACGCTCGCCGAGCGCGGCCGGCGCGTCGCCGCGGTCGCCGGTGCGCGCCGCACGTTCGTGCTCGCCGGCGGCGACGGAGCGAAGCGACGCCCTCCGTACGATGATCCCGGTGGCGTCGGTCTGGACGCCCCGTCCGCGGGTCGTCCGGACGACGCCGGCGGTGCCGCCGAGCTGGCGGCGTGGGATGCGGAGCGCGGCGCCGCCGGGCTGCTCGTCGTGCGCGCCGGCGATCAGCTGGTCCATACGCCGCTCGTGGCGCCGCTCGTGGGCGGCCCCGAAGGCGCGGGCGGCGGCGACCGCCGCATCGCCGTCGGCCCCGACGGCGCGTACGCCGGTGCGCTGTTCGCGGAGGGCGCGGCGGCGGCCGAGGCGATCGCCGCGCTCGCGGCGGATCCCGACGACCGCGTGCTCGCGGCGCGCTGGACGGACGCCGTGCGCGTCGAGCACGGCCCGATCGCGCGCCACGCGGCGACCACGCGCGAGGAGCGGCGCGCCGCCACGCGCATGCTGCTGCAGATCCTCGTCAAGCACGAGGACAGCCCGGTGTCGCGCTACATCTACCGCCCGCTGTCGCGGCCGCTCTCGCGCCTGCTCGTCGACACGCCGGTCACGCCGAACCAGGTCTCGATCCTCGTCGGGATCATCGGCCTGATCGGGTGCTGGTTCGCGGCGCAGGCGAGCCAGCGCGACCTCGTGATCGGCTCGGTGCTCGTCCTCGCCGCCGGCATCATCGACGGCTGCGACGGCGAGATCGCGCGGCTGCGCCTGATCACGTCGAAGTTCGGCGCGTGGCTCGACACCGTCGTCGACGAGCTGACGACGATGGCCTTCTTCATCGCGGTCGGGCTGCACCTCTACGCGCGCCACCCCGAGCCGTGGGTGCCGCCGCTGATCGCCGTCGGCGCGCTCGGTATCTTCCTCACCGTCTACGTCATCTACTATTTCCTCATCCACGTCTCGAAGACGGGCAACAGCCAGCACTACATCGGCGACCTCGTGCTCGACGACGGCGGCGGGCTCCACCCGCGGCCGCGCGCGGCGTCGACGTTCCCGCCGTGGGTGCGCAAGATCGGCTACGCGATCATGCTCGTGATCCGCCGCGACTTCATCAACCTCGGCTGCGTGCTGATCGCGCTCGTCGACGGCTACTACGTGATCTTCGCGGGCATCGGCACCGGCGGCGTCGTCACCGCCGCGATCATCGTCCCCGAGCACTTCCGCCTGCGCGCGCAGCTGCGCGAGATCGCGCGGCGCGGCGCCGAGCCGCACCTCGTCGTCAGCTAGCTTCGCCCTCGCCCTTCATCGCCCGCGCCGCGCTGGCCGGGGTCATGCCGAGCGCGTACGCGAGGAGGAGCCCGGTCGCGAGCGCGACCGCGGCGCTCGTGGAGAGTAGGATCACCCAGTCGAGCGCACCGGCCCGATCGAGCACGAAGTGCACGACCGCACCCGCGACGCCGCCGGCGACGAGGCACCCGGCGACGCCCGACACCTTGCGGAAGTACGCCATCGTCTTCCAGTCGAGCGAGTACATCGCGAGCCAGATGAGGATCACGAACGCGATCGGGTAGCCGATGCCCCACGCGACGGCGGCGGAGAGGTACCCCGTCATCAGGTCGAGGCCCCACACCGCGTGCGACGTCGCGCCCCAGCCGCCGAGCGCCTGGAGGCCGCCGCCGAGGAGGATCGAGCCCGCGAAGAACGTGATCGGCAGCGCGATCGACGCCGTCAGCGTGTACACGAACGTGCGGTTCGGGTGGCCGATGCCGTCGAGCAGCGGCGGGATCACGAGGCTGATCGAGCGCAGGACCGCGACGAAGCCGAGGATCCGGATGGCGTCGGCGCACGGGTAGTCGGGGAACAGCACGGTGACGACCTGATCCGCCGCGACGAACACGACGATCGAGTAGGACATCACGGTGATGAGGTTCAGGTTCGTGAACGAGACCAGCTGCTCGATCAGCCGCTCGCGCGAGTGGCGCAGGCGCGCGAACGTCGGGAACGCGATGTCGACGACGACGTTCGAGATGATGCGCACCGGCTCGAGGACGATCTCCGTCGCCATGCGGTAGAGGCCGAGCGCGTGGTCGCCGAAGAAGTGCCCGACGATGGGGAAGTGGATGTTCGTGTAGAAGTAGAACAGGATCTGGCTGCCCGACGTCTTGATGCCGAACATCAGGTAGTCCTTCGCCGCCGCGAGCTTGAACAGCATCTTCGGGCGCCATGGGTGGCAGATCTGCACGCCGATGCCGGTGATCAACACGCGCGCGAGCGGCCCGAGGACGAAGCACCACACGCCGAACCCGGCCCAGGCAAAGCCGATCTTGCCGGCGAACTCGCCGACGTTCGCGACGATGCGCACGACCGACAGCTCCTTGTAGCGGAGCTCGCGCTTCATCAGCGCGACGGGGATGAAGTAGACGTTCTGCCAGATCAGCTTCGTCCCGTAGACGATCGCCATCGCGGCGACGATCGGGCGCGCCACGAGCGGGGCGATCGCGGCCATGAGGCCGAACAGCGCGACGCCCATCGCCACGTTCATCCAGAACACCGTCGAGATCTTGGTGTCGTCGTGGTCGTCGCGCTGGATCACGGCCGCCGACAGGCCGAGGTCGGTCGCCTGGTCGAGGATCGGGAACAGCCACGCGACGGCCGTGGCGAGCCCGTACTCGCCGGGCGAGATCCAGATGTTGTTGATGATGAGGAGCGCCGCGAGGTCGAGGAGCGCGACGAGCGTGCTCGCGAGCCCGATCCACGCCAGGCCGCGGCTCACGCTGGCCTTCATGCGTTTGTGGGTGGACCCGGGCGCGTCGGACATCGACTGGGGTGCAATCTACAGCGAGATCCAGCCGCGCGCCGCGTGTGGCAGATCGCAGCCTTTTTCCGTTTCGGAGGGGCCCCGCCCGCGGTCCATGGTAGTCCGTAGGGTCATGAGCGTGCTCCTCCTCGGCGCCGGCTTCGGAAACCGGTTGCGGCCGCTGACCGACGACCGGCCCAAGTGCGCGGTCGAGATCGCCGGGGAGCCGCTGGCCGCGCGGATCTTGCGCCAGTTCGCGGAGCGCGGTGTGCGGCGCGCGACCGTCGTGATCGGGCACATGGCGGACCGCGCGCGCGCGCTGATCGGGCCGCGCATCGGCGACCTCGAGGTCACGTTCGTCGAGAACGCCGAGTTCGCCACGACGAACACGATGTACTCGACGCTCGTCGGGATGGACGCGCTGGCCGACGGCGGGTTCCTCGTCGAGGGCGACATCGTGGCGTCGGAGGCGGCGATCGACCGCCTGGTCGCGGCGGACCGCGCGCGCTCGCACTGGGCGGCGGATCCGTGGACGGCACAGCACTCCGGCAGCCGCCTCCGCGACGACGGCACCGGCCGCATCGTCGGGCAGGAGATCTGGCGCGCCGCCACGGAGGGCGGCTGCGCGAACCTGTGGAAGTCGGCCGGCATGCTGCGGCTCGACGCGCGCGGCGCCGCCCGCTTGCGCGATGCGCTCGAGCGCGAGGCGGCGGCGGGCCACCGGAACATCTACTACGACGACGTCGTCGGCAAGCACGTCGGCGCGATGGAGCTCGACATCCTCGACCTCACCGGCGCGCCGTGGGTCGAGATCGACGACCACGACGACATGGCGCAGGCGCAGCGCCTGTTCGGAGGCACCCGATGAAGCACGTGATCCTCTGCCTCGACGGCGCGGCCGACTTCCCCCACCCGGCCCTCGGCGGCAAGACCACGCTCGAGGCCGGGCGCACGCCGAACCTCGATCGCCTCGCGGCGCGCGCCGCGATCGGGCGCGTGCAGACCTCGTACCCCGACCTGCCGTGCGGCAGCCCCGTCGCGAACCTCGCGATCCTCGGCTACGACCCGCACCGCTACCACCCGAACGGCCGCTCGTCGTTCGAGGCCCTCGCCGCCGGCACGCGCCTGCGCCCCGGCGACATCTCGTTCCGCTGCAACCTGGTGACGATCTCCGACGACGGCCGCATCGCCGACTTCACCGCCGGGCAGATCGACACGGACCTCGCCGCCGAGCTCGTGTGGGACTGCGAGGTCGCCGACGCGAAGATGGAGCTCTACGTCGGGCAGCAGTACCGCCACTGCCTGATCGTGCGCGACGCGCACATCCCGCCCGAGGAGCTCGTGCTCGCGGCGCCGCACTGCCACCAGCAGGAGCTGATGGAGCCGCTCCTGCCGCGCGGCACGACGCCGCGCGCGGCGATGCTCGCCCACAAGCTGCGCCACTTCATGGCGGAGTCGCGCGCGTACATCGCCGGCTTCAACGCGAAGCGCGCGACGAAGGCCACGATGTTCTGGCTGTGGAGCGCGTCGTCGAGCCCGCTCATGCCGAGCTTCGAGAGCACGTTCGGCAAGCGCGCCGCGCTCGTGTGCGGCCTCGACTTCTTGAAGGGCATCGCGATCGCCGCCGGGATCGAGACGAAGAACATCATCGGCACCACCGGGTACATCGACACGAACCTGCGCGCGAAGATGCGGTTCACCGTCAACTACCTGCGCAACTACGACTTCGTGTACGTGCACGTGAACTCGCTCGACGAGGCCGCGCACAACCGCGACCCGCAGCTGAAGACGCAGATGCTCGAGAACGTCGACGCCGAGATCGTCGGGCCGCTCGTGCAGTACCTCGAGCGCAACCACCGCGACGACTGGCGCCTGATGGTGCTCCCGGATCACTACACGCTGTCCGTCGACGGCACGCACCACCCGCGCCCGGTGCCGGCGCTGCTCGCGGGCCACGGCGTCGAGCCGACCGGCGACGCGCGCTACACCGAGGCCGCGGCCGCGGGCCGGCCGGTCGTGATCGGCCAGCACCTCATGGAGCCGTTCCTGTCGGAGCCGCACATCCGCTGGGACGGGGCGTTCGCGGCGCACGCGAACCGCGGCGAGCAGGCGCTCGACGGCGAGCTCGAGGTCGGCTTCCGGGCGACCGGCAACAAGATGCGCGGCTGATCCCGATGCCGATGCACTTCACGGATCGCCCGCACGACCTCACGGTCGGCGTCCTCGGCGGGATGGGGCCGCTCGCGACGGCGGACTTCTTCACGGCGCTCGTGCGGCGCACGCCCGCCGACAAGGACTGGAACCACCTCCACATCGTCATCGACAACAACCCGCGCATCCCGAGCCGGACGCGCGCGATCCTGTTCGACGAGGCGCCGCCGACGCCGTACCTGATCGACGGCGCGCGCCGGCTCGAGGCCGCGGGCGCGCAGCTGATCGTCGTGCCGTGCAACAGCGCGAGCTATTTTTTGGACGACGTCCGCGCGGCGGTGGCGACGCCGATCCTCGACCCGGTGATGGCGACCTCCCGTGCCGTGCGCGAGCGCGGCGTGGTGCGGCCGCTCGTCCTCGGCGGCATGGTCACGCACCGCGCGAACCTGTACGGCAGGGCGCTCGCGGGAGACGGGATCGACGTCGTGCGGCCGACCGACGCGGAGCAGGATCAGGTCGCCGCGGCGATCGAGGCGCTGAAGTCCAAGGATGCGAGTCGGGCGCTCGTCGAGCGCGTCGGCGAGCTCGTCCGCGCCGGCGCCGCGCGCGGCGCCGACGGCGTGATCCTCGGCTGCACCGAGTTCGGCCTGATCGCCGACCGCCTCGACACCATGCTCCCGGTGTTCAACTCGAACGATCTTCTGGCGGCGCGGACGCTGGAGCTGGCGCGCACAGATACCAGTAGTTGTTGATCTTCCACGACCGCGGCGCGACGGTGCGGATCAGGTAGTACCAGGGCAAGAGCGTGATGAAGCGCAGCCGGTGCACCCAGCGCGCGGCGCGCTCGGCGCTGGCCCGCCGCTTCGCGAGGCGCCCGAAGAAGATCTTGTCGAGGAACTTCAGCCACGACTCGCTCATGTCGGCGAGCTTGTAGTGGCGGTTCGCGTGCCAGCGCACCATCGCCAGGTGCTGGCGCTCCGCCATCTCGACGTAGCTCGGCGGCGTCCGGTAGATGCAGTAGTACGGCGGCCGCGGCGCGCCCGGCACGGCGAACAGGCCCGGCCCGAGCGGCTTGTCGCGGTACCACGTGTTCGGCATCGACGTGCTCTCGCGCAGGACGAGCAGGCCGCCGGGGCGCAGCATCTTCGACAGGCGCGCGACCATGCCCTCGACGACGCTGTCGTTGAGGTACATGAGGCAGCCGCCGACGAAGATGAAGTCGTAGCGGGCGTCGTCGGGGAGGTCGAGCGCGCCCTGGCACGTGACGGTGGCGTTCGCGAGGCCGAGCTTGGCCATGCGCGCCTGCGCGGACGCGACCATCTCCGACGACAGGTCGATGCCGTGCGCGCGCTCGAACCGCGCCGCGAACCGCTCGAGCCACACGCCGACGCCGCAGCCGACGTCGAGGCACGCGCCGGTCGGGACCTTCAGCTCGTCGAGCCAGCGCGAGACGTCGCCCCACTCGCCCTCGAGGCGGTTCGCGCCGAGCGCCGCGGGCCACTCGTCCTGGAGGTAGCCGGTCTGCTGGTCCTCCTGCGCGGCGCGGCGCGACTGGTTCCAGAACTCCGCGACGCGCTCGGTGTCGAGGAACTCGGAGCTCTTGTCCGTCATGGCTTCGCCCGGTCCAGCTTCACGACGGTCACGAACCGGAAGCCGACGATCACGCACGCCCAGAAGCCGTTCGCGACACCGCAGACGTAGACCATCTCCCGCATGTGACCGATCGCGATGCCGAGGGCGAGCCAGAAGTACAGGTCGGCCTCGGAGAAGTTGATGATCTTCCACTGCGACTTCAGCATCATCACCGCGCGCTCGCGGACCGACATCATCGAGAAGTCGCGGCGCCTGTCGCCGACCGTCGGCTTGGGGACCTTCCGATCGCGCTCGAGCGCGTGCACGACCCAGAACAGGTAGCTGCGCAAGAGGATCGCTCCGGCGATCAGCAACGCGACCGAGATCGCGAACGCGTCGCCGGTGTCGCGGTACACGCGCCAGCCGAAGCAGGCCATGATCGCGAGCAGGCCGATCATGTCGGTGGCCTTGTCGAGGAACGCACCCATCACCGACGACGCGCCGCGGTAGCGCGCGAGGCTGCCGTCCATGCAGTCGAGGACCGTGTGCACCTGGAGAAGCACGACGACGGCGAGGTCCGCTCGAGGCGTGCCGGCGAGCAGGAGCGGCGCCGCGGCGAGCTTGCACAAGAAGCTCAGCCACGTGATCCGGTTCGGCGTGATCCACCAGACCTCTGCGATCAGCGCATTCACGACGCTCCCGATCGGCCCGCCGAACGTGATCGACCACCACTCGTCGTTCCATCGGGAGCGCATGCGCCGATAGCGCTCCGACAGCGATGTGGTAGGTAGGGCTTCCACGGTCGAGGCGGTAATTTCGCACGAGATGTGATTGGCGGCGACGGCAACGTCAGGCCGTTTAGGGCGGAGCTCATCCGCCGGAGGAACCCCAACGGTGCACACGAGCCCGGCGTTTCCCCCGATCGACTCCGAGCGACTGCGACGCATTCGCAACTGGCAGAGCGCGGAGTTCTACGCACGTCTGGTGATGCGCCCACTCACGATCGTGCTGATGCTCGCGGTCGCCGACTGGCGCAGGTTGACGCCGAACATCGTCACGACGGGATCCATCGTCGCGAAGCTCGGCGGCGCGGCGCTCGTCGCGATCGATCACCGGGAGCATGCGATCGCGGCGGCGCTCCTCATCCAGCTCGGCGTGCTGCTCGACCACCTCGACGGCACGATCGCGCGCTACCGCCGCTGCGGCACGGCGTTCGGCTCGTACTACGACAAGGTCAGCGACGCCGTGACCTGGCTCGCGATCTGCGCGGCGATCGGGTGGGCCTCCTACAAGGACGTGGGCGAGGTCGCGCTCGTGTTCGCGGTGATGACGTCCGCGTGCGCGCTGATGGTGATGGGCTACGTGAAGTGGGTCGCCGCGACGGCGGAGCTCGAGGCGGGGCGCCCGCGCTCGTGGGCCGTGACCTCGTACGCACCGCCGGCACGCACGCGCGCCGAGTGGGTGGTGTGGTTCTTCTCCTCGATCGTGCGCGCGGTGAAGTTCGAGGAGGTCGACCTGTTCTTCTGGGTCGGGGTCGGGCTCGTCGTCGACCGACTCGACCTCCTGATCTGGCTCCTGTTCATCTCGCAAGGCATTCAGGTCGTCGTGATGATCGTGATCCGCGGAGTCCAGGTCCGCGCCATCGACGTCGCGAAGCGCCGAACGATCCCCTGACCACTCGGAGAATCCATGCCGCTCAAGCCGCACGTCGAAGTCACGCCCGCCGCCGGCAAGCTGGGAATCCTCTTGCCGGGGATGGGCGCCGTCGCGACGACCTTCATCGCCGGGGTCCTTGCCATCCGGCGCGGGCTCGGCACGGCGATCGGCTCGCTCACACAGCTCGGGCACATCCGCCTCGGGAAACGCACGGACGGCAACTCGCCCGCGATCCGCGAGTACGTCCCGCTCGCCTCGCTCGACGACCTGGTCTTCGGCGGGTGGGACATCTTCCCCGAGAACGCCTACGACGCGGCGCTGCGGGCGGGCGTGCTCGAGAGCAAGCACCTCGAGCCGCTGCGCCTCGAGCTCGCGGCGATCCGGCCGATGACGGCGGTGTTCGACCGGAGCTTCGTCAAGCGCCTCGACGGACCGAACCTCAAGGAGGGCGCGTCGAAGATGGAGCTCGCCGTGCAGCTGATGGACGACATCCGCGCGTTCAAGCGCGCGAACCACTGCGAGCGGCTGGTCGCGATCTGGTGCGGCTCCACCGAGGTCTATCGCCAGGCGAGCGCGGTGCACGCGTCGCTCGCCGCGTTCGAGGACGGCCTGCGGGAGTCGAGCGACGACATCGCGCCCTCGCAGATCTACGCGTACGCGTGCCTCAAGATGGGTGTCCCGTACGTGAACGGCGCGCCGAACCTATCCGTCGACACGCCGGCGCTGCTCGAGCTCGCCCGCGCGTATCGGCTGCCGGTCGCGGGCAAGGACTTCAAGACCGGTCAGACGCTGATGAAGACGATCCTCGCGCCGGGCTTCAAGGCGCGCATGCTCGGGCTCGAGGGCTGGTACTCGACGAACATCCTCGGGAACCGCGACGGCGAGGTGCTCGACGACCCCGAGTCGTTCCGGAGCAAGGAGGTCACCAAGCTCGGCGTGATCGACCACATCCTGCAGCCGCACCTCTACCCCGAGCTATACGGCAACATCTCCCACGTCGTCCGCATCAACTACTACCCGCCGCGGGGCGACAACAAGGAGGGCTGGGACAACATCGACATCCGCGGATGGCTCGGCTACCCGATGCAGATCAAGGTCAACTTCCTGTGCCGCGACTCGATCCTCGCGGCGCCGATCCTCCTCGACCTGGCGCTGTTCATGGACTTCGCGCAGCGCGCCGGGATGCACGGGATCCAGGAGTGGTTGTCGTTCTACTGGAAGAGCCCGATGACACCGGACGGCCTGTACCCCGAGCACGACCTGTTCATCCAGCTCATGAAGCTGAAGAACACGCTGCGCTACACCCGGGGAGACGAGCTCATCACCCACCTCGGCGCCGAGTACTACGACTGACCATGATCCGGCAGGCACTCATCCTGGCGGCGGGACAGGGCACGCGCCTCCGCGCTTCCGCCGACGATCTGCCGAAGCCGCTCCAGCTCGTCGGGCGCGTCCCGCTGCTCGAGCGAACGGCCCGCGCGCTGGTCGGCGCCGGCGTCACGCGGATCGTCGTCGTGACCGGCTTCCGCGCCGAGCTCGTGCGGGATGCCGCGCACGCGCTGCGGGACCTCGCCGAGATCGAGCTCGTGCACAACCCGGACTTCGAGCTCGCGAACGGCGTCTCGGTCGCGGTCGGCGGGCGCGCCCTGACCGGGCCGTTCCTGCTGTCGATGGTCGACCACGTCTACGGTCCGGAGATCCCGCGGGCGCTCGCGGTGCAGGACCTGAGCGCCGCCGACCTGTACCTGGCGACCGATCCGCGGATCGACGAGGTGCGCGATCTCGACGACGCGACCAAGGTCCGCACCGACGGCGGGCGCATCGTCGACATCGGCAAGGCGATCGCCGCCTACGATCGCATCGACTGCGGCGTGTTCGCCGCGGGCGCGGCGCTGCTCGACTGCCTCGACGAGCTCCGCGCGGCCCGCGGCGACTGCTCGCTGTCCGACGGTGTCCGGCGGCTGGCCGCGCGCGGACGCGCTCGCGCCGTCGACATCGGCGACGCGTTCTGGCAGGACGTCGACACCCCTGCCGACCGCGAGCACGCCGAGCGCGCCCTGGCCCACCCCTGGCTAGCCCAGCAGTGACTTCAAGACACTCGCGTCGCCCTCGAGCGCCACGCGCTGCATGTAGCCGTGGAGGCCGCGGATTCCACCGAGCTCCTCGCCGCCGCCGGCGCGCCCCGGGCCGCCGTGCAGGAGCGACGGGAGCGCCGTGCCCGGGCCCGGCGACTGCGCGGCCATCTTCGACGAGCCGAGGTACAGGCGGCCGGCCCACGCGCCCGCGCCGCCGACGAAGCGGGCGACCCAGTCGCGCTCGTCGGAGTAGGCCGAGCTGACGAGGCAGCCCTCGCCCTTGGCGACGAACGCGGCGGCCTCGCCGGCGTCGCCGTCGTAGATCCCGACGGTGACGACGGGTCCGAAGATCTCGTGGGCGTGGAGCGGCGCGCACGTCATCGGCGTCTTCGTCGAGCGCACGACCGGGCCGACGAAGTACCCCTTCGCGTGCGCCGTCTCGCCGGTGCCGCCGAACACGCTGTCGGTCGCGGCGGCGAGGCGCGCGATGCCCTCGCGCACGTCGCGCAGCTGCTGCGCGGTCGCGACCGGACCCATGCGCACGTTGTCCTGCGCGGGATCGCCGACGACGATCGCGCCGAGCCGCTCGCGCAGCGCGTCGCACACCTCGGCCTCGCGCGCCGCCGGCACGAGGACGCGGCGGATCGCGGTGCACTTCTGCCCCGTCTTCTGCGTCATGTCGCGCACGACGTCGGCGAGGAACAGCGCGCCGGTCTCGCTCGTCAGCTCGACGTCGGGCCCGAGGACCGCGGCGTTGAGGCTGTCGGCCTCGACGTTGAGGCGGACCGCGTGGTCCGCGATCGCCGGGTGGACGCGCAGGCTGCGCGCCGTCGCGCTGCCGCCCGTGAACGCGACGACGTCGCCGGTGCGGACGTGATCGAGCAGGTCGCCCGCGGGCCCGACGAGCAGCTGCAGCGCGCCCGGCGGCAGGAGCGGCGCGAACAGCTCGACGAGCCGGTGCGCGACGAGCGCCGTCGCGGTCGCCGGCTTCGCGATCACGGGCATGCCGGCGAGCAGCGCCGGCGCGAGCTTCTCGCACAGGCCCCAGCCGGGGAAGTTGAAGGCGTTGATGTGCACGGCGACGCCGCGGCGGCGCGCCCACACGTGCTGGCCGCCCATGCGCGCGGTGCGGCCGACCTGGATCGCGTCGCCGTCGGGGAGCAGCGGCGCCGCGCCGAGCTTCTCGCCGAGCTCGGCGTAGTGGCCGAGCGTCAGCGCGCCGCCGTCGATGTCGAACTTCGCATCGCCGCGCGTGTTGCCGCCGTTCGCGACGGCGAGGGCGAGCAGCTCCTCGCGGGCGCCGTGGATCGCCTTCGCGAGGGCCGATAGCAGCGCCGCGCGCTCGGCGAACGTGCGCGCCCCGAGCTCGCGGGCGCCGGTCTCGCGCGCGTGGGCGAAGGCGGCGGCGAGGTCGTGGCCGCCGCTCGCGACGTCGGCGAGGGGCTCCTCGGTGGCCGGGTTCACCAGCGCCATCCGCGCGCCCGCACCCTGCGACCACGCGCCGGCCAGGTAGCTACCGAGTTTCTGCATGGACGCAGGTTCTACCCCAGATCCCCGCCCGCTCGCACACGCTCAGACGAGCGACAGCCAGGTCGCGCCGTCGTACATCGCGGCCGAGCCGCGGGCGCAGGTGACGATGCGGTCGTGGACGACGCCGACCCGGTCGGTCGCGCCGTTGCGCACGATCTCCACGGCGCCGCCCGGCTCGTAGCGGCCGAGCTGCACGGTGTTCGCGATCCACAGGGCGCCCTGCCACCACGCGAGGTCGAGGATGTCCTCGTCGAGCATCGGCGCGAGGTCGAGCTCCTCCCAGCTCCCGGAGACGCGGCGGACCACGCGGCTCGCGTCGGGCCCGCGCTGCGGCGTGCCGACGTAGATCGTGTCGCCGACGCAGATCGAGATGCCGGACACCTCGTGCTCGCGCGTGTAGAAGTTGCCGTCGTGGCGGTGCACGCCCTCCCCCACGAACCACGTGCGGTTCGACTCGCTCGCGCAGTTCATGACGGCGTGGCCGAGGTCGTTGCGCGCGACGTGCTTGCCGTCGACGAACGCGACCTCGCCCGACGAGCCGGCCGCGACGTACCGCGCCCCGCCCGACCACACGAGGCCGAGCACCGACGCAAAGCCGAGCTTCTGGCGCGTCCACGACGAGCCGTCCCAGCGGTGCAGGATGCCCTTCTGCCCCGCGCACGCGAACCTGCCGTCCGCCTCGACGACGACGCAGTTGATCCGCTCCTTCAGGTGCGCGACCGTCTCCCACTTCTTCTTGCGGGTCCGCACGATGTCGGCGTTCGACGTGAAGTAGATCCAGCCGTCCCCGATCTCGAACGGGTTGTCGAGCGCGACGTCGGGCACGAACGGCCCCATCGCCTTCATCAGCGCGCCCATGGGGCGTGCATCTTCACATATCTCAGGGCTTCTTGACCGGGGCGTCGGCGGCGGCGAACGCGCGCTCGGCGATGGTCGCCTCCGCCAGCGCGAGCGCCTTGACGTCGGCTCGGACACCGGCGCGGTCGGCGGCGGCGCGGAAGGCGTCGCGCGCCCGCCCGAACGCGAGCTTGGCCGCCGCGGCGTCGGCGGCGTGCTGGCCGCGCCCGATGTGGACCAGCCCGAGGTTGAAGTGCGCCTCCGGGCGGTTGCCGTCCGTCTTCACCGCCGCCGCGTACGCCGCCTCGGCCTCGTCGTACTTGCGCAGCCGCGCGTGCGCCACCCCGAGGACGAGCTGGGCGTCGTAGACGCGCGGCCCGGTGGCCTTGACGGCGGCGAGCGCGTCGCGCGCCTCGTCGTTGCGGCCGCCGGCGCGCACGAGCGCGAGGGCCCGGCCGATCGCGGCGTCGAGGTTCGCGGGCTCGAGGGACGCGGCCTTCTTGAACGCGTCGTGCGCGCGCACCGGATCGCCGCGCCCGAGGAGCGACGCGCCGAGCGCGAGCTGGTACGGCACCGACGCCGCGGCCGCCGGCCCGGCGCGATCGAGCACCGCGCGCGCGAGCCCGTGGCGTGCCGGGACGCGGCGCGCCGCCTCGGTCCACGCGAGCGCCATCCAGCCGAGCAGGCGCGGGTCGCGCGCGTCGTCGACGGTGAGGGCGGTCGCGAGCTGGTACCGGGCGTCGTCGTCGAGCTTGGCCCACCCGGGGTCGCGCTCGCCCTTCTCCACCATCTCCGCGAGCGCGACCGCGGCCGTGCCGACGCGCGCGCCGAGGAGCTTCCCGTTCGCCTGCAGTGCCTTGCTCCAGCCGTCGCGCGCCTCACCGGCGCGGCCCGCGCCGTACGCGAGCGCGGCGAGGTTCGAGCGCGCGGCGGCGTGCGACGGGTCGAGATCGAGCGCGGCACGGTACGCGCGCTCCGCGTCGCCGGCGAGCCCGCAGCGGTGGTAGGCGAGCCCGGCCATGTAGCTGCTCGCGGCGCCGCCGCGGGCGGACGCGCCCTCGAACGCCTTCGCGACGCGGCGGCAGTCGGGCTCCTTCCACGCGCCCTCGAGCCGGCGGAACTCCGCGAGCGCGGCGTCGTGGCCCGCGACCTCCTGCACCGGCTCGAGGAGGATCGGCAGCCGCGGGGACGCCGCCGGCAGCAGCTCCTCGGTCGCGTACCACGCGTGCGGGGTTTGCTGCGCGAGCTCGCGGGCGCACACGGCGCGCCACGGCGACGACGCGAGCCCGAGCGTCGCCGCGCGCTCGAGGCACATCGTGAACGCCTGCGTGGCGCGCTCGGCGAGCGGCTCGGCGAGCTCCGTCATCTTGTCGCAGAACGCCTCGACCTTGTCGGCGGCGAACTCGCCGCTGCGGACGTCGCGCGGGATCGGCGCGGACGCGAGCGTGTCGGCGAAGCCCTGCATCAGCTGCCCGAGGCGCGCCGCCGCCGCGATCGTGCTCGCGCCGTCGCGCAGCGCGAGCACGCCCTCGTACAGCCTCTGCGCCGCCTGCCCCTTCGCGTTACGCGCCGTGACCCAGCCGTTGAACAGCCGGAGGCTGCGCTCGCGCACCGCGCGGTCGCGCGGGTTGAAGTCGAGGTCCGCGGGGAACGACATCGCGAGGAACGCCTCGAGCTCGGCGTCGGCCTCGACGAGCCGGGCGCGGGCGTACGCGCCGCGGAGCGCGGCGAGGCGCGCGTCCTTCGCGGCGGGGTCGCCCGCGGGCGGCGCCGGGACGAGCGCGTCGAGCGATCCGGCCGCGCCGAGCGCGCGGATCTCGGCGAGCGCCTCCGACGCGAGGGTCGGCGTGCGCGCGACGGCGGTGAGCGCGCCACCCGCCGCCGTGCCGCAGGTGCGCGCGGCGACCGACGCCTTCGCGACCGCAGGCTTTCCGCGCAGCGGCGCCGCCCGCTCGCGCACGACCGTCGCGCACAGCCTGTCGGCCGTCTTCCCCGGGCACGACTTCTTCCACAGCAGCTCGGCGAGCCGCGCGCGCGCGATCGCGTGCCGGTCGGCGCCGACGGCGTCCCTGGACACGGCGAGGTACGCGCGCAGTCCCCGCACCGCGGCGTCGGCGTCGCCGCGCTCCTCGTGGGCGTCGATCGCGAGCAGCGCGAGCGCCGCCGCGTCGGCGGGCCGTTTCGCGCCGTACAGCTTGCCGAACCGCTCCGCGTCCGCGATCACCTTCGCGCCGTCGCCGAGGCCGCGGCGGAGGTGCGCCGCGTCGATCAGCGCGGCCGGCGCGTCGCTCTCGGCGGCGAACTTCGCGGCGTACTCCTCGAGCTTGTCGGCCGCCTTCTCGAACAGCGCGACCTCGACGAGGAGCCCGGCGTGCTTGCGGAGGGCGAGCGGCGCGAGCTTGCTCGACGGGTAGTACCTCCCGAGCACGTTCAGCGAGATGATCGCCGGCGCGATCCAGCCGCCGTCGGTGAAGCACGTGACGGCGGCCCACAGCACCTGGTCGTTGTCGGCCGCCTCGGGCTCGCGGTTGTAGACGTCCACGTAGGCCTGGCCGCACGCGAAGTGCTTCTGCCGGTCGGGCGAGCTCTTCGCATCCTTCGCGAGCGCCTCGGCCGCCGCGAGGTGGGCCGCGCGCTGCGCCGGGTCGTGCGCGGGGTCGTCCGGCTCGTCGGCCGAGGCCCGGGGGAGCGCCGCGCACACGACGGCACACCCGACGGCGACGGCCCAGACGACGGGCCGAACGGCGACGGCGGCGGCGGCGGCGGCGGCGGCGGCGGCGGATCGGCGCATGACGCTCCGACACCGGATCCGCCGGTCGGGTTTCGGCTACGGAGCGGTCGGCGGGCGGCGGACGGCCGCCGGCGCGTCGGGGTCCGGCTCGAGGAGCGGCAGCAGGTTGGCCAGCTCCCGCGCGACCTGGCGGCAGCGGTGCCGCACGAAGTCGAGCGCGTACGGCTCGGCGAGCAGCACGACCAGCGTCGCGTCGTACCAGAAGCTCATCGCGAACGCGTCGGGGTCGACGACCTCGCCGTGCGACGAGTGCGGCGCGTGCGTCGACAGCGCGCGGCGCGCGAGGAACGGCCAGCGCGACCCCTCGAGCTCGTCGGGCGGGCGCGCGCTCGCGACCAGCTGGGTCCCGCGCGTGACGAACACGTTCGCGGCGCGGTCGATCGAGGCGAGCCCGCGCAAGAAGCCGGCGATGCGCTCGGAGACGCGGTCCTGCGTCACCGCCGCGCCCGACAGCACCATCACCTCGGGCAGGCGCGCGGCCTCCCAGCGGCGGCGGATCGCGCGCAGCTGGCGCGTCGCGCGCTCGAACGCGGCCTCGACGTCGTGCTCGCGGCCCTCCCGTCCCTCGCGGTGCGTGCGCGTCGGCAGCTCGACGCGCAGATACTCGCCGCCGCCGAGCGCGAGCGTGCGCGCCGGGACGCCGGTGCGGATGTCGTCGTGCTCCAGGATGCGCGCCGACACCGCGCCGATCTCCTCGACGAGCGAGCGCAGCGCGTCGCGAACCTCCTCCTCGATGCCGATCTCGCTCACGCGCTCGCGGCCTCTTGCCGCGCGTGCGGCTCGGGCACGAACGCCGTCGCCGTCATCGTCGTCGGCTGCGCGTAGAACAGGTAGTTCGCGATCGCCGGCGCGCCGCCGTAGAGGTCGCGCCACACGCCCGGCTCGAAGTCGGGCGGCGCATGCGCGATCTCGCCGAAGTCGAGGTGCGCGAGGTCGTACGCCGGCAGGATCGCGACCAGCTTCTGCATGCGGTGCAGGAGCGGCGCGTCGTACACGCCGGCGCGCGGCGCCTCGCGCACGATCCAGCCGCCCGGCGCCGGCACCGCCTCGACGGCCACCTGCTGCACCGCCGACATGCGCACGCGCTGGCCGACGGCGATGCGCAGGTACATCTCGTCGATCCGGCCGGCGCCGTGCCACTCCGCCGGCGGGGCGACGTCGTGGTCGCGCACCTGCACGATGCAGGGCGTCCGCCCCAGGCACAGCACGTAGATGAAGTCGCACGCCTCGTCGTCGCCGCCGGGGCGCACGAACGTGGCGGCCTTGAGCTCGCCCGCGAGCTCGTCGGCGAGCGCGGCGAGCTCGCCGGTGGGCGGCGGGACGAGGCCCGCGTCGTCGGGCTCACCCCACGTGCGCGTCGGGTACAGGCGCGCGAGCGCGTCGTCGACCTCCGCGAGCATCGCGCCCTTGCGGTGGTCGCAGCCGGACTTGCCCTTGCAGTTCGTACAGCCGCCCATCGCTACCCGATGCTCTCACAACCCCGCGCGTTCGCTCGGCGGAAGCGACAGGCCGAACCCGTCGTGCAGCGCGCGCACGGCCAGCTCGGCGTACTTGCGCGCGATGACGCAGGAGATCTTGATCTCGCTCGTCGAGATCAGCTGGATGTTGATGTTCTCGGCGGCGAGCAGCTGGAACATCCGCTTCGCGACGCCGGCGTGCGAGCGCATGCCGACCCCGACCACCGAGACCTTCGCGATCTCGTCGTCGAACTTGATGCGCTGCCCCTCGGGGCCGACGAGGTCGGGCACCTGCGCGCGCAGGAGGTCGACCGCCCGCTTGCGGTCGCCGCGCGGCACCGTGAACGTCAGGTCGGTCGTGCCGTCGTGCGCCTGGTTCTGCACGATCATGTCGACCGAGATGCTGGCCTCGGCGAGCGGCCCGAACAGCTTGCTCGCGACGCCCGACGTGTCGGGCAGGTCCTCGCAGGTGATCTTCGCCTCGTCCTTGGCGACCGTGACGCCGGAGACGACTACGTTCTCCATCGAAATCTCCTCGGGGACGACCCACGTCCCCTCGACATCGGAAAAGCTGGACCGGACGTGGATCGGCACCTTGTACTTCATGCCGAGCTCGACCGAGCGGATCTGCAGGACCTTCGCGCCGAGCGACGCGAGCTCGAGCATCTCCTCGTAGCTGATGCGATCGATCTTGCGCGCCGACGGCACGACGTTGGGATCCGTCGTGTAGACGCCGTCGACGTCGGTGAAGATCTCGCAGACGTCGGCGCCGAGCGCGGCCGCGATCGCGACGCCCGTGGTGTCCGAGCCGCCGCGGCCGAGCGTCGTGATGCTGCCCTTCTCGTCGACGCCCTGGAACCCGGCGATCACGGCGATCTCGCCGGCGTCGAGCGCATCCTTGATCGGCTGGCTGTCGATCGAGACGATGCGCGCGCGGGAGAACGCGCTGTCCGTGACGATCTTGCACTGGTGCCCGAGGAACGAGCGCGCCTTGCCGCCGGCGGCGCGGATCGCGAGCGCGACCATGCCGACCGACACCTGCTCGCCCGTCGACACGATCACGTCGACCTCGCGGTCGTTCGGGTCGTCGTGGATCTCGTTGACGAGCTTCAGCAGCCGGTTCGTCTCGCCCGACATCGCCGACACCACGAGCGCGACCTGGTGCCCCTGGCGCGCCGTCGCCAGACAGCGCGCGGCGACGTTCTTCATCCGCTCGACGGAGCCGACGGACGTTCCTCCGTACTTCTGGACGATCAACACGGCGTGTGACCCTACACGCCGTTGCCTGCGTGGTACAGCGCGTCGTGAGCGAAGTCCTCCTCCTCCTCAGCACCTTCCCGAGTCCCGAGAAAGCGGCCGAGGTCGCGCGCACGCTCGTCGACGAGCGCCTCGCCGCCTGCGTGAACCTCGTGCCGGCCGTGCGCTCGATCTATCGCTGGCCCGCCGAGGGCGACGCAGTCTCCGACGACACCGAGACGCTCGCGATCATCAAGACAACGGTCGCACGACGGGACGCCCTGGCGGCTCGCCTCGTCGCGTTGCACCCGTACGAGGTCCCGGAGCTCCTCGACCTACCGACCACCGGCGGCCACGCGCCCTACCTCGCGTGGGTCGCCGCCGCGGTCGGGTGACGGATCAGGGGAAGCCGCCGCCGCCCGCGATGCACGCGTTGCACGCGTTCATGTCGAGGCCCGGAGGGCACTGCAGACCGATCGCCGCGCACAAGAGGCACTGGGTGATGTCGGCCGGGCAGTTGCCCGGGCCGCCGGTGGTGCAGTCGCCCGGGCAGTTCGAGTTGTTCTCGCCGCCGGCCATGTCGCAGATGTTGTCGCCGCAGACGGGGCCGCTGGTCTGGCAGTCCGCCGGGCAGGTCGCCGTGGTCTCGCCGGCCTCGCACATCGAGTTGCCGCAGACGGGCCCTGCGCTGCCGCAGTCGGCGGGACAGGTGCCGACCTCGGCGGGGAGGCACACGCCGTCGCCGCAGCGGGGGGTGTTGTTGGCGGCATCGGGCTTCGGGTCGCCTCCACCACCCGTGCCGCCCGAGCCACACGCTGCCAGCGCGCAGACGAACATCACCGCGAACGTCTTCCTCATCATGCGCGGCAGAATACGAGAACGTATTTTCCGATCAACGACAATCTGTGCAAACACCCCGATCAATCACCGTGCGCCCGACATGTCCTCGCCAAATGCATGGGTCTGTCGACCCGGATCGAGGCGGATCGAGACGTCCGCGAAGCGGACGACGTTGACCTACATCGTCGCCGGCGGGCGGATCGCTAACCGCCGTCGGCGCCGTAGACGTGATGGGCGAGCCGGCGCGTGATCGAGCGGCGGAGCGCGGCGTGCTCCGGTCGGACCAGGTCCGGATCTGCCTCGAGGACGGCCTCGGCGTGGCGGCGCGCCTCGAGGAGCAGCTCGGTGTGCTGCGCGAGGTCGCCGAAGCGCAGGCGCGGGATGCCGGCCTGCCTCGGGCCGAGGAGCTCGCCGGGGCCGCGCAGGCGCAGATCCTCCTCGGCGATGCGGAAGCCGTCGGTGGTCGCGACCATCGCGTCGAGGCGGAGCTGCGCCTCCTCGCCGACGCCGCCCTGCGTGAGGAGCAGGCACGCGCTCGCGGCGCGCCCGCGGCCGACGCGGCCGCGCAGCTGGTGGAGCTGCGCGAGACCGAAGCGATCCGCGTCGAGGACGAGCATCACCGTCGCGGCCGGGACGTCGACGCCGACCTCGATGACGGTGGTGGCGACGAGGACGTCGACGCCGCCGTCCTTGAACGCGCGCATCACGCGGTCGCGCTCGGCGCCGTCGAGGCGCCCGTGGACGAGGCCGACCTTGCACGCGGGGAGCGCCGCGGCGAGCTCGGCGGCCGTCGACGTCGCGTCGGCCCACGTCTTCTTGTCGCCGGCGTCGGCGTCGGCGTCGGCCTCGCCCGGCTCGACCTTGGGGCACACCACGTAGGCGCGCTCGCCGGCGGCGACGCGGTCCGCGACGAGCTTGATCGCGGTCGCCTTGCCGCGCGCACCGGCGAGCGCCTTGGTCGCGATCGGCGTGCGGCCCGGCGGGAGCTCGTCGAGCGTCGACACGTCGAGGTCGCCGTACGCCGTGAGCGCGAGCGTGCGCGGGATCGGCGTCGCGGTCATCACGAGCAGGTGCGGCGCGCCCTGCCCGTCGCCCTTGTCGCGCAGCTTCACGCGCTGGGCGACGCCGAAGCGGTGCTGCTCGTCGATCACGACCAGCCCGAGCGCCGCGAAGCCGACGCCCTCGGACAGGAGCGCGTGCGTGCCGATCAGCACGTCGATCGCCCCGCCCGACGCGCCGCCCGCGGCGAGGAGCGCGAGGAGCGAGGCGCGGACGCCCCTGGGGGTGGAGGCGGTGAGGAGCTCGACGCGGAGGCCCGCGGCCTCGGCCCAGGTGCGCCAGGTCTGGTGGTGCTGCTCGGCGAGGAGCTCCGTCGGGGCCATGACGGCGACCTGGCGGCCGGCCCGCACGACCTGGAGCGCCGCGGCGAACGCGACGCACGTCTTGCCCGAGCCGACGTCGCCCTGGAGCAGCCGGTTCATCGGGACGGGGCGCGCGAGGTCGCCGCCGATCTCGTCGATCGCGCGGCGCTGCGCGCGCGTCGGCGCGAACGGGACGGCCTGCGCGAGCGCCTCGGCGAGCCGCGGCGCCGGCGCGCACGGCACGGCGGCGTCGGCGCGACGCTCGCGGCGGCGCTGCGCGACCGCGATGCCGAGGGAGAACAGCTCGCCGAACGCGAGCCGCCGCTGCCACCGGCTGTCGCCGCGGTTCATCGCCGCGAGGTCGCCGTCGGAGGTGTCCGGCGGCGGCGCGTGGAGGTGTGCGATCGCGGCGCCGAGGCTCGGCATCGCCGACGCCTGCTCGACGTGCGCCGGCACGCCGTCGTCGAGCTGCATCCCGACGCGCGCGCACGCCGTCGCGCACACCTGCCGCAGCCGCGCCGCCGGCACGCCCGGGATGTCCGGATAGCGCGCGATGATCCGCGCCCCCGCCCCGCTCGTGCCGCCCTGCGGCTGTTCCACCGCGAGCACGTCGGGGTTCGCGAGCTCGACGCGCCCGTTGCGGCGCCGCACCGGCCCCGACAGCGTCACCTGCGATCCGGCCGGCATCCGCTTGTCGATGCCGCCGTACACGTTGAACCAGCGCACGACGACGCTCGTGCGATCGTGTGCCTCGATCCCCGCGAGCCGCACCTCGCCCCAGCGCCGCCCCCTCCCGAACACCATCCGCGAGCTCACCACCTTCGCCGCGAACGTCGCCCGCACACCGTCGTCGAGCTTGCACGCGTCCGCGAGCGACCCGGCGTTCCGCACGTCGTCGTACCGCCGCGGCACGAGCCACAGCAGATCCTCGACGGTCTCGAGCCCGCGCTCCGCCAGCTTCTCCGCGAGCGCCGGCCCGATCCCCGGCAGCGCGTACGTCGGCGCCGCGAGCGGATCCTCCGCGC
This sequence comes from Deltaproteobacteria bacterium, assembly GCA_019637375.1. GTDB lineage: Bacteria > Myxococcota_A > Polyangia > Haliangiales > Haliangiaceae > JABFXX01. The sequence continues at coordinate 103,652 of JAHBVW010000020.1, read as the reverse complement.
TCGTCTCCGATCCGCCGCCGCGCCGGTTCGTTTTGGCAGCACCGTTCGCCTCGGCTGCGCTCGCGCCCGTCGTCTCCGCGGCGCTCGCCCTCGCCGCCTTCGCGCCGTTCGTCTCCGCGGCGCCGGCCCTCGCCGCCTTCGCACCCGTCGTCTCCTTCGCCTCCGTCGGCTCCGTCGGAGCCGGGGAAGAGGCCGCCGACTTCTTCGTCAGCGGGGTCGCGGCCGAGGGCATCGCGGTCCGGCGCGACGGCGCCGGTGCCGGCGCGGCGGCGGCGACGGCAGCGCGGCGCTCGGCCTCGATCTTCCGCTCGATCGTCGCGCCGGCGGGGCGAGGGACGCGCGCGATCAGGCGCATCCCGCGCGCGACCTCGACGGCCTGCTGGTACTCGTCGAGCTGCTCCCACGTCCCGAGCGTCGCGCGCCACGCCGCGAGGCCGCTTGCGAGCCCGGCGCTGTCCGCATCGGTCGCGCCGCCGAGCCTCGCGAGCACCGCGTCGCACGCGATCCTCAGCGCGTTGCCGAGCCCCTGCACGCGCCGCACGCCCGCGAAGCCGTCGGCCGCCGCGACCTCGAGCGGACGGCGCAGCGCCTCGACGCGGTGCCTGACCTCGCTATCCACGCGCGGACGCTAGCACCGAACCCTGACGACGACCTGACGACGACCGGACGACGACCGACGGGAATGCCCCCGCTAGTCGGTGCGGTACGTGAAGCGGAGCTCGTAGTCGCACAGATGAAAGACGTCGCCTTCATCGATGCGCTTGTTGTCGATCCGCATGCCCTTGTAGTCGATGCCGTTCGTCGACCCGAGGTCCTTGATGTAGAACGTCCCGTTGCGGCGGATCACGGCGGCGTGCTTGCGGGAGATGTTGCCGTCCTTGATCGCCAGGTCGGACGTCTTGCTGCCGCGGCCGATGATGAACTGGTCCTTCGTCACCGGGTAGCGCTGGCCGTTGTAGATGAGGAACAGCGTCGGGCCGGCCGAGCTCATCGCCGGCATCGCGGCCGGCGGCGCCGCGGCGGGGCCGTGGCTCGGGTGCGCGCCGTGCGCGGCCATGCCCGGACCGTTCGACATCATCGGGCTGCGACCCGCGCCGGGCACGCCGGCGGCGGGAGCCGCGTAGCCCGGCGTCGGGGGAGCCGGGCGGCGGGCGGCCGATGACGTCGGCCCCGTCGTGTTCGGGTTGTTCGGCGGCGGCGACGTGCCCGGCATCGGGCGCATCCCGCCGTTGGGGCCCGCCTTGGGCGGATACGACGTCGGCCCGCTGCTGTTCGGACCGCCGGCGATCGGCGCCGCGCCCGTCATCTGCGGCCCGCCGGGAGATTGGTAGTTCTTCGACCGCGCGTAGTAACGCATCGCCTCGTTGACGAGGTAATCGATGGAGCAGTCGAAGTCGTTCGCCATCTGCTCGAACGTCTCCCAAAGGACGTCCCGGCAGTAGAAGTGGCGCATCGTCTTCTTGCTCTGATCCATGCTACTCCCCGGTCAAGGCGCGCTCGATCTGTTCGGGCCCCGTCGCTCCCGGCTGTCTCCTACACTACTACATTCCACCTACCAACGCGAACGACGCGCCTTACTTGCCGCTCAACTCCGCGGCGGCCTGCCTGGCGCGCTCCCCCAGCGAAGGGTCGGGCTTGCGCTCCGGGTTGTCGCCCCAGAACCCGACCAGCTTGTCCTTGACCTTGTCTAGTGCAGCGATCTTCGGAGCATCCTCGGTCGACTTCAGCGCGAGGAGCGCCTCGATCGCCACCCACCGCGCGATCGTCGACTTGCTCCCGAGGAGCTCGCGCAGCGCCGCCAGGACCTGGTCCTTCGGGCCGAGGCGGGTGATCTCGGCCGTGATCGACGTGTTCAGATCCTCCTTCGCGTAGGCGCCGGCGTCGGGGAACGCCGACACGACCTCGACGATTCCCTTCGCCCCCCCGCAGCGCAATGCGGCAGCTCCGACCACGTACTTGAACCGATCCTTGTAGTGCGGCGACGCGATGATGCCGGCGAGCGGCGTGCGGCAGTGCTCCGGCCCGGTGTGCGAGATGAGCTCGATCGCGAAGTCGTTGATCTCGGCGGCGACGGCGGTGTCCTTCGCGAGCGCGACGAGCCCGTCGAGGTTCGCGATGATCGCGTCGGGCCGCTGCACCTCGAACGCCTGCTGCCCCGGGTTGATGTACGCCTCGTGCAGCGCCGTCATCGCCCGCCGCGGCAGCGTCGTGTCGCCGCGGTTCATCTTCGTGACCTGGAGGATGTACTTCACGCAGTCGGGGTTCCCCGACGCGGCCATGCCCGTCAGGAGCTCGTTGCCGATGCGCGCCTTCTTCGTGTCCTGCCCGGGCGCCGCGATGATGCCGTTGAGCACATTGATGAGGCGCTTGCCGCCCGGCGCTCCGACGGCGCGCATGATGACCGAGCCGCTGAACGTCCCCTGCGCGGCGCGGTCCTCGTAGGACATCACGGCGAGCCAGTCGATCAGGTATCCGTCGATCTTCTGCCGCGTGGGCTCGTCGGCGTAGGCGCGCAGCATGAACAGCGCGTCCTTCGCGATCACCTTGGGGCCGCCGCGCGGGTACTTGTCCTCCTGCTCGATGCGCGCGATGTCCCACAGGCGCGGCGCCATCGCGGCCACGACCTCGGCGCGCCGCGCCGGGTTCATCTGGTCGAGGCCGGCGCGCACGTCGGGCTCCATCGACGGGCTCATGCGCAACATGTTCGTGCCGGCGTGCGCCGACATCTCGGGGGTCAGGTCACCGTCGGTGAAGGCCGCCTTGAGCTTGCCCGGCCCCTTCTCGGTGTTCATCCACTTGTCGAGGTTCTCGGCGTTCGTCTTCTCGCAGCCGGTGCCGGCCGCCAGGAGTGTGACGGCGAGAGCAGCCGCGATCGGCAGTGCGCGCGCAACCATGGCGGCAGCTTAACGTGGTGATACGTTCCGCGCGATGGCCCTTCGGCCCATCCTCATCGCCGCGCTCGCGTGCAGCACTGCGACGGCAACGCACGCGTCGCCGCGCACGGATCCCACGACCGGGCGTGCCGTGTTCACCGGTGCGACGTCGTCGAATCCGACGTCGATCGTGCTCAATCCGGCGGCGATCGGCGCCGGCACGTTCGACGCGGTGTACTTCGCCTTCTCCGGCACGCTCGATCGCACCGGCATCCGCAGCGACACCCTCGACATCGGCACCGGCGACGTGACGCCGGGCGACCGCATCACGGCGACGGCGCTCGGCCCCGGCGGCACCGTCGCGTACGTCAACCACATCGGCGAGCGAGGCACGTTCGGCCTCCAGTTCCACACGCCGCCGCCCGAGTCGTTCCCGGCGGACCACGCGCAGCTCCGCTACCACACGCTCGGCGGCGGCCAGCGCAACTGGAACGTCACCGCCGGCGGCGCCGTGCGCTTCACGAGCGGCCTCTACTTCGGCGCGAGCATCTCGCACGACAACACGTTCCTGCGCATGAAGTACGCCCTCGACGGCGCGCTCGCGACGGGGATCGACTCCGACTGCGGCGGCGCGCCGTGCGGCGTCGGCAACCCGCTCGCGTCGGAGACCTACGACGTCCGCCTGCGCTCCGACGCCGTCGCGACGACGAACCTGAAGGTCAACGTCGGCATCCTCGCGCGCGTGTACCGCGGCGTGTGGCTCGCGATCGCGTACCACACGCCTCCCGGGTTCGACATCCAGTCGACGCTGAAGGGCTCGATGGACGTCACGCGCGCGCCGCGCGACGGCGGCACCCTCCTGCGCGGCGACGGGACCGTGTACGTCCACTTCCCGGCGAGCATCGACTTCGAGCTGCGCGCGCCGCTGCCGAACGAGCTCGAGGTCCACGTCGGCGGCCGCTGGGAGGACCTGTCGCGCCTGCAGGCGTACGACGTGCGCGGCTACGGCAGCACGTTCCGCGCGAACGGCGTCCCCGAGTGGGTCGAGCGCCCGCGCGGCTTCCACGACTCGTTCGCGCTGTGGGCCGGCGTCGAGCAGACCGACCTCGGGCGCGACGGCTTCCTCGTCGGTGGGCGCATCGGCGTCGAGACCTCCGCGCTCGACGACCGCGACACGTCGCCGCTCACCGTGTCGCCGGCGTCGGTCACGCTCGACGTGGGCGTGCAGTACCGCGTGACGCGCAACTGGCGCATGCAGCTCTCGTACGGCGCGCAGATCTTCCCCGCGTTCGCGGTGAAGGCGAGCGGCTTCGACCCGCGCTTCCAGCTCGCGTGCGCCGCGTCGGGCCATGACTACGACACCGCCGCGTGCGCCGCCGTGCGCAACGGCTACGGGACGCCGACCGCCGCCGGCGAGTACAGCCGCCTCCAGCACGCGATGCGGTTCGGCGTGCACTACGAATGGTGAGGAGGCCCGCGTGATCGTCGTGTTCGGAGCCGGTGGTGTCGTCGGGCGCGCGGTGTGCGCCGAGCTCGCGCGCGCCGGCGTCGCGTACGCGGCGGTCGCGCGGCACCCCGTCGCGGGAGAGGCCACGACGCGCCTCGCCGACGCGTTCGATGCGGCGGCGCTCGCGCGGGCCTTGTCCGGCGCGCGGGCCGTCATCAACTGCGCCGGGCCGCTGCGCGAGACGGCGGCGCCGGTCCTCGTCGCGAGCATGGCCGCGGGCGCGCACTACCTCGACGCCGGCGGCGAGCAGGCCGTGCTGCACGCGCTGTACGAGCGCCACGAGTCGACGGTGCGGCGCGCCGGCCTGATCGCGATGCCGGGCGCCGGCGTCGACTGCGTCGTCGGCGACCTCGCGAGCGCGTGGGCCGCCGAGCACCTGACGTCCTCGCCGGAGCGCGGCGCGGCGGCCGTGCGTCGCGAGCCCGCGGCGCGCACCGGCGAGGACCGGCCGCTCGACGGGGCCACGCCGGCGGCCGTGCGGAGCGAGCCCGCGGCGCGCATCGGTGAGGACCGGCCGCTCGACGACGTCGCGGTCAGCTACGTGCTCGACGACCTCGCGCTGTCCCCGGGCGGGCAGCGCGCGCTGTTCGGCACCGTCGGCGCCTCGGCGCTCGCGTGGCGCCGCGATCGCTGGGAGCGCGCGGGCGGCGGCGAGCGCCGGCGCGTCAACGCCGGGGCCGACTCCGGCGGCGAGCGCGATGCGATCGGGCACGCCGGCGGCGACGCGATCACCGTCCCGCGCCACGTGGCGGCCGCGCGGGTCACGACGTACGCGTCGACGACGCGCAGCGCCGCCGGTGCGGGCGCGCTCCGCCTGCTCGCGCGCGCGCTGCCGCTCCTGCCGCGCGCGGCCGGCGACCTGCTCGTGCCGTACGCGGATCCCGACGCCGACTACGGGCGCACGCGCTTTGCCGTCGTCGCGCAGGTGCGGCGCGGGTTCGACGCGGCGCAGGTCGTCGTGCGCGGCCGCGACCTGTGCACGACGACGGCGCGCATCGCGGCGTGGGCGGCGCAGCGGCTCGTCGAGCGCGGCGCCGGCCCGCTCGGCATGCGCGCACCCGGCGAGCTGTTCCGCGCCGCTCCCGCGCTGCGGGAGCTCGCCGCGGTCGCCGGCCTGACGCTCGCGCCCGGGTTCTGAACCCCCGGAGGTGATAGCGTCGAGGTGGACGTGTCGGGGACCCACCGCGAGGGCGTCGGCCGGATCGTCGGCGACCGCTACCACATCCTGCGGGAGCTGGGCCGCGGCGGCATGGGCGTCGTCTACCTCGGGCGCGACGTGCGCCGCGAGATGGACGTCGCGATCAAGCTGTGCGGGAAGAAGCACGCCGGCGCGATGCTGTGGCTCAAGCGCGAGTTCCGCGTCGTCGCGTCGCTGCGCCACCCGAACCTCGTCGAGCTGTTCGAGCTCGTGGCGCACGACCGCAGCGTGTACTTCACGATGGAGTACGTCGTCGGCGTCGACCCGCGCGCGTGGGTCGCGCGCGAGCGGCCCGGTGTGGGCGTGGAGGAGGACGAGACGAGCACGCTCGCGCCGCTGCGCGCGCTCGAGGCGATGCGCCCGCCGGCCGCGTCGCTCGACCGCGCCGGCGACGCGTCGCTCGACCGGCCGGCGCCGCGCCCTCCGGACGGCGCGCGCCGCCTCGCGGCTCCGCGCGCGGTCCCCGACGTCGACTTCGCGCGCGTGCGCGGCGTGCTCGCGCAGCTCGCCGAGGCGCTCGCGTTCCTGCACGCGCGCGGCGTGATCCACCGCGACGTCAAGCCGTCGAACGTGCTCGTCGCGAACGGCACGGCGAAGCTGCTCGACTTCGGGCTCGCGCTCGAGCGGCGCCGCGTCGACGAGGAGGTCGCGCGCGAGACGCGCATCGTCGGCACGGCCGCGTACCTCGCGCCGGAGTACCTCGACCGGCTCGACGTGACGCCGGCGATGGACGTCTACGCGCTCGGCGTCCTCGCGTTCGAGCTCGTCACCGGCGCGCCGCCGTTCGCGGGGGCCGAGGTCGTATCCGGCGACCGCCGCCTGCTCGCGCTGCCGCGCGCGGGCCGGATCAACGCGGCCGTGCCGCGCGACCTCGAGGACGTCATCGACGACATGCTGGCCGCGAACCCGGCGCGGCGGCCGAGCGCGCTCCAGATCGCGGCGCGCATCGCCGGCGGCTCGAGCCGGCCGCGCCCGCTGCGCCGCGCCGAGCACTTCGTCGGCCGCGCCGGCGAGCTCGCGCGGCTCGCGCGCCACCTCGCCGACCCGACCCCGCGCGCGCGGTTCGTCGTCGTGACCGGCCCGTCGGGCGTCGGCAAGACGGCGCTCGTCGAGGAGGCGCTGAACCGCGCGCGCCTGGGCGGCGCGCAGCTCGCGTGGCGCGGGCGCTGCCACGAGCGCGAGCTCGTCCCGTACCGCGCGTTCGACTTCGCGATCGACGACCTCGCGGCCGAGCTCGCGCGCGACAAGCAGCTCGGCGCCACGCTCGAGCACGCCGGCGCCCTCGGCCGCGTCTTCCCGACGCTCGGCGCCGTGCTCGGCGCGCCCGCGACGCCCGCCGTCGAGGACCTGCGCGTCGAGCGCGAGCGCGCCCTCGCGGCGATGGTGCAGCTGTTCGACCGCGTGATCGGCGCGCAGCGCGGCGTCGTCGCCATCGACGACCTCCAGTGGGCCGACGACGACAGCCTCGAGCTCCTCGCCGCGATCGTCGCGCGCGCCACCCGCCCCCTCGCGATCCTCGCCACGTACACCAGCCAGGACCACGACGCCGCCGCGACGCACTCCGGCGGTCAGGCCGTGCCATCGGCGACGCCGGGGGGCGCGCGCGGGAATGCGTCGGCGGCGCTCGTGCGCTCGGGCGGCGAGGCACGGCTGGCCGAGCTCGTCGAGCGGCTCGGGGCGGCGGCGGAGGTGATGGCGCTCGCGCCGATGGACGGCGAGGAGCTCGTCGAGCTGATCGCGGACGTCGCGCCGCGCGCGCCGGCGCTGCACCTGCGCGCGGCGGTCGCGGCGGCGGCCGGGAGCCCGTACCTCGCGGAGCTGATCGCGCGCGAGCTCGCCGAGACGGGAGAGGTCGATCCGCGGCACTCCGAGATGCGGCGCCTCGAGCGGCTCGCGCCGGCGGAGCGCGCGGTCGCCGAGCTCGCGGCGCTCGCGACGAGCGGCACGACGTTCGAGCAGCTGCGGAGCCTCGCGGAGCTGCCGGCGACGCAGCTCGTGTCGGTGCTGCGCGCGCTCGAGGACGCGCGCATCCTCAAGGTGTCGCCGTCGGCGAGCGGCGAGGTGCTGTACGGCGTGTACCACCAGCGGCTGCGCGAGGCGGCGAGCGCCGCGATCACGCCCGAGGCCCGGCGCGCGCTGCACCTGCGGTTCGCGCAGCTCGGCGAGCGCGAGGCCGCGCGCGCCCCCGCCGAGCAGCTCGCGCACCACTACGAGCGCGCCGGCGAGCGCGAGCGAGGCGCGCACTGGGCGATCGTCGCCGCGAACGCCGCCCGAGCGCAGCTCGCGTGGGGCGTCGCAGCCGACTGGTACGAGCGCGCGATCGCGCTCGGCACGCCGTGCCGCCAGCAGCTCGCCGAGTGCCTGTTCCTCGGCGGCAAGCTCGCCGAGGCGGCGCGCGCGTTCGAGGAGCTCGCGCGCATCGCGAGCGATCCGACCGAGCCCGCGCAGCCGGCCTCGCCCGACGAGATCACCGGCGACTTCCCCGCCCTGCGCACCGCCGCCGCAGCCAACGCCGCCGACGTCGCCGACGATCGCGGGCGCGTGCGCGACGTCGCCGACGCCGCCGATCGCTGGCGCGTGCGCGCCGCCGAGGCGTACCTCAAGCTCGGCGAGCTCGAGCGCGGGCTCGCGATCCTCGACGGCGTCCTCGCGCGCCGCGGCCAGCCGCGCGCCGGGAGCCTGCTCGGCAGCGCGGCCCGCGCCGCCCGCGTCGCCGCGAGGTGGCTCGTCACCTCGCGCCTCGGGACGCGCGACCAGCCGTCCGGAACGCGGACGGACGACGTCCTCGCCGCCACCTACCGCGTGATCGCGAGCTTCTTGTCGACGCCGTACCCGATCGAGGCGTTCGAGTACGTGCTGCGCGAGATCGCCTCCGCCGAGCAGGCGGGCGACCGAGGCGCGCAGGGCCTCGGCATGGCGATGCTCGCCGTGTACCTCGGCGTCGGCTCGCTCGGCCGCTTCGGCGACCGAGCGCTCGCGTCGGCGCGGCGTCTCTCCGAAGCCTCCGGCGCGCCCTACCCGCGCATGGTCGCCGCCGGCGCCGCCGGGATCCTCGCGACGCTGCGCGGCGACTGGGCCGGGATGCGCGCGGCCCACGGCGAGGGCCATCGCATCTGCACGCGCATGGGGCTCGAGCGCTCGTGGGAGGCGTCGTTCCTGCGCAGCTACGAGGCGATCGGCGAGCACTGCGCGGGCGAGCCCGCCCGCGCGCTCGCGATCCTCGACGAGCTCACCGGCGCGAGCGACGACCTGATCTCTCGCGCGCTGCACGGCAACTACCGCGCCCGCGCGCTCCTCCTCGCCGGCGACCTCGACGGAGCGCACCGCCAGGGCGAGGCGCTCGCCGGGGCGCACGCCGGCGCGCACGGCCTCGCCGGCATCTACCGCAGGCTGTTCGCCGGCGAGCTCGCACTCGCGCAGGGCGCGTGGGCGCGCGCCGCGGAGCTCGGCCGCGAGCTCGAGCGCTGGGCGCGCGCCCACTGGCTGTCGGCGATGCCCGCGGTGTCGGCGATGATCGACGCACTCGTCGCCACCGGCGAGCTCGGCACCGGCGACCGGGCCGCCGCCGCGCGCGCCCGCACGCGCGCCCGCGCGCTGTACCGGCGCGGCCGCGTGTCGTTCTACGCCGTCACCGCCCTCCGCCTGTGGGCGCAGGCCGAGCTCCGCCTCGGCCGCACCGCCGCCGCGCGCCGCATCCTCGAGCGCGCGCACGCGATGTCCGCGCGCGGCGGCATGATCGATCGCCTCGCGATCGCGCGGTTCCTCGGCGCGCCGGCGACCGGCGAGCTCGCGTTCGCCGTGCACTGGTCGACCGGCGGCATGCTCGCGTAGGGACTCGTGGCCGGCATCGGCATCGAGCGCCGGCCGGCGGCATGCTCGCGCAGGGACGGAGGCGGATGCGCATCCGTTCAGTGTCAGGGGCGTGCGCTAGAAGGGGGTGGTGTCTCCCTCGGTGATCGTGATCGGTGGTGGCGTGGCCGGGCTGTCGGCGGCGCACGAGCTGATCGAGCGCGGGTTCACGGTCGACGTGTTCGAGGCGCGCCCCGACTTCGGCGGCAAGGCGCGCTCGCAGCCGGTCCCGGACAGCGGGCGCGGCGGGCGGCGCGACCTGCCCGGCGAGCACGGGTTCCGCTTCTACCCGCGCTTCTACCGCCACGTGATCGACACGATGGAGCGCATCCCGCTGCCGGCGGGCGGCGTCGTCGCGGATCGCCTGCGCGGCACCACGGAGAGCGCGATCGCGATGATCGACGAGGCGACGTGGTTCCGCTTCCACCGCCGAAAAGTCACGAGGCCGTTCGACGTGCTCGAGACCGTCGAGCTGTTCTTCCAGGAGCTCGACTTCGACGCCGCGGACGTCGCGCTGTTCGCGGCGAAGCTGCTGCAGTTCTTCACCTCGTGCGACGCGCGCCGCCTCGGCGCGTACGACGACATCTCGTGGTGGCAGTTCCTCGAGGGCGACATGTACTCGGCGAAGTTCCAGCGCCAGCTGCGCGCGGTGCCGCGCACGATGGTGGCGATGGACCCGCAGATCGGGTCGGCGCGCACGATCGGCGCGATCTCGATGCAGCTGATCCTCGACTTCGCGAGCGCCGGCGTGTCGAACGACCGCACCCTCGGCGGCCCGACGAGCCAGGCCTGGTTCGAGCCATGGCTCGCCTACCTCCGTGCGCGCGGCGTCCGGCTGCACGCCCGGCAGCCGATCTCCTCGTTCGTGCTGGACGGCGCGTACATCCGCGGCGTCGTCCTCCCCGACGGCTCGCTCGCGACGGCCGACCACTTCGTGCTCGCGACGCCGGTCGAGGTCGCGGCGCGGCTGATCTCGCCCCAGATGGCGGCCGCCGATCCGCAGCTCGAGCGCGTCCGCACCGCGCGGCTCGACACGCTGCTGTCGTGGATGATCGGGATCCAGTACTTCCTCTACGAGGATGTCCCGCTCGTGCGCGGACACACCTTCTATCCGGATGCACCGTGGGGGCTCACGACGATCTCGCAGGCGCAGTTCTGGCGCCCGTCGTTCGGGCTGTTCCGGCGCGCGTACGGCGACGGCAGCGTCGGCGGCGTGATCTCCGTCGACGTCTCCGAGTGGAACACGCCCGGCGACTTCGTGAAGAAGCCGGCGCGCATGTGCACCCCGCGCGAGATCGCGCACGAGGTGTGGGAGCAGCTGAAGGCGGCGCTCAACACCGGCGTCCCCGGCGAGGAGGTCCTGCGCGACGAGCTGCTGCACTCGTGGCACCTCGACGACGACCTCGACTACTCGCGCGGCGTCCCGCCGACGAACCACAACCGCCTGCTCGTCCATCCGCCGGGCGCGTGGCGCACGCGGCCCGAGGCCGAGACGCGGATCCCGAACCTCGTGCTCGCGTCGGACTACGTGCGCACGCACACCGACCTCGCGTCGATGGAGGGCGCGAACGAGGCCGCGCGGCGCGCCGTCAACGCGATCCTCGCCCGCACCGGCTCGGGTGCGCGACCCGCCGGCGTGTGGCCGCTCGCCGAGCCCGACGGGTTCGAGCCGTGGAAGCGGCTCGACGACCGGCTCTACCACGGCGGGCGCCGGCACCTGTTCGAGCTGCTCGGCATCCGGCGCGCGGCACAGGCCGCCGACATCGTGCGCCGGTTCACCGAGTTCACCGGGATCGATCGCATCGACGACCTCCTCGATTCGGTGCGCGCGAGCGAGCTGATCCGCGCGCTGCTCGCGAAGCTGGGCATCGCGTAGCGTCTGCGCGAAACACCGGTGCGGTCGCGGACCGCACGCGCGATGTTGCGTGGTATCAAAGATCGATGACGCAGTCGTGGCAGCTCGAAGCCGAGGCGGCGATCGGCCGCGGCGTCACCGCGAAGCGCTTCCGGCTCGCCAACGGGCTGGGGCTGATCGCGGCGATCGACCGGCGCGCTCCGATCGTGGCGCTGCAGACGTGGTACCGCGTCGGCTCGCGGCACGAGCAGCCGGGCGCGACCGGCATGGCGCACCTGTTCGAGCACCTCATGTTCGGTCAGACCGAGGAGCTGCCGCCGGGCGAGTTCGATCGCCTCGTCGAGCGCACCGGCGGCGAGTCGAACGCCGCGACGTGGGTCGACTGGACGTACTACCGGCTGTCGCTGCCCGCGCGCGACCTGCCGCTCGGCGTGCGCCTCGAGTCCGAGCGCATGCAGCACCTCGTGCTCGAGCCGGTCCCCGTCGAGGCCGAGCGCGACGTCGTCACGAACGAGCGCCGCGAGCGCGTCGAGGACGACGTCGACGGCTCGCTCGACGAGCAGCTCATGGCGCAGGCGTTCACGGTGCACCCCTACCGCTGGCCCACGATCGGCTGGATGGAGGACATCCGCGCGCTCGCGCTGCCGCACATCCGCGACTTCTACCGGACCTGGTACGCGCCGAACAACGCGTGCCTCGTCGTCGTCGGTGACTTCGACGAGCGCGCGCTGCTCTCGCTCGTCGAGAGCCACTACGGGCACATCGAGCCGGCGACGCTGCCGGCGGCGTCGCGCATCGTCGAGCCCGAGCAGACGCGCGAGCGCATCGTGCGGCTCCCCAAGCCGATCGCGACCGACCGCCTGCTCGTCGGCTACAAGGCGCCCGGTCAGGACGATCCCGACTGGGCCACGCTCGAGATCATCGCGACCATGCTCGCCGGCTGCCCGAGCGCGCGCCTGTACCGGCGCCTCGTGATCGAGCGCGAGGCGGCGTCGTCGGTCGATGCGCAGCTGACGCCGTTCCACGACCCGTCGCTCCTCCGTCTTGCGGTCACCACCGCGCGCGGCCATGGCGCCGACGAGGTGATCCGCGAGATCGACGCGGAGCTCGCCGCGATGGCGGGCCACGGCGACGGCACCGGGAAGCCGCCGTCGCGCGGCGAGGTCGAGAAGGCCAAGGCGATCGCCGAGACCGACTTCTGGTCGGCGCTCGTCGACCTCGACGGCAAGGCCGAGGCGCTCGGCCACTACGAGACGGCGCTCGGCGACTTCCGCAAGGTCAACGCGATCGCCGAGCGGCTCGCCGCGGTCACCGTCGACGACGTCGTGCGCGCGGTGAACACCTACCTGCGGCCCGAGCGGCGCACGATCGTGATCGCGGAGCCCGAGCCGGACTCCGCCGAGGAAGCCGCGTGAGCCCGACCGGACCGACCGGACCGACCGTCATCGTCGAGGCGTCGCCCGACACCCCGCTCGTGTGGTTCGACGTCGCGATCCGCGGTGGCGCGTCCGCCGATCCGAACGGCGTCGAGGGCCTGCACCGCCACGCGGCGCTGCTCGCGCGGCGCGGCGCGGGCCGGCGCGCGCGGGCCGAGCTCGACGAGACGCTCGACGGCTACGGCGCGGCGATCGACGTCTCGATCTCGCGCGACGCCGTGACGCTGTCGGGGCTCGCGCTGACGCGGCACCTCGACGCCGTCGTCGAGCTCGCCGCCGACGTGCTCGCCGAGCCGATGTGGAGCGAGGACGAGCACGCGCGCCTCCTGCGCGAGACGCCGCAGGTGCTCGACGAGATCCGCGACGACGACTCCGCGCTCGCGACGCGCTGGTTCGACTGGGTGTGCTGCCCGGGCCACGCGTACGGGCGCACGTCGCTCGGCACCGAGGCGTCGCTCGCGCGTATCGAGCGCGCCGCGGCGGTCGACCTGTGGCGGCGCGAGGTCGTCGCCGACAACCTGGTGATCGGCCTCGCCGGCGACGTCGACGAGGCGGCGGCCGCGCGCGTCGTGGCCCGCCTGTCGGAGCGGCTGCCGAAGGGCCCGCGCCCGGTGTCTGCCCCGGTCGTGCCCGCCGAGACGGCGCGCGGCCGGCGCGTGATCCTCGTCGACAAGCCGGATCGCACGCAGGCGCAGCTGCGCATCGGCCACCTGTCCGTGCGCTACGGCGACCAGGACACCGCCGCGCTCGCGGTCGCCGAGGCCGTGCTCGGCGGCATGTTCAGCTCGCGGCTCATGCAGGAGATCCGCGTCAAGCGCGGCTGGAGCTACGGCGCCGGCTGCGCGCTGCGGCGCTCCCGCCTGCCCCACTGGTTCGAGATCTGGATGGCGGCCGGCATCGACGTCGCCGGGCCCGCGGTCGCGCTCACGCTCGACCTGCTCGCCGACTACGCGGCGAACGGCCCGACCGACGACGAGGTCGACTTCGCGCGCAGCTACCTCGTCGGCGCGATGCCGTTCCACGTCGCGACGGCGCGCCAGCGCATGCAGCTCGCCGTGCGCGACGCCGTGTTCGAGCTCCCGGCCGGCTTCACGGCGCGGCTGCCCGAGGCGCTCGCCGAGCTGTCGGCCACCGACGTGCGCGCCGCGTGCGCGCGCTGCCTCGACGCCGGCTCCGCCGTGACCGTCGCCGTGACCACGGCGGACCAGGCGCGCGGAGCGCTCGAGGGCGCCGGCGCCGGGGCCCTGACTGTCGTCGACCACGACGAGTACTAGCCGGGATCCGCGCACTTGCGCGGGATCCTGCAAGCCGGGAACTACCCGTGCGTCTCCAGGGACATGAGTTATTGTCGCAACATGAGATGGGTCCTCTCGATGGCATTCGTTTCGGTGGTGGCGGCCGGTTGCGACAAGAAGAGCGACGACGGCAAGAAGGACGAGGCGTCCGCGAAGGTCGCCGACAAGGAGGGGAAGGACGACGCGGAGAAGAAGGGCAAGACCGACACGAGCGACGCGAAGGACAAGAAGGACAAGAAGAAGAAGAAAAAGAAGGGCGACAAGGTCCTCGGCGGCAACGACCCATGGTCGGTCGCGGCCCGGGGCGGTGAAAGTGGCGCGCAGGTCGCGCTCGCGAAGAACGACACCGTCGCGGCGAAGGTCGGCGAGGACTTCGCGCAGATCACGCCGATGTCCGACCCGTCGTCGCTGCCGAAGAGCGCGGACAAGATCGACTTCACGCGCATCGAGAAGGCCGCGCCCGACAAGCTCGCGATCAAGGGCTTCGGCGGCGCGACCACGAACGGCTTCAAGGTCGTCTACAACCCGTCGCGCAACGCGACCCACGAGCAGTTCCGCAAGGTGTTCGAGGAGAACCGCGTGTTCGAGAGCGTCGCGGCGGGGCTCAACAAGACGATCCGCCTGCCGACGTCGATCGACATCAACACCGTCGATTGCGGCACCGTCAACGCGTTCTACGACCCGAACTCGAAGCGCATCATCGTGTGCTACGAGCTGCTCGACTACTTCCTCGGCGTGTTCAAGCCGACGCTCAAGGACGAGACCGAGCTCGGCAACGCCGTCCTCGGCGCGACGATCTTCAGCTTCTTCCACGAGACGGGCCACGGCCTGATCGACATCCTCGACCTGCCGGCCGTCGGCCGCGAGGAGGACTCGGCCGACCAGCTCGCGACGCTGATCCTGATGTCGTCGGGCGACGAGGGCGTGCAGATGGCGCTGTCGGGCGCGTACTGGTTCCAGCTCCAGTCCAAGGGCGGCGAGAAGACGCCGTTCTGGGACGAGCACGCGTTCAACGGGCAGCGCTTCTACAACGTGCTGTGCATGATCTACGGCTCGGATCCCGACAAGTACGCGGGCTTCGTGTCGTCGAACAACCTGCCGAAGGACCGCGCGGTCCGCTGCCGCGAGGAGTACGGCAAGATCAAGAAGGGCTGGGAGAAGCTCCTCCAGCCGCACCTCACCAACGGCGCGGCGATCAACATCGACTACAAGCCGCCCGTCGACAAGGCCGAGGCCCCGCGGACCTCGGAGCGAGACCCGTGGGACCAGGCGATGGATGTGCCCGGGGCCGCCGAGCCGGCCGCCCCGCCGCCCCCGGTTCCCGCGAAGAAGGGCGGCGGCATCACGTGCGAGGCCGTCGCGATGAAGGCCGCCGAGCTCATCGGCGCCGCCGCCATGGAGAAGGCGAAGACGCTGTCGCCCGACGAGGTCGAGGAGCTGCGCGCGAAGCTCGAGGCCGAGCTCCCCGCCGCGATGGAGCAGCTGCTGTCCGAGTGCGCGAAGGCCGGCTGGTCGCAGCCCCAGCGCGCCTGCGTCGTCAACGCGCGCGACCTCGACCAGGCGATGAAGTGCCAGTGACGCGAGGCTACGGGATGCAGGTGTAGAGGCTGTTGCGGCCGCCGAAGCCGTCGTCGACGCCGTCGGGGTTCGCCGGGTCGGCGATCCAGCTCGTGCCGTCGACGATGAACTTGTAGAGGTAGGCGCCGGCGTCGAACGTGTGCGTGACGGTCCACGCGCCGTCGCCGCCGAGCGCGAGCGGGACCGCGCCGTTCGCCGGGTCCCCGCCCCACGCGATGAAGCTGCCGGTGAGCCACACGGAGGCGGCGGACGACTCGCCCTCGAGCCGGAACGTGTGGTCGCACGTGGTAGCGGGAGGGGCGTCGCCGGCGGTGGCCTTCGGCGCGTCGACGGCCACGTCGTCGTCGTCGCCGCCCTTGCCATAACCGGGTGGACGGCACGCCACCAGCAACAGGGAGGCGACGAGGACGACGCGCATGCCGCCGCGAGCATCAAGCGGCATGCCACGCGGGCCGGCGGCTAACTCCGCTGGCGCGCGAGCGCGGCGGCGCCGTTGGTGGGAAGGGGTTGCGAAAGGAAACGCGGCGCGGGTCCGGAGCCTGTTGCGAAAGGAAACCCGCCGATGCGCAACGTGCCGGAACGACGAAGATCTCCGCGCGTGCGAGCGGGCACGGATCATGGAAATCGCGCTCGCCGTGCGCCAGCTTCCTCTCGCCCTCGCGGTCGCGTGCACGACGCTGCTCGCGTCGCGCCCCGCCGAAGCGATCGACCCGGTGCCCTCGTTCCGCTACCTGGTGACGGGCAACGGCTTCGGGTTCCAGGTCTTCGACGTCTCGGCGAACGCGATCAAGCAGTACCTCGAGCGGCCGTACCGGTTCCTGCGGGCGAACCCGTCGAACCCCGACGCCGAGGGGCTCGTGCGCCGCAACCTGTCGTTCGACACGTACTTCGGCGTGAAGGCCGGCGGCACGGCGGCGTGGCTCGCCGGGCGCGCACCGTCGAGCGTCGGCTACGTCAACGACTCGAACATGATCCGCTCGACGGTCGCCGTCGGCGGCGTGACGACGGAGACGTACTACGTGTCGCCGTTCGGCTACGCCGGCAACGCGATGGTGATGCTGCTGAAGGTCACCAACACCGGCGGCGGCAGCGTCCCGGTGACGGGGTACGCGATCCACAACTTCAAGCTCGGCTCGGCGCCGAACCCCGACGAGCCCGGCGCGAACGGCGAGAGCATCGCGTGGGACGGCACGGTCGCCTCGGAGACCGGCCCCGGCGGCGGCGCGATGGTGTACGCGCCGATCGGCGGGGCCGACGTCTCGAGCTGCGCCGACAACGCGTTCAACACGGTCGCCGCGGGCGCCGGCCTCACGGCGACGCCGAGCTGCTCGGGCACCGACAAGAAGAACGCGTTCCAGCGCGACCTCGGCACGCTCGCGCCGGGTGCCTCCGCGTGGTGGGGTGTCGCCGTCCTGTACGACGATGCCGGCGCGGCCGCGGCGCGCGCGGCGTGGAGCGCGTTCGCCGCCGGGCGCGGCGCCGAGCAGCTGTACAACGACGTGCTCGCCGAGTTCGAGGCGTGGCGCACGCCGCCGCCCGCCGGGCTGTCGGCGACGGAGCTCGCGATCTGGCGCCAGTCCGAGACCGTGCTGCGCATGGGCCAGGTCCGCGAGCCCTACAGCGAGACGCCGCGCCACAAGAGCTTCGGCATGATCCTCGCGAGCCTCCCGCCGGGCGGCTGGCACACCGGCTGGGTGCGCGACGCGATCTACGCGACCGTCGCGCTCGCGCGCACCGGGCACCACACCGAGGCGAAGGACTCGCTGCAGTTCTTCCTCGACTCCGACTCGGGCAAGTACAGCTCGTTCCTCAACAACGTGCCGTACCGGATCTCGACCGTGCGCTACTTCGGCGACGGCGAGGAGGAGGCCGACTTCTCGGGCGCGCCGACGCGCAACATCGAGATCGACGGCTGGGGCCTGTTCCTGTGGGGTGCGCGCCAGTACGTCGACGGCAGCGGCGACGTCGGCTGGCTCGATGCGCCGACGAAGAAGGGCGACACCGTCTACGAGGCGATCAAGCACGGCGTCGCGGAGCCGCTCGCCGCGAACCTCGAGTCGAACGGCATGGCGATCGCCGACGCGTCGATCTGGGAGGTCCACTGGGGCAACCGCCAGCACTTCCTGTACACGACGGCGGCGACGGCGCGCGGCTTCTGCGACATGGCCGCGCTCGCGAAGCGCGCCGGGCACGACGACGACGCGGAGCGCTACCGGAAGCTGTCGAAGAACGCCGTCGTCGCGATCGAGAGCGCGTTCGTCGACGCGAACCGCGTGCTCGCCGGCTCGCTCGAGCGGCTCGCGTCGGGCTCGAACTACCGCGACGGCTCGTCGACGGAGGTCATCACGTGGGGCCTGTTGCCGCCCGACAAGGGCCCCGGCAAGGCGACGCTCGACGCGTTCTCCTTCCTGAAGACGCCGGCCGGCGGCTACAAGCGCCTCGAGGGCTCGAACGACCAGTACGACACCGACGAGTGGATCCTCATCGACCTGCGCGCGTCGGACGCGTTCCGGCGCGCCGGCGACACCGCGAAGGCCGACCAGCTGCTGTCGTGGGTGACCGGCCAGGCGTCGGTCAACCACAGCCTCCTGCCCGAGCTGTACAACACGCGCACCTCGAGCGGCCAGATCGGCGCGTACTCGGGGAGCATCCCGATGGTCGGCTACGGCGCCGGCGCGTACCAGATGACGCTGCTCGGCCGCGCGGGCGACCTCGAGCCGAACGACTGCGGCCTGACCGACCCGACGGGCGACGGCGGCACAGACCCCGACGACCCGTTCGGCGACGGCCGCACCGGCGTCGCGTGCGCGTGCAGCGGCGGCCGCGGCGCCGAGGGCAACCTGCTCGTGTTCGGCCTCGCCGGCCTGTTCCTCGTGGCGAGGCGCCGCCGGTGATCGCGCTTCGCCACATCGGCAAGGACTTCCCGGGGGTCCGCGCGCTGCACGACGTCTCCCTCGAGATCGGGCGCGGCGAGCTCGTCGGGCTCGTCGGCGAGAACGGCGCCGGCAAGTCGACGCTCGTGAAGATCCTCGGCGGCGTCTACGCGGCGGGCTCGTTCCGCGGCGAGGTCGCGGTGCGCGGCGCGGTGCGTGCGTTCCGCTCCACGCGCGATGCACGCGCGGCCGGCATCGCGATCGTGCACCAGGAGCTGTCGCTGGTGCCGGCGATGTCGATCGCCGACAACCTCGTCCTCGGCTGCGAGCCGACGCGCTTCGGGCTCGTCGACCACGCGCAGGTCCACGTCGCGGCGCGGGCCCGGCTGCGCGACGTCCTCGGCGCGGAGGCGGACGAGCTCGACCTCGACGCGCCCGTCGGCACGCTCGGCGTCGGCATGCAGCAGACGATCGAGATCGCGCGCGCCCTGTCGGGCAACGCGGATCTCGTGATCCTCGACGAGCCGACCGCGGCGCTCGACGACGCCGAGGCCGCGCGCCTGTTCGCGCTGGTCCGCGCGCGCAAGGCGGCGGGCACGTCGTTCGTGTACATCTCGCACCGCCTCGACGAGATCGCGGCGCTGTGCGACCGCGTCGTCGTGATGCGCGACGGCGAGATCAGCGCCGAGCTCCCGGCCACGGCGCCGACCGACGACATCGTCGCGGCGATGATCGGCAAGGAGCTGGCGGCGCCGCCGGCGCGACGTGTCCGGAACGCGGACGCTCCGGTCGTGCTCTCCGTCGAGGGGCTGACCGTGAGCCACCCGAACCGCGCGCTGCGCGACCGCCGCGTCGTCGACGGCGTGTCGTTCGAGGTGCGGGCCGGCGAGATCGTCGCGCTCGCGGGCGCGATGGGCTCGGGGCGCAGCGCGACGCTGGCCGCGCTGTTCGGCCTCGCGCGCAGCGCCACCCGCGGGACCGTGCGTGTCGACGGCGCGGTCGTCGGGCGCGCGGATCCGCGCGAGGCGATCGCCGCCGGGATCGCGCTCGTCCCCGAGGACCGCAAGGGCCAGGGCCTCGTGCTCGGCCTGTCGGTCGGCGACAACCTCGCGCTCGCGTCGCTCGCGTCCCCGCTCGTCGACGCCCCGGCCCTCGAGCGCGCCGCCGCCGCGCGCGTGCGCGAGCTCGCGATCAAGACGCCGGGCCTCGGCGCCGAGGTCGCGACGCTGTCGGGCGGCAACCAGCAGAAGGTCGTGATCGGCAAGTGGACGTTCGGCTGGCAGGACGGGCGCGGCCCGCGCGTGCTCCTGCTCGACGAGCCGACGCGTGGGGTCGACATCGGCGCGAAGGCCGAGATCTACAAGCTCGTCGAGGAGCTCGCGGGTCGCGGCACCGCCGTGGTGCTCGCGAGCTCCGACCTCCCCGAGGTCGTCCGCCTCGCGGACCGCGTCGTCGTGCTGCGCGAGGGCCGCGTCGCCGGCGAGCTCGCGCGCCCGTTCACCCAGCTCGACGTCATGCAGCTCGCCGTCGGTACGGTGCCGGTCGCACCGATCGCACCGATCGCACAAGGAGTGGCCTCGTGAAGCTCGAGAAGCATGCGCAGGCGCCCGGGCGCCGCATCGACGTCAACGCGTGGGCGATGGCCGGCGTGCTCGCCGCGATGTGGGCCGTGCTCGCCGCGCTCCCCGCGACGCGCGCGGTGTTCCTCACGCAGACGAACATCTCGACGCTGCTCGGGCAGAGCGCGGTGCTGCTGGTCGTCGCCGTCGGCATGACGTTCGTGATCCTGATCCGCGGCATCGACCTGTCGGTCGGGGCCGGCGTCGCGCTCACCGGTGTGATCGCCGCGCTCGTGCACGGCAAGCTCGGTCTGCCGGTGCCCGCCGCGATCGCCCTGACGCTCGTCGCCGGCGCGGCGATCGGCGCGTGGCATGGCCTGTGGGTCGCGTGGCTCGGCATCCCGGCGTTCGTCGTGACGCTCGCCGGGTTCAAGGCGTACCGCGGCGGCGCGCTCGTGATGTCGGGCGCGAAGGGGCTGTCGCTCGACGACGACTTCGCGGTGCTGAACGGCGCCCTGCCCGTCTCGGTCACGTGGGCGCTCGTCCTCGGCGCGCTCGCCGCCGGCCTGGCGCTCACGCTGCGCGAGGCGACCCGCCGCCGCGCGCTCGGCCTCCCGCCGCTCGCGGCGACGCTGCTCGCGGCGCGGATCGCCGGCCAGGCGCTGCTCGCCGTCGCGCTTCTTGCCGTGTTCGGCGGCCGGGGTATCCCGGTGCTCGTGCTCGTCGCCGCGGCGGTCGCGCTCGCCGGTGTGTTCGTCACGCGGCGCACGCGCTTCGGCCGCCACCTCTACGCGATCGGCGGCAACCCCGAGGCGGCGCGCCTGTCGGGCATCGACGTGCGCCGCACGACGCTGTACGTCTACATGATCCTCGGCACGCTCACGGCGCTCGCGGGCCTGTTGCTCGCGGCGCGCGTCAACGGCGTGTCGCCCGGCAACCAGGGCCAGCTGCTCGAGCTCGACGCCGTCACCGCCGTCGTCATCGGCGGCACGTCGATCGCGGGCGGCCGCGGCTCGATCGTCGGCACCGTCCTCGGGACCCTCGTGTTCGCGACGCTCGCGAACGGCATGAACCATCTCCGCATCGACTCCAACTGGCAGCTGATCTTCACCGGCTCGATCCTCCTGATCGCGGTGCTGATCGACGTCGTCTCGAAAGGCAGGCGCTCGTGATCCGCTCTCTCGTCATCGCTTCGATCCTCGCCGGCACCGCGTGCAAGGCCCAGGAGCCGCCGCAGGTCGCGTTCCTCCTCTCGACCCTGCAGGAGGAGCGCTACCAGAAGGACGTGAAGTACTTCGAGGCGCACGCGAAGGAGCTCGGCATCCGCACGATCACGCTCGCCGCCGACAACGACAACGC
This sequence comes from Deltaproteobacteria bacterium, assembly GCA_019637375.1. Lineage (GTDB taxonomy): Bacteria > Myxococcota_A > Polyangia > Haliangiales > Haliangiaceae > JABFXX01. Next base: position 82,270 of record JAHBVW010000020.1, on the reverse strand, counting down.
GAAGCAGATCGCGCAGGTCGAGGACGCGCTCACGCAGGGCGCGAAGGTGCTCGTGATCCAGCCGACCGATAGCAAGTCGGCGTCGGCGTACGTGCGGCTCGCGCACGAGCATGGCGCGAAGGTCGTCGCGTACGACCGCGCGATCGTGTCGCCGGACCTCGACTTCTACGTCTCGCACGACAGCTACCGCGTCGGCGTGCTGCAGGCGCAGGCCGCGATCGCGGCGACCGGCGGCAAGGGCAAGTACGTGATCCTGTCGGGCCAGGCGGGCCACTCCGTCGCCGCCGAGATCACGCGCGGCTACGAGGACACGCTCGCGCCGTACGTGAGCAAGGGCCAGATCGAGGTCGTGCTGCAGCAGAGCCACAGCGCGTGGTCGCCGGAGCAGGCGCTGCGCACCGTCGAGGACGCGATCGCGCGGACCGGCGGGAAGATCGACGCGATCCTCGCGAACAACTCCGGCATGGCGCGCGGCGCGGTGCAGGCCGTCGCGAAGCTGCCGCACCACGTGTTCGTCGCCGGCGCCGACGCGGATGCCGCGAACGTCAACTTCGTGTGCCAGGGCAAGCAGTCGATCGAGGTGCTGAAGGACATCGAGCCGCTCGCGCGCACCGCCGCGGACGTCGCGAAGCAGCTGCTCGAGAACACGGCGCCCAGGGCGAAGACCACGATCGCGCTCGCGGGCGCCGACGTCCCCGTCGCCGCGGTCCGCGTCGAGGTCATCACGCGCGACAACGTCAAGCCGCTGCTCGTCGACTCCGGCTTCCTGTCGGCGAACGAGCTGCCGGGCTGCGCCAACAAGCTCGCGATGAAGGAGTAGAGCCATGCGTTTCCTCGTCGCCACCACGTTGCTCGCGCTCACCGGCACCGCCGCCGCGCAGGGCGATCCGGACCTCCCTGCCCCGCCGCCCGACGAGGAAGCGGCGCCCGCTCCGAAGGTTGCCCCCAAGAAGGACAAGGACAAGCCGGTCCAGACCGCGGCGGTCGAGTCGATCAGCTCGCGCGACACCGTCGGCAACGCGGCGAGGCCGCCCGAGTCGCCGGTGACGGCCGTCGAGTACAAGGACGTACGGTTCGAGCTGCACGGCTACGCGCGCATGCCGCTCGCCGCGCAGGGCAAGCGCGAGCCGTACCTCGTCGACAACGACTACTTCCTGTCGGGCTTCTCGTACACGCGCCTGTACGAGCCCGACTGGAGCGAGCTGTTCTTCTCCGCGCGGCGCGGCAACTACAAGGCCGAGTTCGGGCTGTTCGCGTCGCTGTACAGCGACTACGCGTCGGCGCGCCTCGAGAACCAGCTCGGCATCGCGCAGGCGAGCGTCACCGCCGAGAAGTTCCTCGACGTCGACGCGCTGTCGATCCAGCTCGGCGTGTTCTGGGACCGCTACGGCCACATCCAGCCGTACGACACGTACATCTTCGGCCGCACGCACCAGGGCGGCGTGAAGCTCGCGTACAAGCTCGGCGAGCGCGGCCGCGTCCAGGGCGGCATCGGCATCCACCAGGCCGAGCTGCAGCAGAACCTCGGCATGACGCCCGTCGCGCACCTCGCGGCGAGCGTGCCCGTGCTACCCGAGCTGCAGGTCGGCGCCTACGTGCTGCGCACGTGGACGCGCGACCGGCGCCAGCTGTCGCCGATCCAGGACGGCACGATGTGGGTCGCCGGCGCCGACGCGCGCTACAAGCTCCCCGGCGAGCGCGGCGACGTCTACGCGGCGTTCAGCATCTACGACATGACGAAGGTCCTGTACCTCGCGCCCGCGCTCGAGGTCATGCACTCCACCGGCGGGCGCGGCCTGACCGAGAACTTCCTCGGCACCGACGCCTCCGAGGACGGCACCGGCCGCATGTACACGGTCGCCGCCGACGCGCCCGTGCGCATCACCGACAAGATCGGCGCGCGCATCTTCGGCATGGCGACGTGGGTGCGCTCTAGGCAGGTCGACGAGATGGATCCGCTCCAGAACCGCGACCGCCGTCTCTACTTCAAGTGGGGCGCCGAGCCGAGCTACAAGCTCCTGCCGCGCCTCACCGCCTCGGTCCGCTACGACCGCGTCGTCCTCGACGTCTACGACGCCGAGAACAGCTTCCGCGTCCTGTCGCCGCGCCTGACGTTCCCGCTCGACAAGTGGGGCGAGCTCTTCATCATGTACTCGCACTACACCTACGGCGACAAGGTCAAGCTCCGCCCCGGCCAGGTCCCGCTCGAGAGCGAGCCCGACACCGACGTGTTCAAGCTCCAGGCACAGGTCGTCTGGTAGGTCCTAGCGGCGGCGGCGGAGGAAGAGCGCCCGCCCGTCTCGAGGTGAGAACCTGGCGGCGGCGGAAGAGCGCCCGCCCGTCTCGAGGTGAGAACCTAGCGGCGGCGACGGCGGAAGAGCGCCCGCCCGTCCGTCTCGAGGTGAGAACCTGGCGGCGGCGGCGGAAGAGCGCCCGCCCGTCTCGAGGTGAGAACCTAGCGGCGGCGGCGGAGGAGCGCCGCGAGGCCGAGGGCGAGGCCGAAGCCGGCGGAGCCGCCGCCGGAGGTGGAGCAGCCGCCGATGTAGTCGCCGCTGGTGTCGTCGCCGTTGTTGTCGCCGCTCGGGTCCGGGTTGCCGCCCGGGCCCGCGGTCTTCTGCACCGTGATCGTGACGGTCTGCTCGCCGGTCTGGCCGGCGGCGTCGGTGCCGACGATGCGCAGCGTGTGCTGGCCGACCGAGGCGTTGCGGATCTCGAAGCGGAACGGGCCGGAGAGCAGCGTCTGGTAGCTGTTGCCGTCGAAGAACAGCTCGGCCTGCGCGAGGTCGGTGTCGACGACCGACGCCTCGATCGTGAAGTCGGGCGGCACGATCTGGCCGTCCATCGGGTACATGAGCTGCGACATCGGCGCCGGGTTCACGGCCGCCGCACCGTAGACGGCCGCGACGCCGTCGCGGTCGCGCTGCGTGAACGTGAGCGTCGTCGACGTGCCGTTGCACTGCGGGTAGTGCATGACGCTCGCCGAGTCGTACGTGGTGAGCGAGCGGTACGCGTTGTCCTCGGGGCAGATCGCGGCGCCCTGCCCGTCCGCGCGGATGTGCTCGTGGCGGAAGCCGAGCACGTGGCCGAGCTCGTGACCGATGATGTTGGCGACCGGGATGTTGTTCGTCTTCGCCGGGTCGAACGCGCCCGGGTCGACCAGCACGTTGCGGCGGTTGCGCGGGTCGTTCGGGAAGAACGCGCGCGCGAGGTACTGGCCGTTGCTGTTCGTCTGATTGACGTCGAACAGGACATTCGTGTTCTGCGCGTTGCAGTTCGCGTCCTCACCCGGGACGTACACGAACTTCACGTCGGCGAACTTCTCCCAGCCCATCACCGTCGCCGCGTTCATCGCCTCGATCACCTTCGGCTTGTTCACGCCGAACGTCGGGCCGATGCAGTACGTCAGGTTCTTCTTCTGCTGGGCGTTCCACTTCACGTCCTGGCCGTTCTGCGTGTAGATGGCCAGCGCGCCCTGCTGGAACTGGTCGTAGTACTTCCGCAGCCCCGCGTCGTCGTAGATCGCCAGGTCCCAGTCGACGATGTACACGCCCTCCGCGTCCTTCCACCCCTGCGCCATCTCGTAGAACTCCTCCCACCCCATCCGGTCCTGCGTGGAGCTCACGTTCAGCTGTTCCGCGCATCCAGCGAACCCCAGGACGGCAACGAGCAGGAGGGTGCGGTTCATGCCCTCCCGGCAACTACATTTGCCGTACCACCCCATTCCGCGCGTGATCTCGACCAGTTGCGCCGGCGGGAGGTGGGAGTAGGACCTCCGCCCCCGTACCCGACCCCCACCTCCTCGTCCGGCACGTCACAAACCGCCGGACAACGCCCTCCGATCCGCCCCCCAATCCTTTCACCGGCCTCACCCCCACTCGCGTCATCAACCTCACGTTTCCCGCCCATCATCATGCTGCGCAACCCTTCCGCGCTAGGCTCACGCGAATGCGGCGGCTCCTGTTCACGCTCGTGCTCGCGGGCCTTGGCGGTGAGGCGGCGGCCGATGGGAGGCGCGAGCTGATCGAGACGTTCGCGCCGGAGATCGTCGGCAAGGTCCTGCCGGCGCCGAGTGTCGTCGGCGAGTGGGCGATGGCGATCGACGCCAGCTTCGGGACGTTCGTGACGATGGAGATGCACGTGAGCGAGACGCGCAGGGCGGCGATGCGCATGACGCTCACGCCGGCCGGGACGGCGCGGGTGTGCGTCGGGTCGAGGGAGCACCAGGTCACGAGCGGGCAGTACCACTACAAGCCGGCGGGGCAGCGCGAGCACCGGGAGAGCGATAGCCAGCGGCTCATGTCGCTCGCGGGGACGTACCGCATGATCGACGGGGTCGCGACGATCGATCTCGATACGATCATGTGGAACGCGTGCGAGCTCGGTGCGGCGAGCAAGCTGCCGGCGCCGTACGCGCAGCTGCGCTGCGTCGGCTCGGTCGCGAACCCGACGGTGCCCGCCGCGACACTGCTGTGCGAGGTCGCCGACCAGGGCCAGCTGCTCGGCGTCGGGCTGCCGTTGACGCCCGACAGCGTCAAGGCGGCGCCGCAGCGCTTCGAGCAGGCGCCGCGAGGCAAGCAGATCGTCCTCGGCGCGCCGGGCCTCCAGATCACGCTGCGCAAGGAGGATCGCGACCGCGCCCCGGCGATCAAGCTCAAGCCCGACAGCGTCAGCCTCGTCGAGAAGGACTACCTGCCGACCCCGAAGCCACCGCCGCCACGGCCACCGCGGCCGAAGTCGTCTACTCCGTGACCTCGGCCGACGCCTCGCCCGGCGCCACCTCGTCGGTGTTCGGGCGCGCCACGATCTCGACGCCCCGCAGGTGAGGAGGCGCCTGCTCGCGCTCCTCCTTCGTCATCATCGCGACCTCGAGCTGACCGAGGCGATCGACCTCGGAGAGCGCGTTGAAGCCGCCGATGAACAGCCCGCGCAGGTACACGTACGGGACCGTGTTCTGCTTCGTCTCGAGCGCGAGCGTGTGCTGCTTCTGCTCGTGCTCCGGCTCCTCGAGGTCGACGTAGTCGAAGTCGACCTTGTGCTTCTCGAGCAGCGTGATCGCGCGCCCCGTCCACGGGCAGCTCTTCTTGCCGTAGATCTGCGCCTTGATCGACGGGTCGCCCAGGCCCTTCGCGACCTTCGGCGCCGTCGTCGCCGCCGCGGCCGCCTTCTTCTCCGCCACGACGCGCGCCTTCGTCGCCATCTCGGCGCGCGACTCGTAGGTGCGCCCCATCAGCTTCGCGAGCCGCTTGCGCGCCGTGACGTACCGCGGATCGGTCGCGACCCGCTCCTGCAGGTAGTCGCGGATCTCCCCGCCGAGCTCGTCGGCGCGGTTGAGCACCGCGAACACCTTCTCCGTCGCCTGCTGCGTGATCGACTTCTTGTCGCCCTCGGACATGGGCCCTCTTAGCACGGTCTCCTGCTCCTGGACCGCCCCGTGCGCCGCGCACGCTTTGCCTTCGCCTTCCCGTCGGCCCACCACACGACGCCCCTCGCCGTGATCCGCTCGCGCGGGCGCGGGGCGCCGGCGGGGAGCCGGTCGTTCTGGACGTGCGGCGAATCGATGAGGTCGGGCGGGAGATCGGGCGGCGAGCCGTCCTCCCCATCGAGCGCCCCGTCCGGCAGGCGGATGCCGCGCACGCGCCAGGTCATCTTCATGTCGTTCGCCGCGTCCCCCTTCAGCCGATCCGCCGTGAACACGCCCTCGTGCGACGAATAGTCGTTGATCGCGAACCACATCGCCGCGCCGACCTGGCCCCACGTGCCGGCGGTGCCGTCGTCGGCGCGCCGGTACGCGAGCTTGCCGCCGGGGAGGAAGGCGAGGAAGTACGGGCGGTCCCCCTCGTCGCGCAGCCCCCACACCGTGCCCTCGAGCCGCGGGTGGCTGACGAGCTCGAGCCACTCCGCCACGACGCCCGCGCTCGTCGCGAGCAGCTTCCGCGCCGCCGGGACCGCGCGGTCGTCGTCGAACGGCACGCGGGCGAGCGCCGCGATCCCGCGCAGCACCGCCGCGCGCTGCACCTCGCCGCGCTCCTCGAGCCAGTCCGCGTACACGAGGCGCGTGTCGTCGTCGCCCGGGTGCTCGGCGAGGGTCGCGAGGAGCGCCGCCTCGTCGGTCAGCCGAACACCTTCTTGCGCAGCTCGCCCGACGTCTGCAGGTTCACCAGCTCCGCGCGCCCACCCACCGGCTCGCCGGCGATGAACACGACCGGCAACCGGAAGCCCTTGCTGTCGCGCCGCACCGCCATCTGCGCCGCCGGGTCCTCCTGGATGTTGCTCACCTGGTACGGGATGCCGGCGCCGTCGAGCAGCTCGGTCAGCTTGAGCGCGTCGCGCCGCGACTTGTCCATGTGATAGACGATGACCGGCGCGGCCTCCCGCGCCTTCTCCGCGTCCTTCGACGCCGCCGACGCCGTCGGAGCGGCGCCTCGCTCCGCGAACGCGCGCCGGTCCGCGAGCTCCGCCTCGTCGGCGAGCGGCCGCCCCAGCGCCTCGTTCGCCCGGCGCGCGAGCTCGCCGGCCTTGCCGGGGAGCCGATCCAGCGCCGCCCGCGCACGGGCACGCGCACCATCGAGCCGGGACCAGTCGAGCTTCATCGCGCGTACTTTACTACCTGCGCAGCTTCTTCAGCGCGAGGCCTATCTGCGTCTTCACGTCGTCGACCGTGCGCGCCACGGCCGCATCCGGAACGAGCCCCGAGATCACGCTATCCGCCGTCGACAGCGCCGTCTTGTAGATGACCGCGCGCAGCTCGACCTGCTCGGCCTCCGCCTGCTTGCGCAGGTCGGCGAGGCGCGGCTTCGCCGTCTCGCGGTTCGTGTCGTTGCCGTCGCCGACGACGAGCAGGAGCTTGCGCTTCGCGCTCGTCTTGCGCAGCTCCGCGAGGCCGAGCTCCACACCCTGCACCAGCTCGCTGCCGGTCGTCTCCATGTACTCCTTCTGCCCGCCGATCGCCTCGCCGTTCAGCTTCGCGATCGGCCCCATCGGGAGCTTCACCGTCGCCTTGTCGGCGTACACGATCAGCGTCCCCTGCGACCCCGCCGGGAGCGCGCCGAGCTGCGCGCCGTCGACGCCCGCCTTCACGTAGTCGAGCGCGCCCTCGTAGCGCGCCGGGTCGCTCGCCTCGAGGATGCGATCGTTCCCGACCCACACCTCCCAGCCGTTCATCACGAGCGCGACGGCGACGGTATCGCCACCCTTGCCCCCCTGGTTCCCCGGGGACGTCGGCTTCGCCCCACCGCACGCGGCCACCAGCACCGCCCAGCACATCGCGATCAGCGTCGTACGCATCATGCGCGCAATCTAGCGCGCCTTCAGGCGCTCCAGCACGCGCTCGATCCCTTCGCCGACCTTGTCGGCGGCGTAGACCTTCGTCGTGCGATCCGTCAGCACGTCGATCACCACCGGACCGGACGACATCCGCGACCGGTACACGAACGCGTGCACCTCGACCCGGTCCTCCCGCGCCTGCTGCTTGAGCGCGGCGAGCTCGGTCCGCGCGAGCTCGGCGTCCGTGTCGCTCCCGTCGCCGACGACGATCAGCACGCGTCGCGCGTCGACCTTGCGCAGCTCCGTCAGCGCGCGCCGCACGCCGCTCACGAGCTCGCTGCCCGTCGTGCCGTAGTAGTCGCGCTGCGTCCCGAGCGCCGCCGGCAGGCCCGCGATCGGACCGAGCGGCATGCGCACGATCGCCTTGTCGGCGTAGGTGACCAGCATCCCCTGCGCGTGGGGCCCGAACCGGGTGAGGTCCATCTCCTGCACCGCCTCGCGCAGCGCGATGAACGGGCCCAGCCAGCGCATCCCATCCTCGGGGATCTCCGGGACCTCCTCGTTGCCGATCCAGAGCTCGGCGCCGTGCATCACGATCGCGATCGCGAGCCCCGTCTGCCGGTCCTTGCACGTCGCGTACGCCGGCTCGGCGAGCGAGCGCAGCTTCGGATGCACGTCGACGCGGCTCGCGTCCGCGCGCCACGCCGTCATGTCCGCATCGACCGCACGCGCACACGCCCGGTCCGTGCACGCGCACATCCGGTCCGTGAGCTCGAGGAGCCGGTCTCCGAGCTCGTAGCGCCTCGCCGTCGCCCCACCCCGCGGCCCACCCCCACACGCGACCAGCACGACCAACAACACCAACCGTCTCGTCATGCCGCGAACCTACAGCAACTACGACGCCATGAAAAACGCCCGCCGCTTCTCCAGCGACGGGCGTCGACCGGTCGAACGGACCGGTCAGTTCACGACGCGCAGGCTCTTGCGGCCCGCCGGGATCGGCGGCGCGGCCTGGTCGTCCGGATCGACGTCGGGCGCGACCGAGACGACGCTGCGCTTCTTGCGGGTCTTCTCCGCCGCCTTCTTCGCGATCGCGAGGAGGTTCTCGTGCGCCACCGCGTGCTCCTTGTCCTCGCGGCCCGTGACCGCGTTGACGAGCTTGTTCTTGAAGTACGCGAGGCGGCTCTTGCGCGCGCCCACCTCGTACACGAGGTCGGCCGCGGTGCAGCCCGCGCGGTGCGGCGAGCGGTGGAACGCGCTCGTCAGCGACGGGTGCTTGTCGAGGTACGCGCGCACCTCGTCCATCGTCATGCCGACGTCGGCGAGCGCCTTGTCGACTTCCTTCTGCGCGAGCTGCTTGGCCTTGAACAGCTGCATCTGCACGCGGCTGTAGACGTTCACCGCGCCGTCGCCGTTCGTCTCGATCGGCAGGAAGATGCCCTGCGGGTAGAGCTCCGTGATCATCGACTGGATGCCGTCGGACACCGACGACGACGGCATGCACCCGAACGGCTTCACCGAGAGGGTCATGTTGACCTTCGAGTACGCGACGTTCTGGATCAGCTTGCCGACCTCCATGTGGCCTTCGCCGCCGCGGAGGTTGTTGTCGTAGAACGCGTGCGAGATGTCCGCGATCTTGTCCATGTCGGGCAGGTGGTAGTCGTTCAGGCCCATCGCCTTCGCGAACGTCTGGAACAGACCCCGCACGACCTTCTCGCCGGCCCACAGCGACGCGACGCGCTTGCGCACGTCGACGCCCTTCAGGCTGAACTTGCTGCCGCCGGTGCCCTTGTTCTCGTCGACGCCGCGCAGCTGCGCGCGCTGCTCCGTGTCGAAGCGGCCCTGCCAGACCATGTACAGGAGCCACGCCGTCACGAGCTGGATGTCGGGCTCGGCGCCCTCGGCCTCGAGGAAGCGCTGCAGGCCGTAGTTGCCGTCGCCCTCGGTCGTCATCGCCCAGAACTCGCCGATGATGCCGACGCGCGGCTTCACGCGCGTGCGGTCGACCTTCACGGCGCCCATCGTGCGGCGCACCTTGTACAGCGCGACCGCGAGCGACGTCTCCGTCTCGAACGCGTCCGCGATGATCTTCTTCGACACCTCGAGCGCACGGTCGGTGGCGCCCGGCTCCACCTCGTACGGGCGGATGCGGTAGCCGAGCGCGTTGAGGCAGTCGCCGACGAGGATCGCGCGCACGACGCCCCAGAAGAACGTCGGGTTCATCTCGAGGCCGACGCCCTCGCCGGTCGCCTGCTTGAGGCCGCCCGTCTGCTGGAACAGCAGCACGCGGAAGCCGTCGAAGCCGGAGTCGCGCAGCGCCTTGCGGTACTCCGTGACGTACGTGCCGAAGCGGCACGGGCCGCACGCGCCGGCGGTGATGAACAGGTGGTTCTTGACGATGTCGTCCTTCGACATGCCCTGCTCGCGCAGGCCGTCGAGGTACTTCACCAGGTTACCGACGGTGAAGTACGTCGGGTTGCACTGGCCGCGGTTGCCGTACTCGCGCCCGTACTGGAGCGCGTCGTTGTCCGGCGTGTCCATCGCCATGACCTTGTAGCCGATGCCGCGCAGCGCGCTCTGGATGAACAGGTCGTGCGCCATCGTCAGGCCCGACACGAGGATCGTCGTGTGCTCGCGCTGGTCGCGCGTGAACGTGCGCGGGACCTCGTCGAACCACTGCTTCGCGCTCTCCGTCGGGAGGCCGAGGCGCTTGCGCTCCTCGCGCTCGAACTTCTCGAGCTCCTGCTCGATCGCATCGAGGGACATCGCGTCGAGGTTCATGCCGTTCTTGTCGTTCGTCGTGCTCATCTGGATGTCTCCTCTTCCTACTGCCGGACCACGTTGAGGGCCTGGGCGCGCTTCGCCTTGGGCCGGTTCGCTTCATCCGCCGCCTTCCACGCGGCCACCTTCTCGCCGAGCGCCGCGATCTCGCGATCGAGCTTGTCGTCGGTGCGACCGACGCCCGCCAGCTTGTGCTGCAGCGCCGTCATCAGCTCGAGCTTCTTCTCGGCCACCGACCGATCGAGCTCGACCTTCTTCGTCGCCTGATCTTCGAGCTTCTCGCGCAGCAGCATCAGCGTGTGCGCGTACGTCTTCACGCGGATCTTGATCGACCCGCTCGGCTTGTTCGCATCGATGTCGTGCAGCGCGCTGTACGCCTTGCCCGCCGACGCGATCACCGAGTCGATGAGGCCGTACGTCGGCGCGTCGTGGCCGCACTTGAAGCTCGACAGGTCGAGGCACGCGAGGTTCGGGTGGCGCGCGGCGTACTTCGCCGCCCACACCTTCTGCACCGAGTTGGTCGAGTAGTTCTCGGGCCACACGTCGGAGATGTCGAGGCCGCTCTGGATGATGCCCTTCGCGATGTCCTCGGCGAACAGCTGGTCGATCGTCGCCTTGTCGCGCGGCAGCGAGCGCTGCGACAGGATCGGATAGCCGAGCGCCTGGAACTCCTCGAGCACCGAGTGGTTGAGGCCCGGGTCGTTGTGGTACGGGCGGCCGAGCATCACGAGCGCCACGCGGTTCTCGCGCGCCACCTCGCCGAGGATCTCGCGCCCCTTGCGCTGCATCTCGTTCTCGAACGCGTCGATCGCCTTGAACGCCTGATCGACGGCGAAGTCGCTCTCGTCCTGCGTGATGCCGAGGAGCGGGCCCCACTCGTCGTGCATCTGCTTCTTGCACATGAGCGGCTCGTTCAGCGTGATCGCCGTGTCGAGGTAGCTGATGCCGCGCTCGGCGAAGAAGTCGGTCTCCTTCGTGAACGCCGCGCGGATGACCTTCGGCGTGCCCGACACGACGGGGCAGCTCGCCGTGTCCATCTGGTTCACCATGAAGGTCGGGATGTGCGTGATCGACGGGAAGAAGATGTAGTCGAGCTTCTTCTTCTCGTGGTGCTTGAACAGCAGGTTGTGGATGTGCGCCTGGCACACCTTCGACGGGTAGCAGGGGTCGACCGAGCCGTACTTGCAGCCGGCCTGCCACAGCTCCTCGGTGGTCTCGTCGGAGAACACCACGTTGCGCGTGTCGACGCCGAGCACCTCGAAGTACGTGCGCCAGAACGGGCCCGTCGAGTAGATGTTCAGCACGCGCGGGATGCCGATGCGGACTTCCTTCCGCTTCGCCCAGGTCTCGGCGCTGCCGCGCTGGAACTCGCGCTTGATCGGCTTGTGCCGCACGGCGCCGAGCAGCGTGCGCTTCACGACGATGTCGTCGACGGGCGCGCCGTGCTCCGGCATCGGCGCCGGCTCGAAGAAGCTCTTGAACGCGAGCTTGGCCTCGTAGTCGACCAGGTTCGGGTACTTCTTCATGCGCGCCTGACGCTCCTTGTTGAGCTTCTTCAGCGCGTCCATGTTCTCGACGGTGCCCTTCTCGCACGAGAAGCCGCTGATGTAGCGGGCGGTCTTGCCGTCGAGCGTCTTCGTGTCGATGAACGTGCGCGAGCAGTTGTTCGGGCAGAAGTTGCAGCGCGTCTCCTCGTTGTTCGTGGAGACGTAGTCGATGTCGATCGCCTGACCGAGGCCGACGAACGTCGTCGAGCCGCGGCGGCGCGTGACGCGCAGCGCCTCGAACGCGGCGCCGATCGCGCCGGCCTCGCCGCAGTGCGGGTGGAGGTAGACCTCGGCGTTCGGGACGCGCTTCTCGATGTAGTCGACCTGCGCCTTCAGCGCGGCGACGTTCTTCTGCGTGCCGCCCTGGAGGACGAACACGCGCCCGAGCTCGCTCATGCGCGGGATCTGCACGACGTACTGCCACACGTTCTTCGGCAGCACGAGCGCGAGACCGGCGAGCAGCTCCTCGCGCGAGTAGCCTTCCTTCTGGAAGTTCACGCGGTCGGAGTCGAGGAACACGGCGCAGCCGTAGCTGAACTTCGGCGCGAGCCGCGCCTCGAACGCGACCTCGGCGTACTGCTTCACCGGCAGGCCGAACTGGTCGGCCATCGCCTGCAGCAGCATGCCGTTGCCGGCGGAGCAGCTGTTCGACAGGCGGAAGTTCTTCACGTCGCCGTTCTGCATGAACATCACCTTGATGTCCTGCCCGCCGATGTCGCAGATGACGTCGACGCTCGGGAACCAGCGCTTCGCGCTCATCATGTGCGCGACCGTCTCGACGATGTTCGCGTCGGCGCCGAGCGAGCGCTCGAGGACGTCGCCGGCGTAGCCGGTGACGCCGAAGCCCGTGACCTCGAGCGTCGCGCCCTGGTCCGTGGCCCACGCCCGCATCTCCACGAACATGTCCTTCATGTCCTGGATCGGGTTGCCCTTCGAGAGCGTGTAGACCTTCTTGAGGATGTTCTCCTGCTCGTCGATGAACACGCACTTCGACGACGTCGAGCCGCCGTCGAGGCCGATCACGCCACGATAGGTCTTGCCCGCCTCGAGGACGGCGTCCTCGTAGTCCGGCGTGCGGTACTTGTCGACGAACACGTCGCGCTGCTGCGGCGTCTCGACGAGGCCCGGGCCGGCGCTCTCGCCGAGCTTGGCCTTGCGGCCGTGGTTGATGAACTCGTCGAGCGGGTCGAGGCCGCGGTAGCGACCGACGGTGGCCGGCTCGTAGAGGCCGAACAGCACCGCGCCGTACGCGGCGTAGAGGTCGGAGTTCTTCGGGACGAAGATCAGCTCCTCGATCGGCACCGTCTTGTCGTACTCGTAGCCGCGCTCGGCCCACGCCTCGGGGATGCGCAGGCGCCAGCACTGCTGGAGGAACGGCAGGTACGTGTTCGGGCCGCCGAGCAGCAGCACCTTGCTCTTGAGCGTGTTGCCGCGCGTGAGCACGGCGAGGTTCTGCGAGACGATCGCGTCCGCGAGCGAGTTCATGATCTCGTTGCGCGGGATGCCCGACTTCACGAGGTTCACGATGTCGGTCTCGGCGAACACGCCGCACTTCGCGGCGACGTGGTGCAGCTTCGTCGGATCGAACACGAGGCCCGGGACTTCCTCCCGCGGCATGCCGACCTTCAGCACGCACTTGTCGATCGTGGCGCCGGTGCCCGACGCGCACTTGTCGTTCATCGACGTCTGCGCGGTCTTGTCACCGGTCTCGTTGTTCTTCTTGAACATGATGATCTTGGCGTCCTGGCCGCCGAGCTCGATCACGCTGCCGACGTCGGGGTGGAGCTGCTCCACCGCCATCGTCACGGCATTCACTTCCTGGACGAACTTCGCGCCGAGGTGCGGCGCGATCGGGCTCCCTCCCGAGCCCGTGATGAACGTGCGGATCCGATCGTTGGTGATCGTCGGAAACGCGGCGTGGATCTCGCGCAGCATCTCGCGCGTCATCTCGGGTTGCCGCGTCTCGTGACGCAGGTACTTCGACCACAGGATCTCCTTGGTCGTTGGATCGACGACGGTCATCTTCACCGTCGTGGAGCCGACGTCGATACCGATCACGACGTTGTCGGGTGCGTTCGCCATGTGTGCCTCGGGAGCCAGAGCTAGACTGACGCGTCAGTCTAGGAGTAGACTGACGTGTCAGTCCAGCAAGAAGTGCTGGTAACCTTGGATCTCTTCGGTGCGTACGCCGCAACGCAGCAAACCGTAACGCAGGTTACGTCTGAGTGGCCGGCTGCGCACGGTTCTTCACGCTTCCGGCCCGAGTTTTTCGGTCACCGGTCCAACCACGGCACGCTGGTTTCGCACCCGCGCCACGGGGTCGGCGTGGGATGCTCGCCGCGATGCGAACCCTCGCCCGGCTCGCCGCCCTCTCGGTCGTCGCGCTCGCGGCCTGCACGGCCGATCACGGCGAGGTCGCGCTCGTCGTGGACTTCCAGAACCTCCCGCCCGCCGTCGATCAGGTGCGCTTCGGCGGCGAGGTGTTCGCCGTGCTCGATGGCCGCGCGGAGGCGAGCGCCGACTTCGCCACGTACGCCGACGGCATGGCGGCGGGCCCGCTCGCGGTCGAGCTCGTCGCGCAGGACGCGGTCGTCGGCACAGGCGCCGCGCAGGTCGGGGCGTGCACCGCGTGCGTCTACGGCGGATGCCCCGCGCTCGCGGCGCTGGAGGTCGAGCGCATCGAGTACAGCGGGGCGGACATCTCGCCGGCGTCCTACGGCTGCTTCTCGTGCGCGGGTGGCGACAAGCTCGTGAAGGCCTGCCCGTAGCTCACGCGACGAGCACGCCGCGCAGCGCGACGGTGAGCATCTCGGTGACGACCTCGTCGATCGGGCGCACCGACGATTGCCGCACGAGCAGCTCGATCACGCCGCGGATCATGCCGAGCATCGCGGCCGCGACGAGCTCGGGCTGGCACGGGCGCAGGAGGCCGAGCTCCATGCCGGTCTGCAGCGCGCGTTGCAGGAGGTCGCGCATGTCGGCGAAGAACTGGTCGAGGCGCTCGGTCGCCTCGGCGTCGGGCGTGTGGCCGGCCGACAGCAGCAGCAGCGCGAGCGAGCGGTCGCGGATGACGTACTCGAGCGTCGCCAGCACCTGCGCGCGCAGCTGCACCTGCGGCGGCGGCGCGCCGCTGTCGTCGACGGCGATCCGGTGGATGCGCGAGCGCAGATCGCTCAGCGCCTGCTCGAGGATCGAGTCGAACACGGCCGACTTGCTCTCGAAGTACAGGTAGAACGTGCCGCGCGCGATCTGCGCCCGCTCGATGATCGCGTTGATCGACGCGCCGTGATAGCCCGCCTCCGCGAAGACCTCCTTCGCGGCATTCACGATCCGACGGCGGCGCTCCTGCTTCGCAGGGTCCGCGGTCGAGACCACTACCCACCCCGCCGCGACTGGTACGCGATGATCGCGCGCTCCGTCACCGAGTACACGCGGCGGTAGCGCAGGCTCTGGTCGGCCACCTTCGCGTCCTCGCAGTGCGACTCGATCTCCGCCTCGAGCGCGCGCGCGAACGCCTCGTTGTCCGCGTACAGGTTGATCTCGTCGTACACGCCGTGCGACAGCGACGTGAAGTTCGCCGAGCCGACGTCGGACCACCGGTGATCGATCACGACGACCTTGCTGTGCACCATGCGCGGCACGAGCACGACCGTCAGGTTCTCGGCCGCCTCCGACAGGCGGAACAGCGCGTTGTACGTGGCGCGGTTGATGTTCGCGAGCACGTCCGCGTTCTCGGCGGTCACGAGCTTCACCTTGATGCCGCGCTGCACGGCGCGCGCGAGCGCCGCGGAGAACCGCAGGTCGGTGAAGTACGCCATCTCGACGGTGATCGACTCCTGCGCGGCGTCGATCAGCGCGAGGCGATGGCTGATCATCGGGCAGCTCTTCTTGCGGTGGGCCGCCCGGCTGTGCACGAGGAAGTCGATGCCGCGCGACGGATCGAACTCGTCGTGGCCCGCCATGCGCTCGCGCAGGCGCGCGACGTACTCGGCGCCCTCCGCCTCGACCATGATGTCGACCCAGTCGTGGCGGTGGTTGTCGCCGATGCCCATCGAGCCGAGCATCAGGTAGCGGTCGTCGACGATGTAGACCTTGCTGTGGTCGAACCGCTTGCGCATGTGCTCGACCTTGATGTTCGGGTGCTCGAGGATGCGCTGCGACAGCGCGTTCGGCCGCTGCTTGAACGAACCCGACGTGCGGTACACGGCGCCGAGGAACCACGCCTGGAAGCCGCGGATCGCGTCGACGCGCTTGTGGAAGAAGCTCTGCTTGTTGCCGCCCGTGTACTCGTAGACGGCCGCGATCTTGTCCTTGTGGATCACGACGGACGCGCCGCGGTCGGCCGCCGCGAGCACGGCCTCGCCGAGCATGTTGCCGGCGTCGTCGTCGCGCCACAGGAACGCGCGGATCTCGACGGAGCGCTCCGCGTTGCGCACGCGCTCGACGATCTGCTGGAACGCGACGTCGCCGGAGCCGAGGACGCGCAGCGTCTCGTCGTCGACGGGGTTCGAGACCTCGCGCAGCGGCGCGGGCAGCCCGACCGGCAGCATCTGGCGCACGCGTCTCGCGCGCCGGCGGCTCGCCAGAAAGGGCGTACGCCGCCTCGTGGAACTGCGTGCCATGTCGAACCCTACGGGTAACCCAGTCGCCGCGATCGGTCAATTCCCGGCAGATCCGATTGATGACGCGCTGTTACATGGCGGTACAACCACGCCATGTCGCGACGCTGGCCATTTCCCGTGCTTGGACATGGCACGATGGACCCCGACGGCTTCCTCGCCTGGGTCATCTTCCGGACGCCGCCGCCCGACCGGTTGCTGACGGCGATCCTCGCAAAGGCGCCGCCGCTGCTCGTGTTCGACCCCGACAACCGCGCCGAGCGGATGCTCGGCGTGCACGTCGAGGACGGGGCCGTCTACGAGGACGAGCAGGCGTACGGCGCGATGCTCGCGGCGTTCGACGGCTGGCTCGAGGTCGCGCACGCGCGCCACGCCATCGAGATGGTGGTGATCCTCGACGGGGATCCCGACGAGCCCAACGACGCGCGCGACGCGTGGTCCACGGCGCAGATCGAGCCGGTCCTCCTGCCGTGGTTCGCCTCGACGTGGCGGTTCGCGCCGGAGCTGCGCTCGCGGCACGCGCTCGCCGTGCTCGCCGAGCTGGTCGAGCGCCTCCTGTCGACGCGCGCCCCCGCCACGATCGAGCTCGCCGTGCGCGCGATCGACCGCGCGCTCGCCGACCTGGGCAGCGAGCGCAACGCCGACGCCGCCGAGCTCCTCGCGAGCCACTGCGCCACGCTGCTCGGGCGCCTGCCGAGGGCCGCCGCGCGCGCCGCGCTCGCCGAGCTGGCGCCGCACCTGCGCTTCCTCGTCGGGTCGCACGCCACCGAGGCGCCGCTGCTCCCCGCGGCCGACGCCGCGCACCGCGAGCTCGACGCGCTCCTCGCGCACGGCCCGATCGACATGCTCGGGGCCGCCGTCGCGCGGCTCGGCGAGACGATCGGCTCCCCGGAGCTGCAGGAGCGCTCGCTCGCCCTCGGCGGTGCGCCCGTCGAGACCTTCCTCGAGCTGGCGAGCACGCTGCGCGGCGACGCGCTCGACCGGCTGATCGCGGCGCACTTCGAGCGCTACGCGACCGACGAGCTCACCGAGCTGCTGCACCGCGCGCTGTCGAACGACATCGCGCCGCTCGTCGCGCGCTGCCTCGAGGCCGCCGCCGGCCGCCTCGACGCGCCCGACCTCGTCGCGAACGTCCTGTACGCGACGTCGCGCAGCGGGCGCGCGCACGAGTCGATCCGCCTCGCGCGCGAGTTCCTCCCCCGCTACCGGCGCGACCACCCCGGCCGCATGCTCGCGACGATCTACACGAACGCCCTCCTGCCCTACGGCGCGACGGCGACGTGCGACGACGTCTCGCGCATGCTCACCGGCGAGCTCGAGCAGATCCTCACCGAGGATCCGGGCTACTTCCGCGAGGACGGCGCCGGCGGCGCGGGCGCCGACATCCTCGGCTCGGCGTACGGCGCCGCGGCGTGCGGCCGCGCGACGATGAACGACGGTGCCGGCGCCGCGCGCTGGCTCGAGAAGGCGCGCACGGAGGGCTGGAGCGAGCTCGCGGTGTGCTCGAACCTCGCCTGCTTCCAGCACCTGAAGGACGACCCGCACGTCAGGCCCGTGGTCGCCGCCATCGCGCGCGCCGAGGTCGCGCGCCTCGAGGCCGAGCTCGACGACAACGACGACGGGGACGACGGGGACGACGGGGACGACGGCGACGACGTGCGGCCGCTGTTCGCGCTCGCGCTCACGCTGCACAACGGCGGCCACCTCGACGACGCCGAGCGCTACTACCGGCGCGTGCTCGCGATCGATCCGCGCCACGCCGACACGCTCAACAACCTCGGCAACGTGCACGGCACGCGCGGCCGCTACGACGAGGCGATCGCCTCGTACGACGCGGCGATCGCCGAGGTCCCCGACCACCCGCTCTACCACGCATGCCGCGGCTGGGCCCTCGCCCGCGCCGCCCGTTACCGCGAG
Organism: Deltaproteobacteria bacterium; assembly: GCA_019637375.1. GTDB lineage: Bacteria > Myxococcota_A > Polyangia > Haliangiales > Haliangiaceae > JABFXX01. The sequence goes on along the minus strand of JAHBVW010000020.1, from coordinate 64,143 downwards.
GCGATCGCGACGTGCGACCGCGCCGTCGCCATCGACCCGAACCAGTCGTCGGCGTACTTCCCGCGCGGCGCCGCGTACCTCCAGCTCGGCGAGCGCGATCGCGCGGCGGCCGACTTCCGGCGCGGCGCCGAGCTCAACCCGGCGTGGCGCGCGAGCGAGAAGGACGACCCGTGGTTCGCCGAGATGGCGGCGATCCTCGGCGCCTAGCCCGGATCATTCGCCAGGACGTCGAGCGAGACCAAGCGATCCGAGGCAGATCGAGGCGCACGCGCGGAAGCGGAGCGAGAGGTCGTACTTGCCGTACGGTCCGAGTGAGAACCGGCCGTACGCCTCGAGCTGCCCGGAGCGCGACGGTCGCAGCCGACGTGTTGGTGAATGATCCGGGCCAGGGTCAGAGACGCGAGTGCACGGACACGATCGGCAGGACGGGGGCGTCGTTGCCGTCGCCGAACAGCATCGCGAGGCCGAGGTCGAGCGCCATCGTGCGGTTGCCCATGCGGATGCCGAGGAAGCCGAGGGCGAGGTTGTCGTGGCCCTCGCCGCCCGCGGTGAGCTCGGCGAGGAAGCGCGTCGTCTTCGACCCGGCCGAGAGCCCGAGGGTGAGCATCATGAGCTTCTCGTCCTCGCCGTTCAGGCCGAGCATGTGGAGGCCGCCGGAGAACATCACGCCGCAGTCGTCGCCGCAGATCGTCGCGATGCCGCCGACCGCGTACAGCGTCCGCTGACCGGCGTCGTGCCGCTCGCGGAGCTGGTGGATCGAGCCGGCGAGCGCGACGCTCCAGGTGCGGCCGCGGCCGATCACCTGCTTGAGCCCGAAGCCGAAGCCCGACAGGCCCTCGGCGTCCTCGATCGTGCCGCCGACCTCGGCGCGCAGCTCCGTCGTGCCGCCGAGGCCCGCGCTCAGCGCGAGGAGCCCGCCGAACGGCGGCACGGTCGCCAGCCCGAGCTCGAGCTGGTTCGCGGGCGTCGTGATCGCCGACCCGACGTACAGGCCCTGGCCGGCGGCGACGATGCGGCCCTGCGCGGCGATCGGATCCTCCGGCGCCGGGACGGGCTCGGGGCGGACGGGGACGAGCCCCGGCGGCGCCGGCGCCGACCCGGCGAAGGGCGACGGCACGTCACCCAGCTGTTGCGCATCGGCCTGCACGTCCTCGGCGAAGGCGACGGTCGGGCACAGCAGTGCGAGGGCGACGGCCGCGGCGAGCTTCATGGGCGCGATCCTCCAGCAACGGTCGTGCCCGGATCAAGGCGGTGAAATCGCTCACCTCTCCGTGGCGCGTCTGCAGACATCCGTCGGGACACGACACCGGCGTCGCGGTTTTCCCCGGGTTGCGACCGACGTTGTCAGACGCACTGGGCCCGGTCGGTTGTCGTTGCATCCGGCAACGCGAAAGCGGTAATCACGCTGGTCTCCGGCGCAGTTGCGCGATGGAACGCGCCTTGCTGACGCCCGACCCGAACCCACCGTGAGCGAGCTCGAGCTCCAAGGCATCCGCAAGCTGTACGAGGGCGTCGCGCGCCCCGTGATCCCGGACCTCGATCTGTCGATCGGCTCCGGGCAGATGGCCGTCCTCGTCGGGCCGAGCGGGTGCGGGAAGTCGACGACGCTGCGCATGGTCGCCGGCCTCGAGGAGCCGACCGCCGGCACGATCAAGATCGGCGGGCGCGACGTCACGCACCTGCAGCCCGCCGAGCGCGACATCGCGATGGTGTTCCAGGGCTACGCGCTGTACCCGCACATGTCCGTGTTCGAGAACATGGCGTTCGGGCTGCGCATCAAGCACCTCCCCGAGGCGGAGATCCGCGCGCGCGTGAACGCCGCCGCCGACAGCCTCGGGCTGACGGCGTACCTCGAGCGCCGCCCCAAGGCGCTGTCGGGCGGGCAGCGCCAGCGCGTGGCGATCGGGCGCGCGATCGTGCGCGAGCCCAAGGTGTTCCTGTTCGACGAGCCGCTGTCGAACCTCGACGCGAAGCTGCGCGGCGACATGCGCCGCGAGATCGCGCGCATCCATCAGGCCTCGAAGACGACGTCGATGTACGTCACGCACGACCAGATCGAGGCGATGACGCTCGCCGACGTGATCGTCGTGTTGCGCGACGGCGTCGTGCAGCAGATCGGCTCGCCCGTCGAGATCTACGAGAACCCGGCGAACCGCTTCGTCGCCGGCTTCTTCGGGACGCCGTCGATGAACTTCCTCGCGGCCGACCTGATCGCACACGGCGACCGGCGCGCGGCCCGCGGCGGCGGCTTCGAGATCCCGCTCGGCGACGCGCCCACCCTGCGCCCGGCGGGCGAGTCCGACAAGATCGTCGTCGGCATCCGCCCCGAGCGGCTGTCGCTGACGCGGCGCGAGGCCGCGGCCGACGTCGCGCTCGCGGGCAGCGTCGCGATGCGCGAGGTGCTCGGCGCCGAGGTCGTCCTGCACGTCGAGTCGGCGGCCGGCGCGCTCACGGTGCGCACCGACGCCGGCGCCGCGCCCCGCCCCGGCGATCAGATCCAGGTGTGGGTCGATCCGGCGGCGATCCACCTGTTCGACGGCGAGACGGAGCTGCGCCTGTGAGCGACGACGGCGACGACGACGTCACCGACCCGCGCGCGGCGCCCGCCGCCGCTGCGTCGGCGGAACCGAAGCCGCGTCCGTCGTGGGACAAGCGCCTCGATCGCGCGACGTGGGACCGCCTGATGGGCCGCGGCGACCGCCCGCCGCCGATCATCACCGAGCCGTCGTTCGCGCCCGAGCCGCCGCCCGTCGCCGTGGCGGCCGAGCCCGTCGAGCCGCCTCCCGCCTCGCCTGTTGGGCCGCCGTGGGATCGGCGGATCACGCGCGGCGACTGGCAGAAGCTGTTCGAGAACGCGTCGTCGCTGCCCGGGCTCGAGCCCGAGGCGCCGCTCGCCGAGGGCTCGGGCTGGATGCACAACTCCGACGCATTCGCGCGCATGGCGATCGCCGAGGGCTCGAGCTGGGCGCAGCCGGCGGCCGCCGACTCGGGCGCCGTCCCGTCGGGCGTCGGCGGCCCGGCCGAGTCGAGCGAGTTCCCCGAGATCCGCGTCGAGGCCGCGCGCAGCATCGTCGTCGACGTCGACGTCGACGTCTCCGGCGAGCACCGCCTCCCGCAGCCCCCGCCGCAGCTCGCGAGCGACCTCCTCACCACGTCGCCGGCGCACCGCGGCGTGTTCGCGACGTCGGTGCCGGCGCGCCTGCCGAGCGACTTCGTCACGACGCTCTCGATCTCGGAGCACGAGAAGGCCGGGCTCGACGACGCGAGCGAGCTCGGCGTGATCGACGCCGAGGTCCCGCCCGACGACGCCGGCGCCTCGCGCCCGCACTTCATCTCGCGCGACAAGATCGACGCGCTCGACGCCGGCGCCTCCGGCGCGATGATCTCCGACGAGGCGATGGCCACCTGGCAGCAGCTGGAGGTCGCCGACCTCGAGGCGGTCGCGCAGGAGCTCGACGATCGCATCACGCTGCAGGCGCCGAAGCACGTCCTCGACGACGGCGTCACGACGCGGGCGCGCAACCCGCTCGACGACCTCGCGACCACGCAGGCGCTCGCGCGCGCCCTCGACGACGCCGCCACGCAGGCGCGGCCGGCGAAGCGCGCCGCCCGCGACCGCGACGCCGACGACGCCGACGACGAGGGCGAGGAGGACGAGCTCGCCCTCGACCGCGCGCCCGCGAAGCAGGAGGCGATCGCCGTCGCCGTGCGCCGCCCGCCCACGACCGGCGACCTGCCCCCGTCGCGCCCGAGCGACAACGAGCTCCACCGCCGCGCCGTGCGCCGCGCCGTCCTCTCCTCGCTCGCCCAGCGCGGCCCCGCCGGCGGCGCCGGCCGCGAGGCCCGCGACGATCATGACACCGTCCCCGTCGACCTCCTCGACAACCTCGACCTCGGCGACGACGACGACGACCACGGCGCCCCCGGCGCTCACGGCGGCGCCCACGGCGCCCCCGGCGCTCACGGCGCTCGCAGCGCTCGCGGCGCTCACGGCGTTGACGGCGCCCACGACGATCACGACGACGACGGCGACGACGAGCCGCCGAAGAAGTCCGGCGGCGGCGCCGAGAAGAAGACCGGCGGCGCCGACAAGAAGACCGGCGGCGCCGACAAGAAGACCGGCAGCGCCGACAAGAAGACCGGCGGCGCCGACAAGAAGTCCGGCGGCGCCGACAAGAAGACCGGCGGCGCCGACAGGAAGACCGGCGGCGCCGACAAGAAGACCGGCGGCAGCGGTGGCAAGAAGCGGCTGCTCGGCCTGTTCGCGCTCGCGATGCTCGTCGCGTGCGACCGCCCGAGCGACGGCGTCGTCCTGTGGCACGCGTACAACGGCGTCGAGCGCGAGACGCTCGAGGCGTCGGCGGCGCGCTGGAACGCGGCGCACCCCGAGACGCCGCTCGAGCTGGTGTCGGTCCCGTACGGCGCGTTCGGCGACAAGCTGACCTCCGCGATCCCCGGCGGCAACGGCCCCGACCTGTTCATCTACTCGCAGGACCGCATCGGCGACTGGGCCGGCTCGAGCATCATCGAGCCGATCGAGTTCTGGGTCGACGACGCGCGCCTCGAGCGGTTCAGCGAGCCCGCGGTCGCGGCGATGGCGTACGGCAACTCGCTCTACGGCCTGCCGCTCGCCACGAAGTCGCTCGCGCTGTTCTACCGCACCGACCTCGTCGACCGGCCGCCGGCCACCACCGACGAGCTGCTCGCGATCGCGCCGCGCATGCGGGCGCGGCGCGGCTACGCGGTCGCGTACGCGAACGTCGACCTGTACGGCCACGCGCCGTGGCTGTTCGGCTTCGGCGGCTCGATCATGACCGAGACCGGCGAGCTCGCGATCGCGACGCCCGAGGCCGCGAACGCGATGGCCTTCGCGCGCGACCTCGTCGCCACCGGCGCCGCCCCCGAGCACGCCGAGGGCCCGCTCGTCGCGACCCTGTTCAACGAGGGCAAGGCCGCGACCGCGATCTCCGGCCCCTGGTTCGTCGCCGACATCCGAGCCGACGTCCCGTGGAAGGTCGCGACGCTGCCCGTCGTGTCGCCGACCGGCGCACACGCCGCGCCGTTCCTGGGCGCCGAGGGCATCCTGATGTCGGCGCGCGCGCGCGACAAGAACGCCGCGTTCGCGGTGATGGATGCGCTCGTCTCCGACGAGAATGCGACCGAGCGCGCCCGCCGCGCGCGCCAGGTCGTGCCGAACCGCGCCGCCTACGACGACCCCGACGTCGCGCGCGATCCGACGCTGAACGCCTTCCGCGCGCAGCTCGCCCACACCGTCCCGATGCCGAAGAGCGCCGGCATGCGCATGGTGTGGACGCCCTACAAGACCGCGCTCGGCGAGGTCCTCGCCGGGCGCTCCGAACCGGGACCGCAGCTACGGTCCGTCGAGCGCGAGGTCCAGAAGTACCTGGACGGCCGATCGAACTAGCTCCCCCCATGCCCGCTCCGACTCCACCCTCCGCCGCAGGCGCGCCCGTCGTGCGCCAGCTCCGCGACTTCGCCGTCGGGGCGCTGCTCGCCGTCGTCATCGCGACGTGCGCGTTCGTCGCGGTCCGCAACCACGACCTCGTCGAGCGCCAGGTCGATCTCGCCGTGCGCGCCGCCGACGCCGTCGCGACGGATCGCCCGGCGCTCCCCGACGTGCGCGCCGTCCTCGTCGGCCCCGCCGAGCCGTCGGCGAAGCACGCGTACCTGCGCAAGCGCCGCGCCCTCGACGGCGACGGCTGGCGCACGCTCGGCCCCGCGACGCCCGACGACAAGCTGATCTACGACGCCGCGACGCGCTTCGAGCGCCAGCGGCCCGCCGCGACGACGTTCGTGCAGGTCCTGTCCGACGGCTCCGGGCGCGCGATCGCCGTGCGCGCCGTGCGCGACGGGGTGCGCGGCGGCACCCTCGCCGTCGCCGTGACGCCGCCCGGGCGCCCCGCGCCCTACCCGCTCCTCGTGATGATCGGCGTGCTCGGCCTCGGCGCCGCGCTCGCCGCCGCGGGCGCGCTCGTCGGCGGCCGCGCCCGCGTCGCCGGCACGTTCGCCGGCGTCGCCGCGCTCGCGATCCCACCCGCGCTGTGGGGCTCGCCGATCGCGTGCGTCGCGATCGTCCTCGTCGCCGGCGCGCTCGCCCTCGCGCAGCGCGCGGCGTTCACCGAGCGCGTCGCCGCGGGCCTGCGCTACCACCGCACGGCGCTCGCGTTCCTGACGCCGGCGATGATCGCGATGCTCGTCCTCGTCGCGACGCCGTTCGTGATCGGCCTCGTCCTCGGCTTCTACGACCACAAGCAGGGCACGTGGGAGTACGTCGGCCTGTCGAACTTCGGCGAGATCCTCTCCGGCGGCGGCCACGCGCTCGACGATCCTCTGAACTTCTGGTTCATCCTCGGCGTGACCGTCATGTGGACGCTCGCGAACGTCGCGCTCCACGTGTCGATCGGCGTCGCGCTCGCGCTCCTCCTCTCGCGCACGTGGATCCGCGGCCGCGGCCTGTTCCGGATGCTGTTCATCCTGCCGTGGGCGATCCCGAACTACATCACCGCCCTCATCTGGAAGGGCATGTTCCTCGGCGAGTACGGCGCGATCAACTCGCTGTTCCACGCCGCGGGCCTCGACGGCGTGTCGTGGTTCAGCTCGTTCTCGACGAGCTTCGCCGCGAACGTCGCGACGAACACGTGGCTCGGCTTCCCGTTCATGATGGTCGTCGCGCTCGGCGCGCTCGAGTCGATCCCGAAGGACCTCTACGAGGCCGCGTCCGTCGACGGCGCGAGCGCGTGGCAGCGCTTCCGCCACATCACGCTGCCGCACCTGCGCCCCGCGCTCGGCCCCGCGGTCGCGCTCGGCTCGATCTGGACGTTCAACATGTTCAACGTCATCTACCTCGTCTCCGCCGGCGAGCCGGGTGGCGCGACGAACATCCTCGTCACCGACGCCTACCGCTGGGCGTTCGAGCGCGGCGAGCGCTACGGCATGGCCGCGGCGTACGCGACGATCATCTTCCTCGTCCTGCTCCTGTGGACGGTGTTCGGCGCGCGCATCGCGCGCTCGAAGGACGAGGGCGCGTCGTGAGCCTGTCGCGCCGCCCCTCGCTCGCGTGGCGCATCGCCGCGCACTTCGCGATCGTCCTCCTCGTCGCGGTCGTCCTCTACCCCGTGATGCTCGTGTGCAAGAAGGCGTTCGAGCCCGGGCGCCAGTTCGCGCTGTCGGCGTCGCCGCTGCCGACCGACCTCACGACCGAGCACTTCACGGACCTGTTCACGTCGCGCGGCCCGCACGGCGAGCTCCTGTTCGTGCACCACGCGCTCAACTCGATCATCGTCGCGCTCCTCACGACCGTCGTCGGCGTCGCGCTGTCGTGCACCGCCGCGTACGCGCTGTCGCGCTTCCGCTTTCCCGGGCGCAAGGCCGGCCTGACGATGTTCCTCGTCGTCCAGATGTTCCCGGCGACGCTCCTGCTCCTCCCGCTCTACGTCATCCTCGACAAGCTCGGCCTCCTCAACTCGGTCACCGGCCTCGTCCTCGTCTACTCGACGACGGCGATCCCGTTCTGCGTGTGGACGCTGAAGGGCTACTTCGACTCGCTGCCGCGCGAGCTCGAGGAGGCCGCGCGCATCGACGGCGCCTCGTCGTGGATGATCTTCCGCAAGATCATGCTGCCGCTCGCGCGCCCCGGCCTCGCCGTGACCGCGCTGTTCTCGTTCATGACCGCGTGGAACGAGTTCATCATGGCGTCGACGTTCATGACGGATCAGCGCCGCTACACGCTGCCCGTGCTCATCCAGTCGAGCGTCACCGAGTTCTCGGCCGACTGGGGCCTGTTCGCCGCCGGCGCCGTCGTCACGTCGATCCCCGTGATGATCGCGTTCTACGTGCTGCAGCGCTTCCTCGTCGGCGGCCTCACCGCCGGCGCCGTGAAGGGCTAGCCCTCGGCTAGATGTCGATCAGCTTCTTGCCGCTGCCCTGCGTGGCGGGCGGGCGCTGCGTCGGCGGGCGCTGCGTCGGCGGGCGCTGCGTCGGCGGCTGCGTCGTCGGCGGGGGCTGCGCCACGGCCGGCTGACCGGGCTTCTTCACGAGCTCGAGCTTCACCGTGAGCGGCTTGTCGTCGGGGATCTCGATCTTCTTGTCGACGTCCTTGTAGCCGGTCGCGTTGATGACGAGCGCGATCGTCGTCTTCTTGCTGTCCTTCGCGAGCGGGATGTCGTGCTGGAAGCCCTCGACGGGCTTGCCCTCGATCCAGATCTTCGCGCTCTTCGCGACGTCGGCCGGCGTGATGTCGAGCGTGAGCTTCGCCATCTTCACCGCGGGCGTCGCCGACGAGCCGGCCCCGGCCGAGCCCGCCGCGGGCGTCGCCGCCGAGCCCTCCTTGGCCTCGTCTTTCTTCTCGTCTTTCTTGTCGCCAGTCTTGTCGTCCTTCTTCTCATCCTTCGCGTCGGCCGACTTCTCGTCCTTCGCGTCGGCCGACTTCTCGTCCTTCGCGTCGGCCTTCTTGTCGTCGGTGCCGGCGGCCGCGACCTGCTCCTTCTTCTCGTCGGCCTTGTCGCTCTTCTTGGCCTCCGGTTTGGACGAGTCCTGGAAGACGTCGGGCGTCTCCTTCTCCTTCGGCTTCTCCTCCTTCGTCGACGTGTCGGCGCTCGCCGACTTGGTCTCGGCGTCGAGGCCCAGGCCGAACAGAAGGCCGCAGAACACGCCGACGGCGAGGCCCGCCGAGACCACGACGGGCACGGCCTTCGACGTGCCGCGCTTCACGACGGGCTGAGGCATCGCCCCGCCCGGCTGTCCCATCGGTTGCTGTTGCATCGGATATCCCGGTGTCGCCATAGCGCTCCTAGAACGAGCCGGCGAATCCCAGACCGCCGGCATCGGGTTGGACCCACGGAAGGACGTCGACCTTGGTCATCTGCGGCACATCGCGCAACCGCTTCTCGTCCTTGGGCTTTGCGGGGCCCTTCTTGTACTTCGCGAAGTACCAGTACGCGGTGAACGCGCCGGCGACGAGCGTGCCGGCGAGCATGGCGTCCGTGACGTGCGCCAGGGTGCGGCCGTTGGCCTGCGCGTCGGCGCGCTCGTTCGCCTTGGAGCCGGGCGCCACGAACGTGCCGTGCTGCCCGACCGCGAGGATGCCGGTCACGACGCCCGCGGTGAGGAACCCGACCGTCGCGGCGCCGCCGACGAACAGCGGCACCTTCGACGGCTTCTGCACGGGCGGCGGCAGATCGACCTCGACGACCTTGGGCTTCGGGGGCTCGACGATGATCGTGATGAAGTCGAGCTCGATCGTGCGGTCGCTCTCGGAGCCGGCCTCGACGTTGAGCTCGGCCTCCTTCGGCTGGTAGCCCTCGGCGGTGAACGACAGGTTGTAGGTGCCGGGCATGAGGATGAGCGGCGCCTCGAGCGGTGCCGTGCCGAGCTCGTTGCCGTTCATCGTGATCACGGTGTTCGGCGGGTTCACCGTCAGCGTGACGACGCCGATCTTCGTCGCGACCTCGTCGAGCTTCGCCTGCGCCTTCTTCACGACGTCGGGCTTGGCCGACGCGTTCTTCGCGACGGCGCGCAGGTGCCGCGCCGCCACGTCGGACCTGCCGAGCTTCTCCTCGATGATCGCCATGTCGACGATGAGCTGCAGGTCATCGCCCGCCTCGATCGCCTTCAGGTACGCGGTGACCGCGTTCTCGTACTGCGTCTTCGCGTCGTCGAGCTTCTTGTAGCGCGTGAAGTAGTCGCCGCGCTGCACGAGCTGGACCGCCGCGATCTGCCACTTGCGCGCCGCCGCCGGATCCTTCTTCACCGTGCCGTCGCCGGCTGGCGTCGGCGTCGGCGTCGGGGTCGGCGTCGGGGTCGGCGGCTTCGGCGCGGGTGGGGTGATCGGATCCATCTCGATCTCGGGCGGGTCGTCGGCGAAGGCCGGCGAGGCGGCGAGCGCGAGCGCGATCACGGTCAGGAAGGTGCGTCCCAACATGTTCGCGTGCAGCATACTACGCGTCGCGCCGCGCGACGGCGGCTCCGAGCTTGGCGATGTACTCGAGCGACCGCAGCGGTCGCTCGGCGAGGCTCGTGACCATCGCCACCATCGCGTCGCGCGCCGCGTGGCGATCCGCCGGCGAAAAGCGCGGGTCGCGATCGAGCCCGACGACGACGCCGAGCTCGGCCACCTCGGCGATGGCGCACAGATACGCACCTGCACCCTCCTCGAACTGCCGCACCCCGGGCCCGCGGCTCGCCGGCGCGCACGCGCGACAGATCGCCCCACCGCGGGACGCGTCGAACACGGCGCCTCCGGCGACCGGCGCGTGACACGCGGCGCACGCGTCGAGGGCCGGGCGGTGCCCCGCGAGCTCGAGCAGCGCGAGCTCGACCCCGCGCAGCGCCGCCGGCGACGGCCCCGAGGCCGCGAGCACGTCCCACAGCGCGACGACGAGCTCGAGCACCGACGGCTCGGGCACCTCCGCCGGCAGGAGCGCGCCGACGAGCTCGAGCGCGTAGCTCGCGTGCGCGACGCCGACGACGTCGGTCCCGAGCTGCGTCCACTCGCGCTCGACGTCCGCCGCCTCGAGCGACCACAGGTCTCCCCGCGGCGGGCGCCCGAGCCGCCACTGCGCGAGCACGAGCACCGACAGCGCCCCCGCGAACCGCCGCTGCGACCTCCGCCCGCCGCGCGCGAGCGCGCCGATCCGGCCGTGCTCCTCGGTGTACAGCGTCACGACGAGGTCCGACTCGCGCACGGGCGTGGTGCGCAAGACGATCCCGCGGGTCGTGGTCACCCGACGAGGTTAGCGGGCACTTCGCGCGACGTCACGCCGTCGCCGCTCGAGCTCGGGCGGCGCATCAGGTACGAGAGCGTCAGCGTCGCCGCGATCAGCAGGATGATCACCGCGAGCGTCAACCCACCCTGGCGGGCCGAGCGGTCCTCGCGATCGAGCAGGATCGGCGGCAGGAACGAGCGCCGTGGCGCCGGGTCCTTCTCGGCCGCGCGCTCCTCGAGCTCGCGCGCCGCGCTCTCGGGATCGGCATCATCGATCACCAGGCTCGGCGTGAGCGGCAGCGCGCTCGCCTGCGGGCGCGAGATCCGCCACGGCTGGCTCACCGTCGCGAGCGGCGGCATCTTCGGCTGCCACCCGAGATCGGCCTGCTCCTCCGTCACCTCGGGCGCCGCCGTCTCGACGACCGGCTGCGGCTCGACGAGCCACGGGTCGATCGCCGGCGTCTCCGCATCGGATTCGGAGACAGCAGAGCTGTCGAGGTCGGAAGCGATGGAGATAGCGTCAGCGACGGAAGTGTCAGCCGTGGAAGCGCCGGCGACGACAGCGTCGGCGACCGAAGCGTCCGTGACGACGGCGCCGGCGACGGAAGCGTCCGTGACGACAGCGCCGGCGACGGAAGCGTCATCCGTGGAAGCGCCAGCGACGGAAGCGCCGACGTCAGTGGTCGAAGCGCCAGCGGTCGAAGCGCCGGCGGTCGAAGCGCCGGCGGTCGAAGCGCCGGGGGTCGCAGCGCCAGGGGTCGCAGCGCCAGCGGTCGAAGCGCCGGCGGTCGAAGCGGCAGTGGTCGAAGCGCCAGTGGTCGAAGCGCCGGCGGCCGAAGCGCCGGCGACGACGGAGCCGTAGAGGGCGGCGACGGAGACGTCTGCGCCGTCGAGGCCGACCGCGTACGCGGCGGCGGACGTGTCCGCAACGACGGCGGCGTCGGCGACGGCGTCGGTGGGCGTCGCGTCGAGCGCAAGGTCGGCCGGAGGGGCCACGAGCGGCGCCTCGAGCGGGATGTTCGTGGGCGGCGGCGCGATGACCGGCGCGGGCTCGCTCGGCGTCCCGGTCGCGAGCGCCTTGCGCTTGCCGCGACCCTTGCCGGTGCCGGTGCCGGTGCCGGTACCCTTGGTGCGGCGCTTCTTCGGCGCCGGCACCGCGGCGTCCTCGACGGCGGCGACGGCGGCGGCGGCGACCACCACGTCCACCGGCACAACCTCGGGGGCGTCGACGGGAGGAAGCGCGATCGCGGGCGCCGAGGCCTCGACGTCGAGCGGCAGCATCAGCTCGAGCGAGCCGGCGGCCACGACCTCGGGCTTGTCGACGACGACGAGCGTGCCCGTCACGGGCAGCCGCATCGTCTCGACCGGCTCGAGGGAGATCGGCGGTGCGACGACCGGCATCTCGCCGGTGCGCAGGATGCGCGGGGATCGCGCCGCGTTCGGCGCGAGATCGGCCATCGCCTCGACGACACCGCGCGCGACCGCGCTCACCGGCGGCGGCGCGACCGTCGCGCACGCGCTGTAGCGCTGCAGGGCGTCGTCCTCATCGAGGCCGAGGCAGCGCGCGACGCTGCGCACGAACCCGCGGACGAACACCTCGGCCGGCAGGCCGTCGTGCTTGCCGGCCTCGAGGCGCTCGAGGATGCGCGGCTGGATCTTCGTGATGCGCGCGACGTCGTCGAGCGACATCCCGCGCTCGGCGCGCCCGGTGCGCAGCCAGATCGCGAGGCTGGTTCGCGGATCGACGACGGTAGCCTTGGCACTCTTGCGAGGAGCGGGCTGACCCAGCTGGGTGTCGTCGCCGTTGCGTTCCATGATGTCTACGGATTCGCACCGAGGCGCGGCGCACTCCCGAGTGCGCCACCATCGGCCCGGCACTGCGCGGCGAGGCAGCTCTTCGGCGAGATCTTCAGGCACGCGTCACGTGCGTGGCGCGCGTCGTCGACAAGCCCTTGCTGCAGCCGCGTCTTCATCAGGTAGAGGGAGGCTTCCTGTGACCCGCACGACGGGTCGTCGGACACCGCCTGGAAAAGTTCTGCGGCTTTTTCCCACTCCTCGCGAGCGAAGTAAACCCTCGCAAGCCGATAAGTTGCAACGCACATCTTCGGCTGGAACTGGATCGCCTGGCGCAATTCCTTCGCGGCCTCCGGGTACCTCCGCTGGTGGAACAGCGACCACCCCAGATGCGCCCGGGTCAGCCCCGGACTGTCCAGACGCGTCGGGTTTTCCAGCGCGTGAAGAAACAACTTCTCCGCACTCCCGTAGTCTTCCAGCAGCATCCGGACGATCCCTCGGTTCGACCACGCCTCGCCGTACTCCGGATTCGTCGTGGTCGCCTTCGCGAAGTCCTTCTCGGCCTTCATCAGGAACTTGTCGAGCTCGCCGCGCGTCGCCTCCGCGTCCACTCCCGTCAGGCACGACTCGATCTCGAGCGTCCGCTGCGCGTCGATCGCCTCGACGACCGCGATCAGCCCGCGGATCAGCATGGCCTCCTCGTTGCGCGGATTGTGGGCGAGCGAGCGGTTCGACTCCGCCGTCGCCGCCTCGAGCTGGTGCTTGCGCAGGAAGTCCTTGGCCAGATCGAGCCGGGTCGAGGACTTCGCGGCGCTCTGCTCGACGGCGGCGCCGCACCCCGCGGCCAAGAAGGCGACAGCGAGAACAGGACGAAGATCGCGCATGGCTCGACGACTAACAGCAAATCGATCCGGGGGCGATTTTCTGGCCGTACCGGGTATAGAACGGAGCGAGATGAGCGACGCCCCCGGCCCCATCGAACCCACCGCGACGCCGACGATCGCGGGCCTGTACACCGAGCACTTCCTCCCCGCGGACCGGCCCAAGGGCATCGTCGTCGTCACGCACGGCTACGCCGAGCACTGCGGCCGCTACCGCGAGGTCGCGAACGTCATCGTGCGCGCCGGCTGGGCCGCGCTGTCGTACGACGTGCGCGGCCACGGCAAGTCGCCGGGCGCGCGCGGCTACATCGAGCGCTTCGCGATGTACCTCGACGACCTCGCCGCGATCCGCGCCGAGGCCAAGCGCCTCGTCCCCGGCGGCCCGATGGTCCTCCTCGGCCACTCGCACGGCTCGCTGATCACGCTGCGCGCGCTGTGCGACGGCAACCCGCCCGACTGCGTCGCCGCGGTCGTCGCGTCGCCGTACCTCGGCCTGCGCCTCGCGGTGCCCGGCTACAAGAAGCTGCTCGCCCGCGTCGCGAGCCGCGTCGCGCCCCGGCTCGCGCAGCCGAACAGCCTGCGCGTCGAGGACCTGACGTCGGACGTGCAGAAGCAACAGGAGCGCATCGCCGACAAGCTGTGCTTCGGCGTCGCGACGTCGCGCTGGTTCACCGAGTCGTCCGCGGCGCAGGCGTACGTCGCCGAGCACGCCGCCCGCATCCGCGTCCCGACGACCTGGCTCGTCGGCGCCGCCGACCCGATCGCCGATCCGGCGCAGTCGCGCGTCGTCGCCGGCCGCGTTCCGAAGGCCGACTACCACGACCTCACCGGCCTCAAGCACGAGGTATTCAACGAGACCACACGCGGCAAGGTTTTCGCCGAGGTGCAGCGCGTGCTCCAATCGGCCGGCAACTCCGCAAGCGCCTGATCCGCCGGCGGATCCGGGGAGACGATCGACGCGACGATTGGCGCGATCAGACGCGGCGCCTATACTAGCGACTGGGCGTGCCGTGTCGGCGGGTTTGTTCATTGACGCTCTGACGATTCACCCTGCCGTCTCGCAGGTGCGACGTCCGCGTCTACGTCGCTCCTGCCCCGGCGGCGGAGTCCACCACCCATGAAGCTCATCGCCTGCATGTGCAACCAGCCCCAGCGGCTCACCGCCGCTCTGGCACCCGTGCGCGCAACGCTGCTCGCCGCGCCGCCGATCAGCCGGTGGGGGCTGGGCTACATCCAGGGGGGCGACGTCCTGCTCGTCCGCACCCCGAAGTCGAGCAACACCGCGGTCGATCTCGTCGGCCCGCTCACGACCGACATCAAGACGGATTGCGCGATCGCGCTCGCGGCGCGCGACCGCACCCCCGACACGGCGCTCGGCGGCACCGACAACACGCCGCCGTTCCGCTTCCGCCGCTGGATGTACGCGCAGACCGGCATGCTCGACAGCTCGCTCGCCGAGCTCGCGCCCCGCCTGGTCAACCACATCCCCGAGTACCTGCGCCGCAACATCAAGGGGCGCACGCCGGCCGAGCTCGTGTTCCACCTGTTCCTGTCGATGCTCCACGACGAGGGCAACATCGACGACCCGAACCTCCCCGTGCAGGCCACGCGGCGCGCGCTCGCGGCGACGCTGCGCCTGGTGACGGCGGAGCTCGAGAAGCTCGAGAAGGCGGGGGAAGGCGCGATCAGGATGGGCAACGTCGCCCTCTCGAACGGCCGCTCGATGGTCGTCGCGAACCTCGACGAGCCGCTGCGCCTGCGCCGCCTGCTCGTCGCCGGCGAGCGCGGCGAGACCGAGCGCGGCCCCGATGCCTTCCGCGGGGTCCTCCTCGTCTCCGGCGGCGACGGCGACCCGCGCGAGGGCTTCGAGGACGTCCCCACCCGCCACACCGTCCTCGTGAATCGCGACCTGCAGTTCACCCTCGCCGACCTCGCACCCTGACCCACGAGTGCTCGATCAGCGGGCCAGATCGTGCGCCTGCTCGCGCACGGCCTTCTTCGCCTTCTCGCCGGCGTCGCTGCGCGGCTCGGGCGCGGTCGCGAACGCCCGGCGCGCGCGGCCGATCGTCGCGGCGGTCGCCGTCGGGAACGATGGCACTGCGTCGATCGCCGCGGGCGTCTCGATCGCGTCGATGACCTGCAGCGCGGCCGGGCTCCCGCCGCGGTCGTACGCCCGGGCGGCGACCTCGAGCGTGAGCGCGCCGAGCGCGGCGTCGACGCTCGCGGCGGTCGCCGGGTCGATGCTCGCGGTGATCGCGGCGGGATCGTCGACGACGTCGACCGTCGCCGTCGTCGCCGCGCGGCGGTTCGCGCCGTCGCCCGGGCGCAGCCAGCCGAGCTCGACCTTCGCCAGCGCCATCGGCCCGGTGCGCGCCGGCGCGACGGCGACGCGGAACACGACCTTGCGCGTCTCGACCCGCAGATCCGAGATCGGCACAATCACGTGGTCGCCGACGCGGGACATCGGATAGCCGAGCGCCTCCTCGATCGTGACGCCGTCGCCGTCGGACAGGAGCAGCTTCGCGTTCGTCGCGACCGTCGCCGCGAGCCCGCCGAGCTCGGCCTCGAACATCCTCGGCAGATCGCGCGCGTCGTCGACGAAGTAGTAGTTGCCGCGGCCGACGTCGGCGATCCGGATCATGGTGCCCTCGTCGAAGCCGAGGCCCACGCCCATCGCGGTCACCGACGCGCCGTGCGACGCCGCCTTCGCCGCCAGCGCGATCGCCTCGTCCTTCGCGTCGAGGACGTCGCCGTCCCGGCCCGACACCGTCGCGTTCGCCTGGCCGTCCGAGATGAGGAGGATGCGGTGCACGCCCGACGTCACCTGCGACCGGGACAGCTCGCCGTCCGCCGTCGCGAGGCCGCACGAGATGCACGTGGCCCCGCCGCCGGACTCGTTCTCCATCTCCGCGAGCACCGCGCGCGCCCGGCGCTTCGTCGCGTCGTCGACCAGCGCGATCGGCAGGTACGTCGCGCCGCCGTCGGCGTACCCGATGATCGACACCGCGTCGCCGTCGGCGAGCTGGTCGACGAGCCGCGCGGCCGCCGCCTTCGCGTGCGCCCAGGGCGTCGAGCTGCCGTCGGCGGCGTCGCTCATCGACGCCGACCGGTCGAGGACGATCGCGACGGAGACCGGCGGGCGACCCGCCGCCTGGGCCTTCGGCGCCGCGATCGTCACCGCGAGCAGCTCCTCGTGCGGGCCGCGCGGCATCTTCGCCGCCGGGAGCCGCGCCGTCAGCCGCACGCCGTCGTCGCCGTGGTCCCGGGCGGCGTCTACAGCCGACGGAACGGCCGTCACGGGTGGCGCCGGGCGCGCGTGGAGGAGGAGCGCGGCGACGATCGTCCCGCTCGCAGCGGCGAGCGCGATCCCGGTGCGGACACGATGGGCGGTGGGAACCATGTCCCCGTTCCCACGCACAGCCCCGACGTTCAGATCTAGTTGCCCGCCGAAACCGAAACTTGAATCAGGTTTGGAAAGCCAGCAAATTCGAAGGGCTAGCCCCCTCACGTCCGCTTGTTAACAGCGGGAATCCATGAAGCAATCTCGTGCGATCTCATCGTGCTTGACCCGGCGCGTCAGTAATACTACATCGGCGCCATGACGAACGCTCAAGAACGCAAGGCGCAGGAGCGCCAGGCTCGCCGCCGCCGCATCCAGGAGGCCGCGCGCACGGTCTTCTCGGAGCGCGGCTACGCCGGGGCGTCGATCGAGCTCATCGCTCGCGCGGCGCAGCTGTCGGTGGGCGCGATCTACCTCTACTTCCGGTCCAAGGAGGACCTCTACACGTCGCTCGTCGAGGACACGCTGACCGTGTTCGACGTCGAGATGGCGCAGGTCCGCGAGCAGGTCGAGGTCGGCCGCCGCCTCCGCGAGACGTGGAGCATCCTGGTCCGCTGGGCCGAGAAGGACGCCGAGGGTCCGCGCATCCTCCGCCTGCTCGCGCAGCCCGCGATCCGCCCGCAGCTGTCCGACGAGGTCGTCGCGGCGGTGTCCGGCGGGATCGCCCGCATCCAGGACCACATCGGCGCGTGCGTCGCCGACGGCATCCACGCCGGCATCTACCGCCAGGTCAACGCCCGCGAGATCGCGGACCTCGCCTGGTCGGTGCTGCTCGGCAGCCTCGACGCCGCCGAGATGTCGGCGAGCCTCGAGCTCCCGAGCGACTCGCTCGCCGCCCGGACCGACCGGGCGCTGTCGCTGATCGAGAGCGCGCTCGCCCCGCAGGTCGCCGCGACGCTGCGCGCGGTCGCCTGAGCCACGAGCCTCACCAGCGCCGCGCGAAGCGGATCCCCGCGAGCAGGTAGCTCGCGCGGTAGGTCCCCGCGTTGACCGCCGACGGCACGACCGGGTCGCGGAGCGGCTGCAGCAGCGGCGCGCGCGCCTCGGCGTCCGACACGGTGACGTCGGCGAGCGCGACGAGGCCGACCGACCCGCCGATCTGCCAGCCGGCGGCCTCCCAGCCGCCGCCGGCGCCGATCAGCCACTTGCGCGCGTCGAGCGCGCGGACCGTGACCTCGCCCGCCGGGAACGCGCCGGTCTCGACGGCGACGCCCGCGCCGAGCATGACCGACGGGCCATGCCACTCGACGGCGAGCGCCGACGAGAACGACGTCCGCGCGTTCGACGGGATCTTCATCGGCGCCACGGTGATCGTCCCGAGGTTCGGGCCGGTCACGCCGACGTTGTCGGGCGCGATCGTGGTGCCGTCGTGGAGGGACCACAGCTCGGCGCCGAACGCGCCCTCGACGCGCCAGCGGTCGGAGGGGCGCAGCTCCACGCCCGCGCGCAGCGACGGCGGGTGCGTCCACGACAGCTCGGCGGTCGTGCCCGTCACCGTCGCGTCGAGGAACGGCCCGCCCCGCGGCAGCGCGAGCGACATCGTGCCCCGCGCCGACACGCGCCACGGCGCCTGGGCGACGAGCCCGACGGTGACCCGCGGCAAGATCTGGTACTGCACGCCGAGCGTCGCCGTCGGCGCGAGGGCGTCGGTCTGCTCGATCCCGACGACCGCATCGAGGTTCGGGTCCTCGGTCCCGCACGCCATCGCGCCGGGGCACGCGGACGCGACGATCCGCGCCGACGTCTTCGTGTACACGTTGCCGATCGACGCGCCGATGCGGAGGCGCTCGTCGACGACGAACGCCGCGCCGACGGTGACCATCACGGTCTGCGACCCATTCGTGCTCACGCCCGCGTAGCGCTGCGGGCCGTCGGCCGCGTAGTCGTGGACCGGCGCGTACGGCGCCGTCAGGCCGCCCGCGATCACGAGGCGCTTGCCGATCCCGATCGCCCCGGCGAGCGTCGGGACCAGCCGCCCGGGCTGACGGTTCGTCACCGTCGCGAACGGCGCCCCCGAGGCATCGGTGCGCACGTGCGCGGCGTCCTGGTACAGGAACGCGACGTCGAACAGGAGCGCGCGCACGCCGTCGCCGGCGAGGTGCGCGAGCCCCGCGGGGTTCTGCCACAATCCGTCGGCGTCGTCGGCGCCGGCGACGAATGCCCCGCCGCGCGCGAGCGAGCGCACGCCGCGCGCCGGCAGATCGAAGCCGCCCGCGCGCGCCGCGCCGCACGTGACGAGGAGGACGGCGAGGGAGCGGCGGAGCGTCACGCCGCCAGGATACTCCGCTGCGAGATCCGCACGACGCCCTGCGGCTTCGGCAGTGCGTCCCACCGCACCGCCGCGCAAAGCCGTGCCCTGCAGGGGGCACGCGCGGAACGCCCGTGGCATATCCCATGAATGGTCCCGTGCTCGTGCAGCGCACGATCGCGAGGTGGAATCAGGCGCTCGCTCCTTCCGCGCTGCTACCCTTCCCTGCTGCGCCGGTGGTCATGAGGGCCTGTCTCGCCTGCTCGATGTCCGTCAACGAATCGGGACGGTTCTGCCCGCAGTGCGGCGCCGTGCTCGCCGAGGTCGGCCGCCCCGTCGACGAGGAGGACGCCGGCACCGCCGAGACGCACCACGGCTCCGACAGCAAGACCGCCGCGAGCCTCGTCGGGCGGACCGTCGACGGCTTCGCGATCGAGGGCATCCTCGGCGGCGGCGCGTTCGGCACCGTGTACCGCGGCCGCCAGACCGGGCTCGACCGGCTCGTCGCGATCAAGGTGCCGACCTACGAGATCGCCGCAGACGCCGTGATGTCGAAGCGGTTCGCGCGCGAGGCGAAGGCCGCCGCGCGCATCCACCACCCCGGCGTCGTCACGATCCACGCGGTCGGCGAGCTCCCCGACGGCCGGCCGTACATGGCGATGCAGCTCGTCGAGGGCAAGCCGCTCGACGACATCCTCGAGGACACGAAGACCGTCCCCGTCGACCGCGCGCTCGACATCGCGCGCCAGATCGCGAGCGCGCTGTCCGACACGCACGCGGTCGGCGTCGTGCACCGCGACCTCAAGCCGACGAACATCATGTGGCAGCGCGACCGCAACGGCGACGACCGCATCACGCTCGTCGACTTCGGCATCGCGGTGTGCAAGCTCGGCGGCGGCAGCTCCGACGTCACGCGGCTCACGCAGAACGGCCTGATCGGCACGCCGCACTACATGTCCCCGGAGCAGGCGCACGGCGAGACCGTCGACGCGCGCTCCGACATCTACGCGCTCGGGTGCCTGCTGTTCGAGCTCGTCACCGGCGAGCCGCCGTACGACGGCAGCGGCTTCGAGGTCCTGCTCGCGCACCTGGGCCGCCCCGCGCCGGTGCCGAGCGAGCGCAACCCGAACCTGCCGCCGGTGATCGACCGCCTGATCGGGCACCTCATGGCGAAGAAGCCCGACGAGCGCCCGCAGAGCGCCGACGCCGTCGTGCAGATGATCGACGAGGCGCTCGAGCGGCTCGGCGCCCCGGCCGCCGGCTCGGCGCGCCGCCGCAAGGGCACGGTCACCAGCTCCGGCGAGCGCGACGCCGCCGAGGCGCGCGTCAAGCGTGCCCCGACCGCGCCGCCGCTCGCGAAGAAGGGCGACGAGCGCCGCTCGACGAGCTACGACGCCGCCTACGCCGAGCCGTCGTCGACGAAGCTCCCCGTGCCGCCCGCGGTGACGGCGGCGATGCGCGCGCGCTGGGCGATGCTCGGCGCGGTGATCGGCCTCGCGGTCGCCGTCGCCGGCGTCGGCGCGTTCCGGCTGATCCGGAGCAAGCCCTCGACGGCGGCGCCCGCCGCGGCCTCGGGCGCGGATCTCTCCGACGCCGACAACAACCACGCGAAGGAGACGCCGAAGGTCCTGCAGGACGGCGGCGAGGTCCGGCTCAAGGCGTGGTGGCGCGACGACCAGATCGTCGCCGGCAAGCAGGGCCGCCTGCACCTCGACCTGCGCAACAAGCTCGGCGCGCCGATCGGCGCCGAGCAGCTGATCGTCACCATCGAGGATCCGACCGGCAAGGCGACCGGCACCGCCGCCCGCCCCCGCCGCAACGTCCCGGACCAGTACAACCTGACCGTGAAGTTCACCGACCCGGGCCGCTACGTGGTCCACATCTTCCCGCCCGAGACCGACACGTCGTTCGACTTCACGCTCGACGTCCCCGCCGCCACGCCCCCGCGGTAGCGAGGCCCCTACTCGTCGTCGTCGTCGAGGCGCTTCTTGCCGCTCGCCTCGTCCTCGGAGAAGTTCACCTTGCCGTTGAACTTCTCACCCTCGCCGATCAGCTTGAACCGCGTCGACGCGAGGACCTTCCCCTTGTTCTCGATGACCATCAGGATCTCCTTGTTCGTCCCGACGACCTTCTTCTCGAGCTGCATCTTCGACAACAGCGACGTCTGACCGCGCGTGTCGCTGAACTGCTCGAAGCTCGCGATCAGCTTCTGCCCCTTCCCCTGCAGCTCGTACAGCTTGACCATGTACTCGACGTCGTTGAGCGGCGCCTTCAGGAAGCCGGCGAAGAAGATCATGTACTTCTTGTCCTTGTCCTCCTTGAACACGGACACCGACTGCTTGTTCACCTGCGCGTTGAACGCCGCGAGGCTCGACGCCGACATCGGGTAGCGCTTCTCGGACACCATGATCCTGCCGGCGAACGTGGTGTTCACCGTCTCCGCCGACGCTGTGGTGGACAGCGCGAACACGAGCACGAACAGACAGAGGACGCTTCGCATGGGAGGACGATGCTAACCGCACCCCCATGTAGGAGCCAACGCTATTCGCGGGCGGCGAGCAGCGCGCGAATCGCGTCGATCCCTGCACGATCCGGCGCGTCGCGTCCGTCGATGCGCGACGCGATGTCGACGGCCCGCCCCGCAAGCGCTCGATAGATCTCGACAAGCTCGGGCTTGCCGCGGAGCGCGTCGAGGTGACGCCGGATCGTCTCCGCATCGCCGCGCCGTACGGGGCCAGTAAGCCCCGCCGTCGTGCCGCGCGTGGAGATGTTGCGCAGCGCGCCCTCGGCGAGCGGCACGAGTGCCTGCGCCGCGCGATCCGGAGAGACTCCCGCCGACGCGAGCGCGGCCGCCGCGGCGTCGATCGCCGCGACGACGTAGTTCGACGCGAGCGCCGCGGCCGCGTGGTACGCGCCCATCTGCGAGCTGTCGAGCCCGAGCACGACGCCCGACAGCGCGTTGACGAGGCGCTCGGCCATCGCGCGGCCGACGTCGTCGCCCTCGATGCCGAACACGGTGCCCTTCAGCGTGCGCATCGCGGCCTTCGCATCGGCGATCGCCGACAGCGGGTGCAGCGTGCCGATGCCGGCGACGGTGTCCGCGACGCCGCCGAGCACCTCGCGCGCCGGCGCGGCGCCCGCGCAGTGCAGCAGCACGTGGCGCTTGCCGAGCAGGCCCGTGCCGACGAGCATCTGCGCGACCTCGGCGATCACGTGGTCGCGCACCGCGAGGATGACGACCTCGGTCTCGAGCAGGATGTCGGGCGGCGCCGAGCTGAACGCGGCGACGCCGGCGGTCGAGCCGGCCGCGCGCGCCGCGGCCGCGCGCCGGGCCCACAGGCCGAGCACGGGCACGCCGCCGAGACGAAGGGCGCCGGCGAGCGCGGTGGCGACGGGGCCGGCGCCGACGATGAACGTGGTGGGATTGCGAGCGGTCACGGCTGGTACAGGTGGTGCGTGGCGATATACCGCAACACCCGCTTCGGCAAAAGGCCGGTCAGCTCCGGTGTCTCGGGGCCGCCGGCCGCGAGAAGCTCGCGCACCTGGGTGGCCGACACCTCGGGCATCGCGACGCCGGTGACCGCGCTGCCTGCGGGGACCTCGTGCCCCGACCGCCCGACGGCGATCAGCGGCGCCGCCGCGACGACGTCGGACCAGCGGTACCACTTGCCGGTCTCGCCGAGGATGTCCGCGCCGACGACGAGCCGCAGCGTGCGGTCGGGCCCCGCCAGGTGGTGGACGAGGTCGACGGTGCGGCTCGCGACGAAGCCCGGGCGCTGCGCGAGCTCCTCCTCGGCCCGGCTCACGCGGCAGCGCGGCCCGAGCGCCTCGGCGACGAGCTCGCACATCGCCACGCGGTGCTCGTAGGGCGCGAGCGCCTTGCCGAACGGGTGCGAGTACACCGGCACGAACCACAGCTCGTCGACGGGCTGCGTCTCGAGGACGTACAGCGCGACGAGCTGGTGCGCGGCGTGCGGCGGGTTGAAGCTGCCGCCGAACAGCGCCACGCGCGTCATGTGTACAGCAGGTATTGCTCGCGCTCCTCGGCGAACGCGCCCTCGTCGCGCGGCCAGCGCGCCGACAGCTCGTCGAGCGACGCGCCGGCGGCGATGCCCTCGCGCACCGCGGCCGACCCGGCGAGCAGGTCGATCGCGGGGATCTGGTCGACGAACTCGTACGCGCGGTGCCGCCACTGGAACTGCTCCGGCGCCTGGTCGTGCGCGGCCTTCAGCACGGCGACGCCGGTGCGGTACGGGCGGAACGTCTCGACGTTGGTGACGTGCAGCTGCACGCCGTGGCACGCGACGCGCGCGTGCTTCTGGAACTGCGGCGTGAACGTCGCCGGCCGGAACGCGACGCCCGGGAGCTCGAGCCGGGTCAGCGCCGCCGCGAGCGCATGGCCGTCGAGGTGCGGCGCGCCGACGAGCTCGAACGGCCGCGTCGTGCCGCGCCCCTCGGACAGCTCGGTCCCCTCGACGAGACACATGCCCGGGTACACGAGCGCGGTGTCCGTCGTCGGCATGTTCGGCGACGGCAGCACCCACGGCAGCCCGGTGTGCTCGAAGCGCAGCTCGCGCTCGTAGCCGCGCATGCTGATCACGACGAGGTCGAGGTCGAGCTTCTCGACGGAGTGCCGCCAGCGCGCGATCTCGCCCGCCGTGAGGCCATGGCGGTTCGGGCACGAGACGAGTCCCACGAACGACTCGAACCCGGGCGCGATCGTCCCCCCTTCGACGTGCACGCCGCCGATGGGGTTCGGCCGGTCGAGCACGCAGAACGCGATGCCCGCCTGCGCGGCCGCGCGCATCGCGAGCACCATCGTCCACACGAACGTGTAGTAGCGGCTGCCGACGTCCTGCACGTCGTAGACGAGCACGTCGAGCCCCGCGAGCATCTCCGGGGTCGGCGTCAGCGTCGCCTCCGTCGCGCCGTACAGGCTGTGCACCGGCAGCTGCGAGCGCGCGTCCACCGCGCCGTCGACGGAGATCATGTCCTGCGCGTCGCCGCGC
This sequence comes from Deltaproteobacteria bacterium, assembly GCA_019637375.1. Taxonomy (GTDB): domain Bacteria; phylum Myxococcota_A; class Polyangia; order Haliangiales; family Haliangiaceae; genus JABFXX01. The sequence goes on along the minus strand of JAHBVW010000020.1, from coordinate 40,148 downwards.
ACGCCGTGCTCGGGGCCGAACAGCGCGACGAGGTTCACGCGCGCCGCCGGGAGGACGTCGATCGCGTGGTGCAGGTCGCCGGTGATCGCCGTCGGGTTGCAGATGAGCCCGACGCGCCGATTCGCGAGCAGCTGGTGGCCTTCGTGGACGACGCGCGCGAGGCCGGATTGCGTCGCCATGGCTACGCGAAGATCGGGACGGGCTTGAGGGAGACCTTGCCGTCCTTGGTGACGACGCGGAAGCGGACGGCGCGGCACTGGTACTGCGCCTTCAGCTTGCCCTCGTTGACCTTGAGCTTCGCGATGAAGTTCTCGAACGAGCCGTCGTCGGGGGCGCCGGCCTGCTTGCGCGCGGCCTGGTACTCGGTGAACACGCGCTTGTAGTAGTCGGGCTCCGACTCCTGCGCGAGCGCGGCGAGGTCGGGATCCGGCGCGGGGCGATCCTCGCCCTCGTCGAACTCCACGCGGCCCGGGATGATCGGGTTGCCCTCGTCGTCGAACTCCTCCTCGCCGGGCTCGGGACGGCCGAGCAGGCGCGCGAGCATGACGTTGAGGCCGTTCGCGAGGCCGTCGAGCTCGGGGCCGACGGGGCGGAACGTGCGATCGACGTTGCCGTTGATGATGTCGATGACGCCGAGCTCGATCGCGTCGACCTGCGCGATCAGGCGGCGGTGCGACAGGTAGAGGCCCAGCATCGCGATCGCGAGGCCGCCCAGGCCGACGAGCAGGATCAGCCAGCCCGTCTTGCCGCCGCCCTCGCCCGCGAGCGGCAGGAGCACGATCGCTCCCGCCGACGCCGTCGGCGCATACCCCTCGAGCTTCTTCGACGGCGAGCGCGGCATGCGCACGCCCTGCGCCGTGTACTCGGTGCCGTCGAGCGTGACCCGCCGGCGCGCCGTGAACGTGAGCTCGGCGTAGCGCTGCTTCGGCGCGTCGGGCACGCCCTCGACGTCCTTCTGCCGGTACTCGGCGGCCGTCTTCAGCTGCGGGTACTGCTTCTCGAGGTCGAGCTTCTCGCCCTGCTCGGCGTCGAGCACCTGGCCGAGCGAGCTCGCCGGGCTCGAGCCGAAGCTCGACGCGAGCATCTGGTGCGGCTGCCCCGGCGCGACCTGGTCGAAGTAGACGATCTCGGTCCCGAGCAGCTGCTTGTCGACCTGCGCGTTCTGCGCGGTCTGCGCGTACGCGATGACGACGGCGCCCAGGATCGAGGCGTCGCTGGGGTTGATGACCGGCGCGGCGCCGACGCGGAGCATGCCCTTGTCGGTCTGCGTCCACACGTCGCTGATGATCACGCGCTCCTTCTTCACGAGGATGTAGTCGAGGCCGGGCACGGTCGACTTGCGCGACGGGTCGCCGTCGACCCTCCACTGGTTCGGCACGAACTGGCCGTCGTACATCGCGAGGATGCGGCCGTCCTTGTCGACGAGCGCCATGATGTCGGGCTTGTTGCCGACGCTGTCCTCGCGCATCCGGCCCTGCTCGTCGATGCTCGCCGTGAGCGTGCGGAAGCCCTCGTCGGCGGAGCGCTTGCGATCGCCCTCGTTCTGGATCGCGTCGACGAACTCGGGTCGCGCCGCGAGGCGCTCGACCTTGTTGCGCACGTCGATCACCGCGAGCGAGTTCAGGCGCTGCACGATGCCGAACGCGCGCGCGACCTGTTGCTCGGCGGCGGTGCGGTTGCGCTCCGACGAGCTCGCGGATGTCGAGACGAACGCGATCGCCGTGAGCGCGCCGATCACGATGGCCACGACTGCGGCAATGATGGTGCGGGACATGCTCCCTCCGCCGACGATTATTCGTGGCTTCTCAAGAAGTTGTCAATCGCGCCGCGGCTCGGCGAGCGCGCAGATGCGCACCGAGGTGTCGCTCTTGTCCAGGAACATGCACGTCGCCTCGGCGATCGCGCGCCGCACCCCCTCCTCGAGGTGTGCGGCCACGACATAGAGCTGCGGGCGCGCGTCGCCGCCGGGGATGGTGATGACGAACGGGGTGGTCTGGCAGTCCGGCGGCGGCTCGGGGCGGTCGCGGTAGGCGCTCTTCATGCAGAGCGCGGACTGCGGCAGCGCCCAGATGTCGCGGATCTTGTCGGGGAGCTCGGACGGCGGGAGCTTGAGCTTCGCGAGCCCGGCGTCGACCCGCGCCTTCACGCGCGCGAGCTCGTCCCGGTACGTCTTGACCACGCGGTCGGCGGCGATCGTGCCGTCGGTCGTGACCGTGAAGCCGTCGATCTGCTTCGGCGCCTCGAGCGTCACGCCGTGGAACGGCGTGTGCGGTTGTCTTGGGCCGCCGCCGCCGCGGTTCACGAGCAGCACGGCCGCGGTCGCGCCGCCGCCCAGCACCACGAGCGCGACGAGGATCCACGGGAGTGCCCCGCGCTTCTTCCGCTCGTCCTTCTCCTTCTTCTCCTTCTTCTCCTTCTTCTCCTTCGTCACCGGGTGCCCGCCGGTGGGCTCGAGCTCGTCGGCGAGGTCGTTCGCGGTCGCGACCCGCGACGACTTCTGGGGCGGGAGGCTCGCGCTCGCCGGCGCGCGCAGGTCCGAGACCATGTCGCGCCCGAACTTCTGCGTCTCGACGAGGCCGAGGTCGTGCTCGCGCTGGACCTGCTCGAGCACCTTGCGCATCTCGCGCGCGCTGTCGAACCGATCCTCGGCCTTCTTCGCGAGGCTGCGCATCAGCGCGTCCTCCATCATCTCCGGCAGCTCGACCCCGAGCGAGCTCGGCCGCTTCGGCGGCTCGCTCAGGTGCTTCGTCATGATCTCGAAGTGCGTGTTGCCGTCGAACGGGGTGTCGCCGGTCAGGCTCTCGTACAGCGTCGCGCCGAGCGAGTACAGGTCGGTGCGCAGGTCGACCTCCTGGCCGCGGACCTGCTCGGGCGACATGTAGCGCACGGTCCCCATCGTCTGGCCCGTCGCCGTGAGGCGCGTCGACGTCGTCATCTTCGCGATGCCGAAGTCCATCACCGTCGCCGAGCCGTCGTGCCCGCGCACGAGCACGTTCGACGGCTTCATGTCGCGGTGCACGACGCCGCGCCCGTGCGCGTACTCGAGGGCGCGCAGGACGTCGATCGCGATCTTCGCCGACGCGCGCCAGTCGAGGCGCTTGCTCTCGAGGATCATGCGCTCCCACGTCCGCCCCGACACGAGCTGCATCGCGAGGACGAAGTAGCCGTTCTCCTGCCCGAAGTTATAGAGGTGGACGATGTTCGGGTGGTCGAGCGCGGCGAGCGCCTTGGCCTCGTCGAGGAAGCGCGACTTGACCTGGCTGTGGGCGGCGAGCTCGGGCGGCAGGATCTTCAGCGCCACCTCCTGCTCCGTCATCTTGTGGCGCCCCTTGAACACGACGCTCATGCCGCCCTGCCCGAGCACGTCGACGAGCTCGTACTGGCCGAGCATGACCTGGCCGAGCATGCGGTGCGCGCCGCTCGCGCCGAGCGCGGCGTTACACGCGGCGCAGCGGACGTCGATGTCGAGGACCTCCGCCCCGCACGACGGACACTCGGCCATTCAGACGGCCCTCCCCGCGCGCTCCCAGCCGGGCACGCGATCGAGCGTGCGGCCGAGCTCGTCGGCGAGGATCGCCGGGTACTCGACCGGCGTGTAGTGCGTGCCGCCCCGCACGACGACGAGCCGCGACCCGGCGATCGAGCGGTGCATGTGCTCGGCCGTCGACGGCGGCGTCATCAGGTCGCGGTCGCCGGTGACGATCGTCGTCGGGACGCCCACCGAGGCGAGCACGTCGGCCGCGTCGTGCTCGTCGAGCCGCGCGAGCAGGTCGCTGTAGATGACCCAGTCGATCTGCTGGAAGCCGGCGGCGGTCGCGCGGAACACCTCCATGTCGACGGTGTCCGACACGAGGCCGACGCGCTTCATCGCGCCGATCAGCGCGTCCGATCCGGCCATCACCTTCGTCGCGCGACCGACGAGCGAGGCCTGCGCGCGCACGAGGCGGAGCAGCATCGGGATGATCTGGCCGACGAGGCGGCTGCCGAGGATCGTGCTGAACGCGCGCCCGTAGGTGCCGTTGATGAGGAACAGGCCCTTCACGCGGTCGGGAGCGCGGCGCACGAGCTCGAACGCGACCTGCACGCCCATCGACCAACCGGCGTAGACGAGGTCGGTGCAGCGCTCCGCCTCGAGGATCGCGAGCAGGTCGGCGGCCTGGTGCGCGACGGTGTTCGCGCGCGGGTCGGGCGGCGACGACGACGAGTACAGCCCGCGGTAGTCCCAGCAGATCGTCTTGTATCGGTCCGCCGGGAGGATCGCGTAGAGGTGGCGGAACGCGACGTGGGTGCCGCCGAGGCCGTTGCCGAGGACGACGCACGGGCCCTCGCCGCGCACCTGGTAACCGATGCGGGTGCCGTCGCTCGCCAGCACGTGGCGCTGGCTGATTCCGGGGACCACGCGCCAAAGGTATCCGAAAATGACAACCGCCGCGAAGCCGCGGCGGTCGTGGTGCAAGGGGACGAGATCAGGAGATCAGAAGTAGAGCATCGCGGCGAGGCGCGCGCGCGTGTACTGCTCGCCGATGTCATCCGCGTCCGGCGAGGGCGGCGTGATCGAGCGGGTCACGACGCCGGTGCCGCGCGACTGCTGGGACATCGTCTGCCGCGAACCGGCGCGGACGTCGAACAGCACGTGGACGTTCGGCGAGAGCGCGTAGCGGAGACCGACGCCGATCTCGGCGAAGTTCTGCGTGGTGGTGAACTCGCCGCCGCCGACGTCGGCCTGCTGCACGCCGAGGCCGCCGAGGACGTACGGCGCCAGCTTGTTGTAGGCACCGATCTCGTAGACGAGCGACGCACCGAGGCGGCGGTCGACGCGGAGGTCGTCGGCGTACGACGTCTTGCCGATCTCACCCTCGATGAGCAGGCCCGGCGTCAGGCGGAAGCGACCGAGGAGGCCCATGTCCGAGCTCTCCTCGATGTCCTCGACGGCGGAGCCGCCGGCGAACACGCCGATGCCGAACTTCGGTAGCTCGGGGCGCGGCGCGACCGCGGCGACGACGGCCGGCGCCGCCGACTGCGGCGCCGCCTCGACCGGGTAGTAGCTGCCGTAGTACGAGGGGACCGGCTGGTAGTAGTAGTAGCGCGGGTAGTAGGAGTACGGGCGGTAGTAGCCGTAGCCGTAACCGTAGCCGTAGCCGTAGTACGGGCGGTACCCGCCGACGTAGACGCGGCCGCCGGTACCCCAGCCCCGATACGGGCGCTGGGCGTACGAGCGATACGCGCCGCCGCGGTTCCACGAGACGTTCACGTTGCCGTGGACGCGGGCGTGGACGCGGCCACCGCCGCCGCTCGAGCTAAAACGTACGCGGCCACGAGCTTCGGCGGAGTCCATCTCCGCAAACGACACGAAGCCGAGGACCGCAACCAGAAGACCCAGTCTCTTGTTCATGAGTTGGTTTCCCCTTGTACCTGGACGTGCACCAAAGACGCCCGAGAACGACAGCCGGTTTAGTCTGCACTCGACGGGCCAGGCGCGCCAGCTGCGTTTCAGGGACGAAACGCACGGGATCCTGACGTCTTACGGTCTACACGGGATCGCTTTCCCCACATGGGTGTGACCGCCCTTTCACAGCGGGGGCGTGTTGTTTCGCGGCCACCACAGCTCCCTCCCTCTCCTTTGCTGTCTGCAACTCCGCCAACTCACGGGCATCCTTGACACTCGTGGGCGTCGCACCATACCGTCTGGTCCCCCGAGGGAGGCCCTTTTGAGTGACTCGAAGCGAACCGGCAGTCGTGACATCAGCGAGCTCAAGCAGCGCCTCGGCTTGAAGAAAGGCGCGCAGCCGGCGACGGGTTCGACGAAGACGAACGGCAGCGGCGGCGTCGTGCCGCCGCCCGGCCTGAATTTGCCACCTCCTCCCGGCATGGTGACCGCTCCCGCACAGCCGGCGATCCCGAACGCGGCGGACGATCCGTTCGGCGCGATGAACGCGATGGCCGCGGTCGGCAAGGTCCAGCGCGCGCCGGAGATCGTCATCGTCAACGACGGCAAGCCCGTCGAGAACGTCGGCACCAAGTCGATGGGCGCCACGATCGCGCGCATCGCGATCCCGGCGGTCGCCGCGCTCGTCGCCGGCGTCGCGGTCGGCAAGATCGGCACGAGCGCCGCCTTCCACAACGAGGGCCGCGCGGACCTGCAGAACGTCCTCGGCGAGGACTCGAACCCGGGCCCGTCGACGGTGATCGGGCTGAAGGCGAACCTGCTCGGCGTGCAGAAGGTGCTCGACGACTGGAAGACGGCGAACGAGTGGAAGCCGTCGAAGGCGTTCGAGACCAAGCTCGAGGCGGCCGTGATCAAGCTCAACGTCGAGAGCCAGAAGTGGTTCAAGGACAAGAGCTCGGTCGACGCCGAGATCGCCGGCAAGATCTACGCGTTCTACGGCGGTGTCGCCGAGGTCCGCGCGATGTTCGCGACGCACGCGTCCGCCGCGCGCGACGACGACAAGACGTACACCAAGGCCGGCAAGTTCACCGGCCTCGAGGAGGCCAGCAAGTTCCTCACCGCCGAGGGCCAGATGAAGGACGGCGACAACGCGTTCGTGGCGAACGACCAGAACAGCCAGGGGTTCCGCTACGCCGTGCTGATCCAGGTCCCGACGGACAGGGATCCGTCGCCGTTCGGTGCGAAGATCGTCGAGCTCGGCCCGCCGGTCTGCGGCGGCGACACGAGCCCGAACACGACCGGCAGGTGCCCGGACGACAAGCCGCTCACCAACTTCGCGTACCGCGCCGAGCCGAGCGAACCGTGGCGGACGGCCCCGCCCGCGCGGTCGTCGAACGACCTCGTGGCGAAGTCGCTGGTCCTCACGTTCCCGGGTGGGGTGCGCGACTCGCTGGTCAAGGGCGCCGGCTTCGTCGTCTCGGACGCCTACTACTCCAAGCGCCTGTCCGGCCTGTACGAGCGCATCCGCGGCAAGCCCGACCCCAAGGATCCGGAGCGCAAGCCGGTCGGCGGCTTGATCGATGAGGGCAACAAGCTCGAGAGCTCGATCAAGACGATCCTCGACCAGAAGAAGGACCGCTTCACCTTCTTCATGTGAGCGTCTGAATCTCCGCGGCGACTTGCACGTCGGAGATTCTCGAGCAGATTCGGAGGAGCCATGCGTCGCACGTCGAGTTTCCTGTTCGTGGTGTTGATGGCGGCGGCCGCACCGGCCGTCGCCGGTGATCCGAAGGGCGCGCCGGTCCCGGCCGCCAAGCCCGCGCCGAAGAAGGCGCCCCCTCCTCCGGTGAAGAAGGCCCCGCCGCCCGTCACCGCCGAGCACAAGAAGGCCCTCGCCGACTTCTACGGCGGCTTCAAGTTCGGCATGACGAAGGACGACGTCCTCGCGGCGCTGACGAAGCAGCTCGACGCGCAGTACGCGGACCGCCTGAAGGCGACGACCGACACGGCGGTGCAGGACCGCCTGCGCGCCGAGAAGAAGAACGAGATCGCGGTCATCAGCAAGAGCTACGTCGCGTTCGACGGCAAGAAGGTGAGCGGCTGGGACGTCTCGATCATCGAGGACGAGTTCATGCAGCGCACGAACGAGTCGATGATCGAGCGCTGGGAGAACAAGGACGGCAAGAACCAGCGCCGCTTCTTCTTCTTCTACGAGGGCAAGCTCTGGAAGATGTTCATCCAGCTCGACGTCTCGATCCTCCCTGCCGAGGCGAAGAACTTCGAGACGTTCGCGAAGAAGATGCAGGAGAAGTACGGCCCGGGCGACAGCGAGGGCGCGACGATCACGTGGCGCACCGACGAGTTCGAGGTCCGCGCGACGGCCGAGAAGCTGCGCACGTACGACTCGCTCGGCATCGTGATCGCCGACCCCAAGGCTCAGAAGGACGTCCTCGCGCTGCGCGAGAAGATGGCGCCCAAGAAGGCCGAGACGTCGACGATCATCAAGGCCGTGATCGACGTCGACGGCAAGGACACGCCCGACGTGAAGTCCGGCGGCACGTCCGCGGTCGACGCCGTGATCCGCGCCCAGGGCGGCGGCGGCACGGCGCCGAAGAAGTAGCTACTTCGTCGGCTTGCTGGTGATCGTCGACAGGGTGGCGGTCGACACCGATGCCTGCGTGAGCGCGTCGGGCGTGACAACGACGTCGGCCTCGTAGCCGCTGATCGAGCCGTGGCAGCCGCCGCAGGTGCTGTCGAACAGCTTCTGCGAGACGCCCATGTTGATGCGCTCGCCGGGGCCCATCTGGTGCTCCTCGCCCATCGTGACGATCGGCCGGTTGGACGCATCCTGGAGCTCGAACACCAAGCCGCGGCTCGCGGGTAACTGCAGGCGCACCGAGCCGTCGCGCTCGAGCGCGGCGCTGCCGAGGAGGAGGCGCGACTCGAACACGCCACCGGCGGTGGCCGAGCACGCCCCGGAGGTCGGGCACAGGCCCTCGGAGTAGACGGCGATGCGGGTCGCCCGGCGGAACGCGTCGACGGGGCGGCCGCGGCGCAGGTTGCCGGTGAGCAGCGTGAACGTCATCGGCGCGTCGGGCATGTGCAGGATCGCGAGGTCGCGGTCGGGGCCGGAGGAGCCACCGAACACGAGCTGGCGGCGGTTCGCGTACGTCGCGCGCGCCGGGTAGCGGTACGCGAGCACGGCGTCGACGCGGATCTTGCCGTTGTTGCCCGAGAACATCGAGCGCGACAGCGCGTGGTTGCGCGGGTTGACGGCGTGGATCTCGAAGTTGCCCGTCGCCGCGCTCGCCGCGTACGCGACCATGATCGTCCCGTCGGGCATCGAGAAGGGATGGCGGTAGCTCGCGGTCGCGCCCGTGCGGCCGGTCGCGTTCGGATCGCCGACGAGGCGCATCGAGCGCAGGTAGCCCTTCTCCTCGCGGCCGTTCTCGAACGTGCCGACGCTGCGGTTGAACAGCGCGAGCGCGCCGGCGCCGCCGACGAGCGCGGGCTTGCCGTCGGCCTGCAGGTCGCCGACGATCGCCAGGAAGTCGCCGTTCGCGGCCTCGCGGATGTCGGTCGCGCTCGCGTAGCCGACCGACGGGCGCACGGCGGCGAGGTCGTCCGGATCGGCGTACGGCGAGTCCGCGCGCTGCGCGAGCAGCGGGTGGTAGTCGGTGAGGTCGTAGTTGATGCGGCGTCCGGACAGCTGGTAGAAGTTCTGGCTCGCCTTCTCCGTCGTCATCGTGATGCGGCCGTCGCGCATGAACGCCGGCGACACCTCCGAGTTCGACAGGAACGTGACCTGCTCGTAGGAGCCCTGGTCGATGGTGAGGCCGTCGACGCGGACGCGCCACAGGTCCGACTGCGGGAGGAAGCGCTTGCGCGACTTCGTCGGGCCGACGCCGGGGATGCCGCGCGTCGACGCGAACACGATCGCCTTGCCGTCGGGCGCGAACACCGGGTCGAAGTTGTGGACCGCGAGGCCGTTCGCCTGGGCGACGGGCGGCGTCACGCGCTGGCAGTTCGAGCCGTCGAGGTTGACCATGAACACGCCGAGCGGCTCGGCGGCCGAGTTGCGCGCCGCGAACACGACGCGCTGGCCGTCGTTCGCGACGTTCGGCTTCTGCACGTCGGCCGTGCCCGCGACGAGGCCGGGGCAGCCGCCGAGGATCGAGGTCGTGTCGGCGACGACGTCGATCGTCGAGATCGTCTGGTTCGCCTGGTACACGGCGCCGGTCGACACGCGGAGGTCGGCGCCGCCGTGGAACTCGTCGAAGTCGAGGCGGCCGGCGGTCGCGGTGCCGGGGGTGCGCTCGACGTAGACGACGCGCGCCGGGCTGTTGACGTTCATCGGCGTGACCTCGACGCCGAGCGCGGTGCGCTCCATCGTGACCCAGTCCTGGAAGACGCAGAACGCCGAGGCGTTCGGGCACGAGGCCGGGTCGGCCGGGAGGTCCTCGTTCGGCGACTCGAGGACGGCGCCGCCGCGGTGCACGATGCCGAGCACACCGGTGACGCGATCGTCGTCGGAGTTGATCGTCTTCGCGACCGCGCGCGAGCGCCGCGCGTCGGGGAACTCGATCGCGACGAACTCGTTCTTCAACATGTCGTAGTTCTTCTGCAGTGCGACCGCCGAGAAGAAGCCGGGCGAGCCGCTGCGCAGCTTGAAGTCGTTCGGCGCCTGCGGGCTGTGGCACGCGGCGAACGCGCAGCCGCGCCGCAACAGCGTCGGCTGCACGACGTCGAAGAAGTACGCCTTGGCGGCGTTGCCCTGGATGAAGTCGCGCTTGCCGACCTCGGCGGCCCACGCGCGCAGCTCCTGGAACTCGGGGTCCTTGAGGCCGGGGAACTGATCGCCGCCGCTGTGGCCGCGCCCGCCGACGCCGGCGGCGAGCGGGACGCGGAGGAGCTGCGAGTCGTCGACGGGCGTGTTCACGAACGCCCACGCCTGCGCGAAGTTGAACGCCTTCTGCGTGTCGTCGTTGTCGTCGCCGCACGTGATGTAGAAGTCCGACTGCTGCGCGCCGTGACAGCTGCCGGCGCCGCAGCCGTGGCGCGTGAAGATCGGCTGCACCTTGTCCTTGAAGCGGTCGAACGACGCCTGCGTCGTCGCGTTGACGAAGTCGCTCATCACGAAGCTCTGCGGGATGAACGTCGAGCAGTCGCCAGTGCCCTTCACGAGCGGGGTCGCCGGGCGCACGCCGCTCTCGGTCGCGCCGTTGTCGAGCCAGTTCTGCAGCGTGAAGAACGCCTCGGAGCCGAGGCCGATGATGCTGCCGCCGCCGTGCTGGACGTCGATGCCGACGAAGATGTCGCCGTACTGCATCTTCAGCTCGCCGGGGCCGACGGCCTTGATCAGGAACAGCGGGAACGGGTACGCGCCGAACGGCTGGAGCGCGTCGCGCCGCTTCTGGATCGCGTCGAACGACGAGACGTCGAGGTTGCCGGGGATGTGGCCGAACGGATCGTCGTCGCTGGGCGCGTGGCAACCCGAGGTGCCGAACGCGCACTTCTTCATCAGGATCGGCTCGATCTCGCGCTCGTAGAACGTCTTGCCGCGCGGCGGATCGCTGCAACCAATAACTGCGGCGCCGACGACGAAGACGCACACGAGGAGGAACACCCCGCGCTTCATGAGCCCCATGGTAACTCCGTGGCTGGTTGCCAAACGCCGACGAGCCGCGCATTCAGGGCGCGGCTCGGATCACAGACAGATGTCGGTGCGGGTGTCAGTGGAGCTTGCCGAGCGAGACCTTCGCCGTCATCCGCACGAGGCCGCTCGCGTCGCCGCTCGCCTTGCCGAGCGCGACCGACGACGACGCGGCGCCGATCTCGCCGAGCGCCCACGCGGCGTTGCGGCGCACCGTCGCGTCGGGGTCGTTGACGACGAGCGCCTCGAGGCCGGCGACGCCGGCGCGATCGCGGAGGCCGCCGATCGTGGTCGCGGCCTCGGCGCGCACGAGCGGGCTCGCGTCGCCCAGGAGCGCGACGACGGGCGCCGCGTTCTCCTGCTTGCGGATCTCGCGCCACGCGTTCGCGGCGGCGGCGCGGACGCGCGCGTCCTTGTCCGTCATCACCGCCGTCAGCACCTCGTTGCCGCCGCGGAGGTGCATGTGCTTCACGGCGCGCACCATCGCGAGCCGCGCCTCGGGACCGAGCTCGCGCTTCGCCGCGGCCCGCAGCGCCGGGAGCGCGCGGAACGTGCTCGAGCGGCCCAGGAAGTCGGCGGCGTTGCGCACGGCGATCGTGTCGCCCGACGCGAGGACGACCAGGAACTGATCCGCCATCGCCTTGTGCAGCGACCGGCGCTTCGCGAACCACCACGCGGCGACCTCGCGGACCTCGACGCGGTCGTGCGCGGTCAGCGTGGCGACGAGGTCGACGCACTCGGTGCACGCGAGGTTCTCAGCGCGCTCGATCTCGGCGACGATCGCGTCGACGGAGCGCGAGTTGATGGCGGCGTGGATCTTGTCCGCACTGCCGCCGACGCCGGCGACCGCGCTGGTGGCACCGAGGGCGACGAAGGCGACCGCGGCGAGCTTGAGACTGAGGTTCTTCATGGAGTGTTCTCCTCGGGTCCGGGTTCCGCGGTGGAGGTCAGTTGTCGTCCTGCTCGAGGCTCGGGTTGTTCTCGCGCGAGTAGTACTGGCCGCCGAGGTCGATCGAGGTGACGAGCGCGTTGAACTCGTCGGGCGTGAGGTCGACACCCTTGCCCTGCATGTGCGGCGCCGTCGTGAACGCGCGGATGTTCGGGTTCTGCGTCGGCCACTGCTGCACCGGGTTGAGCAGGCGGATCATGAACGAGTCGCGCGAGTTCTCCGGGTTCGCATACGTGCGGTAGTTGCCGCCCATCACGAGCCCGCCGGTCGCGACCGCCTCGCGGTCGAGGCCCATCACGCTCAGGTACGAGTACGTGAGCTCGTTGCCGAGGTCCTGACCGCCGATGTTCGCGTTCGGGATCGAGCCGTCGCACTTGCCGGCGACGACGTCGCGGCCGCACAGGTTGAACGCGAGCGTGATGCTCTCGCCGGTGACGGGGTCGGTGATCGTGTAGGGCGCGATGCCGGCGGTGTTGTCCTGGCCGTGGCACGAGACGCACTTGGCGTTGAAGACGGGCTGGATCGCGCGGTCCCACGGGACGCCGGCGAGCTCGTCGCGCGTGAAGATGTCGGAGTTGCGGTCGCTGCGCGCCTTGTCGGCGCGGGCGTTGACGGGCGGGCGCGAGAACGCGGCGATCTGGCCGGGGTCGACGACGACCGCCTTCGTGCGGTCCTCGTGGCAGCCGCCGCACATGCGGGCCTCGCCCACGCGCGCCGAGAACCACACGGGCTCGGACATGAGGTTCATGCCGAACTTGTCGATGGCCTGGAGGTGGAGCGGGACGTTGCCGGGGACGCGCGCGCGCCACGAGCCGTCGGCGAGCACCGGGGCGATGCCCATGACCGACTGGCCCTCGAACATCGTCACGCCGAACGTCTCGCCGAAGCCCTCCTCGGAGGAGTAGCCCTCGACGATGCGCACGCCGTAGATCGAGCCGGGCGCGAAGTCCTTCATCGTCGAGTCGTAGACGTTGAGCGAGCCGATCTCGGCGGCCAGCCCGAGCGACGGGTCGATCGCCGAGCCGATGAACGGCGGCGCCGTGCGCGTGCGCAGCGGGCGCGGGAAGATGTCCCACATCATCGGATCGTCGAGGATCGGCAGGCGCGTCTGGCGCTCGCTGTCGTAGAGGTAGATGCCGAAGTTCGCCGACAGGTTGGCGGCCTCGAGGATCTGGCTCTCGACGGGGCCGTTCGCCCACGACACGAGCAGGTCCGGCTTGTCCTTCGCGTTCAGCGGGTACGCGTCGTAGAAGCGGCCGACGGTGTCCGCCGACGGGTTGTTCGTGACGGGCACGTCCGGCGACAGGCGCTGGTACGTCGCGCGCGCCTCGGCCTGGCGCTCGTACGCGCTGACCACGCCGTCCTTCTCGACGACGGTGCCGAGGCGAATGTCGATGAGCGAGCCGGCCTGGACCGTGCGGTCGCGCGCCGTCGCGATCGCGACGAAGCGGCCCGGGCTGATCTCGATCGGCTTGATCGTCGAGTTCGCGGCGCCGGTACCTTCGCGGCCGAACGCCTCGCGAAGGTTCATCATGTCCGGGTCCATGTACATGAGCTCGGCCGCGTTGTCGCCGCCGAGGTGGTTCCACTGGGTCATGATCACGCGACCGTCCGAGGTCAGGCTCGGGTAGACGCGGTGCGAGAGGTGACGGGGCCCGAGCTCGTGCATCGACCCGTCGGTCTTGATGCGGCCGACCTGCGTGGTCGTGCGGCGCTCGTACTCGTCCTCGTGCTGGAAGCCGCCGACCTCGACGACGGCGTTCGTCATGAAGAAGATGAAGTCGCCGGGCACGAAGATCGGCGAGATGTAGTCGCGGCCCGGATCCGTGGGCAGCTCGTCGATGGCGTTCGTCTCGAGGTTGAGGAGGAACAGGCCGTAGTGGCCCATCTCCGCCAGCTTCCCGGAGAACACGATCTGCTTCGCGTCGAACGAGATGTCGTAGCTGCTGATGTCGATGTTGCGGAAGTCGGGACCGCCCTGGTCGCAGCAGATCGGCGTCAGCGTGCCGTCCGCCGACGGCGGCGACAGCTTCACGAGGCGCGCGCCCGGGAGGTACGACGTGTACTCGAAGACGTCACCGGTCTCGTTGCGCTTGGCGCGCTGCAGGATGATCAGGGCATCCACGTTGCTCAGTGGACCGGGATTCTCGTCGCCACTGCAGCCGACGCCCGCCGTGCCGCCCATCAGGGCGGCCAGGGCGATCGCGATGCTCTTCATGCCGTGCTTCACAGGATCCTCCTCGCGAAACCGTGGAGCCACGCAGTACAAGGCTCGCGCCAAGCCGGAGCCCTTGGATTCTCGAGAGTTGGCTCCGAGATCCGCATGGTCGCCTGCCCCCTACCGAAAGTCGCTGGGGGCGGTGACCCACAAGGCGTGTGCACGCGTGTCGTACCCGGCGCTGTCGTACCTGCGTGCTAGCTGGAGCAGTCGTCATGGTCGCGCGCGCCCCCGCAGAGACGCCCTTGATGCGCCAGTACCTGGAGGTCAAGGACACGCATCCCGATGCGATCGTGTTCTTCCGGCTCGGCGACTTCTACGAGATGTTCTTCGAGGACGCCGTCGTCGGGGCGCGGCTGCTCGACCTGACGCTCACGTCGCGCGACAAGGGCAAGGACGACGCGGTGCCGATGTGCGGGGTGCCGCACCACGCGGCGCGCGGGTACATCGCGAAGCTGACCGAGCTCGGGCACAAGGTCGTGCTCGTCGAGCAGGTCGAGGACCCGAAGGTCGCCAAGGGGCTGGTCAAGCGCGAGGTGGTCCGCATCGTCACGCCGGGGATCACGCTCGACGACGAGGTGCTCGATCCGAAGCTGCCGCGCTACGTGGTGGCGCTCGTTCCGGAGAAGCGGGTCGATCCGGCGCTCACCGCGACGACGCCCGGGACGGCGCGCGCGAAGAAGGCGCAGCAGGTGATCGCGGCCGAGGCCGTCACGACGGTGGCCCCGGAGGTGACGTGGACGTGCGGCCTCGCGTGCCTGGACGCGACGACGGGCGAGCTGCGCGCGACGGAGCTACCGCTGGCGACGGTCGCCGACGAGCTCGTGCGCGTGGCGCCGCGCGAGATCCTGTGCGCGCCGGAGCAGCTCGCGGACGGCGCGCGGCTCGCGGCGCTGCGGCAGGCGTTCCGGCTCGGCGGCGCGAAGGTGCCCTGGAATGCGGCGGCGGTGCCGGACGTGAAGGGTGCGCGCGGCGAGCTCGGCGCGCTGGTCGAGGGCGATGCGCCGCCGGTGGCGCTGCGCGCGGCGGCGGCGGTGCTCGCGTACGCGCGGGCGACGCAGCCGGCGGGCACGGTGCCGGTCACGCGGCTGCAGCTGTACGCGCCGGGCGACAGCGTCGTGCTCGACGAGGCGGCGATCGCGAACCTCGAGCTCGTCGAGACGCTGATCGGGCGCCACAAGCAGGGCTCGCTGCTCGACGTCATCGACGAGACGGTGACGGCGCCGGGAGGGCGCCTCCTGCGCAAGTGGCTGCTGTACCCGCTCGTCGACGTCGCGGCGATCCGGCGGCGGCAGGACGCGGTCGCGTGGCTCGTCGCGCGGCCGGCGCTGTGCGACGCGATCCGCGGCGCGCTCGGCAAGATCGCCGACCTCGAGCGGCTCGCCGGCAAGGCCACGCTCGGCGTCGCGCTGCCGCGCGATCTGGGGCGCCTGCGCGACGCGCTCGAGCGGCTGCCCGAGCTGATGGAGCTCGTGCGCTCGGGGCTCGACGCGATGTCGGGCGCGGCGCCGCTGCCGGCGGCGCTCGATCTCAAGCCGTGCGCGGTCCCCACCCTGCCCGCCCTCGCGAAGCGGCTGGCGGCGGCGATCGTCGACGAGCCGCCCGGCCTCCTCAAGGACGGCAACGTGATCCGGCCGGGGCACGACGCGACGGTAGACGAGTGCCGGCGCCTCGCCGACGGCGGCAAGGACGAGATCCTCGCGATCGAGGAGCGCGAGCAGAAGGGCTCGGGCATCCCGAGCCTGAAGGTCCGCTACAACCGCGTCTTCGGGTACTACATCGAGGTCACGAAGACGCACCTCGCGAAGGTGCCGTCGCACTACGTGCGCAAGCAGACGGTCGCGACCGGCGAGCGCTACGTGACGGCGGAGCTCGCGGAGCTCGAGCGGCGCGTGCTGTCGGCCGAGGAGACGCTCGCGGCGCGCGAGGCCGAGCTGTTCCGCGCGGAAGTCGCGGCGGTGGCGGGCGCGGCGCGCGAGGTGTCGGCGGCGGGCGCGGCGCTCGCGGCGGTCGATGCGTGCGCGTCGCTCGCGCAGGTCGCGGCGCGGCGCGGGTACTGCCGCCCGGCGGTCGACGACGGGATGGCGCTCGACATCGTCGACGGCCGCCACCCGGTCGTCGAGGCGATGCTGCCGATCGGCACGTTCGTCCCGAACGACTGCAAGCTCGATCCGGCCGCCGAGCAGCTGGTGCTGATCACCGGCCCGAACATGGCCGGCAAGTCGACGTACATGCGCCAGGTCGCGCAGATCGCGCTGCTCGCGCAGGTCGGCAGCTTCGTGCCGGCGCGCTCGGCGGCGATCGGCGTGTGCGACCGCGTGTTCACGCGCGTCGGTGCCGCGGACAACCTGTCGCGCGGCGACTCGACGTTCATGGTCGAGATGCGCGAGACCGCCTCGATCCTCGCGAAGGCGACGCGCCGCTCGCTGATCGTGCTCGACGAGGTCGGCCGCGGCACGTCGACGTTCGACGGCGTCTCGATCGCGTGGGCGGTGACCGAGCACCTGCACGACGCGATCGGCGCGCGCACGCTGTTCGCCACGCACTACCACGAGCTCGTCGCGCTCGCCGACAACCGCCCGCGCGTCCGCAACGTCTCCGTCGCCGTGCGCGAGCACAAGGGCGAGATCGTGTTCCTGCGCCGGGTCGTCCCCGGCGGCGCGAACCGCAGCTACGGCATCGACGTCGCGCGCCTCGCCGGCCTGCCGAAGACGGTCATCGCCCGCGCGCGCACGATCATGTCGCAGCTCGAGTCCGGCTCGCAGCTCGGCAGCTCCGCCCAGCTCTCGCTCTCGATCGCCTCGCGGGACGTTTCCTCCGGGCCGCCCGTCCCCGACGCCGTCTCCGCACGCCTCGCCGCGATCGACCTCGACCGCACCACGCCGCTCGAGGCGCTCCAGCTCCTCGCCGAGCTGCGCAAGCTCGTCGGCTAGACGCGCGCTCGGCCCCGCTCCCGGGCCTCGAGCGCCTGCTGCGAGAAACTCCCCCGCGCCTCGCACGCTCGGTCGCCTGGACCTGCCGCGCGTCCTCGACAAGTACGACCTGCGCCCGGAGCGCTCCTGATCCAAGCTTTGCGGGTCGATGGACGAAGCCGCCCTCCTCGAGGCGATCCGCGATGCGCCCGACGACGATGCGCCGCGCCTCGTCTACGCGGACGCGCTGCTCCTGCGCAACGACCCGTGGGGCGAGATCATCGTCGTGTCGTGCGAGATCGCCCGCCGGGAGCGCGAGCGCCGCCCCTACGACGCCGACGCGCGCGCGCTGTGGAACCGGCTCGGCGAGCTGCGCGCCGCGCGCTTCCCCGAGGCGCGGCTGTGGCACGACTTCGAGCGCGGCTTCTGCGTCGGGCTCGACACCTCCGAGCTCGACATCGCGTCGGCGACCGGCGTCGAGTACATGTTCGTGCGCGAGGCGAAGCAGGCGAACGCGACGCGCGAGCGGCTCGACGCGCTCGCCGCGTGGCCGCTGCTCCCGCAGCTCGAGCGCCTCCGCCTCGAGGCGCGCCGCGAGGAGGGCCGCGTCGGCTCCGCCGTGCCGCCGATCGTCGAGCGCGCGACGAGCCTGGTCGCGCTCGACCTCATGGAGATGGACCTGGCGCGCGCCGACGTCGAGGCGATCTTCGCCCTGCCCCACGCCGCGCAGCTGCAGCGCTTCGCGCTGATGGCGAACGTCTTGCTCGAGGGCGGGCTCGCGGGGCTGCGCTGGCCGCGCCTCGACGAGCTCGACCTCGGCGCGTGCCGCCTCACGAGCGATCACGTCGAGGAGCTGTTCGAGACCGACGCGCTGCACGGCCTCGTCGACTTCGAGCTCAGCTACAACGGCATCGACGACCGCGCCGCCGCGGCGATCGCGCGCCGCCCGCTCGACCGGCTGCGCGTGCTCAAGCTCCAGGGCACCGCGATCGGCCCGAGCGGGATCCAGGCGCTCGCCGGCGCGCCCGCGCTCGCCGGCCTCGAGACGCTCGCGATCGGCGGCTGGGAGACCGACCTCGACGACGTGCTGCCGTCGCTCGCGACCGCGTTCCCGGCGCTCGTCGAGCTGCACTTCGAGTCGAACTTCCCGGTGCGCCGGCTCGCCGCGATCGCGCGCCCGCTGCACAAGCTGTCGCTCGACGTCGCCGAGGTCGACCCCGCCGCGCTCGCCGCGCTGCTCGCCCACCCGGCGGTGCGCGCCCTGCGCGAGCTGTGGCTCGACGTCGGCGAGGACGCCGCCGGCCTCGAGATCGCCGCGACGCTCGCGGCCGCGGACCTGCCGTCGCTCGAGCGCCTCGGCGTGCGCTGCAAGATGGGCCCGCTGGGTGCCCGCGCCCTCTCGCGCGCGCCGCACCTGCCCGCCACGCTCAGCCTCATGCTCTACGGCGACGACGCCGAGGACGCGGCCGACGACCTGCGCGCGCGCTTCGCGAACGTCGACCTGTGATCAGGCGGAGCCGAGCTCGCGCCCGTCGGCGGGATCGGGGACCTCGGTCTCGACGGGATCGAGGCGCATGTCGGGCAGCGTCGTCACGCCGGCGCCGAGGTCGGCGTGCGCGTCGAACGGCTGCGTCGTGCCCTCGCGCCACTGCCGGAGCTCGACCTTGGGCTTGGGCGCCGGCGCGCCGGCGACGGGCGGCTCGATCAGCACGTGCGTGAAGCTGCGGCGCAGGCCCGGCTTGGTCGCCGGGAGCCACGTGCCCGCGTTCAGGTAGAGGCCGCCCGAGCGCAGCGGCTGCCACCGCGGATCGTGCGTGTGGCCGAACACGACGACGGGCACGTCGACGATCCTGCGGATGCGCTGCGGGATCGCGCGCATCGGCAGCTGCGACGTCACGAGGTGCGTGCCGAGCCAGCGCGAGATGCCCATCGCGAGCGCGATCGTCGCGAGCGTGCCGACGACCGCCCAGCCGAGCGGCAGGAGGATCAGGAGGAGGAGGATCGCGACGACGACGCCGAGCATGAGGCCGAAGCGATCGAGCATGAGCAGGCGCGCGACGCGCCGGCTCGAGCCGGTGAGCGGCGCGCGCGCGAGGCGATCGATCGCCTGCGCGGACTCGAGCGAGATGCCGCCGGCCTCGGCGACCTCGGCGAGCTTCGCGCGGTGCTCGCGCCGCCGCCGGTCGCGCCGCTTGAAGCTCTTGTGCAGCCGGCGCGCGCCGAACAGCGCACCGACGAAGCGCGCGTAGCCGACCCAGATGCGGCTGCCCGCGCGGAAGCCCTGGCTCATCATGTACTGCATGTAGCCCCAGAAGCTCCACGACTCGACGCCGTGCGGATCGATCTCCGGGACCGCGCTGCCGAGGTAGCGCACCGCCGCGTAGTCGGCGTTGAAGATCAGGTTGCCGTCCTTGGGATCCATCGGCGCGAGGTTGAACTCGAACGAGCAGCCCTCGTCGTAGACGTGGCCGTGCTCGATCCAGGCGACGCCGGGGATGTAGACGAACCACGACACGACGCGGATGCGTTCGAGCGCGCGCGCGTCGGCGCCGGTCGCGCCGATCTGGGCCAGCAGCTCGGCGGCGACCTCGGGCGCGAGCAGCTCGACGTCGTGGTTGCCGACGATGATGTCGACCGCGTGCCCGGCGGCGGCGAACCGGCCGAGGTCGGCGAGCAGCGGCCGCTGCGCCTCGCAGATCAGGCGCATGCGCTCGACGCCGGCCTTGGCGCTGCGCCCGAGGCCGAAGCGCCGCTCGTCGGCCGTCTTCGCCGGGCGCTCGCGCGTCGCCGGGATCATCACCGACATGAAGTCGAACAGGTCGCCGGCGATCACGAGCCGCCACGGGCGCCCGTTGCGCCGGCGCACCGCGTGGTGGCGCAGGAACTCGCGGAACGCCGTCGCGCCGAGCTCGATGGCGCGCTTGCGCTCCACCGAGGCTCCGGGCAGGAGCTCTTCCCCGAAGTGAAGGTCACTGACGACGAGGACGTTCGAGGGGACCGCCACCATACGACCGCGTCTCACAACCATGCCGCGCCGGACGGGTGGAGACAACACCTCGCCCTCGCTCCCCGCCGCTCGCCTCGTTGGGGCCCGGTTGGGGATGAGTGTCGTCGCGAGTGGGTCCGTGCGCTGACGCGCGCGATGCAGGGATCGCGACGCACCTCGCGCGTGCTCCCGCACCGGATGAGCGATCACCTCGCAAGCTCGCGCGCCGCCATGACATTTCGTCATCGGTTCGTGGTATCCCAACGGCGTCGTGACCCAGGTCCTCTTCATCCTCCTGCTCGCCGCCAGCCTCGCGTTCTTCGTGCGGACGAGCTGGTTGTTCGGCCGCGCCCTGTTCTCCGGGGCCGCCGAGCCTCGCCCGCGCCTCGACCAGCTTCCGCAGCGCATCGCGGACGTCGGGATCTACTTCTTCGGGCAGAAGAAGGTCGCCGAGGAGGGCCCCCAGCACCGCTCGAGCAAGCACCACCTGTTCATCTTCTGGGGCTTCTTGATCATCACGATCGCCACGGTCGACATCATCGTGTCGGGCGTGCTGCCGGGCGTCTCGCTGCGCCTGCTGCCGAGCCTCCTCTACCAGCCGCTGTACTTCCTGATCGACGTGATGAACCTCGTCGTGCTCGCGATGGTGCTGTGGGCGATCGTGCGGCGCACGATCGTGAAGCCGGCGCTGATCCCGTGGAACCTCGACGCCGCGCTCATCCTCGGCGGCATCGGCTCGCTGATGATCACGCACTTCCTGTTCCACGGGTACGAGATCGCCGCGGAGGTCACCGCCGGCGCGACCGCGCCGAAGTACCTGCCGGTGTCGAGCCTGCTCGGCCAGGCGCTCGCGCCGCTGTCCGAGAGCGCGGCCGAGCGCGGGATGGTGATCGGCTACTGGCTGCACGTCCTCATCCTCCTCACGTTCCTCAACTACCTGCCCTACTCGAAGCACATCCACCTGCTCGGGGCGCTGCCGAACATCTTCCTGCGCAACCGCTCCGAGCGCCGGCTCGACCTGCCCAAGCTCGACCTCGAGGACGAGAACCAGTGGGGCGTCGGGCGCTACGACCAGCTGAGCTGGAAGAGCCTGATGGACACGTACGCGTGCACGGAGTGCGCGCGCTGCACGAACTACTGCCCCGCGTACAACACCGGCAAGAACCTGTCGCCGATGCAGCTCATCCACGACATCCGGTACGAGATGCTCGATCGCGTCGCGCTCGGCGACAAGCTCACCGAGCTCGAGGCGCAGGAGGTGCAGCTCGCGGAGTACTCGTCGACGCACGGGTTCGACGACGCGCACCCGCATCCCGACCTGATGAACCTGCGCGCCGAGCTCGCGGCGACGCGCGCCGAGCGCGACAACATGCCGAAGCTGACCGGCGGGCGCGTCCAGGAGGACACGCTGTGGGCGTGCACGACGTGCGGCGCGTGCCAGGAGGTGTGCCCGGTGTTCATCGAGCACCCGGTCAAGATCATCCAGATGCGCCAGAACCTCGTGCTCGAGCAGGAGAAGACGCCGGGCGAGCTGCAGCGCACGTTCCGCAACCTCGAGCGGCAGTCGAACCCGTGGGGCATCGCGAACGACCAGCGCATGGACTGGGCGAAGGACCTGACGGTCCCGACGATCGAGGAGAACCCCGACCCGGAGTACATCCTGTGGGTCGGCTGCGCGGGGGCGTTCGACAGCCGCATCATCAAGCAGACGCGCGCGATGGTGAAGCTGCTCGACACGGCGGGCGTCGACTACGCCGTGCTCGGTCACCAGGAGGCGTGCACGGGCGACCCGGCGCGCCGCGCGGGCAACGAGATGTTGTTCCAGGCGCTCGCCGAGCAGAACGTCGAGACGCTGAAGAGCGTGAGCGCGAAGAAGGTCATCACGTCGTGCCCGCACTGCCTGCACACGCTGCGGCACGACTACCCGCAGTTCGGCGGCGAGTTCGAGGTCGTCCACCACACGCAGCTGATCGACCACCTGTTCCAGGAGGGCAAGCTGAACGTGGGCCGCTCGCCCGTCGACACGATCACGTATCACGACAGCTGCTACCTCGGCCGGTGGAACCGCGAGTTCGACGCGCCGCGGAACATCGTGAAGAAGGTGCTCGGCACGAACGAGCAGGGCTACAAGGAGATGGTGCGCAGCAAGCGCCACGGCTTCTGCTGCGGCGCCGGCGGCGGGCGCATGTTCATGGAGGAGCACGAGGGCGAGCGCGTGAACTTCAACCGCACCGACGAGGTCATCGAGGCGCAGGTCGGCGCGGTCGCCGTGGCGTGCCCGTTCTGCAACATCATGCTCACCGACGGCATGAAGCAGCGCAACGTCGAGGAGAAGATCCAGGTGCTCGACGTGGCGGAGCTCGTCGCCGCGAGCATCCCCGACGTGCCCGTCGACCGCCTCGTGCGCAAGAAGAAGTCCGCGGCGGCGGACTGATCCCGCGCGATGGTAAGATCCTTCCCGATGAAGGGATGGATCGCGAGCCTTGCGCTCGCTCTCGTGCTGGCGCTGCCGGGGTGCGGCGCCGGCGATGACACCGTCGAAGGTGCGCGCGGGTTGTGCGCCTTCGGCGGCGAGCTGACCGACTGCCCCGACGCGGACCGCACGCCCGAGGGCGCGTGCTGGCGCCTCGTCGACTGCGGCGCGATCCCGCTGTCGTCCGAGAACAACAACCGGTTCACCTGGGGCAAGTGCATGAACGCGATCGAGGGCGCCACGGCGGATCGCCAGCGCGCCGTGATCGCGTGCATCGCCGCGTCGACGTGCGACGAGCTCCGCGTCGGCAATCCTCCGCACTGCCTCGAATACTTCGGAGAGCGCTGATGCGCCCGGCAGTTGTGGTCGTGGCGGTCGCGCTGGCGACCGCGCGCGGAGCGTCTGCGCAGCCGTCGGCCGAGGTGGCCGACCTGATCAAGCTCGTCGAGACGCAGCCCGCGGGGATGGACAGGTCGCTGTGGAAGGAGAAGCGGCGCGACGCCGCGCGGAAGCTCGCCGCGAGCAAGGACAAGCGCGCCGTCCCGGTGCTGATCAAGATCGCGGAGGCCGAGCAGTTCGACATCGTCGGCGAGATCGCGATCGAGGGGCTCGGCAGCCTGGGGGACACGTCGGCGGTGCCGGCCCTGCAGCGGATCGCGAACGACAGCGGGCGCGATCAGGCGCAGCGCGAGCTGGCGAAGAAGTCGCTGACCCGACTCGGGGCGAAGTTCGATCCGAAGGCCGGTACGGGTGGCACCGGTGGTACCGGTGGCTCGGGCAGCGGTGGCTCGGGCACCGGCGGCACCGGTGGCTCGGGCACCGGCGGCACCGGTGGGTCGGGTTCCGGTGGGTCGGGTTCCGGTGGGTCGGGTTCCGGTGGGTCGGGTTCCGGTGGGTCGGGTTCCGGTGGGTCGGGTTCCGGTGGGTCGGGTTCCGGTGGGTCGGGTTCCGGTGGCGGCGGCACGGGTAGCACCGGCGACGGCGGTGACGGCGGCGACGACGTCGGTGGGCCCGGCAAGGGCAACGGTGGAAGCGGCGGGAACGGTGGTGGTGGAGGCACGCTGTTCGGCGACAAGGCGTCGGAGCTGCCGGCGCTGCCGATGCTGTCCGATGACACGATCGCGGCGTACGACCGCCTGACGTTCGCCGCCGGCACGTCGAGCCTCGCGTACGACACCGTGCGCAAGCGGTCGTCGTTCGACGCGGACATCGCGGCGGCGTACGACAAGCGCGTCGAGCGCCAGAGCATGGCGTGGGGATGGAACGCGCGCGCGCACCTGACGAGCGGGTTCATCAACCCCGAGGACCGCGCGCAGACGCGCGGCGTGCAGATCAACGCGAGCGGCGGCGGCGAAGCGCGCTTCTACTCCGGGCAGCTGTACGGCGTCATGCGCGGCGTCGCCGGGTTCCAGGTGAACTACATCGCCGACATCGCCCCGATGAATCCGAACAACGACGTCAAGGACACGCGCCTGACCGCCGACGTGCAGATCGCGCTCGGCGGCGGCTACGGCCGCCTGCTCGACGTCGGCGGCGGCATCCGCGTGCGGCGGCTGTCGCGCACCCTCGACAAGGCGCGCGCCCTCGGCAAGCCGATCGATGCGGCGACCGCGCGGCGCCTGCAGCTCACGTGGTGGGCGCTGCGCGGCGAGCGCTCGGCGTGGCGCTCGCTCGTCGCGACCGTCGCGATCCTGCGCGAGGCCGGCATCCTGCTCGGCGAGCCCGACGCCGGCCTGTCGTTCGAGATCCTCAACGTGCTGCGCGACAGCCAGCTGTTCCTGCGCCCGAGCGGCGCCGACTTCCAGCTCGCGATCGGCGAGGGCTTCCTGCGCCGCCCCGAGGACGACGCCTCCGGCCAGAGCGGCCGCGTCGAGCAGCTCCTCATGTCCGCCGGCTACGGCAAGCAGATCGCCGACGACCTCGTCGAGCTCTCGGGCAACGCGTTCGCCCGCCTGCGCCTGTTCGCCCCCGAGACCCAGCCCTCCCCCTACGCCGTCGGCTTCACCGGCCGCATGCGCCGCTTCAGCTACGGCGATCACGGCGACCCCTTCGGCATCCTCGACGTCTCGGCGACCGTCCTCGCCTCGAACGACAACCCGCTCAACGACCCGGACCCCGAGACGGCCCTCCGCATCTCCGGCCAGCTCGGCTTCACCTACCTCCTCAACCAGGCCTCCGGCATCCGCGTCGCCGCCACCGTCGCCCAGGACGGCGGCCAGTTCTTCATCGGCGCCCAGCTCTCCTTCACCTACGGCCTCCTCGACGGCACCTTCTCCGGCCTCGGCCTGTAGCCCTGTGCGTTCGCGCGTCGGCGCGGAGTGAGATCTTGATTCTGGTTTGGCTACCCGCGCGGGTGGCCGGGGACGTCGTGGAGGCTGATCGGGCCGCCGCGACGCCAGCCCTCGGCGAGGAGCCAGGTGCGGGCCGGTCGCGTGGGAAGCGGTTGGTAGGATGGGAAGATCGGGAATGGGCGAGAGGAGTGCTGGTATTCGGCCCAGCCGCGGAAGGTCGGTCCGCTGGAATAATAATCGACGATCCACGGGCCGTGACCGGGAGTGCTCTCGACGTCGTCGTGGTGGCGATAGTTGTTGAGCACGTAGCGCAGTACGTTGCGCGCCTGCCACGGTGAGGTGATCGCCACGACGTGGTAGCGGCCGAGGAACACGGCGCCGCGCCGCCCGCGCCGCTCCGCCGCGATCACGCGCTGCTTGCCGCTCGCGTCGCGCACGAGCCGCGCCCGACGACCGGTGGCCGGGCCGCTCTCCACGTTCAGGCGCCGCGCCGCGGCCACCAGGAAGCCGTGGATCCCGCGCTTCAGCGCATCTCCGTCGGCGGCCTCGACGAGCAAATGGATGTGATCGACCTCGAGCGAGATCTGGTTGATCCGGAAGTCCTTGCGCGCGAACGCCGTGTGCATTGCCTTCCGGATCGCGTGGTAGTTCTCGCGCTGCCGCAACCGCCCCACCGCCTCCACGTGCACGCGCAGCGTCACATGGAACGGCCGCCACCCACGGAACATCGGCCGCTCGACCTCACGGCACGAGCGCCAGCTCTTGCGCGGCCGCCCTGCCCCTTCTCGCCATCCGCCATGCTTCATCACGAATTGCACTCTACCAGGGACAACTCGAAAACGTGGTCATTTCTTGTATTCAATTGTCTTGAACGGAATACAATACCAACAATCACCATCGCACGACGCACGCGCTCGCGCGCACCGTCGGAGAGCACGCCTATATCCAGCCCACACAATCGATCACCACCCAAACCCAAAGCCGCCAAGCTCTCCCCACCGCCCGCACGTGCACTACGCATCACGCACGAGCACCCACGCGCGCAAGACAGCACAACGCCCAAGCTCATCCGCGCCGTCCGGAGCCTTCTGCGAACGCTCGCGCTCTCCGTCGGGAGGCCCGCGCCGGTCGCCCGCGAGACATCCCACCGCACGCGGTCACGACCCACGTCCGGAGCTCTGCGAGCGCCCGCGCTCTCCGTCGGGAGGCCCGCGCCGAGCACGAGCCACCTCGAGAGCTCTCCGTCAGGGGTGCATCGACCTCGTTGCGATCGTCGGACGGCACGTCGAGCACGAGGCAGCTCGGTGACTCTCCATCAGGAGACCCGCGTCGGGCGCCGGAGCGCATCGCAGAACGGAGCGAGAACGAGCGACAGACCACGACGGAACGGTGCGATGAACGCTCGTCCAATTGGTCGGACCTTTGGTAAGGTCGGTGGGTGCCCCTGACACCGCATCAGCACAGGACGTTGGTGGCCGTCGCGGAGGCGGTGTTGCCGGCGGGGAGGTATCTGCCGGCGGCGGGAGAGGAGGCGGCGCAGAAGGTGGAGGCGTTCGCGACGACGCTGCCGTCGCCGGTGCAGACGGGGCTGGCGGGGTTGCTGCGCGGGCTGGATGCGCAGTCGTGGGTGCGGCAGCGGCGGCCGTTCGCGCGCCTGTCGACGGAGCGGCGGCTGGAGCTGCTCGAGGGGTGGAAGGGGAACGCGGTGCGGAGGCTGGCGCTGCGGGCGCTGGTGACGCCGCTGAAGATGGCGCACCTGGATAGCCCGGCGCTGTACGAGCGGCTCGGGTGCGTGTACGAGTCCGCGCGGCCGCGCGGGGAGCAGAAGCCGGCGTACCTGCGCGACCGCGTGCACGCGCGGCTCGACGGGGACCTCGCCGTCGAGTGCGACGTGGTCGTGATCGGGACGGGTGCGGGAGGGGCGGTCGTCGGGCGCGAGCTCGCGGAGGCGGGGCTGGCGGTGGTGTTCGTCGAGGAGGGCAAGTACTTCGACCGCACCGACTTCACCGGGCGCGCGTTCGCGATGCAGCAGAAGCTGTACCGGCGCGGGGGCTCGACGTTCTCCGTCGGCAACGTGCCGATCCCGATCCCGCTGGGCCAGACGGTGGGCGGCTCGACGACGGTGAACTCGGGCACGTGCTTTCGCACGCCGGAGCGCGTGCTCGCGAAGTGGGCCGACGAGCTCGGGCTCGCCGAGCTCGCGCCGGAACGCATGGGCGGGTACTTCGATCGCGTCGAGGAGGTGCTCGGGGTCGAGGCGGCGCGCCAGGAGTTGCTCGGCGGCAACGGGCGCGTGATCGCGCGCGGGTGCACGTCGCTCGGCTTCACGAAGCACGGGCCGCTGCGCCGCAACGCGCCGGCGTGCGACGGCCAGGGCGTGTGCTGCTTCGGCTGCCCGACGGATGCGAAGCGCTCGACGAACGTCAGCTACGTGCCGATGGCGCTGCGCGCCGGCGCCGAGCTGTTCACGGGTGCGCGCGTGACGCGGATCCTCGTCGACGGCGGCCGGGCGCAGGGCGTGGTCGCGCGGGCCGGCAACAAGGTGCTGACGGTGCGGGCGCGGGCGGTCGTCGTCGCGTGCGGCGCGATCCTCACGCCGCTGCTCCTCGGCGCGCAGGGGCTCGGCGGCGCGAGCGGCCAGCTCGGCAGGAACCTGTCGATCCACCCGGCGGGCGGCGCGCTCGCCGAGTTCGACGAGCAGATCCTCGGGTGGAAGGGCATCCCGCAGGGCTACACGATCGAGGACCTCCACGACGAGGGCATCCTCTACGAGGGCGCGATGGTGCCGCTCGAGATGTCGATGACGATGACGAGCCTCATGGGCCCCGAGCTGGTGCGGCTCGCCGAGTCGTTCGATCACGTCGCGAGCTTCGGCTTCATGATCGAGGACACCGGGCGCGGCTCGGTGCGCGAGGTGATGGGGCAGCCGCTCATCCAGTACTGGCTCAGCGAGCAGGACGTCTCGCACATCAAGCGCGCCCTCGACGTGCTCGCGCAGGTGTTCTTCGCCGCCGGGGCCCACCGCGTGCACGCGCCGATCAACGGCTTCGAGGTCCTCGAATCGCCCGACGACCTCGCGAAGCTGCGCCGCGCGACGCTGCGCCCGTGGGACTTCGACCTGTCCGCGTACCACCCGCTCGGCACCGCGCGCATGGGGACCGACCCGGCGGCGTCGGTCCTCGGCCCAAACCACGAGGTCCACGACACGCGCGGGCTGTACGTCGTCGACGGCTCGGCGGTGCCGACGTCGCTCGGGGTCAATCCGCAGATCACGATCATGGCGCTCGCGACCCGCGCCGCGGAGAAGATCGCGAACACGCTCGGGTGATCACGAAAATCTGTGGCGCCGGAACATAGTTTCGCGGACCTGCGGTGGCACGTGGCATGCTGCCCGGACCGCCATGCGCATGCACGTCTTCACCGTCGCCGCCCTCCTCGGCGCGACGGGCCTGGCCTCCGCGAGCCCCGAACGCCCGATCACCGCAGGCTTCAGCCTCGGCATGGCGCAGAGCCGGGTCGACGCGGCGGGCGACGCGAACAACACGATCGGCCTGTGGGGGCGCCTCCAGTTCACACCGCGCGTGTCCGGCCAGCTCGAGCTGATGCGCATCTCCGCCGACGACGGCAACGCGAACCTGCGCACCGGCACGCTCCTCTTCGTCATCGACCTCGCGAAGCAGGGCCGCCTCATGCCCGTCCTCCTCGCCGGCCTCGGCCTCGACCACTCCTCCGATCCGTACGGCCTCGACACCACCGGCCACCACATCGAGGGCGGCCTCGGCCTCGAGTACCGCGCGAACGGCGGCCTCACGTTCGGGATCGACGCCCGCCTCGGCGGCCGCACGATCGACTCCCAGCCCAAGGGCATCCTCGAGATGCCGCCGCAGCCCGGCACCCCGACCTTCTTCGTCCCCTCGCACCTCTCCGAGGGCGAGTACCGCCAGGTCCGCGCGACCCTCGGCGTCCGCTTCTAGCGCCCGGCCCCTGAAGCGCGCGATCCGCGGCGATCACAGCTCGACGCGCTCGCGCCAGGTGGCGGCGGCGCCGCGCTGGAAGCGGAGCGTGTCGCGGATGGCGTCGAGGACGCACCCGCGCGTGAGCTTCGGGAGGTCGGTGTCGACGATGTTGAGGGCGTTGACGGCGCCCTGGGCGTCGACGGTGATCTCGAGCTGGACGTAGGCGCCGGTCAGGCCCTGCTTCGCGGCGGAGCGCGTGCACGCGGCGAGGCGGGCGCGGTCGAGGTTGCCGGCGAACTGGCGGCGGCGCGCGGTGAGGTCGCGCGTCGGCGGCGCCTCGGCCGGGATCTCGAGGCGCGCGGGGCGGACGTCCTTCGTGGGGGCGGCGACGTCGACCCAGCCGGCGCGGCGGAAGCGGCCGGCGTTGTCGGCGGCCTCGACGGTGTGGCGGCCCGGCATCACGCGCACGCGCATCGGGCCCGTGCCGAGCTCGACGCCGTCGACGCGGATCTCGCGGCGGCCGGCCGTCGCGATCTCGAGCGGGGCGGAGCCGTGCTCGAAGACGTCGGGGTTCCACATCGGCAGCGACAGCGGCGTCGCGTCGGCGAGCGCCGCGAGCTCGTCGGGGGTGAGCGGCACCACACGCTCGTCGGGGCCGAGCGTCACGCGCTTCGCGGCCGCGACGGCGATCCGCGGCGTCCGATCCGCGCGGCCGATCTCGACGAGGCCGTGCCGGCACGCGACCGACGTCGCCGACGCGTCGTGCTGCACGCGGAACTGCGTGCCGCGCACCTCGACGACGCGATCGCCGGCGATCACGGTGAAGCGCTGGTCCTTCGCGCGCGCGGCGACCTGGACGTCGAGGGTGCCCTCGACGACGAGCTCGATCGCCTGCGCGTCGAAGCGGCGCAGCTCGAGGCGCGAGCGCGGCCCGAGCGCGAACGCGCTGGCCTCGCCGAACTGGACGTCGACGCCGCCGTCGCCGGTCACGAGCGTGTTGCCGGCGACGATCCGCCGCGCGAACGGCTCGGCCGGGCGCACGCCGTCGACGAGCACGTCGCCCGTCGTGCGGTTGACGAGCCCGACCAGCGCGGCCGCCGCCGGCGCCTCGGCCCGCGCGGGCGACGGGGCGTGGATCGCGGCGTTGGACAGCACCGGCGCCTCGTCGGCGTCGCGCCCGAGCGAGATCGGCCCGGTCACGAGCGCGAGCGTCACCGCGCCGGCGGTCGCCGCGGCGAACGCGGCCCACGCCGGCCAGGGCCAGCGCCGGGGCGGCGGCACCTTCGCGCGCCGCTCCGTCGACACCGACCAGTGCACGCGCGCGCGCACCGAGTCCCACGCGAGGTCGGGCGCCTTCTGGTCGCGGATCGCCGTGAAGCTGTCGCTCGCGCGCTGTACCCGCGCCCGCGTGCGCCGGCACGAGCCGCACGCGGCGGCGTGGCGCTCCATCAGCGCGCGCTCGGCGGTGCCGACGCGCCCCGCCCACAGGTCCGCCCAGCGATGGGGAGCCACGTGCGCGCTCACGCGTCGTCTCCTTCCCCGGCCCCCGCCGGCTCGTCGCCCGCGAGCGCCGCGTCGCCGGCGATGATCTTGTAGAACTCGCGCCGCGCGTAGAACAGGCGCGTCCGCACCGTGACCGGGTTCGAGTCGACGAGGTACGCGATCTCCTTGAGGTCGAGCCCCTCGATCTCGTGCAGGTACAGCACGATCCGCTTCTTCGGCGCGAGCTCCTCGAGCGCGCGGTACACGCTCTCCTGATCGCGCCGCCGCTCGAGGCTGCGATCCGGCGTCTCGGGGCGCTCGGTCAGGCTCGGGTCCGCGGGCGCGCTGTCGAGATCCGTCATGCCGACGGCGTTCGGGCGCCGCTTGCGCGTGCGGATGCGGCCGAGCGCGACGTTGACGCAGATCCGGTACAGCCACGTCGACAGGCGCGCGTCGCCGCGGAACCGCTCGAGCCCGCGGAACGCGATCACGAACACCTCCTGCACGAGGTCGTCGAGGTCGGTGCGGTCGCCGAGGACGCGGTACAGGTTGCCGGCGACCTGCCGCCGGAACCGGTGATAGAACTCGTCGTGCGCGGTGCGGTCGTCGGCCCGGCAACGCTCGATCAGGTCGGCCTCATCGGCCGGATCGAGCGCGGCGAGCGAGCCCGTGGTGTCGCGCTTCACGCGGAGAAGCATAGCTGGACCGTTGCGTTAGTGGCCCGCATGCTTCCGGGCGTTCACGCACGCTGCCCGGCGGCGACCGTGAGGCGCCTTACCTGCGTGCAGGTAGGACGCTGAACTCGATGTCGCGCCCGATCTGGCAGCGCAGCGCCTCCTCGTCGCCCGCCTTCTCGAACACGCACGGGGCCTTGTCCTTCTGGGTCACGGCCGCGCCCTTGGTCGGGAGCGTCAGCTCGACCCCGCCCGCCGTGAGCGCCCAGGTCCCCTTGAACGGGGTCTCGAAGACCGAGCCCGAGCACACCGTCTTCACCTTCAGGGTGAACGTGCGATCCCGGAGCGCCTTCATCCGGACCTCGGGCTTGTCGCAGCTCGTGCCCGTCTGCTCCCACTGCCCGCCGAAGCCCATCAGCCTCTCGTACGGCGCGGCCGGCTTGCGATCGAGGCCGACCGCGGCGCGGAACTTCGGATCCGCGCGCACCGCCGCGAACTGCGGATCGAAGCGCGCCTCGACCAGCCACTCGATCGCCTCGTCGCGCCTGGACGCCCCGAGGTCGGTCAGCGTCGCGATCGCGTCGGCGGTCTGCTTCGCGAGCAGCTGCGCCGCGGCGACGTTGAACCGCGCCTCGGCGTGATCGCCGTCGAGCGCGAGCACCGCCTTCCACGCGGCGAGCGACTTCGCCCCCTTCGCCTGCTTGCGCGCCTCGACGACGGCCTTGGTGACCGCCGGGTCCTCCGGCGCCTTCGCCGGCGTGGTCGTCGGATCTTTCGCCGGGTCTTTCGTTGGATCTTTCGCGGGATCTTTCCCGGGATCCTTCGCCGGATCCTTCACGGGCGCGCCGGAGCTCTGCAGGTCGAAGCCGACGATGTCGGTGACCTCCTTGCCGAGCCGGCGCACGGTGAAGGCGACGGCGACACGGTCGTCGTACTGGCTCGCGTAGACCTCGACGACCTTGCCGACCGGATCCGTCGACTCCCACGACAGGATGGTGGCGTCGCCGTCCTTGCGCGTCACCGTGATCGTGCGGCCCGCCGCGGTCGCGGCGAACTTCGCCTTGGCGCCGCGCTGCGGGATCACGTCCTTGAACGACAGCCGGGCGAGCCCATCGGCCTCGGCCTTGCTGCACGTCGGCTGACCGCTCGCCGCGCCGCTCACGACCTTGAGCGGCACGCACACGCGGTCCTGGTTCACCAGATAGGGGCGATCGACTCCCGAGAACCCTCCGAAAGTGTCGGCGGCTGCAGGGGTTGCAACCAGCACCAGGACGAGAGCGGATCGCCGCATCGGCATGTAGACGGTTCTAGCGTGCCTTGGCTTCAACTGCTCGAAGATCTTAGTGCTACGGTCGCCTCGTGCGCGGAGTTTTCACCCGGGCGAGCGCGGCCATCGACAGGGGCGTCCTGCGCTTCATGGAGCGACGCATGGCGCCGCGCGCGCCGCGGATCGATCCCGCCGCGGACCCGCGCGCCCAGCTCGTGCAGCTCGCCGCGCTGTACCGCGAGGGAACGCTCGGCGCGCCGAGCGCCTTTTTCCCCGACCCCGCGCATCCGGATCCCAAGCTCGTCAGCGCGGGCGACGGTCCGCTCGGCACGCAGGTCGTCGACCTGACGTTCGCCTCGGCGTACGAGCCGTTCGCGCCGGCCGCGCGCGAGCTCTACG
This sequence comes from Deltaproteobacteria bacterium, assembly GCA_019637375.1. Classification (GTDB taxonomy): domain Bacteria; phylum Myxococcota_A; class Polyangia; order Haliangiales; family Haliangiaceae; genus JABFXX01. The sequence goes on along the minus strand of JAHBVW010000020.1, from coordinate 7,502 downwards.
ACGGCGTCCGCGAGAACCACACGGTGCACGCGCGCTGGTGGACCTCCGACCGCGGCCGCCCGACGATCGTGCTGCTCCACGGCTGGGGCGGCGGCAACCACTGGGTCACGGCGCGCGCGTTCCAGGTGCCGTACTGGCTGCGCCACGGCTACGACGTCGTCGCGTACGTGCTGCCGTACCACGGCGCGCGCGCCCCCGAGGTCGCGCAGCTCGGCCGATCGGGCGCGCTGTTCCCGAGCCCGAACCCGCTGCGCACGAACGAGGGCTTCGGCCAGGCGATCCACGACCTGCGCGCGCTCGCGCAGTGGCTCCGCCATCGCGGCACGTCCGCCGTCGGCGCGATGGGCATGTCGCTCGGCGGGTACACGACCGCGCTGTGGGCGTCGGTCGCGGGCCCCGACGACGCGGGCGGCGTCGACTTCGCCGTCGCGATGATCCCGGCCGTGTCGATGTCGCGCCTCATGTGGCGCCACGGCGAGGACAGCCCGGTGCGCCGCCGCGCGGCGAAGGCGGGCATCACCGAGGACCTGCTCGCCGACGTGTTCAGCGTGCACGCGCCGACGACGCGGCCCGTGCGCCTGCCGCGCGAGCGCCTCGCGGTGATCGCCGGCCGCGGCGACCGCATCACGCCGCCGGATCAGGCGGAGGCGCTCGCGGTGCACTGGGGGGTCGAGCCGCTGTGGTTCGACGGCGGTCACCTCGCGCAGGTCGGGCGCGGCGATGCCGTGCGCGAGGTCCGGCGCCAGCTCGGTGCGCTCGGCCTCGCCGGGCGCGTCTTCAGGTCATGACCGCACGCACCCTCGCCGACGCACTCGCCTCGGGACCGCTGCTCCTCGACGGCGCGATGGGCTCCCTGCTCTACGAGCGGGGCGTCCTCCACACGCGCAGCTACGACGAGCTCAACCTCAGCCAGCCGGAGCTGATCCGCCGCGTGCACCACGACTACGTGCACGCCGGCGCCGAGATCATCGAGACGAACACGTTCGGCGGCAACCGCATCGCCCTCGCCCGCCACGGGCTCGCCGACCAGGCGGCCGCGATCAACCGCGCCGGCGTCGAGCTCGCGCGCTCGGCGACCGCCGGGACGCAGGCGTTCGTGGCCGGTGCCGTCGGCCCGACGGGCGTGAAGTTCGGCATCGCCACGAACCACGAGCGCAAGCTCGCGCGGTTCGCGCTCGCCGAGCAGATCGACACGCTCGTCCTGGCGGGCGTCGACGCGATCATCCTCGAGACGTTCACGTCGATCCTCGAGCTCGAGGTCGCGATCTCCGTCGCGAAGGAGCGCGGCCCGCGCGTGCCGGTGTTCGCGATGATGGTGTTCGACGCGCAGGCCAAGAGCGACGGCGGGTTGGGGCCCGCGGAGATCGCCGACCGCCTGATCGTCGCCGGCGCCGACGTCGTCGGCGGCAACTGCGGCGTCGGGCCGGCGGAGCTGTACCAGGTCGCGATCGGCATGGTCGGGCGCGGCAAGCCGGTGATCGCGCAGCCGAACGCAGGCATGCCCGCGTCCGTCGAGGGGCGCACGATCTACGTCGCGAACCCCGAGCACTTCGGCGTGTTCGCGCGGCGCATGCTGAAGAGCGGCGTGCGCCTCATCGGCGGGTGCTGCGGCACGACGCCGGAGCACACGCGCACGATGCTCGGCGCCGTGCGCATGCTGCGCGGCGAGAAGCTCGACGAGCTCCGCGCGACCGGCCCGGCGGCCGCGGCGTCCGTGTCGGCGGCGCAGCCGGCGCCTCCCGCGAAGCAGCCGGTCGCCGCGCGCAGCCGCCTCGGCGGGCGCCTCGCGCGCGGCGAGTTCCTGGTGTCCGTCGAGCTCACGGCGCCCCCGGGCTCGGACCTCGGCAAGACCGTGGGCCAGGTCCACGAGCTCCAGCGCGGCGGCGTCGACATCGTGAACATCGCCGACGGCCCACGCGCGTCGGCGCGCATGGCGAACATCGCGTGCTGCTCGCGCCTCGCCGCGGAGACGGCGGTCGAGCCGATCCTCCACGTGTGCTCGCGCGACCGCAGCTTCCTCGGCCTCATCGCGCACCTCCTCGGCGCGCAGGCGCTCGGGCTGCGCAACCTCGTCATCATCACCGGCGATCCGCCGAAGATGGGCGACTACCCGTTCTCGACGCCGGTCTACGACGTCGACTCCGTGGGCCTCTTGCGGATCGCGGCCGGCCTCAACGCCGGCGTCGACCCCGCGGGCAAGGAGTGCGAGCCGACGTCGTTCGTGCTCGCGACCGGCGCCGAGCCGGCCGCGCACGACCGCGACCGCGAGCTGCGCCGCCTCGAGGACAAGAAGCTCGCCGGCGCCGAGCTCGTGATGACGCAGCCGGTGTACGACCCGCGCACGCTCGAGCGCTTCCTCGACGACGTCGCGCCGCTCGGGCTGCCCGTCATGGTCGGCATCCTGCCGCTCGCCTCGCACCGCAACGCCGAGTTCCTCCACAACGAGGTCCCCGGGATGAGCATCCCCGCCGAGTACCGCGAGCGCATGGCGCGCGTCGGTCAGGGCCCCGCGGCGCGCGCCGAGGGCATCCGCATCGCGCAGGAGGCCCTCGCGGCCGTCAAGCAGCGCGTCGCCGGCGCGTACGTGATGCCTCCGTTCAACCGCGTCGACGCGGCGCTCGCCGTGCTCGAGGTCGCGCGCGACCGCTGGAACCCGGCGAAGTAGTCATGGATTCCGGTCTCCGCCGTTCCCCGCGTTGAGCCTCGACGTCGGAGCGCGAGCTGCATGATCCGCAACGCGCCGAGAAGTCGGGGAACTGTGGAACAGCTGAATCCTTGAGTTGGGAAGGGGTCGGCGCTGCTAGGCTCGGCGCATGACGCTCACGCTCGACGAGGCTCGCGCCCTGCACGCGGAATGTCACGTGCTCGACCTGCACGCCGACACCGCGAAGCTGATGGACAAGCTCGGCTACGACCTCGCGCAGCGCCACGACCGGCCGATGCCGCGGCCGGTGAACGTGTTCGGCCACGTCGACCTGCCGCGCCTGCGCGAGGGCGGCGTCGCCGGGCAGTTCTTCAGCTTCTGGACGAACCCCATCCCCGAGCGCGGGTGCGCGAAGTCCGTGGCGAGCCAGCTCGACGCGCTCGATGCGACGATGAAGGACCACCCCTCGGACCTGGTGTGGTCGCGCACCGGCGCCGACGTGCGCGCGGCCAAGGCGCGCGGCCAGATCTCGGCGCTCGGCGGCATCGAGGGCGGCCAGGCGCTCGAGGGCACGCTCGAGGCGATCGAGGCGTTCTCGCGGCGCGGCGTGCGCTACCTCGGCCTGCTCCACTTCTCGAAGAACGCGATCGGCCGGCCCGCGAAGGGGCGCGGCGCGGACGCGAGCGAGGGCCTGACGGCGTTCGGCCGCGAGGTCGTGCGCGAGTGCGAGCGCTGCGGCGTGATCGTCGACCTCGCGCACATCAACCGCAAGGGCTTCTTCGAGGTGCTCGAGCTCGCGACGCTGCCGCTCATGGTGTCGCACACCGGCGTCACCGGCGTGCACCCGCACTGGCGCAACATCGACGACGAGCAGCTGCGCGCCGTCGCGAACAACGGCGGCTGCGTCGGCATCATCTTCGCGCGCCGCTTCCTCGGCTCGGCGTCGATCGACGCCGTCGTCGACCACATCCTGCACGTCATGAACGTCGCCGGCGACGACGTCCCCGCGCTCGGCTCGGACTTCGACGGCTTCGTCGTGCCGCCGCTCGGCCTCGAGGACATCGCCGCGCTCCCGAACCTGACGGTCGCGCTGTCCCGGCGCGGCGTGCCGCCGCGCGTCCTCGAGAAGATCCTCGGCCACAACGTGCTGCGCGTGCTCGACGCGGTCCCCGCGTGGGGCCGCCTCGCAGCGTGATCTCGTCGCTCCGGGCGGATCGGCGCCAAGCCGCCAACGCCAGGACAGAGCCAAGGCTCGCTCTCCGCGGGGCTAAGGTTCATTCGATCCTGTCCGCGCTCGAGGGCGACCGACCCGAGGTGACGGCGGAACGTTCTCTCGAATCCGACTGAGGAGAGGCTTCTCGCTCGGCGGCGAAGCCACCTCGACGTGTGGCCGGGCGGCTGGGGCTGTTCGTCGCAGCCGGCGGCCGGCAACCCGCGGTCTTGATGAAATTCTCCGCCTGTCCGCGTGCGCAGTACGCGACGTCGTAGATCAGGCCCGGCGAAAACTCGTCGAGCGTCGTGACCACGAAGCGCGGATTCTCGCCGCGGCTGCTGTGCTCGGCAGAGCACGTCGCGCTCCGACGGCCACGACTGCGAGGCGGACGACAACCACGTGAAGCGGCGAGCGAAAGGCGTACCGTCGGCGAACTCCTCCTCGACGGAGGATCGCAACGGCTTCGCGAGCGGGCGCGCTGCTGTCTCGGGGGCGGTCGTCGCGATCACGCGCCGATTCGTGCTCGACGCGGGCCTCCCGACGGTGAACGCGCGGCGCTCGCAGAAGGCTCCCGACGGTGGTTTGATGCGGGCGCTCTGCTGTCTCGCGTGCGGTCGTCGCGATCACGTTCCGGTTCGTGCTCGACGCGGGCCTCCCGACGGTGAACGCGCGGCGTTCGCAGAAGGCGGCGATGTCCCGTCGGCTGTTGAAACTTGGTGACGGTCGGGTTGGAGATCACTATGCGGCCTTCGTCTTCGGCGCAACAGGTGCGGTCGCGTTCTCGTGCTGAGCGAGCGCACGCACGAGCGTGGTCATGCCTTCGCGCGCGCCCGTGATACGACGGAAGCGCTGAGCTGCGTCGGCGACGGCCGTGACGGTCCAGCGCTGGACCATCGAGCCGCCCCGCCATCGCTTGACGCGACGAGCGAGGTCGCGCACCGAGCCCATGAGGTTCTCGATCGCGTTCGTCGTCGAGAGCTGGCGCTCCAGTTTGCGCGGCAGCTTGAGCCGCTTCACAACGACGGTGTCGTCGAGCCTTCCTCGAGCGAGGCGGCAGCGCCAGGATGTTCGTCGCGCAGGCGGCGTGCGAGGTTCGTGAGCAGCTTGCGCGCAACCTCGGCATCGCTCGTCGCGTAGGCGTCGCGCATCGCCTGACGCACTGACGGGCGCGCGTCCTCGGGCAGCTGGTCGACGACGTTGCGGACCTTGTGAGCCTGGCAGCACTGCACGATCGCGCGCGAGCCGTACACGTTGCGCACGGCCTTCGCGAGCGCCTTGCCACCGTCGATCACGACGAGCACCGCGTGCTCGGTCGGCAGGCCGCGGTCGCGCAGGTCGGCGAGCAGCGCAGTGCACGACGCGGCGTTTTCGGTCGCGCCCTCGCGTACGCCGAGCACGTGCTTCTTCCCGTCGGCATCGATGCCGAGCGCGACGAGCATCACGTGCTCGGCGATCACGATGCCGTCGATCATCAGCGCGACGAGCTTGAGCTGGCTGAGATCGCGACCGAGCCACGCGTCCATCTGCTTCTGCGTGGCGGCGACGAACCGGCGGCTCACGGCGCTCTTGCTCGTGCCGCGCTCGGGCAGCGGCGCCGCGAGGGGCTCGAGCGACCGCGCATACCGCCGCGTCGTCACGCCGACGAGCATCTGGTTGACCGCACGCTCGTCGAGCGGGTCCTCCGCAGAGAACGCGGCCCACGACGGCAACTGGATCTCCTCGCCATCGAGCGTGCGTGCGCGCGGGCGTTGGACCTGAATGCGTCGACCACCCATCACCAGCTCACCGCGCGTCGTGCCCACCCGCACCGCGCTGCGCGTCGGCAGGCGGGCGTACTTCGGCCCGACGACCTGCGTGCGCTCCGCCTCGAGCACAGCAGCGAGCGCGGCTGTGCCGGCCGTGATCACGAACTCGCGCAGATCGCGTCGCATCGCATCCCCGAGCTCGAGCTGGAGTTGGAGCTGCGCGCGTGCCGCAGCCTCCGCGAGCACGGTTTGGAGCTGCGGACGTGCGTCTTCCGTCGGGCGAGTCTTCCTGGCAATCTTCTTCATCGGCGGTTCCTTCCGGTAAGCGCCCCGAGAATCCTCTCGGGGTCGGTTGGACCGCCACCTCAATTTCAACAGCGCGCGGGACTACGCCGTGGATGGTCGAGGCAGACCAACGCATCAACGGCACCACGCACGAACGACCATGCGATCGATTCGAGCGCGCGGAGCGAGCTGCTCTGCGTGAACTGCCAGAACGTGGGTTGCCCCTACGTCGCGCTCGCGCTGACGGAACGAGGAAACCACAGCGTCGGGAACAGATCATCGGCGCGCCGTCCTCGAGACCTTTCTCGACGCAGCCAAGCAGATCCGAAACGAAGTTCTCCACCTCCGCGGCTGGCTCAGGTTCGGCAGCAACGCGCCGGGCTACACGAACTGTTGGCGCCGCCGATGCGGCGTCCACCCTACTTGAGTGATTACAGTTGCATGGAAACCGAATTGTAGGGCATCACTGCCGCACCGTGTGGCAGCGACTTCACTTGCCATGCGGTGTCCCGTTGAGGCATTGTGGGGGCAATGCGGCGGCTATGGTTGGTGTTGTGGCTCATCGGGTGTTCATGCGGAACGCACATGTCCTTTGCGAATGATGCGTGCACATCGTCTGGCTGCCTCCCACATTCCGGCAGAGAATTGAAGTGCGCCGATCCGAGATCTGAGCAGATTGATCTGTCCTTCCTCAAGGTTGAAGGAAGGCTCTGTGATCGGGAGGCCAAGTCGCTAGGATTCGGCACAGGTGTTGACGAGTTTTCGTGTCGTCAGTTGGAGGGCGAATACACTGACGGCTCATGCACCATCAAGAAAAAACTCGGGCTCTTCGTTGGAGAGATGTTTTGCGGCGGAAATGACCTGGAAGGCAACGTCATCATAACTCTGCTCGAGGACAGCAAGCCGATAGCTGACAAGCCTCCTGCTGGGCCAATCGTTACAGGGACGCCTCCAATACGGTACACGTGGAGTGTTGACGGGGATGAACAGTGCTCGATCACGGGTCCACATGATGTTCGTGAGGGCCTAGTATCGTGCATGCGTAGCTACAAGAGCCGAACCTTGGTTGATCTGACCCTACTATTTCGTGCGAGTTGGACGTCGTTGTTCAGCACGAACAGGACAACTTCAAAGGTGAGATGGAAGTGCCTTAGGCATCCAAAGGATTCATGATGCCAGGAAAAGGAGTTGGTTTCTGGACAAGTCTTCAAGGACTAGCGACCTCGCTTCTCATCGGATGCGGGGTTGTGATACTCGTGTTTGCTGCCTGTCGTATCACATATGACCCGGAGAGCCCTCGTTGGGGGTTGCAGCCAAGCATTGGAACGCAGTTACTGTTGTCGTACGGACCAATAATTGGTGGAACCGCGGTCGGGTTTCAACGTGTATTGTTCAGGACATTCGTTCAGGTTGGCGACCAACCGAGATACTCGCTGGTTGCGATTCGCCAGGGAGCAGTATTTCTATACGTTGTGGGCTTGTCTGGTGTCGCTGTTGCGATTGGCGTCCTCCTGCTCATTGCGACACGGGTGATCTCAGCCGCAGACTATGACCAATGGTGTGGATTTGGCGCCCTGCTGTGGGCCGGAACGACAGGTACCGTGTTTAGTCGTTT
>JAHBVW010000002.1 GCA_019637375.1 Deltaproteobacteria bacterium | reverse complement strand
AGCGAGGCACCGCTTCACGTAACGGAGAAAGACAGCGCCGTTCACGCTCCCACGGTGGGGCATCAGGCGTGGGCGCTCGCCAAGCCGTATCGCGCCGATCAACGACACTGTCTTCCAGCTTCGTCCTCTTGGTGCGCACATCCCACGCATCGTCCAGGCGTGCTCCCGACACATCCCGGTCTTGCAGTAGGACTCGTCGACTAAGACGTGCCGCTCGGCGTTCAGCGCGGCAAGTCGTGCACCGAACTCGCGACGAAGGGTGCACCATTGGTCGGTGTCGCGCTCCAATGCCACAAGCAACCCTTTTTCGCGAGAAACCGAGGCGATGCAGCGCGTTGGACCGCTGACCGACTGGTCGAGATCCTGGCTTCTTTCCGTAGAGCTTCGGTCAGCTCTTCGACGGTGGCGTCCGACAACTCCGCGATCCGCCCGTGTATCAGCGACCTGCGACCTCCACCCTTCGGCAACGGGTCGACTCGTTTGGTCTTGCGATAACGTGACAACACCCGATTGACGGTCGCGTACCCAACATCCAACAGGTCCGCCGTCGCCGGTACGTCAGTCCCTGCTGCTCAACGGCACGGACGATCGCCTTGCGGACCTCGATGGGAACAACCATGCCCCGAACGAGATCACGCCAGCCCGATCGCATCAACCGGGTTCAGCGTTAGCGCCGAATCCGGTTGGAGTGAGCAACGATTCGGTTCGAGGCCCAGTCTGCAGAGCAGATCGACTTCGGCGAGCTGAGCACGATATTGATGGCATGAGAGAATCGTTCGATCGAAGTTCTCATCCTCACCAAAACGTGGGCTCGTCTACTTGTTTGTCTTGATGCACAAAGCAGACAAATAGCGTGGCACAGAAAGACTTTCAGGCCCCCAACGCGTCGAGATTCGCCTCTTGCGGTCTTCGCTGCTGATATCGCTGACGCATTGAGCCATCTTATCGCGCAGTTGCGCCAGAGTCATCGAAGCGTGGCTCGGCTGCTCAGAACAGGAGTCCAGCGAATGTGCCTGAAATCGAACGTTGCCAACGGAGTCATTCCCGAATAGCGACTCCCCCATCAGCGACCACAATCCCGTTCTCGGCTCACGATGCATCGCTGCTCCTAGCTTCTGTCCAACCAGCAGAGGACCACTATCGGCTGTGGAAGCTCCAATCCAGCGTATGTCTCCATTTTGGCCTCGCAAAGGCAGTGGGTAAAAGTACTGCTTCTGGTAGGCCCCAACTCGCAAGAGCACTGTACCCGTGACGCCCCCTCGAAGGGCATGATCGACTTCGATTTCAAGATCAAGCGCAGGCTCAACATGACCGTCACAGTGTGCAACGATATCTTCGCCTTTGACTGAAGCAGGTGAGTCGACGAATCGAATATCCTTGAGCGTACCCCACACCACGGCATCCGCCGACATCGCCCACGCGCACAGACTTACACTTGAGTCAGTACTGCAGTCTGAGGTGCTGCGAATCGCAGGCAATGACGTCTGACTGGTCTGACCTTTCGTGTCAAGGCTGACGACTACTTCACTTGAATCCTCCGCAGCCGAGGCAGTGCAACCACTATTGAACACAAAGAGCGCGAACACAGCCCTGCACGTCCTGTTACCGACCATCCGACGACTCCTATTTCAGATACATCAGCTTGACGGAGCTAGTTTGATAGTAGCTTGGCACGGACAACCCGGTGAGCACGTTTGTATCGATCACCACGGGGGGTGGGATTGGTGGGGGAGAAGTTTGTCTCAGAAGTGTCCATGAAGTACCGTTCGAAGAGTAACGCACATAGACAGGGTGCGTAGCTTCGTCTGATCTGTATGCAATGTAGAAACGGGAAGATGAAGGGTGATACCAGAGGGCAATGGCAGAACTCGTAACTGCGCCGACGTTCCAGGAACCGGTCTCCGCATTCACGATGTAGCGAGTTGAGCTCAATGCCAATGAGAACCTCTTGACTGTGACGGAGAGGGAGGCTGGATCTGGAGCGTATGCCAGGATGCAGTCGTAGCCACTCGCTCCTCCCGGATAGCATGCAACCGCTGGACTAATAAACGATCTTACACCGTTAATGCTGTCTGGCTGAGGAATCAGCGAGTCACTGATGAAGCCAGCTGCTATCCGGACCTGGCGATCTTGACTTGTGTCGTCGCGTGACTGATTGGTCCAAGCCGTCACGCTGACCAAATTGGAGATATCATATGCGGTAGCAATCGAATGCCCACTGTACACTGGTGCAGTTGCTGCGCATGCAAAGAACCCAGTCATCGACGTGCAATGTGAGAGCGTCGAACTCTGAGTGTTCAGAAATCCATTCGAGGATCGGATCGTTTCCGTCCAATGTTTGGCGTCGAGTGCATAGAGTGGCGCCTCGTTGGAAGATCCATAAAAGACACGCGCAGTCCCCGGGGATTCCCGCCAGAGCCCAGCACGTGGTGTGATACCACGCGGGGTTCTTATGCAACTGAGCCCTAACTCTGATAGGGAGTCGGAACCCGCACCGCAAGTAGCGGGGTGCACCATGTTTACTGCCATCCAGTCCTGCCAAGTGCTGTTAATATACCGCTTACCGATAGCAACTTGGCTAAAATAGCTCCAGTTCCCATCATGGGAGGTTATGGGCGTTCCGAAGGTACTAGCACTCGTTTGAGTAACATAAAATCCGCTCCTGTGCCGATCCCCAGATACTAGACGTGAGCATCTCTGATCCCACCAATATAGGTCTCGGTACCTTAGCGTGCCGGGGTGATCTGGCACCATTGCCGCTGCAACACGGACCTGCGGCGGTGGCGGATTGACAGGATGTGCCAAATTGAGGGTGTGTCCAAACTCATGGACAAGAATCTGAGTTACATCATACCCGCCCGGACTGGGTGGGCATCCTGGACAGTTCATGTACGGGTGGGGAATTGTCGATTCATTTGAATAGCTGATAGCAATCAGGAACTGGTGCGCGAGGCCTGTGGACAGATCAATGCACCTTCGAAAGGCCTCTCCACGCGACCCTGACACAGCGGTCATTCTTACGAGTGAAAAGTTGATCCCCAGCTCATCGCAGTCGTCCTTAGCCAACGGAATATCGAAAAGCTCTGTATCTCCGATGTACATGAAAGGCCTAGCATCTGTCTGTTCATTCCATACAGTCGAAGCCTGAACGACTAGCCTTGCCCACTGAGACCCGAACCCCTCGAAGTGATTGTCAAAGGTCCCATGATTAACGGCAAATCGATAGGGGTCATTCGTTTGCATCAGGAACCACGGGTCATCTCCGCCCAACTTCACACAATCGGTGTGATCTGCGCGAGCATGAGCAACAACACCGAACATTGCGGCGCAGATGATTACAATCACCCTCATGAACCCTCAACTCCCTCGTAGTTCGCGTGTTCAACTCTTTCACAGGTCGCCTATACTTGTCTAGCCGAACTATTTTGTGCGCCGGTGAGCCAAGCCAGGCATGCATGAGCGAACGTGCATGAAGTGATAGTGAGCGAACGATGCGTATGCGATGTGACGCGACGCGACGCGACGCGACGCGCCGCGACGCGATGCGATGCGATGCAGCACAACGGGATTGCGAGTAAGCGACGTGCGCAGTCGCGGCGAAGACTCGCCCGTCCGTGTGTGGCAGCGAGACGATGAGCGCGTTTTCCCACAGTTCCACGGGGCAGACTCGAACAGAGAGACCGTCGCGCCAGCGCGCGATGATGGCGTTGTCGGCAGTTGCGCAACATGCCGGTTAACGCGGCGATGTCGCCAATAGCAGTTGCCCTCACCCTTCCCCACGGTCGAAAGAGCTCGGCAACGACACAACGAGCGGCTCGACATTGTGCGATCAGCGCACGTCGACCATCAGACACGACTGCCCTCACTGGTAGCGCGCCCTGATGCGGCCCACGCATAGCGGTCGCCGTTAGCTCGTCGCGCTGCTGCAGCTGCCTCCGCCTACATGACGTTCAGCGCAGGCGCACGGTCGTGCGGGCATTCGCGCGGCCGCGCGCGATCGTGAGCGTGCCGCCGCCGGCGAAGGCGAGGGTGCCGTCGCCGATGACGGTGACCGCACCGCCCGCGACGGCCACCGGCGCGCCGTTGAACGTGGCCGCGGTCGCGGAGCCGGCGTGGAGCGGGCGCCCGCTCCACGTCCACTGCGGCGCGCCGACGGCGCCGGTGTCGTCGTGCCACCCGGCGTGCGCCGGCACGCGCGCCTCGCCGGGGTACAGCCAGACCTCGCGATCCGCACCGACGTCGTTCACCGTCAGCGTCGCCGGTGACGCCGGCGCGTCGAGCACGGTCTCCAGGCCGTCGGGGTAGAGCACGAGGATCGCGCCCGCCGGCACGAACGCCGGGATCTCGGTGACGGCGGCGGTCGCGGTGTTGTCGCCGGTGACGTGCACGCCGCCGAGCAGCGGGATCCACGCGCCCGCGGGCAGCTTCACGCGGCGCGACGTCGCGCCCGCCGCGAGGATCGGCGCCACGAGGATGCGATCGCCGAGCAGGTACTCGGTCACGTCGGTCCACGCCCACGCCTCGTCGGGGTAGTCGAGGGCGATCAGGCGCATCAGCGGCAGCCCGTCGCGCTCGTACGCGCCGATCGAGCCCCACAGGTACGCGGCGAGCTGCGCGTGGATGCGCGTCCACCGGCGGAAGTGCGCGATCGTCGTCGCGTCGCGGTTCCACTGCACGTTCTCCGCGGCGCTGCGGCCGTGGTGCGTGCGCATCACCGGCGTCAGCGCGCCGAGCGTCACCCAGCGCTGGAACAGCTCCGATGTCGTCGGCGTCGTGCCCTGGCTCATGTAGCCGCCGACGTCGCTGCCGAAGTAGGGGAACCCCGTGAGGCCGAGGCCGAGGCCGATCGGGATGACGCTCGGGTACCCGTCGCCGTCGGAGAAGTCGGTCTGCTGGTCGCCGGCCCACATCACCTGGACCTGCGGCTGGCTGTGCAGCCAGGCCGACCGCATGAACCAGATCGGATCCGGGCGGCCGGCGATCGGCGCCTCGAACATCTCGCGGTTCATGCGCGCCCAGTCGACGGGGTACCGGTTGTGCGCGAGCATCGCGGGCTCGCCCGACGCGAGCACGGCGTCGTGCGGCAGCCACTCCGCGAAGTCCGCCATCCAGCCGTCGGCGCCCTGATCGCGCATCTGCCCGAGGACGCCCTTGGCCCACGCGAACGCGTCGGGGTTCGACAGGTCGAGCAGCGTCGACGGCGTGAACTTCACGCCGGTGAACGTGTACGCGCCGCCGGCCGCGTCCTTGATCGCGTAGCCGCCGGCGACGGCCTCGGCGTACACGTCGGCCGTCTCGTCGAGGAACGTGTTCGCGTAGGTGTGGAACGCGAAGCCGCGCGCGCGCAGGTCGCCCGCCAGCGCCTCGAAGTCCGGGTAGAGGTCGCGATCGACCCGCCAGTCCTCGTCGAGCGCGTAGCCGGTGATGCCGTTGGCGCCGCCGCGGAAGTCCTCGGTCCAGATCACCGACGAGGCGATGCCGTTCGCGCGCAGCGCGTTCGCGACGGCGCGCACGTTCGCGCTGCCGAACAGCGCATCGACCCACGGCGCGAAGATCGACAGCGGCGGCCGCGGCGGCTTGCCGGTCCACGCGATCATGTGGCCGAACGCGTCGCGCACCGCCTCGCCGGGTGCGCCGTCGCCGACGAACACCTGCAGGTCGAGCCTGCGGTCCCACGCCTCGTACCGCGCCACGCCCTCGTCCTCCGAGCCGAGCGCGAACACGGCGCGCGCGTCGGTGTCGACGGCGAGCGCATACCCGCGCGACGACAGCAGCATCGGCATCGGCGTGTGCGTCGAGTGCTTGCGGCCGGTCAGGAACCAGATCCCGGTGTAGACGTCGTCGGGGTCGGGGAACTTGCCGATGCCGTCCTCCTGCACCCACAGCGGCACCGTCTCGCCGCGGTGGTCGACGTCGAACGACTGCCCACCGAGGCCGACGAGGTGCTCGTCCTGGGCGAGCGACGCACCGAGCGACACGCGCGCGCCCGCGTCGAGCGCGAATTCCATCCGCACGTGGCGCGCGAAGCCGGCGGCGTCGGGGGCGGGCCCGGAGCGCGTCGCGGCGACGAACGTCAGCCTGCCGGTGCCGATGCGCTCGCCGTCCGCGATCAGCGTCAGCTCCGCACCGTCCGCGGTCGTCCGGATGTCGGACAGCTCGGTGACGGCGTGCCACCGCACCTCGCGCTCGTCCTCGACGAACTTGAAGGAGCCGAAGTTGTGCTCGATCGCGACCGGCGTGTTGCCGTACGCGAGGAAGCCGAGCGGCGCGCTCCCGCCGGCGCGCGTCGTCCACACCTGCCGGCCGTCGAGGAGGAGCTCGATCTGCGCCGGGTCGGGATGGATGCGCGCGACCAGCCGGCCGTTCGCGACGTCGACGGGCGGCGGCGGATCCCCACATGCCGCGACGAGGAGGGCGACGGCGAGAGCGACGCGCATGAACGCATTCTAAGCGAAACCAGCCAGTTACGATTCTTGGAAACGACCTTGAAAATGACTTTCAAATTTGAGAAGAATCGGGTCGGGCAAGATGCAGCGACACACCTCCTGGATCGCGATTCTCACGCTGGCGGGGGCCTGCGGTGGCCCTGGCGGTGGCCCGAAGGACGCTCCCGACGGCTTCGATCGCCGCGCACTCCTTACGAACGAGGCGAACAACGTCATTTTGCCGATCCAGTCGGCGTTCGCCGCGAAGGCCGCCGCGCTGCCGGGTGCGATCGGCGCGTACTGCACCGCGCTCGACGCGAACCTCGGCGCCTCGCCCGACGCCGCGCGCGCCGCGTGGACCGAGGCGATGGATGCGTGGCAGGCCGGCGAGGCGGTGCTCGTCGGGCCGGCGGCGATGAACAAGAAGACGCTGCGCGACAAGATCTACAGCTGGCCCCTCCAGTCAACATGCGGGATCGATCGCGACACCGCCTCGCGGTTTGCCGACCCCGCGAGCTACAATGTTGCGACGAAGCTCGCGAACGTACGGTCGCTCTTTGCGATCGAGTACTTGCTGTACACGACGAACACGGATCACATGTGCGCGGCGACGCCCGATGGCTGGGACGCGCTCGGCGCGAACCTGCCGCGCGCACGTTGCCGGCTCGCGGCGGCGATCGCGCAGGATGTCGCCACGGAGGCTACCGCTCTCGACACCACGTGGCGCCCCGACGGCGGAAACTACGCCGGCGAGCTCGCCGGTGCGTCGTCGGCGCAGGAGGCGATCAACCAGATCTCCGACGCGATGTTCTACGTCGACACGATGGTCAAGGACATGAAGCTCGCCGAGGCGGCCGGCATCGCAATGAACGCGTGCGGCGTGATCGGCGAGCCCTGTCTGCGCGAGGTCGAGCACCCGTTCGGCGACCGCGCGACGTTCGCGATCCGCATCAACCTGCGCGTCCTGCGCGAGGCGTTCAGCGGCACGACCGCCACCACGGACGGCCCCGGCTTTGACGACTTCTTGACCACGCTCGGCCACGGCGACGTCGCGGACCGCATGCTCGGGAAGCTCGACGCCGCGATCGCGGCGGCCGACGCGCTCCCCGACAGCTTCCTCGCCGCGCTGGCGAACGACCTGCCGAAGGTCATCGCCGCGCACGCGGCGCTGCGCGCGTTCACCGACGACCTCAAGAGCCAGTTCCTCACCCTCCTCGACCTCGCGATCCCGGACGATGTTCAGGGCGACAACGACTAGCTGGGCCGTCGTCGCGGTGCTGGCCGGCGCTGCCTTCGCGGCGCCGCCGCAGGACAAGAACGCCCCGGCGGTGCCGCGCGATCCCAAGGCGCCGCCGCCGCGCGCGCCCGCGCCGGCCGAGGCGCCGCCCGAGGTCGCGCAGGCGCCCGACGTCACCGCCGTCTCCGGCGATGCCCCCGACGACGCGTCGCCGCCGAGCGAGGAGGTCATCGAGATCACCGACGCGCCGCCGCCCGGCTCGAAGTCGTCGATCACCCGGGAGACGCTCGAGCGGAACGAGTTCGACGACGTCCACAAGGTCCTCGGCGGCACCGCCGGCGTGTACGTCCGCGACGAGGACGGCTACGGCCTGCGCCCGAACATCGGCATGCGCGGCGCCGCCGCCGATCGCAGCTCGAAGATCACGCTGATGGAGGACGGCGTGCTCATCGCGCCGGCGCCGTACTCCGCGCCGGCCGCGTACTACACGCCGCTCGTCACGCGGATGTCGCGCATCGACGTCACGAAGGGCCCGGCGGCGATCAAGTTCGGCCCGAACACCGTCGGCGGCGCCGTCGACTACATCGGCGAGCCGTTCCCGGCCAGGCGCGCGGGCTACGTCGACGTCGGCGGCGGCAGCGATCGCTACGGCAAGGTGCACATGCGCGCCGCCGAGCGCTTCGGCAAGCAGCTCGGCCTCATGGGCGAGGTCGTCAAGCTCCGCACCGACGGCTTCAAGCAGCTCGACGGCGGCGGCGACACGGGCTTCGACAAGAACGACGTCCAGCTCACCGCGCACTACAACTCGCTGCCGGCGGCGACGCAGTACCACACCCTCGACGTGCGGCTCGGCTACGGCACCGAGCGCTCGAACGAGACGTACACCGGCATCTCGGATGCCGACTTCGCGCTGCAGCCGCAGCGCCGCTACATGGCGTCGCAGCTCGACCAGATGAACTGGAACCACTGGCGGATGCGCGCGACGCACCGGCTCGAGCTCGGCACGAACACGCGCATCGAGACCGTCGCGTACCGCCATCGCTTCCACCGCAAGTGGGGCAAGGTCGACGGCTTCATCGGGCAGCGCGACTTCTACGACCTGATCGAGCACCCCGACGCGGGCGCGAACGCGATCTTCTACCAGATCCTGACGGGGCAGGCCGACTCGTCGAGCCCCGAGGAGCAGCTGATCCTCGGCACGAACGACCGCCGGTTCACGTCGCAGGGCATCCAGACCACGTTCACCGCCGAGCGGACGACCGGCAGCCTCGCGCACCAGATCGACGCGGGCGTGCGCGTGCACTTCGATCGCGCCGACCGGCGCCGCTTCGAGGACGCCTACGACATGATGGCCGGCTCGCTCGTGCGCACCGCGCGGCCGCAGGCGCTGGTCCTCGATTCGCGCGCCGAGACGATCGCGCTCGCGCCGTACGCGCAGGACACGGTGCGCTGGAAGAACCTCGAGGTCACCGGCGGGCTGCGCGTCGAGCTCATCGACTACCGCTTCCAGAACCAGATGAACCTCGCGGTCGCGGGCGGCAACTACGCCGTCGTGATCCCGGGCGGCGGCGTGCAGTACCACGCGACGCGCGACCTCACGTTCCTCGCCGGCGTGCACCGCGGCTTCGTGCCCGTCGCGCCGACGGCCGCCGCCGAGGTCAACCCCGAGTCGAGCGTCAGCTACGAGGCCGGCATGCGCTACCGCCACGCGCGGTGGTCGCTCGACGCGATCGGCTTCTACAGCGACTACGCGAACCTGAAGGGCTCGTGCTCGCTCGCGAGCGGCTGCACCGAGACGCAGGAAGGGCAGGAGTTCAACGGCGGCGCCGCGCGCGTGTGGGGCGCCGAGGCGCAGTTCGCCGCCGAGCCGGTGCTCGACCGCCGGCGCAAGGTCACGCTGCCGCTCGCCGCGGCGTACACGCTGACGCAGTCGGAGTTCCTGTCGGACTTCGACTCGGAGTTCGCCGGCTGGGGCCGCGTGAAGGCGGGCTACGAGCTGCCGTACCTGCCGCACCACCAGCTGTCGGTGACGACGGCGGTGAAGACACCGCGCTTCGAGCTCGGCGCGATGGCGCGCTACCGCGGCGAGAGCCGCGACGTCGCCGGCGAGGGCGACATCGCGACGGGCGTGCTCGCGCAGGCGCTGTTCACGATCGACCTCACCGCGCACGCGCGGCTGCACGACCTCGCCGAGCTGTACGCCACGTGCAGCAACCTGCTCGACGAGCAGGTCATCATCTCGCGCCGCCCGTACGGCGCTCGACCGAATCCACCGAGGATGATCGCGCTTGGGTACAAGGCGCGTTTCTGAGCTGACCGTCCCAAAAACCAGAGGAGAGACTTATGAAGGCTGCATGGGTAGCGGCAGGGCTGTGCCTTGTCGCGTGTGGTGATGACAACAACCAGAATCCGAGCATCGACGCGCCCCCGAACGTCGTGCCGGATGCTCCGCCTGCTCCCGACGCGCCGCCGGCGGCGCCGTTCGTGAAGCCGACGCCGTTCTCGGTCCCGCTGTCCGCGGCGGGCCCCGATCAGCTGCAGTCCGCGACGGCCGCGCCCGACGGCAAGTTCTACGCCGCGGGCTTCGCCGCGCAGACGGTCGCCGGCCCCAAGGCGGTCGTCGTCGTGAAGTACGGCCTGACCGGCCCCGACGCCACGTTCGGCCAGGGCGGCGTCGTCGTGGCGCCGGTCGAGAGCACCGGCGGCGCCGACGAGATCGACGTCATCACGCAGGCCGACGGCAAGGTCCTCGTGTCGGCGACGACGCCGGCCGCGGGGAACGCGGCCGATCGCGACATCGCCGTGATCCGCCTGACGACGGCGGGCGCGCTCGACCCCACGTTCGGCACGAACGGCGTCGCGCGCATCAGCCTCAACACCGGCCTCCAGAACGGCGCGAACGTCGTGGGCGCGGATGCGGCGCGCAGCATCGCCGTCGACAACAACGGCATCTACGTGCACGGGGCCGCGCGCGCCTTCGGCGAGGACGCCGAGGGCAACCCGCGCACGGACACCGACTTCGCGGTCGTGCGCCTCACGTCGGCGGGCGTCGTCGACACCACGTTCGGCACGGACGGCCAGTTCCGCCTCGACATCCAGCGGACGAACGCCACGCCGCGCGGCATCGTGACGCTGCCGGACGGCAGCCTGATCGCCTCGGGCTACACGAACTCGCCGGGCCTCGGCTCGACGCAGCCCGTGCTGTACAAGCTGACGAGCGCCGGCGCGCTGCAGACCAACTGGGGCACCGGTGGTCTGTTCCACGACGTCGTGTTCCTCCGGCAGACGGAGGTCTACAACATCGCGCTCCACGACACGTTCTTCACGACGGGCGGCTACGGCCGTGACGTCGGGGAGACGAACGACTGGATCTCGCTGAAGTTCAACGTCGCGACCGGCGCGCGCGACATCAACTTCGGCAACCAGAACGGCGGCGCGTTCTTCGATCCGTCGGGGGCGATGCTGGGCAGCAACTGCCGCAACGCGATCGCGCTGCCGGGTGGCAAGACGCTGCTGACCGGCTCGACGGGCCCGGCCAACATGCCGGCGCAGGACGCGGTGTTCGCGATCATCGACAGCACCGGCAAGCTCGACCCCGAGTACCTGGCGATGCCGCACGTGTTCAAGCTCGGCGCCGACGGCAACGACCAGTTCTGGGGCGCCGCCGTGTCGGGGAACAACGTGACGGTCGTCGGGTACAAGGGCGGCGGGCCGGCCGCGATGCAGACCGACACGGTCAACGACGACAGCTTCGGCGTCGTGTTCCAGGTCCGCTGAGCTTCGGGCTTGTTGGGTCCGCGCGACCCCGTGGTCGCGCTAGCTGTCGGGTCGTTCATGACCCGATCGGGGTCGGGGGGCGGCGAGAGATCGAGGGGTTAGGCGTGGTACGGGCCGTGCTGAACGGCTCGACCATGAAAATTCTCGGAATCATCCTCGCCATCCTCATGCTCTCGGGCTCCCTCCTCGTCGGGGTCCTCGGTGCCAACAAGGCGCGCGACGTCGCCAAGCTCGCGGCGCAGTTCGAGGAGGCCATCGGCGCCTCGAAGGGCGGCAAGGCCGCCGCCATGCTCGACGACGTCCCCTCGTCGGGCCGCCTCAGCGGCGGCTCGATCGCCGGCTACCTCGGCGCGGTCGCCGCGCTCGGCCTGCTCGTCGTCATGTTCGCGAAGAAGAACCTCGTGGTGCCCCTGATCGGCGCCGCCGTCGGCCTCGCCGTCGTGTCCGCCCTCATCTACCCCTACGTCAAGACGGGCCCGCTCGACGGCATGGCCCCGCGCCCTCAGGCCCTCCTCGCAGCCGGCCTCGCCGCCGTCGGCGGCCTCGGCGCCTGGCTCGCCGCGCGCAAGCCCAAGTCGGCCGGCTCGACGGCAACGCAGGGCGCCGCCGTCGCCGCCTGAGGAACGTCGTCGACGTGGCCGATGGCGATGCATACGAACACGACGCTGATCTGATCGTCGTCCCCGCAACCTTCCCACTCCGCTCGACGAGATCGGCGACCTCCGAGGCGCCGATCGTTGCGTTTTTGCCGGCGCCGCGACCGCGGCCACGTTCAACGGCGCGCCGGTGGCCGTCGCGGGCGGTGCGGTCACCGTCACCGGCGACGGCACCCTCGCCTTCGCCGGCGGCGGCACGCTCACGATCGCGCGCGGCCGCGCGAATGCCCGCACGACCGTGCGCCTGCGCTGAGCGTGCTACGGTCGCGCGCGATGGCGGAACCGACGCAGCGCAACCTGTTCGGTCGGCCGCTCGAGACCTGCTCCGTCGAGCCGC
Source organism: Deltaproteobacteria bacterium (assembly GCA_019637375.1). Taxonomy (GTDB): domain Bacteria; phylum Myxococcota_A; class Polyangia; order Haliangiales; family Haliangiaceae; genus JABFXX01. The sequence goes on along the minus strand of JAHBVW010000002.1, from coordinate 420,931 downwards.
GCACCGGCTTCTTCCGCACCGGCTGCTGCGAGACCGACGACAGCGATCGCGGCAGGCACGTCGTGTGCGTCGAGGTCACGGCCGAGTTCCTCGCGTTCTCCGCCCGCCGCGGCAACGACCTCTCCACCCCGCGCCCCGGCTTCCCGGGCCTGCGCCCCGGCGATCGGTGGTGCGTGTGCGCCGCGCGCTGGCAGGAGGCCCTCGACGCGGGCGTCGCCCCGCCCGTGTTCCTCGCCGGCACGCACGAATCCGCCACCGAGATCTGCGACCGCGACGAGCTCCTCCGCCACGCGCTCGACTCCGAGTCGCTGAACTGACGGCTCAGCGGCCGACGTGCGGCGGCGGGCCGTCGGGCTCGGGGAGCACCCACGTGCGCGGGCCGATGTCGGAGACCTCGAGGAGATCGACGGTGGGATCGATCATCGGGGCGGGCGCGCGGCCGTTCAGCGAGACGGCGGTGAACGCGTACAGGCGGAACGCGGGGTAGCCGCGGTCGCGCAGGTCGCGGCCGATGTGGCGGGCGAGCTGGAGGATGAGGTCGGGCTGGCTGCACATCTCGCGCTCCTGGCGCGCCGTGAGGTAGTTGCGCGAGGGGATCTCGAGGCGCTTGCCGTTCGCGAACTCCGCCTCGAAGCGGACCGCGCCCTGCTTCTCGCGGACCACGACGTGCCAGGCGAAGCGCATGCCGTCCTCGTTCCACAGGACCGGCCCGGGATAGACGTAGTGGCGGAGCGGCAGCGCGACCTGGAGCGCGACGTACACGGCGATCGCGACGCGGGCGACGCGCGGCGGTGCCTCGCGCGGCAGCCGCGCGGTGTCGGCGGGCGCGGCGCCCACACGCGCGCCGAGCCACGGCAGGCGGCGGGGCCACGACGGCGAGAAGAAGATCAGCGCCGACGAGCTCATGATGATCGGGAACATCCCGATGTTGAGGAGGATGCCGGTGATGCTGTGGAACACCAGCACCGCGCCGTACGCGAAGAGGCGCGTGCGCGGCCACGACAGCCACACGACGATCGTCGAGTCGAACAGGAAGCCGGCCCACGACATCACGAGCGCGAACCACGGCTGCTCGAAGAACCGCCCGACGAGCGGCATCTCGCTGCGCGCCGCGAGCCACAGGTTGAGCGGCTGGCCGTAGCCGAGCCAGTCGAGCTTGAGCTTCGCGAGCCCGGCGAAGCAGTACACGACGCCGACCTGGAAGCGCAGCAGCCACACCATCCACGCCGGCACCGTCGCGCGGCGCAGCTCGGGGCGGCGGCGCGCGTCGACCGACCACATCGCGTTCGCCGGCAGGAACGCGAGCAGCCCGCCGAGCAGCACCACGAGGTAGTGGTGGTTGAGGTAGTTCGTGACGTCGATCAGCTGCGTGTAGAGGAAGCCGAGCGTGAACAGCGGGACCACGATGCGGTACCAGGCGCCGAGCGCGATCATGAGCGCGAGCGCGGCGAGCACGCCGTAGTGCACGTACATGCCGTCGCCCGGCCACGGCCTCACCCACTCGAAGCCGGGGTACGAGAAGAACCAGCGCGGCTCGAGGTACATCGGCTCGATGAAGCCGGTCGTGAACAGGCGCAGGATGCCGCCGAGCATCACCGCGCCGAAGATGATGCGGAACGCGGCGAGCGACGCGATGTCGACCTGGCGCGTGGCGCCCGCTTGCAGGGAGCGGATCACTCGTACGCGCAGCGGTCGAGGCGGAACACGCCGCCGCGGGGCGATGCGCCGAAGCTCGCCCAGTACAGGCCCTCGTCCGCGACGGTGAACGAGGACAGGTTGTCGACGGTCGCGAGGAAGCGCGGCGACCGGCCGGGTGCGCGCGGCACGGCGAACAGGTCGCGCTCGATCCCGCCCGCGGCGAACACGCGCACGTACACGTGCGTCTCGTCCGCGGCGCCGGCGTTGTTGTCGACCGCGCCGGGCAGGTCCGCGACCAGCTCCGGCTCGCCGCCGGTGACCGGGACGCTCAGCACCTGCGAGTTGTTCGCGAGGAAGATCGTGTCGCCGTGGCGCGCGATCGGGATCAGGAACGACTGCGGCAGGATCGTCGTGATCGTGCCGTCGAGCGCGACCGACACGAGGCTCCCGGCGATGCTCGTCTGCGCCGCGCCGCCGCCGGCGACGAGGCCCGCCGCGAAGTTCGGCAACAGCGGCGCCGCCGCCGGCATGTCGGGGCGGATCGTGAGCAGGCGCGGCTCGCTGCAGCCGACCGCGTACACGGTGTCGCCGTCGCCGACGAGGTTCGGCCCGAAGCAGCCGCGCACGACCGGCGACGTCGCGCCCTGGGACGTCGTCGCGAACACCGACTGCTGGCCGTCGGCGGAGGACAGCGCCGTCCAGAACAGCGTGTCGTTCGCCGTCGCCATGCCGCCGCCGAACTGCAGCTCCGTCATCGCGCCGAGGTCGGCGAGCGTCGCCGGCGGGCCGCCGGGGCGCGCCGCCCGCACGACCTTGCGCGGCGTGTGCTCGGTCCAGTAGACGAACTCGTCGTCGACGGCGATCTGCCCGCCCCACACCTCGGCGCGCGCGAGCGGCACCGGGGTGCACGGCGGCCGCGATCCGCTCTCGCTGCACGCCGCGAGCACGAGGATGATGGCGATCCGCACGGCCCGAGTATCCACCCGAGCCGGCGGCGCGTGTCGATAGCTGTCGCGGGGACGTGAGCCGGCGCATATGCTGTCGCGCGATGCGATCCCTCGCGCCGCTCGTTTCGTGTGCCCTCGCCGCGTGTACGACCGCGTCCGGGGCGGCCCCGGATCTCTCCGTCGAGGCCGAGGGGCCGCGCCTCGTCGGGACCTCCCACGGCACCGTCACCGACGACGCGCGCGGGCGCACGCTCGACTACCAGGTCTGGTACCCGACGCCGGCCGAGCCGTCGGGCGTCCAGATCGAGCGCCTCGAGGACGCCCGCCGCGCGGACTACGGCACCCTCCTCGCCGGCGCGCCGGCGTGCCCGACGCGCGTCGCGCGCCTGACCATCGAGGCCGCGAAGCCCGACGACGGCCCGTTCCCGGTCGTGCTGTTCTCGCACTGTCACGAGTGCACGCGCCTGTCGAGCGCATCGATCGCCGCGCGCCTCGCGAGCCACGGCTTCCTCGTCTACGCCGTCGAGCACGCCGGCAACACGCTGTGGGATCAGCTCGCCGGGACCGGCGTGCCCCTCAACGGCGAGTTCCTGGAGGTGCGCGCCGCCGACGTCCGGTTCGTCCTCGATCGCATCGCCGCCCGCGACCTGCCGTACTCCGACCTCGCCGACACCGCGCGCGTCGGCATGTTCGGGCACAGCTTCGGCGCCGTCACGACCGGCCGCGTCGCGCAGCTCGACGCGCGCATCTCGGCCGCGCTCGCGCTGAACGCGCCGTTCGAGAACCCGCTGATCCCGGGCGTCACGCTCGCCGAGATCAAGGTGCCGGTGATGTTCGTCGTCGCACAGGAGGACAACTCGATCACCGAGCTCGGCAATGTCCTCATGCGAAACAATTTTCGCGACGCGCCCGTCGAGGCGTGGAAGCTCGAGATGCCCGACGCCGGGCACTGGTCGGTGTCGGACCTCGCCGGCCTCGTCCCGGCGTTCGCGCCCGGCTGCGGCGACGGCACGCGCCAGACCGACGGCGCGCCGTTCACCTACCTCGATCCCGGCCTCGGCCGCTCGATCGGCGCGAGCTACGTGACCGCGTTCTTCCGCACGACGCTCCTCCAGGACGCGGGCACGCGCGCCTACCTCGACGCGATCAGCCCGACGACCGCGCTCGTCACCGAGCACCACCGCTGATCACCGGGCCATCGTACGGTGATTTTCCGAGGTCCTCGCCGTTCGGGGAGGCAGATCGGAATCGTATTCGGTGGTTACGTTCAGGCAGATTGCCCGGCGGTGATCTTGCGCCTGCGGAAACCATGCTAGAAAACGCTCAGCATCCGGAGGCTCCCCATGGCATTCGCACAAGCTGAAAACCGCCGCCCGATCTTCGGTGCGGTCGCGACGCTGGGCGTCAGCGATCGCGTCAACTTCCTGCGCAAGACCTACGCGCACCTCGGCGCCGCGCTCATCGCGTTCGCGGTGATCACCGGCGGGCTGATCCGCTTCGCCCCGTCGGTGAGCTGGGGGTTCTCGAAGTGGGCGCTCCAGGGCTGGACGTGGCTGCTCGTCATCGGCCTGTTCATGGTCGTCGGCTACATCGCCGAGCGTCTCGCCCGGTCGGAGACCTCGCGAGGCCTGCAGTACGCCGGCCTCGGCCTCGCCGTCGCCGCCGAGGCGTTCCTGTTGCAGCCGCTCCTGTGGGTCCTGATGCTGAAGTTCGGCGTCTACTCCAAGGGCGACGTCGCGATGATGCTCGCCGGCAACGCGACGCCGTACATGAGCGGCAAGGCGGGATCGATCCTCCTGTCCGCGACCGTGATCACGCTCGCGATCTTCATCGGGCTCACCCTCACGGTGTTCCTCACGAAGAAGGACTTCACGTTCATGCGCGGCGCACTCTCGATCGCGAGCTTCGCCGTGCTGGGCATCATCCTGGTGTCGATCCTGTTCGGCTTCCACCTCGGCGCGCTGTTCTGCGGCGCCGTGATCCTGCTGATGTCGGGCTACATCCTCTACCAGACGAGCCTCATCATGCGGGACTTCCCGCCGAGTGCGCACGTGGCCGCGGCCCTGATGTTGTTCTCGACGATCGCGACGCTGTTCTGGTACGTCCTCCAGCTCCTCATGGAGCTGGCCAGCGACCGCTAGATCCGAGCTATACTCGACGGACATGGTGTCCGTACCAGCTCCGATCTCGTCGACGGACATCGGCGCGGTACGCAAGCTCGAGGACGGCATCGCCGCCGTCGTGCGCGGCAAGCCCGAGGGGATCCGCGCCGCGGTGGTGGCGCTCCTGGCGCGCGGCCACCTCCTCATCGAGGACATCCCCGGCGTCGGCAAGACGACGCTCGCGCGGTCCCTCGCCGCCTGCCTCGGCGGCACGTTCCGCCGCATCCAGTTCACGAGCGACCTGTTGCCGTCGGACATCGTCGGCGTCTCGATCTACGACCAGCACGGGAAGTCGTTCGACCTGAAGAAGGGCCCGATCTTCGCGAACGTCGTCCTCGCCGACGAGATCAACCGCACGACGCCGCGCACGCAGTCGGCGCTGCTCGAGGCGATGAGCGAGGGGCAGGTGTCGATCGACGACACCACGCACGCGCTCGACACGCCGTTCATGGTGCTCGCGACGCAGAACCCCGCGGAGCACTACGGCACGTACCCGCTGCCCGAGTCGCAGATGGATCGCTTCCTCCTCCGCATCTCGATCGGCTACCCGAGCAAGGCGATCGAGCGCGAGCTCCTGCGCGACCGCACCGGCGGCGACCCCGTCGCGCGCCTGCAGCCGGTCGTCGACCTCGCGACCGTGCGCAGCCTCCAGGCGAGCGTCGAGTCGATCCGCGTCGACGACGCGCTGCTCGACTACGCGATGAACATCGTCGAGGAGACGCGCCGGCACACGGCGATCGCGATCGGCGTGTCGACGCGCGGCGCGCTCGCCTGGTACCGCGGCGCGCAGGCCTCGGCGCTCGCCGCCGGCCGCGACTTCGTCGTCCCCGACGACTTCAAGCTGCTCGCCATCGCGTGCCTCGCGCACCGCCTCGCCCTCGTGCAGACACACGACTCCCTCGGCCGCGCGCGCATCGAGTCCGAGCGCACGGTCGCCGAGATCATCGGCCGCGTCGCGGTGCCCACCTGAGTCATGGGCCTGTGGGGGCGGCTCCGGCGTAGGTTGCGCCCACCGCGGCGCCTGCGCTTCACGCGCGAGGGGCGCGTCATCGTCATCCTCGCCGTCGGCGTCGGCTTCGCCGCGATCAACACGGGCAACAACCTCCTCTACCTGCTCCTCGGCTGGCTGCTGTCGTTCATCATCGCGAGCGGCATCCTGTCCGAGATGACGCTGAAGAAGCTCGGCGTCGAGCGGCGCCCGCCGGGGCGCGTCCACGCGAACCAGCCGTTCCTGATGGAGGTCGTGATCGAGAACAAGAAGGCGAACCGCGCGTCGTTCTCGATCGAGGTCGAGGACCTCGTCGGCGCGACGCCGCTCGACAAGCGCTGCTACTTCCTCAAGATCCCGCCCGGCAAGTCGCAGCGCACGAGCTACCGCCACACGTTCGTGCGGCGCGGCCTGTACACGCTGACCGGCTACCGGCTCGCGACGAAGTTCCCGTTCGCGCTGTTCCGCAAGTCGCGCGACGTCGACGCGCCCGTCGAGGTGCTCGTCTATCCGGCGCGCGTCGCCGTGCCGCGGCCGCCGCCGCGCTCGACGGTGCGCGGCGACGCCGTCGCGAACCGCATCGGCCGGCGCGGCGAGTTCTTCGGCCTGCGCGAGCGCCGCGCGGGCGACGACCGGCGCGACATCCACTGGCGCTCGAGCGCGCGCACCGGGCGCCTCCTCGTGCGCGAGTACGAGGACGAGCACGCGCGCCACGTCGTCATCGGCGTCGACAACGCGCTCCCCGACGCCGCGCGCGAGGCGGTCACCGACGGCGCACTCTCCCCCGCGCACGAGGCCCAGGTCGGCGCCGTCGAGCGCGCGATCAGCGTCGCCGCGAGCCTGGCCGCCGCGTACCTCGAGGTCAACTGGACCGTCGAGCTGTGCGCGCGCGACTGCCACATCCCCGCCGGCAGCGGCCGCATGCACGAGGCGCGCATCGGCCGCGCGCTCGCGCTCCTGCCGTACGCGTCGGAGACGACGCCGTTCGCCGCGATCCCACCGCGCGTCGAGAGCGTGCTCGTCACGCCGCGCGGCGTCCCCGCCGCCAACCGCCCGAGCGCGACGACGGTGATGGACGCGTAGATGCGCTTCGCCGTCGCCCACAAGGCCGCGACGTACCTCGTGGTGGGCTTCGCCTACCTCGCGATGGTCGCGGGCGGCGGCATCCCGCCGTTGCTCGGGTTCGCCGGCGCGACCGCGCTGCTCGCGTCGTGGTGGTGGGAGCCGCCGCGCATCCGCTTCGAGCGCTGGAACTGGGTGTGGACGACGCTGTCGATCTTCGCGCTCGTCTACGCGCTGCTCACCGCGATCGTCACGCAGGACTTCCTCGGCGTCGGCGCGCAGTTCCTCGTGTGGCTGATCATCGCGAAGGCGTACAACCGGCGCTCCGCGCGCGACTGGCAGCAGATGTACCTGCTCGCGTTCCTGATGCTCGTCGCCGGGTCGGTGCTCAACCCCGACCTCACGTACGGCCTGTGCTTCCTCGGCTTCGTCGTGTCGGCGACGTGGGCGCTCACGCTCTTCCACCTGCGCCGCGAGATGGAGGACAACCTGCTCGTCAAGCACGCCGCCGACCGCGCGTCGGAGCGCGTCGAGGTGCGGCGCATCCTCGACTCGCGGCGCATCGTCGGCCGGCGGTTCTTCCTCGGCACGGGCCTGTTGTCGTTCGGCGTGTTCCTCGGCGCGGCGATCGTGTTCCTCGCGCTGCCGCGCGTCGGGATTGGCTTCTTCATCAAGAGCAAGAGCGGGCTGTCGCTGTCGGGGTTCTCCGACGGCGTGAAGCTCGGCGGCCACGGCGTCATCAAGCAGGACTCGACGATCGTGATGCGCGTCGAGATCGACGCGCGCTACGGCGGGCGCGAGGCGCCGGAGATCCACTGGCGCGGCGTCGCGTTCGACCAGTATCGCGACGGTCACTGGACGCGCACGCTCGACGCGCCGCGCACGAACCAGACGCTCGAGGAGTCGCCGACGCGCGACCGCCGCACGCTGCTGTACCAGGGGCGCGCGCTGCCCGTCCCCGAGATCGAGCGGCTCGCGCAGCGCGCGATCAAGCAGGAGGTGTGGCTCGAGCCGCTCGACTCCGACGTGCTGTTCGGCGCGAGCCTGCCGCGCATCGTCGAGTACGGTCACACGCTGCGCCGCCGCACGCCGATCGAGCGCAACGACGAGATCCGCCTCGAGCACGGCGCGACGGTGCACTACACCGTGTGGTCGGAGCTCGCGCCGCCGCCGCCCGACGTGCTGCGGCGCTCGAGCGGCGCGCTCCCGTCGGGCTTCGACGTCTACCTCCAGCTGCCGCCGGAGATCACGCAGCGCACGCGCGAGCTCGCGGCGTCGATCACGCGCGACGCCCCGACGGCGTACGACAAGGCCGAGGCGATCCAGGCGTGGCTGACGACGAACCTCACGTACACGCTCCAGCTCGAGGACCCGGGCGGCCGCGAGCCCGTCGACTTCTTCCTGTTCGAGCGCAGGAAGGGCCACTGCGAGTACTTCGCGTCGGCGTTCGCGATCCTCGCGCGCGCCGTCGGGTTGCCGGTGCGCCAGGTCAACGGCTTCCTCGGCGGCGAGTGGAACGAGTACCAGGGCTACGTCGCCGTGCGCGCCGGCGACGCGCACTCGTGGGACGAGGTGTACTTCCCCGACGCGGGCGGAGGCGGCACGTGGGTCACGTTCGACCCGACGCCCGGCGGCGACGAGGAGATGCTCGGGCGCGGCGGCAGCGGCTGGCGCGCGCGCCTCGGCCGCTTCCTCGACACGCTGCGCTTCCAGTGGACGAAGTGGGTCATCGAGTACGACCTCGTCGCGCAGCTCGAGCTGTTCAAGAGCGCGGGCCGCGCGATCAAGGCCGCCGGCACCGCGGTCAAGGAGGCGCTCGTCGGCGCGAAGGACGCCGCGCTCGCGCGCTGGCCGATCACGCTCGCCCTCGCGCTCGCCGTCGCGGCGCTGATCGCGTGGCGCGTGCGGCGGCGCGGTCCGGGGGCACCGCCGCTCGAGCGCGCGGAGCGGCCGCGGGTCCGCTCGACCGTCGCCGCGACGTACGACGGCGTCGCGAAGGCGTACGCGAAGGCCGGCCTGGCCCGCGCCGCGACCGAGACGCCGCGCGAGCACGCGGACCGGATCGGCGCGCACGACGACGTCGGCCCCATCCGTTCCCTGATCGAGCTCTACTACGCCGCCGAGTGGGGCGGCGCACGCGACGGGGCCGTCGAGGATCGCGCCGCGCGACTCGCCGCCGAGATCCACGCCGCCCTGCGGCTGCGGCGGCGCCGGAAGCGCCTGCCCGGCTGACGTCGGGTCCGGCACACGCGTGCCAAAGTGGCAGCCGCGCACCGTTTCTTGTGGTGCACATCCCCGCGTGTTATCGACGGTTGTCGTCGGAAACGACGGCATCCCGACGTGGGCTTTCTCTTGCTTTGGGGCGATGTGATGACGCGATTCGTGACCGTCTGCGTGGCCTTGCTGATGTTCGGCGGTGTCGCGGGTGCGGATCCCTTGCCGAACGGCGCGCAGCTGGTCTGGCAGCGCCTGCTGATCCACGAGGGCGATAGCCCGCTCAAGGAGGCGTCGAACTCCGAAGCGCTCAAGCGCCAGCTCAACCTCGCCCACTGCAAGTGCTCCAAGGCCGGCAAGGGCACCGAGCAGGAGATGGCGTACGAGCTGTCGGCGACGGTGACGACCGGCTCGGGCCGCCCCGCCGACATCTTCGCCGGCAGCTCGTGCAACGACGATCTGCAGCGCCCGATGACGTGCAAGCAGCTCCCCAGCGTGCCCGACATCGACCAGCTCGCGATCCCGCCGCCGTTCCTCGTCAAGTTCACCGCGTTCGACATCGTCAACGGCCTCAAGACCGACCAGGACTGCGGCGAGCGCGAGGGCTCCGGCGACATCTGGGTGATGTGGGACATGGGCAACGGCGTCCCGTACGAGTTCTTCGAGCAGAAGTCCGTCGGCACGGCGACGTCGTTCCCCGACGTGCGCGGCATCGACACGCTCGCGCCGGAGCTACCGACGGAGTTCCGCGCCGCCGGCGGCGAGGGCACGATCGACATCTCGTGGAAGCTGCCGCTCGCGCGGCCCGCCGACATCTACGCGTTCCAGGCGCTGTGTGCGCGCCACGACACCGGCGCGCCGGTCGGCGGCACGTTCGCGCCGCTCTACCAGACCGCGACCGACGTGTGCGGCATCGACGACCCGATCCCGCTCGTCCCGTCGATGGCGTCCGCGCCCGCGGGCGAGCTCCCGGTCGAGACGGCGCCGCTCGCGTTCAGCGGCCTCAACCCCGCGTTCCTGTGCGCGACGCAGACCTCGGGCACCGCCACGAGCATCTCGCTGCGCGGCCTCGACAACGACGTCGCCTACGACGTCGCGATCCTCATCGTCGACTTCTACGGCAACGTCAAGGCGACGTTCCTCACCACCACGGTCACGCCGCGTCTCGTCACGGACTTCTGGGAAGACATCCACGAGCGCGGCGGCCAGATCGAGGGCGGCTTCTGCCTGATCGCCGAGACCTTCGGCGACCAGGGGCCGCTCACGCAGACGCTGCGCGCGTTCCGCGACGAGACGCTCGCGAGCACCGTGTACGGTCGCGCGCTGATCGAGGCGTATTACGCCACGATCGGCAAGCTCGGCGCCGTCGTGCAGGGGTCCGTCGTGCTGCGGGCGATCGCGGCGGTCCTTCTGGCACCGCTCGTCGCGCTCGCACTCGCATGGCACTTCCTGTCCCTGCCGGTGCTCGTCCTGTTGCTGGCGCTCCCGTGGTTCTGGTGGCGCGCGCGCCCGTGGCTGCGCCACGGGGCCGTACGCGCCGCGGTCTCCGCGGGCGTCGCGCTCGTCGTCCTCGTTCCCTCCACCGCCCGGGCCGATGACTTCCTCCCCTACTGGCAGGAGCCCAACACGGAGGAGCGCGCGCTCGCCGATGTCGAGTCCCTCGTGAAGTGGCACGTCGGCATCCGGATCGGTCCCTACACGCCAGACATCGACAAGCAGCTCGGCATCAACCCGACGACGGGCAAAGGTCCGTATGCGGCGATGTTCGGGAACTACCGCATCGGCAACACGAACTACGACGCGCACATCTATCAGATCCTGCCGATGCTCGACGTGGACCGCGTGCTGTTCCACTGGATGGGGCAGTGGACCATCGGTGGGTCGCTCGGCTACATGCAGAAGACCGCGCACACGTATACGCTGATGTCGAGTCCCGACGACGTGCTGCGCGATCGCGTTCCGAACAGCGACAACACGTTTCGCCTCCTGCCGTTCGCGCTGACGGCGGGGTACCGCATGACGCTGCTCGACGAGCACTACGGCATACCGATCGTTCCTTATGTGAAGGCCGGTCTGTCGTATTACGCGTGGTGGATCAGCGGCCCCGACGGCAGCCTCGCAAAGGTCTGCGAGAACGGGCAGTCGACCGACAAGTCCCCGGGTTGCCCCGTGAACACCGCCCGCGGCGGATCGCTCGGATTCCAGACCTCCGTGGGTCTGTCGATCCGTGCCGAGCGAATCGACGTGGACGCCGCCCGCTCGATGCAGCAGAGCGGTATCTACCACGCCGGCTTCTTCGGCGAGCTTTCGTATGCGCGCGTGGATGGCTTTGGCTCCTCGAGCAAGCTGTCGGTCGGCGGCGCGACGTGGTTCGCGGGCGTCGAGTTCGAGTTCTGATCGTGCTGATCGTCGTCGTGGGTGCTGTGCGCTGATCTACTTCCACATCATCGAGCAGCCGACGTCGCGCCACTCGTGATGTCCCTCGTGTCCTCGGCGCCGCGTGCAGCGCCGTCCGTCTCTCTCCTGTCCGCACTGGTCCGAGGGCTTCTCGGCGGTGGCAGTCGCGGTGGCGGTGGTGGTCCCCGCATTCTTCTCGTTCACGTCGCGCCTCCTTCTTTCCTGCGCGCTCGTCGTACAAGCCGCGGACCACCGCTGCGGCTTCCACCTGTCGGGTAGTTCGCCGAGTGCGATTGTGGCGAGGGTGCGCGTCGTGTGCGCCGCGCGCGGACGTCCGTGATGGCACCCTCACTGCACGTCTTCTCGTCGAGGAGAAGCACGTCATGCGCGAACATCGCATCACCACTCTCGAGCTCGTGGCGCTCGGCGCGACGCGCGGGCTGATCGGCCTGGGCGCCGGACTCCTGATCGCGGATCGCATCTCGCGCAGGCGCAGGCGCCCGACCGCCGGCGCCCTGCTCGCCGGCGGCGCGCTCAGCACGATCCCCATCATGTTGCTCGTGCTGCGCCGCACCCGGCGCGCCGCTCGTCGCGCGCGCGAGGCAGAACGCCCCGGCGTCTACCGGCGCGGCCCCGAGGACACCGCCGCCGGTGCGATGGTGGCGGACTGAGGCGCAGGCGCGGCTGCTAGCCTCGTCCATGAAAGAGATCATCAGGGTCGAGGACGTGGCGACCCGCGAGACGCGCGGCGGCAACCTCCGCTACGTGCTGCGCGACGACCAGCACCGGGAGTACACGACGTTCCGGACGCAGATCGGTGAGGAGGCGCGCTCGCTCGCGGGCCGCCAGGCGGAGATCGAGTTCCACGAGGAGCACCGCGGCGACTACACGAATGTGTACCTCGACGCGATCGAGCCGGTCGATGCCGGCGACGCCGGCGAGCTCGCCGGTGGTGGCGCGGCGGCGCCGGTCGCGATCCGGCAAGCTGCCTGGCAGGTCGCGGCGGCGCTCGCGCCGTGGCTGCCGAAGGGCGACGTCCTCGCGCGCGACGACGCCGAGGCGTTCGAGCGACTCCGCGCGCTCGTGGACCGTATCGCCGACGACATCCGTTACGGTGGGCGATCGTGAAGGTGATCGCCGCTCACCGGATGATCAGGTCACCGCAGCCGACGAGCACCGGGAGCTGATCCGGCGCGAGGTGCACGTCGGCGTGGTATTCCGCCCCAGGATCGAGCGGCACCCCGACGTGCGCGACCGTCGACGCCGTCCCGGCGCGGCTCACGGTGATCGCCGGGTAGGACTCCAGGTGACCGATGATCTCGCCGCCGCCCTCACACGTACCGGCGTGAACGTGCCACGGGCGGACCTCGCCCGGCGCATCACCTCGCAGCGTGATCGTGGCGACGAACACATTTTCATCGAAGGTCTGTTCCACGACCACGTCCGCGGTCACGGTCTCGAAGCCCTCCACACCCGCGAGCGCCGCGCCCCACCGGTTCGTGCCCACGACGACGTCCCCGTCGAAGTCATCATCGTCGTCGTCGTCATCGTCGTCATCGAAGACATCGCAGCCGGCGGCCAGCGCGGCCGCGGCCAGGACGAGCGCAAGCGTCTTCATGAGCGGCTCCTGTTCCTGGGCGCCGGATCGTGCAAGCACGAGGCCCCGCCGTTCGCCGCACGAGGAATTTTTGCCTCGTGCCGGAACCGGCGTTCAGCGAGTCGCACTCGGACACTGCAGCTTGCTGCGATACGGCGCGCGTGGCGGCGTCCTGCGCGGTCGAACCGCGCGCGGCTGCCCCGGCTGAAATTTTATTTGCGACGATTCGGCGCTGACAAAAAAAGCACTCCGAGGCACCTTGGCCAACGTGCGTGGCGATGACGTTGCGGTGTCCGACCAGCTGATCCTCCTGCTCGCGCACGTGCGATCGCTCCGCGACGAGGTCGCGCAGCTCCGCGTGCGCGGGATCGAGACGATCGCCGAGATCGCCGAGATCCAGTCGGTGACGACGTCGTGCTGCGACGACACCCGCGAGATGTTGTTCCGACTGCGAAGCTCCGCGACGGAAATGCTCCTTCCGACGGCGCGTTGACGTTTCGCGAGGCGATCGCTTTCATGAAGAGTCACATGCCTTCGAGCAATACCTGTCGGCGCGTCCTCATCGTCGACGATCATCCGGATACGGCCGAAGTGCTCGCCGTGATGTTCCAGGTGCTCGGCCACGAGTCCCAGATCGCGCTGAGCGGCGCGGCCGCGCTCCTCGCCGTGCGCGAGTTCGACCCCGAGGTCATCGTGCTCGACCTCGAGCTCCCCGACATCAGCGGATACGAAGTCGCACGCGCGCTGCGCGACACGACCTATGCGCACGGCACCTTCATCGCCGCGGTGAGCGGATGGGGCCGCGCCGAGGACGTCGCGCGCGCGCGCCGCTCGGGGTTCGACGCCCACTTCCGCAAGCCGATCGGGCTCTCGCGCGTCCGCGACATCCTCCTGGCGATCGAGCCGCCGCGCACGTTCACCTGCGACGAGCCTGCGACGGGCGAGCTGGTCTCGATCCCGGACGCCTGGGCTCCCATCACGCCGTCGCGATCGCGGCCGTAGCGCACGCGCGAGTGCGAGGTGTGGGGTTTGCACCGCGGTGGCGCGCAACCACCTGCGGAGTGACAGAGATGGCTCGTCAAGTTCAGGACATCATGACCAGGCAGGTCCACACCGTGCGCGGCGATGCGGCGATCGTCGACGTCGCGCGCGTGATGCGAGACCAGAAGATCGGCGACGTGCTCGTGACGAACACCGACGGCACGCTGCTCGGCATCGTGACCGATCGCGACATCGTCGTGCGCGCCGTCGCGGCCGGCAAGCCCGTCGACAAGCTCAAGGTCGCCGACATCGTGACCGATCAGCTCGTCAGCGTGTCGCCGACGTCGACCGTCGACGAGGCGATCAAGGTGATGCGCACGCACGCGGTCCGCCGCGTCCCCGTGGTGCAGGACGGCAAGCCGACCGGCATCCTCACGATCGGCGACCTCGCGCGCCACCAGGACCCGCGCTCGGCGCTCGCGCAGATCAGCTCGGCGGCCGCGAACAACTGATGGACGGCGTCGAGACCTACCAGGACGCCGCGCAGCTGCCGGCGCCGGAGCTGCACACGTTGCTCCACAGCGAGCGCCCCGAACAGCGCGTGTGGGCGTTGTGGGCCCTCGCGCTGCGCTCCGGCGGCGACATCCGCGAGCTCGCCGCCGAGACCGACGCCGAGCCCCACGCCGGCGTCCGGCGCGTGCGCGCGATCGTCCTCGCCGCCCACGGCGACCTCGAGCGCGTCCGCCGCCTCGCGAGGGAGGACGGCGATCCGCGCGTGCGCGCGACGGCGAGGGAGCTGCTCGATCGTATCGGCGATCGTATCGGCGATCGCATCGGTGATCGCATCGGCGATCGCATCGGCGACGACGACTGACCGACCGAGCTGCTCGATCGATCGCATCGGCGATCGCATCGGCGATCGCATCGGCGATCGCATCGGCGGCGACGACCGACGACGGACCGACCGAGCTGCACGATCGATCGTATCGGCGGCGACGACCGACGACGGACCGACCGAGCTGCTGCCCGGTCGGTCCGCCCTCGCCCGCCTCACAGCAGCATCGATCGACTCAGCCCGCCTTGGGCTGGAAGTTGATCCGCTGGCCGCTCACGCTCAGCTCGGCCATGAGCCCGCCGTGCGCCATCGTGAACACGGCGACGCCCGAGGTCCAGCGCGTGCTCGCCCCGGCGCCCGCGGTCAGTGCGACCGCCGACGCGTTCGCGCCGAGCTCGAACCGGTTGGCCTTCACCTGCCCGAGCGCGAACTGGTCGCGGAACAGCACCAGCTCGGCGAACGACTGTCCGCCGATCTGCGCGCCGAGCGACGCCTGGGTCAGGCTCACGTAGCCGACCGGCTGACCGCGCTCGAACAGCACGCCGCGTCCGTGCGCGCCGCCGACGACGAGGCCGCCCTTGCCGATCGACGGGAACACGGCGTAGCCCACCGAGGCGTTGACGATGGTGTGCAGGCTCGGGTCCTTCGCCAGCATCTGGGCGAGCGTCGCCTGCGCCTGCTCGATGAGGCTCTGCTGCTCGCTCGCCGTCCGCGGCGCGGTCGCGCACGCGGTCAGGCCGCCCATCATCGCCGCCAGGATCATCACCACTCGTAAGATACGCATTGAAACGTCCTCCTCTCCTGGGGCGAACCCGATGCAGATCGGAGGCCGCGCCTGCTCAGCCGGAGCCGAGGACGACGCCCGCGAGGTGACCGGACTGCGAGCGCGCGCCCGCCTCGGTCTCGTCGAGCGCGTCGACGGCCTCGCAGCGCGCGAGCACGCTCACGACGACGTCGGAGTCGCGCAGCCCGTTGGAGTCGGGCGTGAGGGCGCGCTCGCCGCAGTAGCGGATCAGCTCGGAGACCTCGTCGATCGCCTCGGCGTAGCGCCACGCCGCCGCTGCGACGGAGCGCGCGTGCGCCACGCGATGCTCGAGGATCGCGCCCGTCTGCAGGTCGTACTGCTTCGCCGCGCCGAGGCGCGCCTCGAGGAGCTGCGGATCTGCGCGGGCCAGCACGGCGAGGCACGCATGGCGAGCGAGCGCGAGCTCCACGTAGCGATCGAGCAACGACTCGATCTCGAGCGGATCGTGCGGATCGCGCGCGAGGATCGCTTCCACGATCGTGTCGAGCTCGGTCAGCTCGACCTGGTACTCGATGGCCGCCTCGAGCTTGCGCGTGCGCGCCACACGCCGCTTGCGGCGCAGGCGGGCCTGCTTCCAGCGGTAGCGCCGCGCGTCCATCGCAGGCATCGCGGCGAGGCCGTGCACGCCGGCTACGACGAGGGCGAGCGCGACGAGGAAGGTGCTGCCGATCGCGGCGGCGAACATCATGCCGCCGCCGAGCGTGAACGCCGGACCGAGGACCCGGCGACCGCCGCCGGGTGCGTGCGACCCGCGTTTCGCGAGCGCGTTCGTCATGATCCTCGCGCGTACACTCCACGTGCCAGCGCGTCTCAGTGCTGCGGTGGCGCGGTGGTCTCCGACGAGGCGGCGGCGGTGCGAGCGCGGCGCGCGGCATCGAGGAGCTCGCGCACCTCGGTGTCCGAGACCTGCTCGAAGTCCTCGTACCACAGGCCGACGGCGTAGAGCGGCTCGGGCGTGATCAGGCAGATCACCTGGTCGGCGTAGCTCGACAGCGCGGCGCACGTCTCACGGGGCGCGACGGGAACGGCGACGACGATCCTCACGGGCGAGCGCGTGCGCAGGGCGACGATCGCCGCCGCCATCGACGCGCCCGTCGCGAGTCCGTCATCGATGAGGATCGCCGTCTTGTCCTCGACGTCGATCTGCGGAAGGTCGTCGCGGAACTCGCGCTCGCGTCGCTCAAGCTCGGCGCGCGCTGCGGTCTCGACGCCGGCGAGCACATCGTCGGGGATGCGCAGCGCGCGGACGAGGTGCTCGTCGACGACGCGGATGCCACCCGACGCCACAGCGCCCATCGCCAGCTCCTCGCGCCCGGGTACGCCGAGCTTCTTCACCACGAGCACATCGAGCGGAGCGCCGAGACGCGTCGCGATCTCGAAGGCGACCGGGACGCCGCCGCGCGGCAGCGCGAGCACCGCGACATCGGGTCTCCCGACATACGAGGACAGGCGATCGCTCAGCAGCCGTCCTGCCTCGCGTCGATCGACGAACCTGCGCATGGTGCTCGACGGTGCACGAACAACGCCACGGAGAAGGGAGATGACATTCGACGAATGGCACGTGCGGTGCTGGTCAGTCGCCACGAAAGGAGCAACGAGACATGACGATGACGAAGTTTCCCTGGGCGCTCGCCGTTGGCGGCCTCCTGGCACTCCGCGTGGTGCCAGCGCACGCCGACACGCCTGCAGAGCAGTGCCCGCCCGGAACGCAGCCGGTCACCACGAGCGTGGAGGTGCAGACCGAGGAAGAGCCCGGAGTGCTCAGCTACGGATGGCACGACCCGCGACTCATGTCGGGGATCGGTATCGGCGTGATCGTCGGTGGCGGTATCACCGGCTTCACGAGCCAGGCAATGCGCGACATCGTGTCGAACGATGTCGGTGGGCAGTGGGATGCGCGCGTGACGATCGGTACTCACATCCCGATCGCTCTCGACCTGCAGTACCAGGGTACCGCGCAGTCCCTCCAGACGCTGAGCGGGTTCGACAACGGCACGCTGATCGGTACGGCGCTCGAAGGTATGGCGCGGTGGAACATCCTGCCGCACTTCTCCTTCAACCCGTACATCTTCGGCGGCCTCGGCTGGCAGAACTACAACGTCACGAACCGGAACTTCTCGCGAGCGGCGACCGGTCTGGCGAGCAGCGATAACTCGCTGTCGATCCCGCTCGGCGCCGGTCTGTCGTGGCGCGATGGCAGTGGTCTCGTCGCGGACCTCCGCGGCACGTTCCGCTTCGCGGCGGATCAGGACCTCCTCCTCGAGCCGAACGGCAGCCAGGCTGACCTCTGGACGTGGGGTGTCAGCGCGCAGATCGGTTGGGAGTTCTAGCCAACCATGCCGGATGACGTCGCCGACCCCGCGCCGCGTCCCGTGGTCATCCCCTCGGATGGCGCGACGCTGAGCGGCGACCTCACGGTCCCGGTGGCCCCCGCCGGTGTCGTCGTGTTCGCACACGGCACCGGCTCGGGGCGCCACAGCCCGCGCAACCGCCGCGTCGCACGTACCCTCGTCGACGCCGGCTTCGCGACGCTGCTCCTCGACCTGCTCACGCCGGCCGAGGATGCCGCGGACCGCTTTACGTCTCACTATCGGTTCGACATCGGGTTGCTCGCGGATCGCGTGGTCGGTGCGATCGACTGGCTGCACGCGAGCAAGCTCGGCGAGCTGCCGATCGGGCTTTTCGGTGCGAGCACCGGTGCGGCCGCCGCGCTGATCGCGGCGACGCGTACTCCCGTCGCCGCGGTCGTGTCGCGCGGCGGCCGGCCGGACCTCGCGGGCCCCGCGCTGCGCTTCGTGCGCTGCCCCACGCTGCTGCTCGTCGGCGGCGAGGATCGGCAGGTGCTGGAGCTCAACCGGCGCGCCCTCGAGGCGATGTCCGCACCGGCGTCGATCGAGATCGTCCCCGGGGCCACGCACCTGTTCGAGGAGCCGGGCGCGCTCGATCTCGTCGCCCACCGCGCGGCGACGTGGTTTCGCGACCACCTGCCCCGTGCGGGCGAGCGCCCACCTGCGGGCCACTGATCGATCGATCGACGATCGATCGACGATCGATCGGGCTCAGGCGAGCCCGGCGCGCAGCGCCTTCGCGAGGCCCGACACCGCGTGGCCCGTGATGTCGATGCGCTGCGTGCGATCGCCGACGGAGCGCCCGAAGCCACCGCGCTCGCGGCGCGCACCGTCGACGATCGGCTGCACGCGCGCGAGGTGATCGATCGCGACGCGCGCGCAGCGGGCGTACACGCCGGCGCGGCGGTCGTCGTTCTCGCGGACGGCGATCGCGCGCGCGTCGATGATGCCCTCGAGGGCGCACGCGACCTCGATCGTGGCCTGGCGCTGCGGCTGGCGCTCGACGCGGTCGAAGAAGCCGCGCTCGATGATGCGGTCGTGCAGCGCGAACACGTACGCGCGCACCGCGTCGCGCCGCGCGCGCGAGTGCTCGTGCAGGAGGAGCCCGTACTGCGCCTGCCAGTTCGCGTGGAACACGACGTAGTCCGAGCCGACGACGCGGGCGCGGTAGTAGTCGAACGCGCGCTCGACGCTCGCCAGCGCGCGCGAGTCGTGCTCGATCGCGTACGCCTCGAGCACGGCGAGCATCGCCTGCGCCGGGTAGAGGTCGATGCCGACGTCGGGCGCGCCGTCGAAGTGGATCGCGTAGGAGCCGTCGGCGCGCTGCTGCGCGAGGATGCCCGCGACGAGGGCGGGCACGATGCCCTCGGGCCGCGACGCCGCCGCGAGGTAGGCGCGCACGAGGCTCGCGCTGTGGGCGATGCTCGACGGCTCGCCGATGCGGCGCTCGTCGAGGACCACGCCGCGCTCGCGCGGTGCGAGCAGGCGCTGCCAGTGCTCGAGCGATCGCGCGACGAGCGCCGCGAGCTCGGCGCGGCCGAGCATCTCGCCGAGGCGGGCGACGTCGTGGATCGCGGTGATGTTGCGGAGCGGCGAGCCATCCGCGATCGCGGTGTCGCGAACGGGGTCGTACGCCGAGACGAGGCGGTGCGTCCGCGCGTCGCGCATCCCGCGATACCACTCGAACGCGGCGGCGAGCCGCTCGTCGAGGCCGAGGTGCAGATCGAATTGGGGTTCGATATGCGGCGTCATACGCGAGCGTGGGATCGCGATGCGCCGAGCGCAACGATTCGCGACACGCACGCTCGGTCCTGCCGCAGCGTCGCGCAGGAGCGCTCTTGTTCGTCGGGGCGTCGTCGGCGACCGCGTTCGCGAGCGCCGCGCCCGCGGCGGCGAGCCCCGGGGCGGCCGCGACGACGAGGTTCTCGCACGCGCCGCCGTGCGCCGGCGCGCCCGCCGCGTCACCCGCGCACGCTCACGGCTGTGCGACGTCGCCGCCGACGAGGACCACGCGGCGGTGGTGGGCGCGCGTCCGCCCGGCCTCGAGCAGCGCCTTCAGGCGGATGAAGTCGGAGTCGATCCGGTGCTTCGGATCCCAGCCGAACAGCCGGGCGACGGCGTGGCCGGCGAGGCCCGCGGGCGGGCGGTAGTACATGTCGACCTGGATCCGCGTGCCGCCGCCGTCGGCCTCGGTGAAGTGCACGGTGCCCTCGTGCTCGAGCGGCTGATCGGGGAGCGTCCGCCACGAGATCGAGCGGTTCGGGTGGCGCTCGGTGATCTGCGCATCGAAGCTCAGCGGGCGGCCGGGGATGGCCTCGACGGTCCACGTGCTGCGGTCGCCGTCGTCGTGGGCGTGCACGTCGCGGACGTGCTCCATGAACTTCGGAAAGTCCTCGAGCTTGTTCCACAGCCCGTACACGCGATCGATCGGCGCCTGCACGGTGACCGCCTTCTGGATGCGGATCTCGGGGTGTCCGCCGATCGGACGGTTCGTGATGCCGCGGAGGATCAGCCCGGCGCCGGCCGCGGACACGGCGGCGCCGGGCAGGCCGCGCCGTACGAGGCCGTAGATCCCGGCGAGGCCGCCCGCGGCGATCGCCAGGGCGCGCAGGGCCGGCGTCCACGCGTCGCCGTGCCGCAGCTGCAACTTGTGATGAGAGAGGCCCTCGGCGCGATGCGTCGCGTCGCGCCACGCCTTGCCGAGGAACGCCTTCTCGACGCGCGTGGCGTGGGTCGTCGCCTCGGCCACGCGCGCGCGCCGGCGACGCCCACGGTCGGGATCGAGGAAGTACATAGCCGCCGCGCCGAGGGCACTCGCCGAGAGCACCGTCGACAGACCCGAGGATTTCGTCGCCATGCCCCGACTACGGTTCAAGGCGCGTGCCCTCACGCCGTTCAGGGACGCTCGGGTTGTTCGAGCTCGTCGGCCTCGACGACCCTCAGCCCCTCGTCCTCGTCCTCGTCCTCGTCGGCCGTCACCACCTCGCCGGCGAGGTCGGAGTCCTCCGCGGGGAGCTCCTCGAGGATCGTGCGGACCTCCTCGACGCGCACCGACGACGGGAGGCGCTCCTCACCGAAGCGCAGCTCGTCCTCGTAGTCGTCGAGGGCCTCGGTGACCTCGTCGAGCGTCGCCCCGACGTTCGCGATGCGTTCGACGATGGTGTCGTCGGCGCGATCTCCGAGCAGTTCGGCGATGTCCTCGGCACTCGCGGCGCTCATACGTCACGGCGATGCATCGCCCGCACCAGCGGGTGCCTACCACGGGCGGTGGCGCGGCCGCGGCCGCTGGATCGCGACGACGACGGCGGCGATGAGGACGGCCACCACGGCCGAGAACACGACGGCCAAGAGGATCGACGCGACGACGCCGTAGGCGCTCGTCGTGGTGCCGACGCCGTTGGCTTCCTGCGCTGCGAGGGCGATCGATGCGGTGTCCATGAGATCCGCCGGAGCAACCGGCGTGCCTCATCCCCAGGCGGAGAGGCGTGCGGTGTGCACTTGGACCGATCATGACACCCGTGCAGCTGACGTTCCGCGACATGGATTCCTCGCCGGCCCTGGAGGGCTTCGTTCGGCGGTGGATGACCAAGCTCGAGCGCGTGTACCCGCGCATCGAGCGCTGCGACGTGACGGTCGAGCGTCCGCACCAGAGCCACAAGCACGGTCAGCTCTACCGCGTCCTCGTGCGGCTCGCGGTGCCCGGCCCCGACATCGTGGTCAGCCACGAGCATCCGCTCGACGGGGCGCACGAGAACGCGTACGTCGCCGTGCGCGATGCCTTCCGCGCGGCGCGCCGCCAGCTCGAGGACCACGCGCGGCGGCTGCGCGGCTTCGTGAAGCCGCGCGTCCAGCCCCAGGCCGCGCCCGTCCCTGCACCCGAGCCGGCTCCCGAGCCTGCGCCCGACGAGCCCGACGCCGAGGAGCCCGACGCCGTCGCGTGAACCTGCGACGCCGCGGGCATCCCGTGTTATCGACGGGCATGCAGCGACGGCTCGCGCTCGTGATGTCGATGATCGCCGCGTGCGGCGGCGCCGGTGTACCGCCGGTGGGGCCACCACGAGGTGCGGCGCCGGTCGCGGAGCCGCCGGCGCCGAAACAGCTCGCGCGGGCGACGAAGGTGCGCACCGTCGAGGGCATCACGGAGTACCGGCTCGACAACGGCCTCCAGGTGCTGCTGTTCCCCGATCCCTCGCAGTCGACGGTGACCGTCAACATCACGTACCTCGTCGGGTCGCGCGTCGAGGGCTACGGCGAGACCGGGATGGCGCACCTCCTCGAGCACATGATGTTCAAGGGGACGCCGTCGCACCGCAACGTCCTCGGGCTCCTCGACGCGCGCGGCGCGGTCGCGAACGGCACGACGTGGACCGACCGCACCAACTACTACGAGACGCTGCCGGCGACGCAGGACAACCTCGACTTCGCGCTCGAGCTCGAGGCGGATCGCATGATCCACGCGTCGATCTCGCCGGACGACCTGCGCACCGAGTTCAGCGTCGTGCGCAACGAGTTCGAGGCGGGCGAGAACGATCCGAGCGCGGTGCTCGCCCAGCGCGTCGTGGCGACCGCGTTCCTCTGGCACAACTACGGCAAGGACACGATCGGATCGCGCGCGGACATCGAGCGCGTCCCGGTGCCGGCGCTGCGCGCGTTCTACGAGAAGTATTATCAACCTGACAATGCGGTGCTGATCGTGTCCGGCCGGTACGACGAGCTCGCCGCGCTCGCGAAGATCGAGGCGACGTTCGGCGCGATCCCGAGGCCGGCGCGCGCGCTGACGCCGTCGTACACCGTCGAGCCGCCGCAGGACGGCGAGCGCACGGTCACGCTGCGGCGCACCGGCGACGTGCACGTCGTGACGCTCGCGTACCACACCGTCGGGGCCGCGTCGCCGGACTACGCGGCGGTGGAGGCCGCGCTCGACGTGCTCGTGCGCGAGCCGTCGGGGCGGCTGTACAAGGCGCTCGTCGAGCCGCAGCTCGCGGCGACGCTGGCGGGCGAGCAGCTGCGCTTCCGCGATCCGTACGTCGCGACGCTGTCGGCGACGGTGCGCGACGGCAAGCACGCCGACCGCGTCGAGCGCGCGATGATCGACGCCGCGGAGAAGCTCGGGGCCGGGGCCGTCGACGATCGCGAGGTGGCGCGCTGGCGCAACGCGACGCAGAAGGAGCTCGAGCTCGCGTTCACGAACAGCCAGCAGATCGCCGTCGAGCTGTCGGAGTTCGCGGCGCTCGGCGACTGGCGCACGCTGTTCGCGTACCGCGACCGCGTCGCGGCGGTGACGGCGGCGGACGTGCAGCGCGTCGCGAGCACGTACTTCAAGGCGTCGAACCGGACCTCGGGGCGGTTCGTGCCGGTGAAGACGCCGGACCGCGCGCCGCTGACGGAGACGCCGGACGTCGCGGCGATCGTGAAGGACATCGAAGGCACGCGCGCGGCGATGGAGCCGGGCGAGGCGTTCGCCGCGACGCTCGACAACATCGAGGCGCGCACGCAGCGCAGGGAGCTCGCGAACGGGATCCGCGCGGCGTTCCTGCCGAAGAAGACGCGCGGCGGGCGCGTGCAGCTCGCGCTGTCGCTGCACTGGGGCGACGAGAAGTCGCTGCAGGGCAAGCGCGCGGTCGCGCAGCTCGCGGCGGCGCTGATGAAGCGCGGCACGGCGAAGCGCACGTACCAGGCCATCCACGACCTCGAGGACGAGCTGCGCGCGGACATCGCGATCGCCGCGAGCGGCGCGTCGGGGCTCACGCTGCGCATCCAGACGCTGCGCGACAAGCTCGCGGCGGCGCTCGACCTCGGCGCGGAGATGCTGGTGTCGCCGAGCTTCCCGGAGAAGGAGCTCGAGCTCGTGCGCCAGGAGGCGCTCGCGGCGCTCGAGGCGCAGCTGCAGGACCCGGCGGCGCTCGCGTGGGCGACGGCGGCGCAGCTGGTGAGCCCGTGGCCGGCGGGCGACCCGCGGCGCGATCCGACGCCGGCGGAGGAGATCGAGGCGATCAAGAAGGTGACCGCCGCCGACATCCGCGCGTTCCACCGCGAGCTCGTCGGCGCGGGCCACGGCGAGCTCGCCGTCGTCGGCGATCACGATCCGGCGGCGATCGGCGCGCAGGTCGACAAGCTGCTCGCCGGGTGGACGTCGAAGCGGCCGTACGCGCGCCTCGCGCAGCGCGCCTTCGGCGTGGCGGGGACGTCGACGTCGATCGACGTCAAGGACAAGGAGATGACGCAGCTCGTGGTCATGCACGACCTCGCGATGCGCGACACGGATCCCGACTACCCGGCGTGGCTGATGGCCGGCTACGTGCTCGGCGGCGACACCGGCTCGCGCGTGTGGATGCGGCTGCGCGAGAAGGAGGGGCTGTCGTACGGCGCCGGTGCCTGGGCGTCGGCCGGCGCGCTCGACGAGTCCGGCACGTTCGGGGCGCACGCCATCGTGGCGCCGCAGAACCTCGCGAAGGCGAAGGCGTCGCTCCTCGAGGAGATCGCGAAGCTCGCGTCGGGGAAGGTCACCGCCGAGGAGCTGAAGCGCGCCGTCGACGGCTGGGTCAAGTACGACGACACGCAGCTGTCGAACGACGCGGCGCTCGTCGCGATGCTGCAGCAGCAGAGCTACCACGGCCGCACGACCGCACAGCACAAGGAGCTGCGCGCGAAGATCCAGGCGCTCGCACCGGCCGACGTCGAGCGCGTCGCGAAGGCGCGGCTCGCGCCCGGCAAGCTCGTCGTCGTCGACGCCGGCGATACGTCGAAGGCGAAGTAGGGGGTGCAACAACCTGCGGCATTCACGGCGCGCCGCGGCCGTGCTACCTGGCTTGGTCGGGGGAGGTTGTATGGTCGAGATCGATTTCAGCAAGCCGGCGACGCAGCAGCTGCACCGCGTCCTGGTCGATGCCTACTACCGCGAGGACCGGCTCCTCGAGGTCACGGCGAAGGCGGGCATCTCGCCCGCCGACATCCCGTTCCAGGAGACGCTGCGCCGGACCTGGATGTTCCTGCTCGTCGGTCTCGAGCAAGCGCAGCGCGTCGAGGCACTCCTCGACGCGGTGCTCGCCGATCCGAACGCCGCGAAGGCGCACGCCGACGTGAGGGCGTTTCGCGCCGACGCGATCGCGGTGCCGCCGCCGGCGCCGCGGCTCGAGGTGCATCCGCCCGAGGCGAGCGAGCGCGCGTCGTTCGAGAAGGTCATGGGCGACAAGCCCACGTTCCTCGACGTCGCGTTCCTGCAGGCCGGGCTCGATGCGTCGCGCGCCGTCGCGCGGCTGCGCATGAGGTTCGCGGCCAACTGGTTCCTCGGCACGGGCTTCCTCATCGCGCCGCAGCTCGTGCTCACGGCCCACCACAACCTGTACGACGGCAACGGCAACCGGGTGACCGAGCTCGAGGTGCAGTTCGACTACGAGGCCACGCTCGGCGGCGCGATGCGCGAGACGGTCGCCGCCCAGCCGCTGCTCGACACGATCCTGGGCGAGCCCGACGCGGACTGGGCGATCGTGAAGCTCGCCGACGTGGTGCCCGGCGACCGCCGCCCGCTGCGCTTCGCGAGCCGCCCGGCCGCGACGGA
The DNA here is from genome assembly GCA_019637375.1 of Deltaproteobacteria bacterium. Lineage (GTDB taxonomy): Bacteria > Myxococcota_A > Polyangia > Haliangiales > Haliangiaceae > JABFXX01. Next base: position 395,399 of record JAHBVW010000002.1, on the reverse strand, counting down.
CGCGTGGGTCGCGATCATCCAGCACCCCGACGGGTTGCCGAAGAAGATCGCGCTCCACCACAACACGGTCACGTACGCCGACGACAACTACGTCCACTACCTGACCGATACGCTGGGCGGCTCGTCGGGGTCGCCGGTGTTCGACGAGCAGTGGCAGGTCGTGGCGCTGCACCACGCCGGCGGTGACATGCGCGTCCCCGGCATGGCCGCCACCGTCTACCGCAACAGCGGCATCCCGATCGCGCGCGTCAAGGCGCGCCTCGATCACCTCCAGGTCGAGTACACCTGATGCGCCGCATCGACTTCACCGACGTGCGCACGCGCGAGCTCCAGCGCGCCCTCGCCGAGGCCTTCTGGCTCGAGGGCACGGTGCGCGAGCTCTTCGGGCTCGCCGGGATCCCGTTCGCGAAGTACCCGAGGGCGCCCCACGTGATGGGCGCGTGGCACCGCATCCTCGCCGACTTCAAGGCCGACGAGGTCGGAGCGCTCCTGGGCGTCGTGGTCGCCCGGCCCGATGGTGCGAAGTGTCGCGAGCTCGTGCAGGCCTTCCTCGACGAGGCGCGGACCGAGGCGCCGCACGAGGACCGGCCCGAGCTGACCGATCCGATCGAGCTGCTCGAGGCCGTGTTCAAGAGCCGGCTCGGTGCGGGCGCCCGCCGCCGCGCCCGCGAGCTCGCGGCGCGCCTGGCCTCCCTGCACCTCAACGGTGCGCTGTTCGACGCGACCCGCCTCGCGGTCGAGTACCAGCTGCTCACCGCCGCCGAGCTGTCGGCGAGCCTCATCGTCGACCTCGCCGAGAGCCGGCGCGAGGATCGCGTGCGCGGCTTCGACAAGATCTTCCGTCCCGCCGTCGCCAACGACGTCCCGCTGCGGGAGATCGAGCTGCGCGTCGAGCACCAGTTCTTCTCGCGCACGCTCGAGCGCCGCGAGGACTGGGCGACGTACTTCCGCGCCGTCGCGCGGATCCGTCCGCGGGATCCGATGGTCGCGACGACGCTGTTCCGCATCCGCGTGAAGGGCTACGTCGTCCCGCAGTACCTGGTCGCGGGCCTGCTCGCCGAGTTCGACGACGACTGGCACCCGGTGATCGAGAACTACGAGAACCAGCCCGAGAAGCCGAGCCCCGCGTTCGCGAGCTACCAGGCGTCGCTGTGGAACACGTGGCTGATGTGGGGCCCGAGCATCCCGATCTGCGGCTGCGCCGAGTGGCACGGCCTGTACGCGCACCAGTTCGGTTACGGCGACGAGGACAACTCGCTGCCGCTCACGTACTTCACCGGCGAGCACGTGCCGTTCGAGGCGTCCCAGGGCTACCCGCCGAACGAGTTCGTGGGTGCGCGGCTGTCGCGCGTCGTCGGGCGGCTGCGCTGGGTGCCGCCGGGTCGCAGCGATCCCGCGACCTCCGGCGAGCTCGACCTCCTGCCGGTGCGGCTCGCCCGCGCGCAGCGCGCGATCGTCACACCGACGCGCCGCGATCCCGACGCCCCCCGGGACTACGCGCGCCCGCTGCTCTTCCAGGGCGAGCAGCTCCAGTCCGGCGACGTCCCCGCGCGCTCGTACTTCTCCGCGTACCAGTGGCTTATGTTCCTCGTCGCGCGCTCACCGGCCGCGCCGGGTGAGCCGCCGCGGCGCCTCGACCTCGAGCCGTTCCCCGAGGCCGACGATCCGGTGAAGCGGCGAGGCAAGACGCTGTGGCGCGACCTCGTCCCGGTCTACGTGCACGCGAACATCGCCGACCCGAAGGCGCTCGCGCTCCAGCGCAGCGCGCTCATCCGCACCGCGATCGCGACGCTGCGCCAGCTGTGGCACGAGCAGGAGGCGCTGCTGCCGAACGTCGTCCCCGGCGAGCTGCGCTTCCACCTCGTCGGCGCCTCCGACTTCACGGGGTGCGAGTCCGCGGCGGTGTTCGCACCCACCACGCCGCTCATCGCCGCGCTGCGCGCCGCGCTCGCGCACGAGGAGCCCGCGCTCCGCGAGGCGATCCTCCTCCCCGACGACGGCGCCCCACCCGTCCCCGAGCTCGCGCGCTTCTACGCGACCTGCCAGCTGCCCGAGCTCGTCGACGACTACTTCCACTACGTGCAGGAACAGCGCAAGCCCTGACTACTCCGACGGCGGCGGCGGGTTGCACGCCACCTGCACCGCGTGCCACGCCCCGTCGTTGCACGTGTACCCCGTGAGCCCGCAGCCGTCGCTGTTCGCGACCTTGCAGCTGTACCCGGTCGTGCACGCGTCGCCTTCCTTCTGCTGCTCGCACGCCGCGGCCGTCGCCGGCTCCGTCGGGCGCGGCGGGTTCTTGTGCGGCGCCACGTTGCTACCACCGCCGCATGCGGTGGCGACGACCATCACGAACGGTGCAGCGAACTGGGTCCTGATACGCATGCCGCATCCTACCCGTCACTTCCCCTCGCTGTCCCCCGGCCCCGGCGGGTTGCAGAACGTCACCCGCGCCTTCCCCTTCCCCACGCGACACCCCGCCCGTTGAGCCCGCACCGCGTCCTCCGCCCTCCACCGCTCCCCCTCCTCCTGCCCCTCGCACTGCTCCTTCGTCCTCACCTCCGGCCCCGGCGGATGGCTCGTCGTCCCCGCCGACTCCGACGTGCGCGCCTTGGCCCTCTGCCGTCGACGCAGGTCGACAGGTCCCGCTCTTCGTCAGGACGCACCATCCACCGACGGCGTGCCGCCGGCGGCGCTACGTGCGCGGGCCCGGGACCTCGCCGAAGGCGAGGAGTCCATGTCGCCGCCAACCCTCGCGGAGGAGCCAGCTGCGAGGGCGGTAGACGACCAGCGGATCGTACGTGTCCCGCCACCGCCACATCAGCGCATCCTCGGCGTGCGGCTTCCACCCGTCGAACAGGACGCCCGTCGAGAAGGGATCGACGTTCCATCGCGGATCCGCGCTGCGATCCTCGCGGTGCTTGCGCCAGTTGTTGAGGACGTAGGCAAGCGCATGCCGCGTCTGCCGCGGCGACGTGATGATCTCCTGGTGGAACCGATCCGGAAACACGGCCCCACGGCGCCGCCTCGGCAACCGCGCCTTCGCGCTGTACTCGCGGTTGATGTGCTTGGCCGCCGAGATCTGAAAGCTCTGCATCCCACGCGACAGCGCCATCTTGTGATCCGCCTCGACGAGGAGATGCACGTGCGTGCGCTGGATACTCACATGCACGATTCTGAACGCACCGTGCTCGGCGAAGTTGAGCTCGCGCCGCGCGACCGTCAGTGTCGCCTCGCGCAGCGCCCGATACATGTGCCGCTTCCGCAGGTCCCTCACGTCGCCATGCACGCGAAGCACGACGTGCACCGGGCAGCGCTTGCCGAGCGCCGGCCTCACCTGGTGCGCTGACCCCGAACCCGCCTTCTTCGGCCGCCCGACTCTCCCCCGCGTCTCGACGCGCATCCGCCTCCCTCGCCGCTGCCCGTTCTTGTCGAGGAACGGCAACCCCTGCTGCACGTGTCGCTTGCGTGCGCGAGCCATACCTTCTTGCTTACCACCGCAAGGATCCGGCGCAATCAATTATCGCCGATATTTTACCGTGCACAGGGAGCCTCCCCCGAGCTGCGCCGCCGCGTCGACGATTGGCCATCACTCACCCCGTCGCGCAGCCCACCGTCAGGCGCGCCTCGCAACACCGGAAGACGTTCAACGAGTCGTCACACACGATCGCGATGCTCGGCGGCTCGGCGTGCTCGGCTTCGAGATCAGCGCCGACCTCGATCATCGAGCCGTCGTTGCAACGCACTCGACACGCCAGGTCTCGCTTGGCGGGCGGGCACCGTCGTTCTGTTCAGTCGCGCACGTGCAGCACGACCTTGGGCGGCACGACCTCAGCCTCCAGGTTCCGGGCCGTCGAACCGCCCATCTTGTCGAAGCAAGTGACGTGCATCCTGACCTTGCTCGGCGTCGTCGCGCTGTCGACGACCTCGCCGAACTTGGTCTCGCAGAAGTAGTTGTACGTGCGCTGGTCAGGCTCGCTGATCGCCACGACCTTCGACGCTCGAGCGTCGAAGGCGAGGTGGAACCAGAACTCACGCGATGGCGTGTCCTGTTGCACCGCACCGATGACGAACCAGCCCGGATAAGGGAGTCCGATCGGGATGCACATGTCGACGGACGGGCTCGTCCACGCGACGCCGGACGGTGCTCGCTCGAGCATGGCGTCGCGCACGTCCATCGCGAGCCGGCCCGTGCTCGGGCAGGCGACTCGTTCCATCGCCGCTTTCTTGCAGGGCGTGCAGTCGGCGCGCATCTGCTTGCACCAGTCGCACGTGGCCTGCCAGCTCTGGTCGCGCAACCGGTGAAGCGCGGCCTCGATCTCGCGGACGGCGAGCGCGTGGCAGCCCAGCGCCGCTGTCAGTCCGGGCACGGGGCGCCGGAGGCGACCCAGGTCTTCATCGCGTCGACGAGCTGGGGGCGGGGGATGGGGACGGGGTCGCGGCCGGGGCCGGGGGACCAGCCCCAGGAGACGAGGGGGTCTTCCTGGACGTGGGTGATGAGCCTGGCGAGGTCGCGGCCGCCGGTCTTGGTCGGGTCCTTGAGCTGCTCGCACAGCTGGCGCGGGGTGCGGCCCTCGAAGACCATGCGGACGTCGCTCGGGGGGAGGTGCCAGTGCGGGGCGCCGGGGGGTTGGTTCGGGCGCGTGCCGTTCTTGTCACGGTGACAGGTGGCGCACGGGAGGCCGTTCTTCTCGGAGCGGCGCGTGATGTTCTGCGCGTGCGGGCGCCCGTCGGCGTACTGGAGCGGCGCGTCGCCCGCGGGGTGGCAGTTGCGGCAGCGCGGGTGGAGGAAGACGGCGTGGACGGTGGCGAAGGCCTGCTTGCCCTCGGCGGTGCGATCGGGCTGGGCCGTCGCGGGCGTGCAGGCGGCGAAGGCGACGGGGGCGAGCCACAGGACGGGCCTCATGCCGGACCTCCGAGCGCCTGCTCGATGGGCAGCGTGCGGATGCGCTTGCCGGTCGCGGCGAAGATCGCGTTGCACAGCGCGGGTGCGACGGGCGGCAGGCCCGGCTCGCCGATGCCGGTCGGCGACTCCGTCGACGGCACGATGTGGGTCTCGATCACCGGCGTCTCGAACATGCGCAGCGAGCGGAACGAGTTGAAGTTCGTCTCCTGCACGCGGCCCTTCGCGAACGTGATCTGCTGCTTCAGGCACGCCGACAGGCCGTAGATGATCGAGGACTCGACCTGCGCCGCGACGAGGCCCGGGTTGACGACGCGCCCGCAATCGACGGCCGCGACAACGCGGTGGACCTTCACGCGGTTGCCCTCGACGGAGGCCTCGATGACCTGCGCGCAGAACGACTTGAACGACGCGACCATCGCGATGCCGCGCCCGACGCCCGGGGGTAGCGGCGCGCCCCAGCCGGCCTTGTGTGCGGCGAGCTCGAGCACGCCGAGGTGGCGCGGCGCCTTCGCGAGCAGCTTGCGCCGTGCCTCGTACGGATCGAGCTTCGCGGCGACGCACAGCTCGTCGAAGAACGACTCCACGACGAACCCGGTGTGCGAGTTGCCGACGGAGCGCCACGACCCGACGCGCACGCCGGTGTCGAGCGGCAGGTACTCGACGCGGAAGTTCGGGATCGCGTACGGCGGGTCGGTGCCCTCGATCGACGTCGGATCGAGGATCGTGTCGCGCGCGAACATGCGCGGCGGGCTGTCCGCGAACATGCGGCGCAGCGCGCGCGGCGCGCCGTTCGGCAGGCGCGGCCCGACGAAGTCGCCGCCCGTCGCCGCGAGCACGCTCTCGCACGTGAGTCGGTGCAGCCACCCCACGATCTGCCCGCCCTCGACAGAGCCGACGCAGCTCGACATCGCCATCGGCCGGTACCAGTCGTTCGCCTGATCGTCCTCGCGCGACCACGTGACCTTGACCGGCCCGACGCGCGCCGCGATGCGCGCGGCCTCGACGCAGAAGTCCTGATACAGGCGGCGCCCGAAGCCGCCGCCGAGCATCGTCGTGTGGATCGCGACGTCCTGGAGGTCCATGCCGAGCGCCTCGGCGACGCGGAACTGCGCGATGCCGGGCGCCTGCGTCGGCGCCCACACGTCGCAGCGCCCGTTGCGGATCTGCGCGGTCGCGTTCATCGGCTCCATCGGCGCGTGCGCGAGGTGCGGCAGCCGGTACCTCGCCTCGACGCGCGTGCCGCGCTTCACCGCCGCGTACGCGTCGCCGTGCGCGTGCGCCTTGTCGCCCTTGCCGTCGAGCAGCTTCTCCGCCGACGCGATCAGCTTCGCCGTGTCGATCGCCCCGCCCGCGCCGTCGTGCCACGTGACCTTCACGAGCTCCGCGGCGGTGCGCGCCTCCCAGTAGCCCTCGGCGACGACCGCGATGCCCTCGGGGATCGCGAACACGTCGACGACGCCGCGCCGCGCCTTCGCCGCCGCGACGTCGAGCGTCGCGATCGCGGCGCCGCGCACCGGCGGGCGCACGACGACGGCCTGCCGCATGCCCGGCAACTTCATGTCGATGCCGTACACACCGCTCCCGTCGACCTTCGGCGCGGCATCGAGCCGATCGATGCTCTTGCCGATCACCTTCCACTCGCCGGGCTTCTTCAGCGTCACCTTCGGCACGTCCTGCCGCGCGGCCGCGTCGACGAGCTCGCCGTACCGGAGCGACCTCCCCGACGCCCCATGGTGGACCGCGCCCTCGCGCGCCACGCACTGGGCGAGCGGGACCTTCCACACGTCCGCGGCCCCGCGCCGCAGCATCTCGCGCGCGACCGCGCCCGCCTCGCGCAGCGGCTTCCACGACGACGCCGTGCTCGTCGAGCCACCCGTGATCTGGATGCCGAGCTGCGGATCCGGGTTGTCGTACGCGCGGCTCGACGACGCGGCCTCGACCTTCACCACCTTCGGATCGACCTCGAGCTCCTCGCACACCATCATCGCCGATGACGTCGTCGTCCCCTGCCCCATCTCCACGCGGTCGATGACGATCACGATCGTGCTGTCGGGCAGGATGCGGATCCACGCACTCGGCTTGAACTCGCCGGTGCGCCGGTGGTGCTGCCACACCGGCCCGCCCGTCGGGCCGAACGCGCAGCCGACGACGAGCGCCCCCGCGGCGCTCGACACGAGGAAGTCGCGCCGGTTCACGGCGCCTCGCCTTTCAGCGCCGCCGCCGCGCGGTGCACGGCCCTGCGGATGCGCGGGTACGTCCCGCACCGGCACAGGTTCGCCGACAGCGCGGCGTCGATGTCGTCGTCGGTCGGCGCCGGGTTCGCCGCGAGCAGCGCGACCGTCGACATGATCTGCCCGGCCTGGCAGTACCCGCACTGCGGCACGTTCTCGTCGAGCCACGCCTGCTGCACGGCGTGCAGCCGCACCGGCGACGACACCGTGCCGCCTTCGGGCTTCTGCGCGAGGCCCTCGATCGTCAGCACCTTCTTGCCGTGCACGTCGCCGACCGGGAGCACGCACGATCGGCGCGCCTGCCCGTCGACGTGCACCGTGCACGCACCGCACTGCGCGATACCGCAGCCGTACTTGGTGCCCGTGAGGCCGAGCTTGTCGCGCAGCACCCACAGGAGCGGCATGTCCTCCTCGGCGGCGACCTCCTCGGGCCGGCCGTTGACGTCGAGCTTCACCACAGCGCGAAGCTCAGGGCGAGACGCGCGGTCACGCCGGCCACGGTCCCCGGGTCCTTGAACGGCAACAGGCCCGCGACCTCGAGGTCGAGGATCGCGCTGCGCTTGTGCACGAGGTACACGCCGATGCCGCCGTCGACGAACCAGCGCCGCCCGAGCTCCTCGGTGCGCAGCCCGCCGAGGTCGACGGCGAAGTACGGGATCCCGAACGCGCGCGACGCGTTGCGCTCGAACGCGACCTGCGCGCCCATCCGGTACATCACCATCGTTCCGGCGTTCATCTCCGAGCTCGTGAGGATGCCGACGTCGGCGCGGATGCGTCCCTGGCTCGGGCCGAACGCGGGGCCGTTGTCGGACCACGCGAGCAGCACGAACTCGAGGCCGCCGCCGAAGAACGTCCCGCCCTCCTGCGGCGCGTACATGTTGCCGTACACCGTCGGGAGCAGCACGGCGCTCCACGGGCGGCAGACCGGATCGTCGGGACGGGTCGGGCACTTCTCCGCGCGTGCCGCGGGCGCGGCGGCGGTTAGGGCCGTCACCGCCGCGACGACATACCAGCGTGCGTGTGTCACGGGTGCGATGGTGGCGCGCGCCCCGGAGGCACACAAGGGACCGGACGCGACACGCCGGGCACCGGATGCGCCACGCCATGCTAGCGTCGTGGGTGATGTCGACCGTGGTGGCTGCGTGGACGAAGGTCATCGTCGACTACGCGGCCTCGCGCGGGCTCGATGTCCGCCGTCCGGACGTCGATCTCTCGAGGCCCGACGAGCGCATCCCGTCGCACCTCGACGACGCGATCTGGGCGTCGGCCGTCGCGCGGCTCGGCGACGACGTCGGCCTGCAGCTCGCCGAGACCTCGGTGTCGGTGTCGAGCTTCGGGATGCTCGGCTACCTCCTGCGCGCGAGCGCCACCGTCGGCGAGGCGCTGCTCCGCGTGCACCAGTACCACCGCCTCGCGAAGGACCGCGCGCGCATCGAGCTCCTGTGGTCGCCGGCCGGCGTCACCGTCGTCGAGTCGCCGTGCCCCGAGCGCGGATCGTGGCCGCGCGCGATCGCCGAGTGCGTCCTCGCGAACTACGTGCACATGGCGCGCGGCTGGTCGGGCGTGCGCCTGACGCCGCTCGAGGTCCGCTTCCAGCATCCGCGGCCGCGCTCGGCGCGCGAGCTCGAGCGGTTCTTCGGGTGCCGGGTGCGCTTCGACGCCGGCGAGAACGCGCTCGTGTTCACGCACGAGACGCTCGCCGTCCCGTTCGTCACCGCCGAGCCGCTGCTCGCGCAGTACCTCACCGCGATGGCGAGCGGCCGCCTCGAGGAGCTGCGCCCCGAGGGCGGCGGCGTCGTCGACGAGGTGCGCCTCGCCATCACCGCCGAGCTGCGCGGCGGCGGCGACGAGCCGAGCCTGTCGATCGGCCGCGTCGCGCGCCGCCTCGGCGCGACGCCGCGCTCGCTGCAGCGCCGCCTGCGCGCCGAGGGCGTGTCGTACCGCGAGCTCGTCGATGCCGTGCGCCACCGCCGCGCGATCGAGCTCGTGCAGCGCGGCATCCCGTCGCACGACATCGCCGATCAGCTCGGCTTCTCCGAGCCGCGCGCGTTCCGCCGCGCGTTCCGCCGCTGGACCGGCATCCTCCCCTCGGCGCTGCGCCGCGCGTGACGCACGTCCGCGTGGCGATGGGCCTGTGGCACAGGAAGACCCGGCGCTGCGCGAGCTCGTGCTGTCGGCCGCCGACCTCGAGCAGACCGCCGCCACGATGGCCTCCCTCGCGCCCGGCGTGACGTGTGTCGACGTGCCTCACCGCGCCGATCGCGACGCGCTGTACGCGCTCGCCGTGCGCGCACCCGCGTGGTTCCCCGCACTCGAGCGCGTCGTCGTGGCGAGCTCTCACGGCCCGCTGCGCGAGCTGCCGTACGTCGTGCCGCGCGATCCGTGAAACTCCGATCGCCGCGGCACGCGCGATGCTTCGCTCAGCGAGCGGAGGTACCCATGTTCACGAAGCTCGTTCCCTTGCTCGTCGCGGCCGTACTCGGTGCGACGGGCTGCTACGGCTCCGGCACCGTCGCGTATTCCACGAATGGTAGTTACGTCACGCCGGATCTCGTCGCGGTGGGCAGCGGCGTCTCGGTGATCGCGAACTACGACGAGCCGATCTTCTACTCGGGCGGGTTCTACTGGTGGCCCACCGAGCGCGGCTGGTTCCGCTCGCGCTACTACACGGGCGGCTGGGTGTACGACGCCGCGCCGCCGGTCGCGGTCACCCGCATCAGCTCGCCGTATCGCTATCGCTACTACCGGCCGACGCACTACGTCGTCCGCAACCGCCCGGTGCCGGTGCAGCGCGTCGAGCGCCCGCGCTACGACCACCGCGCGACGCGCGACCACCGCCGCTGATCACGCGAGCAGCGCGATCACCACGGCCGCGAGCGCGGCCAGCGCGAGGAGCCCGACGGCGAGCGTCGTCCGGCGCCGCGAGCTGGCCGCGCCGAGGACGTTCTCGCCGAACGGGCGCGCCTCGATCAGGCTGATCTCGATCGACACCGCGCTCGCATCGCTCGTGTCCTCGGGGCGCGGGGCCGCGACGCCGCGCACCCACGCCGCGACGTCCTCGTTCGTCGGGATGTCGCCGACGGCGAGCGCGACCTTGTCGATCGCGCTGCGCATCGCCCCGGCCCGCTGCCACCGCCGCGCGGGGTCGCGCTGCAGCGCCGTCAGCACGACCTCGTCGAGCTGCGGCGGCACGGCGCGCCACTTCGACGGCGCCTCGATCGGCAGCCGCCGCACGCGCTCGAGCGTCTCGATGTCGTTCTGCGTCTGGAACAGCCGCCGCCCCGTCAGCATCTCGAACGCGACGACGCCCGTGGCGAACAGGTCCGCGCGCGCGTCGACCCTCTTCTCCGCACCCACGAGGTACTCGGGTGCGACGTAGCCGAACTTGCCCTTGATGAAGCCGGTCTTCGTGCGCACGTGCGACGTCGCCGCCTTCGCGATGCCGAAGTCGATCAGCTTCGCCGCGCCGCCCTCCGACACGATGATGTTCGACGGCGACACGTCGCGGTGCACGATGCCGAGCGGCACACCGCTCGGGTCGCTCAGCGAGTGCGCGTACTCGAGCGCGTCGCACACCTGCGCGAGGAGGTGCAGCGCGATCGGCAGCGGCATCTCCGTCTTGTGCGCCGTGCAGCTCGCGAGCACGCGCGCCAGCGTCGGTCCGCGCACGAGCTCCATCGCGATGTAGTACGTGCCGTCGACGATCCCGAAGTCGTACGTCTGCGCGATGTTCGCGTGCCTGAGGTTCCGCGCGAGGCGCGCCTCGTCGAGGAACGCCTGCACGAAGTCCGGCAGCGCCGTCAGCTCGGGCCGCAGCCGCTTGAGCGCGATCTCCGCGCGCGCCGCCCGGGTCTCCTCCGCACCCTCGCGCCGCTGCGCCCGATGCACCGTCGCCATGCCGCCCGAGCCGATCGGCTCGTGGACGTCATAGTTACCGAACGCGACGGGCATCGACCATGTCTACCCCTTCGGGCCGCCGCTGCGCACTTCGGCCGAGGCCTGCGCCTCGTACTTCTTGAAGTTGTCGCGGAACAGCTGCGCGACCTTCTTCGCCTTCTCGTCGTACGCGCCCTTGTCGGCCCACGTCGCGCGCGGCTGGAGCAGCTCCACCGGCACCTCGGGACAGGACGTCGGCACGGCGAGCCCGAACACCGGGTCCTCCTGCGTCGGCACCGACGCGAGCGCGCCGCTGTGGATCGCGTCGATGATCGCGCGCGTGTACTTGAGCTTGATGCGCGAGCCCGTGCCGTACGAGCCGCCCGACCAGCCCGTGTTGACGAGCCACGTCTGCGCGCCGTGCTTGCGCAGCTTCTCGGCGAGCATCTCGGCGTACTTCGTCGGGTGCCACACCAGGAACGGGCCGCCGAAGCACGGCGAGAACGTCGGCTCGGGGTCCTTCACGCCGACCTCGGTGCCGGCGACCTTCGCGGTGTAGCCGCTGATGTAGTGGTACATCGCCTGCGCCGGCGACAGCTTCGACACGGGCGGCAGCACGCCGAACGCGTCGGCGGTGAGGAAGATGACGTTCTTCGGGTGCGACCCGAGGGCGGGCAGCTTCGCGTTCGGGATCGTGTCGAGGATGTAGCTGCCGCGCGTGTTCTCGGTGATCGACGTGTTGTCGTAGTCGACGAGGTGCGAGGTGCCCTCGTACACCACGTTCTCGAGGACGGCGCCGAACTGCAGCGAGTTCCAGATGTCGGGCTCCTGCTCCTTCGACAGCTTGATGACCTTCGCGTAGCAGCCGCCCTCGATGTTGAAGATGCCCGTGTCCGTCCAGCAGTGCTCGTCGTCGCCGATGAGCAGGCGCTTCGGGTCGGCCGACAGCGTGGTCTTGCCGGTGCCCGAGAGGCCGAACAGGATCGACGAGTCCGCGCCGTCGCGCGCCTGCGTCGCCGAACAGTGCATCGACAGCACGCCCTGCTTCGGCATCAGGTAGTTCATGATCGTGAACACGCCCTTCTTCATCTCGCCGGCGTACTCGGTGCCGAGGATGACGAACTCGCGGCGCGCGAACGACAGGTCGACCGACGTCGTCGACGTCATGCCGGCCGTGTGGCGGTTCGCCGGGAAGCCGCCGGCGTTGAAGATCACGTAGTCGGGCTCGCCGAACGTCGCGAGCTCCTCCTTCGTCGGGCGGATCAGCATGTTGTACATGAACAGCGCGTGGTACGCGCGCGCACAGACCACGCGGATCTTGAGCTGGAACTTCGGATCCCAGCCCGCGTAGCCGTCGATCACGTACAGGCGCTCGCGCGTGTTCAGGTAGTCGATCGCGCGCTCGCGGTTGATCACGAAGCTCTGCGGATCGAGCTTGATGTTGACGTTGCCCCACCACACATCGTCACGCACCTCGGGCTCGTCGACGACGCGCTTGTCCGTCGGGCTGCGGCCTGTCTTCTTGCCGGAGTACGCGATGAGCGCGCCGGTCGACGAGATCGTCGACCCTTTCTCGAACTTCAGCGCGGCTTCATAGAGAAACGCCGGCGAGGCATTGCGGTGGATCTCGGAGACCGAGATCCCTTGTTTGTCGAGGGAGAACGCCATGGTTGGTGGCGTTGTATACCACCGCTCCCCCCGGGCCTGGGACCGGAATCAGGGGTTGGCCGTGCCGGGCGTCAGCGTGGTGCAAACTTTCCAGTCGGCCATCGCGTTGTCGGTGTCCTGGCCGTTCGGAGAGCGGCACACGGACTGCACGACGGTGTTCGAATCGAGCGCATTTGTCGCAGTGCCCTCGACCAGCGACACCGGAGCGGGGAAGCCCGGGAGATCGATGTTCGTCATCGAGCCCTCGTAGGACAGGACGTCGATGAGCGTGTGCGTCACGTTGTCGATCAACGCGATGCCGTCGGGCGAGCCGTTCTGGATGCGGTCCTGCACCCAGCCCGGATCGAGCTTCTTCGCGCTCGCCGGCACGGTCACGTTCGCACCGGCGATCACGAGGTACTGGCCGGCCGCGAGGGACCCGGCGCTCGCCAGATCGATCGTGTCGTACACCGCGCCGCCGTTACCGTTGACGAGCAGCAGCAGCTTGCCCGCGAGGCTGATCGTCTGCGTCGACGGGTTGTAGATCTCGATGTACTCCGCCGTGTCGGCGCCGATCTGGTCGTAGTCGACCTCGTTGATCACGAGGTGGTTCGCTCCCGTCGACACCGTCACCGCGGAGTTGCTCGTGGTGCCGTTGAACGACGCGCTCACGGTCGCCGACATCCCCGCGTTCTGGTACGTGAACGTCGCGGACACCTGGCCCGGATCGACCGTGACCGTCGCCGGCACGGTGCCCGACGTCGTCGACAGCGCGACCTGCGTCGCGACGCGCGCCGGGACGTCGAGCGTGACGGTGTAGTCGATCGTGCCGCTCGGCGCGACCGCGGCCGTCGCAGGCGACAGCGTCACCGTCGTCGGATCCTCGAGCTCGCCGAGGACGCGCACGTGCGACGTCACCATCTGCATGCCGAGCATCGCGGTCACGGCGACGTCGGGGTTCTGCGCGTTCGCGGTCACGTTGACCGTGCCGGTCGTCTGCCCGTTCGGGATGACGACGTTGGCCACGGTGAGCGCGGCGTTGCCGGAGGTCACGACGACCGTCGTGTCGCCCTGCGCCGGGCCCGTCAGCGTCACCTTGAGCGACGTCGGGAACGTCGGCGCGCCGGTCGTCACGTTGACGCGCGCGAAGCTGAGCTCCGGCGAGAACGACGCGATGCTCGGCGCACCGGCGGTGAGGTCGGCGGCGCTGCGCGGCTCGATCTTGTTGACCATCTGCCGCAGCGCGATGATGCCGGTCACGGTCGTGAAGTTCTGGCCGGGCGGCGGCAGCGGCGACGGCAGGAACAGGAAGTCGTCGCCGATGATCTGGTCGGCGCCCGCGGTGAGCGTGTACTCGCCGAACATCGCGTTGTTCGCGGTGACGGTCGTCGCCTGCGTGATCCTGACGAGCATGCTCTCGTAGGCGAGCGCCTTCGTGCCGCCCGTCTTCACCTGCGCGATCGTCACGTCGATCGCCGCCGGCGGCGCGACGCCCGTGGCCGTCGCGACCACCGCGGTCACGGTGTCGAGCTCGATCTGGTTCTGGAAGTTCGCGACGCGGCCGTCGATCGTCACGCGCGAGCCGACGTTCGCCATCGCGAGCGTCGGGGCGTTCGCGCCGGTGAACACGAACATGCCGGAGAAGTCCGGGCCCAGGTAGCCGGCGTCGCCTTCCTTGACCTGCACGAAGAAGCCGTTCGAGCCCTTGCCGGTGACGAGGGCGTTGACGACGCGGACGGTGGTGCCGATCGGCGTCGTGCCCATCTTGATCGAGTAGATCGTGGCGGGGCAGCCGGCGGCACCCGGGTTCGGCACATTCGGGCACGCGTCGCACGCGTCGCCCTTGCCGTCGCCGTCGCTGTCGAGCTGATCGGGGTTCGCGACGTCGGGGCAGTTGTCGATGGAGTTCGGCACGCCGTCGTGGTCGCGGTCGTTGGGGTCCGCGACGGTGCACGTCGTCGTGTTCGCATCGAGCGGGCACGGATCGCACGCGTCGCCGACGCCGTCGTTGTCGGCGTCGGGCTGCTTGCCGGCGTCGACCGGGCGGATCGGGTCGAACACGTTCGGGCACTTGTCGACCGCGTCGGGGATGCCGTCGCCGTCGCTGTCGGTCGCGGTCTGCTCGCCGGTGTAGATCGTCGAGCCGGCCACCGACTTCGGGCGGCGCGGGACGCAGCTGGGCTCGTTCTGCGGCGTGCCGCACGCGAACGCCGGGTACATGTTCGCGCCGACGTTCGCCGTCAGCGTCGCGAGGCTCTTGCCGATCTCGCGCTGCAGGCACACGCGCTTGCCGGTGCCGCACACGTCGACGGTGTCGCACACCGGCGCGCCGGGGCCGCCGAGCGTGTTGACGACCACGGCGTCGCCGTAGAGCACCGTGCCGCTGCGCAGGACGAGCGCGACGTCCTGCGGCTCGGCGTCGATCACGGCGCGGTACGTCTTGCCGTTGCCCTTGAAGATCGCGATGTCGGCGCGGCGGCCCGGGGCGAGCAGGCCGATCGTGTCGTCGAGCGACGTCACCGACGCGGCGTTGAGCGTCACCATCTGCCACAGCTGCGCGTCCGTGAAGAAGCGGTTGTAGTAGGTCTCGTTGAGGCTCGCGGCGCACTTGAGCTCGCGCAGCACGTTCATCGAGCCCGTCGGCATCCAGTCGGTGCCGAGCGCGATCTCGACGCCCATGCGCGCGGCGGTCGTGACCTTCGCGGTGTCGCCGTACAGCGTGACGTTCGAGCGCGGCGACCAGATGAGGCCGGTGCCCGCCGCCGCCATCGCGCCGTAGTCGGCCGGCTGGAGGCCGATCGCGTGGATCATCGCCGTCTTGCTGAGGAGCAGGTTGTTCGACAGGCCGGGCGCCGTCGTGTCGAACGTCTCCGAGCTCTCGCACAGGAACTCGTTGCGCGCCGTGGCGTTCAGGCCCTCGGCGGTGTGCGGCTCGTACGCGAGGTCGTTCGCGATCTGCGCGGCCGTCGTCGGCGAGCCGCCGTAGTTGCAGTCGCCGTTGCGCTTGGTGCCGCCCGAGTCGTCGAGCGGGAACGTGTCGAAGTTGACGACGCCCTTCGACAGGCCCTCCTGGTTCGCGGCCTGGTCGAGGTTGCGCAGGATGCCCGGCTGGCCGCCGGAGCCGACGATCGAAGTCGCGCCGCCCATGAGGAAGCGCAGCTCGCCCCAGCGGATCTGATCGGCCGACGCGCCGCCCGACGACGAGATGCGCGTGTGGCCGTCCTGGCCGCGGCGCCACTGCTGGCGGTCGTCGTAGCGCTCGCCCGTGTCGTTGTACGGGTTGTTCTGCGTGAACGTGATGTGGTCGTGCGTGTTGATGAGGCCCGGCGACACCGCGGCCTCGGGACAGGTGATGACCGTCTCGTTGCCCTGCGCGCAATTACAGCCGACGCAGGTGATCGCGCCGCCCGCGTCGACGGCGACCTGCCCGCCGCGGAACATCGTCGTCGGCGTGAGGATGTTGCCCTTGATGAGCTTCGCCGAGCCGGTGCCGGTGACCTCGCAGGTCGTGCCCGACGTCGTCGGCGGCAGCCGCTCGCACATCATCTCCACCGGATCGACCGGGTCGACACCGCCGTCGGGGGGCAGCGGCGGCGTGTCCGGCGACGTCGCCGCGTCGGGGTCCTTCGCCGGGTTGGCGTCGTCGCCACAGGCGACGGCTACGAGCATCAGGATCAGAGCTGCGATGCGGCGCATAGAGGACGCGGAACCTACCAACGCCGCCTCGAATTGCTAAGCGAATTCGGCGAGCTGAGATCGACACCTGGCCGTTGCAGTTAGCCGGCCGGTGAGGCCGGTGTCACACGGCGACGACGAACTGTCCGTTGTCGTACAGGCCTTGCCCCGGGACGTGCCACAGGCCGGTCGAGAGCTGCGCGAGCAGCTGCCAGAACGGGCCGAGCAGCTCCATCGTGGCCTCCGGCGTGCGCGCCTGATCGATCCGCTGGACCGCCAGGATCGACTGCGTGTTCTGGATGCGCGACAGCGCCGCGTAGCCGGCCGGCCCGAGCGCGTGCAGCTGCGAGCTCAGCTGCGCGATCTCGTCGGAGAACAGGTCGCTCCCGGGGCGGTTGATCTCGATCTCGGCGAGCGTGTCCTGCCCGCGCAGGACTTCACCACCATCGATCTTGAACGTGCGGTCGACCGCCGCCAGCCCGGCCTTCAGGTCGGCCAGCACCAACCCGGCATCCGCGAAGTACCGCATGGAGTTGGACACACCCGAGCTTTACAGGAATTCGAGCGCGATGCCGAGGGCTTCGGGTACGACCGGGGCGATCGGCTCGAGCGTGATGCCGTGCTTTGCCGCCGTCGCCGTCAGCGCGCCGGCGAAGTTCTGCGGGACGCGCAGCGCCGCCACGCCCCGCCACGACGGCACCTCGCCGAGCGTGGCGCGCAGGCTGTCTGCGGTCGAGCCGGGCAGCGGGCGGGCGGTGATCGCGCCGCGCTGTGCGACCAGCTCCCACGGCGTGTCGCGCGACGGCGCCTGCGCGTGCAGGTGCGCGTGGTCGACGAGGACGATCGCGGGCGCGTGCTGCCACCCGCTCCACAGCTCGTGCCACGCGGCCGGGTCGCCGCAGCCGAGCTCCTCGAGGCGCTCGAACCACGCGCTCGTCAGCCAGCGCGGCCGGACCTGCTCGGCGTCGACGCGGCGCAGGTTCGGCAGCCCCGGGCCGTCGAACGCCACGACCACCCGCCCCGGGATCGCGACGCACTCGACGTGCGGCGCCGGCGGCTCGCTGTGCGCGAGCAGGTGCGCCGCCTGATCCGTGGTGATCACGGTGCGCAGGTTCGGCAGCGATCGCACGAACGCGGCGATCGTCTCGTTCGCGATGTCGCCCATCGCGAACGAGGTGTCGACGATCAGCGTCTCGAACGTGGCGAGCGACCTCGACCCGCCGAACATGCGCAGCTCGTCGTCGCTGCGAAACTTCAGGTGCCCCGCGACCGGCACGCCGCCGCGGAACACGCACGTCTCCCGGTGCACCGCCGGCGGGCACCACGCCTTCGCGTGCCGCTTCAGCAGCTGCGCCTGGCGCTTCACCAGCTCCGGCGTGACCTGGTCCCACGCGCTCGCGGCGATCCGCTCCTGCACGGCGATGAGCTCGCCGCGCGGATCGCCCTCTTGCAGCAGCTGATCCGCGGCCACCGCGCGCTCGTCGGGCGAGGCGAGCGACAGGGCCGGCTTCTTCGACGCGGGCGGGGCGGCCATCGCCGCCGTCGCCGCGAGCCTGGCGATCCGCGCGTGCAGCGCCGGCGGCGGCGCGGGCGGTGCGAACGCGCGCAGCGCATCGGTCGCGTGCAGCTCCTTGCGGTGCAGGAACTGCGCGATGCGGCGCTCGAGCTCCTCGAGCGCCGCGAGCTGCCGCACGTCGCCCTGCTCGGCGATGAACCACGCGAGCGCCTGCCAGAACGTCTGCGAAGCCTGCGACGTGTACGGCAGCGCGTCGCGCCGGGCGAGCTCGAGCGCCGCCGCCGCGAGCCGCGGGCTGCGCGGGCGCTGATACAAGACGCGCATCCGGCGCTGCGCATCCTTCCACTTGCTCGGCCAGGTCCCCGCGAACGCCACGCGCGGCGGCGCCGTCGCCGCGGCCGCCGCCCACACCCTCTCCAGCTCCGCCTTCTTCTTCGGCTCCGCGATCGCCTCCGCCGCCACCTCCGCATCCGCCGCCTCGATCGCCTGCGCGAGCTCCGGCGCGAAGCACGCGCGCCACGCCTCCTCCAGCGCCGCCACCCGCTCCGCCCCACCGCTCGCCCGCTCCGCCCTCTCGACGAGCGCCTCCACATCTCCCACCGGCGCCACGGTGAGCGCGTTCGGCGAGAAGATCACGATGTCCGCATCGATCTCGCGCTCCGATCCGAGGTCGTGCGTCAACAGCTCCGCCGCCACCCACGGCTCCGGCCACGCGCTCACGTCGCAGGCGAGCTCCACCCCCTCGACCGCTCCCGCCCTCGCCTGCCGCACGAGCTCGCGGCCCTTCGCGAGCCACGCGGCCGGATCGAAGACCTCCATCGCCGACGACGATACCCCGGGGCGCTACCTACCAGAGCCGATACCAGACGTACGCGAGCTCGAGGCCGGCCTCGAGTGTCGCGGAGTCGGTCGTCGCGGCGCCCAGGGCGTAGCTCGCTCCGAGGGTGACGCCGAGCGTGAAGCGCCGGTGGATCCGGTGCGCGAGGCCGATGCGCGTCGTGGCCGCGAGGTCGACCTCGACGACGATCCACAGCACGACCTCGACCGGCAGGGAGCCAGTCTCGACGAGCGCGTGAAGGTCCCTTCCCTCGACGAGCTCCATCACGAGGAAGCATGCGCCCTGCTCGTCGCGATCGAAGTCCAGCACCGAGACGATGTTCGGGTGCTGGAGTCGTGAGCTCAGCCTGGCTTCCTCGACGAAGAACCTTGCGCAGTGGGGGTCGTCTGCATGGCGGCCGATGATGCGCTTCAGCGCGACTCGCGCGAGAACCCGTCGGCACCGAGGCTGCGTGCGAGGAAGACGTCGGCCATCCCGCCACCGCCGAGGCGGTGCAGCTGTTGATACTACCCGCGGAGTAACGTCGGTTCTGCGGCCATCATCTCGCGAGAGGCACTCGACGGGTCGACACCTTTGAACACGCCACCGCCCGGAGCATACATCACGGCGCTCTGTTCCGACGACAGCGTCGAGGCCGCGCCGACGGAGGCGACGCGTATTTCACCGCGGTCGGCCGGGGAGCGTGAGATGCTCGCGGCATGCGGAAGCTCATCCTGTCCGTCCTCGTCGTCTCCGGTGCGTGCGTAGGTGATGCTCCGTCGGGAGGTAACCCGACGGCCGATGCGCCTCCCGGCGTGACCGCCGATGCGCCGCCGGCGCCCGATGCGCCGACGACGACGTTCAGCTTCTTCATCACGAGCACGGGCGGGCCCGACGGCGGGAACTTCGGTGGGCTGGCGGGCGCGGATGACTTCTGCCGCACGAAGGCGGTCGCCGCGGTGCCGGCGGCGGCGACGCGCGTGTGGAGGGCGTACCTGAGCACGGACACGATCGACGCGCGCGACCGCATCGGCGCGGGGCCGTGGCTGAACGTCAACGGCGTGACGGTGGCGACGTCGGTCGCGAACCTGCACGACGCCGCGGCGAACCAGCTGAGCGGGGACAACTCCGTCGACGAGACGGGCGCGATGGTGCCGAACAACCAGCACGACATCATCACGGGCTCGCTCGCCGACGGCACGAAGAGCCCGAACACGTGCGCGAGCTGGACGAGCAACGCCGCGACCGGCATCACGACGACGACCGGTCACTCGAACCGGCAGGGCGGCGGCGCGGACCCGACGTCGTGGAACAACGCGCACACCACGCAGGGGTGCTCGGCGCAGGCGTTCATCAACACCGGCGGGCGCGGCTCGATCTACTGCTTCGCGGAGTAGCGGATCGACGCGAGCAGCGCGTCGAGGTGCGACTCGGTCGTGAACGGGTTCGTCAGCGTCACGCGCAGCACGGTGCCGACGGCCGGTAGGCGCGTCTGCACGATGACGTGGTCGCCCGTGGCGAGGACGGCGGCGCGGATGCGCGACTGCAGGGCGTCGAGCTGCGCCGGTGGGGTGCCCGGCGGGAGGTGGCGGAAGCAGACGATGTTGGTGTCGGGCTCGCAGCACAGCTCGAAGTCGGGTGCGTCGCGGAGGCGATCGGCGAGCGTGCGCGCGAGGTCGAAGGTGGTCGCGACGTAGTCGCCGAAGGCGCGGGCGCCGAGGGTGGCGAGCGCGACGTAGAGCTGGAAGCCGACCATGCGCTTGGTGCACTCGAGGGTGCGCAGGCCCAGGTCGAACGCGTTGCGCTCGGGGTCGCCGGGCTCGAACAGGTAGGCCGCGTGCTGGGCGAACGCACCGCGGGCGTCGTCGGCGCGGCGGAACAGCACGGCCGTGACGAGCGCGGGCTGGAGCATCATCTTGTGCGCGTCCCACACGACGGAGTCGGCGCGCTCGATGCCCGTGACGAGGCCGCGGTACTTCGCGGACAGCACGGCGGAGGCGCCGTGCGCGCCGTCGACGTGGAGCCAGGCGCCGCGCTCGTGCGCGAGGGCGGCGAGCTGCGGCAGCGGATCGATGCTGCCCGTCTGCGTGGTGCACGCGCTCGCGACGATCGCGAAGACGCGGCGGCCGGCGCGCTCGGCGTCGTCGAAGGCGCGCGCGGCGGCGTCGGGGCGCATGCGGAAGCGCGCGTCGGTGGCGACGGGGATCGCGCCGGCCGCGCCGAGGCCCATCACGCGCACGGCGCGCGCGACCGAGTAGTGGGCCTGGTCGGAGACGAGCACGGAGAGCGGCGGGCCGTCGGCGCCGCGCTCCCACACGTCGAAGCCGGCGCGCGCCTGCCGCGCCGCGAGCAGCGCGGTCAGGTTGCCGGCGGAGCCGCCCGACGTGAGCAGGCCGTCGCCGCCCGCGAAGCCGAGGCGCGCCGCGAGCTCGGCGACGACGCGCTTCTCGATCACCGTCGACGCCGGCCCGGAGTCGTACGCGGCCATGCCGTTGTTGAGCAGCGCGATGCCGAGGTCCGCGAGCGCCGCGACGGGCAGCGGTGCCGTCACCTGGTGCCCCATGTGGCCGGGGTGGTGCTGGTGGAGGGAATCCGCGACGAGGCGATCGAGCAGCGCGCCGAAGTCGGCCGTCGCCGACGGGCCGTCGCCGAGCACGGCGGGCCAGCGCAGCATCATGTCCGTGGGCGCGAGGTTCGGGTGCGCGGGGACGCGGCCGGCGAGCGCGCGCTCGAGGTAATCGGCGAGGCGATCGATCGTGCGGTGGCCCTCGCGGCGGAACGCATCCGGATCGAACGCGGCGCGCACGGCGGCGTTCGGCGGCGGCGGGGCGAGCGCGGTGCACAGCGCGACGAGCCGCGCGTTCTCGGGCACGCCCTCGAGGAACACCGCGCGCAGCCCCGGCTCCGCGA
Organism: Deltaproteobacteria bacterium; assembly: GCA_019637375.1. Taxonomy (GTDB): domain Bacteria; phylum Myxococcota_A; class Polyangia; order Haliangiales; family Haliangiaceae; genus JABFXX01. The sequence goes on along the minus strand of JAHBVW010000002.1, from coordinate 373,824 downwards.
GCGTCGCGGCGCGCGACATCAGCCGCTCGAGCGCGCGCGTGGCGACGGGCGCGGCCTCGCGCGGGACCGCGGCGCGCGTGGCCTCGACGAGCGCGAGCCACACGAGCGACTCGAACTCCTCGATCCCGCCGAACGCCTCGAGGATCGCGTGCGCCTCGCGCGCTGCGGCGAGCGCCTCCTGCGGCGCCGCGGCCGCGACCAGCGCGCGGGCACGCGCGGCGAGGGCACCGGCGCGCGCGGGCGGCGACTCGGCGAACATCGCGGCGGCGCGCGCGGCCTCGCGCTCGGCGACGCGCAGGTCGCCCGCAGCGAGCGCGACCATCGACAGGTAGATGCGCGTCCAGCCCTCGAAGCGCAGGTTGCCGAGCGCCGCGCTCTCGGCGACCACGCGCTCGAGGAGCGACGCCGCACCGGCGAGGTCGCCGCGGCGCGCGCGGGCGAGGCCGAGGTTCTGGCGCGCCCGCGTCGCGACGGTGTCGAGCCACATCGCCTCGGCGTCGCGCAGCGCGCGCTCGAGCTCGGCCTCCGCGCGGTCGAGGTCGCCGAGCTCGATGTGCGCGAACCCGACGCTGACGCGCGCGTTGCACGCGTTGCGCAGGTCGCCGCACCCGACGAACGCCGCGAGCACGGCCTCGTACCCGTGCAGGTCGCCGGCGAGGTCGCCGAGGTGGCGCGCGTGCGCCGCGCGGAACCGGTGCACCTGCACGACCGCGCCCGGCTCGAGCATCGCGAGATCGACGGCGACCTGATCGACGCGCGCGGCGAGCTCGTTCGCCAGGTCGTAGCGCCCCGCCTGGAACAGCACGCGCCCGGCCTCGCATAGGCAGATCACGCGCGCGCTCGTCGCCTCGGCGTGCGCCGCCGGGCCGGCGCCGAGGTCGTCCTCGGGCGACACGCCCGCGACGCGCCGCGCCCGCGCGACGACGTCGGCGTGGTCGGCGCGCCGCCCCGACGCGGCGATCGCGGCGTCCATCGCGCGGTACCACGCCGTCGTCCCCTGCGGCAGCACGGCGAGCGCCTCGACGGCGCGCGCTCCCGCATCGGCGAGCTCGCCGCGCCAGCGGTGCGCCTCGGCCTGCAGGAGGCGCAGCCGCCCGAGGTCGAGGCCGACGGCGCCGGCGTGCACGCCGCGCTCGGCCCGCGCGAGGGCCGCATCGAACGCGTTGCCGTTCATCGCCTGCTCGGCGGCGCGCCGGTACGCGGCGACGGCGCGATCGGGGACGCCGCCGCGCTCGAAGTGCTCGGCGAGCACGACGGCGTCGGCCGGGTTCGCGCGCTCGAGCCACGCGCCGGCGAGGCGGTGCCCGAGGATGCGATCGGCCTCGGTGAGCATCTCGTACGCGGCCTCGCGCACGAGGCCGTGGCGGAACGCGAAGTCCGGATCCTCGGGGACGCGCGGCGCCGCGCGCCGGTGCACGAGCTCCGCGTCGACGAGCGCCGCGATCGCGCCGCGCACGTCGGTGTCGTCCGCGAGCAGCGCCGCGACGCCGCCGCTCGAGAACACGTCGCCGAACACCGCGCCCGCGCGCAGCACGCGCCGCACCTCCGCCGGCAGCGCCTCGAGCCGCGCCTGCACGGTCGCGAGCACCGTCGCCGGCAGCGCGACCTGCCCCGCCCCGACGGCGCGGATCAGCTCCTCGAGGAAGAACGCGTTGCCCCCGGCGCGCTCGACGATGCGCGCGACGGCGTCGCCGCCGGCCTCCGGCACGACCTCGCGCACGAGCTGCTCCGACGCGCCGGCCGACAGCTCGCGCAGCTCGAGCTCGGCGACGGCGCGCCCGGCCCACAGCTGCGGGAACCGCGCGCGCAGCTCCGGGCGCGCGAGCGCGAGCACGAAGATCGGCCGGTGCGGCAGCTCGCGCAGCGCGGCGTCGACGAGCTCGACCGTCCCGGCGTCGCCCCAGTGCAGGTCCTCGAGCACGATCGCGATCGGCCGCGCGCGCGGCTCCGCGGTGACGGCGCGCAGCCAGTCGAGCCACGCGCGCCGGCACAGGTCGCCCATCAGCAGCGGATCGCGGCGCGCCGCGATCACGGCGACGTCGTCGTCGAGCGCTTCGGCCGCGCCGACGCCGACGAGCTCGCCGAGGAAGCGCGTCACGCGCGCGGCCTCGGCCCCGCGCTCGAAGAACCGCGCCACGTGCGCCGCGATGCGCCGGAGGTGCGCCTGCGGCGTCTCGCCGTCGGCGAGGCCCATCGCCCAGCGCAGCGCGTGCCCGAGCACCGCGAACGGCGACCCGATGCGCAGCGGATCGCCGCGCCCGAGCAGCGCCTCGTGATCGCCCGCCGACGCGATCCAGCGCGCCAGCTCCTGCCGCACGCGCGACTTGCCGACGCCCGCCGGCGCCACGATCACGGCCGCGCGCGCGACGGAGCGCGTGCGCACCTCGGTGTACATCTCGCGCAGCTGCGCGAGCTCGCGGTCGCGGCCGACGCACGACGTCACCACGCCGCACACCTGGCGCGCGCCGTCGGAGCGCGGGTGCTCCCCGACGAACACGAACCCGTCGTCCTCGACGCGCACGTGGAAGTGCGAGTCGAGCAGGCCCGCCGTGAGCTCGTCGAGCCACACGCGCGGCGCCTGCGCCTGTGCGCCGCGCCGGCGCAGCATGCGCACCGCGCGGTCGATGACCTCGCCGACGGGGAGCCGCCCCGACAGCACGCCGCGCCCGGTGGCGACGACGACGCGGTCGCCGAGGCGGCGCGTCATCTCGAGCGCCGCGCGCGCCGCCTGCCCCGCCTGATCGCGCGCGCTCGTCTGCCCCCACATCGCGAGCAGGAACGTGCCGTCGGCGAGCCGCTCGATCCGCGCGCCCGTCGGCAGCGCCTCGGTGAGCGAGCGGTCGCGCTCCAGGCTCGCCGCCGGCGACAGCGTCGCGTCGTCGGTGGACTGGGGATCCGCGGCGAGGACGACGCTGAGGATGCGCTGCTCGCCGGCGGTCAGCGACGGCGGCACCGCGACCCGCCGCGGCGCGTGCGCACCGGCGCGCCGGATCACCTCGAGCTCCGCGGCGACCGCGTCGCCGTCGCCCGGCCGGTGCGCGGGCTCCTTCGCGAGCATCGCCGCGATCAGGTCGTCGAGCGCCGCCGGCGTCTCGGGCCGCAGCTCGGATACGCGCGGCGATTCGTCGAGCAGGATCTTCGCGAGGATCGCGAGCAGGTGATCGCCGCTGAACGCCGGCACGCCCGTCAGGCACTCGAACAGTACGCACCCGAGCGCGAACACGTCGGCGCGCGCATCGACGCCGCGGACGCCGCGCGCCTGCTCCGGGGCCATGTAGCCGGGCGTGCCGAGGATCGCGCCCGCCGCGGTCGCCTCGCGCACGTTCGTGTGGACGACGCCGAAATCGACGACGATCACGCCGCCGAGCGCACCGCCCGGCAGCAGCAGGTTCGCCGGCTTGACGTCGCGGTGCGTGAGCCCGCGCCGGTGCGCCGCGCCGAGGCCGCGCGCGACCCCACACCCGAGCGCGACGGTCTCGTCGATCGACAGCGCGCCGCGCCGCAGCCGCGCCGCGAGCGTCTCGCCCTCGATCCAGTCCATCGCGAGCCACAGCGTCCCGTCGCCCGTCGCGCCGCGATCGACGTAGCCGACGACGCCCGCGTGATCGATCTCGGCGAGCACCTGCGCCTCGCGCTGGAACCGCGCGACCGCATCGGCGCTCGGGTCGCTCAGCACCTTCACCGCGACGGGCCGGCCGCGCTCGCGATCCCACGCGCGGTACACGCGCCCCATCGCGCCCTCGCCGGCGCGCGCACCGAGCTCGAACCGATCGGCGAGGACCCCGCCGCCGTCACCGCCGGCCGGGTCGTGGATCGCGTCGGTCGGCTTCACGCCGCAAGCGTACCCGCCCTAGTAGGCGTAGCCGACCTGCAAGCCGACCGTCTTGATCGAATCGACGCCGCCGGGCGCCTCGAACATGTCCTTCGTCGGATCGGCCTGGAACGTCCAGCTGTAGCGCGTGAGCGAGGCCTCGACCAGCGCCGACACCTTCCCGAACCGTGCGACGGCGCCCAGGCTCGCGCGCAGCCCCGTCGCCGACGCGCCGAGCGAGAACCGGTCCTCGATCTGCCCGATGCCCTCCATCACGAAGCGGTTCTCGAACGTCACGAACGGCTCGATCGCGCCGAGCAGCAGCGAGCCGCGCCCGCCGATCCGGATCGCCTGGTAGTCGGCGTCGGGCACGCGATCGATGTCCGCCTGCGTCATCGAGTCGAACTGGTGCTGGTCGCGCACGAAGCCGGCACCGACCTCGAACGTCCCGGTGGTGCCGATCGTCCAGCGGTGGCGCACGCTGGCCTCGAAGCTGCGCCAGAACGTCTTCGCCGTCGTCGGGTTGTTCTTGTTGTCGAGCACCGTCTGCTGGTTGAGGCCGTGGCCGTAGCGCACGTACAGCGAGACGCCGCGCAAGGGACGTACACCGAACAGCGTGCCCGGCCAGATCTCGATGACGGGGCCCGCGAGCAGCTGCCCGCGCTCGGTCTCCGTGCCGTCGAGGTTCGAGCTGCGCGGCTCCTCGTACGTGAAGTCGCGGAACCCGACCGAGAACGCGAGCGACACCGCGACCAGCGGCCCGCGCTCCTTCGCGGAGGTGCCCTTCTTGATCGCCGGGCCCTTCACCGGGTCCTCGCCGTCGCCGTCGCCGTCGCCGTCCGCGTCGGCGACGTCCTTCGCCTTGCCCTCGAGCGTGACGTCCTCGCCGTCCTCGACGCTCACGGCCTGCGTGTCGATGACCTTGCCGTCGACGAGCCACTCGACCTCGTGCGGATCGCCGACGTCGATGTCGACGATCGCCGGGACCTTGCCCTTGTCGACCTTGTCGACCCGCACCGTCGCGCCGGCCGGGCCCTTCAGCGTCACCGTGCCGCGCGCGACCTCGAGCGCGAAGCTGAACTTGAGCGGCGCCTTGGGGCGCGCGGGCACCGACAGGATCTCGATCACCGGCTTGTGCCCGGCGAGCTCGACGATCAGCGTCGTGTCGCCGACGGGCGCGTCGAACCCGCACGGCGTCGCCTTGCACACCGGCCCGTCCTCCTTGGCATTCAGGTAGACGGTGGCGCCCGTGGGCTTGGTGTCGATCTGGACCTTCTGCTTGGGCCCGGCGTGCGCGACGCCCGCCCCGAGAAGGAGCGGCGCGAGGAGCGCGACCGGGCGGAGACCCATCGCGTCATCATAACCCGAGCCCCTCCGGGCCGCCCACATCGACGTATGCTGCGGGCGTTGGCGGACATGCGCGCGAGCTCGGGGTGGTGGGCCGCGACGGCGCGGCTCACGGGCCTGCTCCTGACCGTCGGGGTCGCGACGAGCCGCGCCGGCCTCCTCGTGCACGAGCTGCTCGGCCACGGCGCCGTCGCGCTCGCGCTCGGCGGATCGATCACGAACGTGAAGCTGTTCTGGTTCGCCGGCGGCTGGGTGCGCACGAGCGTCGAGCCGGCCCCGTTCGCGCAGCACGCGACGCTGCTCGGCGGCATCGCCGTCGAGCTCGTCGTCGGGATCGCGCTGTGGATCGCGCTCGCGCGCCGGACCTCGCTCGCCGCGCGCATCGCCCGCGCGCTCGGCGCGACCCTCGCCGCACACGGCTTCTTCTACCTCGCCGCCGGCACCTTCCACGGGTTCGGCGACGGCGCCCTGCTCCACCGCGAGCTCGGCGACGCCCGCGCGCCCGGCGCGCTCGCCGCCGGGGCCCTCAGCTGCGCCGCCGCGTTCCTCGGCGCCCGCCACGTGCTCGGCCCGCTCGCGGCGACCGTCCCCGGCGCGCGCAGCCGGCGGATCGCGGCGATGGCCGTCGCCGTCGCCGTCGCCGGTGGGCTCCAGCTCGGCGTCGCGCTCGGCGAGGTCCGCCTGCGCCGCGACGACACGTACGGCGCGATCATGAAGACGGCCGCGGTGCGCGTCTCCGAGGCCGAGCTCGCCGCGTGGCTGCGCGCGCAGGAGCAGCGCGGCGTCACCGTCGACGCCGCCGCCCGCGAGGCACGCGCGCGGGAGATCGCCGCGCGCCACCGCGACGTTCCGTTCGCGCTGGTCCTCGGTGGGATGCTCGCGCTGTCCGTCGCCGCCGGTGCGTTCCGGTCGCGCGCCCCCGACGCGCACCCCATCATCTCGCGCCGCCTCGCGCGGGTCGCGGCCGCCGCCGCGGCGGGTTGTCTCGTGGCCACGATCGCGATCGACGCAGCGTTCCACTAAGATATCCGCCAAGCATGGAGCGAAGCGTCAAGGAGCTGCTGGGGGGTGGGCTGCGTCCCAACGACCCGCGACGGTTCTTGATCGAGGCGATGATCGGTGCGATGTCGGCGGACGGCGTCGCCGACGCCCGCGAGAGCGCGGCGATCGAGCGGCAGATCGCGAACCACCCGCTGTTCCAGGGGCTCGGGCCCGGCCCCGCGCGCACGCTGATCGACCTGTCGAACGACGCGATCAGGTTCGCCGGCACGCCGCTCGGGCGCGCCCCCGCGATCGCGAAGGGCCTGCCCGCGCGCATCCACCGCGTCGCCGCGTACGGCATGGCGGCCGAGGTCGCCGTCGCCGACGCGATCGTCGCCGAGGGCGAGCTGCACTTCCTCGAGGCGCTGCGCATCGCGCTCCGCATCGCGCCGATGGAGGCCGAGCAGATCGTCATCGCCGCGCGCGCCGGGCGGCTCGAGCCGTACCTCGAGGATCGCTTCATGCGCATCAAGTCGCTGATCTCGATCGCCGCCGAGGTGTTCGCCCTGCGCGCCCTCGCGCGCGGTGCCGCGAACGACGACATGCGGTTCAAGGTGCGCGACTTCTTCTTCGCCATCCCCGACCTCCAGCTCACGACCGACGAGCTCGACGGCGAGCTGTTCCGCGCGTTCCGCCGCCCGCGCGCCCCCGACGCGCAGGTGTTCGGCGAGCTCGCGCGCGTCGCCGCCGGGCTCCCCGATCCCGTCGATCGCTACTGGATGGTCGTGTACACGCTCGTCGCGGAGGTCCCCGCGACCGTGCCGAGCTGGCGCGTGATCCCGTTCATGGGTGTCATGCAGGCCGCCTTCCAGATCACCGACACGGACATGGAGCTCGCCGTCGTCGATGCACTCACGTTTCCGCCCGCGCTGCCGCGCCCGTCGTGATTTGAAAAAATCAACATCGACGTGCGCGGATCGATCGAGATGACGCGCGCAGCTCGCGAACGATCGCATCCCGCGTCGAGCCGTGCATAATCGTCCACCTCACGATGACGTCCGACACGATCGAGCTCGTCGAACGCGTCCGCCGCAGGCTGACCGAACACGAGAACCCTTGTCAGATCGCAGGGCCCGTCCCCGAGGCCGCGATCTCCGCCGCCGAGGAAGCGCTCGGCGTGACCTTCCCGCCGTCGTACCGCACGTTCCTGCGCACCTTCGGCGGCATCGCGATCCCGCCGCACCTCGGCATCGTCCACGACTTCGTGGGCGTGTCGCCGTCGCCGCCGGCGACGCCCGAGGCCGAGGCCGCCGTTCACGACGTCGTCCACCGCACGCTGTCGGCGCGCGCCGAGCGCAAGCTCGCCGATCACCTCGTGGTCGTCGGGATGGGCGCGCAGTACCAGGAGTGGTTCTGCCTCGACGTCAGCCGCCCGACGGCGAGCGGTGAGTATCCGGTGCTGATGTACGACGCGCGCGACAACGCGCTCGACCAGCAGTTCTATGAGGACTTCGGCCAGATGCTGCAGGAAGTGATGGGCTTCGTGGCCGACAGCCTCGATCAGCCGCTCGACTGACGAAACGCAGTCCCTCACGCGGAAATCCGTGCACGACCCCGTGCACGGACTATCATGAGTGGTCGATCCGCCCCGGGTGGTGGCGGATGCTCCCAACAAACGTCGTACCCTCGTGCCGCTCGCGCCGTCGCTGCCACGCACCGTGTTCATCGTCGACGACGATCACCTCGTCGCACGCTCGATCACACGCACGCTGACGTCGCTCGGCTACGACGTCGTCGGGACGGCGGGCGATGCCGAGACCGCGCTCGCCGGGATCGCGGCGCTGCGGCCGGCGCTCGCCATCATCGACATCAAGCTCGGCGGCCGCAACGTCGGCGTCGAGCTCGCCGCCGAGCTCCTGCGCCGGAGCGACCTCGTCGTCGTGTTCCTGAGCGGCATCGACGACCCCGACATGTCGCCGCTCGCCGGCAGCAACGGCACGATCGGCTTTCTGTCCAAGCCGGCGACCGGCGTGGCGCTGCGCACGACCGTCGAGCTCGCGCGCATGCAGCACGAGGCGCGCGTGCACCTGCAGGACCTCGAGCGCCACTACCACGCGCTGTTCGAGCAGGCCGCCGTCGGCGTCGCCGTGCTCGACGCCGTCACGGGGCGCGTCCTCGACGTCAACGGCCGGTGCGCCGCGATCTTCGCCGCGAGCGTCGAGGACATGATCGGCGAGGTGTTCGTCGAGCGCGCGAGCCACGACCAGCGGCCGGCGTTCCGCGACGCGCTCGCGCGGCTCGGCGACGGCGGCGTGCCGCAGCACGTCACGGAGCTGCTGTGCCAGCGCGCCGACGGCGCCTCGACGTGGATCCGCATCACGGCGTCGCCGCTGCGCTCCGACGGCCCGGCGCGCCACGTCGTCATCATCGAGGACGTCGCCGAGCGGCGCGCGAGCGAGGCCCGCGAGCGCACGGCCATCGCCGCGAGCCGCGCGAAGACCGACTTCCTCGCGCACATGAGCCACGAGCTGCGCACCCCGCTCAACGCCGTGCTCGGGCTGTCGGAGGCGCTGCTCGAGCGGATCTTCGGCGAGCTCAGCGAGGCGCAGGCGAACACGCTCGCGACGATCCACTCGAGCGGCCGCCACCTGCTCGACCTCATCAACGACGTGCTCGACATCGCGCGCGTCGAATCCGGGAACCTCCCCGTCGAGGAGGACCAGGTCCCGCTGCGCCCGCTGATCGAGGAGAGCACGGCGCTCGTGTACGGGCAGCTCACCGCGAAAGGGCAGAAGCTCGTCGTCGACCTCGCCCCGCAGCTGCCGCCCGTCGACGTCGATCGCCGCCGCATCAAGCAGGTGCTGCTCAACCTGCTCCACAACGCGAACAAGTTCAGCCCGCCGGGCGCGACGGTCACGATGCGCGCGGCCGTGCACGACAACGGGCGCGAGGTCGAGCTGAGCGTCTCCGACGACGGCCCCGGCATCCACGCCGCGGACCACCAGCGCATCTTCGAGCCGTTCGTGACGCTCGACCGCTCGATGTCGCGCGCCCACGACGGCGCGGGCCTCGGGCTCGCGCTCGCGAAGCGCATCGTCGAGCTGCACCACGGGCGCATCCGCGTCGACAGCGAGCCCGGCCGCGGCACGACGTTCGCGATCACGCTTCCTTGCTCGGCTGCCTACACAGGTGAGGCGTACTTCCAGGAGGAGCGATGACACGACGTCCGCGCGTGCTGGTGATCGACGACGACCCGACGGCCCTCCAGGTGACGACGGCCCAGCTCACGCCCGAGGGCTACGAGATCGTGTGCGAGGGCGGCGGCGCCGCGGGCCTCCTGCACCTCGACGGCGAGCCGTTCGACCTCGTGATCTGCGACGTGATGATGCCCGAGCTCGACGGGTACGCCGTCGCGCGCGCGGTCAAGAAGCACCCCGAGTGGCGCTACGTGCCGATCATCCTCCTGACGGCGCTCGGCGCGCGCGAGGCGATCGTGACGGGCCTCGAGGCGGGCGCCGACGAGTTCGTGACCAAGCCCGTCGAGGGCGAGGTCCTGCGCGCGCGGGCGCGCTCGATGCTGCGCGTGCGCAACGCCTACACCGGCCTGCGCCGCTTCGGCAGCGAACCGCCGCCCGCCGACCGGCGCGCCGAGCTCGTCGACCAGGCGCGGCTGACCGGGCGCGAGCGCGAGGTGCTCGAGCTGCTCCTCCTCGGGCGCACGCACGAGGACATCGCCGCGATGCTCGGGATCAGCGAGCGCACGTCGAAGTTCCACCAGGCGAACCTGCTCGCGAAGCTCGGCGCCGAGTCACGGCTCGATCTGATGCGCCTGTTTCTCTAGCAGCCAGCGCTCGAGCGCGAGGCGCAGCTCGAGGTCGATGCCGCCGTGCGCGGCCTCCTCGCGCAGGATCGCCATCGCGTCGTCGTGCGAGCGCTGCGCGACCGCCTGGATCACGTCGACGATGCGGCGCGACCACGAGCGGCGCAGGCGCGCGAACGAGCGCAGCCGGTACGCGAGCGCGTGGCGGCTGATCGGCTTCTCGAGGAACTCGTCGCAGCCGACGGCGAACGCGCGCCGGCGCGCCTCGGGCCCGTCCGCCGATCCGGTGAGGATCACCGGCACGCCGGCGCCCGCGGGGTCGGTCTTCACCGCGCGGCACAGGTCGTGGCCGTCGCAGTCGCGCTGCACGACGTCGAGGATGACGGCGTCGGGCTGGTAGCGCGCGATCTCGCCGAGCAGGTCGTCGCTCGCCTCGAGGACGCGCAGCTCGAACCCGTGCGCCGCGACGACCGAGGCGACCACCGCGAGGTCGGCGGCGTCGGTGTGGACGACGAGGACGCGGACGCTCATCGGAGCTGCTCCAGGCGCGCGGCGATGTCGCGCACGACGGCGAGCGGGATCGCGGCGCCGGCGGCGCGCGCCTGGTCGACGAGCAGGTCGAGCTCGTCGTCGACGCCCCGCAGCGCGTCGAGGCGCGCCACCCAGCCGGCCGGATCGCCTCCCGGGCCGGTGGTGCACGAGGCGGCGACGGCGGCGTCGTGCGCGCGCAGCTCCTGGCGCCGGTTGATGCCGCGCAACAGGTCGCTGCACGTCCACACGTCGTCGAGCAGGCGCAGGCCGGCCGCGACGCCGCGGTCCCCGCGCGCCCAGCGCAGCGCGCGCTCGCGCAGGTCGCGCAGCACGGCGCGGTCCGACGCGCGGACGTCCGCGTAGTCGGGGTGGGTGACAAGCGTCGCGAGCGCGCCGCCCGCGTAGCGCACGGCCGTGAGCACGGCCTCCGGCGTCTCGGCCTCGGCGCGGCGCAGCTCGCGGCGGAACCCGGCGTACAGGCGTCGCGTCGCGAGGCCCGACGCCACGTCGGCGACCTGGTGGTGGCCGCGGTGCTCGCCGCCGATCACGTCGACGCCGCTCTCGCGCGCCGCCTCGAGCACGGCCCGGAGCGCGCGGCGCAGCTTGCGGTGCGCCGTCTCGGCGGCGACGGCGCGCTCGTCGGGCGTCGCGGCGGCCGCGAGGTCGCGCACCATCCGGCGCAGCTCGAACCCGCCCGCGAACGCGACGTCGGCGACGCGCGGTGGCTCGGCGTCGGACGGCTCGGCGCCGTCGTCGGGGCCCGCGAGCTCGGCGAGGATCGCGAGCGTGCGCTCGACGAGCGCGCGCAGGGTGTCGCGCACGCCGTCGTCCTCGCCGGCCGCGTGCGGGTCGATCACCGCCGAGGCGTTCGCCACGTCGCGCAGGGAGACGAGGCGCGCGAGGTACGCGGTGTCCTCGGGGCGGGTGGCCTGTGCGGTCGCCTGCGTCATCGCTTATCCGGCCTCGTGCAGGTGTTGGGCGACGAACGCCGCGACGCTCGAGCGCTCCTCGGTCGCCACGGCGAACAGCAACTCCGCGCGCCACCACACCGCGATCGTGTCGGTGCCGCGCGACGCGAGCACGAACTGCGGCGTCGCGCCGAGCTCGCGCGCCGCGAGCGGCAGCTGCATCGCCCAGCGCCCGAGCGACCACAGCTCGCGCACCGACAGCTCGCCCGACGTCGCGACCGGGACCATGACCTCGTAGCGCGAGTCGCAGCAGAACGCCGCGCCGCGGTAGTCGGCGCGATCGAGCTTCGCGAGCTCGGCGCGCGCCCGCGCCTGGATCTCGGCCGCCGACAGCTTGACCACCTCGAGGAGGAGCTCGATCGGGCGGAACGTGAAGCGCGGCAGGTAGCCGCGGCTGCCGCGCGACGTCCAGCTCGGCGGCTCGCCGCTCTTCGAGCACAGCGCGACGAGCGACTCGGCGGAGTGCGTGCGCAGCGCGGCCTCGAGCTCCGACGCCGAGATCCAGCCCTCGTCGACGAGCGTCTGGCCGAGCAGGCTGCCGTTCGCGAGGCAGCGCTCGTAGATGCGATCGAAGTCGATGCCGCGCTCCGACGTGCGCGCGGCGAGCAGGTCCTTGAGGCGGCGCTGCATGCCCGGCGCGACGGCCCAGCAGATGCGGCCCTTCTCGACGAGGATCCCGCCGGCGCGCGGCTCGGCGCCGAACGCCAGCACGCCCGAGTCCGTCGGCTCGAGGTCCTCGACGCGCGCGAGCGCATCGTAGACACGCGTCCAGGCCACGGCGGCGTCCACTAGAGGCCCCACGCGCCGAGGTCGAGCTCCTCCTCGACCGAACCGATCACCAGCCGCGTCGCGCCGAGCACGAACGCGAGGTTGTGCTCGCGCGTGCACGCGATCACCAGCGCCAGGCGCGGGTCGCGCCGGCTGACCTGGATCACGAACAGGTGATCGTGGAACACGAACACGAGCTCGGTGAACGCGCCGTCGCGGCCGCGCAGGGCGGGCAGCGTCGGCGCGGTGAGGCAGCGCGCCGCCGAGCGGATCATCGGCTCGAGGTCGAGCACGTGCGCGCCCGGCGTCGCACCGAGGAGGAACCCCTCGGGAAGGAGGACGAGCGCCCCGCGCAGCATCCCGGGGACGCGCTCGCACGCGCGCCCGACGGCGGCGTCGATGTTCATGGGCCTCCGGGCGACGGCATGAGGCCGACGTACACGGGCTGGCGCAGGTCGGTGATGCCGATCGTGTCGATCGTGCACGTGAGCGGCAGCGCGGCGTTGACGCACGCGGCGAGCAGCTCCCCGACGAGCCGGCGCGCGTCGGCGCCGTCGAGCCGCGAGGCACCCGACGTGAGGTCGCGCAGCGTCGGCTCCTGCTGCACGATCTGCCACAGGCGCCAGCGCCCCTCGCCGGTCGCGGCGAGCACGATGCAGCGGCGGCGCGACAGCACCGGCTGCGCGGCGACGTGCTGGCGCACCCACGACAGGAGCGCGGTGCGCGCCTCGTCGATGTCCGTGAACACCGACGCCGCGGGCGAGTGCAGGCGCCACGCCGAGCCGGCGCCGGCGATGCAGTCGCCGTTCGCCGCGACCTGCACGCCGTTCTCGAGGGGCGGCGCGGCCTCGCGCAGCATGATGCGGCCCTCGATCGGCGGCCACACGAAGCCGCTCGGCGCGTCGAACGACGGCGGGCGCAGGCCGGTGACGGTGATCGCCGGGCCGGGCAGCGGTGGGATCGGCGGCAGCTCGACCTCCGCCGCCGCGTCCCCGCTGCGCAGGAGAGCCACGAGATCGACGAGCTCGGTGCCCGTCACGGCGAGGCCGCGGCGCGTACCGGCGCCGCCGCGCTCGAGATCGGCGCGCACGCGGTCGAGCGCGAGCCGCACCGCGAACACGAACGCCTCGCGCACGCCGCTGCCGTCGCTCGCCGTCGACTCGACGACCGCCGTGCGTGCGTTGGCGGCGCGCCCGCGGATCTCGTCCATCGGCACGGCGTCGGCGCAGTCGCGCTTGTTCGCCTGGAACACGAGGCCGACGGGCGGCCCCACACGCCCGTCGAGGTCCGCGCGCAGGTCGGCGAGGCGCGCGACCGTCTCGGGCCACCCGCCGGCCGTCGTGTCCCCGACGAAGACGACGACGTCGGCGCGCTCGAGGAAGTGACCGCGCCGCCGGGTCCAGCGCTTCTGGCCCGGGACGCTGACGATCTGGCAGCGGATCGGCGCGCCCTCGAAGCGGCCGCCGACGTGCTCGAGCCAGTCGAAGAAGACCGTGCGCCCGTCTCGCTCCTCGGGCGTGTACACCTCGCGACCGAACGCGCGCGCGAGGGCGCGCACGCTGGTCGTCTTGCCGGCCTGTGGAGGGCCGTCATAGACAACCGTGATCACGACGGAGTCGTCCTGCATGGTGCTCAGGTGAGGGTGGCCGCGTGCTTGTTGACGGCGTTGCGGACGATCGCGAGGTTGCTGGTCGCGCGATCGGCCGCGAGGTAGATGAACGAGCTCGGCGACACCAGCTTGATGAGGTGGATCTGATCGCCGAGGGTGATCAGCATGTCCTCGAGGGTGGTGCGCAGGTTCAGCGACCTCATGATCTTCTGCTTCTGCTTCACCATCTCGCTGTTGTAGGCACTCGCGGCGGTGAGGTCGAACTCGGTGCGCGTGGTGCGCGCTCCGAGCGTCATCCCCGACTCGAGGTCGACGAGAGATGCGGCGATGAAGCCGGGGATGTCATTCGCGATGCGCTCGAACACGTCCTGGATCTGTTTCTCGGATGCCATGTCTTGTCTCCTGATGCGATCAGCTGACGATGAGGTCCTTCTCGATCTGCCGCAGCTGGTGCCGCGACATCGCGAGATTCGATTTGGCCTTGTCGAGGACGAGGTAGATGAACAGCGCGTCGTTCGACGCGAGCGGGCGGATGAGGTGGTAGTGCTTGCCCAGCGTGATCAACATGTCCTCGATGCTGTCGCTGAGGTTGAGCGCCTTCATCGTCTTGCGCTTCGCGCGCACGACCTCCGTGTTGCCGGCCGCGGCGACCTCGAGGTCGACCGCCGTCCCGCCCGCTGCGGCCAGCGTCATCCCGCTGTTGCTGTCGACGATGCAGGCCCCCAGACAGCCCTCGATCTCGAGCAGCCGGGGAAGTGACTCTTTCGCGTTTGCCATGAGCTTCTGCCTCCTCGAATACGTGTAGCGGATGCGCATGGCCGCGGAACCTGTCTCGCCGTGCAGGGCGCCGGCGCAACTACATCGGAGCCCACGCTTTCGTGAGGCGTGCGCGAGAGCCGGCGGAGGCGGCTTGTCACCGTCGAGGATCGAGCGCGCGGGGTCGTCCGAAGTCCGGACGAAGGCACGCGCGGCGTGACGCGCGCCGCGTTCGACCGCACCCCCGCTGTTACCCGATCAGTCGGTCGTCAGGTACTTCTCGAACGCCCGGAAGTCCGACGGGCGCCCGAGGAAGTCCCGGACGAGGTCGGCGGCGGGCTTGGTGCCGCCGGCGGCGAGGATCGCGTCGCGGTACTTGTGCGTCGTCGCCGTGGCGAGGAGGCCGGGGCCCTCGAACGCCGTCAGCAGGTCCTTCGCGATCACGAGGGACCACATGTACGTGTAGTACATCGACGAGTAGCCGACGAGGTGGCCGAACGACGCGTGGAACTTCGTGCCCTCGACGTACGGGAACGGCGTGTACTTCGCCTGCAGGCGCTTCACCGTCGCGATCTGGTCGAGCTTGGCCGGATCGACGCGGTGGAACTCGAGCGAGAGCGCCGCGTAGAACATCTGCTGCAGCGTCTGCAGGCCGAGCCCGAACTTCTCGGCGCGCCGCATCTTCGCGACGAGGTCCTTCGGGATCACCTCGCCGGTCTGGTGGTGCTTCGCGAAGCGCGACAGCGTCTCGTAGCTCCAGCCCCACTCCTCGAACATCTGCGACGGCGCCTCGACGAAGTCCTGCTCCGTCGCGACGCCGCTCTGCCGCACCCACGCCTGCTGGCCGGCGAGGATGTGGTGCATGAGGTGGCCGAACTCGTGGAACATCGTGACGACGTCGCCGTGCTCCATCAGCGCCGGCCCCGACGCGGTCCTCGGGTTCGGGAAGTTGCACACGAGCGCGCCCTCGGGGCGCTGCTTGCCGGCGACGCCTTCCTTGATGCCGAACTGCGCCGCGTGCTTGTACTTGTCCTCGCGCGGGTGCATGTCGAGGAAGATGCGGCCGAGCGGGTCGCCGCTCCCCTTGCGGTGGACGTCGTAGACGCGAACGTCGGGGTGCCAGGTGCGGCGATCCCACGCGGGCCGGTACTCGAGGTCGTAGATCGAGGAGGTGATCTCGAGGAGCCCGGCGAGCACCGCGTTGTACTCGAAGTACTGGCGGACGACGTTCGCGTCGACCGCGTACTTCTCCTTCTTGACCTGGCGCTCGAGCCACGACTTCTGCCAGTCGCCGATCGTGCCGGGCGCCGTCGGCTGCACGTTCTGCAGCCGGCCGCCGTACGCCTTCATCGCCGCCTGCAGCTCGGCGAGGTCCTTCTTCGCGCGCGTCTGCGCGAGCGTCGTGATGCGCTCGATGAACTGCGCCGCGTTCGCCGCGCCGCGCAGCATCTTGTCGTCGCTCTGGTACTCCGCCCAGTCCTTGAAGCCGACGAGCTTCGCCTTCTCGAGGCGGAGCGCGAGCAGCTGCTTCATCAGGCCCTCGTTGGCCGCGTCGCCGCGGCTGCGGAACTTGATGTACAGCTGCTTGCGTAGCTCGTCGTCGTTCGCGTACGCGATGAACGGGATGTAGTCGGGGTAGTCGGTCGTGATCTTGATCGCGCCCTTCGCGTCGGGCTTGTGCGCCGCGATCCAGTCGGGCGGCAGGCCGTCGAGGCGCTTCGGGTCGGTGACCTCGATGAAGCGCGTGTCCGAGGCGATGTTCTTCTGGAACTTCTGCCCGAGGTCGGTGACCTCGTCCTCGATCACCTTGATGCGCGCGCGCTTCTTGTCGTCGAGGTCGACGCCGGCGCGCTTGTAGTCGCGCAGCGTGACCTGCGCGAACCGCTGCGTCAGCGCATCCGCCTTCGACACGTCGACGGCCTTCAGCGCGTCGTACGCGCGGCGATCGAGCAGCAGCTCCGACGAGAACGTCGTGACTTCCTTCTCGCACGCGGTCGCCGCGTCGCGGACCTTCGCGTCGGGGTGGACCTCGCGATACAGCTGCGCCGCGTTCGCCGCGTTCGCGACGTTCATCGCGACCTCGTTGAACGGCTCGAGCGTGTTCGCGACGGTGCGCGCGGTCCCCGCCGTCCCGGCGATCACCTCGTCGTACTTCGCCTTCGCCGCCGCGATCGACGCGCGACACTCGCCGAGGATCTCGTCGGCGCCCGGCGGGCGCGGGGGCGGCGCCAGCGCGCCCTCCTTGGGTTTGGGCGGCCCGCCCGGTAGCACGTACGGCATCGACTCCGGCGCCGGTGAGGGGGCCGGTGCCGGCGGCGGCTTCGGCGACGAGCTACAAGCGATCAGGAGGATGAGTGGCAGTGTGCGCATTCGTGATCACCACACCGAACAGGTCTTGGCCGGATGCATCGGCGTACCCGGCGCGCAGCTGAAGGCCTCGGTGAACTCCCTCAGGTTGCGCAGGGCGCCGTAGACGCGGAACTTCGGCGGGCTGTGCGGATCGGCGGCGAGGCGGCGCTGCGCCTCCGCGGCGCGGTCGCGCGTGCACTGCGCCTGGGCGACGCCGAGGAAGAACTGCTGGTCCTCGGTGAAGCCGTCGGCGACGTACACCTTCGGCGCGTCCTTGCGCTGCGCGCGGTACGCGTCGAACGCGACCTTCACGCCCGCCAGGTCGGCGACGTTCTCGCGCGCCGTGAGCTTGCCCGACACGAACTGCTTCGGGAGCGCCTCGAAGCCGTCGAACTGCTCGGCCAGGCAGCTCGCCTGCGCCTCGAACTTCGCGCGGTCGTCGGCGGTCCACCACTCCTTCAGGTTGCCGTCGGCGTCGAACTTGCCGCCGCGGTCGTCGAAGCCGTGCACGAGCTCGCTCGCGACGCCGAGCGCGAGGCCGCCCAGGTTCGCGGGGGCCGACCGATCGGGGCCGAACACCGGCAGCTGCAGGAGGCCCGCGGGGATCGCGAGCGCGTTCGCGGCGGCGTCGTAGGCGCCGAGCGGCGCGAGCGCGGGCACCGGCCACTCGCCGCGATCGACGGGCTTGCCGGCGCGGTCGAGGCGCCGCTTCGTCTCGAAGGCACCCGCGCGGAGGAGGTTGCCGAGAAGGTCGTCGCGCCTCACGTCGAAGTCGTGCGTGCGCCAGCGCTCCGGGTAGCCGACCATGCGCAGCGCCTTCGCGAGCTTCTGCTGCGCCGCCTTCTTGCTCGCCTCGCCGAGCCAGGGCGCGCGCTCGAGCCGCTCGGCGAGCGCCTTCGCGAGCGCGTCGACGAGGTCCGTCGCCTTGCCGCGCGTCGCGGCCGGGAACTGCTTCGCGACGTAGGCCTGCCCGACGACGTCGCCAAGGACGTTCGTCGCGAGGTCCGCGCAGCGCTTCGCGCGCTCCTGCGGCTTCTCGACGCCGGTGAGCAGCTTGCGCAGCTCGAACACCTCGTCGTCGAACGCCCGCGGCAGCGCGAACGACGCGTGCGCCGCGAGGTGGTACGTGAAGTAGCTCGACCACTGCGCCCACGTGAACTTCGCGCGCACGCGGTCGAGCGCCGCGAAGTACTTCGGCGCGACGACGTTGATGCGCTTGCTCGGCGTCGCGCCGAGCGCCTTCCAGTACGCCTTCCAGTCGACGGTCTTCACCTGCTTGCCGAGCCCCGCCGCGTCGGTCGGGTTGTACGCCGCCGCCGCCTCGCGTTTCTCGAGCGGCGTCCGCGTCACGGCGGCGAGCTCGGTCTCGATCGCGACGACGTCGTTCGCCGCCGCCTCGGCCCGATCGGGCTTCAGCGCCGGTTGCGCGAGCGCGATGAGGCGCGCGACGTGCTGACGGTAGCCGTCGAGCTTCGCCTTGTGCTCGGGCTTCGCGTAGTCGTCGCGATCGGGCAGGCCGATCCGGCCGGCGTCGAGCTGCGTGATGTTCGTCGCCGCATCCTTGGCATCGGGCTCGACGCGCGTCGCCCACACGACCGGCACGCCCGCCCGGTGCAGCTCGGCGACGGCCGCCAGCCACGCGGCCGCGCTCTTGACCTCGAGCCTGCCGAGCACGGGCCGCAGCGCCGTCGCTCCCGCCTTCTCGAGCTGCGCCTCGTCCATGCACGAGGCGTAGAAGTCACCGGCCTTGCGCGTCGCCGCGTCGACGTTGATGCCCTTCGCCGCCTCCTCGAGGAAGCCGCGCACGACGACGCGTGCCCGCTCCTCGGCCTCGGCGGCGCGGTTCCAGCGCGCGCGATCCGGCGGGACCGCGTTGCTCGCGAGCCAGCCGCCGCACGCGAACTGGTAGAAGTCGACGCACGGATCCGACGAGCGATCGAGCGTGCTCGCCTCGAGCCCGACCTCGGCGAGCGTGACCTTGACCGACGGGACCGCGCCGCCCGGCGGCTCCGCGACCGCGGCGCTACCGCTCCCCGTGGTGGGTGCCGCCGCGCTGCCGCTGCCCGCATTTCCCAGCGTCGGCCGCGGCACCGGCTGCGACGGTTTTCCCGAGCACGCCGCGATCGCGAGCAGTGCCAGAGCGCTGCGTGACGTCATGCCGCTCGACAGTAGCACGCCGGATCAGCGCAACCGCCACACCCGAGCCCGGTCGTCGCCCGTCGGCAGCGGCGTGGCCGTGAGCCCGCGCTGCGCCGCGAATGCACCGGCGTCCATCGGCCACTTCTTCAGCCACACCGCGTACCCGTCGCGGTCCGGCGGGAGGGAATCGGACCCGATCAGCGACGACGCGAAGATCGAGCAGCGCGAGTACCACATCAGCTGCGGCACGATCGCCGCGACCGCCGCGCACGGCTTGCCGGCGGAGTGCGCGCGCATCGTCTCCGCGGCGGCCACGATCGGGGCGCGCGCATCGTCGACGACGCGGTGGTGGATCACCGTCGCGACGACGAGCCCGAGCTGCGCCGCCGCGACCAGCGCGAGTGCGGCGCGCGGGCGCGGCCACGGGAAGCGGTGGCGCAGGTAGTCGACGCCGAGCACGACGAGCAGCGCGGTCGCGACGTAGACGTAGCGCGGCTGCCCGTGGCTCTGGATGCCGAGCATCGTGATCTGCCCGAGCGCGACGACCGCGAGGTAGTACGACACGCGCCGCCGCGCCGTGGCGAGGCCGACGAGGCCGGCGACCATCACCGGCGCGACGAGCGCGCCGTAGAACAGGAACGGGTTCGATGCCAGGTACGTGACGAGCCCCTCGCCGACGTACGCGCGGCGCGGCATGCCGCGGCTGACGTCGAGGATCCCGAAGTACGAGCCGGTCGCCTCGTGCGAGCGCAAGAAGTGCGGGATGAGGAGCACGCCGATCGCGGCGGCCATCGCCACGATCGGCAGCGGCCGCCGCAGCGCCGCGCGCCACCACAGGAGCACGGCCGCGGCGATCGCGATCGCGACGGCGGGGGCGCTGCCGTAGCGCACGTAGAACGCCGCCGCGAACACCGGCCCCGCCGCGACGAGGCGCCAGCGCGGCCCGTCGGGGCGCTGCATCTCGCCGGCGAGGATCGCGATCCCGCCGAGCACGCACGCCATGCCCGGCAGGTCGCTGAGCAGCTCCGCGGCCCGCAGCCCCATCGGGTGCGCACCGGCGAGGATCGCGGCCGTCCACGCGCCCGTGCGCGCATCGAACGCGGCGCGCCCGACGGCGTACGCCGCGACGATCGCGAGCGCGTTCACGAGCGCGCTCGGCAGGCGCACCAGCCACGCCGCGTCGCCGAGCGCCGTGCCGAGCCGCGCGATCCACACCGTGCCGTCGGAGCGGTACAGCCACACGCCCGGCGGCTGCTCGCCGCGCGACGTGATCGCGAACGCCGCCTCGTCGTGGCCGAGCGACGGGCCCAGCACGAGCCCGATCAGCGCCAGGACGACCCACACCGCGAGCGCGGCGGTCCAAAGCCGTCGGTCGGTGAGCCAGGACATCCGGCGTGGACATAGCATCCCCGGAAGTTGCCGCGCGTGCGCCGGGCGTGAACAATCGCGTCGTGCCGACCGACGACGCTCGATCCGGACGCCGCCGCGGCGGCGGTGCGATCGCGGTCGCGGCCGGCATCATGCTGTCGCGGGTCGCCGGGTTCGTGCGCGAGCGCGCGATCGCGCACTACCTCGGCCAGGGCGCCGCCACCGGCGCGCTGCGCGCCGCGACGCGCATCCCGAACACGCTGCAGAACCTGTTCGGCGAGGGCGTCCTGTCGGCGTCGTTCATCCCCGTCTACACGCGCCTGCGCGCCGAGGGCAAGACGGAGGAGGCCGAGCACGTGGCGCGCGCCGTCGGGACGCTGCTCGCGCTCGCGGCGAGCGTGATCGCGCTGCTCGGCGTCGCGTTCGCGGGCCCGCTCGTCGACCTGCTCGCGCCCGGCTTCAGCGGCCCGACGCGCGACCTCACCGCGCAGCTCGTGCGCATCATGTTCCCCGGGCTCGCGCTGCTCGTGATGTCGGCGTGGTGCCTCGGCGTGCTCAACAGCCACCGCCGCTTCTTCCTGCCGTACGCGTCGCCGGTGCTGTGGAACGCGGCGCAGATCGCCGTCGCGGTCGCCGCCGGCGGCTGGCTCGCGACCGGCGACGCCGACGTCGCGTTGTGGATCGCGTGGGGCTTCGTGATCGGCAGCGCCGCGCAGCTGCTCGTGCAGGTGCCCGCGGTGATGCGGCTCGTGCGCCTCCTCCCGCGGCTGCAGCTCGACGACGGCACGCGCACGACGCTGCGCAACTTCGTGCCGGTGTTCATCGGCCGCGGCTCGGCGCAGATCTCGGCGTACATCGATCAGATCCTCGCGAGCTACCTCGGCGCGACGATCGTCGCGGCGTCGTTCAACGCGCAGACGCTGTACACGCTGCCGGTCAGCCTGTTCGGCATGTCGATCTCCGCCGCCGAGTTGCCCGAGATGGCGAGCTCCGGCGGCGATCAGGCGGCGCGCGCGGAGCACGTGCGCAAGCGCCTCGACGGCGCGCTCCGGCGCGTGACGTTCTTCGTCGTCCCGTCGGCGATCGCGTTCGTCGCGATCGGCGGGCCGATCGTCGCGCTGCTGTTCCAGAGCGGCCGGTTCACCGACGAGGACGTGCGCATCGTGTGGATCATCCTCGCCGGCTCGGCCCTCGGCCTCGTCGCGAGCACCCAGGGCCGCGTGCTCGCGTCGGCGTTCTACGCGCTCGAGCAGCCGCGCATCCCGCTCTACGCGGCGCTCGTCCGCTTCACGCTCGCCGCCGCGCTCGGCATCGCGCTCGTGTTCCCGATCCGCGACGCCGCGGGGTACAGCGTCGCGTGGGCCGCGTTCGCCCTCACCGCGGCGTCGAGCGCAGGTGCGTGGGTCGAGCTCTTGATCCTCCGCGCCGCGCTCGCCCGGCGCATCGGCGGCGTCCCGATGCCGGTGGGCCTGACGCTCGTCGCGCTCGCCGCCGCGGCCGCCGCCGGCGCCGCCGGCTGGGGCGCCGGTCGCGTCCTCGACCTGCACGGCTGGCGGGCGGCCCTCGTCGCGATCCCCACGTTCGGCGGCGTGTACTTCGCCGCCATGGGCGCGGCGAAGGTCCCGGAGGCGCGCGCGGTCGTGCGCCGCATTCTGCGGCGCTAGCGAAGCCATTTACAGCGGGCGAGCGGCGGCGCAAGATCGGCGTGTGTCGGCGAGCGAAGCGGACGTGACCGCGCTGCTCGGGCGGGTGCGCGACGGCGATGCCCGCGCGCGCGCCGAGCTGTTCCCGGTCGTGTATCGCGACCTCGAGCAGATCGCGGCGGCGTACGTGCAGCGCGGCGGCGCGACGCTCGAGCCGCGCGGCCTCGTGCACGAGCTGTACCTGCGCCTCGCCGGCGCGAGCCTCGAGGCGCGCGACCGCAAGCACTTCTTCGCGATCGCGGCGCTCGCGATGCGCCAGATCCTCGTCGATCGCGCGCGCCGGCGCCGCAGCGACAAGCGCGGCGGCGACGCGGTGCGCGTCACGCTGTCGGGGCTGCGCGACCCGGGCGACGACGACCTGGACCTGCTCGCCGTCGAGCAGGCGCTCGAGAAGCTCGAGGCGCTGAGCGAGCGCCAGGCGCGCATCGTCGAGCTGCGCTGCCTCGTCGGGCTGACGGTCGCGGAGGTGGCGGAGGCGCTCGACGTCTCCGAGCGCACCGTGCACGCCGACTGGCGGCTCGCGCGCGCCTGGCTGACGCGCGAGCTCGCGGCCCATGGCTGAGCCGTCGCCCGCCGAGTCCGCGCGCCACGCTCGGCTGAGCGAGCTGTTCGCCGAGGCGATCGAGCTGTCGCGCGACCGCCGCGACGCCCTCGTCGCCCGCGTGTGCGGCGAGGACGCGACGCTCGGCGCCGAGCTCGTCGAGCTGCTCGCCGCCGACGCCGAGGCCGCGACCGCGCTGCGCACCGCGGGCCTCGCGTCGCCGACGCCGACGACGTTCGTCGAGGGTCTGGGCGCGCGGCGCGAGCTCCCGGCGCTCGAGATCCCCGGCTACCGCATCCGCGCGCGCCTCGGCGAGGGCGGCATGGGCACCGTGTACGCCGGCGAGCAGGAGTCGCCGGTGCGCCCGGTGGCGATCAAGGTGCTGCACGTGGCACCCTTCCTGCCAGGAAGCGGGCCGGCGCTCGCGCGGTTCTGGGGCGAGGCCGCGATCATGGCGCGGCTCGATCACCCGGGCATCGCGCGCGTCCTCGAGGCGGGCGAGGCGAGCGGCCATCCGTTCATCGTGATGGAGCACGTCGACGGCGCCACGCTCGACGCGCACGTGCGCGACGCCGCCCCGGCGCTCGCCGCGAAGCTGTCGCTGTTCGCGGCGATCTGCGACGCCGTCCACCACGCACACCTCAACGGCGTCATCCACCGCGACCTCAAGCCGAAGAACGTGATGGTGCGCCCCGACGGGCGCGTCGTCGTGCTCGACTTCGGCATCGCGCGCGCGCTCGGCGCCCCGAAGTCTGCGCCCAGTGGAGCAGGACTGCCCGACGACCTCCCCGGCGACGACAGCGCGACGCGCGCCGGCGACCTCATGGGGACGCCCGTGTACATGAGCCCCGAGCAGGCGCGCCTGCGCCCCGACGAGGTCGACGCGCGCTCCGACGTGTACAGCCTCGGCGTCGTGCTGCACGAGCTCGTGTGCGGCGAGCTGCCGTACGCGGTGCGCGACGTGCCGCTCGCCGCGGTCGCCGCGATGGTGTGCGAGGAGCCGCCTGCGTCGCTGCGCGCGCTCGGCCACGACGTCGACCTCGACGCGATCGCGCGGACCGCGCTCGCGAAGGCGCCGCCCGACCGCTACCAGTCCGCCGCGGCGCTCGCCGACGACGTGCGCCGGTGGCTCGACGGCCGCTCGGTGTCGGTGCGCGTGCCGGGCACGCTCGAGCAGGTGCGCCGGTTCGCGCGCCGCCACCGCTGGCTCACCGCCGCGGCGATCGCCGGCGTCGTCGTGACGGTCGCGTTCGCGGCGATCGTGACGCGGCTGTGGCTCGACGCGCGCGCCGCGCAGCACGTCGCCGAGACGGCGCGCGAGGAGCTCGCCGCGCGCACGGCGTCGCTGCTGTTCCAGCAGGCGCGCGCGCGTGTGGGGCGCGATCCGACCGAGGCGATGGGCCTGCTCGACGAGGTGCGCGCGAGCGGGATCGATCCGATGCTGATCGACATCGTCGCCGAGGAGGCGCGCGGGCGCGGCATCGCCTCGCACGTCCTGCGCGACCACAGCGACGAGGTGCACTGGGTCGAGCAGCTGCGCGACGGGGCACTCGTGACGGCCGGCTACGACGGCACCGTGCGCCTGTGGGAGCCGCCGTGGGCGAGCTCGCGCACGCTGTTCGTCCAGCCGCGCGGGCGCGTGCACGTCGCGCGGCCGTCCCCCGACGGGGATGCCTTCGCGATCGGGGGTGATCACGGCGCGCTGCACGTGGTCGGCCGCGACGGCCACGTGCGCGCGGCGCTGCCCGGGCACGCCGGCGACGTCGAGCGCATCGCGTGGCGCGGCGACTGGCTCGTGACGGCGGACGACGCCGGCGGCGTGCTCGCGTGGAAGCACGGTGCCGCGCCGGCGCGGCGGCTCGCGGGCGCGACGTCGAAGATCGAGTCGCTGTCGTTCGGCGACCGCGGCGACACCGTCGTCGCCGGCGAGGAGGACGGCACCGCGTGGGTGTGGCCGCTCGACGGTGCGCCGCCCCTGGCGCGGAAGACGCCGAGCGCGATCCGCTCGGCGCAGATGACCGGCGAGCTCGTGACGGCGGCCGGCGCCGACGGCAGCGTGCGGCGCTGGGAGCGCGGCGCGGCGGTCGGCGAGCCGGTGCAGACGCGCGTGCCGAGCAAGCGCGCGGCGATCGCGGCCGGCGGGCGCGTCGTCGTGCTCGCCGGCATCGACGGCTCGGTGGTGCGCGTCGACGGCGAAACCGTCGAGGTCGTCGGCAGCCACGCGACGAAGGTGCGCGGGCTCGCGGTCGACCCGAGCGGCCGCCGCGTCGCGACCGGCAGCGAGGACGGCATGATCCAGGTGTGGGACCGCGAGACCGGCCGCCACCTGACGCTGCGCGGGCACCGCCAGCGGATCCGCCACCTGTCGTTCGTGCGCGACGGCAACGGCCTCCTGTCCGCCGACGGCGAGGGTGTCGTGCGCGTGTGGCCACTCGACGCCATCCCCGGCACGTTCTTCGACGATCACCACGCGCAGATCGAGCACCTCGCCGTGTCGCCCGACGGCAGGATCGCCGTGTCGACCGACGCCGCCGGCGCGATCGTCACCGAGGACCTCGCGACCGGCGCGAGCCGCCCCGCCGGGCACAACGCCGCGCACATCACCGCGGTCGCCGTCGGCGCGCGCGGCGTGCCGATCACCGGCGACGTGAAGGGCATCGTCACGTGGTGGACCGGCGCGGATCCGGTGCGCCGCAACGTCGGCTCGGCGGTGCACGACCTCGCGACGACGCCCGACGGCGCGCGCGTCGCCGTCGCGACGGCGGGCGGCGCGATCGCGCTGTTCGACGCCGGCGGCACCCCCACCGGCACGCTCGCCGGGCACGCCGGCGGCACCGACACGATCGCGTTCGATCGCACGGGCACCCTGCTCGCCTCCGGCGGTCAGGACCGCAGCGTGCGCGTGTGGCGCGACGGCGCGCAGCTCGCCGACCTCGGCGGCCTGACCTCCGACACGCACGTCGTGCGCTTCTCGCCCGACAACGCGACGCTCGTCGCCGGCTGCGACGAGGGCCTCGTGCGCGCGTGGACCGTGCGCGACGGCGCCGTCGACGCACGCTCGCACCGCCTCGTCGGCGAGCACCGCGGCGGCGTCACCGCGATCGCGTTCGACCCGACCAGCACCCGCGTCGCCAGCGCCGCGCGCGACGCCGGCTTCTTGATCGGCGACCTCGCGACCGGCACCGTCGAGCGCGCCACCGCCCTCCACCGCAACGCGATCGCGATCGCCTTCGACGCGACCGGCCGCGTCCTGTTCGCGAGCGAGACGGGCGACCTCGACCACTGGCGCCCACCCTCCGCACCGACCACGATCCCCGTCAACCAGGGCACCTCCGCCGCCGTCGCGCTCCCCGACGGCCGCATCCTCCTCGGCGGCACCGACGGCTCGCTGCGCGCGATCGGCCGCTGATCACGAGACCGCGAAAACAAGTCCGACCTGGTTTCTGCGCAGCTCGTGCAGACATGGCCGGTGTTCGGACACCGTGGCCGGAATCCGGCCATTGCCTCCAGACGCTCTCATACCTCTCGATCGAGCGCACGCCTCTGATCGTGATCACGCGCGAGGCCATCGCGACGAAGGCCGCCGAGCCGCGCATGCTCGACGAAGCCATGAAGGGCCGGTAGCTGCGCGGGCGCTCGGGAAGTATCGGAGTGGTTTGGCATTTTTGGCCATGTACGGCATCCTCTA
Organism: Deltaproteobacteria bacterium; assembly: GCA_019637375.1. GTDB lineage: Bacteria > Myxococcota_A > Polyangia > Haliangiales > Haliangiaceae > JABFXX01. Next base: position 347,445 of record JAHBVW010000002.1, on the reverse strand, counting down.
GGGGTGACCACCGACGCCATCGCCCCGATCGGCGCAACGCCGTTCGCCGGCCTGTTGCCTTGGTTGTCGTCGCTCGCGAAGCAGCTCCGCACCGCCGTACTCGGGCGCACGGCAACGAACGAGGAACGCGAGCTGCTGAGCCTGATCGAGTTCGCCGCCGTTCGGTTCGGCGGCGAACTCCTCCGCGCTGAGTCTCTCGACGACCTGGACGAGCGGCTCGACGAGCTCGTCGGCTCGCCCGACGCGATCCACTGCACCGCACTCCTCGCCCGCCTCGTGCCGGTCGCGAACATCTCGGAGCCCGTCTCGACGGAGGACTTCGCCGACGCGGTTCGCGAACGGCTCGGGGATGCGCAGGTGCGGCTGCTCGTCCAGAGCAAGCGTGTGATCGATGCGTGGCTCGACGCCCAGCTTCAGGTCGTGGCGCTCATCGCGCACGAACCACCCATCGAGTCCGAACGGATCTTCGCGTTCTCGCTCGCGAGCGCCGACATTCCCACCGACGCTGCGGAGATCATCTTCAACGGTCTGCGCGCGTCCTTCTGCGTCCTGGCGATCGCGCAGGCGATGTCGACCGAGCAGAAGGTCGAACCCTGGCTCGCTCGCGCGCTTGTCGAGTGCCTCGTCGTCAGCGCGACGACGCATCTCCGCATGCTCGCATCGATTCCCGGCGTGACCGTCGACGAGGCGATCGTACCGCCGTCCGCGAAGCTTGATCTCAACGCGATCGAGCGTCGGCATGAACGGGTGCGGGCAGCCGCGCGGCGGGGGCTCCCGGATGCGCGTCGCCGGCTCGGGCTGTAGCGGAGCGAGCACGAGATGCGCGAGCGCGACACGGCGTGGCTTCACCTGGAGGGCAAGGACCGCCCGGCAGTCGTCCTCGAAGTCGAATCCGATCTCGTCCGTGTCGCCTACGGGACCTCGGAGGCTCACGAATGGCCGCGCGTGGAGGTCCATGCCGAAACGCGCCAGGGCCGAGCGTTCCCGCTGACGGAGACGACTCACTTCTACGGTGCAAACACGCAGTGGGAGCAGCCACGCGCGCTGCGACCCGGAGCCAAGCCGTGCGCGTGGGAGCTGCTGTTCGCGATCCGCAGAGTGGTCGAGGAGTACGATCTCCGCGTCACGCCGTTCGACTGACCTACGTCAACGCGAGCACTCCGTCGACGGTGAACGGGTACTGGTACTGTCGGTGGCGAACGTTCGCCAAATCGCCGCCCCAGTCGACGAGACTCCCAGTGACCCACACGCGCGTCAGGCGCGTCTGGTGCTTCTCCCCGTCACCCGGACGCTGACACCGCACCGCGCAGGAACTTTCGCCCAGCGCGACCAGCTCCTCGGGGGCGCGCCGCGGCACTACATTCTTCCGCTGGCGCACACGCGCCGACGCCGGGAGTGGCGCGGACGCGAACACACAAGACCGTGGCGGCCGTCGCCGAAGCACGCAGCGCGTCGACGTGCTGCCGGACGATGTCTTCTCTGCTTCGCGAGCTCAGGGTGCATCGTCACGCTCTCGACGTCGCGCGCGCCCATCACGTCGGCAACGTCAAGACTCGTCGTCACTTCGGTAGCGGCATCCGGACTCCATCGGCTAACATGGATCGCTATGGGGGCGCGTGAGGATGCCGCACGTTGTTGGTTCGGCTACGGCCGTTGGGAAGCACCGTATTGGTTCGTGGGCATGGAGCCCGGAGGAAACGACAACCACGCGAGCTACGAATCGTGGCAGGGACTCGGAGGCCACCCTCTCATCGACTGCCGCGCGCACCACGAGGACTCGAACCGGCGCGCCGGAAGAGTCATCACGAGTTGGCATCGCGCGAGCCCGACGCCACCGGTGCAAACCACGTGGGGACCTCTGATCCAAGTCGTGCTCTCGTTCGAGGATCGTTTGAGTGAACGAGCCGACATTGCCGCCTACCAACGCGATTCTTGGGGGCGGCTCGGCGGCGACACCGCGGTCCTCGAGATCAGCGCGCTGCATGCGGCCAACACGAGCGTCGACGTCGAGCGGAGGGTCCACCGCTCGGAGCGAGTCGCCGAGTTAAAGCGCCAGCTCGCCTCGAATGAGCCCACCTTCGCACTCTTCTACGGCACCACGTATCGCAGCGAGTACGAGGCGATCGCTGGCCACTTCGGCGTCGATGATTGGCGGTGGACCAGCGACACACTGTGCGCGATCACTCAACATCCAGCGTATCGCTTCGCACCATCCCCCGCATACTGGCGAGCTCTGGGAGTCTGGATTCGCGAGATGGTGAAACTCGGACCCGGCAGTCAGCCGAACACGCCGATTCCGAAGCCGCCGGGTCGGCCGCGCGTCGCGCCGTCGACGTCGACGCGAGCTGCATGTCCCCACCCGATGCCTGCAAGCTCGTTGGAATTCGATCCGAATCATCCGACGCATACCGTCGAGGTGCTCGATCAACTCATCGGCAGCTACCGCTTCGAGCAGCGGCACTTCCGACGGCTGCATCACTCAGCGAAAGCGTCGCTGACCGCGCATATCAACTATTGCCGCGAACTGAAGAACGGCTTCACATCCGCGAGGAATTCGACCATCGCGCGTCGACTGCACCGGCTGCTCGAATACCTGCGCGGCGGGCAGGAAATGGACCTCGCCGTGGATCGTGTATCGCGCGAGCTGCCGATGCCTCGATCGTGATCGAGACGCGGGCGGAGCGACGCGAACACCGCTGTAAAGAAATACGTGCGTCGTCGAGGGCAAGGAGAAGAACCTCGGCGACTGCATGCGGTGGTGAGCTCGATGCAGTGGTCGTCGCGGTCGAGCCGATCTTCTGGGCTTGAGCGAAGCATCGCGTAACACGAGATTCAGCGGCGTCTGCCTCTGCCCTGCAACCGAAGTGGCTGCCCCAGAATCGCAGCCTCCTGATCGATTGTGCCTGGAATCCGGCCATGTTCGACGAAACGGCGCGACCTCCGTGTCAGAGGCGGCCGGTGAGGACGAAGCCGGCGCCGTCGGGGCCGAGGACGGGCGTCACGGCGACGGCGCGCTCGCGGCGCGCTTTCGGGGCGGTGATGACGAGGACGATGCCGGTCGCGGCGACGACGCCGCCCGCGACGAACAGCGCCGTGGAGATGGTGCCGGCGCTGCGCGCCTTGTCGACCTCGGCCTGCGCGGCGGCGACCTGGTTGGGCGGGCAGCGGTCGACGTCGCCGCCGCACAGCTCTTGCGCCTTGTCCCAGTGCGAGGCCGTGGTGAGGCCGAACACGCCGCCCGCGACGAGCGCCGCACCGCCGGCGGCGAGCGCGACGAACCCGAGGTTGCGCTGTCCCCGCTTCGGCGGCGGCGGCGGCGGGAGCCCGTGCTCCGGCGGCGTCACGATGCTCACCGGCACGCGCTCGAGCGCCGGCACCTGCACGGTGACGACGGCGCCCTCGGCGGCGAGCTGCTCGCTCTTCCAGGCGACGTGGCCCGGCGCGCTCGCGACGGCGACGAGCGGGCCCGGATCGACCGGGACCTGGACGTCGAGCGTCGGATCGACGGGCTTGCCGTTGATCGTGACGGCGAGCCCCGCCGTCGGCGCCGCGACGGTGACGGCGTACTTGGGCACGCGCGGCGCGAGCTTGTCCGCCTGCGCCGCGGCGTCCTTGCGCAGGTCCTCCGACGGGGCGGTGTCGGCGAGCTCGCGCCACAGGAGCCACGACGACGCGACCTTGCCCTGCTTGTCGAGGCAGCGCGCGAGGCTGCCCTTCGTGCCGGTGTCGGGGACCAGCTGCAGGCTGCGCGCGAAGCTCGCGCACGCCTTGTCGTAGTTGCCCGCCTTCATCTCGGCGATGCCCTGGTCGAACAGGACGATCGCCTCGGCGCGGCTGTCGGCGTGCGCGAGCGCGGCGGCGAACACGATCGCCGCGGCCGTCGCGAACCGCGCGCTCACGACCCGGATCCCGAGCCCGCCGGCGCCAACAGGCGCGGCGGCTGGTCGTGGTGCATGTGCCCCCACTTCGCATCGCCGTCGTCGTTGCCGCCGTCGGTGACCGCGCCCTTGACGGCCTGCGTCCCCGACGCCGCGCTACCCGCGGGCGCGCCGACCTTGTCTTTGTCCGCAGGCGCGCCGACCTTGTCCTTGCCCTTGCCCCTGGCCTTCGCGTTGGCCTTCGGCGGGTCCTGGGCGACGAACGCCTTCGGCGCGTCCTTGCCCTTCACGTCCTCGGCTGTGGCCGCCCTCTTCGCCTGGTCGTCGACGGGCGGCGGCGGCGGCGCGGGGATCGGCTCGTCGATCGGCTCGACCTTCGGCCTCGGCGTCTCGGCCGTCGCGGGCGGCGGCGGAGCCTTGTCCTCCGCGGTGGGCGGCGCGGCCGGCCTGGGCTCGGCGCTCGCGCCGTTCTTCATCATCGCCATCACGACGATCAGCGCGATCAGCGCGACCGTCCCGGCGATCGCGCCGAGCAGCCCGACCGGCAACCCGCGCTTCGGCATCCCCGCGACCGACTCGCCGGACGACGAGCCGACCGTGGTGACGGCGCGCTTGTCGCCGTGCGCGGCGCCCCCCGGCAGCGGCGTCGCCACGATGTCGAGGCTGTCGCTCGTGCCGACCATCGTCGGCGCGACGACGTCCGCGAACTCCGACGGCAGCATCATCAGCGGCGGCGGCGTCGGCTGCCGCTTGCGGTGCAGCATCGCGTTGATGCGCGTGATCGAGTGCACCGACTCGCTCGGCGCGAACGGCGCGAGCGCCTTCGCGAGCTCGCCGACGTTCGGGAACCGCTCGTCCTTGCGCTTGGCGAGGCAGCGCATCACGACCTCGGCGAGCCCCGGCGGCAGGTCCTTGCGCACCGCCGACAGCGGCGGCGGCGCGTCGTTGATGACCGACAGGCACAGCGCCGGCAGCGTGTCCGCGAGGAACGGCATGCGCCCGCTGATCAGCTGGTACAGCACGACGCCGAGCGACCAGATGTCGGCGCGCGCGTCGACGTCCTTCGTCGACTGCATCTGCTCGGGCGCCATGTACGCCGGCGAGCCCATGACGTCGCCGGTGCGCGTCTCGATCCCCGTCACCGCCGCCTTCGAGATCCCGAAGTCGAGGACCTTCACGATCTGCGCGCCGTCGACGCGCGCCGCGAGGAACAGGTTGTCGGGCTTGAGGTCGCGGTGGACGATGCCGAACGCGTGCGCCTCGGCCATGCCCTCGCACGCCTGCATGATGTAGTCGACGGCCTGCGGCACGGCGAGCGGCCCGCGGCGCTTGAGCATCGTCCCGAGGTCGAGCCCCTCGAGGTACTCCATCACGATGTACGGCGCGCCGCTCGTGAACTTGCCGACGTCGCTGACGCGGCACACGTGCTCGCTCGTCAGGCGGCCGACCGCGCGCGCCTCGCGCATGAACCGCGCGCTCGCCTCCGGCGACTCGAGCGCCGACGGCAGCATGAACTTGATCGCGACCTGCTGGTCGATCTCGAGGTGCGTCGCCGCGACGACCATGCCCATGCCGCCGATCCCGAGGATCTTGTCGACGCGGTACTTCCCGGCGAGGACGTCGCCGACGTTCGCGAGCCCCTGCATCATTGCAATCTCACCTTCAGCGTCCCGCCCTCGAGCCGGAGCAGGTCGGGCTTGCCGTTGCCGTTGACGTCCGCGAACAGCGAGGGCTGCTTCGCGTTGAAGCCCTCGACCTGGGTGAACGTCGCGGGCGCGCCGGGGCACTGCAGCACGATGCGCGTCGGCGTGATGATGTCGTCGGTGCCGTCGCCGTTGACGTCGAGCACCTGCAGGCTGTCGCCGGTGACCTCGGGAATGAGCCCCGCCTGCATGACGAACGTCCCCGGGTTCGCCGGATCCTGGAAGAACAGCACTCCGCCGGCCGCGGTCGCGATCACGAGGTCGGGGAACATGTCGCCGTTGAACTTGCCGAACGCGGCGCCGCGCCCCGTCGCCCCGGTGGCGATCGTCTTCGGCGCGGCGGTCGAGTTGATCGACAGCTTGACGTTGCCGCTCCCGTCGACGAGCACCGTCTCGTCGCGCTGCGCCCGGTCGATCTGCTCGATCGACAGGAGCTGATCGCCGGCGACGCCGATCGTCGTGTTCTCGCGCAGGAACGAGCCCGGCGTCAGGGCTCCCGAGGTCCAGATCCGGCGCTCGACGTCGTCCTCGATGTAGAGGTCGGGCCGCACGTTGCCGTCGAGCTGGCCCACGAGCGCGCGGTGCAGGTTCGTGAACGGCCCCGCGAGCGGCTGCTCGGCGAGGAACGTGCCCGCCGGGCTCTGCCGGCGGATCGCGACCTTGGAGCCGCCGACCTGCACCAGGATCAGGTCGTCCCGGGCGTCGGTGTCGAAGTCGTCGATCAGCACCTGCCCTGCAACGCTTCCGAGCTTCGTCGGGTTTGCAAAAACGCCGGTGCCGTCGCCGTGGAGGATGACGACGTCCGTGCCGATCGCGATCGCGACGTCGAGCGTCGCCCCCGCGTCGAGCTTGCCGAGCGCGAGCGACAGGCCCGTCGCCCCCGGCTCGACGTCGAAGCTCGCCTCGGCGCCGAACGCCGTCGGCGCCGTGCACGGCGGCGGCGCGTCGATCGCACTATCGACCTCCGCGTCGATCATCGGTGGTGGGCTGCCGTCATCGGACTTCGTCGAGGGATCGGTGATCCCCAGCAGGTTGGAGCAACCTGCAGCACCCAGCAGCCCCAGCACGAACGGTGCCCGCACGCAGGGCGGATGGTAGCAGATCAGGGCGCGTCAACCGGCGGTGATTGCTGGTCCCAGTGGCCGGTGCTGTAGCCACTTCACGGCCGGTCGACCGGTCATGAGGTGCGCATCACGCCGGACATGGAGACCAGGTAGTCGTGGCGAGCCCCGGACGCCACGAAGTCCTGGATCGCCCGCGCGAGCGTCGCCCCGACGAGGCCGATCATCGGCAGGTGCTCGCCGCCCTCGCAGGTGGGTTGCCCCGGTGCGTCCTCGCGGTCCGCGGTGAACCGCTCGTCCCACCGGACAAGGCCGAAAGTACCGTCCGCCGAGATCGCCGCGTGCAGCAGCGGGACGCCCGCGGTTGTCGCGGCTTGCGACAACGTGATCCGCGAGTCGGCGTTGTCGAAGCAGTCGACCGCGAGGTCGCACCCCGCGAGCAGCTGCGCCGCGTTCGTGGCGGCGAGCCGCACGCCGAGCGCCTCGGCCTTCGCGCCGTAGAAGTTCGCGAGCTGCAGGCGGGCGGCCTCCGCCTTGTTCTTGTGGAGCGACTGCTTCACGAACCACTGCGCCGCGAGGTTCTTCGACTCGACGCGATCGAAGTCGACCAGGCGCAACTCGGCCGCGACGTTGCGGAGGAGCTGCACCGCCGTCGAGCCGAGCGCGCCGATGCCGCACATCACGATGCGCATCGGCGCCTCGCGGGCGCGCCGAACGGCACCTTCGGCCGCAGGTAGATGCGCTGCTCGCCGCCCGTGCCGCGCAGCCGATCGACGACGAACGAGACGAACGCGTTGCCCGGCAGATCGGGCACGTGGAGCCCGCGCACGCCGCCCGCGCGCACGACCTCGATCGCGATGCGCTTGATGTCGGCGTCGCTCGTGTGCGCGTCGAGCGCGAGCTCGTAGTCCGCGGACTGACCCATGTACGTGATGTTGAGGATTGCCATTGCCTATCTCCTTCCGTGCATCCCCGAGGCGAGCCTCAGGAGGTGAGCCCACCAGGGCTCGGGCGTGACCGTCTCGGTCGGGCCGTCGCCGGTCCGCGCGATCGTCGTGCGCGGCGCGACGACGCAGTAACGCACGGCCCTGCCGAGCGCGCTATCGATCGCGCTCATCGTCGATTCATCCTCGGCGGAGAACGCGCTCGGCCCGACCGGGTGCGAGTGCGCGATCACCTCGAGCTCCTCGCGGTGCGCCCAGATCGCCTCCCAGCGCGCGCGCGTGTCGGGCAGCGCCGCCGGGCTGTCGGAGGCGTCGGCGTGCAGGACCGCGCCGCCGCGCCCGATGAGAAAACACACTTCCTGCATGATCGTCTATCGCCTCGTGATGTTCAGGTGATCTTCCTCGCGCGCCTCGCGGATGACCGACGGCATCGCGTCGAGCGTGAGCACGCGGTGCGCGCCCGCGAGGCACACGCCCGGGTCGATGACCTGCAACGACACCGGGTCCACCGTCGAGATCACGCGCACGCCGTCGACGGCGTACGTCACGTCGAGGAGGTCGCCGCCGTGCAGCGACACGCACGCGAGCATGCGCGCCCCGGCACCGGCGAGCGCGGCATCGGCCCGCTCGCGCGGGTGTCGCGACCTCGGCAGCGCCCGCGCGCCCCGCGTCACCTCGGCGACCGCGCGCGCACGCTCGAGGTCCTCGAGGCGCACGCGCGCCGCACGCGCCTCGACCTCGCGCGCCTCGAGGATGCGCTCGTACATGATGCGCACGACCTCGGGGCCGTCGTTCGCGATGTCGACGACGTACCGGGTGAGCTCGGGGATCGAGACGCGGAGGTTCAGCTCCGTCGCGACGGCGATGCCGAGCGCGTAGCCGTAGGCCGCACGCAGCGACGCGGACGCGCCCCGGATGTCGCCGGCGAGAGGTCGCCGCTCCTCGAGGGCGCGCCGCGCGGCCTCCTCGGCCTCGTCCTCGAACTCCAGGGAATCAAAGAGCCACTCTCCCGACGGCCACCGGCGCGCGGTCACGGGTGCGAGCGGAGCCGGCTCGTCGTCCGGCGGGAGAGCGATGCGGCCGAGGTCGCGGGTCTTCCCGGAGGAAGGCCCGACGACCCAGCCATCGACGTGGTGCCCGCGCAGGGCCGGCAGCGCCGTCAGATCGGTGGGCTCCGCGGTCCCCTGGGGAGACGCGCGGCGCCCGGCGATCTGGAAGCGCCACCAGCCCGGTGCGAGGTCGGTGTCGTCGGCGAGGTGGAACCAGCGATCGCGGTCGTCGACGCGCGTGCCGCCGAAGTACGGCAGCACGCGCGGCTCCGGCGGCGCGAGGAACGACCGGAAGTCCGGTGCCTTCGGTGGCCTGGGCACTCACGCCGCTCCGGCCGGAGGCTCGAGGAGCTTGGTCGCCATCACCTTCTCGACGAGGCCCGGCGTCGGGACCGCGGCCGAGACCGGCGCCTCGAGCAGCGCCGCGAGCACGCGCGTCACGTGGTACGGGTCGTCGAACTGGGCGACGTTGACCTCGCTGTACGGCACCCGGAGCTCCTTCGCGCAGTCGCGCACCGTCGAGCCGCGCGGCGAGCCCGCGAGGAGCAGCGCCATCGCATCGACGGTGTAGCCGAGCGTGCGGAACGTCTGCGCGAGCTGTGCCCCCGACTCACCGGCCTCGTCGCCGACGACGATCACGATCAGCTTCGCGCCCGCCGGGACGCGGAGCCCGTCGCGATGCAGCGCCTGGACGCCGGCACCGTGGATCGTGCCACCGTCGGCACGGATCGGCGCGAGCATGTGCTGCACCGCCGCGCGCGACGCCGCCTTCGGCCTGAGGACCTGGCCCATCGTGTCGAACGCCGCGACGTGGAGCCGCTCGAGCGGGAAGCCGGCGAGGATCTTGCCCAGCGCGTCCTTCGACGACTCGATCGCGCCCTGCATGGAGCCCGACTTGTCGACGAGGAACATGACCCTGATCTCGACCTCGCGGGACGCCGCCGCGACCGCCTTCTTGGCCGCGTTGTCGGCGGAGTCCGCCAGCTTCTCCTTGAGCTTGTCGTCGCGCACGTTCTTCGCGATGTTGAGGCCGCGCTGATCCGTCGCCGTCTCGATCGACTTCTCCCACCGCGCCCGGATCTCCGGGACCGACAGGAGGCCCAGCTCCTCGAGCGTCGGCGTCAGCTGGCGCAGGTCGCGATCCGACAGCGTCGGCAGGAGCGCGACCATGATCGCCGGCGTGAGACCGATGTCGGCCGGCAGGCGACCGACGGCGTCCTTGTAGCGGAGCCGCCGCGCGACGATCGTCTCGCAGATCTCCGCCTCGGACAGCCCGTCGAACCGCTCCGCCTTCACGATCGTCGCGTTGTCGAGCCCGATCTCGCGGCGCCCGTCGTCGGCCTGCGCCTGCTTCCAGCCGAGGATGCCGAAGAACTCCGGCGCCGCCGGCTTGTAGCCGATCTTGCGCGCGAGGTTCTTGATGGTCTCCTTGTAGCCGGCCTTCACGAGCCCCTCGAGCATCGCGCGGTTCGTCTCGCGCATCGCGAGCCACTTCGCGGCCGCCTTCGCCCAGCGACCGAGAGGTGCGCGCTTCGCCGCGGGATCACCGAAGCCCGCGCCGCGGTTGAGCGCCGCGATCTCCGGGGTCTCGAGGAGCTCGGCGATGCGCAGCACCGCCTTGGGCGTGAGCATGCGCGCCGACTTCTTCTGGTACCAGAGGACCATGGCCTCGCCGATGCGGCGGTGGTCGTCGTCGTAGAACGCGACCGAGCCGTCGTCGTCGCGCACCGGCGCACCCGAGCGCGTCTGCACGAGCATGAGCGCCGCGCACGCGACCTTGAGGTCGCGCCAGTCGGTCTCGACGAGCGCGTAGCTCGCGAGGTGCGCCATCAGGTCGGCGTTCAGCTTGTGGATCTCGAGCAGCCGCGCATACAGCGCGACCGCCGCCGGCACGAACAGCCCGGGCTTCACGGCCACGCCGCGCTCCGCGTTCGGCTTGCCCGCGTTCTTCGCGGGCTTCCACGTGCCGCCCACGTTCAGCCCCGGCCGGTTGTGCCAGAGGTGTGCGGACGACCCGAGGACGACATCCAGCAGGCGCTCTGCCGGACCCATCTGGGATTCTGGAAGTGGCGTACGTGCGACCATGACAATCACTCTCCTGCGCATCCGATGGACCGGCGCATCTGATGGCCCGATCGAGTGGATACGCGAACACGTGAGACCGAAAACAGCAAAGCCGCCTTGGTCGGGGCGGCTCTCGTTTCGCGAACGCGAAAGATGTCGCCACCTCGACTACGAGGCGCCCGTCTCCTGAGGATCACGACCCGGCGACATGAGGGCGTCACTCTACGCGAGGCGGTCGCCAGATCAAGCGCGATTTCACAAGTCCCGATCAGGACTCGCCCTGCGGCCGGTGTGGGGGCACGCACCCGTGGCTGGCGGTTCGCGGTGCAGGTGCGACCTCTCCTCGTGCGTTGCCCTGTACGCGGCGAGTCACGACGAGCGTGGCTGCGATTCGCTGATCATGCGCTCGGCGGCGAGCAGGAATCGCGCGATGAGATCGTGAATTCCGATGGGGGTTCCGACCGGCTGCAGGCCGTGCTGGGTCGCATGCAGACCCGCGGCGGCCGCGACATCAGGTCGCCCATAGAGCCCCCACGCGGGGTGCTTGCCCGCCCGGAACAGGAACCACACGGACGGATGAACGAGGCCGAGCCATCCGTGCGCCTGTCGCTCGGCTTCCCAGTCGGCCTCCTCGCGACCCCCGAACACGACGAGCACGGTGCGTGACCGCGCCTCGGGAGAGAGGCCGGTGACCACGACAGAGTCCACTCGCGCAATCACGAGCGATAGTTCCTGCTGCTGCCCAGGCTTCTCGACCCGCTGCAACGAGACTCCGCGCTCCTCGAGTCTCGCCACGGAGTCCCGCGCATCGAACGGACCAAAGCGCCCTTGATCCTCGTCGTACCAGACCGAGATCACTGGAGTGGCTCCACAGCCAAGATGATTCTGAAGCTCGTCAAGATATCCGCTCCTGCTCCGGAGCGGAGCATCGCAGCATCGAGATCATAACGACGCAGAACAACATCGTGGACCCTTGCACGTTCGATGGGCGTCTGCCGGAAGAGGGTCGGCGCTTCGTCTTCATAGTACTTGAGGAGAGCACCGATGCGCTCGGAGACATCCGACGTGGCGACGCGAGCCGATGCAACCCGGTAACCCGCTTGCATTGCAATGTCCTCAGCATACCGATACGAGGCAGTATGAACGATCAGTGCGTCGATACTCGCTTCGGAATGCCGTCGACGAAGCCAGTGCAGGTGACCGATGGTCTCGAAGTTCTCGATGCTGTCCATCACGATCGTCTTGAGTGGGCTCGACGCGAGGCCTTTCCCATACGGAATCCCCATCGCGCGCATCTGGTGAAGGTTCACGTAGGACATCGCGGGAGTCATGCCTGTCGCGGGGATCAGTGCGGGATCGGTCGGCACCATCTCGATCCCGGGCGTGCCCATCGCCGAGAACATCGTCAGAGTCTCCGCGTTCGCATCCCATTTTCGAACAATCTCGATCTGCCTACCATTCGGGTCACGGATCGTCGAGGTCCACCGCTCGGCGCTCGTGATCTCGAGTCGCCAGCCGCCTGCCGGCTCGACGTGTACCAGCGAGCCTACTGCGACCTTCGTCTTGGGGATACCTGTGTACAATCGATCGACATGCGTCCGGACCTGCTTGGCCTGTCCCACGAGGCTCCTGCCGAGGTCGGACGTGTTGGGGGACGGGTAGTTTCGTAAATACGCTGTTGCGCGATCTCCGTACGTACGAAACAGCACGACCAAATCAGACGGTTCGTGCGCGGACAGCCGGAGGACGTCGGCGATCACGTGTGCACTAGCCTCCCCCAGATGCGCGATGACCTCGGCGTCGAGCCGCACGAGCGCCGGTGCTTCGCCGGGATGGCGAGCGGCGTACGTCAGGACGTCTCCCAGACCCGCAGGTGCCTTCGCGATGAGGCCGTCCATCGCTTCACGCGACGAGGCGCGAACCATGACGGCGATCCCTTCGAGGTGAACGAGATCGAGCAACACGCTCTGTCGCACGAGTCCGAGCGCGCCGCTCGGGCTGAGGACATCGATGTGCGTGCGCATCGCGCCGAAGATCGAAAGCTGGGCGTCAGCTGCGAGTTTATCGATATCGGCGACCCATGTGTCGAGCTCGGGGATCCTCCCCTTGAAGCCCCGCTGGAACAGCGTGCGCAGGTCGCCGACGGTGACCTCGGAGCCGCGCGCGACGAGCGACGCGAGGCCCTTGGACCCGATCAGCTCGAACAGCGCATCTCGCTGAAGGACGCGGGCCAGGATCTCCTGGTCGAGCGCCCCGAGGAACGCCAGGAGCCCGTCCGCGACCTTCGGGACCGCGCGGAGCTGCTGCATGGCGGTCGTGAGGTCGCTCGCGCGCAGCGCCCGGCCGTGCGCGGAGAGCATCCGCCGGAGCCCGCGGATCGCGTCGTCGCCGAGCGCGATCTCCGAGAGCGCGAGGATGTCGGCGTGGAAGCCCACCGCGATGTTGTCGAGCGCGCGCTTGCCCGCGGCCTTCGCCGCGCCGGGAGTCGCGGCGACCTTGTCCGCGAACGCCTTCGCCGACGTCTCGAGCTGCTTCGTGACACCCTCCGCCGCCGCGGCCGCGAGCTTCGGATCCTGGATCACCTCGCGCAGCCAGACCTTGAACCGCGACAGCCCCTGCGCCGCGCCGAACAGGAAGTCGTCGAAGCCGAGCCGCGCCCTCGCGCACAGCTCGAGGAACGCGCCCGGCGTCATCCCCTGGAGGACCTGCTTCGTCTCGCGGAGGGCACTCGCGAGAGCACGCGCGAGCTTGTGTGCGACCGTGCCGCGCAGCGCACCGCCGAGGCCGGTGATCGCCGTCCCGAGCCCGATCTCGAGCACGGCGCCCAGCACGGCCCCGTGGCCCGCGGCGCTCAGGTAGTCCCGCCACGACGACATGCGGCCGCCGCGCATGACGTTGACGAGGTCCATCGTCAGCAGCATGCCGGTCCCCTGCAGCGCGACCGCACCACCACCGGTGACACCCTTCGTGACGAGCCACGTCGCCGCCGCGCGCGTGAACGAGAGGCCCGTCGCCCGGCCTGCGACGAGCGCGCCGATCCGGTTGCCGACCGGCGCGAACAGCCGGAATCCGACCGCCTGGAGGTAGCCGCCGAGCGCGGCCTGGACGAAGCCTTCCCACGTCACCTCGCCGCCGCTGGTGAGGACGTAGATCGCCTCCGCCAGCACCACGTTCGCGAGCAGGAAGCGTGCACCGCCCGCGAGCCGGAGGAGCGCCGCGCCGACGACGCTCGTCGCGAGCAACCCGATCGCGACGACCCCGACGACGAACGCCGCGATCCACGTGACCACGCGCACGAGGCGGTCCAGGAAGATGAACGACAGCTCCTCGCTGAGCTCCTGCTCGCTGCGCCACCGCCGCGAACACGGCACCGCGATCCACGGCCCGCCGTCGATCCGCTCGACGATCTCGTACTCGATCTCGACGCGCTCGACGCCTCCCTCCGGACGGCTGCGCAACGCCGTGACGCGAACGCTCATCTCCCACGCGACCGTCTCGACGTCGTCCTTGCCCAGCGGCGGCCGCATCGCCTCGCGCGCGCGGTTGACCGCCGTCTCGAGCAGCTCGTTCGGAGTCGTGCTCTTGCCCTCGCCGCCGCCCTTGGCCGTCGCCGCGGCCTCCGCGATCAGCTGCACGAGCTCCTTCAGCGTCTGCCGGCACAGCTCGCGCTGCCGCGCCGGCTTCACGCGCTCGAGCTTCGCCTCACGCTTGTAGACCGGATAGACGTCACCGGCGACGCCCGGCCACGGCGAACCGACACGGAGGACGCGATCGCCTTTCTTGTCGAGCAAGATCTGCTGTCGTTTCACGTCGTACGTGTGCCTGCGAACCTGCTCTGTCTTCTTGTGATGAGTCGCGAGGTACTTCAGATACGAAGTGTCTGTCTCGTACTTCGTACGCTTCGTGAGATCCGCCGCCACCGAACGCTGGCCGTGATTCACCATGTCGGCGAATGCGTCGTAGAAGGCCGGGAGCCTCGCGAGCCTCGCGATCTCGTCGAGGAGCCCGCCGCGGACGTCGGGCGGATAGCGCACGAGGTCGCTCACGTCGCGCGCGAAGCTCTGCTCCCACACAAAGTCCCGGGACTCCTCGAGCCGGCGCGTGAAGTGCGCCGCCAGCGCCTGCAGTGATTCCCGGTTGTGTTGCTTCCGCCGGGACTCCGCGACCTCGAGGTCCGTCATCCACTCGAGGACCGTCGCCTTCCGGGTCTCGTCGGTGACCTCCGGCAGATCGAACGACATCACCAGGTCGACGTTCGGATCGCCGTCGCTCCGCGCCCACGCCTCGAGCGCTCGCCGGCCGGCGGGAGCCGTCGGGTCGGCGGCGCCCAGCTGTTCGCGCTGGCGCTCGGTCGGGTCGCGAAACCACAGGTACGGCTTCCCGAGAAGATCACGTCCGGCGATCGTCTGGACGTCCTCCCGCTCCGCACGGCGTCGCCCTCGCAGCAGCACCGCGCGTCCCCGCACCGGCCTCGTACCGTAGAGGCGGCGCGCGAGATCGAGGTACGTGGGCCACACGAAGGCCGGCCACGTCTGCGGGCTGAACCCGGACAGCAGGACACGCTGGAGCTCCAGCCGGCGCTCCTCGGCGTCGGCGTGCCGCTGCTCGTAGAGGGCGACCACCTTGTCGGCCGAGCTCGTGACGTCCCACGCGTAGGTGACCTCGAGCGGCAGCGCCGAGATGCGCGCCTTGCGTCCGGCCTCGGCGCCGATGGCGAGGAGCCGCTCCATCGCGACGCCGAGCACCGTCAGGTCGGTGCGGAGGAAGGCGAGCTCGCCCAGCCGCGAGACCTGATGGGCGAGCATCAGGGTATCCGGGCCGAGGATGCCGTCCGCGACGATCTTGCGCTCGAGGATCTTGATATCGATCGCCTGTGCGCGCAGGAAGCTCTGCAGTCGCAGCGTCCGGTTCGCGTACGCCTTCGGGAAGGCGACCGGATCCAGCCCGCGCAGCGGCTTCACGCGATCGAGCTGCAGCGCCGTCCACCAGCGCCGGTTCTCGGTCGTCGCCCTCGCCACCTCGATCCCGCGCGCGACCGTGGCGTCGTCGGCCGCAGGGGCGACGTCGAGCGCGAGCCATTCCTCGACGGTGCGCGTCGGCTGCGGAGGCGCCGCATCCGCGGGCGCGGGGCTGCATGTTTGCGAGTCCGGATCGCACGGCCCCCGAGGCGCCTCGCCGCTCCCCGCCTCGCGCAGCACGACCGCGTCGTAGGGGATGCGCTCGCTGCTGTTCAGCTCGGCCGCGCGCCCGATCCGCGCGAGCCGACCCTCGCCGAGCGCGCGGCGCACGAGGATGTCGCCGTCGCGGATCGGCAACACCGTAGGTTCGCCGGGACGGCCGATCACGTGCAGTCCCGGCAGCGCTTCGCCGCCGTTCGCGAAGAACGCGTCGAACTGCGCGGCCGCGGTCGTCGCGTCGGGGAGCTGCGGACCCGCGCCGCGGCGCACGCGTGCGACCGCCGCACGCAGATCCACGACCGGTGGCCCGCCGTCGACACGCCTGCCGCTGTCGACGAGGATCTGCTTCACCTCCGCCGCCGCGAGCGGCCGCCCGGCGGCTTCATACAGCACCGCCACGGCGCCCGCGACGTGCGGCGACGCCATGCTCGTGCCCGACTTGACGGTCAGCAGGTCGTCACGCTCGTCGTCGCTCCCCCTCGGGGGCGCGCTGCGCGCGGCGAGCACGCCGACGCCGTGCGCGAGGACGTCGGGCTTCGCACGCCCGTCGCGCGTCGGGCCCACGCTCGAGAAGGCCGCGCGCGATCGCGTCCGCGGATCGTAGGCTCCGACGCTGATCGTGTGGCGCCCGTTGCAGCTCGTCCCGGTCGTCGTCGTCGCGACGAAGGCCCGGTCGTCGCCCGACGTGCGCACCGGACGCCGGCCGTCGTTGCCGCAGCTCTGCACGATGACGCGCCCCGGGCCGCGCGTCACGATCTCGTCCAGCGCCTGCTCGACCAGCGTCGTGCCGTCGTGCGGCCCCGCGTGGCTACCGAGGCTCAGGTTGATGACCCACGGCCGTGCTCCGGCGGCGCGCGCGATGAACCCGATGGCTTCGAGCAACCACACGGAGCTCGCGATGTGCCGCGGCCCCCGGGACAGCGCGGCGAGGTGCACGAAGACGAGGTCCGCATGGGGTGCGACCCCACCCGGGCCGGCACGCGGTGCGCCGGCGGCGATGTCGATCACGTGCGTGCCGTGCGTTCCCCTGCCGTCGTCGTCGACGTCGGCCGGATCGTAGTCGAGCGCCCCGAAGACGTCGTCGCCCGCGAGCGCCCGATCGATCGCACGTCGCGTGTGCACGACGCCGTATCCGTACGGCACCGGCGCACGCGCGGATCCGCGTGCGCGCTGATCCCAGAGCGCGAGCAAGCGCGTCCGGCCGTCGCGCGTCTGCAGATTCGGATGCGTGACATCACAACCCCAGTCGACGACACCGATGACGGTGCCGCGACCGCTCGGTTGCCCCTTGCCGAGGGAACGCAGCGCGCGCCCTCGAGGACGCGATGGCTCCTGCCCCTCCGGCGCCATCGCACGCGGCGCCTCGAGACTTGCGACGGCCGGGTCCGCGCGCAGCGCCGGGAGGTCACCGCGCCGCACGCGGATCGTCGCGATCTCGCCGAAGCGCTCGACGACGCGGACGCGTGCCGGTACCGGTGCGCCCGGCACGAGTCGCATCAGCGCGGCGACGACCTCCTCACGACGGCCTTCGAGCTCGGCCCACAGCGCCGGATCCACGCGTCACCCGGCGTCGCCGGCGGCGAGGTCGTCGTCCCACGCATCGCGGATCAGCTCCAGCAGCGCCGCCGTGCGGACCTCCGGCGCCGTGATGTCCTCACCGCGGCGCCGTGCTTCCGAGAGGTAGCGAGGGACGCCGCGGCGCACGTGCGTGGTGTGGTGGGTCGTCGAGGCCGCCTCGGCGAGCGCCTGGATCAAGTTGGTGACGGCCGCGACGGGAACAGGCTGGCCCGCGATCGCGACGCCGCGCGCACCGTTGCGCCCCAGCACCATCGCGACGAGGGCCTCGACCACCTCCGGCCGCAGCAGCGTGAGGAGCAGCTCGAGCGCGGCGGGGTTCGCGATCGCCGGCGCGCGCCCCGAGCTGGTCGCAAAACCGTCGACGGCGCCACCGGCCACGAGGTTCTCGAGATCGTTCGCGAGGTCCCGACCGAGGACGCGCGCGATCGTCTCGCTCGACGCACGCGCAAGTGCCGGCGACAACGCCTCTCGCAACCCGGAATACGCCACCGCCCCAGAATCTACCGAGTCATGAGACGCCATGTAAAGCGCTCACTGCGGATCACCACGGAGCGGGCTTGTAGTCCTTGAGGAACAGGCCCCACTGGTGGGTGCCGGTGGTGATGCCGTCGAAGATCGGGTCGACGATGCGGGCGGCGCCGTCGACGATGTCGAGCGGCGGGTGGAAGTCGTGGATCTTCTGCTTGCGGGCGGCGTGGTGGGCCGGATCCTCGTCGGTGACCCAGCCGGTGTCGACGCTGTTCATGTGGATGCCGTCGCGCACGTAGTCGATGGCGGAGGTGCGCGTCATCATGTTGAGCGCGGCCTTGGCCATGTTCGTGTGCGGGTGCTTGTCGGTCTTCCAGCGCCGGTAGAACTGGCCCTCCATCGCGGAGACGTTGACGACGTGCGCGTCGCGCGTCGGGACGGCCGCGAGGAGCGGGCGGAGGCGCGCGTTGAGGACGAACGGCGCGACCGCGTTGACGAGGTGGACCTCGAGGAGCTCGGCGGTCGGGACGTCGGCGAGGGTCATGCGCCAGCTGTTGAAGTCGCGGAGGTCGACCTGCTGGAGGTCCTGATCGAGGCGCTGGGGGTAGAGGTGCGTGCCGCGCTCGAGGTCCTCGGCGAGGAGCGGGACCTGCGAGAGCACGGCCGAGCGCCACAGGCCCGCGCCGCGGATCGCGTCGGTGCCGCGCCGCGCGAGCTCGGTGGACTCGCCGTCGCCGGCGCCGGAGCCGGAGCCGAGCTCGGCGCGCAGCGAGCGATCGCGCGCCAGGATCGGGGCCTCGAGCTCGAGGAGCGGCTCGTGCTCGCGGTCGACGACGTGGTCGTACCAGCCGCCGGGGCGGCGCACGGTCTGGCACGCGTTGTTGATGAGCGCGTCGAGCCGCGGCAGCGTCTGCAGGAGGTGGCGGCACAGGAGCTCGACGCTCGGCGTGTGCCGCAGGTCGACGCCGTAGACGTGCAGCCGCTCGACCCACGCCGCGGCGTCGGGCTCGGTCGCGAACCGGCGCGCCGCATCGCGCGGGAAGCGCGTCGCCACGATGACCTCGGCGCCGGCGCGCAGCAGCTTGATCGCCGCCTGGTAGCCGATCTTGACGCGCGCGCCGGTGACGAGCGCGACGCGCCCGCGCAGGTCGGCGGTCGCGCTGCGCTTCTCCCAGTTGAGCGCGGCGCACGGCGCGCACATCTGATCGTAGAAGTGGTGCAGCTCGTGGAAGTGCGTCTTGCACACGTAGCAGAGGCGCGCCGTCTCGACGCGCGGACCCGCGTCCTCGCGCGCCGCCTCGGCCGCCGCCCACGGATCGGGCTCGCCGTCGTCGTCGCGCACGGCCGCGTCGAGCTGCATGTTCGCCGGGCGCGGCAGCGGCGTGCGGAACACCGTCTCCTTGCGCAGCGCCCGGATGCCCGTGCGGTCGAGGACCTCGCGATCCGCGGCGCGCTTCGCCTTCGCGCGCGCCCGCACGAGCGCCTTGCCGAGCGCCTTCCGGCTGTAGCGGTCGGGGCGCGACAGCACGCCGGCCGCCGTCACCAGCCGGATGCGCGTCGGCTCGTCGAGCACCGCGAGCGACGCCAGGTCCGCCCCGAGCTGCTCGAGCACCTCGATCGCATCGAGCAACCTGGCCTCGTCGACCCCGCCGGTCACGTTCGGCGCGCCGATCTCCTCCTGCTCCTCCTGCTGCTCCTCCTGCTCCCCCTGCTCCCCCTGCTCCCCCTCCAGCAGCGCATCGCTCGTCTCGCTCGTCTTGCCCGGCGGGTGGTGCGGGCCATCGAAGTCGGTCACGCGCGCATCTTGACGTGCGTCGCGATCCGCGCCAAGCCACGGCCGTGTCCATCGCAAGCCGCCTGAAAGGCAAAGCCATCGCGACGTGGCTCGGGCCCACCGGAGATGCCGCGCGCCGCGCGCTGACCCGTGTGCGCGAGCGGGTGTCCAGCGCGCCGAAGCAGCTGGAGCTGTACGTCGACATCGCCGACCCGTGGAGCTACCTGGCGGCGCAGGCGGCGTCGCGCCTCGCGCAGGCGTACCCCGTCGAGCTCGCGGTCCGCGTCATCACGCCGCCGGCCTCCGACGTCGACCCGGCGCCGGCGCTGCGCGAGAAACACGCGGTCCGCGACGCCCAGCACCTCGCCGAGTACTGGGACCTCGAGTTCCCCGGCAAGCGCGAGGCGGATTCCGGGATGGTGCGCGACCTCGGCACCGTCCTCATCCGCGAGCGGCCGGGCGCCGAGCAGCTGCGCTGCGTGCTCGAGCTGTCGGCGGCGCTGTGGAGCGGCGACAAGAAGAAGCTGGCGGCGCTGCTCGGCACGTGGGGCGCCGACTCGCACAACTCGGTGCCGCCGATCCTCAACACGGCGTACGCGGCGCTCCGCAAGGCCGGCCACTACCAGGGCGCGATGCTGCGCTTCGGCGACACCTGGTACTGGGGGGTCGACCGCCTGCCCTACCTCGAGCGCGCGCTCGCCGCCGATCTCGGCTGCGACCTCGCGAACGTCGTCACGCCGCGCCCGCTCACCGAGCGCGGCCCGCACAAGCTCAGCGATAAGCCGCTCACCTGCGAGATGTGGTTCTCGTTCCGCTCGCCGTACTCGTACCTGGCGCTCGAGCAGATCGAGGCGGTGCTCGCGCCCCACGACGTCCCGCTCGTCCTGCGCCCGATCGCGCCGATGGTCACGCGCGGGCTCGCGATGCCGCAGGTCAAGCGCATGTACATCGTGCGCGACGCGAAGCGCGAGGCCGACCGCCTCGGCATCCCGTTCGGCGAGATCTGCGATCCGCTCGGCACCGGCGTCGACAACTGCCTCGCGATCGTCCACGCCGCCGCGCGCCGCGGCCCCGGCGCCGCGCTCGCGTTCGCCCGCTCCGCGATGAAGGGCATCTGGTCCGAGGCGAAAGACCCGGCCGACTACGTCGACCTGCGCGCGATCGTCGAGCGCGCCGGCCTCCCCTGGGACGACGCGAAGGCCGCGATCGGCGACGCCGACGCCGCGAAGGCGTGCGCCGCGAACGCGGCCGACCTCGCGGTCGTGTCGCTGTGGGGCGTGCCGTCGTTCCGCTGCGGCGACTTCATCGGGTGGGGGCAGGACCGCTTGCCGCTGCTCGCGGACCGCCTGCGCCGGCACGCGGCCGCGACGAGTATCTCGTCGTAACGACAGCCGAAACTATGTCCTCGTGGGGGCCACAGGGGCGTGTTAGAACGCCCCCCTCATGACGACGCCAGAGAGTGAACCGAAGGTGCTGGCGGGTGCAGGCGTCCCGGCCGACCAGGGGCTGTCGACGCTCGGCCTGCTCATGCAGCTCGCGGGCACGATCCTCGCGGCGCAGGTGAGCCTCGTGATCTTCTCGGCGCTGTTCGTGATGCGCGCCGATCGCACCGACTCGATGTGGGTGTTCCTGATGCTCGGCCTGTGCATCGCCCGCTCGATGTTCCACCGCCAGGCCGGCACCGAGCTCCTCTACGGTCGCCGCCCCGGCCTCGACGGCAACGCCGGCAACCCGCTCACCGGCCTCAAGCGCTACATCGTCGTCGCCCTCGTCCAGAGCGCGCTGCTCGCACTCATCGCGTACCTGAAGTTCAAGGCGCCGGGGAAGGTCTCGGTCGCGATGTTCGCTGGCCTCATCGTGTGGCCCGCCACGCTCGGCGCGCTGCTCGCGAGCGGCCGCTTCAAGCGCTTCAACGAGGGCATCCCGGTCGCCGAGGACAAGGGCTTCGAGGGCGCCGCGATCCTCATGACGGTGTTCGGCCTGTGCGGCGCGCTCGCGACGGGCGCGATCCTCATCGTCGTCTTCCAGAAGGGGGGCAAGTCGCTGCAGCAGGGCCCCGGCGTCCTCATGATCGTGGCGCTCGTGAAGCTGTTCCTGCGCTCGTCCCTGCACGTGCAGGCCGGCGTGACGGGCCTGCGCGAGACGTCGCTCGACCGCGCCGTCGAGCTCGCGAACCGCTACGCGAACTTCGGCATCATCACCGCGTTCTCCAGCGGCGGTGCGCTGCTCCTCATCGCGATGACCGAGAAGGTCAACCTCGGGATGATCGTCGTCGTCACGTGCGCGTGCTGGCTGCTGATGGCGTGGCCGATGATCATCCGCCGCTTCTTCAGCGAGCGGCAGTTCGCCGACCTCCTCGCCGGCGACAACGCGGCGGTCCACCACCGCGCGCCCGACGGGGGCCTCACCGGCCTCGGGTGGATGCTCGTCGGCATGGCGATGCTCACCGCCACGACGCTGCTCCCGTCGCTGATCGCCGGCAGCGACGGCAATCCGCTCGCCGCGGGAGGGATGGCCGGTATGCGCGGCCTCGGCGAGAGCGCCGCGGACCTGTTCCAGCTCCTCGTGCTGGGCCCGCCGACCGGGTACCGTTCGACATGGTGGAACGCCGGCCTGGTCATGTTCCAGCTGTGGGCCGGTTACGAGCTGATCCGGCTGTCCCCGTACAGCAGGATCATCGCCACGGCCTTCGCGGTCGTCGGCGCGGGAGTTATTTTCTACCTCTCGTGGCCATCGATCGAGATCGTCAAGAACGCACGCTCGCTCTCCCCCGTGGAGCAGCTGACCCTGATGGCGCCGATCGCGATTCACCTGATCGTACCGATCGCGACGCTCATCCTCGCGAACCGCACCATCGCACCGTCGGCGCGCGCGCGCTTTCGTACGCGGCCATCGCAGCCCTCGGCCTGATCGCCGCCGCCTGCCAGGGCAACGTCCGGACGCCGTTCCCGCCCGGGCTCGAGCCGTTCGAGGACAACGGCGAGCCGCTGACGCTCGACGGCACCGTCGCCGAGACGCTGCGCACGAAGGCCCGCAAGGACGGCTACATCCGCGCCTACGGCCGCGGCTTCATCCTCGCGCCGCCGCTCGCCGTGTGGACCGCTGCGCAGGACCCCGCGGTCATGGTCGCGCGGTGCAGCACGACGACCCAGACCGTGACCCTCGACATCGGGTCGCCGTTCGCCCTGTCGTTCCTGGTGCACTACTTCGTCGACGACATCCTCGACGTCGAGTGGGACGACCAGTGGCGCGGGGACGTCGTGCGCGGGGAGCCGGAGGCACCGGAGGTCATCCTCATCAAGCACCAGAAGGTGCGGGGCAGCGACTTCATCGACCTGTCCGAGGGGACGATCGAGATCGTCGACAACCCCGACCCGAACGTGACCGAGCTGCGCTTCGTCGAGCACCTCGACGCCCTCGCCGGCGGCATCAGCGATGTGATCGAGGGTATGCAAGACAACTACGACCGGCTGGTCGCGGTCACGCACGGCCGCCCGATTCCGCCTTGCCCGTAGGTGTTACCATCGACCCACCGTGGAGGGCTCTCCCGCTGAGGCCTTTGGCCCGTACCTGGTGTACGAGCAGCTCGGCATGGGCGGCATGGCCTCGGTGCACCGCGCCGAGATGGGCGGGATCGAGGGCTTCCGGCGACCGGTCGCGCTGAAGCGCATGCTGCCGCACGTCGCGGCGGATGCAGAAATGGTACAGGCCTTCGTCCGCGAGGCTCACCTCGCCAGCCACCTGCGCCACGCGAACGTCGCCCAGACGTATGACCTCGGGAAGGTCGGCGACATCTACTTCATCGCGATGGAGCTCATCACGGGCAAGAGCCTGCGGGAGATCCTGAAGCACGGCGCCGCGACGACGGGCCCGATGCCCGTCGCGGTCGCGCTCAACATCCTGAACCAGATGTGCGACGCGCTCGACTACGCGCACAACCTGTGCGACGAGCGCGGCAAGCTCCTCGGCATCATCCACCGCGACGTGTCGCCGTCGAACATCATCGTCGCCGACGACGGGGTCGTGAAGCTGATCGACTTCGGCATCGCGAAGGTGACGTCGTCGTCGATGCAGACGATGGCCGGCACGATCAAGGGCAAGTTCGGCTACATGGCCCCGGAGTACATCGCCGGCTCGATCGACGCGCGCGCGGACCTGTTCGCGCTCGGCGTGATCGCGCACGAGCTGCTCACGAACCGGCCGCTGTTCACCGGCCCCGACGACATGGAGACGCTGCACCGCGTGCGGCGCATGGACATCCTGCCGCCGTCGCGGCGCAACCCGCAGGTGCCGCCCGAGGTCGACGACATCGTGATGACGGCGCTCGCGCGCGACCCGGATCGCCGGTGGCAGCACGCGACGGCGCTGCGCAACGCGATGACGACGGTGACGCGGCGCCTCGGGCTCGCGATCCACAACTCGCAGGTCGTCGACTGGGTGCGCTGGGCCTTCCAGCAGAAGGGCCCGCTCAAGCTCGCGGGCCACACGATCAACCTCGACGACGACGATCCCAGCATCGCGATCGAGCGGCCGACGTCGATGACGCGCGACGCGAACCAGGCCCCCGACGTCAGCAGCGATCAGATGACGATGATGCTGATGAACGGCATCGGCGCCGCGTCGCCCGACACGCCGATGCCCGCCGGCACGCCGGCGCACATCACGGCGCAGCCGGCGCCGCAGCCCGACGTCGCCGCGTACCACGACGCGGTCGCCGCCTACGAGCGCGGCGAGTCCGCCGACGACCACCGGACGATGATGCGGCCGCAGCGCGACACCGGGTCGCCGCCGATCGCGTACCCGGGGATGCGCACGTCGGGGCTGCGCGAGGCGGTGCCCGGCACCGACCCGGCGCGGCGGCCGTCGGCGCCGCACGTGCCGAGCGCGACGCTCGCCGGCGTCGCGAGCCGCCCCGGGACGGCGTCGGGGCCGGTGCGCATCCCGGCGACGCCGCGCACCACGCCGGTGACGGTCGACCCGCCGATCCGCTCGTCGGCGCAGCTCGCACTGCCGGCCGAGCCGCCCGCGATCGCCCGCACGCACACGCCGCCGCGCGCGGCGCCGGGGTCGCCGACGATCATCGACGGTGGGACCGGGCCGGCGCTCGCGCTCGCCCGCGCGCACACACCGAACAACCCGCGCCTGCCGGTCGCCGAGCCGCTCGTGTCGCCGTTCGCGCACGGCTCGCGGGAGCCGGCGCGCGCGAGCGATCCGCCGCCGCTCCAGCCACGCGCGTCGGATCCGCCGTTCGCGCAGCCACCGCCGCCGCGCGCGTCGGATCCGCCGTTCGCGCAGCACGCGTCGGGAGCGCGGATCGAGCTCCCCGCGCCGGAGGCCGCCCCACCGAAGAAGAGCAGCCCGATCACGACGATCATTCTCGTGCTACTCGCCGCCGGCATCGCCGCCGCCGTCGTGTACTTCGTGCTACCGCTCGTTACGAATACATGAAGCGCCCCATCGCGCTGATCTCCACCGGCGGAACGATCGAGAAGACGTACGACGAGCTGTCGGGCGTGCTCGCGAACAAGGTGTCCGTGCTCGACATCATGCTCGCGTCGCTCGAGCTGCGCGGGATCGAGGTCCGGCGCGTGCAGCTGATGAACAAGGACAGCCTCGACATGACGCCCGAGGACCACTCGCTGATCGCGGAGACGGCGATGTTCATGGCGCGCACGAGCGGCGTCGTGGTGGTGCACGGGACCGACCGCCTCGCGGTGTCGGGCGAGCGCATCGTGCAGCTCGGCATGCCGGTGGCGCCGATCGTGCTCACGGGCGCGATGCGCCCCTACGAGCTGCGCTCGACGGACGCGCTGCAGAACCTGACCGAGGCGCTGCTCGCCGTGCAGCTCCTGTCGCCGGGCGTGTACGTGTCGATGCACAACCAGGTGCTGCAGTTCCCGGGCGTGCGCAAGGACCCCTCGCGCGGGACGTTCGTGAAGGATCCGGTGTGAGCACGCGCGACCTCTCGCCGATCATGCCGGCGCTGCTCGACGCGCTCGGCTACCACAAGACGGCGGTGTTCGTGATCTCCGACCGCAACGGCGAGTTCTCGCGCTGGTACGCGAACGAGGCGGCGGCCGCCCTGCTCGGCTTCACCGCCGACGAGCTCGCGGAGATCAACCCGCTCGACAGCGTCGCGGCCGACTTCCGCGCGTCGGTGCACCACATCGCCGCGAACGTGCGCGCCGGCCGCCACCCGCCGTCGTCGCTCGAGCTGCACATGGCGCGCAAGGACGGCTCGATCGTCGCCGTCGACCTCGCGATCGCACACGTCCGGATCGCGGACGAGATCGTGTACGTCGTGCTGATGCGCGACGTCGGCGCGAGCCCGGTCTCGCAGCTGTCGCTGCTCGAGGCGGATCGCATCGGCCTCGTCGGCGCGCTGTCGGCCGGGTTCGCCCACGAGATCAACAACCCGCTCACGTCGGTGCTGCTCAACCTGCGGTCGCTGCGCAAGCAGCTGCACCAGCACCTGCCGGAGGCGGCGCTCGCGCAGGCGCTGCGCTGCCTCGACGACGTCACGACGGGTGCCGAGCGCATCGCCGGCAACGTGCGCGCGCTGCAGACGCTCGCGACGCGCAGCGAGACGCAGCAGATCGACCTCGCGCTCGTCGTGTCGTCGGCGCTCCGCCTCGCCGCGCCGACGATCGAGCCCCGCGCGCAGGTGATCCGCCAGATCGCACCGGTGCGCGCGGTGACGGGCGAGGAGTCGCGCATCGGGCAGGCGGTGCTCGCGATGCTGCTGTTCTCGAGCTCCGGCTTCTCGCCCGAGTCGACGGCGACGAGCAACCGCGTCGTGGTCGTCGTCGAGGAGCGCGGCGCGGAGGTCGTCGTCGAGGTGTCGGACAACGGGCGCGACCTGTCTCCCGAGGAGGCGCGGCACGCGTTCGACCCGTTCTTCCGGTCGCGCGCCCGCGGCGCCGGCGTCGGCGTCGGCCTCGGCGTGGCGCGCTCCGTCGCGGCGACGCTCGGCGGCGGCGTCACGCTCGCACCGCGCCCGAGCGGCGGCGTCGTCATCACGATGCGCCTACCCGCTGCCCCGGCCGCCTGACCGGCTACACTCGGAGCCGTGGCGGACGACACGCCGAAGCTCGCCGCGGCGACGACGCTCGCCACGGAGGTGGCCGGTGCGCCCCACGCCGCGACGGCGTTCGACCACGCAGCGCGCGGCGTCGCGGGCGATCGCTTCGAGCTCGGGCGCGAGCTCGGCCGCGGCGGCATGGGGCGCGTCGTCGAGGCGACCGACGTCGCGCTCGATCGCAAGGTGGCGATCAAGCAGGCGCTGTCGACGCGGCCGTCCGACGTGGCGCGCTTCGAGCGCGAGGTCCGCATCACGGCGCAGCTCGAGCACCCGTCGATCGTGCCGGTGCACGAGGCCGGGCGCGACGAGCGCGGGCAGCCGTACTACGTGATGCGGCGCATCGACGGCAAGCCGCTGTCGGACGTCGCCGCCGCGGCGCGCGACCTCGCGGCGCGGCTCGCGCTGATCCCGAACGTGCTCGCGGCGATCGACGCGGCGGCGTACGCGCACGCGCGCAGGATCATCCACCGCGACATCAAGCCGTGGAACATCCTCGTCGGTGCCTACGGCGAGACGCTGCTGATCGACTGGGGGCTCGCGCGGCGCATCGACGCCGGCGACGGCGAGCTGCCCGGCGAGGGCCCCGGCGACGAAGAGCGCGTCGAGCTGACGCGCGCCGGCGAGACGTTCGGCACGCCCGGGTACATGGCCCCCGAGCAGGCCCGCGGCGATGCCGTCGACGCGCGCGCCGACGTGTACGCGCTCGGCGCGACGCTGTTCCACGTGCTCGCCGGGGCATCGCCGGCCGCGGGTCGCTCGCCGGCCGAATGGATCGCCGAGGCGGCGGAGGGAGCGATCGACCCGCCGCTCGCGCTGCTCGACCCCGCGGCGCCGCGCGAGCTCGTGACGGTCGTGACGAAGGCGATGGCGGCGCGCGCGGACGACCGCTACCGCGACGCCGGCGAGCTCGCGACCGACGTGCGCGCGTTCCTCGCCGGGCAGCTCGTCGGGGCGCACCGCTACTCGACGCTGGAGCTCGCGCGCCGGTTCGTGCGCCGGCACCGGCTCGCCGTCGCGACGGTGACGATCGCGGCCCTCGCGCTCGCCACGTTCGGCGCGGTCGCGGTCCGCCGCATCGTCGCCGAGCGCGACCGCGCGAACGACGCGGCCGAGATCGCGCACCGCGAGAGGGAGCGCTCGACGCTCGAGCGCGACCGCGCGGAGGACCGCTCGCAGCAGCTGCTCGTCGAGCGGGCGAGCACGCTGGCGGCGATCGATCCGACGCGCGCCGTCGCCCTGTTGCGCAACCTGCCGGCCACCTCGCGCCACGTGCAGCGCGCGCGCGACATCGCGCGGAACGCGGCGACCCACGGCGTCGCGCACGGCGCCACGCTGAGCGGCAAGCAGCTCAACGCGATCGCGATCTCGCCCGACGAGCGGCGCGCGGCCGCGATGGGCGAGGACGGCATCATCTACCTCGTCGACTTCGCGACCGCGGAGAAGACGATCCTCCTCGAGACGGGCGCGTGGATCTCGGGAGCGGTGTGGGCCGACGGCGGCGCGACGCTCGTGTTCGTGCAGCACGGCGCGCTGCGCGCCGTCGACGTCGCGACGCGCGCGGTGCGCACGCTGGCGGACAACGTCGGCATGTGGGGCCCGTGGGCCGGGCCGACCGCCGACTCCGTGCGCTTCGTCGCCGCCGGCCGGCGCGGGCTCGTCGAGGTGTCGACGCGCGGCGGCGAGGCGCGCGTGCTCGTCGCCGACGTCGACAGCGCCCACGTCGAGGGCGACGTCGCGATCGTCGAGACGGCGGGCCGCGTGCGCCTGTTCGTCGACGGCGGCCGCGAGATACCGCTCGTCGAGCGCCCGGAGGCGCGGTTCAAGTCGCTCGTCGTGTCGCGCGACCTCGGCCGCGTCGCCGCGAACCTCGACGACGAGGTGTTCGACTGGGACCGCACCGGCAAGCTCGTCGGCACGTGGAAGGTGCGCGAGCCGACGCGCCTCGGCTACGGTACCGACGTCTTGTTCGCGGCCACGCTGATCGGCGCCGTGCAGATGCTCGTGCCCGGCCAGGAGCCGCGCGAGGTCGACCGCTCGAGCCCGGCGAGCCTCGTGTGGGGCGGGCGCTCGTCGAAAGGGCTGCTCGCGTTCCTGTTCAACAGCGGCCACATCACGCTCGGCGACGCCGCCGGCGTGAGGTCGTTTCCGTTCCCCTACGCGGGCTCGCGCGCGCTCGCGGTCGGCACGCGCGTGTTCGCGGCCGCGAGCGGGCCCGAGCTGCGGTGGTGGAACCTCGAGCACGTGTCGCCGCGGCTGCTGTTCCGCGAGCGAGGGAGCTGGTGCGCGGCCGACGACACGCACATGTACGCGCTCGGCGCGGATGCGCTGTTCGAGATCGATCGCGCGACGGGCGCGGCGCGCCGCGTGGTCGACTCCGAGGCGTACGACCACTCGATGTCGTGCAAGGCCTTGTACCGGGGCACGATCTTCGCGCGGACGATGCTCGGCGAGTACCGCCTCGTCGACGTCGACACCGGCCGCGTGCACAACCTCGGTGAGCCGCGCGCCGTCGGCGGTGGCTCCCGCCGCGGCTTCGTGTTCGCGCGCGAGACCAAGCTCGTCGAGCGCGAGCGCGCCGCCGGCCGCGAGGTCGTGCGCTGGACCGCGCCCGCGCGCATCGACGCGATCTCCGCGGTCGGTGCGTGGGCGGCCGTGCAGACGGCGGCGCAGCTGTACCGCGTGAACCTCGAGACCGGCGCGTCCGAGGTCGTCGGTGCGCCGGCCGATCGCTTCGGCACGCACGACGACGGCAGCATGTGGATCGTGCGCCGCCGCGACCTCTACCGCTGGCAACCTGCCGGCGAGCAGCGGGTCGCGACGTTCCCGGCGGACGTCGAGGACGTGCACAACACCGTGCGCAACCGGATCGCGGTCCGGCTCGCCGATCAGTCGTGGTGGTCGATCGGCGATGGCGACGCGAAGCGCGTGGCGCCGCCGATGGGAGCGCGCAACAGCTGGTGGAACGCCGAGGGCCTGCTCCTCAGCAAGGACCACTCGAGCTCGCTCCTGCACCTGCTCCACCTCGAGACCGGCGAGACGATGTCGCATCCGGTGTCGGGCCTGTTCAGCGGCGGCGTCGGCGACGACGGCACGATCTACGCGGTCACGAACCGCGCGATCCTCGAGCTCCGCGATCCGGTCCCGGCCGATCCGAGCAAGCTGCACGCCTGGATCGACGCGGCGACGAACGCGCGCGTCGATCAGACCAGCGATGCGCTGAGCTGGAGGTGACCGATCAGCCGCGGATCACGAGGAAGATCGCGTGCGCGGTCGCGACCGGCGCGCCGCGCTCGCCCTGCCACGCCTCCATGCGCACGTTCGTGACGCGGCGGCCGTGGCGCGTGACGATGCCGCGCGCGTGGGTGTCGACGGGCCCGCCCGAGCGCAGGTAGTCGACGGTGAGCGTGATCGTCTTCGGCAGGACGATCGTCTCGGCGCGCCACAAGAGCTCGAAGATCGCGGCGGACTCGAGGAGCGCGCCGAGCGTGCCGCCGTGCAGCGCCGGGAGCGCGGGGTTGCCGATCAGGTGATCGCCGTAGCGCATCGTCGTGACCAGCTCGTCGCCGTCGAGGCCGGCGGTGAGGTTGAGGAAGCGCGCGTACGGGACGGTGTCGATGAACGCCTGGTAGTCGCCGGCGGCGCGGGCGGCGGCGAGGCGCTCGATGAGGTTCGGCGCGGCCGTCACGACTTGATGTTCCCCGCCTTGGTCGAGACCATGAACGTGCCGACGGAGTGCGCGATCGGATCGTCGGGGTCGTCGTGGTACGCGACGGCGCGCGTGAACGCGACGTTCTTCGTGACCTTGTAGCAGGTGGCGCGCGCGATCACGGGCTGGTGCGGCGTCGCCGGGCGCAGGTAGTCGATGCGGAGGTCGAGCGTCGCGATCGGGACGAGGTCGGTGAGCGCGGCGAACACGGCGGCGCCGGAGCAGCCGTCGAGGAGCGCGGTGATCGCGCCGCCGTGCAGCGTGCCGGTGTCGGGGTTGCCGACGAGCTTCTCGTCCCAGGGGAGCTCGAACACGGCGGTGTCGGGCGTCATGTCGACGATCTTCATCCCGAGCGCGCGGTTGTGCGGCACGTTCCGAGAGAAGCCCTTGACGAGCTTGAGCTTCAGATCCTCGTCTGACATGGGTCGATCATCTCATGCTAAGCAGTGCGACATGGCGCGCGCGCCGTTGCCCACCCACTACTTCGCCCTCGTCGTCGTGCGCCGCGGGCACAGGTTCCTGCTGACGCAGGAGCAGAAGTACGGCGCGTCGTGGTCGGTCCCGGGCGGGCGCGTCGAGCCGGGCGAGTCGCTGCAGACGGCGGCGATCCGCGAGGTGTTCGAGGAGACGGGCGTGCCGATCCAGCTCGACGGCATCTACCGCGTCGAGCACACGCCGGGCACGCGCGACCTCGCCGGCTGCCGGATGCGCATCCTGTTCGCGGGCACGCCGATCGACGACACGCCGCCGAAGACGGCGGCCGACGAGGAGTCGCTCGGCGCGGCGTGGCTCACGCTCGAGGAGATCCGCAAGCTGCCGCTGCGCGGCGCCGAGCTGTGCGCGCTGCTCGAGAGCGTCGCGTCGGGGCGCGCGGTGTACCCGCTCGACCTGCTCGGGCACGAGATGTCCGTGTGAGCAGCTGGGACGCGCGTTGGGACCAGGCGCGCGCGGAGCTCGACCCGGCGGGCGCGCTCGCACCGGTGCGCGTCGCGGCGGAGCACCGCGGGGCGTACCGCGCGACGGCGGCGGGTGAGGTCGGGTGGATCGAGCTGTCGGGCAAGGCGTTCCACGAGGCCGGCGACAAGCGCGCGCTGCCGGCGGTCGGCGACTGGGTGCTCGTCGAGGGCTGGCCGGAGGCGGTCGCCGGGCGCGGCGCCGCGGTCGTGCGCGCGATCCTGCCGCGGCGGAGCCTGCTGGTGCGGCGCGCGGCCGGGCTCGCGACGGCGCCGCAGCCGCTCGCGGCGAACGTCGACGTCGGCATCGTGATGACGTCGGCGAACACCGACCTCGTGCCGGCGCGGCTCGACCGCTACGTCGGCCTCCTGCGCGACGGCGGGATCGAGCCGGTGATCGCGGTGAGCAAGCTCGACCTCGCCGCGGATCCCGGCGCGGCGCTCGCGGCGGCGCGGGCGGTGCACCCGCGCGTCGTCGGCGTGTCCGTGGTGACGGGCGTCGGGCTCGACGAGATCCGCGCGCTCGGGGGCGCGGGGCGCACGGCGATCGTGCTGGGCAGCTCCGGGGTCGGCAAGTCGTCGCTGCTGAACGCGCTGCTCGGGACGGCGCTCGAGACCGGCGCGATCCGCGACGACGAGCGCGGCCGGCACACGACGACGCACCGCGAGCTGTTCGAGGTGCCGGGCGATGGCGCGTGGATCGACACGCCCGGGATGCGCGAGCTGGCGCAGTGGATCGAGGACGAGGCCCGGCCCGAGGAGGAGCAGGCGTTCGACGACGTCGCCGAGCTCGCGGCGCAGTGCCGGTTCCGCGACTGCCGCCACCACGAGGAGCCGGGCTGTGCGGTGCGCGGGGCGGTGGCGCCGGAGCGGCTCGCGAGCTTTCACAAGCTCGCGGACGAGCGGCGCGCGGCGGCGGCCCGCCAGGCGTCCGCCCGGAAGATCGCGGAGACCCGCAAGGCGCGCGCCAAGAAGCCGCCTCCGTCGGACCGGTAAGTGCTATACGCCGCCGGTGATCGCGTTCAGCGGGGTCAGCAAGCAGTACGGCGGCCAGATCCTGTTCGTCGAGGCGTCGTTCCAGATCAACCCGGGCGAGAAGGTCGGGCTGGTCGGGCCCAACGGCGCCGGCAAGAGCACGGTGTTCCGCATGCTCGCCGGCGAGGAGGACCCCGACGACGGCGCGATCGAGCGGCCGAAGAAGCTGACGCTCGGGTTCTTCCGCCAGGACGTCGGCGACCTGCGCGGGCGATCGATCCTCGCCGAGACGTGCGCCGGCGCCGGCGAGGTCGCGCGGCTCGCGGAGGAGCTCGTCGAGCTGACCGCGAGGATGGAGAACCCCGGCGACGACCTCGAGCAGGTGGTCGAGCGGTTCAGCGACGTGCAGGCGCGCTACCAGGACCTCGGCGGCTACGACCTCGAGGCCCGCGCGCACGCGATCCTCGCCGGGCTCGGGTTCAGCGAGGGCCAGGCCGGCAACGACGTCGGCACGCTGTCGGGCGGCTGGAAGATGCGCGTCGCGCTCGCGCAGATCCTGCTCGCGAAGCCGGAGCTGCTGCTGCTCGACGAGCCGACGAACTACCTCGACATCGAGTCGATCCTGTGGCTCGAGGGCTTCCTGCGCGACTACGAGGGCACGGTCGTGATGACGTGCCACGACCGCGACATCATGAACCGCGTCGCGGGGAAGATCCTCGAGATCGACGGCGGTGACCTGCGCTCGTACACGGGGAACTACGACTTCTACGAGAAGATGCGCGAGATCGAGGCGCAGCGGCGCGAGGCGGAGTACGCGCGCCAGCAGGCGCGGCTCGCGAAGGAGAGCCGCTTCATCGAGCGGTTCAAGACGCACGTCGCGAAGGCCGCGCAGGTGCAGAGCCGGCTGAAGAAGCTCGACAAGATCGAGAAGATCGCGGAGCCGCGCCGGATCGTCGAGAAGCACTTCGAGTTCCGCGTGCCGCCGCGGTCCGGCGACGACGTCGTGAAGATCGAGGGGATCGCGAAGGCGTACGGCGCGCGCGTGGTGCACGACGGCCTGACGCTGACGGTGCGGCGCCGGGAGCGCTGGGCCGTCATGGGCGAGAACGGCGCCGGCAAGTCGACGCTGCTCAAGATGATCGCCGGCGGGCTCGTGCCCGACCGCGGCAGCGCGGCGATCGGCGCGTCGGTGACGATGGGCTACTACGCGCAGCACGTCATGGACGGCCTGTCCGGAGACCGGACGGTCCTCGAGGAGCTCGCCGAGCACGCGCCGCTCGCGAACCAGGGCACCCTGCGCTCGCTCGCCGGCGCGTTCGGCTTCCACGACGACGACGTGTTCAAGCCGGTGCGCGTGCTGTCGGGCGGCGAGCGCGCCCGCGTCGCGCTCGCGAAGCTGCTCTACGACGCCCCGAACCTGCTCGTCCTCGACGAGCCCACCAACCACCTCGACATCGTGACCAAGCGCGCCCTCGTGCGCGCGCTCGCCGACTACGAGGGCACCCTCATCTTCGTCTCCCACGACCGCGTCTTCCTCCGCGCCCTCGCGAACCGCGTCCTCGAGCTCACCGTCGGCGGCAAGCCCCGCATCTACGGCGGCCCCTACGACGAGTACGTCGCCTCGACCGGCCGCGAAGCCCCCGGCATGCGCGCCGCGGGCTAGCCGCAACAAACCGGGTGGGTTGCGCGTTAGATACGCTGCCCATGGCCGATGTCGTCGCGAGGTACCTCGAGCGTGTGAAGCGGCGGGATGAGGGGGGCGTGTGGTCGGCGGAGCGGTTCACGGTGGAGCCGTGTCGGGGGGCGGCGGGGAGCGATGAGGGTGTGCTGGAGGCGATGCTCGATGCGGTCGCGACCGCGATGGAGCGCGGGGCGGACTCGAGGTTCGAGCAGTACGGGGTGCCGGCGGCGGGGCGCGCGCTGGTCGGGCGGCCGCGCGAGATGCAGGCGGTGCTCGACGGCGCGTGCGAGATGGTGCGGGCCGGGCTGGATCCCGGGTGGTGGGTGCAGATCGTCGTCGGACCGCTCGCGGAGGCATCGCGACGCGATGGCCGTGTCGACGGTACAGCGGGCCCGAAGGCGGAGGGATCGGGAGGCGGACCGCCGACCGGCGAGGCGGAGGTGTTTGGAGGGGCGTGGCGGGCGCTCGTGGGGTTCGCGCGCGAGGTGGGGGAGATGTTTGCGGGGTATCCGTTCGGGACGGGGGTGGGGGCGCTGGTGGAGCGCGGGGAGCTGGAGGTGTTGCCGAGGAGGCTGGAGCTGCTCGCGCAGCTGGCGCGCGCGGCGAAGCGGGAGGCGTATCCGCTGTTCGAGTACGGGCTCGCGGGGCTCGCGCGCGGCGGGCTGGAGGCGGGGGATGTGACGGATGCGCTGCAGCTGGCGATCGCGATGTTCGACCACGGGCTGCAGCCCGGGCGGACGCTGGCGGCGCTGCGGCATCCGATGCAGCTCGACCTCGCGACGCGGCTGGCGAAGGCCGGCGTCGACCCGGCGCTCGTCATCACGAACGGGATGGACATGTTCGATCGGATGGGGTGGCTCGACGACGGAGGGGAGCGCCTCGCGCGCCTCGCGATCGAGCTGCACCGGCGCGGGCTGCGCCAGCTCCTGTTCGAGGACGGCCTCGAGGTGCTGTCGCCGCTCGAGTACGAGTGGGGCGGGCTCGCGCTGCGCGCGCTCGAGCTGATCGAGCGGATGGTCGAGCGCGACCTCGAGCCGGCGGTGCTGATGCGGTGGCACCTGCCGCGCACGCTCGGGCTGCTGCGGCCGGCGTGGGCCGCGGCCGAGCTGCTCGCGTTCGCGGGCGCGCTCGTCGAGCTGGGCGTCGCCCCGGAGCCGGCGATCGGGTATGCGGCGCGCTCGCTCGTCGCGCTCGCCGGCGACGACGCGGCGGCGTTCCGCCGCATCGCGGGCTCCGTCGTCGAGCTGGTCGCGCGCCTGCAGGCGCTCGGCGTCGACCACCGCGAGGTGCTGTTCCACGACGTCGCGCACCTCGCCGACGCCGGGCAGGAGTCGCAGACGTTCGGCGAGCTGCTCGCCGCGTTCACGGAGCTCGTCGGCACGTGGTCCGACGGCGGCCACGACCCGACCGAGCTCCTCGGCACCGCGCTCCCCGCCGCCGCGCGCGCGTCGGCCGGCCGCCCGTGGGTCCTCGCGATCGCGCTGCGCGCCGCGGCCCGCCTCGGCCGCGAGGGCCGCGCCGCCGAGGCGGTCTCGCTGCTCGCCGTCGGCGTCCGCACCGCCGCGGCGCTCGTCGCCGGCGACAGCGCCGCGTTCGCCGGCGCGCTCGCCGCCCTCGAGACGCGCTACGCCGCCCTCCCCGACGCCGTCCTCACCCACGCCTCGATCGCCGCCGGCGTCCTCGCCGGCACCGACGTCGCCCGCCTCGACGCCGCGCTCGCCGCGATCGGCGCCGCCCACACCCGCCACGGCCCCGCCCTCGCCGCGATCGCCCCCGCCCTCCCCGACCTCGCCCGCCTGGCCGCCGCGGGCGTCCTACCGTCGAGCGACCCGCCGCCGGGACCGAGCCTCGCGTCGGATCAGCGCTCGCAAACACCGGCGCCGGCCTCGCAGAGCCACGTGACGATCGAGTCGCTGACGGCGCTGATCGACGCGCTCGTCGCCGTCGACGCGCCGGCACTCGCGCCGCGGATCGCCGCGATCGCGCTGCACGCGACCGCCTCCACCACCGAGGCGCCGCGCGTGTTCGCGGAGCTCGCGACATGGACACGCGGCGCGCCGGACCGCGCGCACGGCCTCGAGCGCTGCGCGCAGCTCGGCAGGTGCGCCACGCCGGCGACGGTGGCCTCCCTGATCGCGACCGCCCACGAGGCGCTGCAGCCGCTCGCGGACCGGCGGCCGCTGCTGAACCTGCTCGAGCACGCGCGCACCGAGGCCGCGGCGCGGCAGATGTGCGAGCTCGTGCCCCCGCTGCTCGCGGGCGAGCCCAACCCGACGACGCTCGACGGGCTGTACCGCGCGCGCGAGCTCGTCGCGCGCGGCCCGCACGCGTGGACGTACCTCGTCGCACCGGCGCTCGTCACGGCGAAGCAGCACGCGGGCACGCTCCTCCGCGCGTGCGCGTACCTGCCGTCGCGCGCGCTCGAGCGCGAGGACGACTGCGCGACGATCCGCGAGCTGATCACGCAGCGCGGCGTCCGCGCCGCCGACTACCTCGCGAACCTCGTCGCACCCGCGCTCGCGCGCGGCACGATCCCCTCGCTCGCCGAGCACCGCGAGCTGCTCGCACGCTACCTGCGCGAGATCGGCTTCGCCGACGCCGACGTGTACGCGCAGTTCGTCGCGATCGCCGCCACCAACGACGGCGACGACGACGCACGCATCGCCGCGCTCCGCGATCAGATCGCGCAGCTCGTCGCCGACATCCGCCGCGGCGACGTCGCGCCCGACGCCCGCGCGCACCCGCTGTTCGCCGTGGCGCTCCAGCACGTCTTCCCCGCGTCCGTCACGGCGACGCGCGCGACGTGGCAGCGCCTCGTCGAGGTGATGCCGGATCGCGACGCCGACGTGACCGCGCTGTTCCCGGATCGCGCCGCCGCGCGCCTCGAGGTCCGCGCCGGCGACTGGGAGCTCCGCCCCGGCGCCGCCGCCGACCTCGACGCG
This sequence comes from Deltaproteobacteria bacterium, assembly GCA_019637375.1. Lineage (GTDB taxonomy): Bacteria > Myxococcota_A > Polyangia > Haliangiales > Haliangiaceae > JABFXX01. The sequence goes on along the minus strand of JAHBVW010000002.1, from coordinate 310,411 downwards.
TTCGCGTGGTGCGGCCGCGTCTCCCCCGCCGCAGATGCGGAGGCACGCGGCCCCGCCGAGCTCGGCTGGGACGTCCTCACCGCGTGGTCGGAGAACCGCCTCGCGCGCGAGCCGCTGCGCACCGACCTGACGCGCGCCCTGCTCGCGCTCGCACCCGCCGGCGCGCTGCCGACCGCCGCCTACGACTCGCCGTCGCAGCTCCGCGCGATCCGCGCGCTCGCCGCCGACACGCTCGCCGAGCTCGTCGAGCAGGTGACGCTCGCCGCCCGCGTCGCCGACCCCGAGCGCGCCGACCGCCTCGTCCGCACGCGCCTCGCGCCCGCGCCGCGCATCGGCCCCGGCCTCGTGAAGGCGATCGCGCGCACGCTCGACGCGCCCGCCGGCACCGACGTCGCCGCGCGCCTCGCGGGCCAGCTCGCCGCGTTCGAGCTCCCCGCCGACGCCGTCGCGCACCTCCGCGCCGCACCCGACCTGCGCGCCGCGCTCGCCGCGCTCCCCGCGCGCGCGATCGAGGTCGAGCCCGGCAAGGAGCTCGGCCGCATCCACGCCGACCTCGTCGGGCAGGAGCTCGCCGAGATGACCGCCGCGCTCGCGCGCGCGCTCGTCTACCGCGCCTCCGCGAGCACGCTCGTGCTCGAGACCGAGGTCACCAAGCGCGGCGTCCACGCGCCGATCGGCCTCACCGCCGGTGTGTGCGTCGCGACCGACCTCGAGCTGTGGAAGCAGCCCGGCTTCTTGCACCTCGCGCTGTGGCTCGACGGCACCTGCGCCGGCAGCGTGCACCTGCTCGTCGTCGAGGAGGACGGCGCGCGCTACCTCGCGCTCCCCGGCATCAACCCGACCGTCGCGCTCCTCGAGCGCGTCGAGGCCGAGGCGCTCCTGTCCGCGCTCCTCGACCGCACCGCCGAGCTCGCGCGCGCCGCCGGCCTCGCCGGCGTCTGGATCCCGGTGTCGCCGTCGATCCACTCGAACCGCAGCGCGATCCACGCGGCGCTCGTCGCGCTCGACCTGCCGATCCGCGCGACGCGCGGCCACGCGTTCAGCTACAGCCCGTACGCGTACCGCATCGACGACGTGTGGACCTATTTGCAGCGATAGTACGCGCGCGACTTGTCGGGCTCGGGCGCGCGCTCGTACACCCCGAGCACCCAGATGTGCTCCTTCGCCGTCGCCGTCACGACCTTCGGGTTGATCACGACGGTGCGCGCGTTGACCGTGACCTTCCCCGCCGCGAGCGGCCGCTCCACCGAGCTCCCCGCGATCCCGTAGATCGTCGAGCCCGACCGGAACACGAGGTCCTTCCCACCGGCGGGCGCGGCGAGCTCGCCGGCGAGCATCACCTGCGGCCCGACCTCGAGGAACGGCGCGACGCCGCTCGGCTTGCCCGCGAACCGCAGCCGCTCGAGCTCGAAGTGCACGCCCGCGATCGCCTGACCCGACGGGTGATAGCAGGTGCCGCGCGCGACGACGCGCTCGCCCTCGAAGCCGCGCCAGACCTCGCGCGCGCGGTAGTCGATCACGAAGCTCGAGCGATCGATCTCGCCCGGCCTGGGCAGGCTGCGCAGCTCCGTCTGCAGCCACACGCCCTGAAAGTGCTTGCCGCCCGGCTGCTCGTCGATCGTCAGCTTCGCCGAGAATTCGCCGGCGAGCTTGGCCTTGTCATCCGCCCGCGCCGCGGCCGGCGCCAGCGCGACCGCGAACGCGACCACCCACATCCATCTCATCCACCGATCCTAGCGCGGATCGTTCACGACCGCTGAGCTCGGCGGCGAAGCCACCTCGAGGTGTGGCCGGGCCCGCTAGCTAGCGAGTGCGTGTGAGGTACGCGATCGCGGAGGCCGCCTCGACGCGCACGACGCCGTTCGGATCCGCGAGCGCCGCGACGAGGCCCGGCGTGATCTTGCGGACCGTCCGGTGCGCGGACACGGCCGCCGCGCGCTGATCCGCGATGCGGTGGCCGTCGTCGCGCGTCGCGGCCGCGAGGGCGGCGAGGCCGCGGGCGTCGCCGAGGTCGGCGAGCTCGGTGGCCGCGCGGATCTCGCCGTCGCCGTGGAGCTCGGCGACGAACACCGGGATCGCGGCGTCGCGCTCGCCGGCCTGCGCGAGCATGCGCGCCGCGGCGAACCGCACGCCGACCGCCGGGTCCGCGAGGAGCTTCTTCGCGAGCGGGATCGCGGCCGCCTTGCCGAGCGCGCGCGCGGCGATGTTGACGGCGCCCGCGCGCACGGTCCACGTCGTCGACGCGCTCGCCCGCTCGACGGCCTTCGCCGCGAGCTCGCCGCGGCCCGCCGAGAACGACGCCTCCGCCGCGATCATCGGGTCCGCATCCTCGACGAGCGCCGCGAGCAGCTCGGGGCGGCGCGCCGCGATCGCGAGCTCGATCGCGCCGAGCTTGACGGTCGCCGCCGGATCGCCGAGCGCCTGCTGCGCGTACGCGAGCAGATCGCCCTGCCCGATGCGCGCGAGCGCGAGCGCCGCCGCACCGCGCACGCTCTCGTCGGGGTCCTTGCGCAGCCGCTCCGACACCACCTCGACCGACTCCGAGTCCTTGAGCTGCCCGATCCAGCGCAGCGCCGCGCGCCGCACGCGCGCATCGCGGTCCTCGACCGCGCGCCGGAGGTCGACGAGCGCGAGCGCGCCCACCTTCTTGCCGATGCCCTCGACGGCGATCCGCCGCGCCTCGGCGTCGTCGGAGCGCAGCATGTCGGCCGCCACCTGCGGCGCCTGCGGGAAGCCGCGCAGGACGGCGACCGCCGCCGCCGCCGCGACGCGGTCGTCGGTGTCGCCCATGCGCTCGGCGACCTGCTCGGCGAGCACCTGCAGCTCCGCCTCGGCGACCGACTCGATCGCCGCGATCCGGATCTTCGCCGCCGGCGACGCGAGCGCCTGCCGCAGCGTCGCGACGACGAGGTCGCGGAGCAGCGCCCGGTCGTCGCTGCTGCGCGTCTCGCGGTACGCGCGGTACGCCGTCGCGACGCCCTCGCCGTCGCCGAGCGCGAGCGCGGCGCGGATGCGCATCTGCCACAGCCCCTCGTCGCGCGGGTGCCTGCCGAGGCCGTCGTCGGCGGCGCGCGCCGCACCCGCGTAGTCACCGGCCTCGTAGAGCGAGACGGCGGCCCGGTTGTGGCGCGTGCACGCGGTGACGAGCAGCAGCGACAGGAGCGCGAGCAACGCGGCGCGACACGTATTCACCATCGGCAGCATGACACGCCGTGGGTGGCGCCCCTTGCGCGATTGGTTACGCCGCCCGGCCACGGTGTGCACGCGCGCGCGCGAATCGTGTACGCGCGCCTCCCGACCCTGCTCATTCTCGCGAGACGTAACGGTTTCTACATTGACGATCGCCGATCGCGCAGGTGACAGTGCGCGCGCTGTGAGGGGCAGCATGACCCAGCGAACTATCCTCGTTCTCGCGCTCGTAGCGGCGTTCACTTTCATTTCCGGATGCGGCGACAGCGGTGACTCGAAGGCGATCGACGCCGCACCCACCGCCGACGCGTTCGAGTCCGACTGCGGTGTGCCCGGCGACCTCGGCAACGAGCTCGGCATCGGCAAGTTCTGCGCCTCGCTGTCGGACTGCAGCGGCACCGCGAACGCACCGCTGTGCTCGAGCCTCGGCGACCCCAACACCCACTTCTGTACGAAGACGTGCCAGATGAACGGCCCCCCAGATCAATGCGGGACCGCGACGGAGTGCACGTGCAACGGCGGCGGCCAGTGCGGCTGCACGCCCTCGGTTTGTCTCGGACCCTGAACCCGGATGACAACGATGACGACGACGATGACAACGATGAAGCGAAGCGCCTTGGTGGGACTCTTGCTGGTCGGCTGCGGCACGGACGGCAACGACGGGCCCGAGATCCTTCCGGACCTCACGGTCCCCGACGAGCCCGCGAACGGCCTGCGCGTCATCACGCCGGTCGTCGAGGACATCCAGCCCGGCACCGACAACGAGATCTGCACGTGGACCGACGCGATCGTCGGCCAGCAGACCGACGTGCGCTCGACGCTCGCGTACCAGGTCGAGCCGCCCGGTCACCACGCGATCCTCTACTACACGCTCGACAAGCAGCCGGCGGGCACGCAGCGCGTGTGCACCGACACGGACATGGCGAGCTTCCGCTTCCTCGCGGGCAACGGCGGCAACGGCGTCCTCAACGAGGCGCCCGGCAACCTCGTCTACCGCATCCCCGCCGGCGCGCAGCTGGTCGTGAACCACCACTACCTGAACTCGTCGGACCAGGTGCTGCGCGGCCAGACCGCCGTCGCGGTGACGTTCGCCGAGCCGGGCAACTACATCCCGTCGGGCAACACGGCGTTCCTCGACACGTCGATCGACGTGCCGACGGGCGTCTCGAAGTTCACGACCTCGTGCACGGTCGATCGCGAGCTCAAGCTCTGGTACTTCGCGCCGCACATGCACCGCTGGGGCACGAACATCAAGGTCGACGTCACCACGCGCGGCGAGACCATGCGCATGTTCGACACGACGTGGGACCCGTCGTTCACGTTCCACCCGCCCGAGAACCGCCGCGACCCGGGCCAGCCGATGATCCTGTCGGCCGGCGACAAGGTCGACGTCGAGTGCAACTGGAACAACGACACCGGCCGCTCGCTCGGCTTCGGCTTCGAGATGTGCGTCGCGTTCGGCCAGTTCGTCGACGACACCAGCATGGGCAACTGGGCCTGCGACGGCGGCCGCTGGGTCGACTTCTAGCGCCGGCAGGCGTGTTAGGGTCGCCCCATCTCATGGCGATCCGGGGTTACCTGTTCGACCTCGACGGGACGCTGGTCGATTCGGAGCGCGAGTCAGGCGAGGCGCTCGCCCGCGCGCTCCTGTGCGACCACGGGATCGCGATCGAGCAGGCGGATCGCGACTACGTGATCGGGCGCTCGTGGGTCGCGATCTACGACAACCTCACGCGGCGCTATCCGCAGCTGACGGCGACGCGCGACGAGATCATCGCGCGCACCGCCGAGCTCCGGCACGAGGTGCTCGCCGAGGTCGGGGTGAACGTCCTGCCCGGGGCGCGGGGCGCGCTCGGGTGGACCCGGCCGTTCAGGCGGGCCCTGGTCACGGGGAGCGCGCGCGTCGAGGCGCTCCAGCTGCTGCCGCACATCGGCGAGGACGCCGCGTTCGACGTGATCGTGGCGGCCGAGGACGTCGGGTCGAGCAAGCCGTCGCCGGAGGGGTACCAGGCCGCGATGGCGCACCTCGGGCTGGCGCCGTCGGAGTGCGTCGTCGTCGAGGACTCGCACGCGGGGATCCAGGCCGGGCGCGCGGCCGGGTGCATCGTCGTGGCGGTGCGCGCGGGCAACTTCGGGGGCTGGGACCAGTCGGGCGCGCACCGGGTGATCGACTCGCTCGAGGCGTTCACGCCCGCGCTGGTCGCGGAGCTGGTCGCGCACTATGGTGAAGTGAGCGCGCCGTGAAGCTCCCCCAGCACGTCACGATCTACGAGGTCGGGCCTCGCGACGGCCTGCAGAACGAGGCGCGCCAGGTCCCGACCGCCGACAAGATCCGGTTCATCGACGCGCTCGTCGCGTCGGGCATCCGCGACATCGAGATCACGAGCTTCGTGTCGCCGAAGTGGATCCCGCAGCTCGCCGACGGCGCCGAGGTCTCGCGCGGCGTCGCGCGGCCGGCGGGGGTGCGCATGAGCGCGCTGGTCCCGAACCGGCGCGGGCTCGAGACGGCGCTCGCCGCCGGGATGAAGGAGGTCGCCGTGTTCCTGTCGGCCTCCGAGACGCACAACAAGAAGAACGTCAACAAGACGATCGCCGACACGCTGCGCGCGTTCGACGAGGTCATCCCGCACGCGCGCGCGGCCGGCGTCCCGGTGCGCGCGTACGTGTCGACGGTGTACGGCTGCCCCTACGAGGGCGACGTCGACCCCGAGCGCGCGGTGCAGCTCACCGGGCAGCTGCGCGACATGGGCGTCTACCAGATCTCGCTCGGCGACACGATCGGCGTCGCGAACCCGCAGCAGGTCGAGGGCGTGCTGGCGCGCGTGCTCGCGGTGCATCCGCCCGAGGCGATCGCGGTGCACTTCCACGACACGCAGGGGACGGCGCTCGCGAACTGCCTCGTCGCGCTGACGATGGGCATCACGACGATCGACTCGGCGGCGGGCGGGCTCGGCGGCTGCCCGTACGCGCCCGGCGCGTCGGGGAACCTCGCGACCGAGGACGTCGTCGCGATGCTGCACGCGATGAACATCCACACCGGGATCGATCTCGACAAGCTCACCGAGGCGTCGCGCACCGCCGCGACGTTCGTCGGGCACGAGCTGCCGTCGAAGTATCTGAAGGCGCACCTCGGCAAGCAGGCGCGCGCGCGCCGCCGCGCCGAGCTGTCGACCACGTGACCGTCGCGAAGTGATAGCGTCCGGCGCATGTCGGATCTGATCGTCGAGAAGCGGGGTCACGTCGCGTGGGTGACGCTCAACCGTCCGCAGGTGCGGAACGCGCTGTCGCGCGACCTCAACCTCCACATGGCCGAGGTGCTGACCGAGCTCGATCAGGACGCCGACGTGCGCGCGTTCGTGCTCACCGGCGCCGGCGACAAGGTGTTCTGCGCGGGCGCCGACCTGAAGGAGCGCAAGGGCATCCCGGCCGGCGAGTCTAGCTCGTACATCAACGCGATCGCGGCGGCGATCACGATGTGGGGCGACCTGCGCAAGCCGACGATCTGCGCGATGAACGGCTCGGCGTACGGCGGCGGGCTCGAGCTCGCGCTCGCGTGCGACTTCCGGATCCTCGTCGAGGGGTCGGAGCTCGCGCTGACCGAGGTGCGGCTCGGGATCATGCCGGGCGCCGGCGGGACGCAGCGGCTCCCGCGCCTGATCGGCGAGGCGCGCGCGAAGGAGATGATCATGCTCGGGCGCAAGCTCGGCGCGGCGCGGGCGCTCGAGATCGGGCTGGTCACGCAGGTGGTGCCGCGCGACCAGCTGGGCGCCGCAATCGACGCGCTCCTCGCCGAGCTCGACGGGTGCGCGCCGATGTCGGTCTCGCAGGCGAAGGCGGCGATCGAGGGCGGTTACGGCAAGCCGATGCAGGAGGCGCTCGACCTCGAGCGGCACTGCTACGACGTGACGCTGTTCAGCTTCGACCGCGACGAGGGCCTGGCGGCGTTCGCCGAGGGTCGGCCGCCGCGGTACGAAGGCCGCTGAGGTCAGCTGTTCGGGGGAGGAGTGGCCCCACCTCGTCGGGGCGGTCGCGGTGTCGTACGGCGCCTGCACACGACGCGGTCCCGCGAGCTTGCGCGGGCGATCGGCCACTCGACCGGCCATAGGGTTTGGCGTGGTGGGTGCAGTCACCCCAGCGCATGCCGGCCCTCTCGAACCTGCTGAAGCGGTGGGGCTTCGTGAAGCTCTCGCGCTACGGGCTCGTCCTGACGCCAGAAGGTCGAATCATGTCGGTACGTCCCGACGTGCTCGACGACGGTGGCGGAGGGCGGATCGTGGGCTGGGAGGACGCCGACCTGGCGCCCGCCGAGCTGACGCGGTGGGCACCTGCTCGGCCGGCGCCGGCCACAGCCGTGGCTGCCCGAGTCGCCAGCGCGCCGCCGCCGCTCCCGCCGGTGCGCGTGGCCGCGGTGACCGCGACGGCGCTGCCGATCCCGGCGCTGACGCCGGCGGCGCGCGTGGTGCCGCCGGCCCCTCCCGTCGTGGTCGAGCCGCCGTCGGTGCCCGCGGCGCCCGCGGCGCCGGCGTCGGTGGAGGTGGCACCGGCGGAGGAGCCGGAGGATGATTGGGAATGGACCATCGCGATCGCGAGGGCTCGCGCGGCGGCCGACGACGCCGAGGCGGCCGCGCCGGCGATGCAGCCGCGCACGACGCGCGCGCACACGGTCCCGCCCCCGCCCCCGGCGTCCGAGGGGCCGAACCGCTCGATGCTGATCGACCCGCCGAAGCCGGCGGTGCGCGAGCCGGCGCGGACGGCGCAGATGCCGGCGGTGTCGGCCGCGCTCGGGAACATCGACTACAACGACTACAGCTCGCCGACGCGCGAGCTGGCGCGGATGAACGCGGTGCCCAAGGCGACGCCGCACCAGCAGGCGGCGGTCGTGCCGGTGAACCGTGCGACGCCGGCGACGGTGATCCCCGTGCCGAAGCTGCCGTCGATCGCGCGCGCCGCGGCGGCGCCGCAGAAGCTCGAGCCCGTGGTCGCGGCGCGCCGGCTGGCGGCGGTGAAGGCGGTGAAGAGCGCGCTGCCCCCGTCGCCGACCCCGTCGATGCCCCCGTCGATGCCCGCGTCGATGCCCGACGACGAGCGCACGAAGACGACCGTCACGGCCGCGCCCGCACCGGCGCAGGACGACCTGACGAAGCCCGGCATCACGCTCGCCGCCGTGGCGGCGATGTCGGCGGCGAACGACGACCGGACCAAGCCCGGCATCCTGTTGCCGAGCGTCAAGCGCCTGGCGTCGCGGTAGGCATGCGCGCGCTGGCCGGGCTGGTCGTCGTCGCGGCGATCGCGGCGTGCGGCGGCGCGAAGCCGGCGACGAAGGCGCTCCCGGCGCAGAAGCTCGGCCCGCCCGTCGACGAGAAGAAGGCGCAGAAGGACGCGTCGGGGCTGGTCGGCGAGGTGTACGAGACGATCGGGCGCGGCGACACGAAGGACGGGCTGTTCACGCTGCTGTCGGATCGGCTCGTCGTGCTCGGGCCGCGCAAGCTCGACGCGTTCGGCACGCGCGCCGATGCGCTGGTCGCGCTCCAGGACCTGATCGATCCGCGCGCAAAGAAGAAGACCCCGATGCGCTCGGGGTCGCTGCGCGTCGTCGCCTCGCCGGGCGGCCGCTCCGCGTGGATGTTCGACGTCGTCACCACCGACGGCGGGCCGATGGCGCTCACCGCGATCCTCACGAGCTACGACGACCTGTGGAGCGTCGAGACGGTCGCGCTCGCGCGCATGCCGGCGCACGACGCGGTGAAGCTGGAGCTCGCGCGCGACGGCGTGGTCCCGCCGGCGGCCGCGATGAAGGCGCGCATGGTCGAGTCGCCGCACGGCCCGCCGCTGAAGGGCGCCGTCGACAAGTTCACGAAGGGCCTGCTCGACCCGCAGGTGTGGGGCGACGACCTGATGGATGCGGAGAACGCGCTGGTCGTCGGCCCCGAGGCCGGGGAGGTCGCGCGCGGCGGCAAGGACGTGACGAAGCTGTGGCAGAAGCGGATCGACGCGAGGACGCGCGCCGCCGCCTCGGGCGAGATCGCCGCCGCCGTCACCGTCGACGGCGAGCTCGCCTGGGTCAGCGCCGCGATCACGCGCGTCTCCGACGGCATGGATCCGCTCCCGCTGCGCGCCTTCGCGATCTTCGCGAAGGCCGGCACGACCTGGAAGCTGATCGCCCTGCACGAGTCGCTCGCGATCGACGCCCCCGGCGCCGGCGCCCCGTGGAAGAAGATCCTCCCGCCGAAGGCGCCCGAGCCGAAGGAGCCCCCGCCCGTCGTCGCGAAGGCCACGGAGGAGAAGTCCGAGAAGCCGAAGAAGAAGGCCGAGCCGGTGGTCGAGGAGGCCCCGAAGAAGAAGAGCAAGAAGGTCGACGAGGTCGCGGTCGAGGCCCCGAAGAAGAAGAGCAAGAAGGCCGAGCCTGTCGTCGAGGAGACCAAGAAGAAGGTGAAGAAGGCCGAGCCCGTCGTCGAGGAGACCCCGAAGAAGAAGACCGAAGCGGCGCCGAAGAAGAAGAACAAGAAGACCGAGGACGAGGTCGCGGCCGAGCCGCCGAAGAAGAAGAAAAAGCCGAAGGCCGTCGTCGAGGACGACGACGCGGACGGAAAGCCGAAGAAGAAGAAGCTCAAGAAGGCCGAGCTCGACGACGAGCCCGACGAGACCCCGAAGAAGAAAAAGAAGAAGCCCGTCGTCGACGACGACGAGGCCGACACGAAGCCGAAGAAAAAGAAGAAGCCCGTCGTCGACGACGACGAGGCCGACACGAAGCCGAAGAAGAAGAAGCTCAAGAAGGCCGACAAGCTCGACGACGAGCCCGACGAGACCCCGAAGAAGAAAAAGAAGAAGCCCGTCGTCGACGACGAGCCCGACGAGAAGCCGGCGAAGAAGAAGGCGAAGAAGAAGAAGGCGTCCGACGACGACGACATCAAGGTCGACGACGACTGACGGGAACCCTTGCGAAGAACCGGGAGGCGACGCATGTTGGAGGTCCACCTGTCGCTGGAGGGCCACGTTGGACATCCGTAACGTCGGGGGCACGCCGGGCGGACTTCGCACCTTCATGCTCGGGATCGTGATGTTCGCGATCGGCGGGTATCTCCTCTTCAACCAGGTCCAGGTCACGAGTGGGAGCTACTGGCGGTGGAGCATCGGCGGGCAGGGGACGAGCTTCGGGATCACGCTCATCCCGATGTTGATCGGCATCGGCATCATGTTCGTGAACGGCGGCTCGCTCGTCGGGCGGCTGCTCACCGGGGTCGGGGCGCTGTTGATCGTCGTCGGGATCATCGCGAACCTCGACATCCACTTCCGGCAGACGTCGCTGTTCAACACGCTCGTCATGCTGACGTGCCTCGTCGGCGGCATCGGGCTCGTCATCCGCTCGGTCGCGCCGGTGGAGCGCAAGCACCGCGACGACGGCCCGCGCTGACGGCCCAACACGCAACGTAGGCGGCGTTGCGTTTCGCGCGGGGACGTTTCACCGCGATGTCATCTCGCCATGTCGCGCCGCGGCGCACGATACCAAGATGTGGCGCCTGGCCGTGCTCGCGGCCGTCGGATGCAACGCGGCGCCGGCGCCGGTCGAGGAGCCGCCCCGCGCGCTCGGCCTGAACGACGTGTCGTTCCTGCTGCCGCTGCCGGAGGACCCCGCGGCGCCGGTGATCGCGACGGTCGAGGGGCTCGTGCGCGAGAACCTGGTCGCGTCGATCGTGTTCGCGAACAACATCGCGCCGAAGAACGGTGCCGCCGTCGCGTACCGCGACTTCCAGATCGTCGCCGTCCGCGTCGATGCGTGCGCGCGCGATCAGATCGGAGCGTGCCCGCCCAGCACCGACGGCCGGCTGCGCCTCGTCCTCCAGCCCCTGTTCCTGCGCAACGGCGAGACGTTCGCGCACGACATCGCGCTGCACGCGTTCTACGCGATCCCCGCCGCCGACATGCCGGCCGTCGTCGACGAGCTGCGCGCGCTCGCCGCGCTGCAGGACGTGCCGGTCACCGCGCCGCTCGGCGTCAACACCGGCGTCGCGGACCCGGCCTACAGGGAGCGCTTGCGCGCGCTCGTGCTCGCGTACGCCGGCGCCGAGCAGCTGCTGAAGGTCACGGTGATCGGCCAGGACGCGCTGTCGGCCGCGTTCGCGTGGCGCATGGGCGGCTTCGAGCTCCGCGACGGCGCGTTCCACACGATCGCCATCCCGCGCCTCGACGGCAGGACGCAGCAGCACGTGCTCGTCGCCGGCGGCAGCGTGTACCACGTGCGCCCGTCGCGCGACACGCCGCCCGGCTTCTCGCTCGCGCTCAACCCGGGCGTGTTCGCGACGGTGACGCCCGACGAGCAGCGCTTCGTCCTCGAGGCGCTCGCGGGGATCCAGAACCCGAACAAGCACGACGCCGTCGACGTGCAGTGCGCCGCGTGCCACGTCGCGACGTTCCTCGAGCGCGCGCTCGCGACCGCCGCGAACATCGACCCGGCGACGCTCACCGAGCGCTACGTGTCGCCGACGTTCGATCTCACCATCGACAACATCAACCTCCGCGACCCGCGCTCGGTGCGCGCGTTCGGCTGGGCCGGCAACCTCCCCGCGATCTCCCAGCGCGTCGCGAACGACACGGCGCACGCGATCGGCGACCTCGAGCTGGTGTCCGCCACTACAAACCCGTAGGGGGCGGGTTACGCACCTGTTGCGTGGCCGATCGGCGCGATCGCCGACAACGGTGTGATGACAGGAACCATGACCAAGATCCTGCTCACCGCCCTGGTGCTCGCCGCCGCGTGCGGCGACGACGGCAACAAGGCGATCGACGCCGCGCCCAAGCCGATCGATGCCCCCCCGATCGACATCGACGCGCGCGACATCGACGCGCCGGGCGCGCGGCGCGGCCCCGAGACGCTCGACCTCACCGGCGGCGCGAACGGCCTCCTGTGGGACAACGCGACGTCGACGCTGTTCCTCACCGACAACAACTCCGACGAGCTCCTCAAGTTCACCGACACCGGCAACGTCGAGATCGTCGGCGCGCTGCCGCCGGGCTCCGCCGGCATCAGCCTCGGCGACATGGTGAAGCGCGCGGACGGCTCGATCCTCGTCGCGAACTTCGGCTTCGGTACGCAGGGCACGGTGTTCAAGCTCATCCCCGGCCAGGCGGCGACGTCGCTGACCGGGCTCGATCCGGTGCGCCGCCGCATCGGCATGTCGCAGGACGGCAACGCGCAGCTCTACGTCGCCTACTTCATCAACGCCGGCATGATGATGCAGGCCGGCGGCGTGGCGTCGATCGCGCTCGCCGGCGACGTGGCGACCGAGACGGAGATCGCGGGCACGACCACGAACGCCGGCTTCCGCAAGCTCGTCGGCCTGGTCGCGACCAACGACGCCGTGTTCGTCACCGATCAGACGCAGAAGAAGATCTTCAAGATCGCGATCCCCGGCAACGCGGTCACCGAGGTCGCGCCGGTGCCGAGCGCCGACATGCTCGCGATCATGCCCAACGGCGACCTCCTCACCGGCGGCGGCAACTCGATCCACCGCGTCACGCAGGCGGGCACCGTGACCGAGCTGTTCGCAGGCGAGTTCGAGCAGGTGCGCGGCATCGCGTTCGATCCGACGGCGAAGCGCATCTTCGTCATCGACCACAGCGCGACGGTCGGCACGCCCGACAAGCTCCAGATCCGCCCGCTCGACAATTGATGCGCGACGTTACCGATCGTTCCGGTAGGTGAACGGGTAGGCGATCGGCGCGGTGGGCGCACGTGCACGCGTGCGCAGGCGCGCGGCGACGGCAAATCGTCCCGCATCGCTCGACGCCGGCGAGCCGCGTGAGATGCTCCGCCGCCGTGAGCGTCTCGCTGCTGGACCGACTGCTGGTCGCATGGGACGGATCGCGCGACGCGGTGATCGAGGACGCGATCGTCCGGATCGGGCGCGCGGTCGCGCGGCCGCGCGGGATGCTGCTCCTCGAGGGGAGCGACGAGCGGCGCTGGTACGAGCTCGCGGCGACGGGGGACGCGGGCGACGTCGATCGCCTGCTCGACGTGCCGTGGCGGACGACCGCGCTGCGCGTGTGCAACCGCGTCGCGGAGCTCGCGAAGCGCCCGCCCGATCCGCGCATCGCGCGCCGGCTCGTCGCGTGCGCGCGCCACTTCCGCAGCAAGGCGGACCTCGCCGTGCACGAGGCGATCGCGCCGGTGCTCCGGCGCATCGCGACACCCTCGATCGTTCCGCACCTCGACGCACTGTCCGCCGGCCGGACGTACTCGTTCACGCAGCTGTACGACGGCGCGCGCGCCGCATGCGCGGCGATCGCGCCGACCGCACCCACGGATGCGAAGCTCCTCGACGAGGTGCGCGCGCGCACCGGCGACGGCGACGACCTCGCGGCGCTGTGGGCGGACGTCGGCGCCGATCCGAGCGACCTGGCGCGGCGCGCGGTGCTCGCCGACGCGCTCGACGTCGCGAACGATCCGCGCGGCGAGTTCATCCAGCTGCAGCTCGCGCTCGCCGCGGGCACCGCGGATCGCAAGGCGCGCTCGCGCTGCGACCGCCTCGCGGCGGTCCACGCCGACATGTGGCTCGGCGCGCTGCCGCTGATCGAGATGCGCACGGCGCGCTTCGCGCGCGGCTTCCCCGTCGCGATCGAGACGCGCGCCGGGCGTGCCCTCACCGCGTCGCTCGATCGCTCCGAGTGGGCGACCGTCGAGGAGCTCACGCTGCTCGACGACTGCCTCGACCTCGGCGAGGTGATGCGCCGCCTCCCGCTCCTGCGCCGCATCGGCCTGCGCGCGTCGGCGTCGCTCGAGGGCGTGACCGGGACCTATCCGAACATCGAGAGCGCCGCGTGCCTCACGAGCTGGTACCCGCGCCGCGACCTGTTCCCGAACCTGCGCGTCGCCGGCGGCAACTGGAACCAGCAGCAGCTCGCGAGCATCCACAAGGCTTCGACGTCGCTCGGGCTCGACGCGGTGGTGCACTTCGGCGTCGCCGTCGGCGCGCTGCGCGAGGCGGCCGCGATGCGCGCGACCGGGCCGCGCGAGCTGCGCTTCGCGTTCCAGGGGCAGCGCGGCTTCCAGGCGACCGGCTGGCGCGTGCGCGTGCGGCGCGGCTCGCCGGTGGCCGACCTGTCGCTCGACGCGCCGACGCCGCGCACCGACGACGTCGCGCACCTCCCCTTCCAGCTCGCCGACGCCGGCGTCCGCCAGCTGCGCGTGTACCTCCACCCCGACGTCGGCCACCGCGCGGTCCGCGAGTCGCGTGCCGCGTTCGACCGCGTGGCGCGCTACCGCGGCGTCGTCGTCACCAGCGACGGCGCGCCGATCGACCTCGGCGCCCCCGTGGGCTGACGGCCGGCCGCACTCCGATCGTCGATCGGAGAGCGCAGGCCCCAGGCGCATCCCCGCAGATCGCGGCGTGTTACATCGCTGTCGTCGCGCCCGGCGGACTTGCGCGGGGCACATCGCTTGCTCCACGCGCCCGCATGCCGAAGATCGCGCTTGTCACGCTGCTGTTCGCGGCCGCCTGCGGGGGAACGGCCGGGAACGAGCCGACCCCCGACGCCTCGCAGTTCGGGGTCGCGTGCACGAGCGCGACGTTCGATCCGTGCACCGCGAACGAGCAGTGCATGTCCGCGAACTGCCACCTGTTCCGCCAGGACGGGATCCAGGTCTGCACCGCGAGCTGCACGCCGTTCGACGACACCACCTGTCCCGTCGACAGCACCGGCGCCCACGGCAAGTGCAACATGCGCGGGATCTGCAAGCCCGCGGCGGCGAACGCGTGTGACCGCTGAGCATCCGCTATAACGGAAATCTCGCTTGACCGCGTGTCCGTTATAACGGATGGTGTGGTCATGCGAGTCGCGATCGTCGGAGGCCTCACGCGAGCCACGCGGGACTGGGAAGCCGCCGGGGACGCCGCCGGGATCGTCGTCGAGCACCACGACGGCAACACGAGCGGCAACCGCGCCACGACGCTGGCGCGCATGATCGGCCGCGCCGACGTCGTCATCGCGATCACGATCCCGAACAGCCACGCCGGGGTCGCGATCGCGCGGCGCGCGGCGCACAGCCGCGGCTGTCCGTTCGTGCTGGTGAAGCGCCTCGCACCGCAGGCGCTCGCCGACATCGTCGCGAACGCATCTTCTGGTCCCTTGCCATCTGGGATGGAGCGGTCTGCAAAACCGGCGAGCCGGGTTCGAATCCCGGAAGGGGCCGCCACACCACCGAGCAGGCGGGCGTCGTGATCGCGTGGATCCGCGGCACGGCGACCGTGTTCCGCGGCCTCTTCCGGCAGGGCCGGCGATGAGGGTCGAGCTCCACGACGACCACCTGCGCGTCGTCGCGCCCGACCACCACGCCGACTTCCACCTGCGCTGGCTGCGGCACAACTGCGACGTCGATCGCCACCCGGCGACGGGCGAGCGCACCGTCGAGTCGGCCGAGCTCCCCGACGAGCTCGCGGTCGCCGACGCCGCGATCGACGACGGCGCGCTGCGGGTGACGTGGGTGCACGACGGCCGCGTCAGCCGCTATCCGCTCGCGTGGCTCGCGCAGCACGCGTACGCCGCCGAGCGCGCGGCCGTGCCGCGGCCGCCGCCGGACGTCGCGGCGATCGAGCTCGACGGGAGCGCCGGCCCGGCGAGCGTCGCGGGCGACCTGCTCGCGCGCGTGGCCGAGCGCGGTGCCGCCCTGGTCCGCCGCGAGACGGCGTCGCCCGAGAGCGAGACGGAGGCGTGGATCGCGGCGCTCGAGGGCCGCGGCCTCGGCCTCGTCGGGACGCACTTCGGGCGCATCGAGGACCTGCGCACCGACAACACGACGAACGCGAACACGGATCAGCTCGGCTACACCGACGCCGCGATCGAGCTGCACACCGACCAGCCGTTCCTCGACGAGCCGCCGCGCTACCAGCTCCTGCAGGGCATCCGCGCGGCGGACCGCGGCGGCGACACGACGCTCGCCGACGGCGAGGCCGCGTACCGCTACCTCGCGAGCCTCGACGGGGAGGCGGCGGACCTGCTCGCCGCGACGCCGGTGCGCTTCCACCGCCGGCAGCGCGCGTTCGAGCGCGAGGTGATCGCGCCGATCGTCGAGGTCCGCGGCGGGCGCGTCCGCGTGCGCTCGTCGTACTTCACGGTCGCGCCGTACCGGTTGCCGTTCGAGCGCATGACCGCGTGGTACCGCGCGCACGATCGCTTCGTGCGCCTGCTGCGCGACCCGCGCCACCACTACGCATTCCGCATCCGCCCGGGCGACGCGCTCCTGTACGACAACCGCCGCATGCTGCACGGACGGACCGCGTTCGCCGGCGCGCGCTGGGTGCGCGGCGTGTACTTCGACGATCCGCGCTGATCGCGGAACGTGGTCTACTGCGCCATGCACCGGGCGCCGGCTGTGATCGCGATCGCACTCGCGGCGGCGTGCACGGTGACGCGCAACTACGATCCGCCCGACGCGGATCCGGCGAACCCGTACCCTCCCCCGCGCACGGACCTCGTGCCCGCGGTCGGCGGCCCGGCGACGCTCGAGATCGGCGCGTGGAACATCGAGAACTTCCCGGCGACGACGACGACCCCCGCGATCGTCGCCGACGTGATCAGCAGCCTCGACCTCGACATCGTCGTCGTCGAGGAGATCGCGAGCGAGACCGCGTGGGCCGAGCTCCTCGCGCGCCTGCCGGAGCACGAGGGCGTGCTGTCGGAGCACCGCTACTCGGCGACGGAGTACCAGAAGATCGGCGTCATCTACCGCGCGTCGCAGGTGCAGCTGAGCCCGCCGCGCCTCCTGTTCGTGACCGACCCGTTCGCGTTCCCGCGGCCCCCGTTCGCGGTGACCGTCACCGCCGACGGCGCCGAGTTCGACCTCATCGGCGTGCACCTGAAGGCCGGCGGCCAGCCGAGCGACGTCGAGCGCCGGCGCGCCGCGATCCGCCAGCTCGACGGGATGCTGCGCACGCAGGTCGACGGCGGCGGCGAGGACGAGGTCGTCGTCGCCGGCGACTACAACGAGGACGTCACGTCCGCGGAGGGCCGCGGCGTGTTCCAGCCGCTGCTCGGCGCGCCCGACCGCTACACCGTGCGCAGCGAGCCGCTCGCGCAGGCCGGCGGCTTCACGTACCTCGGCTTCGGCGGCACGTTCATCGACCACATCACGACCACCGCCGCGCTCGCCGCGCGCTGGCCCGGCGCGCGCGTCGAGATCCCGCGCCTCGACGCCGCGATCCCCGGCTACCGCGACCACGTCAGCGATCACCTGCCGATCGTGATGATCGCGCCGCGCCCGCCGTAGCGCGAGCTCAGCGCACCGGATCGCAGACGGCGCTGCCGTTGATCTGCGCGTTCGTGCGGAACGTGTTGAGCCGCTTCCACGACGGCGGCTCGTGCGCCGGGATCGTGCCGTCCTCGCGCACGTTCGTGACGTGGTAGGTGTGCTGGTTCCAGATCCGGCGCGCCTGGATCCAGCGGTCCTCGCGGTCGCGGAGGACCTGCACCGTCGGTTGCTGCGGCAGCCCCGGGTAGGTGTTCGAGACGATCACGATCTCCGCGGAGCCGTCGTTGTCGACGTCGGCGATCGTCGGGTACTCGATGAGCGTGCCGCTCGGGCGCGGCCGCTCGTACAGGATGGCGCCCGTGTCGCCGAACACGAACAGGCGCTGCTCGTCGGCGAACACGGCCTCGGCGCGGCCGTCGCCGAGGAAGTCGAACGCGGTGCTCGACGCGACGCCGGTGTTGTCGGAGACCGGCGTGCTCCACTTCACCTCGGCCTGCGCGGAGAACACGTGGAAGTACGTCTGCGTGCACATCGCGAAGTCGGCCCGGCCGTCGCCGTCGAAGTCGTGGATCGCCGCCGGGCGCATCCACGCATTCAGGCCCCAGATGCCGGGGCCGGCGCGCCGGTCGCGGTACTGCACGTGGCCGTCGTGATCGATCAGCGACACGCCGTCGCGGTTCGTGAGCAGGACCTCGGGCTCCTCGTCGTCGTCGAGGTTCGCGATCGCGGGGAAGCCGGGGGCGAGGCCGGTGTCCCAGTACAGCGTGCCGTCGTGCCGGTACGCGGCGTGGCCGAACACGACCTCGAGGTAGCCGTCGCCGTCGAGGTCGGCGGCCGTGGTCGCCATCGACGGCGCCGAGGTCGTCGCGGCCCACTTCACCTCGCCGCGCGCGTCGAACACCGTGACGCCGCCGAGGATCTCGACCTCGCCGTCGTGGTCGAGGTCGGCGAGCGCGAGCGCCGCGTTCTCGCGGCTGCCGCTCCACGCGCCCGCCGGGCCGTGGACGAGCGCGCCGGTGTGATCGAAGATCACGATCCGCCCGATCGGATCGACGGCGACGATCTCCGGAACGCCGTCGTGGTCGAGGTCGCCGAGCGCCGGCGTGACGGTGCCGTCGACGTCGACGGGGATCTCGAAGTGCAGCGTGCCGTACTTGCCGTCGAGGACGAAGATGCGGCCGATCGATCCGGGCTGTCCGGACTGCGGACTCGCCACGACGACGACGTCGGGCGTATCGCACAGGTCGATCGCGCCGTCGCCGTTGTCGTCGGTGAGGTTCGCGACGAGCGGCGTGATGATGCTGCGCGTGAACCCGGGCGGGCCGGTCCACGCCCACTGCACGACGGGATCGAAGCTGCCGGGCGGCGCGCGCCGGTCGCACGCGCCGACGGCGTTGTCGTCGGGGCCGATCTTGCACACGTCGACCCACGCGTCGGGCGGACCGTCGACGACGATCGGCGGCGGGCCATCGCCACCCGCGGGCGGCCGGCCCGGCGGCGAGCACGCACCGGCGAGCATCGCGACGGCGCACGCGGCGAGCCTCACGGAGGCTGCCATTGTCGCGAGCCGGCCGCACGGTCATATCTCAGCGATGTAAACCGCAGGCGCACGCATCGTAAGACCCATCACGAACGTGCGCGGGCCGTTTACCTGGGTGAGACCGCTGCGGATTGCGGCACCCGTATCGTGGGGGCATGCGTGCGCTCGTCGCTGTCATCTGCGTTACCGCCGCCGCCTGTGGAGATAACGGCCCCGTCGACCTCCCGGGTCCGACGACGGTGATCGACGGCGGGCCGCCGGCGGTGTCGGCGCAGACGCACGTCGAGGTCCGCTTCCACGCGGACGACGCGTCGGCCACGTTCACGTGCGCGCTCGACGGCGGCGCCCCGGCGGCGTGCACGTCGCCGCACGCGTTCGACGTCACCGACGGCGTGCACGCGCTCGCGATCGTGGCGAGCCGCGACGGCGTCGCCGGAGCACCGGCGGTCGCGAGCTTCACCGTCGACACGATCGCTCCCGATACGGTGATCACCGTCGCGCCGAGCGACGTCGAGACGACGGCGGTCGCGTCCTTCACGTTCGCCGCCTCGCCCGCGGCGGACGGCGCGGCGTTCGAGTGCGCCATCGACGGCAACGGCTTCACGCCGTGCTCCTCGCCGGCGACGGTGACGCGCCCGGACGGGCCGCACACGTTCGCGGTGCGCGCGATCGACGCCGCGGGCAACGTCGACAGCACGCCGGCGACGCACGGGTGGACGATCGACACCGTCGGTCCGGTACTGCTGCTGACGCAGCGCCCGCCGAACCCGTCGAACGTCGCGACCCCGACGTTCGTGTTCAGCTCGCCCGACCCGACCGCGACGTTCACGTGCCAGATCGACGGCGTCACCACGTTCACGGCGTGCTCGTCGCCGTTCACCACGCCGCCGCTCGCCGACGGCCTGCGGACGTTCCGGCTGCGCGCGACGGATGCGGCGGCGCAACACACGGACCTCAGCTACGCGTGGACCGTCGACACGATCGCCCCGACGGTGACGATCACCTCGGGCCCGTCGGGCGCGACCGCCACGGCGACGCCGGTGTTCGCCTTCTCCGTGTCGGCCGACGCCACCGCGATCACGTGCGCGATCGACACGGGTGCGTTCGCACCGTGCACCTCGCCGTTCACGACGCCGACGCTCGGCCAGGGCCCGCACACGTTCGCGGTGCGCGCGACCGACGCGGCGACGAACACCGCCACCGCGACGCGGTCGTTCACGGTCGACACCATCGCGCCGACGGTGACGATCACGTCCGGCCCGGTCGGCCCGACAAACGTCAACACGCCGGCGTGGACGTTCACCGTGACCGACGCGCCGACGACGATCGAGTGCCGCATCGACGCCGCGGCGTTCGCGCCGTGCACGAGCCCGTTCGCGCCGGGCACGCTCGCCGACGGCAACCACGCGTTCACCGTGCGCGTCGCCGATGCGGCGGGCAACCAGGGCAGCGACTCGCGCGCGATCGCCGTCGACACCGTCGCGCCGGTCGTGACGATCACCGGCGGCCCGACCGGCGTCGTCGAGGACACCACGCCGACGTTCACGTTCACGATCAACGAGGGGCTCACGGTCGGCCAGTGCCGCATCGACGCCGGCGCGTTCGTGCCGTGCACGAGCCCGTTCACGACCTCGACGCTCGGCGGCGGCCCGCACGTGTTCGAGGTCACCGCGACGGATCCCGCCGGCAACACGGGCCGCGCGACCCGCTCGTTCACGGTCGACAGCGCCGCACCGTCGATCGCGATCACGTCCGGTCCCCCGGCGTTCACGAACAACGCCACGCCGACGTTCGCCTTCGTGGCCGGGCCGACCGCGACGACGGTCGAGTGCCGCGTCGACGGCGGCGCGTTCGCCGCGTGCACGAGCCCGTTCACGACGGCGACGCTGAGCGAGGCCGCGCACACGTTCGAGGTCCGCGCGTGCACGGCGGTGCCGGTGTGCGCGAGCGACACCCGCACGTTCACCGTCGACGTCACCCCGCCCGGGCTGACGATCACCGCCGGCCCCGAGGACCCGACGCCGACGCGCGAGACCCAGCCGACGTTCGCCTTCACCGCGACCGCCGCGAACACGGTGACGTGCCGGATCACGAACGCCGCCGCGCCGAACCCGCCGGCGGTGCCGTGCACGGCCACGTTCGCGCCGACCGCGCTCCTCGCCGACGGCGCGCACGTCTTCGAGGTGGTCGCCTCCGACACCGCGGGCAACACGACGACGCGCACGCGCGCGTTCACCGTCGACACCCGCGCGCCGACGATCGCGGTGCAGCCGCCGGCGATCCCGGCGCGCCCGTCGAACAAGCGCCCGGTGCTGCACTTCTCGGTCACCGACGCGAGCAGCGTGACGGTGACGTGCGCGGTCGACACGGGCGCGGCGGTGCCGTGCGACGGCGCGGCCGGCTTCAGCTCGCCGAGCGACCTCGCCGACGGCCTGCACACGTACCACGTGAAGGCGACCGACGCCGCGACGAACCAGGGCACGCTCGACGCGACGTTCACCGTCGACACGACGCCGCCGACCGTGACGATCACGAGCGGCCCACCCGATCCGACGAACAACAACACGCCGACCTTCGCGTTCACCACCGACGGCGTGCGCGCGCGCTGCGCGATGGACACGGGCGAGGTCATCGACCCGTGCACGAGCGGCGTCACGTTCCCGCCGCTCGCGCCCGGCGTGCACACGTTCACGCTGACCGCGTTCGACGACGCGACGCCGGCGAACAGCGCGTCGGTCACCTACCCGTTCACGCTCGGCGCGTGCGGCGACGGCGCGGCGCAGGGCAGCGAGCAGTGCGACGGCGGCGACCTCCGCGGCCAGACCTGCGCGGGGCTCGGCTTCACCGCCGGCACGCTGTCGTGCTCGTCGTCGTGCACGTTCGTGACGTCCGCGTGCACGACGTGCGGCAACAACATCGTCGAGCCCGGCGAGCAGTGCGACCGCAACCAACTCGCCGGCGGCACGTGCACGAGCGAGGGCTTCGACAGCGGCACGATCGCGTGCGTCCAGCCCGGCAACCCGGGCGCGTGCACGTTCGACACGACCGGCTGCGGCACGTGCGGCAACGGCATCGTCGACGGCACCGAGCTGTGCGACGGCAACGACTTCCGCGGCGCCGCCTGCCCGGCCGGCTCGGCGAGTCCGACGCCGGCGTGCAACTCGACGTGCAACGCCGTCGACGCGAGCGCGTGCGACGGCGGCTTCCTCACCGCGAACACGGGCTACGGCGGCGGCCAGGTCTGCCTCGACGGCCTGCGCGCGTGCCGCTCCAACGTGTGCGTCGCCGCGTGCACGACCGACCAGGGTGCGTGGAAGCTGCCGCGGTCGGTGTCGCCCGCCGGGCTCCTGCCGCTCACGCAGATCGGCTGGCAGGATGCCAACGGCGGCGCGACGAGCTTCATCTCGAACCGGCACGGGCGCTCGGTCTCGATCCAGCCCGAGAACGGCTCGACCGCGTTCCTCAGCGACAACTCGCTGCCCGGCAACAACGGGTTCCGCTCGAGCCTGTTCGAGAACACGATCGGCCAGGTGATCGCGTGGAGCAGCCAGGCGCTATTCGTCGCCGGCGCCCCGGCGGTCGCGATCGAGGCATTCTCGGCGCGGCTCGGCGCGGGCGGCGCGAACAACGTCGTCGGCGGCTGGCACCCGACGCTCGGCGCGATCGCGCTGCGCGGCTTCACGAGCACGGCTCCGGCGAGCCCGATCGGCGCGGGCGTGACGGGCACGGTGACGTCGATCGCGACGGGCTCGTTCGGCCTGCCGTCGAACGACCTCATGTTCGCCGTGTTCGGCCAGACGCCCACCGGCGATGCGGCGACGGGCGGCGGCATCTACTGGTCGTGCAACTTCTTCGCGGCCACGCCCGCGGCGTTCACGCGCCTCGACAACGGCATCCCCGAGGCCGACAAGGCGCGCGTGTGGTCGCTGACGCCGGACCCGGCGAGCTTCACGACGGCGGTCCCGCGCGTGTGCCCGGCGACCGGGCAGATGGTCACCGGGCACTCGACGATCGCGTACGCGGCGCTGCGCGGCGGCGGCCAGATCTACAAGACCGTCGACGGCGGCGCGACCTGGTCGCAGAGCAACTCCGGCATCCCCGCGGGCGCGGAGGTGTTCGCGATCGCGATCGACTGCAGCCGGTTCGTGGCGCAGGCGGGCTTCGAGCACCTGTGCCCGGACCGCAACCGGCTGTACGCCGCGACGAGCGCCGGCCTGTTCCGCTCGAGCAACGCCGGCACGACGTGGATCCCGGCGGGCTTCGCCGGCAAGTCCGTGCGCGCGATCGCGCTGCAGCCCGAGCACCCCGTCGGGACCGAGCCGTGGATCACCGTCGGCGTCGACGACGCCGTGAAGATCTACCAGCGGCTGCCCTGAGTCAGCCCGGATGCCGAGGCCCGGTCACAGGACCGGGCCGACGCAGCTCGCGATGTCGAAGAACAGGAACGCGAGCGCCTGCTCCTGCGGGGCGAGCGCGACGCTCGCGCACCCGAGCGGGAACGGCGTCTCGGGCGCCGATCGCGATCCGGTCGCGACGTGCACGTCGGAGAACACGACGCGGCCGCAGCGCGCCTCGGGGGCGGCGTCGTTCGGCGTCGTGAACTGGAACGTCTGCGGGAACGGCGTGCCGTCGAGGCGGATCCAGCGCTCGGCGCGCGCCGGGTCGAGGCCGGTGCACGTCTGCCGCCCCTCCTCGATCGGGAACGAGTTGTTCGGCGCGGCGCCGATCGCGGCCATCCAGCCGGCGAACGCCGCGCTCTTCGGGTGACCCTGCGCGTCGATCACGCCGTTCGCGAACGTGACCTCGTCGGAGGGGCACGACGCGACGCCGGGCCACGCGCGCCCGAGCCACACGTTGTGGTAGTGCGACAGGAACACGCGCCCGCCGGCGTCGGCGAACGCGCGCACGTTCGCGACCATCTCCGGCGTCTTGTCGTCGCCGAACGGCCGGCACTCGCACGAGAACATCGCGATGTCGTAGCGGCGCAGGCGGTCGGGGTCGGCCCACAGCGTGCGCGCCGCGGCGAGCGGGCGGCCCTCGAGGTGATCGGCGCCGGTGCTCGCGTACAGGTGCACGCGGCCGTCCTCGTAGTCGGGCGTGAACTCCTCGTCGGCGACGCCGAGCTTGCGGAGCAGGCACTCGAGCGCATCGCAGCCACCGGTCGCGATCGCGATGCGCGGGAGGTCGCCCTCGGCGCGCGAGCGCGGCAGCGCGGTGAGCTCCACCGGCGCCTCGTTGGCGCGGCACGGCACGACCTCGGGCAGCGTCGCGCGGCGCCGCCACTTGCCGAGCTGGATCACGATCGGCACGTCGCGACCCGCGGGCGCGTTGGCGAGCGTGAACCGGCCGAGCTCGTCGGAGGTCGCGCGCGCGAGGGCATCGCCGGGCGGTGGGTCGGTGCAGCGCGAGCACGCGACGCCGTCGGTGAACGGGCCGGGCTCGCTCGCGGGGATGTAGACCGTCGCGCCGTACAGCGGCAGCGTGTGGTTCGGCGCGAGCACGATCCCGGAGATCGTCGTCGGCGGCAGGCCGCGGTCCTCGCAGCGCTCGGGGAGCGCGGCGTCGTGCGTGCGCGCGCCCGGCCCGCACGCCGCGAGGACGACCGCGAGCCCGGCGAGCCGCTTCACGGCGCGACGCCGGTGCCGGTGAGGAGCTGCACCGCCTGGGCGTCGGCGATGATGTCGGAGAGCACCTTGATCGAGCCGGTCTTGACGCCGGTGCTCGTCGGCTTGAACCGCACGCGGATCGTGAACGTGGCACCGACGGGGATCGCACCGGAGGGCGGGCCGACGACGGTGACGAACTGCGGCGGCGTGCCGTAGTCGGCCTGGAGCGAGACCGGCGTCGCGATGCGCGAGTTGTTGCGGACGGCGATGCGGATCTCGTTCGAGAACGGCGCGTCCACGGGCGTCGCGCCGAACTCGGCGACCGCGGGCGTGGGCCGGTCGTCGACGGCGAACACCTCCCACTGGCGAAAGCCGGTGCCCGCGAGGCCGGCGTGCACCTCGCCGCGGCCGGCGGCGGCGAGGCGCAGCGACGCGATCCGGCGGTTCGCCGCGCGCGGCTGCAGCGTGACGAGGATGTCGCACGCCTCGCCGGGCACGAGCTTCGTGCACGTGCCGGAGGGCGGGTTGCCGCGCGCGCTGTACTCGGTGAGCTGGGGGCCGATCGTGCCCGCGCTGATGCCGTCGATCGTCGTCGTGCCGGTGTTGCGGAGGCGCAGCGTGCGCGCGAAGCCGAGGTTGCCGGCGTCGCCGACCATCGTCGGGCGCCACTCGATCGTCGACGGCGTCACCTCGAGCCCGAGCGCGTGCGCGACGCCCTGGCCGGAGAGCGGCGTCGTGGCGGTGCCGCCGGGCTCGGCGGTGGCCGCCAGCTCGGCGGTGGCGACGCCCGGGAACATCGGGGTGAACCGGACCCTCGCGCCGCACGTCGTGCCCGGTGCGAGCGGGGCGGTGCACGTCGAGGCGTCGACCGCGAACGCGCCGGTCGTGGCGAGCGCGGGGATGCCCGACGGCTCGTCGCCGTCGTTGACGATCGTCAGCTCGTACGCGGGCGTCGGGGCGCCGACGACGACGGAGCCGAAGTCCTTCGACGTCTGCGCGATCGCGAGGTGCGCGGGTCGCCGGCCGTGGCCGGCGAGGCCGGCGGTGACGAACGCCAGGCTCGGCGTCGACACCACGAGCTGCGCGGCGGCGGCGCGGCCGGCCGGCGCGAATGCGACGTCGATCGTGCAGCTCGCCGACGGCGCGAGGAGGCGGTTCGCGCACGCGTCGGCGACGGGCGTGAACTGCGTGCCCACGAGGCCGAGCAGCCGCGTCGCGAGCGGGCCGGCGGTGGAGGTGCCGCGGTTCGTGACCGTGAACCGGTGCGGCGCCGTGGTCGTGCCGGCGGCGGCGGAGGTGAAGTCGTGCGCGGTCGGGGCGATCGCGAGCGCCGTGGTTGGGGTGGCCGTGCCGCCGACGGTGACGAGGAGGCCGCCGACGGCGAGCGTCGCCGACTTCGCGCCCGTCGTGGTCGGCGCGAACCGCACGGTGGCGGTGCAGCCCGCGCCCGGATCGAGCGTCGTGTTCGCGCACGTGCTCGCGTCGATGGTGAAGCTCGCGTCGCCGAGGATCAGCTGGTTCGCGGCGATCGGGAGGCCGCCCTCGTTGACGAACGCGAGGTCGACCGACGTGGTGTCGCCGAGCGCGACCGTGCCGAAGTCGCGGTGCGTGTGGACGGTCGTGACGCGGGCCCGCGCGACGGCGACGGCGCTCACCGACGCGATCGCGGTGCCGCCGGGGAGCCCGGTGACCTCGAGCGTCGCGGTCTTCGCGCCGGGGGTGTACGGCTGGAACTGGATCGCGAACACGCACGTGCCGCCGGGCGGCAGGCGGTTGCCGAAGCCGAGGCCGCTGCACGTGTTGACGGCGGTGCGCTGGAAGTCGACGGGATCGGCGCCGTTCGCGGTGATGACGAGCGGCCCCGACTCCGCGGCGCCCGTGTTCGTGACCGTGAACATGAGGTCCGCGCCGACGTCGCCGACCGCGGCGGTGCCGAGGTCCTGCGCGCTCGGCGAGATCTCGAGCTTGCCGGTGATGCCGCGCGCCGCGAGCGCCGCGACCACCGTGCCGCCGGGCGAGCCCGTCGCGGTCAAGGCCGCGGCGACGTCGCCGAGCCGGCGCGCCGTGTGTGCGACGGTGAGCGAGCACGCGGCGCCGGGCTCGAGCGCCGGCGGGCACGCCGACGCGTCGACCGCGAACATCGCACCGTCGGGCCCGCCGATCGCGAACGCGAGCTCGCCGGTGACCGCGCCGCCGGTGTTGGTCAGCGTGAGCTGCTGCGCGCTCGTCGCGTCGAGCGCCACGCCGCCGAAGTCGGCGCTCGCGCGGTCGAGCTCCAGCCTCGCGCCGGCGGGCGGCGGCCCGTCGCCCTCGATGGGCGACGACGGCTCGCCGCACGCGGCGGCGACACACACCACGATCCAGCAGCGCCGCATGCCGCATGATCGTGCGCGACCGAGGGGCGCCGCACACCCACGCTTGTTACACGCTCGCGACTGCCGCTCGCGCGAAACGTAATCCCAAACACGAGTACAGAATCCGTGTGTTGCGCGGGCGGCACGGCGAGTTTGATATCCTCGCGCGATGCGCGCCGTGTGGTTGCTGGCCGTCGTCGCCGCCTGCGGCACCCCTCCCGACGCCGGCCCCGATCCCGACGGGCCAGCGGCCCCCGACGCACCCTCGCCCGACGGCCCCGGCGAGCCGCTCGGCGATCCGTTCGCGGCCCTGCGCGCGATGCCGGGCACGTGCTCCGCCGACGGCTGGTGCTTCCGCTGGCCGACGCCGGCGGTCAACACGATCCGCGACGTCTACGGCTCGGGCCCCGACAACATCTGGATCGTCGGCCAGCAGCACACCGTCTGGCAGTGGGACGGGCACACGTGGAAGCAGCACCTGCCGCCGATCCTCCCCGGTGATGCGCCGTGGCAGAACGCGTTCTTCATCGCCGGGATCAAGCGCGACGACATGTGGTTGCACTACGGCCACGCGCTCGTGCAGTGGAACGGCGCCACGTGGCGCGTGCGCGACTCGCTCCCCGCGAGCGGCAACCCGGCCTATCGCGGCGTGTGGGCGGCGCCGAACGGCGAGATCTGGGCGCCGATGACGAACGGCATCGTGCGGCGCTGGCGCCCCGGCGCCGAGACCTTCGACGTGCTCGACACCGGCTGCAACTGCTTCCTCAACGGCGCGTGGGGCACCGCCGCCGACGACGTGTACATCTCGACGGTGCCCGCCGGCATCCTCCACTACGACGGCCACGACTTCCGCTACATCCACAACGGTCCGGAGGCGTTCGGCGGCTTCGTCGGCTTCCGCAACGACGTCTGGGGCGTCGGCTCGGCGGGCAACTTCATGCACTGGGACGGCACGCAGATCACGACGATGCCGTCGGGGCTCACCGGCCCGAACCTCACGATCGGCGTGATCGACGCGATCGCGAGCGACGACATCTACTGGATCGCGAACGGCAAGCGCCTCCTCCACTGGGACGGCACCGCGATCAAGGTCGTCCCGTACACGTTCGACGGCGACGTCGAGCCGCGCGGCGGCAGGATCATCGCCGGCGAGTGGTGGCTCCTCGGCGATCGCGGCCGCGTGTTCCGGAAGGCGGCCCAGGGTGCGGTCCACTTCGAGCTCGTGGCCCCCCTGGTGCCGGAGTTCTTCACGTCGAACCAGGTCAAGGCCCTGTGGGGCACCGCCGACGACAACATGTACCTCGCGGACCTCGTCGAGACGCGGCACTGGGACGGCACGACGATGAAGGTGATCGGCCCGGCGAGCTTCGCGCTCAGCGGCACGCGCACGAACGGCGTCGACGAGGTGTTCGGCCTGGGCTGGCGCTACGACGGGACGAGCGTGACCACGTACGACCTGCCCGGCCTGCGTGCCGTGTGGGCGCTCGGGCCCGGCGAGGCGATCGCCGTCGGCAACGGCGGCCTCGCGCTGCACTACACGCAGGGCGCGTGGGTCCCGATCGCGACCGGCACGACGGCCACGCTGCGCGGCGTGTGGGGCCGCGACGCCGACCACGCGATGATCACCGGCGACGGCGGCACGCTCCTCACGTGGGACCGCGCGCGCCCCACGATCGCCACGCGCGACGCGACGCTCTCGACGAACGTCGACCTCGGGCCGATCAGCGGCACCGCGACGTCGACGTGGATCTACGGCGTCGGCAGCCCGACGCTCCTGCACACCACGCCGGCCGGCTGGGAGAAGCTGCACCTCCTCGGCGCCGACGGTCCGCTGTTCGCCGGCGCCGACGACGACGTCGTCCTCGCCACGGTGAGCTCGACCCGCATCATCCGGTGGAACGGCTGGTCCGTCGTGCTCGAGGACAGCAACTACGAGCTCGGCAACGTCGCCGCGTTCAAGGTCCCCGGCGGATCGTGGTGGGTCGCCGGGCGCTCGGGCGAGATCCTGACGCGTCAGTAGATGACGCGCAGGACCGGGCCCTCGAACGTCGAGTGGGCCATCGACGTCATGTAGACGTCCTTGCTCCACCACCCGAGGAACGACGCCTGGTCGTCCTCGAGGAAGACCGACCGGATCTCCCAGCCGTAGTTCGCGACGCCGCCGTTCCCGACGCCGTCGATCCACGCGTTCACGGTCGCGAGCATGTTCGCGTTGGTCATGCTGTCGCCGTCGAACGTGTGCGTCATGCCGAGCGAGTACGGCGTCGAGAACGTCGCCGTCGCATCCGGCGTCGTGTCGACGTCCTGGTACGGCGAGCTACCGGCGGTGGTCCACTTCCCGGTCGGCGGCGTGCCCGCCGTGTACGAGTAGTAGTCCCAGCTCACGTCGCTGCAGTTGCACGTGGAATAGCTCCAGCCCTGCCCGGTGCCCGACATGTTCGGGCTCGTCGGCGAACCGGTGGTGCCCTCGGTCCAGTCGTGCGTGACGCGGAGCAGGTAGAACTGGCGGTTGTCGTAGTCGCAGAACATCCCGCAACCGCCGCCGCCGCCGCCGCCCCCGCCCGAGCCGGCGATCTGGCCGAGCTTCAGGTCGAGGTGGACCGCGGTCGCGGTGACGCTCGGGCTCAGCGACGAGAGGTCGAAGTGCACGAGCGAGCGCTTGATGCTCAGGTTGCCGTCGGCGCCCGCGAACAGGCCCGGGCCCATGCCGCTGGCGTTGCCGGTGTCCGCGAAGGCGGAGGTCCCGAAGATCATCGCATCACGATCCGCGTTCGCGTCGTACTGCGTCGCGAACGCGCTCGAGGGGAGCGCACACAGTGCAAAACACACGATGGTCAATCGCTTCATCGTTTTCGTCCTTGGGTGGAGATCAGGTGTTCGGGTGGTCACGGCACGACGACGGACGTGAGGTAGTCGGTGGAGGCGAACGGCAGCGAGCCCTGGAACGGGGTCTTCGCGCGGTCGCGGCCCGGCGACATCACGGCGGTGATGTTGAACACCACCGGACTACGGTCGAGCACCGTCGCCGGCACGTCGAGCTTCGTGCCGCGCGTGTAGAACGTCGCGACCTTGTTGATCCTGCGGCTGTCGCCGACGGTGACGGCCTCGTAGACGGTGACCTCGTAGCCGGTCGGCGTGCCGACGGCGGGCGCCAGCCAGGTCAGCGTCGGCGTGGTCCCGACGCCGGCGAGCGGCTCGGTGGCGGCGCGGCCGTCGATCTGGACGTCGCGCACCGGCGACAGCACCGGCGCGAGGTCGACCTCGGTGCGGCCGGCGAGCGGCGTCGCCTGCATGACCCGCGCGGTCATGCTGCCGAACCCGCGGATCGTCGCGGGCATCGCGTAGACCGTCGTGACGAGCTCGGTCCAGCGCGCCCCGGCGGTGGTGAACGGGTTGCCGTAGGGGATCGTGCGGTCGCGGAACTGATCCCCGGTCAGGCCGAGGACCGACACCAGCGTCGGCAGGTAACCGTACGCGCTGCGGTGGAACTGGTTCACGCCCGCGACCGCGGCCGGCAGCGCCTGCACCGTGACCTGCGGCTGCGAGGCGGCGCGCACGCCGGCGCCGGCCTGCGCCGCGAGCGCGGCGAACTCGTCGCCGTGCCAGCGCAGCCCGAACCGGCGGTCCTGGGCGACCGGCTGGAGTGTGGCAGAGAGTGTGCTGGACTCACCATCTCTGACAACAAAGCCTCGTGCCACTCCCGATCTCGTCAACGTACTGGTACCTTGCTCTACCGAGAACGACATCTGCGCGACCCACGTGGTGACGTCGCCGCGCGCGGCGTCGATCAGCGGCGACTCCGCGGCCCGCCAGTTGACCGTGCGGTTCGCGACCGCGGTCGCACCGACCTCCGGGTAGGTGAAGTGCGCATCCAGGCCCATGATCGAGAGGCCCACGTTGGGCGCGACGACCTGCAGCGTGTCGCCGTTCACCCACGGCGACAGCCCGTCGACCTCGACGCCGACCTGCGTCGTCTTCGTCGGGAACGTGCGGCCTGCGCGGCCGAAGCTGTAGAAGCTGAGGTCGAGCGGGTTCGTCCGCGGCAGGAAGTGACGCTCGACGCTGCGCGTGCCGTTCTGCGCCCGCACCTCGCGCCAGTCGGGCGCGTACTCCGGCTCGGCGATCGCGATGCTGGTCATGTCGACCGCCTGCTCGACCACGCCGTTCTCGGTCACGGCGTACTGCACCGCGGGACGGAGGCCTCCGGATTCCTCATCCGAAGGCTGGCCACAGGCCAGTAGAGATGTAGATATGACTCCTACTCTCCACAGCAACGTTTGAATGGACATGCGAGTATCAATGCGCTCGATCACATCAGCCTATCAATCAGGCCAATGTAACAAGCCACCATCTCCACGCCGCAGGAGCGTATCGCGCGCTGCTTCACGCCCGCGGGAGCGGAGCGTCCTGCGGCACTTGGACGCCACGGTGGGCGCCGCTACATCGCCGACGTGACGCGTTTACAGCGCTGAGACACGGGCACCGGTCGCACTCTCTATCGTCGCAGATCGATGCACGCGCGCATGGTTGTATTCGTAGCGCTGCTGCTCGCCTGCGGGCGACCTCCCGGCGCCTCGCCCGACGGGCCCGCCGGGCCCGACACGCCCGGCTCCGACGGGCCCGCCGCGCCGAGCGATGGCGCGCCCCCGATCGTCGATCCCGACGCCGCGGATCCCGACGGGCCCGGGCCCGACGCACCGCCGCTGCCGTTCAAGGACCCGTTCGTCGAGCTGCGCGCGCTCCCCGGCACGTGCACCGCCGACAACTGGTGCTGGCGCTACCCGACGCCGCACGGCAACGACTACGTGCGCGTGTTCGCGACCGCCCCCGACAACCTCTGGCTCACCGCGCGCCAGGGCACCGTGATGCAGTGGAACGGCTACACGTGGCGCTTCCACACGCCGCAGGTGCCCGCCGGCCAGCTGGCCTCGAACCAGTTCCCCGCCGCGATCGGCGGCCTCGATCCGACGAACATGTGGCTCGTGTTCGGCGCCACGCTCCAGCAGTGGGACGGCCAGGCGTGGACGATCCGCGACACGGGCCAGTTCAACAGCATCTGGGTCTCGCCCGACGGCGACGCGTGGGTCACCGGCAACGCGGGCATCAAGCGCTGGCACCAGGGCGTCGCGCAGAACATCACGCCGTGCGGCTGCTTCGTCGGCTCGATCTGGGGCACCTCCGCCGAGGAGGTGTTCGTGACGACGCTGCCGCCCGGCATCCTGCGCTTCGACGGCCAGGCGTGGACGCAGAGCTACAGCGGCTCCGCGATCGCCGGCAGCTACCTCGGCGTCACGAAGGACGTGTGGGTCGGCGGCGCCGACGGCGCGCTCCTGCACTGGGACGGCGCGACGTGGACGACGCACACACCCCCGCTCCAGCACGCGTCGTCGCGCACGATCCTCGGGGCCGGCTACTTCGCCCGCGACGACGTGTGGTGGTGGGTCACCGGCGAGGGCTTCCTGCACTGGAACGGCACCGCGCTCGAGCGCATCGACGTCGACTTCAACCAGGACGGCGGCCTCGCCCCGTTCAACTCGGTCACGATCGTCGACGGGACGTGGTGGCTCGTCGGCAACGCGGGCGCCGTGTACACGAGGAAGAACGGCGACCTCAGCGGCGAGGTGAAGCCGCGGATGCGCGGGCTCCTCGGCATGTGGGGCTCCGCCGAGGACAGCATGTACTTCCTGTTCGGCGGCCGCGTCGAGCACTGGGACGGCACCGGCTTCACGAGCATGCCCGCGAACATCCAGCGCCTCGGCGGCGTCCGCGCGAACGGCGTCGACGAGCTGTTCGGCGGCGGCGACGAACGCACCCCCGACCTCACGCAGTTCATCCTCACCGGCTGGCACCACGACGGCACCGCGTGGCACCGCACACCGCTCGAGACCGCCGGGCTCGATCACCGCTCGTTCCTCCACGTGTACGGCATCGCGTCGGGCGAGGCGATCGCCGTCGGCACGCGCGGCGTCGCGTACTTCCTCAGCAACGGCACGTGGAAGCCGATCGCGACCGGCACCACGAACGACCTCTACGGCTCGTGGGGCCCGGACCCCGACCACGTGTGGATCGTCGGGCGCGGCGGCACGTTTTTGCGCTGGGACCGCGCGAACCCCGGCGTCGCGACGCCCGACCCCGGCATCACGACGACGGCGGACCTCGGGCCGATCCACGGCGCGAACGGCACCGCGTGGATCGCGCGGGCGCAGGGCGCGAAGGTCCTGCGCAACAGCGGCGCGGGCTGGCAGGAGCTCCCGGCGGTCACCGTCGGCAGCGCGGAGACCGGCGGGATCTTCGCCGTCGACGACGGCAACGTCGTCGTGTCGTCGTCGGGGCAGGCGCTGCTCGCGCGCTGGAACGGCACCGCGTTCGTGCGCGAGGAGGTCGGCTCGGGGGTCGCGACGCGCCTCGTGTTCAAGCCGCCCGGCGGCAAGATGCTCACCGGCTGGCTGAGCGGCCTGCTCGAGCACCCGTAGTTACACGCGGGTGACGCCGGCGCCGCCGTCGGGGCGCGCGCGCATCGATCGGGGAGCGCGCCTCTCACGATGTCATCGCGGTGTCGTCGGCGCGACGCGAGTTGCGCGCGGCACGGCGATCGCAATCACTCGCTCGCGATGATCCTGTCCTCCGCTCTCGCCGACCATCGCGAGCTCGCGCCGGTGCTCGTCCACGCGGATCCGAACGGCCTGGCGTACGACCCGCACGCGCGCGCCCTGTACGTCGCGGACGGACACGGCGGCGGCATCCTGCGCGTCGACGGCGATCGCCACCGCCGCATCGCGACGATCGACAGCGCCGGCGTCACGTCGACGAACCGCCTCGGCGGCCTCGCGGTCACGCCGTACGGCACGCTGTACGCGGCGCGCCTCGGCTACGGGCGCGCCGGCGCGATCTTCCGCGTCGAGCCCGACGGCGGCGAGCCCGAGGCGCTCGACACGCTGCCCCCGCAGTTCTGGCGGATCGGCGTCACCTACGATCCGCACGGGCACGTCCTGTACGCGACGCAGTACCTGAAGTCGAAGTCCGGCCCGTTCGCCGGTGCCGTCGTCGAGATCGATCTCGTCGACGGCTTCGTCACGACGATCGCCGACGGGTTCGTCAAGCCGGTCGGCATCGCGAAGCTCGGCTCGCTGCTCATGGTCACCGACGCGCGGCAACGCGCGGTGTTCCGCATCGAGCTGTTCGCCGGCCGCGCCATCACGCGCACGCGCCTCGCCGTCGACGTCGACCGCCCCGATTCGATCTGCGCGTGCGGCCCCGACTCGGTTCTCCTCACGTGCTTCGACGAACCTGGACGTCGCGGCTCGGTCCGGAGGCTGTGGCTCGACGGCCGCACGCGCACGATCGCCGAGGGGCCGTGGGAGCCGCGCGGCGTCGCCACCGACGGGACGCGCGTGTTCGTCGCCGCGCGCCGGACCGGCCGCATCCTCGTGTTTCCTCTGATCGGGTGAAGCCCGTTGTGGGTCGCCACCCCCATACCCTGGGACCGCACGCACCGACCCCGAGGGGCGTGTAACCGGCGTGTCATCAGGCTCGTGGAGGTTGCGCCGGGGCACGTGGCTTGCTCGTGCCCGTGCCCATGCGCAACGTGCTCGCCCTCCCCCTGGTCCTTGTCGCTGTAGGATGCACCGCCGGCGACCCCAACGGCGGTGGTGGCGGCGGCGATGACACCCCGGATGCGCCGCCGTCCCAGGCGAGCTGTCCGCTCGACAACATCGCCGACGCCGGCGACGTGACCGCGCAGGCCGCGCAGCGCTGCAACCAGCCCGGCTCGATGGGGACCAAGAAGTGGTACCGCGTCGTCGTGCCCGTCGCGGGCCAGCCGATGGACTTCATCCAGCTCGAGCTGTGGGAGACGCTCGGGTCGTTCAACGGGGGCCCGGTCGTGCCGGGCACGTACCAGATCACCGGCGCCGAGACCTCCTACGACACGTGCGGCGTGTGCGTACGCGGCATCGGCGACAAGGGCGTGGCCGGTAACAAGGAGTACTTCGCGAAGAGCGGCACGGTGACGGTCACGACCGTCGGCGCCGCCGGCCAGTCGATCACCGCGACGGTGACGAACCTCGTGCTCGGCGAGGTCGAGCCGTCGACGAAGGCGCCCGTCGCGGACGGCTGCTCGGCGACGCTGAGCCGCATGCAGATGACCGGCATCGTGATGGACGTCGGTGGCGGCGGTGGTGGCGGCGGTGGTGGTGGAGGCGGCGGTGGTGGTGGCGGCGGCGGCGGCGGCAACTCGTGCCCGACCGGCGTCGGCGACTGAACGTAGGCGCGCCGACATCGCGCTGTCTCACATTTGACAGCCGTGTAACGCGCGCGCGGGAATGCGCTCCTACGATGGTTCGATGACGCGCCTTGCTCTCGTGGTGGTCCTCGTCGCGGCATGCGGCGGCGGTGGCGGCAGCTCGGACGTGCCGGCGATCGACGCGCCCGCCGGACCGAAGTGCACCGGCGCGGTGTTCGACGTCTGCACCGCGAACGCGGAGTGCATGTCGAACAACTGCCACCTGTTCAGGATGGCGGGCTTCTCGGTGTGCACGGCGGCGTGCACGCCCGGCGACAACACGACGTGCCCCGTCGACAGCACCGGCGTGAACGGCTTCTGCAACAACATGGGCATCTGCAAGCCGGCCGCGCCGAACGACTGCTCGCCCTGAGCGCGTGATACGACGGCGCGTGCCGTCGAGCTGGGTCACGAGGTCCGTCGTCGGGATCGTGCTCGCCACGTTCTTCTCCGACGTCGGCCACGAGATGGTGACGGCGGTCCTGCCGCTCTACCTCGCGAGCGTCGGCCTGGGGCCGGCGGCGCTCGGCGCGATGGAGGGCGCGGCCGACCTCGCGTTCAGCCTGTCCAAGCTCGCCGGCGGCGCCGTCGGGCACCGCGTGAAGAAGAAGCGGCCGTGGGCGACGGCCGGCTACCTGCTGACGACGCTCGGCACCGGCGCGATCGCGCTCGTCCACGCGTTCGCCGCCGTCGCGACGCTGCGCACGTTCGCGTGGTTCGGGCGCGGCTTCCGCTCGCCGCTGCGCGACTTCCTGCTCGCCGACGAGGTCGGCGCGACGCACTTCGGGCGCGCGTACGGGTTCGAGCGCACCGCCGACATGATCGGCGCGTTCGTCGGGCCGCTCGTCGCGGCGGGCCTGGTGTGGATGGGCCTCGCATTCCACAGCGTGATCCTGTGGAGCCTGATCCCGTCGGCGCTGTCGGTCGCGTTCATCTTCGTGATGACGCGCGATCGCGAGGTGCCGGCCGCGCCCGTCGTGCCCGCCGCGGCGCCGGTTGCGCGAGACGGCAAGCTGCCGCGCGCGTACTGGCTGTTCGTCGGCGGCGTGCTCCTGTTCGGCCTCGGCGACTTCTCGCGCACGTTCCTCATCTACCTCGCGGCGAGCGCGGCCGGCGAGCACACCGGCGCGAGCGGCGTGATCACGACCGCCGTGCTCCTCTACGCCGGGCACAACCTCGTCAGCGCGCTCGCCGCGTACCCGGCCGGCAAGCTCGGCGACGCGACGTCGAAGTCGCGCGTGCTCGTCGGCGGCTACGCGCTCGGCGTCGTGACGAACGCGATGCTCGCCGTCGCGGGCGGCACGCTCGCGTGGCTCGTCGTCGCGATCGCGCTGTCGGGCGTGTACATCGCCGTGCAGGAGACGCTCGAGAAGGCGGTCGTCGCCGAGCTCTTGCCGCGCGAGCGCCGCAGCCTCGGCCTCGGCGTGCTCGCCAGCGCGAACGCCCTCGGCGACCTCGGCTCGAGCGTGTTCGTCGGCGCGATGCTCGCGACCGGT
The DNA here is from genome assembly GCA_019637375.1 of Deltaproteobacteria bacterium. Lineage (GTDB taxonomy): Bacteria > Myxococcota_A > Polyangia > Haliangiales > Haliangiaceae > JABFXX01. The sequence goes on along the minus strand of JAHBVW010000002.1, from coordinate 273,703 downwards.
CACGACGTGCTGGCCTTTGCCATCCCGGCCTGCGTCGGCGCGCTCGGCGTCGTGTGGATGGGCGTGCTGACCGTCAGGCGCGTGGTGAGGTGACGCAGGATCTGCCACAGCTCCGCGGCGCCGCCGTCAGACTTGTGACGCTCGCGCGCGCTACGTCGTGAACTTCGCGTGATCCCGAACCTGGTGCGTTCGTTGCTCGGCGGGCGGACCATGCAGATCATCCGACCGTCCATCCTTCTCACCGGTGCGCTCGCGGCGTGCGGTGACTCGGAGGGAAGTGGCAACCCGAAGACCGTCGAGCTCGACACGATCGGCCCGCCGACGCTCGTCGCCGTCCGCCAGGGCGACGGCGCCTGGCAGACCGTGGCAGTCGCGGGCAACCGATACTCGATCCAGATCGACCGGCCCTACGTCGTCGCCGTCGTGTGCAACGACCTCGAGGGGCTGATCGACAGCTACCAGTTCGCGCGCACGCCCGACGACGAGGACCCGATGCTCGTCGCGCCGTGCAGCGCGAACACCGCGATCGAGGGCGTCGCGCAGGGGACGCTCGCGCAGGCGGGCGTGATCGCCATCGGCACGGGGCGAGCGCGGCTCGGCTCGGCGGGCGGCTACAACATCCCGGTCGCGAACGGCCCGCAGGAGCTGATCGCGACCGACGACGCGCGCATCGCCGTGCGCCGCGTCCAGATCGCCGGGCCGACGGCGATCCCGCCGCTCGACCTCGCGACCGACGGCATGGCGTTCCTCCCGTCGAGCCGCACGGTCACGAACGCGGTGAGCGGCGAGCTCACCGACACGAACATGTCGATCGTCACCGAGCACGGCACGTTCATGTTCTTCTTCCCGAGCGTCGAGCTCGCGCAGGGCACGCTGATCCCGGACGCCGTCCTCGCCGCCGCGGACAACCAGCGCGTCACGGTCTCGGCGGACCTCGTCTCCGACGGCGCCGGGACCAGCACGACCGCGTCGCGCAGCGTGTTCCGCGCGCACGTGCGCGAGGCGACCGACCGCAGCTACACGCTCCCGTCGCCGCTCGCCGGCGCGACGTTCGCCACCGTCGCGAACGACGTCGCCGTGACCTTCGGCGACCTGCCCGACCACGACTCGCTGTCGTTCGGGATCGATCAGCTCGACAACGACGGCACGCTGTTCTTCCACGACATGGACGTGTCGGCGGCGTTCGCGGCGACCGCGAGCACGATCGAGCTCGACCTCGACATCCCCGGGTTCCGGCCCGAGTGGCGCATCGACCTCGCGCAGGTGCACAGCCGCTCGTTCGTCGTGCGCAAGGTCCGCTCGGCCGACGAGCAGACGGGGTCGTCGCTGTTCCAGACGGTCAACCTCGAGCAGGGCAAGCCCCGGCGCGCGCAGCCGCGGGCGATCTCGCTCGAGAAGCCGGCACTCGCGGCTCGCCTCGCCGAGCGCCGCTGAGTCAGCGCGGCAGCTCGTCGAACAGCACGACGACGAACATGTCGCGATCGATCGTCGCGTTGCACGTCCCCGGCACCGGGAAGATCGCGTCGCACACGTTGATCCAGCGCCCGACGACGCGGTTCGGGCCCGGCGTCGCGATCAGGTTCACGTTCGTGTCCACCGGCGGCAGCAACAGCTCGCAGTCGTCGGGGCACGTCGTCGTGCCGGTGGGGCCGACGCGGCGGATCGTGCCGCCGTTCATCGGCACCGGGAACAGCGTCACGCGGTGCACGTCGAAGTGCACGTCGACGACGCGGTCCTCCTCGAGGTTGATGCGGCACGCCCCGGGGATGCGCGCGCCCTCGCAGTCGCCGCCCCAGCGCACGAGCGCGGCCGGGTTCTTGCCGGTCGCGTCGGGCAGCTCGGCGAGCTCGACCTCGGCGCCGACGTCGAAGCGCGCGATGCACTGCTTCTCGCCGGTCTCGCAGTCGAGCAGCCCGTCGGAGGACCTCACGTGGCCGTCGCCGTCGCCGAAGAAGCGCACCTCGACCTTCTTCGCGGCGTTGAACGTCGCGCGGATCGCGAGGTCGCTCTCGAGGTCGATCGTGCACGGCTGGTCGGGCGCGCAGCCCTCGAGCGGCACGCCGTCGGCCGTGGTCCACGCGGCGAGGCGCGAGTCGACGCCGGGGAGCGGCGTGAGCGTGTGCTCGCCGGCGACGAGCACGGCCGAGCACTGCCGGCCCGGGCACAGGAGGCCGTCGGGCCCGGCGACCGTGCCCTTGCCGCGGCCGCCCATCTCGATCTGCAGCGTGTGCCGCACGGGGCACGGATCGCGATCGTCCTCGGCGATGCAGTAGCCGTCGCGGCACGTGAGGTCGCCGGGGCAGCGGTGCTCCGCGCTGCACTCGGTGACCGCACAGCGCGGGATCGTCGGGTCGTAGCAGGCCGCGAGCACGCCGGCGCCGCCGAGGAGGACGGCGAATACGCGCATCAGAACCTCACGCTCGTCCCGACGACGGCGCCGGATGCGACGGGGGTGAGCGTGAGGCGCTCGTAGCGCAGCAGCGAGTACATCGCCACGCCGAGGCCGGCGGCGACGAGCGTGCCGCCGCCGACGAACAGGACCGTCGCCTTGCGCGAGGCGGTGCGGCCGCGCTGGTCGAGCCCGCGGATCTCCTCGGCGAGGCAGCCGTCGGCGCACAGCTGCTCGACGTCGCCGGCCGCGCTGCGCGCGCTCCTCGCATACAACCCGCCGCCGGCGAGCGCGAGCGCGCCCGCACCGGCGGTCGCGAGGCCGATCCAGCGGTAGCGCTTCGAGCGCGGCGGCCCGGGGTGCGGCAGCAGCGCGGCGAGGCGCGCCTCCTCGGCGTGGATGCACGCGTCCATGTCGGCGACGAACTTCTCGGCCTTCGCGCGATTGTCGTCGGGCGCGTTGCGCAGGTACGCCTTGTACGCCGCGCGCGCGTCGCGGCAGTTGCGCATCTGGCGGTACGCCTGCCCGAGGTTGAACAGGAACGACGGGTCCGGCATCAGCGCGTACGCCTTGCGGAACGCGTCGATCGCCTTCGCGTACTCGCCGACGTCGTAGTGCTTGGTGCCCTCGTCGAACAGCGCCTCGACGCGCCTCACGTCGACGGGCAGCGTCTTGTCGGCGGGCGCCGGCTGCGCGAGCGCCGCGCGCGCCGTCGCGACGCTCGCGAGCCACGCGAGGAGCGCCGCCGTCCGGGTCATGGCTGGTCGCGCTTGAACGTGGGAGGCATCAGCGCGTCCGGATCGTCGATGGGCGGCCGCGCGGTCGCCGGCGGTCGCGGCGCCTGTTGCGCCTGCGCCGCCGACGGCTCGGGCGGCGCCTTCGGCTCGAGCTTCTTCGCCACCTTCGGCGCCGGCATCTGGCGCGGCGCCGGGCGCGCGACGACCACCGGCGCCGGTGGAGGCGCCTTGCGCTCGGCGGCGGCCGCCGGCTGCGGCCGCTCGACGGAGCGCTCCTTCACGAGCGGCCGGCGGTCGGTCGCCCGATCCGTCGCGTGATCGGTCGCCCGATCCGTCGCGTGATCGGTCGCCCGATCCGTCGCCCGATCCGTCGCCCGATCGATCGCGTGATCGATCGGCGTCGTGCGGGGCAGCTCGCCCGGCGGATCGACGAGCGGCACGATGCTCGCGGGCGCCATCGCCGGTGCGTCGTCGTCGGACGACACCTGCCACGCGACGGTGGCGACGAGCGCGGCGACGACGAGCCCGGCGAGCGCCGCCGGCGTGCGCGACCGGCGCGGCGCATCGTCGGTCCCCGGCGGTGCGACCGCCGTCACCGCGGGCGGCGCCTGGCGCACGGCGGCGCGCGGCCGGCGCAGCTCGATCAGCAGCTCGCGCACGCGCGCCAGCGACGGCCGCTGGTCGGGCTCCTTCGCGAGCATCTCGCGCAGCAGCGTCTCGGCGAGCGCCGGGATCCCGGGCGCGCTCGGCTCGATCGCGCCGTCGCCGGCGCGCGGCGGGTGCCCGACGAGCATCTCGTACGCGACGACGCCGAGCGCGTACACGTCGGTGCGCCCGTCGGCGGCGTCGCCGTCGGGATCCGCCGGCGGCGCGACGCCGAAGTCGAGCAGCTTCACGCGGTCGTTGTCGAGGAGGAAGACGCTGTCGGGCCCGAGGTCGCGGTGCACGATGCCGCACGCGTGCGCCGCCTCCAGCGCATGCGTGATCTCGATCAGGATCGTGCACGCCTGCGCGCGCGACGGCCGGTCGTACGCGAGGCGCGCGGCGAGGCTCTCGCCGTCGAGCAGCTCCATCGCGAGGAAGCCGCGCCCGTCGTCGGTCTGCCCGTGGCCGAACACCTCGACGATGCCCGGGTGGCGGAGGGTCACCCCGCCGGCGAGGCCGGCGACGTCGCGCCGCAGCACCTCGAGCGCGACCCGCTTGCCGAGCGCGTCGACCGCCGCATAGACGGCCCCCCTTCTGCCCTGACGGCCCTGACCGCCCTGACCGCCCTGCCCCAGCTTCTGCTCCACCACGTACGCGCCGGCGCGCGCGCCCGGCTCGAGGTCGGCGCCGTGGCCGTCCTCGTCGTCGCGCGTCGTGGCGGGATCCGTCAGCCCCATGGCGATGCGAGCGTACCGTGGATTGAAACGGCGCGGCTGTCGAGCCCTTCCGCCCCCGTGCGCACCGCACGCGGTAGGGCGAGGTACCCGCTCGTGCCGGCAGCTTGCCAGGGTCTACCGATCGACCAGCGCGTCGCCGACGCCGAGCGGGGCGCGGCCGAGGAGGCGCGCGGTCGCGCCCTCGAACGCCCCGGCGAGGCTCGCGGGGTCGGCGAAGTCACCGCGCCGGACGGCGACGCCGACTCAACCTCGAACGCCTCGTGAATAGCACGACGATCCTAGGGGCACGCGCCGCCCGAGGCGACCCACGTGCCGAACGCCTCGACGAACGCGGCGTGCGGCACCGGCGGCGTCGTGCGCTTGCCGCCCGGGTTCCAGCCCCACAGAACGAGCGGGTCGTGCGTGACGTGCTCGAGCAGCGCGGGCAGCGTGCGGTTGCCGTTGCGCGCCGGATCCTTCAGCTGCTCGCACAGCGCACCGGCGGACCTGCCCTCGAACGTCATCGGCGTCTTCGCCGGCGGCAGGCCCCAGTGCGGCGCGCCCGGCGGGCCGCCCGGGATGCCGATCGCCTCGGAGTTGCGCTCCTGGTGGCACGCGGTGCACGGGACGCCGGCCGCGACCGTCGCGCGCGAGATGTTCATCGCGTGCGGCACGCCGCGGTCGCCCTGGAGCGGCGCGTCGCCGGCGGGGTGGCAGTTGCGGCAGCGCGGCGACTGCAGCACCGAGGCGACGGTCGCGAACGCGCGCTTGCCCGCGGCCGCGCGATCCGCCGCGGGTGCCTCGGCGAAGGCGAGCGCCCCGACGACGCCGACCACAGCGACGACCGGGAGGATCCAGACCGGCTTCACGAGGCACCTCGCTTCGCCTCGTCGAACGCCGGCTGCAGCGGCATCCGGCGCAGGCGCACCTTCGTCAGCGCGAACACGGCGTTCGCCACGGCCGGCGCGATCGGCGGGAGCCCCGGCTCGCCGACGCCCGTCGGATCGGCGTCGCTGTCGAGGATCGTCACGTGGATCTCCGGCGCCTCGAACATGCGCAGCAGCGGGAACGTGTCGTAGTTCGACTGCTGCACGACGCCGTCGACGAGCGTGATCTGCTGATCGAGGGCCGCCGACAGGCCGAAGATCACGGCGCTCTCGATCTGCGCGCGCACGATGTCGGGGTTGATGACGACGCCGCAGTCGACGGCGCAGTACACGCGCCGCACCACGATCCTGCCGTCGACGAGCTCGACGTCCGCGATCTCGGCGACCTCGCTCTCGAACGCCGTGTGGCGCGCGAAGCCGCGCCCGATGCCCGGTGCCACCGGCCGGCCCCACTTCGCGAGGTCGGCGACCGCGTCCATCACGCGCACCTCGCGCGACCTCGCGGGCAAGAGCGCGCGCCGGAACGCGATCGGATCCGCGCCGGCCGCGTGCGCGAGCTCGTCGAGGAAGCCCTCGGCGGCGAACGCGTTCACGGAGTTGCCGACGGAGCGCCACGACGCGACCGGGAGCTCGGTGTTCACCGGCGTGAACGCGATGCGCAGGTTCGGAACCTTGTAGGGCGTGTTCTTCAGGCCCTCCGTCGCGAACATGTCGGGCACCGTGTTCGTCGACAGCATCGCCGCGATCGACTCGGTGATGACGTGCTTCATCGCGTTCGGGATGCCCGGCATCACGGCGCCGATCGCGTCGCGGCTCGCGAACGAGATCGACTGGCCGATCACGTGCGCCCCGAAGCCGGTCAGCGCGCCCGCCGGCGACAGCGCGCCGCGCATCATCACGGCGAGCTGCGGCCGGTAGAACGCCTGCGTCATGTCGCTCTCGCGCGACCAGATCATCTTCACCGGCTTCTTCACCCGCTTCGCGATGCGCGCGCACTGCGTGGCGAAGTCGGGGAAGAACCGGCGCCCGAAGCCGCCGCCGAGCAGCGTCGTGTGCACGAGGACGTCGTCGCGGCTGCCGCCGATCGCGTCGGCGACGAACGCCTGCACGAGCGTCGGCGACTGGCACGGCGCCCACACCTCCGCGCGCTTGCCGCGCACGGCGACGGTGCAGTTCTGCGGCTCCATCGTCGCGTGCGCGAGGTACGGCGCCTCGTACACCGCCTCGATCTTGCGGTGCGCGCGCGACATCGCGCGATCGACGTCGCCGTGCTCGCCGGCGCCCTCGCCCGCCTTCTTGTAGTCGCGCATCGCGCGCCGCATCGCCTCGGTGTCGAGGCCGGCGACCGTGCCCTTCTTCCACGTCACGGTGACGTCGCGCGCCGCCGCGAGCGCCTGCCAGTACCGGTGCGCGACCACGGCGACGCCGAAGTCGAACGCGAGCACGTCGATCACGCCCGGCCGCTTCCGCGCGGCCTCCGCGTCGAACGTCTTCGGTGCCGCGCCGTACTGCGGCCCGTGGATGACGTACGCGTGCACCATGTCGGGCACGACGACGTCGATGCCGTAGCGCGCGCTGCCGTCGACCTTCGCGCGCGCGTCGACGCGGCGGCCGGCCTTGCCGATCACCGTGTACTCCGCGCGCTTCTTGAGCCGCGGCCTGGCGGGCACCGGCTGGTGCGCCGCCTGCTTCGTCAGCGCGCCGAAGCCGAGCGAGCGCGCGCTCGCCGCGTGCGCGACGACGCCGTCCTTCACCGTACACTCCGCCGCCGGCACCTTCCACGTCGCCGCGGCGGCACCGACGAGCATCTCGCGCGCGGCCGCGGCGGCGCGGCGCAGCGGCACGTACGCCTCCTTCGTGCTCGTCGAGCCGCCCGTCTGGTGCATGAAGAAGCTCGTGCGGTACTCGGGCCGCGAGTCGGCCCACGCGACGTCGATCCGCTCGAGCGGCACGCCGAGCTCCTCGGCGACGAGCGTCGCGTAGCCGGTGCCGACGCCCTGCCCCATCTCGGCCTTGTTCACCGTGAGGCGCACGCGGCCGTCGGGCAGCACCGTGATGTACATGTTCGGCGCGAGCTCGCCGGTGGACTCGGCGTGCTTGACCATGCGCTCGCGCGCGCCGCCGCACCCGAACGTGACCGCGAGCGACAGCAGCGCGCCGCCCGCGGCGACGCCGCCGAGGAAGCCGCGCCGCGACGGGTGGGGCTCAACCACGGTCGCCTCCTCCCGCCTTGATCGCGCGCGCCGCGCTGTGCACCGCGCGCCGGATGCGCGGGTACGTCCCGCAGCGGCACAGGTTCGCGGACATCGCGGCGTCGATGTCCGCGTCCGTCGGCTCGGGCTTCGCCCTCAGGAGCGCGACCGCTGTCATGATCTGCCCTGCCTGGCAGTACCCGCACTGCGGCGCGTTCTCCTCGATCCACGCCTGCTGCACCGGGTGCAGCGTCGCCGGATCCGGCGCGAGCCCCTCGATCGTCACCACCTGCTTGTCGGCGACGTCGCCGACGGGCGTCACGCACGATCGCTTCGGCGCGCCGTCGACGTGCACGGTGCACGCGCCGCACAGCGCGCGCCCGCACCCGAACTTGGTGCCGGGGAGGTCGAGCTCCTCGCGCAGCACCCACAGGAGCGGCGTGTCCTCGGGCACCGCGACCTCGACGGGCTTGCCATTCACCACGAGCTTCATCGTCGCCCCCAGGGTTTCGCGAGCGGGAGCTTGAACATCCCGCCGATCTGCACGACGTGGTCGTCCATGACCGCGTCGGGGAAGTACATGTAGCGGACGTACAGCGCGACGACGCCGGCCGACAGCGACAGCCGCGCGGCGGCGCCGGTCCGGCGCTCGCCGTCGAAGCGCTGCGCGATGCCGCCGTCGAGGCCGACGACCTTGTACCCGAGCTCGACCCCGCCCGTCGCGTACGCCCCCTCCATGCGGAAGTCGTAGTACGCGTCGGCGTACAGCCCGACGTACCTGCCCGCGTTCAGGCGCGCGAGGCTGAGCTCGCCGCCGAGGAAGCGCCCGCTGACGTCGCCGTTGACCGTGCCGCCGCCGGTGACGCCGCCGAGCACGAACCAGCGCGCGCGCGACCCGATCGTGAACGGAGGGTCGCCGTCCGCCCGCGCCGCGGGCGCCATCGCGAGCGTCGCCAGCAGCGCCGCTGCCAATCGAACGTTCATTCGAACCTTGTAACCAGCTCGGCTCGCCCGGTCAACGGCAAAGTGCGGTCAGCGCCCCGCGGGCGTGGCGACCGCGTCCCAGCACGCCTGCTCGGCGTCGCGGATCGCGGCGTCGTCCAGGACGATCCGGCGCTCCAGGTGCGCGCGCATCGTCCCGACGAACGCGCCGAACACGAGCTCCATCAGCATCTTCGGGCCGAGCGGCTTCAGCAGGCCCTGGCCCTGCGCGCGCACGATCATCTGCTCCGCGAACTCGCGCACGCTGCGGTCCACCGCGCGGCTCTCGTCGTCCAGGTACGAGGCGTGGTTGTGGAGCTCGATGAACACGAACGCCGTCGGAGCTTCCATCGCGTACGCGAAGATCTCGAGCCACATCGCGCGGAACTGCTCGCGCGCGTTCGCCGCGTGCGGGAACTTCGTGAACACGCGCTGCGCGACCTGCGCCTTGCACGTCCGGTACAGCGTGTTGACCAGCGCTTCCTTGCTGTCGAAGTAGTGATAGATCGTCCCCGCCGCGATGCCCGCGGCCTCCGCGATCTGCGGGATGGCCGTGCCGTAGAAGCCGCGCTCGACGAAGCTCGCGAGCGCCGCCGCCAGGATCTGCTCGCGGCGATCCTGGCGCTGCGGTGTCCGGGTGGACTTCGGCGGCATCACCGAATGAATATTCGGTCGGTGTGCCGGATGTCAACCCGGGTCAGCGGACGGCGACCGGAAAGAACAGCGGCTGGTCGTCGTACTTCCCCGCGCCGAACGTCGCGATCCACTGCTGCGTGTCGGGGCTGCGCAGCCACGCCGCGAGGTCGCGCGCCGCGTCGCCCGCGGTCGGCGAGGTCTCCACGAGGTACGGGCGGCGCAGCCGCGGGTCGCCGCGCACGAGCACCTCCATGCCGTCGGCGTGCAGCTTCTTCGTCAGCATCGGGATGCGCCCGACGAGCGTGTACGCGCCCGCCGCCCGCGCGCGCTCGAGCAGCGCGTGCTGGTTGTCCTCGTTGAAGAAGATCGTCGACGACGGATCGAGCGCGAGCTTGGCCTCCTCGCGCAGGTCGTGCAGCACGCCGTCGGCGCCGTGGCTCGCGTGCACGAGCAGCGGCGCCTTCGCATCGATGATCTTCTTCAGCGCGACGGCCGCGTCCTTCTCGCCGCGCACGCCCGCCGGATCGGCCGTCGGCCCGACGATCACGAGGTCGTTGCGCAGCCACGGCTGCGGGTTCACCGCGAGCCCGTCGGCGACGAGGTTGATCATCGCGTCGCTCGCGTGCACCGCGATCAGGTCGATGCCGCCCTTGCGGAACGCCGCGACCACCAGCTTCTTCGGCCCGCTCGCCGCGACCTCGATCGTGTGGCCCGTGAGCGCCTCGTAGCGCTGCTGCAGCGCCGGCCAGAACCCGGTGTCGGACATCCCGCCGACGATCGCGACGCGGATCGTGGCCGGCGCCGGCCGCGCGGGCTCGTCCCCACCACGCGCGCACGCGCACGCGCACACGAGCGCGGCGACGGCGAGCCACCTCATCGCCGCGACTCCCCGACGATCGGGTCCCAGTCGCCGTGCTCGTCGAGCCGCACCCGCTCGCGGCCCGCGTACGTCACGCGCACGTTCATCGGCTCGGTCGCGCGCTCGCGCGGCGCCGGCCACATCGCGCGGCGCAGGAGGATCATCGCCATCGCGATCGGCATGCCGTTGAAGCGCGCATCCGGCCGCGTCTCGATCAGGTCCTTGTCGGTCATGATCAGCTCCAGCACCGGGCCGACGCCCGGGCAGTCGATCACCGCGCCGAGGTCGCCGATCACGATCTGCGCGCCGCGGCAGCCGAAGTGCGGCCACCGCGCGTGCTGGTCGATCGCCGCGCGGTACGCGTCCCACCCGCGCCCCGAGATCACGCGGTTCGGCATGCGACCGATGCGCTCGACCGGCTCGCGATCGAGCAGGTCGAGCTCGAGCACGTGGCGGTAGCAGCGGATCGCGCTGCGCCACAGCTGCACGTCGGCCGCCGCCTGCCCCGCTTCCAGGAAGCACGCGCGCGCGGTGGCGACCTCGCCGCGGCGCGCGGCACGTTCGCCATCCATGAACAGCACGCGGACGTCGGCGTTCACCGCGTCCTCGTCCTGCACGATCGCGACCCGAGCATGGCTCGTGGTCTCACGAGGGTCGATCGGGCAGAAAACCCGACCGGTAACATCGCCGTAACGCCGATTTCATGTCGGTGTAGTGCGAGCGACGTCGCGCGATGGGGTCTTCACCGACCAAGCTGGTGAAACGACTCTCAGCAGGGATCCTCGCGATCCGTGACGATCTTCGGCGTCGTCATCGAGCTGTAACGTCGATCGGGTGCGGGTAACTCGCGTGTAACTCCGAAGAGGCCTGTCGTGTCGGAGGCTTGCGCCTCGTAGCCGCGGCACCGCGCTTGCTTGCGCGATCGCTCTGCGAAGGAGGCACGATGCGCCGATTGCTCCTCATCATCCCGTTCGTCGCTGCGCTCGCACCGCGAGATGCCGCAGCGGCGCCGTGCACCGACCTGCCGAATCCGGTGTACGTGCAGGCGGGCGACACGCAGACGAACCTGCTCAAGCGGCTCGGTCGCGCGTTGCGCGACAACACGTCGAACCCGATGAGCCTGATCTTCTTGCCGAGCGGCTCGTGCACGAACATCGACGCCATCTACAGCCGTGTGCCGATCACGGCGAACATGCAGTTCGTCCCGTCGATGGCCGAGGACCCGGCGTGGACACCGAGCAGCCCGACGATCGCGTGCACGCCTCCGGCGGGCGGCGTCGTCCCCGACATCGCGAACTCCGCGCTGTTCAACAGCGCGTGTACGTCGAGCCCGCCGCCGGCGACGGTCGCGATGCACCAGGGCCCGGTGCAGGCCTACGTGATGGCGGTCCCGAAGGCGTCGTCGCAGAAGGCGATCACGTTCGAGGAGGCGTACTTCGTCTTCGGCTTCGGCATGGCCGGCATGGTCGCGCCGTGGACCGACGAGACGAACATGTTCATCCGCACGATCACGAAGTCCACGCTGCTCGCGTGGGCGGCGAACATCACCGTCCCCGGTGACATGTGGAAGGGCGTCCGCCGCGACGCCTCGTCGATGGTCGTCTCCGACCTGATGACGTCGCCGAACCCCGAGTCGGCGATCGGCATCCTCGGCGTCGAGGTCTACGACGGCCTCCGCGACAAGCTCAGCGTCCTCGCGTACCGCGGCAAGGGCCAGTACGCCGCGTACTTCCCCGACTCGTCGTTCGAGTCCCGCGACAAGAGGAACGTGCGCGACGGCCACTACACCGTGTGGTCGCCGACGATCTGGATGGAGACCCTCGACGCGAACGGACAGCCCGTGAGCGCGCGCGCGCACTACATCATCAACCTGCTCACCGGCAAGACCGCGACGCCCGAGCCGCAGTTCCCCGGCAACCAGACGATGATCGACCTCATCGCCGCCGTCGGCCTCGTGCCCGACTGCGCGATGGGCGTGAACCGCAAGTTCGAGGGTGGGCCGCTCGAGCTGTACAAGCCCGCCGAGAGCTGCGTGTGCTCGTACGAGAGCCGCGTGGACCAGACGAGCTGTGCGACGTGCCCGGCGGGGACCTGCTCCAACGGCGGAGTGTGCCGCGCCGGCTTCTGCGAGGTGCAGTGATGAGGCTCGTAACGATTTTCGCGACGCTTTCGTTGGTGTTCGCCGCCGCTTGTGGCGACGATAACAACCAGACGCCGAAGGACGCGCCGCCGCCGGTGGACTCGACGGTGGCGACGCCCGACGCGGACTGCTTCGACATCACCAACGTCGCCGCCCCCACCCACGACCAGATCATCAACGCGTGCACGACGGCGACGAAGATCTACAAGACCGAGAAGCCGCCGCTGCTCAACCCCGACGGCTCGCTGCCGCCGCTGCCGCAGTAGCCGTTCTCGCCGGCGCGGGCGTCGCGTCCGCCGACGGCGAGGCGCTGCGCCCGGCCGTCACCGCGAACGGCTGGCAGACGACGATCACCGGCTGGGTGCAGGTCGACGCCGTCGCGTTCGACCAGAACTCGGTCGACGAGCTCGAGCCGAACACGCGCGAGCCGCTCAACCGCGAGCGGTTCGTGATCCCGCGCGGCCGCCTGCGCGCGGAGGCGCGGCGCGAGGTGCCCGGCGCCGGTGCGCTGTCGACCGCCGTCGAGGCGGACCTCAACACGATCGACGGCCCGCTCGCGCGCATCCTCGCGGCGCAGGTCGGCTGGACGTATCCCGCGCGCGGCACGCCGCTCGTCGCCGTGACCGCGGGCCTGTTCCGCACGCCGTTCGGGATGGAGGTCCCGATGAGCGAGCGCGTGAAGCCGTTCCTCGAGGCGCCGTCGTTCGCGCGCGCGCTGTTCCCCGGCAACTACGACACCGGCGTGACCGCGCAGGGCGCGTACGGGCTCGCGCGCTGGCAGGTCGCGATCGTCAACGGCGCCCCCGCCGGCGACGCGCAGTGGCGCGGGCGCGATCCGACGTCGAGCTACGACCTCGTCGGGCGCCTGGGCGCCGTCGTCGACGGGCCGCGCCGGTGGCGGTTCGCCGGCGGCGTGTCCGCGCTGACCGGCACCGGGCTCCACCCCGGCAAGGGCCCGACGAAGGACGAGCTGCAGTGGGTCGACGACAACCAGGACGGCATCGTGCAGCTGCCCGAGCTGCAGGTGCTCCCCGGCTCGCCGGCGCAGCCGTCGCTGACGTTCGAGCGCCAGGCGCTCGGCGCCGACGTGCAGGCGCACTGGTGCCTGTGCCGCCTCGGCGAGGGCATGGCGTTCTTCGAGGTCGCGCTCGCGACGAACCTCGACCGCGGGCTCGTCTACGCGGACCCCGTGAGCGCGAAGCGCGATCTGCGTCACCTCGGCTATGCGATCGGGGTGGTTCAGGAGGTCGGGAAGCGCTTCCTCGTCGGGATCCGCTACGATCGCTACGACGCCGACCGCGATGCGTTCGAGCAGCAGGGCTTCGACATCGTGAACGTGAACAAGATCTTCTCGACGCTGGGCGCGATGGCGACGGTGCGCTGGCAGAACGCGCGCCTGCTCGTGCAGTACGACCAGGAGCGCAACCCGTTCGGCCGCGGCGACGACGGCCAGCCGATCACGCGGCGCGCCGACAAGCTCACGATCCGCGCGCAGGTGGGCTTCTGATGCGCGCCGCGGCGCTGCTCGTCGGGATCGCCGGGCTCGCCGGGTGCGACGTCATCACGGCGTCGCCGGATCCGGGCCTGCACGCGCGCATGCAGGTCCGCGGCGCGGAGTTCCGCCCCGGGCCGTTCCCCGACGACGGCGACGGCCCGGCGACGCAGGGCGTGCAGTCGACGCACGCGTACGTCCCGCTCGGCACGTTCCGCGAGCGCGTGCACGGCGTGTTCGACCGCACCGCGCGCACCGCGTGGATCGGCATCGGCGGCTTCACGGGGTCGTGGGTGTTGCCGACGACGATCGGGGGCACCGAGACGCCGGACTCGGCGGTGCTCGACGCCGTGATCGGGCTGTCGCCCGACTTCCCGCGCGGCGAGTTCCGCCTCCTCATGGTGGCGGCCGACGAGCACGGCGAGCTCGGCGCGCGCCGCGAGCTGATGCTGGTCGCCGAGGCGGAGCCACCGCCGGCGGGCGAGCTCGTCGTCGGCCTGTCGTGGGACGGCCCCGCGGACCTCGACATCCACGTCGTCGATCCGCTCGGCGGCGAGGCGTGGAGCGACGACCCGAACACGTTCGATCCGAAGATCGGCGAGCCCGTCGATCCGGCGGAGCCGCCCAGGCATGGCATCCTCGACCGCGACGCGAACCGGCGCTGCCGGCGCGACACGCTGCCGAGCGAGCACGTGATCTGGAGCGTGCCGCCGCCGCCCGGCGAGTACATCGTGCGCGTCGACGCGCGCGACCTGTGCGGCGCGCCGAGCCAGGCGTGGGAGGTCGCGGTGTATCGCTGCCCGGGGAACGATCCGGAAGCGTGCGTCGCCCTCGGTGCGGCGCGCGGCGTGGCGGTGCGCGACGACGTGGTGTTCGCGCCGCACGGCCGGGGCGCCGGCGTGCTCGCGCTCCGGTTCACCCCGTGAGGCTCGCGCCCATCGCCGCGATCCTCCTCGCCGCGTCGTCCGCGGCAGCGCAGCGGGCGGCGACCGTGCGCGGGCGCGTCGTCGACAAGCAGACGCGAAAGCCGGTCGCCGGTGCCACGGTCATGATCGGCGGCGAGCTGCTCGCCACCGACGACGACGGCCGGTTCTCGCTCGCCACCGGCACCGGCGTCGTCGACATCGAGGTGTCCGCGCCCTGGCTCGTCGCCTCGAAGCGCCGCGTCATGGTGACCGCGGACGTCGACGTCGAGCTCGAGGTGGAGGAGAGCAAGGAGGTGTCGGGCGAGCGCATCGAGATCGTCGACACGGCGCCCGCGCCGCCCGGGGTGTCGACGCTCGATGCGCGAACCGGACGCGCGCTCGTCGGCGGCGACGTCGCCGGCCGCGTGCGCGACATGCCCGGCGCGGCGCGCCCGCCCGCGGGCTCGGCCGACGTCATCATCTGGGGCGCGGCCCCGCGCGACACGCGCACGTTCGTGGACGGCGTCCCGGTGCCGCAGCTGTACCACCTCGGCGGCTATCGCGCGGCCGTCGGGAATGACCTCGTGGGGGACATTCGCCTCTCGCCCGCCGCGTTCGGTCCGGATCGCGGACGCGCGATCGGCGGCGCGATCGACATCCGGCTCGCCGACCCGGAGACGCTGCCGCGCGTGCGCGCGCACCTCGACGTCCTCGATGCGAGCGCCTCGACGCGCTTCACGCTCGGCCGCGTCGCCCTCGCGGCCGCGCTCCGCCGCAGCCACCTCGGGGAGGCCGTCGGCGTCCTCGCCGACCCGCGCGAGCTCGCGCCGAACGTGCCGCTGCCGCGCTGGACCGACGGCCAGCTCGTCGCGCGCACGAAGCTCGCCGACGACCTCGTCGCGACCGGCTGGATCATCGGCTCGCTCGACGAGCTCGCGCGCACGCTCGTCTCCGACGACCCGGCGACCGAGACCACGCAGCGCATCGACCAGCGCATGGTGCGCGCGCAGGTCACGCTGCGCCGCGAGCGCGCCGACGGCTACGACAGCGGCACGCTGTGGATCGGGCGCGACCGCGGCGACGACGACCTCCGCGTCGGCCTGATCCCGGCGAGCCAGCGCTCGGCGAGCTGGGTCGGCGGCCTGCGCGGCATCCAGCAGAAGCGGCTGGGCGGCGGCGCCGGCGTGCTGCTCGGCATCGACCTCGACGGCGAGAGCACGCAGTACCGGCGCACCGGCTCGCTCACGATCCCCGCGCGCGAGGGCGACCCGCGCATCTTCGGGCAGCCGCCCGGCGACGACGTCGCGGCCGATCGCTGGTACGCGACGACCGTCGACGCCGCGGGCTACGGCATCGTCGACCTGCGCCGCGGCCGCGTCACCGCGTCGCTCGGCGCGCGCCTCGACGGGTGGATGCTCGGCGCGAGCCGGCTCACGCCGCGCGTCGGCACGACGCCCGGCATCGGCAGCCAGGTCATCCTCGTCTCGGGCGACCCGCGCGCGTCCGTCGAGGTGCGCCTGTCCGACGAGCTGACCGCGCGCGCCGACGGCGGTCGCTACCACCAGGCGCGCGCCGCCGCCGACGCGTCCGCGGTGTTCGGCACGCCCGACCTCGGCCTCGAGCAGGCGTGGCACGCGATCGCCTCGGCGACGTGGCGGCGGCGGCCGTTCTCCGTCGAGGTCGCGGGCTACGCGCGCTGGCTCGACGACCTCGTCGCGCGCGACCTGTCCGTCACGCCGCGGTTCGCGCACGCGCTCACGCAGGGCGGCACCGGCGAGGTCGCCGGCGTGCAGGTCACCGCGCGCGCCGCGAGCTGGCGCAACCTCACCGGGTGGCTGTCGTACAGCCTGTCGCGCTCGACGAGGAAGGACGCCGAGGCCGCGCCCGAGCGCCTGTTCGATCACGACCAGACGCACGGCCTGATCGCGGTCGCCGCGTGGATGCGCGACGCGTGGACGGTCGGCGGCCGCGTGCGCGCCTCGACGGGTGCGCCGCGCACCGGCGTCGCCGGCGCGTTCTTCGACAGCCGCTCGGGGCGGTACCAGCCGATCCGCGGCGCGCACAACGGCGAGCGCCTGCCGGCGTTCTTCGCCGCCGACCTGCGCGCCGAGCGCCGCTTCGACGTGCGCAACCAGGCGCGCGGCTACGTCTACCTCGAGGTGCAGAACCTGAGCGGGCGCGCGAACGCCGAGGAGATCATCTACAGCGCCGACTTCGCGCAGAAGGCGTACCTGACGTCGCTGCCGCTGCTCGCGATCGGCGGCGTGAGGATCGAGCGATGAGGCGCGGGTGGCCGTGGCTCGTGCTCGCCGCGTGCGCCGACGCGCCCGATCAGCGGCTCGCGATCGTGCGCGCGCCGCGTATCCTCGCCGTCGTCGCCGAGCCGGCGGAGGCCAGGCCGATGCAGGAGGTGTCGTACCGCGCGCTCGTCGCCGGCCCCGACGGCACGATCGCGACGGACCTCGCGTGGGCGCAGTGCCTGTCGCCCAAGCCGCCGACCGAGGACAACGCCGTGTCGGCGGCGTGCATCGCCGGCGGCATGTTCGCGGACCTCGGCGTCGCCGCGACGGTGCGCGCGCCGCTGCCCGTCGACGCGTGCGCGCTGCATGGCCCCGGCGTCCCGAACGGCGAGTTCAGGCCGCGCGACGCCGATCCGAGCGGCGGCTACTACCAGCCGGTGCGCGCCGAGGTGGTGGGGAGCGAGCTGCTCGCGTTCGGGCTGTCGCGCATCACGTGCAAGCTGCCGACGGCGCCGTTCGAGCTCGCGCAGCGCTACGACCGCGAGTACGTCGCGAACCGGAACCCGTCGATCGTGGCGACGAGCCCGGCCGGCCCGACGGCGACCGTCGCCGCCGGCGCCGACGTCGAGCTGTCGGTCACGTGGGGCGAGACCGACGCCGAGGCGTACCTGTACTTCGACACGCTCGCGCGGGAGCTCGTCGTGCGACGCGAGGCGATGCGCGTGTCGTGGTTCGCCACCGGCGGCGAGATCGACGTCGACGCGACCGCCGTCGCCGAGGGCGACGACCGGCGCACGGTGTCGACGACGTGGCGCGCGCCCGCGGCGCCCGGGCCGGCGACCCTGTGGTTCGTGCTGCGCGACAGCCGCGGCGGGATCGCAACATCGGCGATCGACGTGGCGGTACAGTGAGCCGTGGCCAAGGCAAAGTCGAAGCCGAAAGTGAACGCGGCCGCGCTCGCCGCGAAGATGATGGGCGGAGGCGGCTCCAGCCCCGCGATCAAGAAGGCGGCCCCGGCCGCCGCTCCCGCGAAGGCCGCCGCCCCCGCGCCCGCTGCGGTGAAGCCGAAGACGCCGGCGAAGCTGAAGGCCAACGGCGCGGGTGACTCGGGCGCCGCCGAGGCCGCTGCGTTCGCGCAGGCGCGCGGCCTGTCGACCGGCGGCAAGGCGCGCTGGTGGCTCGACGTCGCGCTCGACGTCGTCGACGGCCCGGCCCCCGATGCCCACGCCGCCGACGCGACGCGCTTCCACCTCGACATCTACCGCGACGAGTGGAGCGTGCAGTTCCTCCACAAGGGCAAGCGCTCGCACATCCGCAAGACCTCCGACGTGACGTTCGCGAGCGGATTCGACGACTACAAGCTCGCCGGCGAGCTCCCCGCGCTCGACGACATCGGCGCGCTGCTGCGCACGCTCGAGGACCGGCACAAGATCGCGTTCAAGCGCGAGCACGCGGCGACGCGCTCGAACCTCGCGGGCGCGCCGGCCGCGCTGCGCGCGTGGGTCGCGAAGCTGTAGCGACGGCATCCGGCGCGCGCGCGAGGTAGGGTCGGACGTGATCGAGTTTCGCGGCGTGTCGAAGCGCTACCGGGAGTCGTGGGTGGTGCGCCGCGTCGACCTCGGCGTCGCCGCCGGCGAGCTGATCGCGGTGCTCGGCGAGTCCGGCAGCGGCAAGACGACGCTGCTGAAGATGGTGAACCGCCTGATCGATCCCGACGAGGGCAGCGTGGTCGTCGACGGCACCGACGTGCGGGAGCGCGACGCCGTCGAGCTGCGCCGTTCGATCGGCTACGTGATCCAGCACGTCGGGTTGTTCCCGCACAGGAGCGTCGCCGACAACATCGCCACCGTGCCGCGCCTGCTCGGCTGGCCGGCGGGCGACGTGCGCGCGCGCGTCGACGAGCTGCTCGCGCTCGTCGGCCTCGACCCCGAGGTCCATCGCGACCGCTATCCGGACGAGCTGTCGGGCGGCCAGCGCCAGCGCGTCGGCGTCGCGCGCGCGCTCGCGGCCCGCCCGCGCGTCCTGCTCCTCGACGAGCCGTTCGGCGCGCTCGACCCGATCACGCGCGTCGCGCTCCAGGACGAGGTCCGCCGCCTGCACCGCGAGCTCGCGCTGACCACGCTGCTCGTCACGCACGACATCCTCGAGGCGCTCTCGCTCGCCGACCGCATCGCCGTCGTCTACCGCGGCGAGCTCCGCCAGCTCGGCACTCCCGACGAGCTCCTCACCGCCCCCGCCGACGACTACGTCACCAGGCTCATGGGCATGGCCCGCCACCAGGTCGAGCGCTTCGGCGCGCTCGCGGAGCCCCGCCCATGACGTTCGGCGAGCTCGTGCGCGGGTTGCCGCCGCTGCTCGCGAGCCACCTGGAGCTCACGCTGGTCGCGCTGGTGGCGGCGTGCCTGGTGGGGGTGCCGCTCGCGATCGCGGTCGCGGACCGGCCGCGCGTCGCGATCCCGGTGATCGCGGCCGCGGGAGCGATCCAGACCATCCCGGGGCTGGCGCTGCTCGCGCTGATGGTGCCGCTCGTCGCCGAGACGTCCGGGCTCGGGATCGGGGTGTCGTCGTTCGGCTTCGCGCCGGCGGTGATCGCGCTGACGCTGTACGCGATCCTGCCGATCCTGCGCAATGCGATCACCGGGCTCGGCGGCGTCGACGCGGCGGTGCTCGAGGCGGCGCGCGGCATGGGGCTGTCGCCGCACCAGGTGCTGCGCGACGTGCAGCTGCCGCTCGCGGCGCCGGTGATCGCCGCCGGCATCCGCACGGCCGCGGTGTGGACCGTCGGGACGGCGACGCTCGCGACGCCCGTCGGGCAGGCGTGCCTCGGCAACTACATCTTCGCGGGGCTGCAGACGCGCAACTGGACGATGCTGCTGCTCGGGGTCGCGGCCGCCGCCGCGCTCGCCCTCGCGCTCGACGCGATCCTCGGCGCCGCCGCGCGAGCTCTTGGCACCCGCGCCGCCCGGGGTGCGCCGCGCTCGCGGCGCTGGTGGCCCGCCGCCGCCTTCGTCGCGCTCGTCGCGCTCGTGATCGGCATCCTGCCGCGCGTCGCGTCGACGGGCGGCGCCGCCGCCCCGGTCGCGGTCGCCGACCGCAGCGATCGGCCGGCGACCGTGCGCATGCGCCTCGGCGCGAAGAACTTCACGGAGCAGTACATCCTCGCCGAGGTGATGCGCGACCGGCTCGCGCGCGCCGGCATCGAGGTCGAGGTCGCGCAGTCGCTCGGCTCGACCGTCGCGTTCGACGCGCTCCGCAACGGCGATATCGACGCGTACGTCGACTACACCGGCACGATCTACATCAACCTCATGCACCGCGCGCCCGGCGTGCCGCGCTGGCAGGTGCTCGCCGAGGTCGACGCGTGGCTCGCGCGCGAGCACCGCATCCGCGGCCTCGGCACGCTCGGCTTCGAGAACGCCTACGCGCTCGCGATGCGGCGCGCCCAGGCCGATCGCCTCGGCATCCGCACGATCGCCGACCTCGCGCGCCCGGCGCCCGACCTCGCGATCGGCGGCGACTACGAGTGGTTCGGCCGCGGCGAGTGGTCCGCCGTCCGCGCCGCGTACCACCTGCGCTTCGCGCGCACGGCGACGTTCGATCCGACGCTGCTCTACGAGGCGGTCGCGCGCGGCGAGGTCGACGTCATCTCCGCCTTCTCGAGCGACGGGCGCATCGCGGCGCACGACCTCGTCACGCTCGGCGATCCGCTCGATGCGCTCCCGCCGTACGACGCGATCATCCTCCTCGGCCGCACCGTCGCCGACGACCCGCGCGTGGTGTGCGCGCTCGCACCGCTCCGCGAAAGCATCTCGATCGCGCGCATGCGCGAGGCGAACCTGATGGTGGATCGCGCGACCGACAAGCGCTCGCCCGCACAGGCGGCGGCGTGGCTGCTCGAGGGCGTGCGCGACGCGCCGTGCACCGGCGAGGCGCGCTAACGTGACCGCATGCGCGTCCTCAGGCTCGCCGACGTCCGCTGGGGAGCCGACCACCTCGGCGCGACCTGCGAGCTCGACGACCTGCAGTTCCACGCGACCGTCTGGTACGACGGCGTCGACCTCCGCGGGCTCGCGCGCACGTACGGCGACGACGCCCTCGAGCGCATCGCGGTCCACGTCGCGCTGTTCCAGCTCAATGCCGTCGCGAGCCTGCGCCCCGACGGCCTCGCGCTCGGCCGCTACGCGCGCCACGCGACGCCGCGCCTCGTCGCGCTGTGGCGCACCGTGTTCCGCCGCGTGTGGGCGCAGTGGCGATGGGAGCACGACCTCCCCGCCTACGAGGGCCCCGTCTTCGTCGACGCCGCCGGCGACGCACCGCCGCGCCCGCTGTCTCTCCCACCGGGCCCCGTCGACTGGCTCGCGTTCTGCGGCGGCGGCAAGGACAGCCTCGTCGCGGCGCAGCTCCTCGACCGCGCCGGCCTGCGCTTCGCGACGCTCGGCTACGCCCACTCGATCTACGGCGACGCCGCGCACCAGCACGCGCTGATCGAGCGCGTCGCCGGCGCCACCGCGCGCGCACGCCGCGAGCGCCAGTGGGTGATCGACGACTTCCTCGACGCACCCGTCGCGACGCTGCGCCCCGAGCTCGGCGTCCGCTCGGTCCTCGCCGCGGAGACGCCGGCGTCGGTGTTCGCCGCCGTCCCGATCGCGCTCGCCCGCGGCTACCGGGGCCTCGTCGTCGCGCACGAGCGCGGCGCGAACGCGTCGAACCTCGTGTGGGACGCCACCGGCGAGGGCGTCAACCACCAGTGGGGCAAGAGCTGGGAGGCCGAGCAGCTGCTCGACGCCTACCTCCAGCGCGAGCTCGTCGCCGGCCTGCGCTACTTCAGCGTGCTGCAGCCCGTGCACGACGAGGTCATCTTCGAGCTGCTCGCGCGCGATCCCGGCGCCGCCGCGCTCACGCACTCGTGCAACGTCAAGAAGCCGTGGTGCGGCGCGTGCGCGAAGTGCGCCTACGTGTGGCTGCAGCTGGCGGCGCACCTGCCGCCGCACGTCGTCGACGGCATGTTCGGCGGCGACCTCGGCGAGCGCCCGGAGAACGAGCGCTGGTTCCGCGAGCTGCTCGGCCTCGCCGCGCACGCGCCGTTCGAGTGCGTCGGCAGCGCCGACGAGGCCCGGCTCGCCGCCGCCCTCGCCGCCCGGCGCCGCCCGCTCGGGCCGCGGCTCGCCGCGCTCGTCGCGCAGGCGGGCCCCGTCGACGTCGCCGCGATCGCGCGCCCGCTCGTCGAGGTCTCGCCGGCACACGGCATGCCGCCCGAGGTCGCCGCCGGCGTCATGCCGCAGCTGCGCGACGCCGCCGCCGCCGCCGCGCGCCGCCTCGGCCTGTGACCGTCAGCGCTCGGCGAGCCACAGGCGCATCCACCCGCGCTCGTCGGCGAACGTCAGCGCTCGGCGAGCCACGGGCGCATCCACCCGCGCTCGCCGGCGAACGTCAGCGCTCGGCGAGCCACAGGCGCATCCACCCGCGCTCGTCGGCGAACGTCTCGCGCACGCGCCAGCCGGCCGCGGCGATCAGCGCCGCGAGTGCGCCCGGCGGGTGCTTGTAACAGTGCTCGGTGACGATCGGCTCGCCGCGCGCGAAGTCGATGCGCTGCCCGGCGACGGTGACCGCCTGGCGCCGCAGGCTCACGAGGTGCATCTCGACGCGCGAGCGCGCAGCGTTCCACACGGCGCGGTGCTGGAACGCGGCGAGGTCGAACGTCCCCGCGAAGCGGCGGTTGACGTGCGCGAGCAGGTTCAGGTCGAACGCGCTCGTCACGCCCTCGCGGTCGTCGTACGCGGGTACGAGCGTCTCCGGATCCGTGTTCGCGTCGGCGCCGAGCAGCAGCGTCGCGCGCGGCCCGGCGAGCTGCCCGAGCCGCGCCAGGAACGCGCGCGCCTGGTCCGGCTCGAAGTTGCCGATCGTCGAGCCGGGGAAGAACACGAGCGTGCGGCCCTCGTCGTGCGGGCCCGCGGCGAAGTCGAGGCTCGTGTAGTCGGCGCACAGCGGCCGCACGTCGAGCCCGGGGAACGCGCGCCGCAGCTCGGTCGCGGTCTCCTCGAGCTGCTCGCCGCTGACGTCGATCGGCACGTACACGGCCGGCCGCGCGAGCGCCGCGAGCAGGCGCTGCGTCTTGCGGCCCGAGCCGCTGCCGGGCTCGATCACGCGGGCGCGCGGGCCGACGCGCGCGGCGATCTCGGGCAGGTGCGTCTCGAGCAGCGCGAGCTCGTGCCGAGTCGGGTAGTACTCGTCGAGCTCGCAGATGCGCTCGAACAGCTGCGCGCCCGCCGCGTCGTACAGCAGCTTGCACGGCAGCCGCTTGCGCGGTGCGTGCAGCCCGTCGAGGACCTCGGCGGTGGCGGCGTCGAGCGCCGGTGCATGGGGTGCAGGGTGTGCGTGCTGCATCATGTCGTCTCCACGTCGCGTGCGAGTCGCGCGCCGGTCATCTGCCACCGTGCGCCGGGAGGAAAGAAGTTGCGGTACGACGCGCGCACGTGCCCGCGCGGCGTGAAGCACGAGCCGCCGCGCAGCACCTGCTGCCCCGACATGAACTTGCCGTTGTACTCGCCGAGCGCGCCGGCGAGCGGCCGGTAGCCCGGGTAGGCCGCGTACGCCGACGAGGTCCACGCCCACACGTCGCCGAACATGCGCCCCGGTACCGGCGCGGCCGGGTGCAGGCGATCGTCGTCGGCGAGGTTGCCCCCGTCGGGATCGCCGGCGCCGGCGGCGATCTCCCACTCGGCCTCCGTCGGCAGCCGCGCGCCGAGCCAGCGCGCGATCGCGTCGGCCTCGTAGTAGCTGAGGTGGCACGCGACCTCGTGCGGATCGATCGCGCGCACGCCCGCGAGCTCGTACAGCTCGTCGCCGCTCCAGTACAGCGGCGCCTGCCAGCGCTCGGCCTGCACGACCGCCCAGCCGTCGCTCAGCCACAGGCGCGCGTCGCGGTAGCCGCCGTCGGCGATGAACGCGCACACGTCCGCGTTCGTGAGCGGGCGGCTCGCGAGCTCGAACGGCGCGACGAGCTGGCGGTGGCGCGGGCGCTCGTTGTCGAACGCGAAGCCCGCCGCGGGCGCGCCGATCTCGACGATGCCGCCCGCGAACCCGCGCCACGCGAGCTCGCACGCGCGCGTCGCCGGCCGCGCGAGGTCGGCGCGGTACGCCGGCCGCGTCGGCTGCGTGCCGAGCATGTACTTCGCGTCGGTGAGGATCAGCTCCTGGTGCTGCTGCTCGTGGTGCAGCCCGAGCTCGAGCCGCTCGAGCGCGCCCGCGTCGAGGCGCTCCTCGGCGAGCGCGGCGAGCACGCGGCGGTCGACGGCGTCGCGGTACGCGTGCACGCGCGCGAGGCCGGGACGCGTCACGAGGCCGCGCTGCGCGCGGACCGCGCGTGCGCCGAGCGCCTCGTAGTAGCTGTTGAACAGGAACGCGAAGTCCGCATCGAACGGCGGCTGCGCGTCGCCGAGCACGAGCGCCTCGAAGAACCACGTCGTGTGCGCGAGGTGCCACTTCGCCGGGCTCGCGTCCGGCATCGGCTGCACCTGCTGGTCCTCGACCGTGAGCGGCTCGCACAGGGCGACCGTGCGCCGCCGCACGACACCGAACCGCCGACTGAGATCCTCCGAGCGCCGCATCGCGAATCGTCCTTCTACCAACGATGCACGTCGCATACGCGGGAGCAGACCGCCGCATCTCGACACATGTGTGTCAGTTGTCCGGCGCGCCCGCGGAGATCCACCTCTCGAACAGCGCGATCTGCTCGGCCGACAGCGGCGCGGTGCCGCGCGGCATGCGCTCGCCGCCGAAACAGCCCCCGGAGCCCGCGAGCTTCCACATCAGGTAGCTCTGCGCGGGCGCGCCCGGCTCGACGAGGGCGAACGCGTCGCACTGCGTGCTGCGCACGCCGACGAGCGAGGCGTACGCGGCGCCCGCGACGAGGTGCACGCCGTCCGCGGGCATCGTCCCGCCGTGGCACTGCGAGCCCGCGCAGCGCTGCGACAGGATCGGCTGCAGATCGAGCGCGAAGCTCGCGCCGTCGTGGAGCGGTGCGTCGACGAGATCGCGGTCGGGATCGTCGAGATCGTCCCCGGTGTGCGTCCCGAGGCCGCGCGCATCCGGAGTCGGTGCGCGTGGCTCGGTGCCGTCGCACCCGCACGCCGCCGCCACGCTCAAGGCTCGGAGGAGATGGCTCGTCATCGAAGTCCGGATCGAGGCAATCGAGGTGCCACCGTCGGTGTTGCAGATCGCCGCGCCGGCCGTTGCACGTTGCCGTGGCAGGAGCGCACAGTCGTCGTCTACACACTCGAACATCGTTTGCACACCTACGAACTGTGGTAGCGACAGAGTCCGTGCGACGGACGCTACGCTTCCTGCTTCCGTTGATCGGTGGGCTCGCCCTGCTCGCCGTGATCGGTTACGTGATCCTCACGCGCACGACGGCGCAGTGGTTCGAGAAGGACCTCGAGCTGCGCTCGCAGCTCGCCGTCGAGTCGGCGCGCACCAGCCTCGAGCGCCACTGGACCGAGGCCGGCGAGCTCGAGCTCATCCTCGGCGACATCACGCGCGACGAGCGCATCATGGGCACCGCCGCGTGCGCCGGCGACGCGCTCGTCGCCGCGACTCCCGCGTTCCCCGGGAGCGTCACGTGCGCGTACATCGACGCTCAGCTCGCCGTCGCCGCGAGCTGGACGGGCACCGCGGACCTCGCGACCGGCGCCGTCCGCGTGATCGCGCGCCGCATCGTCGACCACGACAACAAGCACCTCGGCGCGCTCGTGCTCGTCCACGACGTCAGCTTCCTCGCGCGCCGCGAGGCGACGACGCGCAACTTCCTCCTCGCCGCCTTCTTCATCCTCGCGCTGTCCGCGGCCGTCGTGACGCTGCTCGCGGCGCGCTTCGCGTGGCGCGGCTGGACGCGCGAGCTGCGCCGCGCCCTCTCGGGCGACGCCGCCGATCCCGCCGACGACTTCCGCCCGCTCGTGAGCGACGTGCGCACGCTCGTCGAGCGCCTCGTCGGCGAGCGCGAGGAGGGCGTGCGCGCGGGGCCGTGGGGGCCCGAGCGCCTGCGCACCACGCTGACCGAGCACCTGAACGGCGAGCGCATCGTCATCCTCGCGAACCGCGAGCCCTACATCCACGAGCGCGACACCGACGGCAAGGTCGTCGTCCTCCACCCCGCCAGCGGCCTCGTCACCGCGCTCGAGCCGGTGATGCGCGCGTGCTCGGGCGTGTGGGTCGCGCACGGCAGCGGCGGCGCCGACCGCGACGTCGTCGACGATCGCTCGCGCATCCGCGTCCCGCCCGGCGAGGAGTCGTACCGCCTCCGCCGCGTGTGGCTGACCGAGCGCGAGGAGAACGGCTACTACTACGGCTTCTCGAACGAGGGCCTGTGGCCGCTGTGCCACGTCGCGCACACGCGGCCGCTGTTCCGCACCGAGGACTGGGCCGAGTACGTGCGCGTCAACCAGCGCTTCGCCGACGCCGTGTGCGAAGAGGTCGACACCGACGACCCGGTCATCCTCGTGCAGGACTATCACTTCGCGCTCGCGCCGAAGATGATCCGCGCCGCGCTGCCGCGCGCGACGATCATCACGTTCTGGCACATCCCGTGGCCGAACGCCGAGCGCTTCGGCATCTGCCCGTGGCGCGAGGAGCTGCTCGCCGGCCTGCTCGGCTCGAGCATCGTCGGCTTCCACACGCAGCAGCACTGCAACAACTTCATCGACTCCGTCGACGCGTTCATGGAGAGCCGCATCGATCGCGAGACCACCGCGATCGTGCAGGGCCGCCACCGCACGCTCGTGCGCCCGTACCCGATCTCGATCGAGTGGCCGCTGAGCAAGCTCGACGACGTGCCGGCCACCGAGGACTGCCGCACCGCCGTGCGCCGCGAGCTCGACCTGCCGGCCGACGCGCTGCTCGGCGTCGGGATCGATCGCCTCGACTACACGAAGGGCATCGAGGAGCGCCTGCGCGCCGTCGACGACCTGCTCGGGCGCTACCCCGAGTTCCGCGGCCGCTTCACGTTCGCGCAGCTCGCCGCTCCGAGCCGCACGAAGATCGAGCGCTACCGCGACCTCAACGAGCGGATCGAGACGCTCGCCGCCGAGATCAACGCGCGCTGGTCGAGCGGCACGTACCGGCCGATCGCGCTCCTGCGCGCGCACCACGAGCCCGCGACGGTGTACCGCTACTACCGCGCCGCGGAGCTGTGCTACGTGAGCAGCCTGCACGACGGCATGAACCTCGTCGCGAAGGAGTTCGTCGCGGCGCGCGACGACGAGCAGGGCGTGCTCGTGCTGTCGCAGTTCACCGGCGCCGCGCGCGATCTGTCCGAGGCGCTGATCGTCAACCCGTACGACCTCACGCAGGCGACGGACGCGCTCGCGGTCGCGCTGCGCATGGCCCCGCGCGAGCAGCGCGAGCGCATGCGGTCGATGCGCCGCCTGATCGCCGAGTTCAACGTCTACCGCTGGGCCGGGCGCATGCTCGTCGACGCGGCCGGCCTGCGCCGCCGCGAGCGCCTCCACGGCAGGTTCGCCGCGATGCGAGCCAACGCGTGAGGCAGCTGCTCGCACCGCGCAACCGCGCGCACCTCGAGGCCCTCGCCACGTCGCGCGCGATCCTCGCGTTCGACTTCGACGGCACGCTCGCCCCGATCGTCCCCGACCGCGACCGCGCCGCGATGCGCGTGCGCACCCGCCGCCTGTTCGCGCGCGTGTGCGATCTCTATCCGTGCGCCGTCATCTCGGGGCGGTCGCGCGGCGACGTCGCCGGGCGCCTCGGCGAGGCCGGCGTGCGGCACGTCGTCGGCAACCACGGCATCGAGCCGGGCGAGCACATCGAGGCGTACGCCGCCGCGCTCGCGCCGGTGCGCGCCCACTTCGCGCGGGCGTTCGCGGGCGTGTACGGCATCGACGTCGAGGACAAGCGCTACTCGCTCGCCGTGCACTACCGGCGCGCGCTGCACGCCGGGCGCGCGCGCACCCTCATCGACCGCGCGATCGCCGCGGCGCCGTGCGCGCTGCGCACCGTCGCCGGCCTCTTCGTCGCGAACGTCCTGCCGCTCGGCGCGCCGACCAAGGGCGACGTCCTCGTCGACCTGTGCGACCGCGAGGGCGCGGAGCGGGCGCTGTACGTCGGCGACGACGTCACCGACGAGGACGTGTTCGTCCTCGAGCGCCCGGAGGGGCTCGTGAAGACGCGCGTCGGGCGTTCGCGCAGCTCGGCGGCGCGCTTCTACCTGCGCGAGCAGCGCGAGATCGACGTACTCCTCGCGAGCCTCGTCGAGCTCCGGTCGTGACGGTCGCCTGACCGGTGGCCCTCGGTATGCAACCCCAGGGCCCATGGCCCCGGACGCGGCTGACGAGGAGCGCGAGCAACGCGCGGAGGAAGGAGAGGAGCGGACGCTCTACCTCCTCATCGCCGCGATCGGCGCCATCCCGGTCGCGATCACGCTGTGGCAGGGCGGCGTCCTCGGGCCGGAGGCGACGATCGGCCTCGGGATGATGTTTGCCGGAATCATCGGCCTCCTCGCGGTGTGGCGTGGGTCTCGACACGCGCGCATGCGGCCCTGAAGTGCGCTTCCCGACCGATCGGGGAGTTGGCATTTCCCCTGGGGGATGCCAGACTTAGCGCCGCTCACGCGTCCCCCTCGTCATGCTCGGGCTACGACCTTGATGCCGCCTCGGGGCCATGGTACGGCCCACCTCCGATGACACGCCTGAGCGCGAGGTATCCATGAGTCTGAAGTGGCGCACCGTCGTCCTGATCGGCGGAATCCTGGCGTGTTTCGCGGTCCTGCTCCCGAACTTCGTCGACTACCGGGACCTGCCGTGGCCGCTCAACCGGTTCCGGCCGCTGTCGCTCGGCCTCGACCTGCGCGGCGGATCGCGCATCGTCTACACGATCGACCTCGACCAGGCCGTCGAGGATCGCGCGGCGGAGGTCCGGCGCGATCTCGAGACGCGCTACCTCGAGGACGCGGCGATGACGGTCAAGCCGACCGTGCGCACGCCGCCGACGCCGCTCGGCGCGCTGTCGGTGTTCGCTCCCGAGGGCGTCAGCACCGATGACATCTGGAAAGGTATCGCGACCGACTACTCCGACACCGTCGAGAAGCGCTCGTGCACCGAGGAGCAGAACGAGATCGCGCGGGAGCGCGAGAAGAAGAACCTCGCGCCCGATCAGGTACAGGCGCTCGACAAGCGCGCCGAGGACCTGAAGCGCACCGTCTGCTTCCAGGTCTCGTCGAGCTTCGCCGAGGGCATCCGCAAGTCGGCGCTCAGCAACGCCGTCAACACGATCCGCGAGCGCATCGACGAGAAGGGCGTCGCCGAGCCGTCGGTCGTCCAGCAGGACGAGTCGATCGTCGTCGAGATGCCCGGCCTCGACGACGACAAGAAGCAGGAGACGCGCGACATCATCGCGCGCACCGCGAAGCTGGAGTTCAAGACCGTCGACGACGGCTCGGCGTACATGCGCCGCCTCTACCAGCAGGTCGGCAAGCTCCCCGGCAGCAAGGAAGGCGAGGCGAGCGACCCCGCCGCCCGCGAGCTCGGCATCAGCGCCGAGATCGACCAGTGGAAGTCGGAGGAGACCGGCGCGCGCCACATGGATCCGTTCCTCATGGCGCGCGACCGCAAGGAGCAGATGCCGCGGTCGTGGGCCGACAAGCACGGCTGCCCCGACAAGGTCGACCTCGACAAGAACAAGCCCACCGTCGAGTGCCGCATCACCGGCCGGCAGCTGATCGAGCGCTACATCTTCGGCGACAAGGACCTCAACATCGAGGGCCTCGTCGACAAGGACCACAGCTGGGCCGTCCCGGACGACCGCCAGCTCGCGTTCGAGCTCGACGAGCCGCACAAGGACGCGAAGAACAAGGAGCCGTTCTGGCGCACCTACTACCTCGAGCGCGCGACCAAGCTGACGGGCGCGACGATCTCGAACGCGGTGCCGCACTACGACTCGAACACGAACCGCCCGGTCGTGCTCCTCGACTTCAACCGCTACGGCGCCCGCATCTTCGGCGAGCTGACGTCGCAGATCGTCGGCAAGCGGCTGGCGGCGGTGCTCGACGACAAGGTCAAGAGCGCCCCGGTCATCAACCAGGCGATCCGCGGCGGCCGCGCCTCGATCTCGATGGGCAGCGGCGACGTCCACCGCGCCGAGCGCGAGGTCAAGGAGCTGGTCAACGTGCTGAAGACGGGCTCCCTGCCCGCGCCGCTGCACGAGGAGGCCGTCTCCGACCTGGGCCCGACGCTCGGCCGCGACGCCATCCAGAAGACGCAGCTGTCGTTCATCCTCGGCGTCATCCTCGTCATCGCGATCATGGTCGGCTTCTACCGGAAGTCGGGCTGGGTCGCGGTGTTCGCCGTGATGTTCCACGTCCTCGTCACGCTCGCCGTGATGGCGCTGTTCGGCGCGACGCTGACGTTGCCCGGCATCGCCGCGCTCGTCCTGTCCGTCGGCATGTGCGTCGACGGCAACATCCTCATCAACGAGCGAATTCGAGACGAGCTCTTACTCGGGAAATCCGTGCGAGGAGCCGTCGACCTCGGCTTCTCGCGCGCGTTCTCCGCGATCCTCGACGGTCAGTTCACGATCGCCGCGTCGGCGTTCGTGCTCCTGCAATACGGCTCGGGTCCGATCAAGGGCTTCGCCGTCATGATGCTGGTCGGTGTGTTCACGACCGTCGCCACCAACACCTGGGTCACCCGCATCCTCTTCGACTGGGGCATCCACCGGAAGAAGAACGCGACCACCCTTTCGATCTGAGCCGCGGGGACCACGATGAGCGAGCACAAGTTCCGCTACATGCTGACGCCGGGATCGCAATTCCGGTTCGTCTCGAAGTTCAAGTCCTGGATCGTGCTGTCGATCGTGCTGACGGCAGCGACGATCGGGATCCTCTTCATCAACAAGAGCGTCCGCGGCGAGTACATGAACTGGACCATCGACTTCGCCGGTGGCACCGAGATCATGTTCAAGTTCCACGACGCGTCCGGTAAGCCCGTGACCGTCGACGTCGGCAAGGTGCGCGACGCGTACGCCGCCGCCGGCGAGCACGGTCTCGACATCGGCGAGATCCGGTACACCGACAAGGTCAACGGCGTCGAGGAGACGATCAACGGCATCAGCGTGAAGACGCCGCGCTTCTCGGCCCTCGAGGAGCCCAAGCAGCAGTCGAGCGCCGCCGCGTTCCGCGAGGCGTTCGCGAAGTACGACATCTCGAAGGCGTCGTGGAACGGCGATCGCCTGCGCGTCCGCGCGAAGAAGTTCATCCCGTTCGACGAGGGCAAGGCCGTCCTCGAGAAGCTCGGCTTCGAGGTCCGCCCGTGGGACTCCAAGGAGGAGAAGTCGTTCGCCACCGCCGACGAGGCGACGAAGGACTTCAACCAGGTCTTCACCGTCCGCGGCCTCGACCGCCAGTACGAGAAGACGCTCGACGAGGCGCTCGCGCCGGTCGACGCGGTCGTCATCCAGTCGAGCGGCGTCGGCGCGCGCGCCGGCGACAAGCTGCGCGACGACGCGGCGAAGTCGCTGATCTACGCGATCGCGCTGATCATGCTGTACCTCGCGTTCCGCTTCGACATCCGCTACGCGCCGGGCGCCGCGTTCGCCGTCATCCACGACGCCGTCATGGTGATCGGCGTGTACGCCCTCACGTGGACCGAGGTCTCGCTCACGACGGTGGCCGCGCTGCTCACCGTGATGGGCTACTCGGTGAACGAGACGGTCATCAGCTTCGACCGAATCCGCGAGAACGAGTCCAAGCTCAAGGGCAAGTCGATCGAGCGCATCATCGACATCTCGATCAACGAGCGCCTCACGCGCACGATCATGACGGCGTCGACGGTGTTCGCGACGACGCTCATCATGAACATCTTCGGCACGGGCCTCGTGAAGAACTTCGCGTTCGCGATGAACGTCGGCGTGATCGTCGCGACGTACTCGTCGATCTTCCTCGCCGCGCCGATCTTCCTGTGGATCTCGAAGAAGTGGTACTCGGGCCCGCCGCGCCGCAGCCATGGGGGCCCGGCGGCCGCCGCCCGCGCCGCCGCGACGACCCCATCGTCTGACGAAGAGTGATGCCGCCGGCGCCGTGATCTGAGACAATCACGGCGTGTTGCGGATCGCGCTGGTGGCCCTCCTCCTGACGGGGTGCGAGCTGATCGCCGACATCCCGCAGGGCAAGCTCGTCGCGGACGCGGCGGGCGGTGGCGGCGGCGACGGCGGTGACGACGGGCCGCCCGGCAGCGAGTGCACGGTGAACCCGGAGTGCCCGCCGGACCGGCCGACGTGCGACCACGGCACCTGCCGCGGGTGCGCCGAGGACGTCGATTGCGACAGCGGCGCGTGCCTGCCCGACGGCGCCTGCGCCGCCGCGTCGCGCATCATCTACGCGGCGCCCGGCGGGACGGGCAACGCGTGCTCGCAGGCGCAGATGTGCAGCCTCGACACGGCGGTCGCGTCGCTCGCCGCGGGCCGCGACGTCGTCAAGCTCGCGACCGGCACGTACGAGCAGGGGAACGCGTTCCTGCCGGCGGCCGACATGATCCTCCTCGGCGGCGACTCCACGATCCACGCGAGCGCGTCGACGGCGCTGATCATGTTCCAGCTGTCGCAGCCCGTGTCGACGACCTTGTACCGCGTGCACATCCAGCCCGAGGCCGGCATCGGCGTGCAGTGCGGTGCGGGCAAGCTGACGTCGATCCGCACGCGCTACACGAAGGCGCTCGTCGGCATCATCTCGGGGACGTGCGAGACGGTCATCGACCGCACCACGATCCGCGAGAACACCAGCTACGGCCTCCTGTTCAACAACAGCGTCGCACGCGTCACGAACACGTTCATCGTCGACAACGGCGTCGGCGACGCCGGCGTCATCGTCTTCAACATGAACGGCGCGTCGACGTTCGAGCACAACACGATCGCGAACAACCGCGCCTCCGGCGGCGCGATCAGCGGCATCCGGTGCCAGGACTCGGCCGCGTTCGTGATGCGCAACAACATCGTGTTCGGCAACACGATCAACCCCGCGTGCGTGTTCGCGAACAGCATCGTCGACCCCGGCTACCAGGGCGGCACCGACAACCTGCGCGCGGATCCCCAGTTCCTCGCCGTCGGCAGCGACTATCACATCGCCCCGACCTCGCCGGCCGCGGGCCTCGCCGATCCGGCGTCGACGCTCGACCACGACTTCGACGGAGAGCCGCGCCCGCGCCCGGCCGGTTCGCGCCGCGACGTCGGCGCCGACGAGATCTGAGCGGCTTGACGCGTTCTTGACGAGGCGGGCGCTATGCATGCGCTCGTGATGGACGTGGTCTTCATCGCCCTCACGATCGCGCTGTTCGCGCTCACGCTCGCGCTGATCCGGTGGTTCGGCCGGATGTAAGGAGCTCCATGTCGGCGTTGCTCGTCGTCGCGGCGATCCTCGCGATCGGCCTCGCGCTGTACCTGTTCGTCGCGCTGTTCTATCCGGAGAAGCTGCAGTGAGCGGCGCCGGTCTCACGCAGATCGTCGTGTACTGGCTCGCGCTCCTCCTGCTCGCGCTCCCGCTCGGCGCGTACATGGCCCGCGTCTACGAGGGCCGCGCGACGTTCGCGCAGCGCGTGCTCGGCCCGATCGAGCGTGCCCTGTACCGGATGTTCGGAGTGCGCGCCGGCGCGGAGCACGGCTGGCGACGCTACGCCGTGGCGCTGATGCTGTTCAACGTCCTCGGCCTGGTGCTCGTGTTCCTCCTGCAGCGCGTGCAGCTGTGGCTGCCCGGGAACCCGAACGACCTGCCGAACGTGCCGCCGCAGGTCGCGTGGAACACCGCGACGAGCTTCGCGACGAACACGAACTGGCAGGCGTACGGCGGCGAGACGACGATGAGCCACCTCACGCAGGCGCTCGCGCTCGGCGTGCAGAACTTCGTGTCGGCGGCGACGGGCATGGCCGTCCTCGTCGCGGTCGTGCGCGGCTTCACGCGCCGGCACGCCGAGCACGTCGGCAACTTCTGGGTCGACCTCACGCGCTCGACGCTCTACATCCTCCTGCCCCTCTCGATCCTCCTCGCGATCCTCCTCGTCGCGCGCGGCGTGCCGATGACCACCGGCGGCCACGCGACGGCCCACCTGCTCCAGCCCGCCGGGCACGTCGACGAGCAGCACCTCGCCCTCGGGCCTGTCGCGTCGCAGATCGCGATCAAGCAGCTCGGCACGAACGGCGGCGGCTTCTACAACGCGAACTCGGCCCACCCGTTCGAGAACCCGACCCCGCTCACGAACTTCTTCGAGTGCCTCGCGCTCCTCCTCATCCCGGCCGCGCTGTGCTTCACGTTCGGCGCGCTCGTGAAGAACCGGCGCCAGGGCTGGGGCCTGTTCGTCGCGATGTTCGTGCTCGTCCTGCCGTTCCTGATCCTCGCCGTGCACCAGGAGGCCGGGAACATGGAGGGCAAGGAGGTGCGCCTGGGCGAGAGCGCCTCGGCGCTGTGGGCGACCGCGACCACGGCCGCGTCGAACGGCTCCGTCAACTCGATGCACGACAGCTACACGCCGCTCGGCGGCCTCGCCCCGATGGTGCTGATGCAGCTCGGCGAGGTCGCGTTCGGCGGCGTCGGCTCGGGCCTGTACGGCATGCTGATGTTCGCGATCGTCGCCGTGTTCATCTCCGGCCTGATGGTCGGGCGCACGCCCGAGCTCCTCGGCAAGAAGATCGAGGCGTTCGAGATGAAGATGGCGACGCTCGCGATCCTCGTCCCGTGCCTCGCGACGCTCGCCGGTACCGCACTCGCGTGCGTGGCCGGCGAGACGCCGGGAGCGCTCGCGAACCCGGGCCCGCACGGGTTCTCCGAGGTCCTGTACGCATTCTCGTCGCAGGCGAACAACAACGGCTCGGCGTTCGCCGGCCTGACGGCCTCGGGCGACTTCTACACCACCGCCGGCGGCATCTGCATGTGGGTCGCCCGCTACTGGATCATCATCCCGGTCCTCGCGATCGCCGGCTCCCTCGCGCGCAAGAAGACGATCCCCGCGTCGGCGGGGACGCTGCCCACCGACGGGCCGCTGTTCGTCGTGCTGCTCGTCGGCACGGTGCTCCTCGTCGGGGCGCTCACGTTCGTCCCGGCCCTCGCCCTCGGCCCGATCGCCGAGCAGCTGGGAGGTGCGCCGTGAAGGCCCCAACGCCGCGGCCGCTGTTCGACGCGCCGATCGCGAGGCGCGCCGCGCTCGAGGCGCTCGGCAAGCTCGACCCGCGCCGCATGATCAAGAACCCGGTGATGTTCGTCGTCGAGGTCGGCAGCGCGTTCACGACGCTGCTGTTCCTCCACGCCGTCGTCACCGGCGACGGCGACGCGAACCCCGCCTTCGTCGGCGCGATCAGCCTGTGGCTGTGGTTCACCGTGCTGTTCGCGAACTTCGCCGAGGCGATGGCCGAGGGCCGCGGCAAGGCGCAGGCCGACAGCCTGCGCAGGGCGCGCCGCGAGGTCCCGGCCCGGCGGCTCGCCGAGCCCCACCGCGGCGCGGCGACGACGGAGACGCCGTCGTCCAAGCTCGACGCGGGCGACCACGTGCTCGTCGCCGCGGGCGAGGTCATCCCTTCGGACGGCGAGATCGTCGAGGGCGTGGCCGCCGTCGACGAGAGCGCGATCACCGGCGAGAGCGCGCCGGTGATCCGCGAGAGCGGCGGCGACCGCAGCGCCGTCACCGGCGGCACGCGCGTCCTGTCGGACTGGCTCGTCGTGCGGATCACGACGGCTCCGGGGAGGACGTTCCTCGACCGCATGATCGCGATGGTCGAGGGCGCCGTGCGCAAGAAGACGCCGAACGAGATCGCGCTCGACATCCTCCTCGCCGGGCTCACGATCATCTTCCTCCTCGTCGTCGTGACGTTGTTGCCGATGTCGCGCTTCGCCGTCGAGCAGGCGGGCGGCGGCGCGCCCGTCGCGCTGACCACGCTGGTCGCGCTGCTCGTGTGCCTGATCCCGACGACGATCGGCGGCCTCCTCTCCGCGATCGGCATCGCCGGCATGGACCGCATGATCCAGGCGAACGTGATCGCGACCTCGGGCCGCGCCGTCGAGGCCGCCGGCGACGTCGACACGCTGCTGCTCGACAAGACCGGCACGATCACGTACGGCAACCGCAGCGCGACCGGCTTCTTGCCGGCGAGGGGCGTCGCCGAGGCCGAGCTCGCGGAGGCCGCGACGCTGGCGTCGCTCGCCGACGACACGCCCGAGGGCAAGAGCATCGTCGCGCTCGGCACCGCGGTCCTCGGCCGCGCCGTCGTCGCGCCCGCCGGCGCCGTGCAGGTGCCGTTCACCGCGCAGACGCGCATGAGCGGCGTCGACCTCACCGACGGCCGCGCGATCCGCAAGGGCGCGAGCGACGCGATCGCGCGCCGCCTCGGCGGAGGGCTGCCCGCCGACGTCAGGTCGCAGGTCGACGGCGTCGCGAAGCAGGGCGCCACGCCGCTCGTCGTCGCGTCGGGCGACCGCGTCCTCGGCGTCGTCCGCCTCGCGGACATCGTGAAGGCGGGCATCCGCGAGCGCTTCGCCGAGATGCGCGCGCTCGGCATCAGGACCGTGATGATCACCGGCGACAACCCGCTCACCGCCGCGGCGATCGCCGTCGAGGCCGGCGTCGACGACTTCCTCGCCGAGGCCACGCCCGAGGCGAAGCTCGCGATGATCCGCGACTACCAGGACCGCGGCCACCTGGTCGCGATGACCGGCGACGGCACGAACGACGCCCCCGCCCTCGCGCAGGCCGATGTCGCCGTCGCGATGAACAGCGGCACGCAGGCGGCGAAGGAGGCCGGCAACATGGTCGACCTCGACTCGAACCCGACGAAGCTCCTCGAGGTCGTCACCGTCGGCAAGCAGATGCTGATGACGCGCGGCGCGCTGACCACGTTCTCGATCGCGAACGACGTGTCGAAGTACTTCGCGATCATCCCGGCCGCGCTCGTGTCGACCTACCCGCAGCTCGCGGCGCTGAACGTCATGCGCCTCCACTCGCCGCAGAGCGCCGTGCTGTCCGCCGTCATCTTCAACGCACTCATCATCATCGCGCTCATCCCCGTCGCGCTGCGCGGCCTCGCGGTGCGCGCGGCGCCGGCGGCGGTGACGCTGCGGCGCAACCTCCTCGTGTACGGCCTCGGCGGGCTCCTCCTGCCGTTCCCGTTCATCAAGGCGATCGACCTCGCCCTCTCGGGCCTGGGACTCGTGTCATGACCAAGGACCTCCTCGCCTCGCTGCGCCCCGCCGCCGTCGCGCTCCTCGCGTTCACCGTGCTGACGGGCGTCGTCTACCCGGCGATCGTGCTCGCCGTCGGGCAAGCGGCGTTCTCGCACACGGCGAACGGCTCGCTCGTCGTCGAGGACGGCCGCGTCGTCGGCAGCGAGCTGATCGGCCAGCCGTTCACCGAGCCGCGCTACTTCTGGAGCCGCCCGTCCGCGACGGCGCCGTTCGCGTACAACGCGATGGCGTCGGCGGGCGCCAACCTCGCCGTGTCGAACCCGGCGCGGCGCGAGGCCGTCGCACAGCGCGTCGCCGAGCTGCGCGCCGCCGATCCGGGCAACACGGATCCGGTGCCGCTCGACCTCGTGACCGCATCGGGCTCCGGCCTCGATCCGGACATCTCGCCGGCGGCGGCGCGCTTCCAGGTCGGCCGCGTCGCCCGTGCGCGGGGACTCCCGCTCGAACGGGTGCGCGCGCTCGTCGACGCGCACGTGCAGGGTCGGACCTCCGGCATCCTCGGCGAGCCGCGCGTCAACGTCGCGGCCCTCAACCGCGCGCTCGACGCGCTACGCTGAGGGAGCCATGGCCGTCGAGCGTGCAGACGACGACGGGCGCCCCGACCCGGATGCGCTGCTGGCCCGCGTCGTCGCCGAGGAGCGGCGCGCCACCCGCGCGCGGCTCAAGATCTACTTCGGCGCGTCGCCCGGCGTCGGCAAGACGTTCACGATGCTCGAGGCCGCGCAGCGCGCGAAGCTCGACGGCGTCGACGTCGCGGTCGGCGTCGCCGAGACGCACGGCCGCGCCGAGACCGCGGCGCTGCTCGAGGGCCTGACCGTCATCCCGCGCCGGCGCGTCGAGCACCGCGGCGTCGCCCTCGAGGAGCTCGACCTCGAGGCGGCGCTCGCGCGGCACCCCGAGCTGATCCTCGTCGACGAGCTCGCCCACACGAACGCGCCCGGCAGCCGCCACGTCAAGCGCTGGCAGGACGTGCTCGACCTCCTCGACGCGGGCATCGACGTGTGGACGACGCTCAACGTGCAGCACGTCGAGAGCCTCGGCGACGTCATCCAGCAGATCACGGGCGTCGCGGTGCGCGAGACCGTGCCCGACGTCGTGCTCGAGCGCGCCGACGAGCTCGAGCTGGTCGACCTCCCGCCCGAGGAGCTGCTCGAGCGACTCGCCGAGGGCAAGGTCTACGTCCCCGAGCAGATCGCGCGCGCGACGCAGAACTTCTTCCAGCGCGGCAACCTGCTCGCGCTGCGCGAGCTCGCGCTGCGCCGTACCGCCGAGCGCGTCGACGCCGACGTCCTCGCGTACCGCCGCGAGCACGGCATCGACGAGACGTGGCCGACGCGCGACCGCATCCTCGTGTGCGTCGGCGCGGGCCCCGGCTCGGAGCGCCTGATCCGCGCGACCAAGCGCATGGCCGAGGGCCTGCGCGCGCCGTGGAGCGCCGCGCACGTCGAGGTCGTCGGTGCACCGCCGCTGCCCGCGCGCGACCGCGAGCGCCTCGAGGCCCACCTGCGGCTCGTCGAGGCGCTCGGCGGCCAGGTCGTGCGCCTCGCCGGCCGCACCGTCGCCTCCGCGCTGCTCGACCACGCCCGCACGCACAACGTCACGCGCCTCGTCGCCGGCAAGCCGACGCACGCGCGCTGGCGCGACCTCTTGCGCGGCGGGCTCGTCGACAAGCTGATCCGCGGCTCGGGGCCGATCGAGGTCCACGTGATCGCGCCGCTCGACGAGGAGTCGCCGCCGCCGCGCACGCCCGCGCGCACGCGCGATCCGGCGGCCGCGCGCGGCTACGCCTCCGCCGCGGTCATCATCGCCGCCGTCACCGCGATCGGCCTCCTCGGGTACGGCCACGTCGAGATCGCCGACATCACGATGCTGTACCTGATCGGCATCAGCCTCGCGTCGCTCGCCGGGCGCGGGCCGTCGGTGCTCGCGGCGTCGCTCGCGGTCGTCGCGTTCGATTTCTGCTTCGTGCCGCCGCGCTTCACGTTCGGCGTCACCGACGTCGGCCACCTGCTCACGTTCGGCGTGATGTTCGGTGCCGGGCTCGCGATCTCGACGCTGACGACCCGGCTGCGCCGCCAGGAGCGCGACGCGATCGACCGCGAGGGCCGCACCGCTACGCTCCTCGCGTTCACACGCGAGGTCGCGACCGCCTCGACCATCACCGACGTCGCCGCGACGACGGCGCGCGACCTCGAGGGCGCGCTCGACGTCGCCGCCGCCGTGCTCGTGCCGGATCCCGAGGAGGGCCTCGTGCCGGCGGCCGGCCTCGCCCCGCTCGCCGTGCAGGAGGCGGCGGTCGCGCGCTGGGCGTTCGATCACCGCACCGTCGCCGGCCACGGCACCGACACGCTCCCCGGTGCGCGCGCGCTGTGCGTGCCGCTCGTCGCCGGCGACAGCGCCGTCGGCGTGCTCGCGATCCAGCGCCGCGCCGGCACGCCCGTGCGCCTCGGCGTCGATCAGCGCCACCTCCTCGACTCGATCGCGCGCCAGACCGCGCTCGCCCTCGCGCGCGTCATGTACGCCGAGCAGGCGCGCGAGGCCGAACGGCGCGCGCGCAACGAGGAGCTGCGCGCCCGCTCCGAGGAGCTGCGCAGCTCGCTGCTGTCGGCCGTGTCGCACGACCTGCGCACGCCGCTCGCGGTCATCACCGGTGCGGCGACGACGCTGCGCGACGACGCGGGCCGCCTCGCACCCGCCGCGCGCGCCGACCTCCTCGACACGATCGTCGACGACGCGCGCCGCCTCGAGCGCGTGCTCGCGAACCTCCTCCAGCTCACGCGCGTCGAGACCGGCCTCGAGCCGGCGCGCGCCTGGGTCCCCGCCGAGGAGGTCGTCGGCGCCGCGCTGACCCGCCTCGAGGACGAGCTCGGCGATCGCGACGTCGAGCTCGCGATCCCCGGCGACCTCGTCCTGTGGATCGATCCGGTGCTGTTCGAGCAGGTGCTGATCAACCTGCTCGAAAATGCGCTCAAGCACGCCTCGCCATCGATCGAGCCGCTCGGGTCCTCCGCCGGCGGCTCCTCCGGACCCTCGCCGGCCTTCGCGATCCGCGCGCAGCGTGTGGGAGATCGCGCGATCCTGGAGGTCGCCGATCGCGGGCCGGGCCTGCCCGCCGATGCGGGTGCGCTGTTCGAGAAGTTCGCGCGCGCGTCGGCGGCGCCGGGCGTCGGGCTCGGGCTCGCCGTCGTGCGCGCGATCGTCGAGGCGCACGGCGGCACGATCACGGCGGCGAACCGCACCGACGGACCGGGCGCGGTGTTCGCGATCGATCTGCCCGCGCCGCAGCCGCCGAGCGTGTAGCGCCTACTTCCGGTGGTCGCGGACCTGGGCGCGACCCGGGGCCCAGCGGCCCTCGATCCACACGTAGTAGCTGCCCTGCAGCTCCCAGCGGCCGGCGACCCACGACTCGTTCGCGCGCTCGCGCTCCCAGTGGCCGTCGATCCACGTCCACTGGCCGTTGCGCCAGTCCCAGCGGCCCGCGATCCAGACGAAGCCGGCCTTCGCGGCGCCGTAGTTCTCGACGCGCACGGGCGGCGGGGCCGCCGTCGGATGCGCGCCGGCGCGGTGATCGCGAACGTCGGGGCGGCCCGGCGTCGGCGGCGTCGGCGGCGTCGGATCGCGGTGGTCGCGGACCTCGGGGCGGACGGGCGGCGGCACCGGCGGCGTCGGCTCGCGATAGTCGCGATGGTCGCGATGGTCGCGGACCTCGGGGCGGCCCGTGTCGGCGGAGGCGATCCAGCGGCCCTCGATCCACACCCACTCGCGATCGCGCTGCTCCCAGCGGCCGCGGTCGTAGCGGTAGTTCGCGCGCTCCCGCTCCCAGTGGCCGTCGACCCACGTCCACTTGCCGCCCTGGTAGTTCCAGTTGCCGTGGATCCAGACGAACCCGGCGCGCGGCGCCGGCGTCTCGACGCGATCCTGCGGCGGTGCGCTGGTCGCGGTCGTGGCGTGCGCGGTCACGACGAGGGAACCGGAGCCGTGGGCGACGCAGCCGCCGAGCGAGACCGTGAGGAGAGAGAGAAACAAGGCCAGTCGAGTCATTCGTGTCTCCTTTACAGACGTTGGACGACCACCACCCCGTGTCCTTCATTGCAGAGGACGTGATTGCTGTCAAATGTAGGCAGAGCGCGCCCTTTCACATGCATGGCAGGTGATGCCGCGCCCGCGCGGTCGGTTAGCGGGCACCATGGTTTCCGCTGGCGCACGGCCGAGCAAATCAGGTTTGATGTCGCCCGCATGCGCCGCGCACTCGTGTTGCTCGTCCTGGTCGCCTGCGGAGGTAAACCCTCGGTCACGCCGCCCGACGGCGCGCCCGACTCGCCACCGCCGCCCGACGCACCAACGCTACCGGTGTTCCGCAACCCCGTCGATCTGCCCGATGCGCAGCTCGCGACCGAGGCGCTCCAGCTCCTCGGCGCGAACGTGCCCGGCGCGCGGTCGACCTGTCAGCAGTGCCACGGCATGACCCGCCAGCACGTGCGCTACTGGCGCGCGCTGTCGGACGTGTCGATGAGCGACTGCCTGACCGACCTGCAGGTGACCTCGAAGGCGAGCGCGCAGCAGATGATCGACTGCGCGCGCTCGATGCCGGCGATGAACACGTCGGACTTCACGACGAAGCACCTCGGCATCTACGCGACGGCGGCGAACCTGCCGTGGTTCGCGTACACGTTCTACGTTGCCTACGGCGGCCAGGGCCCCGCAAAGCTCGTCGAGTTTCAGAAGCAGGTCGGCATGCCGCGCGACCAGACGCCGTTCACGCAGGGCGAGTTCGACATCCTCGCCGAGTGGTTCGCGCGCGGCGTGCCGCTGCTCGACGAGACGCTGCCGCTCGATCCGCCGCCGGAGACGTGCAACACGGGCATCTCCGCCGCGGTCGGCGCGCACGTGGCCGACATGGCGATCACCGGCTGGCGCGCCGTCAACAAGGCGAACATGCTCGCGATGCACGGCTGCGGCGAAGCGACCGATCCGCGCGACTGCCTGAGCGACACCAAGCTCGCCGTCGAGCAGCCGTTCGGCAGCGGCTGGGAGCTGCCCGGCCGGGGCCGCCTGCGCCTGCTCGCCGACGTCAGCTACTCGACGTCGTTCTGGACGCGCAGCTCGGCCGACGGGCGCTTCATCGCGCACGGCGTCCGCAACGTGCCCGGCTCGTTCGTCTACGACCTGCAGCGCGCGATGCCGGTGCCGATCGACGTCCTCTACGACCCGTCGTTCTTCCCCGACAACAGCGGCTTCGTGTTCCAGGGCGGCCCGCGCAACGTGTGCGCGCAGAGCGTCCTGACGTCGAACCCGGCGGCGATCTCGATGACCGAGGTCGGGTGCGCGCGGCTCAACTCGATCGGCCTGTACCAGCACGTCGGGCGCGCGCTCAACGGCGGCGATTTCTTCGCCGTCGACAGCGAGTTCGTCTCCGACGACGGCGGCCACAACCCGACGTTCAACGACCCCGCCGCCCACTTCAACAGCCAGGGCTACGCGTCGTTCACGCCGATGATCTTCGACGGTACGAGGTACGTGCCGAGGCCGCACGTCGAGGTCGCGACGCCGTACGAGGGCGACGCGGTGCTGTCGCCGTCGGCGAAGCTGCTGATCACGCGCGTCGCCGGCCCGAACGACCGCCAGCTCGGCTTCGTGCTGCGCAAGGTCGAGGCGACGCTCGTCGGCAACACGTACCAGATGGCCGCGCCCGAGGTCGCCCGCTACTGCGGCTTCTCGGGCGGCAAGCCGGCGTTCACCTTCGACGAGCGCTGGGTCGCGTTCCACCACTACGTCTCGCAGACGGACCAGGACGCGATCGAGCTCGGCTTCACCGGCGTCGGCGACCCGGGCTTCCTGCCGTACCGCCAGAAGGGCGCGGCGAACGTGTACCTCCTCGAGATCGCGACGGGCCAGGTCATGCGCGTCACGAACGTCAAGCCGGGCCAGTACGCGCTGTTCCCGCACTTTCGCTCGGATAACTGGATGTACATCCAGGTGCGCGACAACAACGCCGGGCGCGAGTACATGATCGCGAGCGACGTCGCCCTCGTCCTGCCGTGACGTGAACGCCGCGCCGGGTGCGCCGAATCGCGGTACCATCGTCCGCGGGCGGCTAGGGGTGTGCTTCCACTGCCGCCGAAAGGCGATCTCACGGTAGCGCATCCGCTCTCCGCCCACCTGTTTCACCCATGGACCCGATCCGCTCGCTGCTCCTGGCGCGCACGCACACGGTGGTCCTCGATCCGGACCGG
The DNA here is from genome assembly GCA_019637375.1 of Deltaproteobacteria bacterium. Classification (GTDB taxonomy): domain Bacteria; phylum Myxococcota_A; class Polyangia; order Haliangiales; family Haliangiaceae; genus JABFXX01. Next base: position 230,433 of record JAHBVW010000002.1, on the reverse strand, counting down.
GTCGCCGCCGCGGCGACCCGTCCGGTGCGCGACGTCGACGTCGATCGCTTCGAGGACGAGCTCTTGCAGCTCGGGTACGTGATGAGCCTCGACCTCGCGATGACGATGCGGCGGCTGCCGCAGATCGCGGAGCTGCGCGCGTGGATCGCCGGCACGCTCGCGGACGGGCTCGGCGCGCACCGGCCGAGCGCGCCGCTGTCGCGGCCGCCGGATCCGTCGACGACGACGTACGCGCGGCGCGTGCTGACGTGGCTGCACACGCGCGCCGAGCAGCCGTGCCCGTGGTGCGGGCAGCAGAAGCCGCTCGGCGCGCTCGATCCGTGCGGCCACCTCGTGTGCCGCATGTGCTGGGACGGCGGCACGTACGCCGGGTGCCCGATCTGCCACCGGCGCGTCGCACCGAACGAGCCGTTCCTCACGACCGACGGCGTCGGCGAGCGCATCGGCAACCACCGCGGCGACCTGCGCATCGTGCACCTCGCGTTCGACCTCGTCGACGTGGCGCGCGCGCGGTTCGAGCGGCTCGTCGCGCGAACCGCGCCGCTGTCGCGCGAGGACCGCGGCGAGCTCGAGACCGTGATCGACGCGATGGGTCCCAAGGCGGCGCAGTGGCTGCCGCGCCGCATCCCGGTGAAGGAGACGATGGCGCTCGTCGTCGGGCGGCTGTGGCTCGTGTCGCCGGATCGGCCCGCGATGGTGACGGCGACGCAGGGTCACCTGCGCACGGCGAGCGACGTGCTCCGCGTCGCCGCGGTGCTCGGCGGCGGTGACCCCGCGCTCGAGGAGCCGGTGCGCGTGCGCTCCGTGTGCCGCGGCCTCCGGCGCGCCGCGCTCGCCGCGCTCGAGCACCTGGCGGCCGCGGGCTTCGCCGGCGTCGTCGAGGAGATGCGCCGCCGCACCGGCCTGTGGAAGCGGATCGGCGAGCGGCTGCACCCGTTCGAGCACGCGGCGCAGTTCCCGTCGGCGGCGCTCGCGTTCGCGGCCGTGCGAGGCACCGACCTCGGGCCGGCGACGTTCGGCGCGGCGCTCGCGGCGCGCGCGGCGGAGCTCGGCGTCGCGATCACCGATGGGCGCGTCGACGTGAAGCCCTGGGCCGCCCCGGTCGAACGGGCGTTGCGCGCCGGCGATGCGCGCGCCGCGGCCGAGGCGTTGCGCGACCGCCCCGGCGAGCTGTTGCGGCGCGCGGATCACGTCGTGCGCGTGGCGCAGCCCGGCGCGCTCGGCGACGTGCTCGCCGCGATCCGGCGCGCGCTCCCCGGCGGCCCGCCCGCGTCGCTGCTCGCGCTCGCGGCGCACTGCGCGCGCAGGACGGCGCCGTGGCCGCGCCGCGTGTTCTTCCCGCGCGGCGAGCTCGTGCGCGCGTGGGGCACCGAGGACCGGCGGCCGCCGCTGCCCGCCGATGCGATCGGCACGATCGTCGCGAGCGTGCGCGGCGAGCTGCTCGCGCGCGCCGAGGGCCGGCGCAGGTTCGCGCGCGCGATCGTCGACCGCGACCTCGCGCAGCTGCTCATCCCCGTCGCCGACCGCGGCCACGCGCGCTGGCCGCGCGGCAGCGAGGTCGCGCTCCCCGAGGGCGAGCGGCTGCGCATGTTCGTGCACTGGGAGCAGCCGCAGAGCGCGACGGTCGATCTCGATCTGTCCGTCGCGTTCTTCGACGAGGCGTGGCAGCACGCCGGCACGTGCGACTTCACGAACCTGATCGTCGGCGGCGGCGCGGCGGTGCACTCCGGCGACCTCACCGACGCACCGGCGCCGCACGGCGCGTCGGAGTTCGTCGACCTCGACGCGCCCGCGCTCGCGGCGGCCCGCGTCCGCTACGCGGTGATGGTCGTGTTCAGCTTCAACACGGTCTCGTTCGACCGCCTGCCGCACGGCTTCGCAGGCGTCGCGGTCGCGCCCGGCGGCGGCCGCAACGCGCCGTTCGAGCCGCGCGCCGTGCCGCGCCGGTTCGAGCTCGCCGGGCACGCGATGATCACGATCCCGATGGTCGTCGACCTCGCGGCGCGCCGCATGCGCTGGCTCGACGTGCGCGTGCGCGACTGGGCGACGATGCGCAACGCGGGCGGCTTCCGCGCGGCGCTCGCCCACGTCGGCCGCGACTTCCTCGACTTCACCTCGACGGGCGCGCGCCCGACGATGTGGGACCTCGCGAGCGTGCACGCCGCCGCGCGCGCGAACATCGTGTACGTGCGCAGCGGCGGCCGCTTCACGACGTTCCGCCGCCGCGACGGCGAGACCACCGTCGCCCGCCTCGCGCGCATCCACGCGGGCGAGTACGACGGCGCGATCGCGGCGGTCCCGCAGGCCGACGCGCCGACGTGGGTCGCGCTGCTCGCCGACGACATCGCGCTGCCGGCGGGCAGCGCCGGCTACCTGCTGCAGGTGCGCACGCCGAACCCGGCGTTCGCGCGCGCCACCGCGACCGAGCTCGTCGCCGAGCTCGCCGCCGGCGACCCGAAGTAGGTCACACCTACATCCGGTGTTTGCCGGCGCTCGTGATCCGCGCGGACGTTCCTGCGTTCGTCGCAGCCGACCTGCGCGAGCTGCAGGCGCCTCGCGCGAAGCGGCCGCCGGATCGCGGTGTTGGCGGCGGTACGTGGATTGCTGAGCTTCGGGTCATGCGACTCCTACCTGCGATTGCGATGTGCCTGGCCGCGAGTGCGTGTGTGATCGAGACGGACGGTGCCGACTCGTCGCTGCTCGTGGCGAACCACTCCGACTTCGAGATCCACGAGCTCTACGTGACCGGCGCCGGCCGCGCGTCGTGGGGCCCGAACCTGCTGCGCGGCGATGTGCTGTTCCCGGGCGAGTCGATGATGCTCGCGATCGGCTGCGGCACGTACGACGCGCTGTTGATCGACGAGACCAACGCCGCGTGCGAGGTGTTCGACCTCGACCTGTGCTTCGACGACGCCGACTGGATCATCCGCAACAACAGCTGCAGCCTGTTCGAGGCGCGCGCGGCCGAGGCGGCGAAGGCGTTCGGCGGCCAGCCGGCGACGGAGCTCGCGCCGTAGCCGTCGGTGCAGGAATCTCGCTTGGTCGCGCGATTGCATTCGCTCGTGCCATGCGAGTCGCGATCATCGGAGCCGGAGTTGCGGGGCTCAATGCAGCGCGGGTCCTCGTCGAGCGCGGCGCCGACGTGACGCTGCTCGAGGCGAGCGACCGCGTCGGCGGGCGCATCCGCACGGTGTATCCGTCGGATGGTGGACTGCCGATCGAGCTCGGCCCGGAGTTCGTGCACGGCGATCCCGAGCTCACGCGGGCGCTCGCGAACGTCGAGCTCGAGGAGATCCGCGAGCGCCACCACCTGTGGCACGACGGGAGGATCGTCGAGCTCGGCGACCTGTGGGACCGCTTCGGTCGGGTGCTCTCGCAGGTCGGAGGCACGGACGAGTCCGCGCGCGCGTACCTCGAGCGCATCGCTCCGCGCGCGGACGATGCGGCGCTGTTCACGCGCTTCATCGAGGGATTCTACGGTGCCGATCTCGACGACATCTCGATCGCGGGCGTCGCGGCGGACGCCGGCGGCGCGGGCGGCAGCGGATCGCCGGCGCAGTACCGCGTGCGCGGCGGCTACGCGCGGCTCGTCGAGTCGCTGACGGCGCGCCTCGCGCACGTCGACCTCCACCTCGGGTGCGTCGTCCACCGCGTCGATCACCGCTCGCACCCCACGGTGGTCGAGCTCTGGCACGGCGCACGGCGCAGCACCGTCACCGCCGACGCCGTGATCGTCACGGTGCCGCTCGGCGTGTTGCTCGCGCGGACGATCCACTTCGAGCCCGGTCTCGGCGAGCGCGAGCGCATGTTCGGCAAGCTCGCGATGGGCCAGGTCGTGAAGCTCGTCGTGCGGCTGCGCGAGCCGGTGTGGCGCGACCACGACCTCACCACCGTCGACTTCCTCCACGCCGACGACACCGGGTTCCCGACGTACTGGCTCCGCTCGGGCGGCGGCACGCACCTCTTGACGGCGTGGGCCGGCGGCCCGCACGCGCGCAGGCTCGCCGAGCTGTCGGCGAGTGCGCTCGTCGAGCGCGCGATCGCGGGCTTCGCGACGACCGTCGGGGTGTCGCGCGCGGGCGTCGCGGCCGCCGTCGTCGACCTGCACCGCTACGACTACGTCCACGATCCGTACACGCGCGGCGCGTACAGCTACGCGCGCGTCGGCGCCGGCGACACCGCGCTCGAGCTCGCGCGCCCGATCGACAACACGCTGTTCTTCGCGGGCGAGGTCACCGACCCCGAGCTCGAGGGCACCGTCATCGGGGCGCTCGCGAGCGGCGCTCGCGTCGCCGACGAGGTCCTGCGCGGCCCGCGCCCGCACCTCGTCGAGGCTCCGGAGCGGCACGCCGACGCGCGGCACCTTCGACACCACGCGCCCCCCCGCTGACACTCCGGTGCATGTACCGGATCGCCCTCGTGAACGTCGTGGTCCTGGGGACGTCCCGTGTAGGGAAGCTCCCCACGATCAGGCAACTGAATTCTCCGACCGGGGCGACGTCTCAACCATCGTGCTGATATCTCGATACTTCTTCATCGTGGTCACTCGCATGTTCGCGCCCGACGCAGCACCCGTGGTGCAGGCGCCGCCGGCGCCGCCGACGTGGGTGAGCCACGTGGTCGACACCGACAAGAAGCCGGCTGTCACGGGGGCCGAGAGCGGCGCCGTGGACGCCGTGATCGCGGCGTGGTCGAAGAAGTGAGCCTCGCCTAGCCCTTCACGCACACGACCTGCTTCAGCGTGTAGACGACCTCGACGAGGTCGGCCTGCGCCGCCATCACGTCGTCGATCGCCTTGTACGCGCCCGGGGTCTCGTCGATCACGTCCTCGTCCTTGCGGCACTCGACGCCGGCCGTGGCCGCCTCGTGGTCCGCGAGGGAGAACACCTTCTTCGCCTTGGTGCGGCTCATCGCACGACCCGCGCCGTGGCTGCAGCTCGTGAAGCTCTCCGGGTTGCCCTTACCGCGCACGATGAACGAGCGAGCACCCATCGAGCCCGGGATGATACCGAGCTCACCGAGGCGAGCGCGCACCGCGCCCTTGCGGGTCACGATGACGCTCTCGTCGTAGTGAGACTCGCGCGACACGTAGTTGTGGTGGCAGTTCACCGCCTCGAGGTGCGCCTCGAACGGCGGCAGCAGGTCCGTCGCGCGGAGCGCGTCGATCGTGGCGTGCATCATCAGCTCGCGGTTCGTGCGCGCGTAGTCCTGCGCCCACGACACGGCGTGCAGGTAGTCGTCGAACAGCTCGCTACCCTGCGGCAGGTACGACAGGTCCGCATCGGGCAGGTTGATCCACCAGCGGCGCATCTCGGCCTTCGCGCGCTCGATGAAGTACGTGCCGATGCGGTTCCCCACACCGCGCGAACCCGAGTGCAGCATCACCCACAGCGCGCCCGCCTCGTCGAGGCACAGCTCGATGAAGTGGTTGCCCGTGCCGAGCGTGCCGAGCTGGTTCACGCGCTGCGCGAGGCCCGCGGTCTGGTGCTTGTCGACGATCGCCTGGTACGCCGGCGCGAGCTGCGCCCACGCCGCCGCGTGGCGCGCGGGCGGCTCGCCCCACGCACCGCGGTCGTTCGCGCCGCCGCGGTCGGTGCGGCCGTGCGGGACGGCTGCCTCGATCGCGAGGCGCAGCGGGCGCAGGTCGTCGGGGAGCTGCTCGGCGCGCAGCGACGTCTTCACCGCCATCATGCCGCAGCCGATGTCGACGCCGACCGCCGCCGGGATGACCGCCTTCTTCGACGCGATCACGCTGCCGACGGTCGCACCCATACCCGCGTGCACGTCCGGCATCACCGCCACCCACTTGTGGATGAACGGCAGGGCCGCGACGCGGCGCAGCTGCGCCTCCGCCTCGGCCTCGAACGGCACACCCTTCGTCCACGCCTTGATCGGCACGTGGTCGGTCGACAGGATCTTGTAGGCCGTGGTCGTCTCGGTCGTCATGGGAATCTCTCCTCGCCGAGAAGGAGTTGCAGATGCAGCGCCAACGCCTACTTTCAGCAGTCACGCACGGTTACACATGGCGTGACTATCCTACCGGATAGGAAGTTAGCCGTTTAGCTCGCCACCGGCCGCACGACCGGCCTGCCCCACAGCGCCCCAGCGCACGCGAGGGCCGATGACGGAGTCCGCATGATTGCGGCGCTCGATCGCCCGGAACAGATTGGGACATGAGCCCAGGAGAACAACATGGCTGATTCCAAACAACCCAACATCCTGGTCATCTTCGGAGATGACATCGGATACTGGAATCTGTCGTGTTACAGCGACGGAATGATGGGGTATCGCACGAAGAACATCGATCGCATCGCCAAGGAGGGGATGCGCTTCACCGACTGCTACGGCGAGCAGAGCTGCACGGCGGGACGCGCGTCGTTCATCACGGGGCAGAGCGGCTTCCGCACGGGCCTCACGAAGGTCGGCTTCCCGGGCGCGACCGTCGGGCTCCAGGCCGAGGACCCGACGATCGCCGAGCTGCTCAAGGAGCAGGGCTACGCGACGGGCCAGTTCGGCAAGAACCACTTCGGCGATCGCAACGAGTACCTGCCGACGGTGCACGGCTTCGACGAGTTCTTCGGCAACCTCTACCACCTCAACGCCGAGGAGGACCCCGAGGATCCCGACTACCCGGGCCCGAAGTTCAAGGACAGGTTCGGGCCGCGCGGCGTCATCCACGCGTGGGCCACGTCCGACGACGACCCGACCGAGGAGCCGCGCTGGGGCCGCGTCGGGCCGCAGAAGATCGAGGACACCGGCCCGCTCACGCGCGAGCGCATGGAGACGTGCGACGACGAGTTCGTCGCCGCGGCGTGCGACTGGATCAAGCGCCAGGAGGACGCCGGGCAGCCGTGGTTCTGCTGGCTCAACACGACGCACATGCACTTTCGCACGCACACCAAGCCGGACAGTCTCGGCCAGGCTGGTAAGTGGCAATCTCCGTACCACGACACGATGATCGATCACGACAAGAACGTCGGTCAGATGCTCGAGCTGCTCGACGAGCTCGGCATCGCGAACGACACGATCCTCGTGTACACGACCGACAACGGGCCGCACATGAACTCGTGGCCCGACGGCGCGATGACCCCGTTCCGCAGCGAGAAGAACACGAACTGGGAGGGCGCGTTCCGGGTGCCGCTCGTCGTGCGCTGGCCGGGCCACATCCCCGCCGACGTCGTCTCGAACGAGGTCATCAGCCACCACGACTGGCTGCCGACGCTCCTCGCGGCCGCGGGCGAACCGGACATCACGCACAAGCTGCTCGACGGCTACGAGGCGGCGGGCAAGTCGTTCAAGGTCCACATCGACGGCTACAACCTGCTGCCGTTCCTGACCGGTGAGGACGAGCACAGCCCGCGCCCGGGCTTCATCTACTTCAACGACGACGGCGACCTCGTGGCGCTCCGCTACGACAACTGGAAGATGGTGTTCATGGAGCAGCGCTGCCGGGGCACGCTCGAGGTGTGGGCCGAGCCGTTCACCGCGCTGCGCGTGCCGAAGCTGTTCAACCTGCGCACCGATCCCCTCGAGCGCGCCGACATCACGTCGAACACGTACTGGGATTGGTACCTGTCGAAGGCGTACATGATCATGGCGGCGCAGGCGCTCGTGAGCGAGTTCCTCGCGACGTTCGACGAGTTCCCGCCGCGACAGAAGGCGGCGTCGTTCACGATCGATCAGGTGATGGAGAAGATGGAGAGCGCCGCGTTCGGCGGCGAGCACTGACGCCCCGCGCTCCGTCAGGCGCGCGAGAGATCGGCGTCGATCGCGGCGGCGAGGTCGCGCCCGTCGGCGATCGCCCACACGACGAGCGAGGCGCCGCGCTGGGCGTCGCCGGCGCAGTACACGCCGGGGAGGTTCGTGCGGCCGTGCGCGTCGGTGGCGATGTTGCCGCGCGCATCGACGGCGACGCCGAGCTGCTCGACGAGCGCGCCGGTGTCGGGGCCCGTGAAGCCGAGTGCGAGGATCAGCGTGTCGACGGGTAGCGTGACCTGCGCGCCGTCGTCGAGGCGCTCGCCGTGCAGCGCCGCGAGCCGGCCGCCGTCGCCGCCGGCCAGGTGCGTCGTGCGGAAGGCGAACGTGCGCTCGCCGCCCTCCTCCTGCGACGACGACGTGCGGAACACGAGCGGCCACGCCGGCCACGGGTTCGAGGTCGCGCGCGCCGGCGGAGGGGCCGGCATCAGCTCGATCTGCGTCACGTGCGCCGCGCCCTGCCGCAGCGCCGTGCCGAGGCAGTCCGAGCCGGTGTCGCCGCCGCCGAGGATGATCACGCGGCGGCCGCGCACGTCGTGCACCGCGGCCGGCTGTTCATCAGCCAGCACGCGGTTCTGGTCGGTCAGGTAATCCATCGCCATCACGACGCCGTCGAGCTCGCGCCCGGGGACGCGCAGGTCGCGCGGCACCATCGCGCCGATCGCGATGACGACGGCATCGTGCTCGGCGCGCAGGCGGTCCCACGTCGGATCGACGCCGACGGTGACGCCGCAGCGCAGCTCGACGCCCTCGGCCTCGACGAGGGCGAGGCGGCGATCGAGGACGGCCTTCTCGAGCTTGAAGTCGGGGATGCCGTAGCGGAGCAGCCCGCCGGGGCGCGCCGCGGCCTCGTACACGACCGCGCTGTGGCCCGCGCGCGCGAGGCGCACGGCGGCGGCGAGGCCCGCGGGGCCGGAGCCGACGATCGCGATGCGGCGGCCGGTGGGCGCGCGGCGCGGCGCGGGCGTCACCCAGCCCTCGGCGAACGCGCGCTCGACGATCAGCTTCTCGAGCGCCTCGATCGTCACCGGCCCGTCGAGCGTCGCGCCGATCCCGAGGACGCACGAGCCCTCGCACGGTGCGGGGCACAGGCGCCCGGTGAACTCGGGGAAGTCGTTCGTCACGGCGAGCCGGCGGTACGCGTCGCGCGGCCGGTCGCGCCACGTGAGGTCCGCGAAGTCGGGGATCGGGTTGCCGAGCGGGCAGCCCGACGTGCAGAACGGCACGCCGCAGTCCATGCACCGGCCCGCCTGCGCGCGCAGCGCATCCGCCTCGAGCGGACCGTGCGACGCATGCTCGACCTCGCGCCAGTCGCGCAGCCGCTCGACGACGCCGCGCTTCTTCGGCACGAGGCGGCGCCACTCGACGAAGCCCGTCGGCTTACCCACGGCCCACCTCCGCGCCGACGACGGCGAGCTGCTGCGAGGTCCGCGCGCGCTGGGCCGCGCGGCGCGCCGCGAGCACGCGCCGGTACTCCGTCGGCATGACCTTCACGAAGCGCGCCGCCGGATCGGGCCAGGTGTCGAGGATGCGCCGCCCGAGCGCGCTGCCCGTGTAGCGCACGTGGTCCTCGAGGAGCTGGTGCAGCAGCCACAGGTCGCTCTCGTCGGCGACGGACTCGAGCTCGACGGAGTCGAGGTTCGTGCGGCCGCGCAGCGCGTGCGCCGGGTCGAACACGAAGGCCGTGCCGCCGCTCATGCCGGCCGCGAAGTTGCGGCCGACGGGCCCGAGCACGACGACCACGCCGCCGGTCATGTACTCGCAGCCGTGATCGCCGACGCCCTCGACGACGGCGCGCGCCCCGGAGTTGCGCACGGCGAAGCGCTCGCCGGCGAGCCCGTTCGCGAACAGCTCGCCGCCGGTGGCGCCGTACAGCACGACGTTGCCGACGATGACGTTGTGCTCCGGTGCGAAGCGCGCGCCCGGCGGCGGATACACGATCACGCGGCCGCCCGACAGGCCCTTGCCGACGTAGTCGTTCGCATCGCCGCACAGCTCGAGCGTGACGCCGGGTGCGAGGAACGCGCCGAAGCTCTGCCCCGCCGCGCCGGTGAAGCGCACGCGGATCGAGCCATCCGGCAGCCCCCGCGCGCCCCGCCGCCGCGCGATCTCGCCGGAGAGCACGGTCCCGACCGCGCGCCGCGTGGTGTCGATCGGCAGCGCGAGCTCGACCGGCCTGGCCCGATCGATCCCCGCGAGGTGATGCTCGGCGCGCCGCAGGATCTCGCGATCGAGGTGGTCGCTCGTGTCCCACGGCACCGCCTGCGCGAACCGGCGCGGCCCGCTGCGCGGCACCGCGAGCAGCGGCGCGAGGTCGAGCAGGCGCGCCTTCCAGTGCACGTCGGCGCCGCTCGGTTCCGGCAGCGCGCGCGGCGCGAGCAGCTCGACGCGCCCGACGACGTCGTCGAGGGAGCGCGCGCCGAGCTGCGCGAGCCGGCGGCGCACGCCCTCGGCGACGAACGTGAAGTACGCGATCACGTCCTCGGGCGTGCCCGTGTAGCGCGCGCGCAGCGCCGGGTCCTGCGTCGCGATCCCGACGGAGCACGTGTTGAGGTGGCACTTGCGCAGCATCACGCAGCCGGTCGCGACGAGCGACGCGGTCGCCATGCCGAACTCCTCGGCGCCGAGGAGCGCCGCGACCACGACGTCGCGCGACGTGCGCAGCCCGCCGTCGACCTGCACGCGCACCCGGTCGCGCAGGCCGTGCGCGACGAGCACCTGCTGCGTCTCGGCGAGCCCGAGCTCCCACGGCAGGCCCGCGCGCACGAGGCTCGACAGCGGCGCCGCGCCGGTGCCGCCCTCGGTCCCCGCGATCACGACGCAGCCCGCGCGCGCCTTCGCGACGCCGGCGGCGATCGTGCCGACGCCGACCTCGCTCACCAGCTTCACGCTCACGCGCGCCGAGGCGTTGATGCACGTGAGGTCGTAGATCAGCTGCGCGAGGTCCTCGATCGAGTAGATGTCGTGGTGCGGAGGCGGCGAGATCAGCGTCACGCCCGGCGTCGAGCACCGCACGCGCGCGATGCGCTCGTCGATCTTCGCGCCCGGCAGCTGCCCGCCCTCCCCCGGCTTCGCGCCCTGCGCGATCTTGATCTGGAGGTCCTCGGCGTTCACGAGGTAGTGCGCCGTCACGCCGAAGCGACCCGACGCGATCTGCTTGATCGCGCTGCGCCGCAGGTCGCCGTTGTCGTCGGGCTCGAACCGGTGCGGCTCCTCGCCGCCCTCGCCGGAGTTCGAGCGCGCGCCGAGCCGGTTCATCGCGATCGCGAGCGTCTCGTGCGCCTCCGCGCTGATCGATCCGAACGACATCGCGCCGGTCACGAAGCGCCGGACGATCGCGGACACGGGCTCGACCTCGTCGAGCGGCACCGGAGTGTCCGATTGGCGGACTGCCAACAGGCCGCGCAGCGTGGCCGGACGGTCGCCCTCCTCGTCGCACAGGCGCTCGAACTCCGCGAACCGCTCGGCGTCGCGGAGCCGCACGGCGGCCTGCAGCGCCGCGATCGACTGCGGCGTCCACTTGTGCGACTCGCCCGTGCGCCGCCACGCGTACACGCCGCCGACGGGGAGCAGCTCCGCATCCGCCGCCGGGCCGAAGCCGCGCGCGTGCCGGGTCAGCGCCTCCTTCGCGAGCTCGGGCAACCCGACGCCGCCGATGCGCGACGGCGTCCCCGTGAAGTGGCGCTCGATCAGCGCCGCGTCGAGGCCGACCGCCTCGAAGATCTGCGCGCCGCGGTAGCTCTGGATCGTCGAGATGCCCATCTTGGACATCACCTTCAGCAGGCCCTCCTCGAGCGCGTGGAGGAGGCGCTCGGCGGCGATGTCCGCGGGGCCGGGGATGCGGCCGTCGGCGACGAGCGCGGCGACGGTGTCGAGCGCGAGGTACGGGTTCACGGCGGCGGCGCCGTAGCCGATCAGCAGCGCGACGTCGTGGACCTCGCGCACGTCGGCCGTCTCGACGACGAGGCCCGCCTGCATGCGCGTGCCGAGGCGCACGAGGTGCTGCTGCACCGCCGACAGCGCGAGCAGCGCCGGGATCGCGACGTGGCGCTCGTCGACGCCGCGGTCGCTGAGCACGAGCAGGTTGTGGCCGTCGTCGATCGCGAGCTCGGCGGCGCGCCGCAGCCGCGCGATCGCCGCCGCGAGGCCGTCGACGCCGTCGGCGACGGGGAACACGATCGACAGCGTGATCGGCTCGAACACGCCCTCCTTGACCGCGCGGATCTTCGCGAGGTCGCGGTTGTCGATCACGGGGCCGCGCAGGCGCAGCTGGTGGCACTGCTCGGGCGTCTCGTCGAACGTGTTGCCGTCGGGGCCCATCGTGGTCTCGAGCGACATCACGAGCGCCTCGCGGATCGGATCGATCGGCGGGTTCGTGACCTGCGCGAACAGCTGGTGGAAGTACGCCGACAGGTTCGGCGCGCGATCCGACAGCACGGCGAGCGGCGTGTCGTTGCCCATCGAGCCGACGGGCTCCTTGCCGTCGCGCGCCATCACCTCGACGATGCGCTCGACGTCCTCGTCGGTGTAGCCGTGCGCGCGCTGCAGCCGCACGAGCGGCTCGCCGGCGATGCTCGGCACCGGCGGGCCGTCGGCGAGCTCCGCGAGCGAGAACACGTTCTTCGCGAGCCACTTCCGGTACGGGAACCGCCCCGCGACGTCGCGCTTGAGCTCGGCGTCGTCGACGATGCGGCCCTCGCCGGTGTCGACGACGAACATGCGCCCGGGCTGCAACCGCCCCTTGGACACCACGCGATCCGGCGGCACGTCGAGGACGCCGGTCTCCGACGCGAGGATCACGCGGTGGTCGGTCGTCACCGTCCAGCGCGCCGGGCGCAGGCCGTTGCGGTCGAGCGTCGCCCCGACGAGCTGCCCGTCGGAGAACACGATCGCGGCCGGCCCGTCCCACGGCTCGACGAGCGAGCCCGCGTAGCGATAGAAGCTCGCGCGGTCGTCGTCCTCGCCTCGCCCCGGCCCGACCTCGGCCTCGGGGATCATCATCATCAGCGCGTGGGGCAACGCGCGGCCGCCCAGCGCGAGCAACTCGACCATGTTGTCGAACTGCGCCGAGTCGCTCTTGCCCGGCACGATGATCGGGTGCAGCCGCTCGAGCCCGCCCTGGAACTTCGCGCTCGTGAGCTGGCTGCGGCGCGCCTGCATCCAGTTCGCGTTGCCGCGCAGCGTGTTGATCTCGCCGTTGTGGGCGATGCAGCGGAACGGCTGCGCGAGGTCCCACGTCGGCAGCGTGTTCGTCGAGAAGCGCGAGTGCACGACGGCGATCGCGCTCGCGAGCTCCGGCGCCGTGAGGTCCGCGTAGAAGCGCGGCAGCTGCCGCGGCAGCAACAGCCCCTTGTAGACGATCGTCTCCGTCGACAGCGACGCGATGTGGAAGTCCACGCCGCGCTCGCGCACGCGGTTCTCGATCAGCTTCCGGATCACGAACAGCGTCCGCTCCCACGCCGACGGCGGCACGCGCCGCATGCGCACGAACACCTGCCGGAACACCGGCATCGCCGCGCGCGCCGTCGGGCCCACGTGCGCCGCATCGATCGGCACGTCGCGCCACCCGATCAGCCGCTGCCCCTCCTCCGCGATCACCTGTGCGACGATCTCCTCGCACGCGGCCCGCGCCCCCGCATCCTCCGGCAGGAACACCTGCCCGACGGCAAACCTCCGCTCCGGCGCCAGCTCGAGCCCGAGCCGCGCCAGCTCGCCGCGCAGGAACCGATCCGGGAGCTGGAGCAGGATGCCCGCCCCATCACCCGTCTCCGGATCCGCGCCGCACGCGCCGCGATGCGCGAGGCGCGCGAGGATCGTCAGGCCATCGTCGACGATGGCGCGCGACTTCTCGCCGCGAAGATCCGCGACGAACCCGACGCCACACGCGTCGTGTTCCGTCGCCGGTACGTACAGACCCGGGCTCGCAGGCGTTTCCCGCATGACGCGCGCAGTCTAACGCATCGCGTTAGCAGGCGGGGCTCGAAAATCACTTCTGCGCAGATCAGGTCTCGACGGCGAGCGTCTTCAGGCCGATCAGCTCGCCGCAGGCGCTCGTGCCGAGGATGTAGACGTCGATGCTGATCCGGCCGACGCGGATCACGGTGCGGTTGGTGAGGTGCGCCTCCATCGTCTCGCGCAGCGTCTGGAAGCGGGCGGCGGACTCGACGGCCTCGGGCTCGTCGGGGTCGAACACGGTCGTCTGGTGGTCGAAGAAGGCGTCGAACGAGCGCTGCTCGATGATCGTGCCGGCGGGCGGGTTGACGAGCGAGCGGAGCAGCGACACGGTCGCCGGGCCCTGCATGCCGAAGGAGATCGGGGTGAGCGGGGCGTCGGTCTCGCTGAGGAACAGGAGGTCGAGCGTCGTCTCGCCGAGGAGATCGGTCAGGTCCTGGCCGCAGGTCGGGCCGCCGCACGCGCGGACCTCGGTCGTCTTCGCGAAGCGCGACGTCGTCGCGCCGGGCTGCGCCGCGAACTTCACGATGACGACCGGCTTGGTCAGCGCCTGCGTCACCGCGCAGTCGGTGCCCGGCTTGACGAGGCGCGACTGCACCTTGACCGACTTGCCGGTGTCGGACAGCGCGATGCGGTCGATCGCGACCTCGTAGCCGCCCGTCGGGCGGACGCCCGCCGAGTACACCGCGAGCCACTCGGTGTCGAAGTCGACGGGCGCCGTGACGCCTGCGCCGAACGCCGTCTTGAACGCGGCCGTGCTGCGGATGACGCGGCCCTCCTCGGTCTTGCCGATCGACGCCTTCAGCGTCAGGCCCTCGACGACGGTGAACGGCACCTCGGGCTGATCCGCCTTGGGCCCGGTGTCGGCCTCCTCCGGGACGTCGGTCGAGACGAAATCGTCATCATCGAGATCGGTCGCGCACGCGACCGTCATGCACAGGAGGAGGACCAGGCGACGCATGGCGCGCCGTCACGCACGGCCCGTGCCCGCTCAACCGCGCGACACCCCTGTGCCACACCGTGTCACTCGCGTTGCCTGGCCACCGGAGTTGCCATGCCGGGGGTCGCCACCGAGATCTACGCCCGCTCCGCGCACGGTAACCTGGGCGCGTGAAGTTCCCCGACGTGCTGCGTCCGGACGCATCCGGGCTCGCGTTCGTCGGAGGCGATCTCGCCGTCGAGACCGTGTGCGAGGCGTACGTGCGGCGCGGCCTGTTCCCGTGGTGCGGCGGGCCGCGCATCCCGTGGTTCTGGCCCGACCCGCGCGCGATCCTCATCCCGTCGCGCTTCCGCGTCACGCGCAGCCTCGCGAAGCGCGCGCGCACCGCCGGGCTCCGCGTCGCGTTCGACCGCGACTTCGCCGGCGCGATGCTGCGCTGCGCGACCACCGTGCGCACCGGCGAGTACAACACGTGGATCACGCCCGACATGCGCGACGCCTACGCGGAGCTCCACCGCCTCGGCATCGCGCACTCCGTCGAGGTCTACCGCGACGGCACACCCGTCGGCGGCCTCTACGGCCTCACCTTCGGCCGCTTCTTCCACGGCGAGTCCATGTACCACCACGAGCGCGACACCTCGAAGCTCGCCCTGTGGGCGATGTGCCAGGCCCTCGACGCCCGCGCCTTCGAGCTCGTCGACTGCCAGGTCATGACGCCCCACCTCGCCAGCCTCGGCGCCGAGGACGTCCCCCGCCCCGTCTACATGGCCCGCCTCGCCGCCAACGCCGCGCGCCCCTCGCTCCACGCGTCATGGGCCGCGTGGCAGGTGCCCTGCCTCCCGCCGCTCGAATAGCGACTTCCGTGCGTCCATTCACTCCGCTGTTCCTCGCGCGGCAAGGCGGCGCTCGGGCTCCGTTCGGTCCGCCCTAGCAGCTGCTCGTGCACGAGCGTTCGGTGCGGTTGCAGTCGTTGGCGCACTTCGCGCCGCGGCAGCTCTTGCGGCACTCGCCCGCGTCGCTGCGGCAGGTGGCGCGGCACTTCTGGGTGCGCCTCTGGGCCGCGCGGGCCGCGCGGTCGGCGCCGTGCGTGGACGGTGAGGAGGTGGTGGCGTCGTCGGCATCGTCGTCGGAGGCGGGGGCGGCGGTGGGCATGATGAAGTCGGTGCGGGTGAGGGAGGCGACGCAGTTGGGGGCGTCCTCGGTGAGGTAGTAGCGGTCGTGGTGGCCGACGCTGAGGCTGACGCCGCCGAGGCGGCCGCGGCCGTCCTGGGCGCTGTTGGCCTCGACGAAGCCGAGGTTGATCGCGACCTGATCGGAGGTGTGGTCGCGGCCGCCGTGGGGCCAGTGGCGCGCGGGCATGGCGTCGAAGCGGACGACGCCGGCGCCGCCGTCGGTCTGGATGAGCGGGACGCTGACCGTCGTGCGGTGGAACGTGAGCTGGAAGCCGCGCCGGGGATCGCGGGGCGGATCGGCGTCGAGCCAGGCGTACGAGAAGGTCGCCACGCCGTTGGCGACGACGAGCGGCGTCGGGTCGTCGCAGGTGGCCGGGCAGACGAGGCCGGGAGTGCCGTCGAAGTGCGGCCACCACACGGTCTGATCGGCGGGGCCCGACGCGCGGTACGGCGACGCCGTGCACGCGGCGCCCGGGCGCATGACGTAGGTGCCGTCCCATGCCTTCGGGGCCGGGCGCCCGGCGCGGGTAGGGAGGAGCTCCTCGGTCTGCTCGGTGTCGGCGTTGCGGACGACGGCGGGGGGTGGCTCCGGGGTCGGCGCGGAGGCGGTGGGCTCGTCGTGAGCCGGCGCGCTCGTGCCGGTTCCCGAGGTCCGTGCGGACCACTGGAACTTGCAGCCGACGACGGCGAGCGCGAGCAGGAGGGGCCAGCGGAGGTGCGGGGTCACGAACCTGGGTGGCGGCGAGCCGCGAGGTTTTGCGCAAAAAAGCGCGGCCGCGGCGCACCTCCGGGTGTGAGGGTTACGATCGACGCGGTGGAGTGCCTCGACGACAACCTGATCGCCGCGTACGCGGAGCGGCGGCTGGAGCCCGGCGAGCGCGAGCGGATCGAGGCGCACCTGTCGACGTGCGAGCCGTGCCTCGCGATCGCGTGCGGGACGGCGCGCGGCGACGGGGCGCCGACCGACGAGGTCGATCGCATCGGCCGGTACGAGATCGCGGGCGTGCTGGGCCGCGGCGCGATGGGGACGGTGTACCGCGCGCGCGACCCGCAGCTCGGGCGCGAGGTCGCGGTGAAGGTCGTGCGCGTGGACCGCGCCGGCGGGCGGCGACACGCGCGGGTGGCGCGCGAGGCGCACGCGATGGCGCAGGTGCGCCACGCGAATGCGGTGACGGTGTACGACGCGGGCGAGCTCGACGACGGCGCGTACATCGCGATGGAGCTCGTCGACGGCGACACGCTGGGGCGCTGGCTGGCCGCGTCGCCGCCGCGCGCGTGGCGCGAGGTCGTGCGCATGTTCGTGCAGGCGGGCCGCGGGCTCGCGGCGGCGCATGCGGCGGGGATCGTGCACCGCGACTTCAAGCCGGCGAACGTGCTCGTCGATCGCAGCGGCCGCGCCGCGGTCACCGACTTCGGGGTGGCCGCGATCGCGATCGGCGGGGATCGCGAGACGCGTGACGCGGGCGCCGCGCCGCCGACCGCCGACGAGGCGGTCACGCGCACGGGCGTGTTGATGGGGACGCCGAGGTACATGTCGCCCGAGCAGCTGCGCGGGGCGCGCGTGGACGCGCGGTCGGATCAGTTCAGCTTCGGGGTGGCGCTGCACGAGGCGCTCGAGGGGAGGCCGCCGTATCCCGCGGAGCGGGTGAGCGAGCTGGTCGCGCAGGTGGAGGCCGGGCCGCCGAGGATGAGCGCGGTGCCGTGGCGGATCGAGCGGGCGATCGCGCGGGCGCTGTCGCCGGACCGGGGTGCGCGGTTTCCGACGATGGATGCGATGCTCGAGGCGCTCGGGCGCGCCGCGCGGCCGCGCTGGCCGATCGCCGTCGGGATCGCCGCGTGCGTCGCGCTGATCGCCGTCGTCGCGCTGATCGCGCGGGGCGGCAGCGCGGCGGCGCCGGCGGCGGCGCGCACCCGCGTGTTCGTCGGCGCGTTCGCGAATGAAACGGGGATCGCCGAGCTCGACGACACGCTCGACGCGATCGTCGGCGCGGCGCTCGCCGCATCGACGCGCGCCGATGTCGTCGCGGGCGCGGAGCTGCGGTTCGCGGCGCAGCAGCGCGGGGTTCCGCCGAGCGATCCGGAGGCGATCGCGGCGAGCGTGCCGGAGCCGAAGCTCGCGCTCGTCGGGCGCGTCGCGCGGACCGCGGCGGGGCTCGAGCTGGTCGTCGAGGGGGCGCACTTCGCGGCGCGGCGCGAAGTCGCGACGCCCGAGGCGCTCGCGGCCGCGGCGGGTGAGATCGCGAGCGAGGTCGCGGTCGAGCTCGGCGATGCGCCCCTGCCCGGCCGCGCCGCGCTGTCACCGTCGCTGGCGGCCGTGCACGCGTACGTCGCCGGTCAGACGCGCGCGATCGCCGGCGACGCCGACGGCGCGATCGCGCAGTTCCGGCGCGCCGTCGAGCTCGACGGTGACTTCGCGACGGCGCGCGGCGCGCTCGGGCTCGCGCTGTACAACGTCGGCGACCGGGCCGCCGCGATCGCGGAGCTCGATCGCGCGGTGCGCGCGGTGGATCGCATGGGCGAGCGCGCGCGCCTGACGCTGCTCGGCGACCACTACGGCGTCGCCGGCCGCTATGCGGAGTCGATCTACGCGTACCAGCAGCTGCTCGCGAAGTGGCCCGGCGACGCGAGGACGCAGATCAACATGACGGCCACCGCGATCGATGCGAACAGCTGGGCGCTCGCCGGCGACACCGCGCGCGCCGCCGTCGCGACGCACGGAGGGCTCGACGTGACGCATCGCAACCTCATCCTCGCCGAGCTCGGCCTCGAGCGCCTCGACGACGCCGCGCGCGCCGGCGCGGAGCTCCTCGCGCGCTTCCCGAGGCCGCCCGGCGCCGGCGTCGCCGCGCTCGCGATCGCGTATGCCCTGCGCGGCCGCCGCGACGAGGCCCACACGGCGGTCGCGCGCGTCGGCACGCTCGACGAGGTGCTCGGCCCGCAGGCGGTCACCGACCTCGCGATGTACGAGGGCCGCCTCGACGACGCGGCGGCGGTGGCGCCGGCGAGCGCGGCGCATCACGTCCTCCGCGCGTGGCTGCACCTCCGGCGCGACGAGCCGGCCGCGGCGGCTGCGGCCGCGCGCGCGGGGATGACCGAGGACTCGCTGCCCGTCGCGTACCTCGCCGCGAGCGCGGCGGTCGCGGCCGGCGACGCCGGCGGCGCCGCCGACAAGGTCCGCGCGTGGAGCGACCTGCCCGAGGTGGATCGCCGCATGTACGCCCAGCTCCTCGCCGGTGACCTCGCCGGCGCCGGCGGGCGATGGAGCGATGCGATCGCCGCGTACCGCGCGGCCGGCCGGCTCGGCGACCCGTGGCTCGTGCACGAGCGCCTCGGCCGCGCGTACCTCGCCGACGGCCGCGCCGCCGACGCCGAACGCGAGCTGCGCTGGTGCCTCGACCACCGCGGCCAGGCCGCGCTCACGCTGAACCCGTCGCTCGCGCTGCTCCCCGGCGTGCACCTCGCCTTCGCGCGCGCCCTCGCCGCGCGCGGCGCCGACCCCGGCGACGTGACCGCGGCCTACCGCGCCCTCGCCGACCTCGCACCGCACGCCCAGCGCGACCCGTTCACCGACGAGGCGCAGCGCCACCTCCGCGGCGCGAGCCGTTAGACCGATCCACGAAACGGCTCTTTCCGGGAAGATCGGCCACGGCCGACTCGTCCACACCTACCCACTCGGAGCGATTCTCGACGGAGAATCGTCGCTCGGGCGCGCTTGCGGTTCGGCTCGCTAGGCGGCGCCCCGTCGAACGTCCGCGAGCGCCGGCCACGGGACGCGCGGCAGTCCCTCGAGCGACATCGGGCGGCGCACGATCCCGCGATCGACGCCGATCATCGTGCGCGTCATGCGGCAGCGCAGCGGGCCGAGCCAGCGGCTCGCCGGGAAGAAGCGGTCGCGCACCCACGCGCGGAGGCGCGAGTCGCTCTGGAAGTACGGCGTGAGGGCGCGCGTCGCGAACTGGTAGTAGGCGAGGTGCCGGCGGCGCGCGCGCGTGTACGCGGCGAGCGCGTCGCCGACGGACTCGCACCCGTCGATCGCGTCGGCGAGCGCGACCGCGTCGATCAGCGCGAGGTTCGCGCCCTGGCCGAGCTGCGGCGACATCGCGTGCGCGGCATCGCCGAGGAACACGATGCGGTCGGCGTGCCACGGGTACATCGCGACGTCGCGGTACTTCGCGAACAGGATGCCGTCGAGGTCGCGCACGCCGTCGAGGATCGGCTCCGCGCGTGGCTCGAGGGCGAGCACCCGATCGCGCCACGCAGGCAACCCGGCGGCGCGCCAGGCGTCGACGCGGTCGGCGCGGATGCTCCAGAACAGGCTGACCACCGGGACGTCGCGCCCCGGCGAGAGCCCCGTCGGCAGGAAGCCGAGCATCGTGTGCGCGCCGTCGACGATCTGATAGATGCACCGGTCCGCCGCGAACCCGGGATCGTCGGCGACCAGCCACAGCGCGCCCCACGGATACGGCGAGCTCCTCACCCAGCGGGCCGCGCCGTGCAGCTCGCACACGCTCCCGTCGGCGGCGACCACGAGGTCGAACGGGCCGAGCCGCTCGCCGCCGGCGCTCGCGAGCCATCGCCCGTGCGCGTCGACCTCGCTGCCCGCGATGTCGACCCCGCAGCGCACCACGGCGCCGCTCGTGCGCAGCGCCGCGTGCAGCGTGAGGAACAGGTTGCCGCGGTGCGTGCCGAGCCCGCGCAGCCCCGGATCGATCTCCGCATACCGAAGGTCGACGATCGCCCTGCCGTCGCGCCGGCGACACACCAGGCGGTCGAGCTCGGCGCCGCGCGCCGCGACCTCGGCGAGCAGCCCCAGGCGCGCGAGCGCGGCCTGCCCCGTCGGCTGGATCGTGATCCCGGCGCCGATCGGCCCCGGCTCCTCGACGCGCTCGAACACGGTGACCTCGTGGCCCGCCCGCGCGAGCAACGTCCCCGCGGCGGCCCCGGCCGTCCCGGCCCCGACCACCGCGACCTGGATGCGGCGCATGCCCGCCAGGCTATCCCGACTCCCCGATCCTCGGGGCGCCGCCGGTCGGCGATCACGCCGCCGCTCTCGCCCCCAGCACCTTCAGCAGCTCCTGCGCCGCGCCCGTCGACGACGCCGGGTTCTGCCCCGTGATGAGCCGGCCATCCACGACCGCGAGCGGCTGCCAGTTGCGGACCTTCTCGAAGATCGCCCCGAGCCGCATCAGCTCCTCCTCGACGAGGAACGGCACGACCCTGCTGAGCTGCACCTCCTCCTCCTCGCCATCGGTGAAACCCGTCACGCGCTTCCCCTTCACCAGCGGCTGTCCCTGGTACGTCACACGGCGAAGCGTGCCCGGCGCGTGGCACACGAGCGCGATCGGCTTCCCCGCGTTGTAGAACGCCTCGATCAGCGCGATCGACGTCGGGTTCTCGACGAGATCCCACATCGGCCCGTGCCCTCCCACGTAGAAGACGGAGTCGAACTCCTCCGCCTTCATGTCCCCCAGCTTGCGCGTCCCGGCGAGCGCCGCCTGCGCACGCCCATCCTCCTTGAACCGCGCCATCGCCGGCGTCTGATTCTCGGCAAGATCACTCTTCGGATCGATCGGCGGCTGCCCGCCCTTCGGAGACGCCAGCGTCAGCTCGACCCCCGCATCTCGGAACACGAAGTACGGCGCCGCAAACTCCTCGAGCCAGAACCCCGTCTTTCGGCCGGTACTGCCGAGCTGATCGTGCGACGTGAGAACCATCAGGATTTTCATGTCCGTCATCCCTCGTTAGGTGTGTCGCTGCGATCGATCCGACTGCACCGCCGGTGCCACGACCCGAAGCTGCGAGCGCAGGAGCCCTGGAAACAGGCTGGGTCGTCCGATGCGGATCAAAAGCAAGCACGTGATCGCGTCACCCGCGGCGCGCCCGCCCGATGCCCCCTTGCCGCGCGCAGTTCCGCAGCGGGCAGCAGCGCGATCGTTCCGCACAGGAGGTCACCCGCGAGGACTGTCTGAGCACGGCAAGGGGGGCATCGAGGCGAGGCAGCCGCGGGCGCCCGCGTCGAGCACCACGCCCGCGTCGCCAAGCCCATCGCGAAAAAGGAGAGCCGTGGCGAGACGCAGAGAGCCGGCCGGATTGCCGGGGCGTGCGACAGAGGGACGCTGCTACGCTAGGTGGCGTGGAGTTCGCGAACGCATTCCGCGCGAGCCTGGGGCGAGACGAGGAGGGCCTCGAGGCGGCGCTCGCGCCGGTGGCGTCGGCGAGCGTGGAGTTCGCGCCGCACCTGGCGGCGCTCGTCGGGGAGGCGCCCGTGGTCGCGACGCTCGCGGCGCTCGAGGTCGCGGATCTGTACCTTGCCTTCCGGTGCGCGCGCGGCGAGGCCGAGGCGCTCGCCGAGCTCGATCGCGGGTATCTGCCGGGGCTGCGCGCGCCGCTCGGGCGGCTCGGGCTCGACGGTGCGGCCATCGACGAGACGCTGCAGCGGGTGAGGGCCGAGCTGCTGGCGCCGCGCCCGAAAGGACCACCGCGGATCCTGAGCTACAGCGGGCGCGGGCGGATCGCGGCGTGGTTGCGCGCCGTGGCGATCCGGGCGGGGCTGCGGCTCGTGCGCGAGCCGCGCGGCGAGGAGCTCGACGAGGCGACGCGCGCCGGGGTCGGCGACGACGCCGAGCTCGCGTACATGAAGCGGACCTACGGGGATGCGTTCCGGCGCGCGTTCCGGGTCGCGCTCGCGGAGCTCCCGGCGCGGGATCGGCTGCTGCTCAAGCAGCGGTTCCGGCACGACCTGGGCGTGGTGGAGCTCGGCACGCTCCACAACGTCCACGCCGGGACGATCTCGCGGTGGGTGGCGGCCGCGCGCGAGGCGCTCGCGCGCAAGACCCGCGAGGTGATGATGCGCGAGCTGCGCGTCGACGGGGACGTGCTGGCGAGCATCCTGCGGCTCGTCGAGAGTCAGCTCGATGTGTCGCTCTCCGCGCTGGATGCGTGATCGCGTACAAACGGCGCGGCCTCCCGCCACCGGCGTGTGGAAGCATGGCCCACGCGAAGCGCGGCGACACCAAGGCTGCGGAGAATGCGCGCAAGCGCGCGGAGTGGCGGCAGAAAGAGGCCGATCGGCAAGAGCGCTCGCGCGCGAACGCCGCCCGGCGCGGCAAAATAGAAGATCCACAGCTACAACACGTCGTCGTTTCCGCCGCGGGCGGCATTCCCCCCGCAGGATGACGACGAAGCAACCGATGCCGACGGCGGACCTCGACAGCCTGCTGGACCATGCCCGCTGGGTCGAGGGGTTCGCGCGCGCGCTGGTCCGCGAGGACTCCGAGGACGTCGCCCAGGACGCGTGGCTCGCCGCGATCCGGCATCCACCAGCACCATCGGCGTCGCCGCGACCGTGGTTCGCGACCGTGATGCGCAACCTGAGGCGCATGCGCTTCCGCAACACAGAGCGGCGCCGCGCGCGCGAGGATGCGAGCGCCCCCGAGGAGAAGGCGCCCACGCCCGCCGAGCTCGCGCACCGCATGGAGCTGCAGCGCCGGCTCGCGAGCGCCGTGCTCGCGCTCGAGGAGCCCCAGCGCAGCACCGTCGTGCTCGTGTTCTACGAGGGCCTCACGCCGGCCGACGTCGCGCGCCGGCACAACCTCCCCGCGACCACCGTGCGCTCGCGCCTCCGTGCCGCCCTCGCGACCCTGCGGGAGCGGCTCGACGCCGAGGAGGGCGGCGATCGCAACCGCTGGCATCTCGCGCTCGCGCCGATCGCCGTCGTCGTGCCGAAGGCGACCGCGCCCGTGTGGCCGCTCGTGTTCGCGGCGGTCGCGGTGGTCGCCGCGGTCGCGACCACCGGCGCCGTCGTCACCCGCTCCCACGACGCAGAGATCCGGCACGAATCGACGAGCACGCCACCGGCCCACGCGCTCGCCCCACCGCCGTCGCCGTCGCCGCCACCGCCGCGCACGGCGGCGCAGCTCCTCACCGTCGCCGCGCCACCCGAGGTCCCGCCGGCCTTCGCCACCGCCGAGCGGACCCTCATGCACCACGTCGACGAGTGCTACGAGATCGCGCACCGGGTCGGGCGCGACCTCACGGGCATCGTGCAGATGACGATCTCGCTCGACACGGCCGCCGACGACGCGCACGTCGAGATCGACACGGCGCGAACGACGATCACGGATCCCGACTTCCTCGAGTGCATCCGCGAGAACGCGACGGCGATCGAAGATCAGCTCGACCGCCTGCGCGAGCAAGGCGAGCCCATCGAGGGCCCGATCGCGATCCACGTCGCGCGCGAGATGCCACCGAAGCCCGACGCGGCCGAGCTCGTCCAGCTCGGGCCGCCCGACGACGAATCGCCGGCGTGCCCCGAGGGCACGGCGCTCGCCGGCACACGCGGCACGCACCAGTGGTGCGCGCTCCCCGACGGAACGAAGCACGGGCCCGTGTGGGAGTGGGACGCAGAAGGCCGGGCGATCGCACGCGCGAGCTACGACCACGGCGCGAGCGCGATGGAGACGAGCGCCGGCCCGCCGCACCGCTGAGCTACAATGAGCGCGATGCGGATCCGCAGCGCGCGATGAGCGAGATGCTCGGTGAGTTCCGGGTGGTCGCGACGCTCGGAGCGGGTGGCAGCGGGATCGTGTACGACGCGGTGCGGGACGGGCAGCGCGTGGCGCTGAAGGTGCTGCGGCCGGAGCTCGTCGAGGAGCCGCGCGAGCGCAAGCAGTTCCTCGCCGAGGCGGAGCGGCTCCGCTCCGTCGCGCACCCGTCGGTCGTGAAGGTGCTCGCCGCGGGCGAGTTGCCCGATGGGAGGCCGTACCTCGCGATGGAGCGCCTCGAGGGCGAGACGCTGGCGCGGATGCTCGCGCGCGGGCCGCTCGCCGCGCCGCTCGCGCTGTCGCTGTTCGAGGAGCTCGCCGGCGCAACCGCCGCGATCCACGCGCAGGGGCTCGTCCACCGCGACATCAAGCCGGAGAACGTGCTCGTCGTCGGCGGGCGCCGCGCGGTGCTCCTCGACTTCGGGATCGCGCGCGAGGTCGACGCGCCCCGCTCGACGACGACCCGCGCCGGCAACGTGCGCGGGACGCCGGCGTACATGGCGCCCGAGCGCTTCTACGGCCACCCCGCGACGATCGCCTCGGACGTCTACGAGCTCGCGGTGACGCTGTACGCGATGCTCGCCGGCCGGCTGCCGTGGTCCGACGTCGCGAACCCGGAGGCGCGCCTCACACCGGCTCCGCTGACCGACGTGCCGCGCGAGCTCGACGGCGAGATCCGGTGCGCGCTGTCGACGCGCGCGGAGCGCCGCCCCGCATCCGCGGCCGAGCTGTGCGAGCGCGTGCGCGCCGCGGCCCGCCCACCGGCGATGCGCCACCGCGCGCGCTGGCTCGCCGCCGGCGCGGCGATCCTCGCCGCGGGAGCCGCGACCGTCTGGCTCGCCCGCGGGTCGCGCGCCGACGAGCCGCCGCCGCCCGCGCCGCCACGTCCCGACGCCGACACGATCGCATCCGCGCTCGATCACCTGCCCGCCGACTCGCAGCTCGTGATCACCGCCGCCGTCGGCACGTACGCCCAGAACCGGTGGTTCGCGTCGCTGGCCCAGCTCGTCGGGCGCAAGCTCGAGGTGTGGCAGCGGCTGGAGTCCAGGCGGTGTCTGCGTGACCTGGCGCCGCGCACGACGTGGCTCGTGTACGCCGTGCCCTCGTTCGTACGGCGCGGCAACCCGACGCTGATCGCACACGGCTCGTGGCGGCGGCGCGAGGTCGAGCGCTGCCTCGACGGCCACCGCCTCGCGTGGCTCTCCGACCGCACCGTGCGCCTCACCCTGCGCGACGACGAGCCGGCACGCGGCGGCCCCACGCGCAAGGTGCGCACGCTCCTCGCCGACATGCCGGAGCCGCGCGCGATGTCGGTCGCGATCGACGGCAGCGGCGGGCTCGTGTGGTTCCCGCCCGTGCCGACCGGCAGCGACGCCGCGGCGTGGGTGCGGCTCGACGGCGACGACAACACGTTCGGGGCCGTCCTCGATCCCCACGACCCCGACGCCGTCGACGAGCTCGTGCGCCGGCTGCGCGACAGCGCGGCGTCGCGCGGCGTGTTCGGCTTCGGCTCGAAGACCGTCGACGTCGCGCGCGACGGCGACCGCCTGCGGATCCGCGGCCGCTGGTGATCGCGCTCGGGATGCGCGCCGACCGCGAGCGGGCCGGGATACGATGCGGCGTGCCCCGTTCGCAGCGGCTCGTCGCGCTGACCGTCGTGTCGTTCGCCGGGACGGCGATCTGCCTGGGGTGGATCATCTTCGCCGTCGCGGCGCTCGCGAAGGGCAAGCCGACGCCGGTGTCGTCGGGGATCGTCGCAGGGCTCGCCGCGTTCGCGCTGGTCCGGGCGGCGCTGCTCGGGCTCGCCGGTGTCGCGTGCGTGCGGCGAGACCGCCGCGCGCGCATGCTCGCGGCGGCGTGGGCGGTGCTCGCGATCGCGGATGCGGTGATCGCGCTGGTCGTCCTCGGCGCACCGCTGCTCGCCGTGATCGCGGGGAGCGTCGTGCCCGTCGCCACGGTCGCGGTGCTCGCGGCCGCGCCGCCGCCCGAGCTCCGCCGAATTCCGGCATAGTCGGCCCGTGGAACGCAGGCCGGATCAGCGCGCGCGCAGCTTCGTGGCGTGGGCCCGGCGGCGCTCGACGAGCATCATCGTCGCGCACCTCGTGCTCACGGTGATCGCCGGGTACCTGTGCGCGCGGCACCTGCCGATCTATCCGGACTTCTCGCACCTCTTGCCCGACGACTCGCCCGCGGTGCGCGACCTGCGCCGCCTCGAGGCGCGGCTCGCCGCGGGCGACAGCATGCTCGTCGTCGTCGAGGCGACCGCGTCCGAGGGGCGCGCCGCCGCGATCCGCGAGCTCGAGGCGGCGATCGCCGCGCTGCCGCCGGAGCTCGTCGCGCGCGTCGAGGGCGACGACCCGGCGCTGCGCGCGTTCGTGAGCGCGCGCCGCCACATGTTCGTGCCGCTCGCGGAGCTCGAGCGCGCCGACACGGCGCTGCGCGAGCACATCCGCGCCGCGAAGCTGCGCGCGAACCCGATCTTCATCGACCTCGAGCACGACCCGGCGGCGGAGCAGCGCGACAAGCAGCGGCTCGAGGAGCTGCGCGAGGCCCGCCGGCGCGCCGAGGCGCGGCTCGAGCGCCCGCTCAACGTCACCGAGGATGGGCGGATCGCGACGCTGCAGGTGCGCACGCCGTTCCGCGGCACCGATGTCGCGCGCGGGCGGGCGCTCCTCGACGCGCTCGGCGAGATCCGCGACCGCGTCACCGCCGCGCACCCCGGCGTGCAGGTCGGCTTCACGGGGCAGATCGTGACGGCCGTCGCCGAGCACCGCGCGATCTTCAAGGGGATGGTGATGTCGAGTCTGATCACGACGCTGCTCGTCGCGCTCGTGCTCGGACTCTACTTCCGCAGCGCCACGCTGATCGTGCTGCTCGTGATCGACTTCGTGATCGGCACCGTCCTCGCGTTCGGCCTCGCCGCCGTCACCGTCGGGCACCTCAACTCCGCGACGGCGTTCCTCGGCGCGCTGATCGCCGGCAACGGCGTCAACGTCGGCATCCTGCTCGTCGCGCGCATGCTCGAGGAGCGGCGGGCCGGCGCCGCGCTCGACGACGCGCTCGCCACCGCGGTACACGCGACGTTCCTGCCGACGCTGGTCGCGGCGCTCGGCGCGTCGATCGCGTACGGCTCGCTCGCGGCGACGAGCTTCCGTGGGTTTGCCGACTTCGCGCTGATCGGGGGCGCCGGCATGATGGTGTGCTGGATCGTGACGTTCAGCTTCACCGTCCCGCTGATCGCGCGGTTCGGGCGCACGACGCGCACGCACGACAGCGACCCGCTGATCGGCGCCGCGCTCGCGCGCATGCTCGGCTTCCGCAACCCGAAGGTGGTCGGGCTCGTCGCGCTCGCCGGCTTCGGGCTCACCACGGCGCTGACGGTCCGGTTCATCACCGACGATCCGTTCGAGTACGACATCAAGAAGCTGCGCTCCGAGGGCGACGACGCCGCCGAGGCGCGCCACTGGATGGCCGTGTCGGACGCGAACTTCGGCCGCGGCATCACGGCGCGCACGTACATCGCCGCCGAGGACCTCGCCGACGTCCCGCGCATCGTCGCGGCGCTGCGCAAGCGCAACGACGGCGTCGCGGAGCCGAACCGCGTCATCGGCAAGATCACGTCGATCCTCGACGTCGTCCCCGAGGACCAGCCGGCGAAGCTGAAGGTGCTCGCCTCGCTGCGCAAGCAGCTCGACGATCCGGCGCTCGAGGCGCTCGAGCCGTCGGAGCGCAACGAGCTGCGCTCGCTCCGCCCGCCCGACGACCTCGCGGAGATCAAGATCGCGGACATCCCGGCGTCGGTGCGCCAGCAGCTGACCGAGCGCGACGGGCGCGTCGGCTACATCGTCGCCGTGCGCCCGCACGACCTCCTCGACGAGTGGAACGGGCGCGACCTGATCCGCTTCGCCGACGCGGTGCGCAGCCTCGACCTCGGCGAGGGCACGACCGTGACGACGTCGGGCTCGAGCGTGATCTTCTCCGACATCGTCGAAGCGATCACGAGCGACGGCACGCGCATCACGCTGCTCGCCGCCGGCGTGACCGCGCTGATGGTGATCCTCATCGTCGGCATCAACCGGCGCGCAGCGGCGGTGCTCGTCAGCACGGCGGCCGGCGCATCGCTGATGATCGCGATGTGCTCGACGGTCGGGCTCAAGATCAACTTCCTCGACTTCGTGTCGCTGCCCGTCACGATCGGGCTCGGCATCGACTACGGCATCAACATCGCGCACCGCCACGACCACGCGGACCTGCCCGACGCCGCGACGACGCTGCGCACGAGCGGCGCCGCGGTGTTCATGTGCTCGCTGACGACGGTGATCGGCTACGGATCCCTCCTCTCCAGCGACAACCTCGCGATCCGGGGCTTCGGCACGGCGTCGCTGATCGGCGAGCTGTCGTGCCTGTTCGCGGCGCTCGTCCTCGTGCCCGTGCTGCTCAGCGTCGGGCGGCGGCGCCGCCGCTAACGCTCGAACCGGAACAGCGCGAGGCCCAGGCCGGCGAACAGCGCCGCGAACGCGAGGAGCGCGGCGATCGACGGCGCGACGTCGGCGACGGTCGTGCCCTCGCGCACGAGCACGGCGTAGTAGCCGTCGAGCGCCCAGCCGTGCGGCACGCCGAGGCCGATCGACTTCATGAACTGCGGCATGAATGCGCGCGGGAACATGCACCCGCCGAGCATGCCCATCACGAGGAGCACGACCGAGCCGATGCCGCCGAGCTGCTTCTCGCTGCCGCCGATCGCGGCCATCAGGAAGCCGAGCGACACCGCGCACAGCGACACCGCGAGCGACAGGACGACGAGCGCGGCGAGCGAGCCGGCGACCTGCATGCCGAACGCGGCCGCGCCGATCCCGAACAGGAACGCGAGCTGCGTGATCCCGACGAGGTAGTACGGGATCAGCGTCGCGAGCAGCGCGTGGCTGCGCGGCACGGGCGCCGCGAGCAGGCGCCGCCACGTGCCGGTGCGGCGCTCGCCGGTGAACGCCATCGCGACGGTGAGCGCGATGAAGAAGCCGAACAGCACGGCGTTGCCGGGCACGGTGACCTGGAAGCTCGAGATGTTCTTCATCGGCGACGCGATGCCCGGCGGCGTCACGGCCTCGACGAGGGGCGGCATCGCCGACAGATCCACGGGCGCGAGGGCGCGCATCACGACGCCGGTCAGCGCGCCCTCCACGGGCCCGCGCACCTGCACCGGCGCGCCGAGGTCGATCGACAGCTCGACGAGCCCGCGCGCCGGCACGATCAACCCGGCGGGGTACGTCTCCTTCGCGACGCCGGCGCGCACGTCGTCCGCCGACGCCAGGACCTCGGCGCGGAAGCCCGGCGTCGCGTCGAGCGTCTTCACGATCTTCTCGCCGGGACCGCCGGCCGCGTACCACACCGCGATCGGGCGCGGCTTCCCGGAGTCGCCGCCGAACCGGAACATCGATCCGAACACGACGATGAACACGATCGGCAACAGGAACAGGCTGATCAGCGCGCCGCGATCGCGGAGCAGCAGCGCCACATCCTTCGTCACGGCGGCGGCGATCACGGCGCATCCCTCAGCGTCTTGCCCGTGAGCGCGAGGAACGCGCTCTCCAGGCTCGCCTGGCGCGACTGGATCCGCGCGATCGCGGCGCCGGCCTCCTCGACGGCCGCGATCACCGGCGCCAGGCCGCCGGCGGGGACGACGCGCAGCGTGCCGCCGTCGCGCGCGACGGTGCCGTGCGCCGCGGCGGCCGCGGCGGCGCGGTCGATCGCGGCGGGCTCACCGGCGAGCTCGAGCTCGACGCCCTTCCCCGCGTGCGCGGCGATCAGCTCGGCGACGGTGCCGGTCGCGACGATCGCGCCGGCGTCGACGATCGCGACGCGATCGCACAGCGCCTCGACCTCCTCCATGTAGTGCGTCGTGTAGATGACGGTCATGCCCCTGGCGTTGAGGTCGCGCACGGTCTCGAAGATGTGGTTGCGGCTCTGCGGGTCGACGCCGACGGTCGGCTCGTCGAGGATCAGCAGCTCGGGCTCGTGCAGGAGGCCCGCCGCGAGGTTGATGCGGCGCTTCATGCCGCCGGAGTAGCGCTTCACCTGCTCGCCCGCGCGGTCGCGCAGCCCGACGACGCCGAGCGCCCAGGCGATGCGATCCGCGAGCGTCTTCCCGGCGAGCCCGTACAGCGCGCCGAAGTACGCGAGGTTCTGCAGCGCCGACAGCTCCTCGTAGATCGCGAGCTCCTGCGGCACGAGGCCGAGCTTCTGCTTCGCGCCGCGCGGATCGCGCGCGAGCTCGACGCCGCCGATCGCGACGGTGCCGCGCGTCGGCGTGACGACGCCCGAGGCCATCGAGATCGTCGTCGTCTTGCCGGCGCCGTTGGGACCGAGGAGGCCGAGGCACTCGCCGCGCACGACGTCGAGGTCGATCGCGCCGACGGCGGTGCGCGCGCCGTAGTCCTTCCCCAACCCTCGCAGCGACAGCGCCGCCGCGGTCATGGCTCCAGCACGACCTTGCCGAACGCCGCGCGCTCCTCGAGGATCCGGTGCGCGTCGGCCGCGCGCGCGAGCGGCAGCGTGGCGTGGACGACGGGGCGCAGCCGCCCCGCGGCGATGTGCGCGAGCACGGCGAGGAGGTCGGCCTTGCTCGCCATCGTCGAGCCGAGGATCTCGATCTGCCGGAAGAAGATGTGGCGCAGGTCGATCGCCGGGTGGAACCCGGCCGTCGCGCCGCACGTGACGATGCGCCCGCCGTTGCGCACGGCCTTGATGCTCGCGGCGAACACCTCGCCGCCGACGTGCTCGATCACGGCGTCGACGCCGCGCTTGCCGGTGTCGGCGCGGCACGCGGCCGCGAAGTCGGCGGTGCGGTAGTTGACGACGACGTCGGCGCCGAGCTCCTGCGCGCGCGCGACCTTGTCATCGCTGCCGACCGTCGCGATCACGCGCGCGCCGTGCAGCTTCGCGATCTGGATCGCGGCGACGCCGATGCCCGAGCCACCGCCGTGCACGAGCACGGTGTCGCCCGGGCGCGTGCGCGCCTTCCTCACGACCATCTGCCACGCGGTCATGAACGGCAAGAGGCTCGCCGCGGCGTGTGCGAAGTCGAGCCGCTCGGGGTACGGCGCGAGGTTGACCTCGGGGACGACGATCGCCTCGGCGTAGCCGCCCTGCGTGTTCTCGCCGAGGATCTTGTAGAAGCGGCACAGGTTGTCGTCGCCGCCGAGGCACGCGGCGCAGCGGCCGCACGACAGGCCGGGCTGCACGACGACCTTGTCGCCGACCACCGCGGTCGCGCCGGGACCGACCGCGTCGACGACGCCGGCGATGTCGGAGCCGAGGCGGTGCGGGTACTCGAGGTGGAACGCGGGGCCGCCGCGCCGCACCCACAGGTCGAGGTGGTTGAGCGCCACCGCGCGCACGCGCACGCGGACCTCGCGCGGCCCGGGCTCCGGAGTCGGGACTTCCGCCTCGCGCAGGACCTCGGGGCCGCCGTGCTCGGAAAGGACGATCGCCTTCATCGCGCCGGACCGTAGCTCCGCGCGCGCGACTTCGAAAGGCGCGGTCCGGCGAACGTCGCTCGGAGAGGCGGAACCGCGCTAGGGTGCCGGCATGCGTGTCGCGATCGTGCCGTGCCTCAAGGACAACTTCGCATATCTCGTGATCGAGGGCGGCGTCGCCGCCGTCGTGGATCCGGGAGAAGCCGAGCCGGTGCTCGCGGCCGTCGCGCGCGAGGGCGTGCGGCTCGCGGCCGTGTGGGCGACGCACCACCACATGGACCACGTCGGCGGCCTGCCCGGGCTGCTCGCGGCGCACCCCGGCCTCGAGGTGCTCGCCGGCGAGCGCGACGCCGGCAAGATCGAGGGCGTCACGCGCGCCCTCGCCGACGGCGACGAATTCGAGCTCGCGGGCGTGCGCGGACGCGTGCTGCACAACCCCGGGCACACGCTCGGCGCGATCACGTTCGTCATCGACGGGCGCGCGTTCACCGGTGACACGCTGTTCGGCGGCGGCTGCGGCCGCGTGTTCGAGGGCGACCCGGCGATGATGCACGCGTCGCTCGAGCGGCTCGCGGCGCTGCCGCCGGCGACCGAGGTCTACTTCGGCCACGAGTACACGGCCGCGAACCTGAGGTTCGCCGCCGCCGTCGAGCCCGACAACGCCGACGTCGCGCGGCGCGTGCGCGAGATACCGACCCCGTCGACGCCGTCGACGATCGAGCTCGAGCGCGCCACGAACCCGTTCCTGCGCTCGCACGTGCCGGCGGTGATCGCCGCGGCGGGCGCGCGCGGTGCCGCCGCCGACGGCGCGAGCGTGTTCGGCGCGATCCGTGCGTGGAAGAACGACTTCAAGTGAGGCGGGTCGGCCCGGACGCGATCGTGACATGAACCGATCGGCCCGGGCGTACGTTCATCGCGCCATGCGGGTCCTCAGCGCCGGTCTGCTCACCCTCCTCGCCGCGTCCGCGGCCTCCGCCGAGACGCCCCCGCCCGGCCCGCCGCCGGCGACGACGCCGACGACGTATCGGCGGGCGCAAACGATGACGCTGCCGCCGGTGCGGATCGTGCGCCCCGCCCGACCGGCGGCGCGGGCGGCGCCCGACCTCGGCGTCGGCCAGGTGATCGCGCCCGCGGCGCTCCGCGCGCCGCCGAAGCCGGGCGAGCTCGCGCGGCTCGAGGCACGCACCCCGACGATCGCCGCCGCCGCCCTGCCCGATCACCTGCTCGACCTGGGGAGCGAGTACGGCAGGCACATGGTCGCGGCGCACGCCGACCTCGTCGCCGCCGAGGCCGCCGTCGCGAGCGCACCCGATGCCGCCGCGAAGACCGCGGCGGAGCGCGACGTCGCGAATGCGCTGAACCGGCAGACGACGATGCTGCTGAAGGCGGTGAAGACGCTGAAGCCGGTCGTCGACGCGCCCGCCCCCGGCTTCACGCGCGAGGACGAGGCGCTGTTCACCTACGGCTACATCCTGCACGCGGGCAGGTACCTGAAGGAGGCGCGCGCGGCCTTCGATCGCCTCCTCAAGTCGCACCCGACGTCGCCGCACGTCGTGAACGCGCACCTCGTGTTCGCCGAGTATCACCTCGCGACGGGGCAGCTCGCCGACGCCGAGGCACGCTACCGGGTGGTGCTGAAGTTCCCGCGGGCGCCCGTCGCCGCGCTCGCGCACCTGCGCCTCGCCCAGATCAACT
The DNA here is from genome assembly GCA_019637375.1 of Deltaproteobacteria bacterium. GTDB lineage: Bacteria > Myxococcota_A > Polyangia > Haliangiales > Haliangiaceae > JABFXX01. The sequence goes on along the minus strand of JAHBVW010000002.1, from coordinate 196,904 downwards.
TCGACCTCGGCCGCTTCCAGGAGGCGCTCGAGATGGACTTCCAGGTCGCGCAGGACGCCGCGCGCGATCCGGCGCTGGCCCTGCTCGTCGAGCCGGCGCTGCGCGGCTTCGTCGACGCGTACGCGAAGGTCGGCAAGGCCGACAAGGCGCAGCCGGCGTTCCGGCGCGTGAGCGGCGCGCGCGCGACGGACATGCTCGGCTGGCTCGCCGAGCGGTACGTCGCGCAGGGCGAGCACGCCAAGGCCCACGCGATCTACGGCGAGCTGTCTCGGCTCGGCCCGCCGGATGCGTGCGCGCTGCAGGTCGCCGCGACGTGGGCGGTGCTCGACGACCCGAAGGCCGACACCACCGGGCGGACGGCGGCCGTCGAGCAGCTGCTCCGCGTGCGCGGGAAGCTCGAGGCGGCCGGGACGATGCCGGCGCCCGTCGCGGCGAGGTGCCGCGAGGATGCGACGGCGCTCGGCCGCAACATCGCGCTCGCCTTCCACCACGAGGCGCAGAAGACGCACGCGGCCGAGCCGATCGCCGCGGCGCTCCGCCTGTACACCGCGTACGTCGCCACCGTCCCCGACGCGCCCGACCTCGCGGAGATGCGCCTCCTCGCCGCGGAGGCCGCGTGGTCGCACGCCGAGCGCGACCGGCGCGAGGTCGCGTGGATCGCCGCCGCGCACGCGTTCGCCGCGACCGTCCGGACTCCGGACAGCACGCTCGCGACCGTGCTCGCCTGGAAGAACGCGCTCGGCGCCGACCCGAGCTTCGCCGTGCAGGCCGGGCCGATCGACGTGTCGAAGCTCCCCGCGGGCACCCCGGCGGCGGGCGCGCTCGACGGGCGCGCGGCCGCGCTCGTCGCGGCGCTCGATGCGTACGCGGCGCAGGTGGCGAGCCCGGACGACGAGGAGCTCGTGCGCGGCCGCTTCCTCGCGGCGACGCTGTACCGGCGCGCGAACCTCTTCGACCGCGCGGCGGCGCTCCTCGCCGACGTCGAGCCGCGCCTCGCGCGCCGCGGCGACCACGCGAACCGCGAGATCGCCGCGAACCTCCTCCTCGACACGCTCGCGCGCGCGCGCAAGCGCACCGAGATGCTCGTCGCCGTCGACCGGTTCGCCGCCGATCGCACGTTCTACGACCAGTCGCCGGCGCTGCGGCGGACGATCGAGTACCTCCGCACCCACGCGCTGCCGCGCTGACGGGCCGCGCGCCGGAGAATCCCCGACCCCGTCCGCGGGGACAGGACACGCGGCCGGGGGAGGGGTAGAGTGCGCGCCTCATGCGATGGATCGTGTTGTTCGCGCTGGCGCTCGCGGCCTGCGGTAGCAAGAAGGACGCGGGCACCGACAAGCCCGTCACCACCCCCGACAACGGCAGCGGCAGCGGCTCCGCCGCGAAGCCCGTCGAGGCGCCGCCCGGCGGCAGCGGTGGAGGTGGCTCGAGCGCGAGCACGCCGCCCGCGCCCGGCGACGACGATCCGGTGAAGGTGATGACGTCGATCGGCGACGAGATCTGCGCCTGCAAGGACGAGGCGTGCGTGAAGTCGGTCATCGAGACCGGCGGCAAGCGGACCGAGAAGTTCGCGAACATGCCGATCACGCCCGAGGTCGGGAAGCAGCTCGAGGCGATCCAGCGCCGCGTGGGCAAGTGCATGCGCGCGATCGCGAAGGCCGGCGACGGCCCGAGCGATCCGCGCCTCAAGGCGCCGACGAAGGAGGACCTCGACGCGTACCTGAAGGACGTCCCGGGCCCGGCCGCGGGCAAGCTCACCGCGAAGATCAGCACGTCGATGGGCGACTTCACCTGCGAGCTCTATCCGGACAAGGCGCCGATGACGGTCGCGAACTTCGTCGGGCTCGCGACGGGCAAGAAGCCCTGGCGCGATCCGAAGTCGAAGAACGTGATGGAGAACAAGCCCTTCTACGAGGGCCTGATCTTCCACCGCGTGATCCCCGGCTTCATGATCCAGGGCGGCGACCCGCTCGGGCAGGGCACGAGCGGCCCGGGCTACGACTTCGACGACGAGGTCGACAACGGCCTCACCGTCGACCCCGGTTGCCTCGCGATGGCGAACTCCGGCCCCGCGACGAACGGCAGCCAGTTCTTCGTCATGGAGGGCCGCGCCGCGTGGCTCGACAACAAGCACACCGTGTTCGGGCGCTGCGCCGAGCTCGACCTCGTGAAGAAGATCACCGCCGTCGAGAAGGAGTGCCCGAAGTGCGATCAGCAGGACCCGCGCCACGACCGCCCGAAGGCGAACGTCACGATCAAGTCGATCACGTTCGCGCGGAAGTGACCTAGAAGCGCCCCGAGACGCCGAGCGTGGCGTCGCCCGCGGGCGTCACCGACGGCAGGAGGCGCAGGTTCGACCACGCGCGCTCGGGGCGCCGCCGGCGCGCGAGCAGGAACGCGTCGACGACGATGACCGTCACGATCGCCGCGTTCGCGAGCATCATCTGCGAGAACGGCAAACAGATGAACGCGTCGCTGCACTCCTCCTTGATCGACGTCCCGGCGGCGTAGACGGCCGCGAGCAGCGCGCCGCGCATCGCGAGGCTGCCGACGGCCTTGGCCGGCTCGCCGTACGCGACGTGCACGAGCGGCGGCAGGAACAGCGTCGGCAGCGCGAGGTACGTCTTGTCGGGCTGGAACATCCAGTGGACGAGCGGCACGACCCCGACGACGTCGGCGACGAGCATCGGCGCGACGTAGCGCTCGTCGACGAGCGGCGGCTCCGTCGACGCCGGGAGATCGGGCGGGCGCGGGAGCTGGGCGGTCGCCGACGGGCCCGCCGCGCGCGGGCGATGCGGCGGCAGCGGGCGCGGCGACGTCGCCGAGCAGGCGGCGCCGAGGCACGCGACGACGAGCGCGCTAGCGAAGGCGGATCGCACGGCCGTGCCCCCTCAGCTCGTTGTAGCTCCACCAGCTCGTGCCCATCGTGCCGAACGAGGTCATCACGACGGCGTGCGCGCCGATCCGCCCCGCCTGCTCGCGCAGCGACGCGATCGCGAGCTCCTTCGTCGGGAGCTCGCCGAGCGCGCTGCGCTGGCGCACGGTCACCTCGAGGTCGGCGAGGACGTCGTACGGCACGTCGAGGTCGGTCTCGAGGACCGCGATCTGCGCGGCGTCGGTCTGGTGGGCGGCGCGGCCGCCGGCGTACCGGAGGTCGACGCCGAGGTTGACCTCCGGCGAGCACGCTCCGAGCGTGAACAGCGCATACAGCGCGAGTGGGACCCTCACGTCCCACACGTAGCGCGAAGCGCGGTGGGAAGGTCCGGAAAGCCACGGCGACGGTCGACCGCGCGCGGTCGCGGCATGATCAGGACGACGGTCGATCGCGATCAGGACGACGGCGCCTCGAGGCGCAGGACGAACGAGGCGCCCTCGGTGGACGGGCGGTAGGACAGCTCGCCCCCCATCGCGCGCGCGAGCGACTGGGACAGGGCGAGGCCGAGGCCGAGGCCGGCCGGCCCGTCGGTGGTGACGCCGCGCGAGAACGCGCGGAACAGCTTCGCGCGCGCCTGCGGCGAGATGCCGGGGCCGCGGTCGGAGACGATGACCTCGACGGCGTCGCCGGTCGCGCGCGCGGCGAGCGTGATCGTGCGGTCCTCCGCGTCGCGGCTGTACTTCTCGGCGTTGTCGAGGAGGTTGCCGACGATGCGCGCGAGCGCGTCGTGATCGAAGCGGCCGCGCAGGTCGGGCGGCACGTCGAGGTCGAGCACGGCGCCCGCGCGATCGAGCGCCGGGGTCGCGCGATCGGCGAGCTCGCAGAGCGCGGCGCCGAGCTCGCCGTCGCGCGCCTCGACGCTGAGGTTGCCGCGTTCGAGCTGCGAGAAGCCGAGCACGTTCGACACGACGCGCCCGAGGCGCGACGCCTCCTCGCTCATGCGGCGCGCGTAGTCGCGCAGCTTGCCGGGATCGCCGAGGCCGTCCGCGAGCATGTCGCCGTAGAGCTGCAGCCCCGCGAGCGGCGTGCGCAGCTCGTGCGCCGCGGCCGCCGCGAACTGGCTGCGCTCGCGCGCGAGCCGCTCCGCATTCGCGACCAGGAACACGACGAACGCGGCCGCCATCATCGCGATGACGCCGACGGCGACGAACTTGAACACGAACCCGCGCGCGACGTCCGCGGCATCCGACGACGCCTGCACGAGCGAGCGCGGGTTCGCCGCGACGTCGAGGTGCCACCCCGCCGCGATCTCCGTCGCCGCGGCCGTCATCGACTTGCTCGTCGCATCCTCGGGCCCCACCACCGCCTCCCCCGTCGTCGGCGCCGCGTAGCGCAGCTCGGCCACGTTGTCCCCCGCGTGCGTCGCGAGCCAGCTCGTCAGCTGCGTGCGATCGATGACGAAGCCCTGCGCGAGCATCCCATCCGGCGTCTCCACGTGCCGCACCGCCACCAGCCCCGGCCGGCCCTCGAACGTGTACGTGCGCCACTCCAGCGGCGACACCGTGATGAGGATCGGCTCCGGCGGCGGCTTCACCTTCACCTCCACCTTCTTCGGCGGCTTCGGCGGCTTGGGCCGCAACACGCGGATCGGCTTCCGCACCGGCGCCGGGCTCGCACTCGGTGCCGCCGCTGCCGGCTGCACCTCCGGAGGCGGCGCAGCTTGCTGCGCCTCCACGCGTGCCTGCGGCGACGGCAGCGCCTGCTGCTCCGGCGCCGGATCCGGCTGCTGCGGCTGCGCGCGCGACGGCTGTGGCTGCGCGCGCGATGGCGGAGACGTGAGCTGCTGCTGCGGCGGCTGCGCGCGCGCCTGCTGTGGCTGCGCGCGCGATGGCGCAGGTGTGAGCGGCTGCTGCGCCTGCGGCGGCGCCGTGGGTTGCTGCGACTCCGCACCCGGCTGCGGTGGCTGCTGCGCCTGCGGCGGCGTGGGGGGTTGCTGGGTCTGTGCGCGCGGTTGCGGAGGCGCGAGGGGCTGCTGCGCCTGCGGCGATGGCTGCTGTGGGGCGCGCGTGGGGGGGCGGATCTGTTGCTGGGGGGCGCGCTCCTGGGTGCGGACCTGCTCGAGGGGCGTGCGGGCGCCGTCGAAGTTGCGGACCTGCTCGGTGTTGCCGAGGGGAGGGGTGGCGCGCTGGGGCTGGGCGGTGCGGCGCTGTTGCTGGAGCTGGGGGGAGGCGGCGTTCTGCGTCCAGTAGACCTCGTTGGGGATGCTGTTCTGCTGGTAGCTGCTCGGATCGATCGTGATGACCTGCGCCCGCTGCTGCGGGGGCTCCTGCAACTCGGGCGTGGTCGCGGCGGAGGCGACGACCTCGGGGCGCGGCGCGGCCGGGCCGGGGGCCGCCGCCGCCGGAGTGGGCGGGTAGATGTAGTCGTACTGCGGCTGCGCCGGCTCCTCGACCTCGTCGTCGGGGCCGGCCGGCGGGACGCGCGGCACGCGGCTCGACGACGCGACGAGCACGCGGTCGGTCGCGTGCGGCGTGAGCGAGCGGCTCATGTTGCGCAGCACCTCGTCGCGGAACCAGCGGTTCTCCGCGAGGCGGCGCGGCTCGGACATCATCGGGATCTCGTCGTTGATCGTCGGCGTCGTCACGCGTCCGGTATCGTCAAGCTGAAAATAGCCGAGCACGAGCGGGTCGCCGGTGCCGGTCGCGAGCGGCGACGGCGTCACGCCGAAGTTCGCGCCGCTGCGCGGGTCGTGCATGAGGTTCTGGTAGTGGAAGTACGGGCGCTCGACCTCGCGCCCGACCAGGCGCGTGAGCTCGCCGCGCAGCTCCATCGCGAGCTCGGCGCTCTTCCGCTCCGCGGCGCGCGCCGGCTCGCCGCGCACCTCGCCCTGCTGCCGGCGCACGTCGGACCACCCCGACGCGAACCACGCGCCGAGCAGCACCGCGAGCGCCACCGCGAGCGACCCCGCCGCGTACAGCGCACCGCGCGCCCGCCGCGCCGGCCGCGCGAGCCGCGTCTTCCCCGCCCTCGCGCGCTTCATCGCGCGAGTCTCCACGCGTACCCCGCGCCCTTCACCGAGATGATCACCGTCGGCCGCTGCGGATCCGGCTCGACCTTCTTGCGCAGCACCGCGATCGCCATGTCGACGGCGCGCGTCTGCAGATCGCCGCGCTGCCCGAACACCTGCTCGAGCAGCTCGGCGCGCGACACGACGCGGTCCTGGTGGCGGTACAGCCAGCGCACGATGCCGACCTCGCGCGGCGTCAGCGCGACCCGCCCCTCCCCGCGCACGACGACCATGCGCGCGAGATCGATCGTCGCGCCCTCGAGCTGGACCTCGTCGAGCGACTCCCCGCCCGGCGCCCTCCGCCCGAGCACGCGCACGCGCGCGAGCAGCTCCCGCGCCGAGAACGGCTTCGTCACGTAGTCGTCCGCTCCCTCCATCAGCCCGCGCACCTTGTCGTCCTCGGAGCCGCGCGCCGTCAGCATCAGGATCGGCGTCCCCGGGCGCGCCGCGCGCAGCCGCCGGCACACCTCCATGCCGTCCAGCCGCGGCAGCATCAGGTCGAGCACGACCAGGTCGAACGGATCGCGCAACCCCGCCTCGACCCCGGCGATCCCGTCGCCCACCGCCACGACGTCGTGGCCGTCCCCGCGGAGGAGGTCCACGATCCCATCGCGCAGGCTGGCTTCATCTTCGACGACGAGGACGCGCACTCCGACATTGTGCCACCGGGGGGTCCGCGCCGTGTAAGGGGGACGTAAGGCCACGGTTTACCGAGACCTGACGGTGCCCCGGCGCCGCCCGCGCCATCGTGGATCGCATGCACAACCTCCCCCGCACGATGTCGCTCGCGGCCGCGCTCGCCATCACGACCACCGCCTCCGCGAAGAGCGAGCTCGCATCGGCCCCCGCCGCCGACGACGTCGCCACGCTGCGCGCGCAGGGCCCCGCCGGCCTCGCGACCCTGCTCGCGCGCTTCGACCGGCTCGGCGCCGGGCCCGCGCGCGACGCGCTCGCGCGCCGGATCGACGCCGTCGCCGCGCAGCGGTACGCCACGGTCTCCCGCCTGTACTGGTACACGGACCTCGGCCAGGCCGAGGCCGCCGCCCGCGCGCAGCACCGCCCGATCCTCGCGCTGCGCATGCTCGGCCGCCTCGATGAGGACCTGTCGTGCGCGAACAGCCGCATCTTCCGCGCGACCCTGTACGCGAACGCCGACGTGTCGAAGTTCCTGCGCGACAACTTCGTCCTCTACTGGTCGAGCGAGCGCGCGGTCCCCGTCGTGACGATCGACTTCGGCGACGGCCGCAAGATCCAGCGCACCACCACCGGCAACAGCGCGCACTACGTCCTCGACGAGAACGGCGGCGTGATCGACGTCCTCCCCGGCGTGTACGCGCCGACCGTGTTCAAGTCCGAGCTGACGAAGACCCTCACCCTCGCGAAGAAGCTGCGCGGCCTCGACGAGGCGCGCCGCGCGGTCGCGGTCGCCGAGCACGCGAGGACCGGCGGCGACCAGGCCCGGGCCGAGTTCGCAAAGGTCGGCGGCCAGGTCTACCTGCCGGGCCGCCGCCGCCTCGTCGCCGCCGCCGACATGGCGTCGGAGCTCGCGAAGGCGCAGCGCGCCACGATGTCCAAGGCGCGCGTGGAGGTCCCCGACCTCGTCCGCATCGGCTTCGACGCCGGCGCGATCGCACCGACCGACGTCGACCAGTGGGCGACCGTCGGCCAGATGGCGTTCGGCATCGGCGACGTGAAGCCGGTCGCCGAGCGGGCCGCCGAGCCGGTCGCCCAGCAGAAGCAGGCCGCCACCCCGGCGAAGCCGGTCGCGGCGCCGCGCATCCTCGACGACCAGAGCCGCGCCCTCGTCGCCCGCCTGCACAACGGCGACGGCCGCCCCGTGCCGCAGGCCCAGCTCGACGCGATGATCGCGCGCCTCGAGCAGACCCTCGTCGCCGACACCGCACTCAACGAGTTCCAGCTCCGCGCCCAGATCCGCACGTACCTCGACACGGCGCGGGTGCGCGACTTCGGCAAGCTCAACGAGATGATCTACGCGAACGTGTTTCACACGCCGAAGAGTGACCTCTGGCTCGGCCTCCATCCCCGCACGGATTTCACGGGTCTGCCGGCCGACGGCGTCTCGACGCCCGCGATCTAGACGGTGGCGGCGGTTGTGCGCGATAGTCTCGACACGTGCCCGGGGAGAAAATCGCGCTCGCGGTGATCGGTGTCACCCTCCTCGTCGAGGCCGCGCCCGCGGGCGCCGACACGACGCAGCTGGGCGCGTGGTTCGGCCCGCGCGTGTACTCGAACGACTCGCTGCTCGGCCACATCGACGACGCGCCGTTCCACCCGGTGCTGCAGAACTCGATCGGCTTCGGCGTCCGCGTCGCGCGCCCGTTCTTCCCGTGGCTCGTTCCGGAGCTCGAGCTCGCGATGGCGTCGACGGAGACGAACGCGGTCGGCGGCGCCCCACCGGCCGACGTGTTCTGGCTCGAACCGCGCCTGCACCTGCGCATCGAGCTCATGCCCGGCAAGCGCGTGCAGCCGTTCCTCGTCGTCGGCGGCGGCTCGCCGATCGCGATCTCCGGCGCGCGGCAGCGGTTCGCGACCGGCATCGTCGGCGACGGCTACGCGGGCGGCGGCATCAAGATCGACACCGGGAAGAGCTTCGCCTTCCGCCTCGACGCGCGCGTGTCACTCGGCCCCGGCGTCGACGCGCTGATCGTGCCGGAGTTCGACTTCGGCTTCGGCCTCGAGTTCCACGTCGGTGGCCGCCGCTCCGCCGGCACCGGCACCACCAAGGTCATCGCCGCGGTCGCCGACCGCGACGGCGACGGCATCCCCGACGCCGTCGACAAGTGCCCCGACCGCCCCGAGGACAAGGACGGCTTCGAGGACGAGGACGGCTGCCCCGACATCGACAACGACCTCGACCGCGTGCTCGACATCGCGGACAAGTGCCCGAACGAGCCCGAGACGTACAACGGCTTCGAGGACGAGGACGGCTGCCCCGACACGGTGCCTCCCGAGGTCGCGACGCTGAGCGGCACGATCGAGGGCCTGATCTACGCCGAGGGCGAGACCGCCGTGCGCGACGCCGCGCTCGCCGCGATCCAGAAGCACGCCGCGACGATGAAGAAGTACCCGACGGTGCGCATCACGCTGACCGGCCACTCCGACGATCGCGAGGCGAAGCAGTTCGCGACGCAGGAGCCCGATCAACCGCCGCCCGATCTCGCCGCGCTCGCCGTCGATCTCTCGCGCGCCCGCGCCGAGGCCGTCAAGCAGGAGCTCGCCAAGCTCGGCATCGCGCCGTCGCGGATCGTCGTCGACGGCGTCGGCTCCGAGGAGTCCGTCGCCGACAACGCGACGCCGCGCGGCCGCCTCGCGAACCGCCGCGTCGAGATGAAGCTCTACGTCCCGCCGCGCTGACCCTCACCCGGCGATCACGAGCACGGCGGTCGCGAGCGCGATCACCGTCGTCACCGCGGCGACCGCGGCCCGCCAGCGCAGCGGCTCGACCTGCGCCGCGAGGCAGAACTGGCAGCGCCGTGCGTCGGCGCGGATCGCGTAGCAGCACCGCCTGCATCGCTTGAGGCTCACCATCTTCGTCGTCATGACGGCGGGGAGACGCGCAGCTTGCAGCGTTCTCCACAGCATCCCTCGCGACGCGCGCCAACCCCGCGATTTCGCGAGCGATCAGCTCTTCTTGCGACCGAACAGCCCGCGCTTCTCGCGGACGCCCTCGCCGAGCTCGGTGGCGAGCTCGCGCATCAGCTCTTCCTGGCGCGCGGTCAGCTTCTTCGGGATCTCGACGCGCAGGAGCACGTGGTGATCGCCGCGGCCCTGCTCGCCGACGCGCGGGATGCCCTGGCCGCGCCGCACGACGACGTCGCCGGGCTGGCTGCCGGCCTTGAGGTCGATCGTCGCGGTGCCGGTGCAGTTCTCGTCGAGCGTGTACACCTCGACCTCGCCGCCGAGCGCCGCCTTCACGAAGCTCACCGGGAGCTCGGTGACGACGTCCTCGCCGTCGCGGCGGAAGCGCTCGTCGCCCTGCACGTGCAGCACGACGTAGAGGTGGCCCGGCGAGCCGTTCGCGACGGCCTCGCCCTTGCCGGCGAGGCGCAGCGTCTGGCCGTCGTCGACGCCGGCCGGGACGGTGACGGCGAGCGTCGACGTCTCGGCGACGGCGCCGCGGCCGCGGCAGTCCTCGCACGGGTCCTTCACGACCTTGCCGGCGCCGCGGCACGCGGGGCACGTGGTCTGGACCATGAAGAAGCCCTGCGCGTGCACGACCTGGCCCTTGCCCTGGCACGTGGTGCAGCGGTCGGGCTTGCTGCCCGGGCGCGCGCCGGTCGCGTTGCACGTGGCGCACGCGACGTCGCGCGTGACCTTCACGTCCTTCGTCGTGCCCCACACCGCCTCGGCGAACGAGAGGCCGAGGTCGACGCGCAGGTCCGCGCCGCGCGGCTGGCGCCGCCCCGACGACCGACCGCCGAAGAAGTCGCCGAACAGGTCGCCGAACGCGGAGAAGATGTCCTCCACGCTCGAGAACCCGCTGCCGTTCTGCGCCGCGCCGCGGATGCCGTCGAACCCGAAACGATCGTAGCGCGCACGCTGATCGTCGTCGGAGAGGATCTGGTAGGCGTTCGACGCCTCCTTGAACTTGTCCTCGGCTTCCTTGTCGTTCGGATTGTGATCGGGGTGGTACTGCTTCGCGAGGCGGTAGTACGCCTTCTTCAGATCGGAGGCGTTGGCCTGCCGATCCACACCGAGGACTTCATAGAGATCCCGCATACGTCAGGGAAAGAAAATCAAGGCTTTGGGTAATGCGGGAAGCCGGAGCTGTCAAGGTATCTTGTCGGCTAGCGGTCCACTGTAAATTCCCGCACGTGCTGTCGCCCGCCGATCTGGCACTGGGTGCCCCCGACGAGGCCGACGCGCGGCGTCGCGCCGAGCGGCTGTTCGAGGCCGCCGCCGGCGCCGGTGTCGATCTCCTTCACCTGGAAGGGTTGGACGAGGCCGGCGAGCGCATCGCCCGGCTCGCGTGCCGCTCCGCCCCGTACCTGGCCACGCTCCTGACGCGGGATCCTCACCGTCTGGTCAGGGTCGCGGCCGATCCCTACCTGCGCCGGGAGAAGCCGCGCGAGATCCTGGTCGCCGAGGTCGCGGCGGCGGTCGACGCGGTGCGTTCGGCGCACGAGCTGCGCGCCGCGCTGCGCCGCGTCCGCGCGGACGAGCTCGTGCGGCTCGGCGTCCGCGAGCTCGAGCGCGGCCTCGACACCGAGGTCGGGCGCGAGCTCGCGCGGCTCGCGGATGCGTGCTTCGACGCCGCGATCCGCTTCCACGGCGCGGAGCTGTCCGCGCGCTACGGCGTGCCGCGCTACGTCGACGACGACGGGAGCGAGCGGGAGGCGACGCTCGCCGTGATCGGCATGGGCAAGCTCGGCGGCGAGGAGCTCAACTTCTCCTCCGACGTCGACGTGATCTACGTCTACTCCTCCGACCGCGGCGAGGTCGGCGATCTCTCGCTGCACGAGTACTTCGCGAAGCTGTGCACGCAGGTGACCGCCGCGCTCTCCGAGGTCACCGAGGACGACACGGTGTTCCGCGTCGACCTGCGGCTGCGCCCCGAGGGCGCGAAGGGCGCGATCGCGAACTCGCTCGCGCAGATCGAGCGCTACTACGAGACGTTCGGCCGCCCGTGGGAGCGCCAGGCGTGGCTCAAGGCGCGCCCGTCGGCCGGCGACCCCGCGCTCGGCCGCGAGATCATGGCGATGCTGCGGCCGTTCGTGTTCCCCCGCCTCGTCGCACCGACGGTGATCGACGACGTCCGCGACCTCAACCGCCGCATCAAGCGCGAGCTCGTGCGGCCGCGCGGCAAGAAGGAGCAGCCCGCCGACGCCGGCTTCGACCTCAAGAACGGCGAGGGCGGCATCCGCGAGATCGAGTTCTTCGTGCAGGCGCTGCAGCTGATCCACGCCGGGCATCGCCCGAGCCTGCGCGTGCGCGGCACGCTCGCGGCGCTCGACGCGCTCCTGTTCGCGGGCCTCGTCACCGACGACGAGCACCTCGCCCTGTGGCGCGCGTATCGCTGGATGCGCCACGCCGAGCACGTGCTGCAGCTCGAGGGCGGCCTGCAGACGCAGATCGTCCCCGAGGACGACGCGCGCCGTGTGACGCTCGCGCGCCGGCTCGGCTACGCCTCCGACGTCGCGTTCGCGATCGCGCTCGTCAAGCACACGGCCGCCGTGCAGCGGCTGTTCGCGACGCTCGGCGACGACCAGCCCGACGAGAACGTCGACGTCGCCGCGATCCTGCGCGGCGAGCTGTCCGACGAGGAGGAGGCCGAGGCGTTCACCCGCCTCGGCTTCGAGGACGTCACCGCGGCGCGCGCCGAGCTCGCCCGCGCGCGCCGCAACCAGGGCTCGCCGCTGTCGCCGAGTGCGACGACGCGGCAGCAGCGCATCGGTGCGCAGCTGCTCGCGGAGCTCGCCGCGTCGGCCGATCCGGATCAGGCGCTGCGCTTCCTCGGCGACCTGATGGCGCGGCGCGGTGCGGCGTGGTCGGTGTGGCGCCTGCTCGACGAGACTCCCGCGATCGCGCGCCTGCTCGGCTCGATCCTCGGTGCGAGCGCGTACCTCGCGCGCATGCTCGTCGACACGCCGGAGCTGATCGATCTCCTCGTCGAGCTCGGCCTGACCGCGCCCCAGCGCACGGTGCTGCAGATCGCGACGGACCTCGCCGGCCGACTCCCGGCGCGCGTCGGCGCGCCCGGCGACGAGGAGGACGTGTGGAGCGCGATCGCCGAGGTCAAGAACGGCCACGTGCTGCGCGTCGGGCTCGCGGACTTCGCGGGAGCGCTCGATCCGCTCGCCGTGTGCGCGGAGCTCACGAACATCGCCGATGCGTGCGTCGGCCAGGCGCTCGCGATCGTCGAGCGCCAGCTCGCGGAGCGCTACCCGCGCCCGCAGGGGCGGCTCGCCGTGCTCGGCATGGGCAAGCTCGGCGGGAGGGAGCTCGGGTACGCGGCCGACCTCGACGTGATCTTCGTGTTCGAATCCGCCGACGAGGACGACGTCGCTCATTACTCGCGCGTCGCGCAGCGGCTGCTCAACGCGCTCCGGCAGCGCACGCCGCGCGGGCGGTTGTACGAGGTCGACACGCGCCTGCGTCCGTCGGGCTCGCAGGGCCTGCTCGTCACGTCGCTCGCCGGATGGCGGCGCTACCACACCGAGCAGGCGCGGATGTGGGAGCGGCAGGCGCTCACGAAGCTGCGGCCCGTCGCCGGCGACGCGGCGCTCGGTGCGCAGGTCGCGCGCCTCGCCGACGAGACCATGTACGGAGCTCCGCCTCCGGAGAGTGCAATCATTGCGCGCGAGATCGCGACGATGAAGCAGCGGATCGAGCGCGAGCTCGGATCGCGCTCCGACTTCAAGCTCGGGCCCGGCGGGATCATGGACGTCGAGTTCGCGGCGCAGTACCTCCAGCTCGTGTACGGGCACGCACACCGCGAGCTGCGCGTGACGTCGACGGCGGCGGCCCTGCGCGCGGCGGCGGGGCTCGGGATCGCGCCCGCGCGCGAGCTCGAGCTCCTCGAGCAGGGCTATCGCTTCCTGCGCGGCATCGAGCACCGCCTGCGCGTCGTGCACGACCAGCCCATCCATCGTCTACCGGAGACGCGGCGCGAGCTCGACAAGCTCGCGCGCCGATCGGGATTTCCCGACGGAGCAGTCCTCCTCACGCACGTCGAGCGTTGGCAGCGTGACATCCGTGCTGCGTACGCACAGTTGCTCGGTGCGTAGAACGGTACACAGCCGCGCCGCGTCAATGTGTGCTTCTTTTCGACGAGCAGCGTGTGGCTTGTGATCCCATGCGCGCGTTGGTACGAAGCAGTTATGGGCATCAAGAAGCTCGACACGATCTGGTTCGACGGCCAGCTCGTTCCGTGGGACGCCGCGACGGATCACCTGCTCGCGCACACGATGCACTACGGCGTCGGCGCGTTCGAGGGCATCCGCTGCTACCAGCGCGCCGACGGAAAGTCAGCCATCTTCCGGCTGCGCGAGCACATCGATCGCCTGCTCGACTCGTCGATCATCTGCACGATGGACGTCCCGTTCTCGCGGGATCAGCTGATGAACGCGTGCATCGAGGTGGTGCGCGCGAACAAGATAGCGTCCTGCTACCTGCGCCCGCTCGTGTACCTCGGGTATGGCGCGCTGGGCCTCGGCTCCCTCGAGCCGCCGGTGCGCACGATGGTCGCCTGCTACGAGTGGGGCGCGTACCTCGGCGACGATGGCCTGAAGAAGGGCATCAAGTGCATGGTGTCGGGCTTCGCGCGGTCGAACGCGAACGCCGTCATGAACAAGGGCAAGATCTGCGGGCAGTACGTGACGTCGGTGCTCGCGAAGCGCATGGCGATCAAGAGCGGCTTCGAGGAGGCGCTCATGCTCGACCCGCAGGGCTACGTCGCCGAGGGCACCGGCGAGAACATCTTCGTCGTCAAGAACAACGTCGTGCGCACGCCGCCGACGTCGGCCGCGATCCTGGCCGGCATCACGCGCGACACCGCGATGACGCTCCTGCGCGAGCACGGCTTCGAGGTGCGCGAGGACCCGATCGCGCGGGACGAGCTGTACACGGCCGAGGAGGTCTTCCTGACCGGCACGGCCGCCGAGATCACGCCGGTCCGCGACATCGACCACCGCCGCATCGGGCGCGGCGAGGCCGGTCCGATCACGCGCCGCCTCCAGGAATCGTTCTTCTCGGTGGTCAAGGGCACCGACACGAAGCACGACCACTGGTTGACGCCGATCTGATGTAGGCAAGCTGCTAGAATCCGGCCGTGGACCTCGATCTGTCCCTCGGGCCGGGCTCGGTGCTGCTCGAGAAGTATCGAGTGGACGAGGTCCTCGGTACGGGCGGGATGGGCCGGGTCGTGCGCGCGTCGCACCTGTATCTGCAGCAGCCGGTCGCGATCAAGATCCTCTTGCCGCAGATGGCCGAGAACGCGGAGACGGTCTCGCGCTTCCTGCGCGAGGCGCAGGCGACGGTCAAGCTGCGCAGCGAGCACATCGCGCGCGTCATGGACGTCGGCACGATGCCGAACGGCACGCCGTTCATGGTGATGGAGTACCTCGACGGGAACGACCTCAACCAGATCCTGCGGCACCACGGCCCGCAGCGCGCGGCGGTCGTCGTCGATCTGATGCTGCAGGCGTGCGAGGGCATGGCCGAGGCGCACGCGATCGGCATCGTCCACCGCGACATCAAGCCGTCGAACTTCTTCATCACGCGGCGCCCCGATGGCTCGATGCTGCTCAAGATCCTCGACTTCGGGATCTCGAAGACGCCGGTCGGGGTCACGGAGCTGACGGGATCGCAGACGGTGATCGGGACGCCGACGTACATGGCGCCCGAGCAGATGCGCAGCGGCCGCCACGCGGACGCGCGCAGCGACGTGTGGTCGATGGGGATCGTGATGTACCAGCTCGTGAGCGGCCGGCCGCCGTTCATCGGCGAGGCGTACCAGGAGCTCGTGCTGAAGGTCGCGACGGAGCTCCCGCCGCCGCTGTCGATCCCGCTGCCGGCGGGGCTCGGCGAGGTCATCATGCGGTGCATCGACAAGGACCCGCGCAGCCGGCCGCAGAACGTCGGCGAGCTCGCGCGGATGCTCGCGCCGTTCGCGTCGGACCCGCTGACCGCGATGCAGAGTGCGAACCGCAGCGTGCGGATCCTGCAGAACCGGACGGCGCAGGCGCAGCAGGGCCTCCCGGTCGCGGCGAACGGCGGGCTCGCGACGCCGATCGCGCCGATCTCGCCGATCTCGCCGTCGCAGCTCGCGCGCGGCTGGCCGCCGGCGCCGGGCTCGAGCCTGACGCACGGCTCCGGGCAGGTGACGCTGCGGACGCGCGGCAACCGCGGCCTGATGATCGCGGGGATCGCGGCGGTGGTGATCGTCGCCGGCGTGGGCGGGTACGCGGCGAGCACGTGGCTCAAGGGCTCGAGCGAGCCCCAGCGGCGCGACGAGCCGTACGTGCAGGCGCCGCCGCCGAAGGAGGAAGCGCCGGCTCCTCCCGTCGTGGTGAAGAAGGCCCCCGAGGCGCCGCCCGAGCCGCCGCCCGAACCCAAGGCCCTGGAGCTGACCGGCGAGGCGCGGCACGTGGCGGACACGACGCCGCTGCCGCCGGCACCTCCCGAGGATCCGGCACCGCCGGTGGTGGCAGAGCGACCGCCGGCACAGACGCCGCCGCCGACGCAGAAGGTCGTGACGAAGCCGGCCGACGGGAAGAAGCCGCCGGTGCCGGCGCGACCGAAAAAGCCCAAGGACGAGGAGCTGTTCAACTCGCGTCACTAGGCGATGTCACGCGGGGGCGCACTCGCTCGTCGTTCCGGGTGAAGGAGCGAGCTCGACGGCGCCGAGGGCCTCTTGCGTGATCCCCGAAAGGGCGGGCCGCGCGCTGCGTAGGTACCGGCGATGAACCACGCACTCCTCGGGATCGCCGTCGCGCTGTCCGCCTGCGCCCACGCCGCCGCCACCACGAAGGTGCCGGCCGCACCCGCCGTGTTCGAGCTCGGCGAGGTCACGATGTTCGAGGGCGACGAGCCCGTGTTCAAGCTCCACGCGGACGGCGCGACGGAGATCGGGTTCCGCTCGCTCGCGCACGCGGTCGAGCTCGAGCCGGGCCAGACGTTCAGCACGAAGGGCCTGCCGTACGAGCTGAAGGCCGGCCCCACGCTCGCCGCCGACGGCACGCTCCGCATCGACGGGCGCGACACCGTGCGCGCGAACCTCGACGGCACGCTCACCGTGATCGCGACGAAGGCGCGCGTCGACGGCATCACGATCACGGCCGACCGCGTCCGCATCCAGAGCCCGAAGGGCGCCGCGATCACGCTCGAGCTCGGCGCCGACGGCACGCTGACGCAGCACGGCGGCAACAAGCTGGACGACCGGCCCGTCCGCGTCACCGGCGCCGACACGCCCGGCAAGCGCCGCGCGATCCTCACCCTCGTCGGGCTCGCGCTCGCGCCGGGCAAGCGCGTCGCGCCGACGACGATCGAGGCCGACACCGCCGCGCCGTGATCGCTTGGGCGAGGCCGGGCGCAGAAGAGCGAGTGGCGCGGGCGAGAGAGTGCGTCTACCTTCACGCGCCATGAGGAAGCTCGCTTGCACAGTTGCGCTGCTGATCGGGTGTGGTGGGCGGCAGGACACGGGTGGGATGTCGGAGCGGATCCGGCAGCTCGAGACCGAGGTCGCGACGCTGAAGGCCGCGCCGCCGGCGCCCGCGCCGGTGCCGCCGCCGAGGGACCGGCTCGACGACGGCGCGTCGGCGGACCGGCCGTCCGCGTCGAAGAAGCGGATGCCGCCGCACGCGTCGCTGCCTCCGGATGTCGCCGAGCTGCAGGCGAAGGTGACGCAGCTCGAGGGCTCGCACAACGAGATGTGGAACGAGGTCGAGCGGCTGCTGTTCGGCGACGTCATCGCCTCCGACGCGGCGGTCAAGCGCGGCCAGCCGCGCCCCGAGCCGCGCGGGGACGTCGCGTACAGCGTGCCGATCGCGGGGAATCCGACGGACCAGCCGGGCGATGACACGGCGAAGGTGACGTGGGTCGTCGGGATCGAGCTCAGCGAGCCGTTCACGCGCCGGCTGCTCGAGACCGCGAAGACGCTGCGCACCTCGTACGGCAAGGACCTGCGCATGGTGTTCAAGCCGATGGTCGTGCACGAGTGGGGCATCGCGTCCGCGATGCTGCTGTGCGCCGCCGATCGCCAGGGCAAGTTCGAGCAGGGCATCGCCGCGCTCCTCGCGATCGATCTGAAGGGCGTGCGCACCGACTTCCGCATCGGGCCGCTGCGCCAGCGCTTCCACTTCCTCGACAAGGTGCAGGCCGAGGCCGACCTCACCGGCTCCTGCAAGAAGCAGATGCGCGACGAGCAGACGTGGGCGAAGAGCAAGTTCGGCATGGTCGGCACGCCGTACTCGTTCATCAACGGCCGCTACGTCGCCGGTGCGCAGGGCGAGGAGCAGTTCCGGAAGCTGATCGACGAGGAGCTCGCGCGCGCGAACCAGGAGCTCGGCAACGCCTCGTCGAAGGGCTACTACGACAGGCTCGTGAAGCGCGGCACGAAGGCCCCGTGAGCCGGATCTAGAAGCGGCCGAACCCGACGACGAGACCGCCGCCGTCGGCCGGCGCGAGCGACAGCTTCACGAACGGCTCGGACTTCTTCGGCGCCGTGACGTACAGGTAGACGCCGGTGCCGACGAGCGCGGCGCCGGCGATCGCGAAGATCGTGGCGTGGTTGGCCTGCGCGCGGGCGTTCGTCGTCCAGCGCAGGCCGGCCGTGTCGCAGCGCGCGGGGTCGCCGGCGCAGCGGTCGGCGAGCGCCTCGTTGTAGTTGCCGCGCGCGTCGAGCCCGAGGTACGTCGCGAACCCGAGCGCGACGATGCCCGCGCCGCCCGCGACGAGCCCGATCTGCTTGCGCGGGCCGGTGCCGTCGCCACCGCCACCGCCGCCCGGCGGCTTCGCGACCTTCTTCGGAAGATCGAGCGTGACCTCGGCGCTGCCGCCGCGCTCGAGCGGGACCTCGCGCTTCTTGCGCTCGCCGGTCGACGACGTGAACTCGAGCGTGTGCGGCCCCGGATCGACGCGCTGCTCGACGCCGAGCTCCTTCACCGGCACGCCGTCGAGCGTGACCTTGCCGGCCGCGCCGTCCGCGCCCTCGGCGACCTTGATCGTGATGCGCGGGACGTCGGCATCGATCGCGTCGACGAGCTCGCGGATCTTCTCCGAGCGCTTGTCCGACGACGCGGCCGCCATCGTCTCGGCGTCGGTGTACCAGCGCCACGCCTGCGCGAGCTTGCCCCACTCCTCGTAGCACCGCGCCACGTTGAGCTTCGCCCCGATCCCCGGGTCGAGCTGGTCCACCTTCTCGAACGTCGCGCACGCGTCGGCGTACTTCTTCGCCGCGAGCTGCTTCTTGCCCTTCTCGAACAGCGCGTCCGCTTCCTTGGACTCCGCGCGCGCGGCGCCGGCCGCGACGACGAGCACCGCCGCCGTCGCGAGCAACCACCTCACGGCGTCACCGTGAACACGCCGCTGTCCATGAACGCGACGGCGACGGGCAGCTGGCGCTGCGAGAGGTCGCCGTCGGCGAGCCCCGGGTGACCGCCCGCGACCGAGATCGCGCGCAGCGTGTAGCTGTGGCCCGGCACGAACACCTCGGGCGGCAGCGTGAAGCGCGGCGCGCCGCCCGCGGTCGAGTACACCACCTTCAGCTCGAGCGCCGTCTCCGCGGCGTTCGGCACGAGGTCCATCACCTGCAGCTGGTACAGCGTGTTCGCCGCCGGGCTCACGACGAACGACGCGGTCACCGCGCGCGCCGGCGCCGGGATCGCGAGGCCGTCGATCGACAGCGGGAGGTCGCCGATCGAGATCAGCTCGGGCAGCCCCGCCGGCAGCTTCAGCGCGAGCGCCGGCGACGGCTCGTGCTTCTCGAACATCTGCGCGAACAGCGTCACCGGCAGGCCCTGCGCCGCCGGCGTGAACGAGCGCGTCTCCTGCGTGAACCACGTCAGCACCGTGCGCCAGTCCTTCGCGGCGGCGAACGGGTTGCCGTACGAGACCTGGATGCCCGGCGGATCCACCAGCCCGACGCCGGCCGCGTGCAGCACCGGACCGCGGTCCTCGCCGCTCGCGTGGCCGGGCGCCGCGTGCAGCGCCCACTGCATGCCGAGGTTGCCCATCGCCGGGCGCACGGCCGTGTAGCGCGTCGCGACCTCGGCCTGATCGACGACGACGTCGAGGAGCTGATCGGCCGCGACCGGCACCATCGTCCCGGTCAGCGTGTCGTTGCCCGTCTGCGCGAACGCCGGGATCTCGGCGACGCCGGTGAGGACGTTGCCGACGTGGCGCAGCGCGAGCACCGCATCGTCCGTCGTGAGCGCCTCGTGCGGGCGGCCGGTGAGGCTCGCCATCGAGCCGAACGTGAAGGGCGCCGGCGCCACCGTCAGCTCGCCGAGCGGCGGCGCCTCGAGGCCGCGCACGTTCCACGAGCCGAGCGTGAACAGCTGCAGACCCTCCCCGGCGTACGGCGCGTCGAGCGTCACCGACACCGTCAGCAGCGCCTCCGGATCTCCGGGCGTCGGGTTCGGGTGCTCGAGCACGCTGTGGAGCCCGACGATCGCCTGGCTCGGGAAGTCGAGCTGCCGCGCGACCGGCTCGGGGAAGTCGGGCAGGTCGAACTGCACCGGCGCGCGCTTGATGTCGGCGACCCACATGTCGGCCGCCGGCTGGTCCGCGACGACGCGCGCGAGCCCCGTCGGGTCCGCCTCGTCGGGGACGAGGTACGTCGCGACGCGCCCACTCAGGTCCTCGGGCGCGGTCACGACGGTGGCGCCGATCGACCTGCGCACCATCGAGAGGCTCACGCCGATCTCGGGGTCCTTCGCGGTCTCGTCGAGACCGAACACCTGCGCGCACGCGGGTATGACAGCTACGATCGCTGCTGCGACGCCGCTCCTCATCGCCCGCAGCGTATCACCGTCCCGTCACTTCTCGGGGCCGGAGTCCTCGTCGGGATCGTTGTCGCCCCGCTGCCAGAAGCGCAGGCGGGACCGGCTGTCGCGCGACGGCGGCTCGTCGTCCTTGCCGTCCTTGCCGTCGCGATCGCGATCGTCGTTGCGCTTGAGGCGCACGCTCGCCTTGACGTCGGGCTCGGCGCCCGTGATGCGCTCGCTGTTCGGGATGAAGCGGATCTCGGTCTTGATCTCGAACGACAGCGTCGTGAGGATCTTCGCGATCTCCTCGGTGAGGTTCAGGTTCGAGAGGAACTCGCGCGTCTCGCGCGCGATCACCTCGAACACCTTGTCCTTCGCGCCGTCCGCCGAGCTCGCGATGTAGCCGGCGACCTCGGGGAGGCTCTCGCGCGCGATGCGCCGGATGCCCTCCTCGGTCTGGAACACCGCGCCCATGCCGGCGGCGAACGTCTTCTTGACCAGCTCGGGCACGAGCGACTCGAGCCGCTGCCGGATGCCCTCGGTCAGGCCGTCGCGCTCCTCGCGATCGTCGCGCCGATCCGACGTGGTCTTCGGAGTATCGTCGGCTTCGGCCATGTAGGTGGGGTACCGCCATTGCGCGTGCAAAGCAAGCCGCCGTCTTTCCTCGCTCTCGTCGCGCTCGTCGTGCTCGTGGCCTGCGGCGGCGCACCCGTTGCGGTGGGGCCCGGGCGCGACGGCGACTTCGCCGCGCGCATCGACGACGCCGCGACGTGGACGGCGCTCGCGGCGCGCGCCGGCAACGACACGCTCGCGCGCGTCGAGGTCGTGAAGGTCCTCCTCGATCGCGACGACGATCGGCTGTACTTCACGCAGTCGCGGCGCTGGCCGCTGCACTTCGCGTTCGCGTCGCGCTTCCTCGGGCGCGCGTGGGACCGCGTCATCGATCAGCGCCGGTTCAACGAGCGCGAGTACCACGCCCCCGATCGGCGCTTCGTCCTCGGCTCGGTCACGCGCTACCTCGATCAGGACCGCTGGACGTTCGAGCTCGCCGCCTCCGACACGCTCGCCCTCGACGCGACCGCGAAGGTGTTCGCGCGCATCCGCGGTGCCGTGTACTTCGGCGCGGCGCTCCACTACCGCCCGATCCCCGCGACGCACCAGGGCGAGCTCGCCGCCGCGCGCGCCCTCATGCCCGTGCTCACCACCGACGAGCTGTGGGCGGGCGTCGTGTACCAGCCGCTCGAGATCGGCGACGCCGTCGGCATCCTGCGCATCGTGCCGGCGGGAGCGCCGGTGCCCGCGGATCTGAAGCCCTACGAGGTCGTCGTCCTCGGCACGCAGCCGCTCGAGCTCCCGCCCGTCGCCGGCATCATCACCGACGAGGTGCAGGCGCCGCTCGGGCACATCGCGATCCTCGCGCACACGCGCCGCACGCCGAACATGGCGCGCCGGGGCGCGTCGACGCTCCCGCAGATCGCGGCGCTCGCCGGCAAGCCGGTGCGGCTCGTCGTCGGCGCGACCGACTACCGCCTCGAGGCGGTGACGCAGGAGGAGCTCGCGAAGGCCGCCGCGAACCGGCGCGGCGTGGCGCCCAAGCTGGTGCTCGACCTGCGCGACGCCGGCCTGCCCGCGCTCGCCGACATCCGGCCGCGCGACGCGGCGCGCTTCGGCGCGAAGACGGCGCAGCTCGCGCGCGTGGCGCGGGTCGGCGGCGTCGCGACCCCGCGCGCGTTCGGCCTCCCGTTCGCCGCGTACGCGAAGTTCCTCGCGGCGAACGGGCTCGATCGCCGCATCGCCGACCTCCTCGCCGACGCCGCGACGCGCGCGGACCCGGCGCGCCTGCGCGCGGCGCTCGACGGCCTGCGCGCCGCGATCGCCGCCGCGACGGTCCCCGCGCCGATCGTCGACCCGCTGCACGCGCGCATCGGCGCCCTCCTCGCGGGGACGTCGAAGGTCCGCCTGCGCTCGTCGACGAACGCCGAGGACCTCGACGGCTTCTCCGGCGCGGGCCTGTACGCGTCGGCGCGCGTCGACCCGGCGAGCCGCGCCGACCTCGAGCGCGGCCTGCGCGCCGTGTGGGGCAGCGTGTGGAGCTACGAGGCGTTCGCCGAGCGCGCGTGGTACGGCCTCGACCACGCGCGCGTCGCGATGGGCATCCTCGTGCAGGAGTCGATCGACGACGACGTCGTCAACGGCGTCGCGATCACCGGCAATCCGTACTACGAGGGGCGCCCCGCCGTGTACGTCAACGCGCAGGTGCGCGGCGGGAGTGTCACCGGCGCCGCGGGCAACGAGGTCCCCGAGCAGTCCCTCGTCTACACGTACGAGACGGGCCAGGGCATCGAGCGCATCTCCGACAGCTCGCGCGCGCGCGGCGTGCGGCTCGTCCCCGACGGCGAGCTGACCCGGCTCGCCGCCCAGCTGCAGCGCATCCACCTCGACTTCACCGGCGACGAGGTCGGCTCGAAGCGCGCCGTCGACGTCGAGTTCCTGATCCGTGCAAACCGCCAGATCGTCGTCGTGCAGGCGCGCCCGTACCTGATGCACTGGACCGAGGAGCGCCGCCTCGCTCGGTGAGCGGAGTGCTATCGTAGCGGGCGAGATGGCGGAGCCCGCCCCCAGGGAGCAGAAGGCCACGGCGCCGCCGCGCGTGGTGCACACGGGCGAGCTCCCGGTGATCGGGCCGGGCGACTCGGTGAGCGCGCTGACGTCGGGCACGCGCCGCTACCGCGACGAGAAGCACGCGCAGCGCCCGCCGCTGCGCATCCGCAGCTGGCGCGCGTACTGGACGACGTTCCGCGTGATCGGCAGCTACCTGTGGCTGCGCTTCCGCGCCCGCTTCCACAGCGACGCGTGGGTGCAGCACGCGCTGCGCGCACTGCACCTGCGCAACGCGCGCCGCATCGAGCGCACGATCATCGAGCTCCAGGGCCTGTTCATCAAGGTCGGGCAGCTCATCTCGATCATGACGAACTTCCTCCCCGAGGAGTTCCGCCGCGAGCTCGAGGGGCTGCAGGACGCGGTGCCGCCGCACCCGTACGAGGACATCGAGCACGCGCTCGAGGGCGAGCTCGGGCGCCCCGCCGGCCAGCTGTTCGCGCAGTTCGAGCCGCGCCCGATCGCGTCGGCGTCGATCGGTCAGGTCCACCTCGCGCGCCTGCCCGACGGCACGAAGGTCGCGGTGAAGGTGCAGTACCCCGACATCGCGGAGGTCGTGCGCCGCGACCTCAACACGCTGCGCCGCATCTTCCGCATCATCGGCTGGTTCGTGCCGTACCAGGGCCTCGACGAGCTGTACCGCGAGGTGCGCGCGATCGTCCTCGAGGAGCTCGACTACCGCGCCGAGGCCGCGAACGCGCGGCGCATCGCCGCGAACTTCGAGGGCCGCACCGACGTCGCGTTCCCGCGCGTCGTCGACGAGCTGTCGACCGAGCGCGTCCTCGTCACGCACTTCGAGGCCGGCTGCAAGATCACGGACAAGCTGGGCGTGAAGACGGCGAACCTCGATCGCGGTCAGCTCGCGCGCCAGGTCGTCGAGATCTACTGCCAGCAGATCTTCACCGACGGCGTCTACCACGCCGATCCGCACCCCGGAAACCTGCTGGTGCGCTCCAACGGCGCCGACGCGCCGCCGACGATCGTGTTCCTCGACTTCGGCGCCGTCGCCGAGATCCCGGCGAACGTGCGCCAGGGCATCGTCGAGCTGATCCAGGGCGCGCTCATGCGCGACACCGCGCGCATCGTCAACGCGATGAAGCAGATGGGCTTCGTCGCGCGCGGCGCGAACGAGCTCATGTTCGAGCAGGTCATCGAATACTTCCACGAGCGCTTCCAGGAGAACATCTCGCTCGACTCGCTGAACCTGAAGGACATCAAGTTCGATCCGCAGAAGGGCCTCGAGAGCGTCGCCGACCTGCGCCGCATGGACATCTCGCTGCGCGAGCTGTCCGCGAACTTCCACGTCCCGAAGGAGATCATCGTCCTCGAGCGCACGCTGCTCCTCCTGATGGGCCTGTGCACCGAGCTCGATCCGACGCTCAACCCGATGACCGTGATCCGCCCCTACCTCGAGCGCTTCGTGCTCGGCGACGAGGGCGACTGGTCCGAGCTGCTCGTCGAGACGTCGAAGGACCTCATGATGTCGGTCACGGCGCTCCCCGCCGAGGTCCGCAAGTTCATGCGCGCCGCGCACGCGGGCGAGCTCCAGCTGCGCTTCAAGAACATCGACGCTCCGGCGCAGCTCATGTACCGCCTCGGCCACCAGTTCATCTTCGCGGGCGTCGGCATCGCCGGCGCCGCGATCGCCGTCATCCTCGAGGGCCGCGGCGAGGACAGCCGCGCGATGTGGGGCTGGTGGACCGCGCGCGTCGCCGGCCTCCTGCTCGTGTGGAGCTGGTGGTCCTCGCGCAACCTCCTCCGCAAGCGCTGATGCGGCGGCGCGCAGGCGCCTCACGGGCTAGGAGCGCGCCGTGTCGCGAGCGATCAGGCCGAGCTGGCGCATGCGCAGGCGCAGCCCGCGCGGGCTGACCTCGAGGCGGGCGGCCATCGCGTCGACGTCGTCGCCGGCAGCGGCCGCGGCGGCGGCGATCTCGTCGGGCGTGAGGTCCTTCGCCTTGCGCAGGTGCGGGCTCCTCGCGATCAGCGCGTCGAGGTGCGTGCGCGAGATGCCGAGCGCCTCGGCGGTGCGGTTGAGCTGGAAGCGGTGCGTGCGCAGCGTCTCGACGAGCCGATCCGCGTCGATCGGACTGTCGTCCGCGAGGACATTCTCCGTCTCCGCCTCGTCGGCGTCGACGTCCGCCGCCGCCGCGATCCGGCCGGCGCGCGCGATCGCGGCGAGGCGCTGTGCGACGGCGCGGAGCTGGCGCACGTTGCCCGGCCACGGCGCGCGCACGAGGGCCGCGACGACGTCGGCCGGCAGCCACGGGGTCGCGTCGAGCGTGCGATCCGCGAGCTCGGCGGGCACCAGCTCGAGGAGGAAGCGCGCGAGCATCGGGCCGACGTCGGCGCGGCGCTCGCGCAGCGGCGGCACGTGCAGCGTGGTCGCGGCGAGCCGGTGGTAGAGCGCCCCGCGCACCGCGCGCGCCAGATCCCCGTCGGTCGCGGCGACGACGTGCGTCGCCACGCGGCGCGGCTGGCCGCCGACGGGCTGGATCTCGCCGCTCTCGAGCGCGCGCAGCAGCATCGGCTGCACCGCCTCGGGGAGGTCGGCGATCTCGTCGAGGAACAGCGTCCCGCCGGCGGCGCGCTCGAAGTAGCCGGCCCGCCGCTCGCCCGCGCCGGTGAACGCGCCCCGCTCGTGCCCGAACAGCTCGGCGGCGGCGACCTGCGCCGGGATCGCGGCGACGTTGACCGCGACGAACGGCCCGGCGGCGCGCGGCCCGGCGGCGTGCAGGGCGCGCGCGACCAGCTCCTTGCCGGCGCCGGTCTCGCCGAGCACGAGCGTCGGGCCGGGCCCCGCCGCGGCGGCGCGCACGTCCTCGCGCAGGCGCGCGAGCGCGCCGGTCGCGCCGAACATCCCCAGGTCGCCGGCGTGGGTGGGCGGCGCGTGATCCGTCGTCACCACGAACACGACGCGCTTGCCGAGGACGAGCTCGACGCCGCGCGCGAGCTCCGCCGCGCTCAGGCGCCGCGCGCCGCGCACCGGCGCACCGTCCGCGGTCAGGTCGAGCCCGCGGTCCTGGAGGACGATGCCGTCGCCGGCGCGCGCGATGCCGATCGCGCGGCGGCTGACGTACGGGTCGTCGAGCGGCCCCGCGTCGCCGAACGCCGGCGCGAGCCGCGACAGCTCGATCCCGTCGCCGATCGCGAGCGCCTCGCCGGCGCGCGCGAGCGCCGGGTGGTGCGCGAGCACGAGCATCGGCTCCGCGGGGCGCCGGCCGTCCGCCGCGCCGCCGCGCGGCTCGCGCGTGGTCTGGACGAAGCGCGGCCCACCCATACCGCGAGTCTACAGCGGACCGAGCGGCAGGCCGTCGGAGCGCAGCGTCCCGGTGCGCCACAGGTCGGCGCGCGGCCCGCTCCACTGCATCGTGCCGCACGTCCACGCGGCGTCCGCGCGCCACAGCTCGATGCCGCCGTCGCCGGCGACGATCAGGTGGCCCTGCCCCGTCGCGAACGGATCGCCGTACGCGATCGGCAGGCCGGCGCACGCGATCGGCGCGCTCGCCGCGCCGGTCCACGGGTCGTACACGACGAGGTGGCGGCCGTCTCCGACGACGAGCTCCGGGCGGCCGTCGCCGTCGACGTCCGCGAGGATCGCGCGCCCGTCCTCCGCCCCCTCGACGCGTGCCCGCCACAGCTCGCGGCCCGACGGCAGCTCGACCGCGACGAGCGTCGGCGGGATCGCGCGGTCGCCGCCGAGCAGCGGCACGATCACCGCCGCCGACCGCCCGTCGAGCACCGCGAGCGGCGCGTGCCGCGCGTCGAACAGCGGCGCGCAGCGCGTCGCGAGCCGCGAGATCTCCGCGCGGTCGCCCGTCGCGAGGTCGCCGTCGACGACGACGTGCGTGCCGCGCCGCCCGCCGCCCGGCCCGTACACCGACAGCTGCACGCGCGGCATCGTGCGGTGCTCCTCGAGGTGCGCGACCTGGAAGCCCTGGTCGCCGGGGTGGACGATGATCGCCGCGCCCGTCGCCTGGTCGCCGCGGAACGCCTGCGCCGCGAACCCGTTGTACGACAGCCCGCGCAGGTCCGCGCTGTCGGCGAGCTCTGCGCCGCGGCCCTCGTACACGCGCGGCAACAGGCCCGTGTCGCGGCCCGTCGCCGGATCGACGACGCGCCCGTCGATCGCGAGGCGCGGCATCGTCGCCGACGGCATCGCGACGAGCGTCGGCCGCGACGCGTACGCCGCGACCGAGCACGCGAGCTTCTCCACGCCGCTCGCGCCGAGCACCGCGAACCGCCCCGGCCCGGCGAGGTAGACCTCGCGCATGCCGTCGCCGTCGAGGTCCGCGCGCAGCGCCGCCGTGTAGCGCCCCGCGAGCCGGTGCGACCAGCGCAGCGCACCGTCGAGCCGGAACGCGCGCACGTCCGTGTGATCGCCGTCGTGCGCGAGCGCGACGATCGGCGCCTGCATGCAGCCGGCGACGACGGCGTGCTCCGGGCTCGCGAGCGGCGTGTCGATCCGCCGCACGCGCTCGAGCACCGGCGCCGGGGCGCGCGCCGCACCCGCATCGAGCCGGCGCGGCAGCGCGAGCGGCGGCGTGCCGAGCTCGCGCTCGAGCTCCGCGACGACCTCGGGCATGTACGGCCGCTGCTCCGCGTCGACGTCGAGCATCCGCTCGAGCAACCTGCGCACGCCCGCCGGCAGCGGCGGCAGGCGCGACAGGTCGTGCCGCTCGGTCGCGCGCAGCCGCATCAGGTACGCGAATTCGCTCTCGCCGGCCTCCGGCGCGACCGGGAACTCGCCGGTGAGCAGCCGGTAGCAGCACACGCCGAACGCGTACACGTCGGTGCGCGCGTCGAGCGGCGCCCCGTGGAGCGTCTCGCGCGCCATGTACGGGTACGTGCCCGCGAGCGGCAGCACGCTGACCGCCGTCGACATCGCGCTCGCGCGCGCCGACACGCCGAAGTCGACGATCTTCAGCTCGAGGCGCCCGCTCGCGCGCGACAGCATCACGTTCTCGAGCTTGATGTCGCGGTGCAGGACGTGCGCCTCGTGGATCGCCCGCAGCCCGCGCGCGAACGCGACGAGCAGCGGCGCCGCCTCGGCGAGCGACAGCGGACGCCCGCCCGCGACCGCCGCGAGGTTCGGCCCGTCGCAGCGCTCCATCACGATGTAGCCGTCGCCGTACGCGTCGACGTGCGTCGCGTGGATCTGCGGCACGTGCTCGCTGCGCACGCCGCGGATCACCGCGATCTCGTGCTCGAACGTGTGCGTGTCGACGTACGGCATCCGCGCGATCGCGACGTCGGGGCCGCCCTCGGTGTCGGTCGCGCGGAACACCTCCTTCGTCCCGCCGACGCCGATGCGATCGACGATGCGGTACCGGGCGAGGGCCGGCGGCAGCTCGCGGCGCATCAGCCTCGAGTGTACCCGCGGCGCGTGGCGTGACGGCGCGGGTTCGGCACCCTGCGTCGCGACGCCGAGGTGCACGAGGCGGCCGTCGAGACACAGGAGGGAGGCCGCCGCCCGCTCGTGGGCGAGCTCCGCGCGGCGCTCGTCGCCGTCGCCGACCGCGTGCACCTGCGTCCACGCACACGCGCGCACCGCCTGGACGAGCGCGTGGACGTCGGCCCCCGCGACGCGCATCGGCGGGACGTACGGCACGCGCGTCGACTCGGTGCCTCTTCGCACGCGGCCGAGCCCGTCGAGGAGCGCACCGTCGGCGAGGCGCGGCCACAGCTGCGCGCACGTCTGGGGGCGATCGAACACGTCGACCGACACCAGCTCGTCGCCGACGGCGATCGCCACGCCGATCGCGCCGGCCGGATACGCGAGCGCGTCGCGATCCGGCGCGAGGTCGCCCTCGCGCGCCGCGTACGTCTGCGCGAGCGCCTGCGTCGCCGACGCCACGCCGAGCCGGTGCTGCTGCGCCGCGATCGTCGCCCAGATCCAGCCCTGATCGGCCTCGCGGCCGCCGCCGCCGAGCACCGCGTGCGTCACCGACACCTTCGCGACGCGGCGCAGGTTCGCCGGCGCCATCGTCGCCATCCCCGCGAACCGCTCCGTCGGCCCCCGCCACCTGCCCTGCTCCACGCACGACGCCGGCACCGCGACCGTGCGGTGCGCGCCGACGAGCACCGACGACGTCAGCATCCGGTTCTGCCGCGCGCCGACGACGTGATCGCCCTCGACGATCAGCGCGCGCGCCGCGCTCCGGTTGCGCGCCTCGAGCAGCCCCACCGTCGCGCCGAGCGACGCCTCGTGGATCTCGAGCTCGCCGCACGCCATCACCGTCGCGGCGAGGACGTAGTCGGCGCGCGGCAGCGGCGCGCGCGCGTACACCGGGAACATGCCGACGCCCGCGCGGCACAGGGCGGGGCCGACGAGGAGCTCGGGGAGCGGGAGGTTGCGGGTCATGCGCCTCCCCGCAGCACGACCCGCGCCACCGCGATCCCACGGCGCCGCGCCGGGTTAGGCCGCGGCGCGCGCCCCGGCTACCGTCCGGCTACCGTAGGCGCGTGCAGGAACGCCGTGATGACGCGGCCCGCGTCGACCGGGCGATCCGTCGTGAAGTCGTGCTTCGCACCGACGAGGATCTCGAGCACGGCCTCCGGCAGGTGATCGACGAGCAGCCGGCTGTTCGCGTGCGGGATGACGTCGTCGTCGTCGCCGGTGATGACGAGCGTGCGGCACCGGATGTCGCCGAGGCGGTGGAACACGTCGTGCCCGCCCGCCGCCGCGAGCTGACCGACGAAGCCGGTCACGGCGACCGGCTCGGTGCGCGCGAGCTCGCGCCACAGCGCCTCGATCTCCGGCCGCGCGCGCAGCGACGCCGCGCTCACCAGCCTCGGCAGGATCCGCGCGACGCGGTCGCCCGGTGAGAGCGCCGCGCGCAGCTGGCCGACGCGCGTCCACGCCCCCGGCCGGTGCGAGCGCGGCCCGCCCGGCGTCGTGCACCCGAGGACGAGCCGGTCGACGCGCTCCGGATACGCGAGCGCGAGCTGCTGCGCGATCATCCCGCCGAGCGACATGCCGAACACGTGCGCGCGCGCGATGCCGGCGGCGTCCATCACCGCCGCGACGTCGTCGGCGAGCTGCCGCGTCGAGTACGGCGGCCGCGTCGCGTCGCTGCGCCCGACGCCGCGGTTGTCGACGAGCAGCAGGCGAAACCCGCGCAGCTCGGGGAGCACCGGGCCCCAGTAGCGGCTCGAGCGACCGAGCCCGCGCACGAGCACGAGGGGAGGGGCGCTCGCCTCACCGGCGAGCTCGTAATAGATGCGGCATCCGCCGCGCACGGCCTCGGGCATTTACTTCCTCGTCAGCAAGATCAGCGCGGCGATCGCCGCGAGCACCACCGCGGAGATCAGCACGACGACGGCGACCTTCGCCCAGTCCGTCGGCGACTTGCCGACGACGACGTCGCGCCGCTGTCCGTGCACGATCGCGCGCCACACGGCGTCGCGGTAGCGGTACGTCACGACCCAGGCGGGCAGCGCCACGCGGTGCGTGGTCATGCCCTCGAGCATGCACGCGGCGTGGATGTTGCGGTACCTGCGCCCCGGGATGAACGCCTCGACGCGCGTCTTCGCCGTCGCCTCGATCGCGCGCTGGACCTGCCGCCGCGCGGCGCTGCGCTGCGCATCGAAGCTCTCGATCATCGCGGGCGTCTCGCCCGGGATCCCCGGCGCGCCGACGGCGACCGCGCGCGACAGCTCGTAGTACGGCGTGAGCTCGCGCGCCTCCTCGAGGTCGAGGCCGCGCGTCGCCGGCACGCAGATCGCGTCGAACCGCAGCTGCGCGACGCCGCTGTGCGGCGCCCACGCCGAGCGGTGCGAGCCCGCGTCGGAGTCGGCGGTCCACGCGACCTGCGCCTGCGCGTCGACGATCCACGCCGCCCAGCACAGCGGCTGTAGCGTGTCGAGCACGGCCTCGTCCCGGAGCGCCTTCGGCGCGAAGAAGCCGCGCTTGCCGAGCCAGTCGCGCACGCTCTCGACCGCGGCCTCGCGCGGCACGCCGAACGGCACGCGCAGCGCCGCGGTCTCGACGGGATCGACCGGCTCCTCGATCTGCATCGTCGAGCTGCAGAAGCCGCACTTCGGCGCGCGCGCGTTCGGATCGAAGCCGATCGCCGCGTTGCAGTTCGTGCAGCGCAGGATCTGGACGCGCGCGTGCTGGGTCGGCTCGAGCGCGCGCGACACCGGCAGCGCGCACACGGCGCAGCGCAGGTCGCCGTCCTCGAGCGGGGTGCGGCAGCGCGTGCACGGGCCCGTCACTTGCCATGCCTCGCGATGAGGGCGATGAGCGCGATCGCCGCGATCCCCGCGATCACCGCCACGAGGATCTTCCACCACGACAGCGGCACCTTGCCCGTGATCCGCCCGGTCTGGCCGTTGACGACGACGCGCACCGGCGCCTCCTGCTCGCCGTACCGCAGCGCGCACACGTACACGGGCACGAGCATCGGGTCGAGCGTCTCCCACTGCACCTTCGTGCGCCAGCTGAGGTCGCTGTAGCTGTCGCCGGGCATGAACCGCCGCAGGCGCTCGCCGACGAGCTCGACCGCCTCCTCGCGCGACAGCCGCATGCACGCATCCGCCGCGCGCGAGAACTCCTCGGTGATCCAGCCCGAGATCAGCGCGGGGGCGAACCGCCGCATCTCGCGCATGTCGTACGGCTCGACGCGCTCGAGCTCGTCGTTCGGCAGTCCCGCGCTCGCGCTGACGATGACGTCGGTGACGTACCCGATGTGGCGCCCCGACAGCGGGCGGTACTCGGTGCGCGTCACCGTGCGCGTCTCCTTCTTCTTGTTGCCCTGCGCGTCGGTCGTCTCGTACTCCTCGGTCTCGGTGTAGTTCTCGCCGATCTGCGCCGTGTAGTCGGTGTGCGCGACGGCCGAGTACAGGTAGGCCGGGAGGTACACGCCGCGCATCTCGTCGACCACCGCGTGCTTGAACGCCGGGCGGGCGAATACGGTTCGGCCGCCGATCCACTCCGCGATGCGCGCGTGCGCCCACGCCGCATCGCCCGCGAACGGGATCGCGAACATCGGATCGGGCTGGTTCGCCGCGGGCGGCCGCTCGACGAAGTTCGGCGATGCGCAATACGGGCACGTCTGGGTGCGCACGCCGTCGAACGACAATCCCGCGCCGCACTGGCCGCACGTGAACGTGACCGCCGACCGCACGGCGCTGGCGCTGCCACCCATCCGCGCGATGGTAGCTCCGATCCCGCCGGGAGCGGGCGTGCACAAAGTTGCCTCCCAGCTCGGACACGGGGGAAGATTTTTTGTACATGGCGGTAGGACAATGATCGCGGTCATCGGAAACTGTCTGGCGGGCGTTGGCGTCGTCGCGCTGTTCACCACGACGTTGCGACTGACAAGGCCCGGCAAGCGGACGTAGACTGGACGGGTGGTCAGCACCGTCCTGCCGCGCGTCGCGCGGCCGCCCACGGCCGACGAGCTCACGCTCCACGACGTCGAGGCGGTCCGGTTACTCCTCCGCGGCGACTCGGTGATCGACTGGCACCGGCTCGCGTTCTCGGAGCACGCCGAGGTCGATCGCTTCCTGCGCCTCAACGAGTTCGACCCCGGGTCGGACGACGAGATGACGCGCCTCGAGGACATTCGCAGCGACGCGGTCGATCACCTGTCGCGCGTCTACCAGATGGCGATCCCCGACGAGGTGGCCGCCGATCTGCCCGCGCGCGACCTGTTCCTCGTCGCCTCGAGCGACGGCCCGCACCAGAAATGGGCGTGCGTCGTCCTCAAGCTGATGCACATCATCCACCACATCAACGGCCGCGCCGGGCTGCTGAAGATGTCGGTGTCCGACGAGATCATCTTCCGCGAGATCGAGCTGAAGGTGATGCAGGTCGTCGAGCAGCTGCGCGCCGCGGGTGCGCCGCTGGCCGAGTGGGAGTGGAGCAGGAAGCCGCGCGACTCGCAGATCACGAAGCTGCTCGCGAAGCGGTCGACGCTCGCCGCGAACATCTACGACAAGCTGCGCTTCCGGCTGATCGTCCCGACGCGCGATGACCTCGTGCCGATGCTCGCGACGCTGACGCGCCAGCTGATCCCGTTCAACTACGTCGTCCCCGGCGAGTCGCTCAACCAGCTCGTCGACCTCGAGCACATGACGGCGCGCGCCGCGGACACCGACGGTGCGCTCGGGCCGTCGACGTCCGCCGCGATCACGCTCACGCGCATGGTCGCGCAGACGCAGCCGCCGCCGGTGAGCCTGTCGTCGCCGAGCATCGCGATCCCCACGAACGAGTTCTCGGGGCCCGAGTACCGCATCGTCAACTTCGTCGCCGACCTGCCGCTGCGCATCGATCGGCTCCTGCCGCGCGCCGAGATCCCGCCCGAGCTCTCGCACGTCGTGTTCGTGCTCACCGAGTTCCAGATCGCCGACAAGGCCACGGCGATCGGCAACGAGCAGGGCGCCTCGAGCCACGAGGCCTACAAGGCGCGCCAGCACGAGCGGGTGCGGATGCGCCTGTTCCGCGACAAGGACGACCCGATCCCCGACTGACGCGGTTACGATGGGCGGATGCGAGCCACGGCGCTGGTGCTCCTGATCGCGTGCGGCGACGCCGGCGCCGGCGGCGATCCCGATGCCCCGCCGGGCGACGCACCGCCCGGTACCCCGACCGCGGAGCAGCTGCTCGCGCGGATCGCGACGTGCGATCTGGTCGTCGGCGGCCCGTTCGCGCGCGACGCCGGCGGGACGGCCGACGTCGCGATCTGCGGCTTCCCCGGGGCGGTGGCGTGGATCGCGGACCTGGACATCGACTGCGACGGCAAGATGTCGCCGCAGTGCAACCTCATGACGGACCCGGCCTACATGGGCCAGACGGCGGCGACCGACTCGCACGGCGACCCGCTGGACGCCGCGACGCTGCCGTTCGTGGTGATCCCCGGGCGCAGCGCGCGCTTCGACTACCTCGCCGCCGGGCTCGGCATGCGCTCGGTCGTGGCGGTGGTGTACCAGGGGCAAGTCGAGTACGGCGTGCTCGGCGACGTCGGTCCGGCCGCGATCATCGGCGAGGCGTCGTACGCGATGGCCGAGCGCCTGGGCATCGACCCCGACCCGGCGACGGGCGGCGCCGACGGTGGGGTGGCCTACATCGCGTTCACCGGCGCGGAGGCCAAGGTCGCCGTGATCGAGGACCACGGCGCCGCGGTGGCGCTCGGGATCGACCGCGCGAAGCAGCTGCTCGAAGCGCCGTGAGCCGGCAAGTCGACTTGCGCCGACGGGTGTCCCCACCCGCGACCCGCGCGATCCGACGTAGTTAGCGGTGGCGCACGGCTTGCTCGCGCTCGGGCGCATGCGAACCGCGCTGTTCCTCGCCGCCGCCGCAACCTGCTGGTTGCAGTCCGGGTGTGGCACCGAAGACGACGATCACGCCGACGACACGGACCTGTTCGAGCAGGCCTACGAGGACGCGCGCACCGACGGCAAGGGCGACGGCACCGACTGCTCGGGCGTCCGCGTCCCCGACCGCAACGGCTTCAACAAGCGGATCGCGCTGACGTTCGACGACGGGCCCAACCCCGAGACGACGCCGAAGGTGATCGAGGTGCTCGAGCGCCACCGCGCGCCGGCGACGTTCTTCACGAACGGCAGCCGCTACTCGACCCAGGCGGCGAAGGACGTCGCGAAGCGCATCGCCGCGCACCCGAGCTTCCTCCTCGCGAACCACTCGCAGCGGCACATCAACCTCGCCGAGCAGACCGCGGCGACGGTGGCGTCCGAGATCGACCGCACCGACGCGCTCCTGCGCGAGGCCGGCGAGACGCCGCGCTACTTCCGCTTCCCGTTCGGCAGCGCCACGTGCGGCGCGAAGAAGCAGGCGCAGGACCGCGGCTACATCGTCACCGGGTGGCACGTCGACAGCGCCGACTGGTGCTACGCGGCCGGCGGCGGCGTGTGCAAGAAGTCGACCTTCAAGTTCGTGCCCGACGACATGCGCAACGACATGAAGAAGTACGTGCTGTCGCAGGTGCGCGCGTTCAACGGCGGCATCGTCCTGTTCCACGACATCCACAAGTCGACCGCCGACGCGCTCGACGGCATCCTGACCGCGCTCGAGGCCGAGGGCTTCACGTTCGTCCGCCTCGACGACAGGAACGTGTTCCCGAAGCTGCACGGCACGGTCGCGCCGCCGCAGAAGTTCATCGGCGACGCGTGCGCGACCAACGCCGACTGCGCGTTCACCGCCGCCGGCAAGGCGGGGACCTGCCACCCCGCCGGGTTCTGCACGATCGCGTGCGCGGGCTCGTGCCCCGACCTCGCCGGGCGCGCGCCGACCTTCTGCATCGCCGACGAGCGCCCCGCGACGCCGACCGGCATGTGCGTCTCGAAGGCCGCGACGCAGAACATGGGGTGCGCGTCCTTGCCCGACACCGAGAACCGCACCGAGCCGCGCTTCATCGGCAACAGCACCGCCTCTCCCGCGACCGCGAACGTGTGCGCGCCGCGCTGAGTCCGCGCTGAACCTCAGCTCACGATGAGCCAGACGATCGAGACGATCAGGCCGACGAGCACCACGAGCGCTCCGATCACGCGACCCCAGCGCAGCTCCCCCGTCGGTGGTGGTGCAGGCGGCATGCGGACAACCTAGCACGCCGCGGCGCGGTCACCGCGGCGGCGGCTTCACCGCCGGCAGCAGCTGGCGCAGGTGCCATGCCTGCACGTGCAGCGCGCGCTGGGCGATGCGCCGCTGCCGCGTGATGACCAGCGCCATGAGGCCGAACATCACGGCGAACGCGAGGTTCGCGACGGCGAGCGCGGCCACCTCGCGGCGGCCGTGCGACGTGAACACGTCGGAGATGATCGTCATCCGGCCGTTCTCGATCCACCACGTCTGCGGCAAGACGCCGACCCACTCGAGGACGAGCGGCCCCATCACGGCGAGCAGCGTCCAGCCGACGACGACGCCCGTGCGATCGCCGACCCACTCGTTCGCGGTGATCGCGGCGAGCACGCCGCAGATCATCAGCGGCGTGAGCACGAACGGCGACACGATGCGCGAGAACATGATCGCGAGCAGGAAGTTCACCGTCAGCACGACCGCGATCGACGACCGCCCGCGCCGGGCGTGCACCCACGAGAACGCGGCGCCGAGCGCGATCGTGCCGTACAGCGCGAACAGGGCCACGTAGCTCTTCACGTCGAGCGCGAGCGCGACCGGGAGGAGCGCGAACATCGACACGTACGTCCACATCGCCTGGCGGTTGCGCTGTCGCGACAGCGTGCGCTCCTCGTCGGTGAGGCTCTGCTGGAGGTCGGGCGGCATCACCTTCGGCGGCTCGAGGAGGAGCGCGCTCGCCATCTCCGCCGCGTCGACGGACTCGGGGTCGAGTGCGAGCGCGCGGCCGGCCCGCCGCATCGCGAGCGCGCGGGCGTCGGGGGCCTTGCTGTCGAGCGCCTCGCGCGCCGCCGCGAGCTGCTCGCGCGCGAGCGCCTGGCGCCGCTCGACGTCGCGATCGCCGTCGAGGTAGGCCTGCACGCGGTCCGCGAGCTCGCGCGCCGACGGCCGCTCCGACGGCTCGTCCGACAGCGCGAGGAAGCACACCACGTCGAGCTCCGGCGCGATCGGCCGGTCGGGCCGGCGCTGCGCCGGCGACGCCTGCGGCGTGCTCAGCGTGCGGCCGAGCGCGGCCTGCCCCTTGGGATGCAGCGGCTCGGCGGCGAGGATCTCGAACAGGATGCAGCCGAGCGCGTAGACGTCCGTCGGCGGCGACGCCGAGTTGCCCTGGATCTGCTCGGGCGAGATGTACCCGGGCGTGCCGAGGAGCGCGCCCGACTTCGTGCTGTCCTCGGGGTCGGCCGACAGGTCGTCCGCCGAGCCGGAGAGCGGCTCCGTCGATACCTCCGGCGAGTCGGTGAGCACGCGCGCGACGCCCCAGTCGAGGACGTACACCTCGCCGTGATCGCCGAGCATGATGTTCGCCGGCTTCAGGTCGCGGTGGACGATCGCCTTCTTGTGCGCGAGGTCGATGACGAGACACACGTCCACGAACGCGCGCAGCAGGCGGTGGAGCGTGCCGCCGTCGGCGAGGAGGCGCGCCATCGTCACGCCCGAGATGCGCTTCATCGTGAAGTACGGGCGGCCCGACTCGTCGATGCCGAGCTCGTGCACCGGGACGATCGCCGGGTGATCGAGGCGCGCCTGGATCCGGGCCTCGCGGAGGAAGCGGGCGATCGCGTCCTGCGTCGGGTTCGGGCTGCGCATGCGCTTGATCGCGACCTCGCGGCCGATGCGCCTGTCCTGCGCCGCGTGCACCTCGCCCATGCCGCCGCGCCCGATCACGTGCGTGAGGGCGTAGCCGGGCGGCGGCAGCGTGATCGTCGACGCGACCGACGGCATGACGTCGCCCTCGGTCACCGCGACGGTGGGGTTCGGCTTCGTCGGTGCGACCGTCACCGTCGCGGCAGGCTCCGCGCCATCGTCCGCCTTTGCGTCCGCCATCCCGACATCGTATGTCAGCTCGCCGTCGTCGGCAGGATCTGGCGCAGGTGCCACGCCTGGACCTCGAGCCGCCGCGTCGCGTCGCGCTGCCGGATCGCGACCGAGCGCGACAGGAGGGCCACGATCACGACGAGCGCCACGAGCAGCATCGCGAACGCGATCTGCGTCGGCACCGACGCGAACGTCACCACCGGCGAGCTCAGCACGATCGCGCCGTGCGTGAACTCGTACGTGGCGGGGATCACGCCGGCGAGCTCGAGGCCCCACGGCAGCGCGACCGACATCCCGAGGATCGCGGCGAGCAAGGGGACGCGGCCGAGCTGCGGATGGGACGCGTACGCCATCAGCGTCGAGATCACGAGCGTGGGGGCGATGATGAACGGCCCGACCATCCGGCACACGATGCCGATCACGACGGCGTTGACCACGGCCGACAGGTACACCCCGCGCCGCGTGATGCGCGGGCTCCGGCTGAGCACGAGGAGCAGCGCGGCGTTCGCGACCGCGACCGCCGCGAACAGCGCCACGATGCCGACGTCGCGCACGCCGGTCCACAGGAGCAGCGGCACGAACGCGAGGTAGCCGAGCATCGAGCCCGCGGCGAGGCGGCCGTGCGAGCGCGCCGTGTCGGTGTCGATCGACGCGAGCGAGCGCTCGACCTCGTCGGGCACCGACGGCGGCGGGCGCAGCACGAGCGCCGTCACCAGGTCCGCGGCCTCGGTCGCCGTCGGGTCGAGCGCCAGCGCGCGCACGGCGGCCCGCATCGCCGCGCGCCGATCCGTCTCGGCCTCGCCGCGCCGCAGCGCCTCGCGCGCCTCGGCGATGTGCACCTGCGCGAGCTCGCGCCGCACCTCGAGGTCGCGGTCGCCGTCGAGGAACGCCTGCACCGCCGCCCCGAGGGCGCGCGCCGACGCGTACCGCGCCTTCGCCTCGACCCGCACGGCGCGCTGGCAGATCGCGTCGAGCTCCGGCGGACTGTCCGGCTTCCGGACCGACGGCCGCGCATCGACGTCCTCGAGCGCGCTGCCGAGCGAGCGCGTGCGCGGGTGCAGCGCCTCGCCGGCCGCGATCTCGAACAGGATGCAGCCCAGCGCGTAGATGTCCGACGACGTCTCCGCGCGCTCCCCCACGAGCTGCTCGGGCGCCATGTACGCCGGCGTCCCCAGCACCGTCCCCGCCTGCGTCTCGCCGGCCTCGATCGAGAGGTCGCCGGTCCGCGGCGTCACGGGCGCTCGCCGCACGCTCGCGGGGGCCCCTTCTTGCCAGGAGACGTCGAGCGCCGCCGACGCGCGGGCGACGCCCCAGTCGAGGACGTACACCTCGCCGAAGTCGCCGAGCATGATGTTCGCCGGCTTGAGGTCGCGGTGGATCACGCCGCGCTGATGCGCGAACTCGACCGCGAGGCACACGTCCGCGAACGCGCGCAGCAGCTGCCGCCGCCGCGCTCCCTCGTTCCCCTCCTCGCCGCTGCGCATCCGCTTCAACAGCTCGTGCATGTCCGTGCCCGACAGCCGCTTCATCACGAAGTACGGCTTCCCATCCCCGTCGACGGCCAGGTCATACACCGGCACCACCGCCGGATGCTCGAGCCGCCCCTGCACGCGCGCCTCGCGCACGAACCGCGCGCGCTCCTCGGCCGACGGCTGGTCCGCGCGGATGCGCTTGATCGCGACCTCTCGCCCGATCTGCTCGTCGTACGCGAGCAGCACCTCCCCCATCCCACCCTGCCCGATCATGTCCCCGACCGTGTACCGCGCCGCATCGCCCGGCCGCGGCGTCGCCAGCGAGTCATGCCGCTTCCTCATCGGCCGCGTCGGCGGGCTCGTCGCCAGCTGCCCCCCTCCCACCGACGGCGGCGGCGGCAACGGCACCGGCGTCCCCACAGGCCTCGCCGTATCCGCCCGCCCCGCATCACTCGTCGGTGCAACCCGGATCGTGTCCGTCGTGCCCTCTTCGTCATCGGCCATCGCCGCGGATGGTACTAGCTGTACACGACGTTCGTCGCCGACTTCATCCCCGTCGTGGCGACGTGGAACGCGCCCGCGATCGCCGACAGCCGTGCACTTGTGTTCGCCGTCGGCGCCGCGAACAGCCCGCCGAGCACCGCGCGCAGCGCCGTCTCGCGCACCGCCAGCATCGCGAAGTCCCAGCCACCGCCGGCGATCCCGGTGATCGCCGTCATCCCGGCGGACCACGCCGCGGCGAAGTCCGACTCCGGTGGCTGCGCGACCATCGCGTTCCCGAGCTGCAGCGTGTCGTGGAATGCCTGCGCCACGAACGCCGTCCCGACCGACGGCGCGATCGCCGAGACGTAGTCCGCGAACGCGGCGGCCCAGCGGTGGCGGGCTTCGTCCTCGGTGGTCGGCTCGCCGGAGAACTGCGCGTGATCGACGTCGGAGAACCTGCGCAGCCGCTCGAGCAACGTGGCTTCCGCGAGCGCCATCAGCCCTGCTCCGCGATGGGGACGAGGAGCTGGATCAGACGGAGCACGGCGTACAGGTCGTGACCACCGTCGCGGACCGGCATGTCCTGCAGCAGGAACGGAAGCGTGGCGATGTGCCGGCCGGCGCCGAGCGCGACGAGCGGGGACGCGATGTGAAGCCACGCGGCGAGATCGCGCGGGTCGAGCGTGCCGATCGCGCCGGCCAGCCAGGCGACGCAGCGATCGCGATCGGCGGGCCCGGCACCGAGGAGCGCGAGGGTCTCGACCGCGCGCGCCGTATCGACGAGCGGCGAACCGTGGACCGCGCCCGACGGCTCGAGCGACAGCGGCGAGCGGAAGGCACCGTCGGGGCACTGCCTGCTCTGGATCCACGCGATCGCGGCCGCGGGATCGCGCGGGGTCGCGCCGAGCAGCTGCAGCGAACGCGTCACGTACCAGGCGTCGGCGAGATCCGAGTGCGGCCCGGTCACGCCGAGCGGCTCGCAGCCGGGGATCGCGCGCTGCCACGCCGCCCGGATCTCGTCGCCCGCGATGTCGGCGCGCTCCCACGCACGCATGTGTTCGATCTCCTCGTACGCCTCCTGCGCGGCGAATCGCCCGTCGTCGCCCTGCAGGCCCGCGAGCCACGCCACGAGCGCCGGGCGCCTTCCCCGGAGGTACGGGACCTCGAGTCGCGCGGCGACGAAGATCATCTCGAAGGTGTGCTCGACGGCGTAGAGCGCGCGGCCTCGCGTCGGGCTCGTCCACCGGCGGCTGTCGGCCTCGATGAAGTCGGGGCACGTCCAGCGCGCGAGTGCCTCGTCGGCCAGCGTGCGCGTGGACTCCGGGACCGCGACGCCGAGCCACGTGCACGATTCGACCTCCCACCACCGCTCGATCTTGCCCGCGGCCGCCCGCGCGCGGAGCTCGTCCTCGGCGCGCGGGAGGTCCGTGTCGAGACGCGACGCGGTCACGACGCGCGCCCCGACTTCAGCAGCTCGATGATGCGCACGGCCGCGTAGAGGTCGAAGCCGACGCGCTCGCCGTCGGTGAGCTCGAGGAACGGAAGCACCGCCGAGTAGTGCGCGTCGTACAGCTCGATCGCTCCGAGGTGATGCGCCGCCTCGACGACGTCGAGCCAGCGCACGAGGTCGTCGAGGGGCACGCCGAGGGCCGCGCCGCGCAGCCAGAGCACGCACGCGTCGCGATCGCGCGGCGTCGCCGAGAAGGCACCGAGCGCGCGCAGCGCGTGCGCGGTATCTGCGAGCGCGTCGCCGTGCGGAGCGCCGTTCGCGTCGAGCGACAGCGGGGCGCGGAACGCGCCGTCGGGCGACTGCCGCCCGCGGATCCACGCGATCAACGGCGTCTCGCGGGGCAGCGCCGCGAGGGACGCGAGGCAGCGGACCAGGTAGTCCGCGTCCGCGAGGTCCGAGTGCGGCCCGGTCACCGGCGCGTCGAGCCACGGCACCGCGTGCCGCCACGCCACGCGCAGCTCGCGCTCGCGGCGCGCCGCCGCCTCCGGATCGCGGAGCGCCGCGATGCGCTCGAGCTCCTCCTGCACCATCGGCCGCCCGTCCGGCGCGATCAAGCGGAGCAGCCAGCGCACCAGCCGGTCCTCACGCGAACGATCGCTCGCCCACGTCCCCTCCAGGTGGCGGATCACGTCGTACGCCCTCTCGATCGTGGAGACGCCGTCGATGTGGTCGGTGTCCCCGCCGTGGAACACCGCGCTCGCGCCGTGCCGCGACGTCGCGATCTGGAACCGGTCCGCGAGCTCGAGCTCCCACCAGCGCTCGATCGTCCCCTCAACCACCTGCCGGCGCAGGGTCCGCGACCCCGCGCTGGATGCTCTCCGCCAGCGGACTCGTGCTCACGCGTCACTCCAGTTCGGGCCCTTCGGGAAGATCACCCACCATGCCTCCGGGCACGTGCTGCAATTCTCGGTCATCGCGCCGGCGAAGCGACTCCCCGGCATCGGGGGATAGGGGAGACCCGGGTAGGTAGTGCCACCGCACCTCGGACACCGCCACAAGGCGCGCGCGCGCAAGAGCTCGGTCATCGACTCCACCGTCGGACCTACGACGACCGGCGCCGCCTCGGTCACGATGATCTCGCGGTGATCCGCGACGTCGATCTGCGCGGCGGGGATCGCCACACCGTCGAAGTAGAGCCGCGGCGCCAGCACCTCGATCTTGTCGAGGTCCCGCTTACCGTCGTGCGTCTCGAACGCCTTGCGGACCCGCTCGTAGCCGGGCCCCGGCGTGAACGGCCCCCGCACGATCGTGTCCACCGGCGGAGGGAACGGCAGCTCGGCCTCGCCGATCACCTCGAGTTGTCTCCCCATCTGGTGAATCGTGAGCTCGTATCGCACGTCGCTAGATTCCGATCTTCAGGTTCTTGATCGCAACCACCGTGAGGTCGTTCCGGATCGTCGAGCTGCGCCGATCGATCGCGAGGTATCATGTGCACCGGTGCGCGCCTCACGCTCGCGGCCGGCCTTGCCAGAAGACGTCGAGCGCTGCCGACGCGCAACTCTTCGTCATCGGGCATCGCCGCGAATCGTACTCACACCGGATCAGCCTGCCGTAGGGTATGGTCGGGACCACTCATGGGAGGAGATCGAACGCGTACCCGGAGCGAGCGCGATGCGGCTCATGCGAGGCGGCCGACTCGCACGTCCGAGGAACCCACCATCCGTGCGTTTGCGGCATCGAACCGTGCCGCGCTTCACATCCTCGACCTCATCGAGGATGAGCACGATCGTCTGGCCGCTTCCGCCGACCACCTCGATGCGCCGCCTCTCGTCCACGAAGTCGTGCGCTCGGCAGGTCAGCCTCTCGATCCAGTCACCCGCGAAGTGATGGAGTCGCGCTTTGGCCATGACCTCGGCCATGTCCTCGTACACACGAGTGCTCACGCTGCAGCATCGGCACGGAGTGTGTACGCGCGGGCGTACACCGTCGGAAACCATATGGTGTTTGGCGAGGGACGGTATGCGCCGGGCACGGCCGAGGGGGACAACGTTCTTGCCCACGAACTGGTCCACACGCTCCAGCAGCGGAACGTGCAGCTCCCGATGGGCCCTTTGCGAGTGACGGGACCGAACGATGCCCACGAGGCCGAAGCCCACCGGATCGCGGACCGAACGAGCACCGCGCACGCCGATGGCCGTGCACCGGTGAGCGTCACCACGACAGGTCCCCAGCTCGCCCGTCAACGAGACGAGCAACCGACGCTCTTCAAGGACCTCCGAGCCATCGCCGAAAGTACACGTGAGTTGCAGGCCGATGACGACCTGTTGCTCGTCGACGACGGTGCCCGTGCGTTCTTCAGCTCGCTGCACGCCGGGAATGTGTTCGGCGAGTACGAGGGCTGTAGACGCAAGCAGGCTCGTGCCGTCATTCACTACTACTGGGACGGCAGTTGCGCGATCGTCGGCTATGTCCTGCACTTCGAGAACCCGGAGGGATCGAACTTCCCGCAGCCGGTCATGATCCTCGACACCGCTGGCGGCGTGCGAGGAGTGACGGCAACGGATCGGCAATCGCTCGACTCCGTTGTCTCACCCATCGACTTCTTGGGCCCTGGGCTTCTCACCAGACCGGCCATCCTTGCCTCGCGGGCCGTCTACGACGCCTCGAAGGCGGTGGTGAAGCAAGTCGGCACGGCGGTCGCCGGGCCGACGCGAAGTGTCGTCTTCTCGGCGCGGCTGGCGACTTCGAAGTCCATCGCGGCCGCGATGGAGGGAAGTGCGGATGTTCTCGGCGAGCTCGCGGTCTCGGCGGGCGGGACCGTACCCCGAGCAGCCTCGACAGCAGGTCGAGCCGTAGCTCCAGCTCCAGC
Organism: Deltaproteobacteria bacterium; assembly: GCA_019637375.1. Classification (GTDB taxonomy): domain Bacteria; phylum Myxococcota_A; class Polyangia; order Haliangiales; family Haliangiaceae; genus JABFXX01. The sequence goes on along the minus strand of JAHBVW010000002.1, from coordinate 153,173 downwards.
TCCAGCCGAGGCCGCCTCGGCCGCGCGTCACGTCGCGCCGGCTCGACCCAGCGAGCTCGGTGTGCACGTGACTCGAGCGCCGACACCCGCAGCGACGGTGCCGGAGACATCCCACGCCGCGGCCCCTTCCCTCACGACCTCTGCCGCCGCGCTCGGAGCCGCGGCGACCAAGGACGTAACGCCTCCGACGACACCCGCACTCGATCCCGGAGGACGCGGAAAGTACACCCTCGCGGAGGCGACGGTCGGAAAGCTCCCGGCGGGCGAAGCGGCGGAGCTTCGCCGCCTGCAGACGAAGATGCCCGAGTCCGAGCTCGAGCTGGAGCGACTGGTCGCGCTGCGCGGGAGAGCCCACGGCGCCGAGCTCCCGGTCAACGATCCCGGGACACCCGAACACATGCTTCAACGGTGGCGTGAGTACCTTGCAACGGACCGCCCAACGAAGCAGACCTTCTTGCGCTGGGTCGCCGGGCATCCCTCGCGCATGGCGAGCTCGGTCAGGGGCGTCGAGATCGAGCGAATCTACCGAGCGCTGGCCGGCGACGACGCGCACGCTGCAGGGAAGGTCCTGAGGTCACCTGAAGGACGGCTCCGTCAGGTCGACGTGCCCTTCGTGGCTGGGCGAGGCGTGCGCCGGACCTTGTTACAGGTCAAGTCTGGAGCTGAATCGCTCACGACCGGTTCCCGCACGAGCGGAGGCAAGAGTCGCGGCGCGACCTCGCTGTCGAACTCCGATGCGCTCGACATCGACAGCACGTTCGTCCAGATAAGCATGGACAGAGTGGTGTGGGCCTTCGAAGGTTATGCGTCGGGACCGTTGATCAGGAAAGCCGTCGAATCGGGGATCATCGTGATCCATCGCATCGCGGATGCGGCGGAGAGGCTCAGGCTCATGAATCGGCTGCGCAGGGCCAACGTCCCGCAGCATACGATCGACGCACTGATCCGCGACGGTAAGCTCATCCTGTTCGAGGGCGACGTTGACACGTTTCGCCGGTCCGTGATCGACTGGGTAAAAAAGTGATGTCGACTGCAGAGAAGGAGAACCTGGAGCGCTTCGTGCGCGAGTTACCGGCCGAGCTCGAGGCGCTCGAGTACGACGTGCGCGCACAGGGCGCCACCGAACTGCTTCCACTCGATCGCTCGTACGACTCGCTGGATCGTCTCGAGGACTTCTACACGATGGTCCTCGATGGGCGCGGCCGGGTCGGGTCGGAGCAGGTCGAGCCAAGACTCGGGCGGTACGTCGGAGCGACGCTCATCGAACGCACCGGCGGTAAGTGGGACTACGCGCGCACCAAGGAGCACTTTGGTAAGCCCTGCGTCACCAATCTCCCCGACCTGAAGAAGCATCGCTTCTTCCCGCTGGGCCCGATCCTCGGCTTCAAGCGGACACGGATCCCGGGAGACCTGAGGAACGCGGTCGAGGTCTACGACGTCCCCTACCGGCGCGCCCAGGTGGCGGACATCCTCGCGTCCCTCGATACGAGGATCGCAGCGCTGAGCGATGACATTCGCGACCTCACCGGCGAGAAGCCGGTGCTCGACTACAGCGTCGCGTCTTCCGCATTCCTCGAGGCAGCACTCCTGGCATCGCTGTCGAGAGAGCTTTCGCGCGAGCGCTGGCGCAAGCTGGAGCTGGGATCGATCCTCTACCTGGGTACGATCGTGCAGCACGCCCTCGGCGGCGGTGCCTGGACACTGTGCGAGGCCCCCAACGAATTTGACTTCGGTCAGCTCCACATGCACGGGTGGGCGCCGCGCGACGTCGTCAGGCGTATGGGCCCCGAGACCCAGGGAATCATCAAGCGCACCCTCGACGTGGTCATTTCATCGCGACGGAAAGCATGAGCGACCAGAGCGGAGTGTGGTTGGCGATGTTCCACCGCGAGCGCCTGCCGTCGCTCGATGACGTGGCCCGAGAGTTCCGGACACTGAAGAACATCGATGTCGTGAAGACTGACCAGCAGACGCTGGTCGCGACCGTTCACGACGCGCTCACGGGGAACGCCGCGGACATCACGGTCGGGCTCAACCTCGAGTCGCACGTCGTGCTGGAGTCGGATGAGTTTGCCTCCGAACACGCCGGCGAACGACCGGATCGCGACGACATCGCCCGCATGGACGCGCGCTTCGAGCTGGTATGGGATCTCGAGTACAGTGATGAGACCTACAACCCGCTGCTCTTCATGGCCGAGATCCTCCACAAGATGTGCGGTGCCGTGACGTTCGACACGCTCACCGGTCAGTTCATCTTCGACGAATAGCCCGACTTCGGCCCACCGCCGCCTCATCCTCCGAGGCCGGCATCCCGATGAACCGCGCATCGTCGACGTCGGCGAACCTGCGCAGCTGCTCGAGGAAGGTGGTCCGACTCACCGCCATCCGTCCTGCGCTGCTGTGACCTGGAGCTCGGTATCGAACGTCGATGACATCGCGCGCCACTGCACAGAGGTGTGCGCCGGTTCTGCTACGGTTATGGCCTGTGGCGAGGATCGAGGTCGCGTTCGCACGTCTGGCGGATCGGCTCGCGGAGCGACTTGGCGAGCTGAGAGCACGTGGGCGAACGCGCCGCACCGACCCCTTCGGCGGCCTCGCGATCGAACCGGGCGATGCGGAAGGGATCCTCGCGGAGCTGGCGATGGATGAGGGAGAGCGAACGTCGAGCCGAGGTGACGTGGACGTGCCGTTGTCCGAGGGGCTGCCGGGGTTCGACCACGCCACGCACGCCTTCGGCCTGTCCGCATTCGAACGCGACGTGCTCTTGCTCGCGCTGGCCCCCGAGATCGAGGCACGGTTTTGTCGGCTGTTTGGCTTCATGAACGACTCCGTCGCTGCGCTGCGCCCCAGCGTGGGCCTCGCGGTCGCGGTCCTCGCGCCGTCGTCACCGGAGCAGCTCCGTGCGTTCCTCCCCGCCGCCGCACTCATCCGACTGGGACTCGTCGCGCTCGAGGGCGATGCACCGCTCGCGGGTCGGACGCTGCGGATCCCGTCCGATCTCTGGCCGCGCCTCGCAGGGATGGATCCCGTGCCCGATGAGCCGACGAGCGATGTCCACGGCCTGGACACCGTCGAGCTCACACCTTCGGGACGTACACAGGCCGAGACCGCGGTACGCGCGCTGAGGGATCGCGGCGCGACGCTCGTCGTCGTCCACGGGGATCACAGCCAGGATACGGTCGCAGCGGCGATCGCCGGGGCGGCTGGAGCCTTCGTCGCGGCGAGCGGGATCGACGATGCTGGCGAACGAGCGCGCCTCGTGCGCGCTGCGATGTGGCGACGAGCGGCGCTGGTCGTCGAGCGCGGCGCGACGATCGACGATGTGCTGCGCATGTGCCGTGAGTCGGCGTTGCCGATCGTGGCGGCCCTCGAAGGAGGCGACCTTCCCGGTGTGCTTCGAGCGTCCGGACGGACCGTGCTCGAGGTCGCGATCGCGCCGATCGACGACAGGCAGCGGAGGAAGCTGTGGGACCGTGCGTGCGCTGGAGTTGCTGGGGTCGACAGCGCGCGACTCGCGGTGAGATACAGCTTCGATCCCGAGATGATCGCCGCGGCCGCGGCGCTCGCGCACGCGCACGGAGCGTCGCGGGGCGGCGCCACATCCGTCGATGACGTAGACGCATCCTGCCGCACCATCGCCGCAGCCACGGCTCGCTCCGCCGGGCGCATGATCGGCAGACTCGACGTGCACGGCCACGGAAGCGAGCTGGTCGTTCCGCCTCAGACACGATGCGAGCTGGAGCTCTTCGAGGAGGCGGCACGCCACGGACACCGCCTGGTCGGCGACGGAAGGATTCGAGGCAACTCAGGTTTCATCGCGCTGTTCGCGGGTCCGCCCGGAACGGGCAAGACCCTCGCGGCGCAGATCATTGCGCAGCGACTCGGCCTCGAGGTGTTCCGCGTCGACCTGTCGCAGGTCGTCGACAAGTACATCGGCGAGACCGAGAAGCACCTCGATCGCGTGTTCCGAGCCTGCGAGGTGAGCGGAGCGATCTTGTTCTTCGACGAGGCAGACGCCCTGTTCGGCAAACGCACCGAGACCAAGGACGCGCACGACCGCTACGCGAATGTCGAGGCCGCCTTCCTGTTACAGCGCCTCGAACAGCACCGCGGCTTCGCGGTGCTGGCGACGAACCTCAAGCACAACCTCGATGCCGCCTTTCTCCGCCGCTTGCACTTCGTCGTCGAGTTTCCGCTTCCCGGGCATGCGGAACGCCGACGCATCTGGGAGATCCACCTCCCGCGCGGCCACATCGACGCGGACGTCGATCTGGACTTCCTGACGCGATTCGAGCTCTCGGGCGCGGACATCCGCAACGCCGTCACCGCCGCCGCGATCCTCGGCGCCGAACAGGCGGCAATCACGATGAAGCACCTCGTCATCGCCGTCTCGCGCGAGCTCCGCAAGATCGGCAGGCTCTCTCAGCCCGACGACTTCAAACCATGGTCGGCTGCGGTGGTTGCGTATCTGCGCGATGGAGTCCTCCGCTGACGCATCCGGCCGATCCCTCCGGATTCGATGTTGCGTTTCGGTACATCCGTGCGGAGACTCCACACTCCGGACCACGGAAGCGGCACGACGCATTGACGTGGCGCTGCTGACTCTGCTAATCGCTTACCAACTCGAAGGGGCATGAGTGGCGACGTGGCAGTTAGTGGAGCACGCGAGCCTTACGCTCAAACGATTGCTCCAGCAGCACATCACCAGAACGCTCCCGACGGCGAACATCGCGGTCGAGCTGGCAACAACGCAGGGATTCCAGGACCTCAAGACACCTTCGCGTCCAACCATCACGCTGTTCCTGTATCGCTGCATCGAGAATCCAGAGCTGCGAAACTCCATTCAGCGACGACTTCCGGATGGAAGGATCTCACGGCCAGCGCTGGCGCTGGAGCTCTGCTATCTGGTGACACCTTGGGGTGCGCGCGGCGGGACGACCAACGCCAACGACGCCGCGGCCACGCAGGAAGAGCATCGCTTGCTTGGGCTCATCCTGCAGTGCTTCTACGACCACGCCGAGGTCGGCCGCGCGGAGATGTTCGAGGACGCGGCGCGACCGGTGTGGAGTCCGACCGACACGATGCAGGTCGTGATGGAGTCACTTCCCGTGGAAGATCAATACCGGATCTGGGATGCAGGGGAGCTACCCTACCGCCTCTCGGTCACGTACCGCGCACGCGTGCTCGGGCTCGATCCGAGCATCGTGGCGAGCACGGTTCCTGTCGTCGACGCGAGCTTCGTCGTGGAGAAGACGTGAGTCGGCAAGAGACGGTGCGCCACGTCCTCGCGGTTGCGGTCCGCGTCGAAGATCACTTCCTCGGCACACCGGTCCTCGAGACGCTCGACGTTCGGATCGACGGCGACCGACGCCCGCACGCTCACGGTGATGGAACGTACTGCTTCATCGGCGTCGAGGACGGCGTACACGAGCTCACGATCGGCGGGCTCGCGGACCGCTGGATGGCACTCGAGCCAACGCCCGGCCTCGTACTCCCGCTCGCGAATCCGGGCGAGGCAATCGTCGTCCCGGTGTGGCCGACACCGAGCCAGCCGACGCCGCTGGGCCTGACCTCGGTGCGCGGCAAGCTGGTCGGGGGACCGCAACAGACGCTCGGACGCCGCGTCGAGATCGACGTCGGGGCGACGCCTGCGGTCCACCACACGATCTCGACATCGCGCGCCGAGTTTCTCTTTCTCCTCCCCGGAGCCCTCGTGCTCGACGGCGAGGGCAACGTTCCCATCACGATCCGCGTCGGCGGCGCGGCCGTCACCGGCGGTGAGGTCGTCGACGGTGAGGAGCGGACACCGTTCGCCGGCAGCTCGATCGCGATCGCTCCGGGCCGCGAGGCCCATCTCCGCGTTCACGTGACCTGAGAGGATCCATGCCCGAGTACCTCCATCCCGGCGTCTATATCGAGGAGACCTCGTTCCGCTCGCCGCCCTTCGAGGGTGTGAGCACGAGCACCGCGGGGCTCGTCGGTCGCACGCGCAAGGGGAGCGAAGGCCGCCCCACGCTGGTCACCAGCTTCACGGAGTTCGTGCGGAGGTTCGGCGAGCCGTTTCCGCTCGTGGCGAGTGCGCCTCCGCAGCTCGGCGATCACCTCGGGCACGCGGTGCGAGCGTTCTTCGACAACGGCGGCAAGCGCGCGTACATCGTGCGCACCCTGTCGGCGACGGCCGAGGCCTCCGACCGACAGCTCGAGCAGGGGGCGACCTACGTACTTCCGACGACGGTGACGGTGCGAGGCCCGACGCGAACGATCCCCCTCGTCTCGGCGCGAGGGATCGACAGCAACACGACGCTCGACGTGTTCTCTCGCGACCCGAACGGCAACGCGACGCTTCGCTTCCAGGTCGGTGTCGCGGACGTCGATGTCGTGCGCAATACGATCACGCTCGACGGCGCCGGCATCCCCGCAGGCGTCACGCTCGGCCCGAGCTCGACCTTCTTCCTCGACAACGGCGCCGCGACGACGGCGACCGGGCCGGTCTTCAGAGCACGTAGCCGCGGTGCCGGCGGCGATGCGATCTCCGTGCAGGTGCGCCCGAGCGATGGGCCGGCGGTCCGCCTCGTCGCGCCGCGGTTCTTCCGCGGCAAGCTCGTGGTGAGAACGTTCAGCGGAGTCGGCGCCGACGTCGGTCCGAGCGCGAATACGTTCTCGTTGCGGAGCAACGAGGTCCGGCTGATCATGCCGGGCGATCGGCTCGAGCTCAGCGGCTCCCCGACGGAGAAGCGCGACGTTTCGTCGATCACCTCGACGGCGACGGTCGCCATCAGCGTCACGACGGTCGCGGCGAACGTACCCGCGACCACACCGATCGCGATCATCGGGCGCGACGGCACGGCGACGCCGGCTCCGATCGCGATCGATACGCTGCCGGTCACCACCTCGTTCACCGCCGGCACGACCAGCGTCGCGCTCCCGCTGCGCGCCGCGGTCGTCCTGCGGAGCGGTGACGAGGTCCAGGTCGGCGGTGCCGTCTTCACCCTGACCGCCGACCCGGACCTCACGGAGCCGGCGAACAACATCACGCTCGGCGGCGCGCCGATCGCAGCGCATCCCGCCACGACGATCTCGGTCGCGGCCTCCGCGCCGGTCTCGGGCCTCGTGCAGCGCCTCCTCGTCGCCGACACCAGCGGACTCACGGCGCCGTTCGATCCGACGACGCCCCAGCAGATCGCGATCACCGACGGCGCGACCACGGTCGCGGCCGAGGTGCGGCTCGTCGACGGCGTCAACGTCTACGTGACCTCCTCCGTCGCGATCCCTGCGAGCTGGACGAGCTTCGAGCTCCTCGAGGTCGCGGGGGCGAGTGGCACCGTCTCGGTCGCATCGACCGCGAGCTTCTACACGGGCGCGATCGTCGAGCTCTACGACGGCGTCACGAAGACGAAGCAGCCGCCCTTCGTCGTGACGGCGGTCGATCCGGGCGCGCGCACCGTGACGCTGAACCCACCTCCGGCGCTGGTCACGGTGCCCGCTGAACCGGCGAGCCGCCAAGCGTTCCTGCGCACCCTCGAGATCGACGTCCTCGTCTTCGAGAGTGGGGCGCTCGTCGAGACGTTTCCCGGTCTGAGCTGGAACGGCACTGATCCCTCGTCCGACGCGTTCCAGCGCTACTACATCGACCGCGTCAACGACGCGGACAACGGTTCGCAACTCGTGACGGTCGTGGCGCCGAGCGTCGGCGAGCCCGCGGACCTGTCCGGCCAGCCGACGAGCAAGGACGGCTTTCCGGCCGGGCTCGCGAACGGCAGCGACGGCGGTCCACTCACCGAGATCGACCTGATCGGCAGCGACAACGGCCCCGGCCGGCGCTTCGGTATCGAGGCGCTCAAGGAGCGGCGCGACATCGCGCTGGTCGCCGTGCCGGGCGTCGTCGAGGAGTCGGTCCAGGCGGCATTGCTCACGCACTGCGAGCTGCTGAAGTACCGGTTCGCGATCCTCGATGGAAAACGGGGACAGGCGGACATCGCGCAGATCCAGGCGCACCGCGGCAACTACGACTCGAAGTACGGCGCCTACTACGCACCGTGGCTCGAGACGCTGGACCTGACGTCCGGCCGCACCATCCTCGCCCCGCCGTCGGGCTACGTGCTCGGGATCTGCGCGCGGGTCGACACCGAGCGCGGCGTGCACAAGGCACCGGCGAACGAGGTGGTGCGCAACATCCTCGGCATCGAGCTCGCGTTCACGGACGGCGAGCAGGATGTCCTGAACCCGCTCGGGATCAACCTGATCCGCGAGTTCGAGGGTCGAGGTATCCGCGTGTGGGGCGCGCGCACCACGACGAGCGACCAGGAGTGGAAGTACGTCAACGTCCGCCGGCTGTTCATCTTCCTCGAGCACTCGATCGACAACGGCACGCAGTTCGTCGTGTTCGAACCGAACAACGAGTCGCTGTGGGAGCGCGTCAAGGAAGCGATCGAATCGTTCCTGTTCGGCGTGTGGAAGACAGGCGCGCTGATGGGCACCAAACCCGAAGAGGCATTCTTCGTGCGCTGCGACCGCACCACGATGACGCAGGACGACATCGATAATGGGCGTCTGGTCTGCCTGATCGGAGTCGCACCGGCCTATCCGGCGGAGTTCGTGATCTTCCGTATCGGTCAGTTCACCGCGTCGAGCAACCGCGCCTGAGGAAGTCATAGGAGGCCGCGATGGCAAACCCACGTCCGAATCCGTACTCGAACTTCAACTTCATCGTCCTCCGCGACGGACAGGAGATCGGCGCATTCTCGGAAGTGTCCGGGCTCGACAGCGAGAACACGCCGATCGAGTACCGAGAGGGCGGCGACGCGATCAACTCGCCGCGCAAGCTGCCCGGCATCGAGAAGTACGCGAACGTGACCTTGAAGCGCGGGATCACGGGGTCGACGGCGCTGTGGGACTGGCGCAAGGAAGTGCGCGACGGCATCGGCGCGTTCCCGCCGGTGTACACGGTGACGATCAAGCTCCTCGACGAGCGCGGCGACCGCAACAGGCCTGCGATGACGTGGACGCTGCGCAACGCGTGGCCCACCAAGATCACGGGACCGAGCCTCAACGCGAAGGGCAACGACTTCGCGGTCGAGCAGCTCGACCTCGCGCACGACCGCCTCGAGATCTCGTAGCTCCCATGGCAGTCGAGTCGTTCGCTGTTCCTGGGGTGCCCGGCGTGTACCGCCAGGCGCGCCAGCGCGTGGCCGAGCTGCCGCGCGTGCGCACCGACGTCGCAGGCTTCGTCGGGGTCGCCGGCCCGAATCGGATCGGGGAGGTCGTTCGCGTCGACGACTGGCGCAGCTTCGAGCTCGCCTTCCTGCGGGACGAGCTCGGGCATGCGATCGCGCCGCCGGCCGGTGCGATGCTGGCGGATGCCGTCCGCGCGTTCTTCGCGAACGGCGGTGCCCGGTGCTGGATCGTCAACGTCGCCGAGCGCATCGACGCCCTCGCCCCCGAAGAGCTGCTCGCGACCATGCTCGGCCTGCGCGATCGGACCGGCCTCGAGGTGCTGTTGCTCAAGTCCGAGGTCGCGATCGTCGGGATGCCCGAGCTCGACGCGATCATCGCGAGCGAAGAGGAGATCGAGCGCGAGCTCCCGCCCCTCGCCGAGAACGGTGTGTTCGTGTGCTGCCCCGCGATCCGGCCAGGGCGCTCCACCGTGGCGACCCAGCGCACGTTCGGGCGACCGCTGTTCGACGAGGAGCAGCTCGAGTTCGCGCAGCGCTACCTCATCGAGCGCTGCGGCCGCGTCAAGTGGCGCGTGTTCCTCGTGCTCGCGCCTCCGCGGGGTAAGACGGCCGGCGACGCCTTGCGCTGGCGAGCGGCGATCGCGCGCAACGTCGCCGACACCGACTGCGCCGCCTTGTACTGGCCGTGGCTGCGCGTGCAGGACCGCCCCGGAGATCCGGTGCGCCTGCAGTCGCCGGTCGGTCACGTGATCGGCGTGTTCGCGCGGCGCGACCTGTTGCGCGGTCCGCACGTACCGCCCGCGAACGAGACCCTGATCGACGTCGTCGGCCTCGAGTCCGCGGTCGACGACGCGATCAACGAGCAGGTCTACGACGCGGGCATCAACGTGATCCGCGGGTTCCCCGGGCACGGCATCCAGATCTGGGGAGCGCGCACGCTGCGCTGGTCGGCGAGCGCCGACGCGCTCGGCTGGGTCAACGTGCGCCGCTGTCTGTCCTCGATCGAGCGCAACGTCGAGCGCCTCGGTCAGGCGGCCGTGTTCGAGCCGAACCTGCCGCTGCTGCAACTGCAGGTGGCCTCCGCGATCACGGGGCATCTGCTCGACGTGCTTGCGTCGGGGGCGCTCGAGGCCGAGGAGCCGGAGGACGCGTTCTTCGTGCACTGCGATACCGCCGAGAATCCGCCCTCGGTGACCGATGCAGGTCAGCTGATCTGCAAGGTCGGTGTCGCGATCGCCGCTCCGGCGGAGTTCATCGTGTTCCGTGTCGGCCGCCGCGAAGGTGTCGTCGAGCTCCAGGAGGTTGCCTGATGCCGACGCCGCTCCTGCAACCCGCGCTGACGTTCAACTTCCAGGTCACGATGTGGGACGTCCAGGGTCCGGGCTTCTTCGGGGACGCGGTGGTCGGCGCCGCCGCGTCGGCGGCCGGACAGTTGATCTTCGGATCGTTCGCCGAGGTGCAGGGACTCGAGGGAAGCGTCGAGATCGAGACCTACCAGGAGGGCGGCCGCAACGAGCGCGTCTACCGGTTCGCCAAGGCGAGCAAGTTCCCGAACCTCGTCTTCAAGCGCGGCGTCACCGCGCGCACGGATCTGTGGGACTGGCAGACGCAGGTCGTCGCGAGCGCGAGGACGGCGATCCGCAAGTCTGGCCTCGTCATCCTGTTCGATCGCAACGGCCCCGGCTCGGGCGACCCGGCGCTCGGCGGCCTCACGCGGATCCCCGTCGCCGCCTGGATGTTCCATCGCGGGCTCCCCGAGAAGCTCCAGGGCCCCGTGCTCGACGCCAAGGGCAACAGCATCGCGATCGAGATCCTCGAGATCAGCCACGAGCGTCTCGAGCGCATCTCCCTCGGTGCGATCCCGAAGCTCGGCGACCTCGCCTCCAGGTTCCCCTCGCTCACCTGAGTACCCATGCCGTTCCAGCGCGCCACGATCCAGAACCTCTCGAAGGGCACCGCCCCCGTCGAGGTGAAGTTCAATCCGAGCGAGTACTCGATCCAGCGCAACATGAGCTACGCCGAGGTCCAGATCCCAGGCCTCGAGACACCCGTGCTCCAGTTCGTGCGCGGCGATGCCCAGACGCTGTCCCTCGAGCTGTTCCTCGACGCGAGCGACCGCGTCGCGAAAGGCAAGCCCACACCCGACAGCATCGACGGCTCCAAGGGCATCGACACCGACCTCGGAGAGCTGCGCAGACTGGTCACGATCGACGAGGACCTCCACGCGCCTCCGGTCGTCGAGCTCAAGTGGGGCACCACCAAGTTCCAGGGCGTCGTCACGAACTACGGCGAGAAGTTCGTCCTCTTCGATCAGGAGGGCGCGATCCTGCGGGCGCGGGTCACGCTGCAGCTCAAGAGCTACACACCCGCGAAGATCCAGCTCGAGAAGCTCAACAAGCAGTCTCCGGACCGGACGAAGACGCGTGTCGTTCGCGAGGGCGAGCGGATCGACGTGATCGCCGCCGAGGAGTACGGCGACGCAGCGTTCTGGCCGGCGATCGCGCGCGCGAACAACCTCGCGCGCCCGCGCCTTCTCGCCCCCGGAACCCTGCTCGTGATCCCACCCCTGTGATGCGATGCCCGTCGAGATCGAGCACATAGACACCGAGATCGAGGTCGCTCCGGCGTCTGCGGCACCGGCGCCACCCGCGAGCGCGACCGCCGTCGCACCGCCGGCGCCCGCCCCGACGGCGACGCCGCGATCCGCGATCGCCATGCTCGAGGCGGCGCTCGAGGAGTACCTGAGGATGCGCGGCTGATGGCGGCGACGAGCAATCCCGGAACGAAGCTGTTCGCGCCCCAGGCGCGGCTCGTCGACGCGAACACCAACAAGGTGGTCGGAACGACCCCGGAGCGGAGTGCACCGAGCGGCGCGGACGTCGATCTCGTGAGCGCGAGGGTCACGCTCGCCCTCAACAACGTCTGTCAGCTCCAGGTCGTGCTCAACAACCATCGCAACGACCGCGGCCGCCCCCTCTTCCCGCCATGGAAGTACAACAACCTGGCGCAGATCCGGTTCGGACAGCGGTTGCGCCTCGACATGCGCTACGGCGCCGACCCGTGGAGCAAGATGATCCTCGCACGGGTCACCGATCTGCAATTCGGTTTTCCACAGAGCGGCGCCGCGCAGTTGACGGTGATCGGGGAGGACCTGCTGAGCCTCCTCAAGACAAAGCCGGACAAGAACCAGCCCTACGCGGACCGCAACGAGGACTTCATCGTCGGAGACGTCCTGCACCGATCGAAGGCGGACACGCTCGGCCTCAAGTTCATCGGGACCACACCGGATCCCAAAGGCGATCCGCTGAAGGGGCCACTCGTCGCGTGGCCCGAGCTGCAGCCTCTGCGCTCGCTCACCCACAACAACCAGACCACCTATCTCGCGTTCCTGCAGGGCATCGCCGAGCGAATGGACTTCGAGCTGTTCGTCGACTTCACCGAGCGTCTGATCCTCGACTCCGAGACCCCGCCGGACCATGCGAACACCGTCAAGCTTCACTTCGAGCCGGCGCGCTCCGTGGCCGCCCCCAAGCGCGTCCTCGATCTCGTCTGGGGCAGAGACCTGATCGAGTTCACGCCGCGCTTCAAGATGTGGGAGCTGCTCACGAAGGTGGAGATCGGCGGCACGAAGCACGGCACGCGCGCGCCCTACCGCGCGACGATCGAGCCCGGCGACGCCGCGATCACAGCCGACCTCCAGGAGGACCCCACGGTGCCGGCGGACAGGAAGGTGACGTTGCTGGGCGCCGCCGACGTGCGCAAGAAGTTCTTCGACGATGAGGGCACGGCCGCCCCGAATGCGGAGCCCCTCTCCACCGCGAACCTCGACCCCGACCGCGCCAGGTTGATGGGCATCGCGACCTTGCGCCGGAGCCTGCGCGAGGCGCTGACCGCGGAGGGCTCGACGATCGGCGTTCCAGCGCTCCGGCCGGGAATGTACGTGTGCATCCGCGGCCTGTATCCGCCGTTCGACGGCCTCTACTACGTGACCCAGACCGTCCATACGTTCGACGGCAATGGCTATCGCACGCAGTTCTCGCTGCGGAGGCCCGGCATGCTCGACCCGACGCAGTACCCCGCAACAAAGGCCTCATCATGACGAAGCTGTTCTCGCAACTCATGAGGTTCGACGAGCGCTGGCAGCGGGACGCGCCGATGTACGGACTCATGTTCGCCGAGGTCCGCGCGATCCGCGACGACGGTTACGAGCTGAGCTGGCTGTCGGGCGCGATGACCGAGCCATCGGCCCCCGCGCGCGTCGCGACCCTGATGGCGGGCAAGCGCCGCGGCGCGTTCTTCACGCCCGAGGTCGGCGACGAAGTGGTCGTCGGATTCGAGATGGGCAACCTCGACCGTCCGGTCATCCTCGGCGCGCTGTGGAGCGATCAGGACGAGCCACCGCCGCAGGCCGATACGAGCCCGACGAACAACATCCGCACGATCGTCTCGCGCTCCGGTCACGAGATCACGTTCGACGACTCACCCGACGGCAAGATCACGATCAAGACGCAAGGCGGCATGGAGATCACGCTCCAGGACACGCCGCAGAAGATCACGATCACGACCACGGGCAACATCGCCACGAGCCGGCTCGAGCTCGACGGCGTGGCCTGGAACCACCAGCACGCGACCGGGACCGGGCCCTCGGGGCCACCGATCTCGCTCGTCCCGGTGCCCTGATCATGGCGAGCATCGACGGCAAGCGCGATCACCTCGGCGTCGGCTGGGCTTTCCCCGTCCGGCCCGTCGCGGGCGCACTACGCTTCATCGCCTACGAGGCGGACGTCGAGCAGTCGATCGGGCTCATCCTCGAGACGGCGCGCCGCGAGCGCGTGATGGAGCCCGACTTCGGCGGCGGGCTGCGCGACTGGGTGTTCGCGTCGAACAGTCCGCAGGTCCAGCGCGCGGTCGAGGGCGTGGTCGAGCGAGCCCTGCGCGAGCACGAGCCGCGCATCGACGTCGAGGGCGTGCGCGCGCGCACCTCACCCGACGCCCGCAACGTGATGCTGATCGAGATCGACTACGTCGTTCGCCGCACCAACAGCGCCTTCAACCTCGTCTATCCGTTCTACCTGAGCGAAGGAGTCTAGTCGTGCCGCTCGAATCGCCACAGCTCGATGACCTGCGGTACCGGGTGATCGCAGATCTGTTGCGACGACAGATCCCGCTGTATGCGCCCGAATGGACCGACCACAACGACTCCGATCCTGGAATCACGCTGATCCAGCTGTTCTCTCATCTCGCAGAGATGATCGGGTATCGCCTGAACCAGCTCCCCGACAAGGCGTACGTCGAGATGCTGCAGCTGGTGGGCGTGCGGATGCGTCCCGCGGAGGCGGCGCGGACGTGGCTGTCGTTCATCCTCGCGAAGCCGGAAGCCGTCGAGGCCTTCCAGATCGACCGCGGCGGCAAGGTGCGCGGCAAGACCAAGGGAACGCCACCGGTCTTCGAGCTCGACACTCCGGTCGACGCCGTACCCGCGCAGCTCGCCGCACTCGTCACCACGCAGTCGGACGATCTCCGCGACATCGCGCGGGGGACCGCCGCACCGCTGCCGGCCGACACGGCGGCGAGCTACCTCCCCGATCGTTTCGCGCTCGCATGGGACGGCAAGACGCCGAAGCTCAAGGACTGGCCGGCGCAGCCGCTCCCGGTGTTCGCCCGACCGAGCGAGAAGAAGCACGACCACCTCTGGCTCGGACTGGCCTTCAATCCCGGTCGCGGCGCCGGCTTCCTCGGTCAGCGTGTCACGCTCGTGGTGCAGCTCGACGACGATGAGCAACCCGACCCACTCGCGCTCGCCGACTGCCGCCTCGGCGACGCCGAGCTCGCCACGTCGCCCTCGTCGGGTCCGGTGCTCGCGATGTCGTACTACCGCCCCGCCCAGCCGGGGGAGACCACCGGGAGCTTCCGCCCCGTCAACCTGATCGCCGACTCGACCGAGGGACTCACGCGGTCCGGGATGCTGCGCTTCGATGTCCCCACGACACTCGGGTTCATCCCCGATACGGAGTGGCTCGACGTGCGGCCGCCGCCCGCGCTCACGATGGCGCAGATCTGCGCACAGGCGTCGAGCGGCGGCGGTAGCGCGGTGCTGCCGAAGCCGATCGCGCATCCGCTCGTCGGTGCGATCAAGGCACCGGTCTCTGGAACGCCGAGCAAGGTCCCGATCAGCGGATGGCTGCGTCTCGACGGCATCGTGTCGCCGGAGACGTTCCCGCGGCGGATCCGAGCGATCACGTTCAACGCGGCGCCGGCGACGAACGCCGAGACGGTGACGAACGAGTTCGTCGGCGTCGGCACGGGCTTCTCCGATCAGACCGCGCAGCTCGACAACGCGAACGTCCTCCCCGACAGCCTCGAGCTCGCCGTCGAGGACGTCGCCGACGGCCTGCTGCACGCGTGGAAGCGCGTCGAGGACTTCGACCTCGCGGGCCCCGACGACAGGGTGTTCGTGCTCGATCCCGAGGCGGGCACGATCTTCTTCGGCGACGGCCTTCGCGGGAGCTCGCCCGGCCTCGACATGCGCGTGATCGCGCTGCGCTACCGCCACGGCGGCGGCAAGTCGGCCGAGCTCGCGGCAGGACTGATCACGCAACCGGACTCGCTGCCGTCGGCGGTCCAGGACGTGACGAACTTCATCGCCGCGCGCGGCGGCAAGGACGCGGAGACGCTCGACCAGGCCAAGCGCCGGGCGCCGCAGGAGCTGCGCGTGCGCGGTCGTGCCGTCACCGCGGACGACTTCGCCTTCCTCGCGCAGCAGACGCCCGGCGTACGGATCGCCCGCGCGATCGTGGTGCCGCTACATCGTCCGTATCAGGCCTCGGGCGTGGCGGGCGCGCCGGGCCTCGACATCGCGCGGATCGCACCCGGCGTGGTGTCGGTCGTCGCCGTCCCCGACGAGCTCGGGCCCTTCCCGACACCGACCGAGGGGATGTTGCGCACCGTCTGCCGGTACCTGGACCGGTTCCGGCTGGTGACCACCGAGGTCTACGTCGCACCGCCGCAGTACGTGCGGCTGTTCCAGGTCGAGGTGACGATCGGCGCCAAGCCCGGCTTCACGCGCACGCAGCTCCGCGAGGCGGTCGCGACGCAGCTCGAGACGTACTTCCATGTCCTGCGCGGTGGCCCCGACGGCACCGGCTTTCCGTTCGGGAGCACGATCCATCACGCGGACCTCGTCGCGCAGGTCTTCCGGGTGGCCGGCGTCGACTACGTCGAGTCACTGACCGCGCAGTACGACGGCAACGCGCCTGGTCCGCCCGGCGAGCCGCCACCGATGCAGTGGCGACGCGAGCGCCTCGCCGCACGCCGGCTCACGGGGTGCCGCGAGACGCCGCTCGATGACGGGCAGGTCCTGCTCGCCGCCGACGAGTGCGTGTTCGTCGACTCCACCTCGCTCAACGTCGTCGTCCTGACATGAGCTCGATCTTCGCCGACGGTGCGCTCCATCCGGGGCGGGATGCCAACGACGCATCGTGGGTGATCCTGCGCTCGCCCCACGACTGGCGCACCGCCGAGTTTCGCGACGCCGCCTACGATGCCGGACGGAGGGTGATCGAGCTCGCGCCCCGCGCGCTCGACGGCGAGGGCCCATGCGAGGTCGTCGCCGACGACGGCACGACCTATCGCAGCGATCCGGGCGCCGATCGCGTGCTGCGCCGCGGTCCGTGCGACCGCGACTTCGTGCCCCTCGCAGGCATCGGTGGTCGCGGCACGACGACCGGCCGACTGCGTCGCCCGCGGGGGCTCGCACTCGACGACCGCGGACTCCTCTACATCGCGGACTCCGACAACCACCGCATTCAGGTCGTGCGCCCGCGCGACGGTTCGGTCGTCATCGTGCTCGGATGTGCGGACGCGTGGGGCGAGCCGGTCGCCGGCGTCGACGGCGGCGCGATGACCGAGCCCGTCGCCGTCGCCGTCGCGGCAACGGCGATCTACGTGGCGGATCGCAAGGCGGGCTGCGTGCACGTGTTCGATCGCACCTTCCGCTGGCTGCGTACGACCGCGAGCACGCCCGCTCCGGTCGCCGTGGGCGTGACCGCAGCGGACGAGCTCCTGGTCGCCGACGCAGGGCTGTCCTCGCTGCTTCGCTTCACCCCCGACGGCATCCAGCTCGCGGGAGTCGCATTCGACGACCCCTGCGTGCCCGAGTCGCTCGCGCCGCTCGCCGCCGCCGCACGGTTCGCTGCGCGCGGCGAGGTCCTCGTCGGTCCGATCGACGGCGCGCTCGACGACCTCGCATGGCACCGTGTGATCGTCGATGCGCAACTGCCTCCGGGCACGCGCGTCGAGGTCCAGACGTTCGCCGGCGCCGAGACCGTGCCGCCGGCCCCGGTGCCCTGGGCGCCGGGGGTCCCGGTGCCGATCGACGCGCGCGACGCGTCCCGCGACGGCGAGGCTCAGCGCCCCGTCCTGTCCGACACCGGCCGCTGGCAGCGCGCACGACACGGCGACTACCGCCGCGGCGCGCCCGTGATCGCCACGTACCGCGGCGATGGCCCGTCGGGCGTCGCCGAGTTGCTCCTCCGCGGCACCGGACTCGCGCGCATTCGCACGGGTGACATCGTCGAGCTCTCGACGGACCGGCCGGTGCCCGCGGTGGAGCGCGCGACCGTCGGCGAGGTCCCCACTCGCATGGTCACGATCGCCGCCCGCGGCGACCTCACCGCACCGTACGATGCGGGCACGCGCGTCACGCTTCGCCTGCGCGGCGGACACGAGCCGTTCGCGGGACCGCGCACCCTGTACGAGCTCGCCGGCACGGAGGTCATCGACCTCACGACCGTCGAGGACGACGGCTCGTTGTTCGAGCTGGCGTTGCCGCACGCCGCGGCCGCGCTGATGCGCTCCGGTGACGTCATCGAGCTCCTCGCCGGACCGCGGCATGCCACGATCGTGGTCGACGGGATCGCGAACGACCCGGTCGTGGTCCCGCTGCTCGCCGCGCCGGGCGCCGATCTCCGTCACGCGACGGTGCGCATCGTCGAGGCCGCAGATCGCCTGTTCGTGCGCGACGCCGAGGGCCTCGACGAGCACGTGCCTCCCGGCGAGCCGATCACCGTCTTCGGGATCGACGGCGGCGTCGCCTTCGAGACCGCCGCCGCGATCCGCTGGGTCGAACCGGAGCTCGGCGTCGTGTGGCTCGCGCCCGGCTCCACCATCGCCGGGTGGGAGCGCTTCACGACCGTCGCCGCCCGCGCGACCGATCGCGGGCGCTACCTGTGGCTGCGGTTGCACCTGATCGGCGCGACCGCGCACGACGACGACGATCGCGCGACCGCGTCGCCGACGATCCGCTCCGTTCGGCTGCTCCGGCCGCGCCTGTCCTACCTGCGGTATCTGCCCGGCACGTACGCGCGGCGCGACGACGACGATCCGACGGGCGCGATCTTCCTCGAGCGCATGCTCGCGATGTTCGAGCACGAGCTCAGCCGCATCGAGGGCCGCTACGAGAGCGTCGCGCGCCAGGTCGACCCGCGTGCCGCCGACCCGGAGTGGCTCCGCTTCCTGGCTGCCTGGTTCGATCTCTACCTCGACCCAGCGCTGCCGCTCGAGCGGCGCAGACTCCTCGTCGCCGAGGTCCACACGCTCTACGCGAGGCGCGGAACGCCGGAGGGCATCCGTCGCTACCTCGAGATCATCACGGGCCGGGCGCCGTCGATCGTCGAGGGCCAGCAGCTCCGACCGAGCTCCCGGATCATCCTCGGATGCTCGGGCGTCATCGGCTGTTCGTCGCTCGGCGGCGCCGACGACGAGGCGGGCGGGTCCGCATTCCTCGACAGCTTCGCACACCGCGCGACGATCTACGCGTTCGTCGACGATCCGTGCGACCGCGAGCAGGTCGAGGCCTCGCTGCGGCGCGTGCTCGGCTCGATCGTGCCGGCCCACGTCGCGATCGATCTCCACGTCGTCACGCCCGATGCACGCGTCGGATGGCAGTCGACGGTCGGGATCGATCTCGTCCTCGGGGAGCACCGTGCCGGCCGCCCGGACCCCGTCCTCGGTTTCGATTCTGTCCTCACCCTCGAGTAAACGCCGGAGTCATCATGTCTGCCTTCAAGTCGAGCTTCCCAGCCGGAGACTGCGGTCCATGCGGAACGTTGCCGTCGGGGTTCGTACGCTTGCGTTACTTCTACGGCAAGCGACTCGACGTCGCCGACTTTCGCGACGAGCAGCGCTACCACGCGGGCAAGCTCCGGTTTCATCAGCAGCGGATGCACGGTAGCGGCGTCCTGTGCGGCCTGCGCGCCGAGCCTTTCAGCACGGATCCCGCCGACGCGACCGTCCTGCGCGTGCGCCGCGGTGCCGCGGTCGATGCCTGCGGCCGCGACATCATCGTCGGCCACGACCAGTGCATCGACGTCGACGCGTGGCTCGCGCGCCAGTTGCAGACGCAGGCGGCGGGCTGGCTCGACACGGTCCGCGACGGCACGCGCCTGCCCCTGTGCATCGTGGTCCGCTATCGTGAATGCCCATCGCACCCGGAGCCCGCGCCGCGCGATCCGTGCTCGTGCAACGCGGGCGGCTGCGACTTCGGAAGGATCCGCGAGGAGTTCGAGCTCGACCTCATCCCGCGCCCCACCGAGCCGATCGAGCCGTCGCTGTTCCCCCCGCGCACCGATCTCGCGAGCGCCATCGCACGGTCGGTCGGCGGCGCCGCGCTCGTCGATGCGATCGCGGTGTCCGCGACCCAGGCCTGCCCCGAGGGCGACAGCGACGCCTGGATCGACATCGCTTGCTTCGACGCACGGCTGGCCGATCCAGCACCCGCGGATCGCGAGCACGTCGTCGGGATCGAGGCGCTCGCGCCGAGCGAAACGATCCTCTACCAGACCGCCTTGCTGCAGGAGCTGTTGCGCCGCGAGCTCGCCGCGACGATCGAGGCCGGCTCGCTCGCGGACGGCCCCGAGATCACGAACCTCCAGCTCGACGAGAAGAAGCTGGTCGTCTCTCTCAGCAGCGAGATCGACCCCGCGACGCTCGGCAGCGACCCGGCGAACGTGTTCGCGCTGTTCCGCTACGTCGCAGGCGACACCTCCGGGCCCGGCCCCTGGAAACCGATCCAGGTCTCGACCACGTACTCGGCCGCGGAGCCCAAGCTCGAGATCGCGCGCGACGAGGTGTTCGCCGTCGGCGACCGGTTCCGCGTCGTCTCGATCGTCCCGGCCGATCGGCCGATCGTCGACACCGCGATGCGGCCCCTGCATCCGCTGCGGTTCTCGTACCACTTCGAGGTCGTCGAAGACCCCGACACCAGCGCGCGCGTGCTCGCACCGATCTCCCCCTGATCCGGAGGAACCATGGCCGCCGACCAGAGTGATGGCTTCACCAAGACGCTCGCCGACATCATCACGACGTACCGACAGCTGAGCGCGTTCTCGGCGACGATGTTCGAGCCGCTCGCGCGGATGTACGTCGGCAACCTCGCCGCGAGATCCGAGCGTCCTCTCGAAGCGGTCGACATCGCCAACCTCGCACTGAAGAAGCTGATGTTCGAGGCCGGTGAGCTCGCGATGGCAAGCGCGAGCGCTCCGGCCACGGCCGAGACCCGCGCCGTCGACGCGCTCGCGCAGACGAACGGCACCATTCCCGATCTCAAGCTCGCGCATCTGGCGGCGGGGATCCTCCTGTACATGAAGCTGCGCGAGCAGCGCGAGACGTCGGCCCTCGAGCGCACCCGAGCCGCGCAGGCGCAACCCACGTCGTCGTCGGGGTCGGTGCGATCGCTGCGGACCTCGGCGCGCGCCGCGCTGTATGCCCCCCAGGCCCAGACCACGCGCATGGTCGGAGGCTGCGGGTGTGCCGGTGGTGCGAGTCCGTCGCCACCGCCGGCGGCCACCGAGGTGTGCGCACCGAGCTGTGGCTGCGCGCAGTGCAAGGCGATCGACACGACGATCGCGGAGGTCTGCCCGCCGTTCCTCAGCATCTCGTGCGAGACGCGAAGCCGGCTCAAGGAGTGCGTGAAGATCGCGCTGTGCAAGTTCGTCGAGACCCTCGGCCGCAACCTGTGCACGCCACCCGATCCGCCGCCGGCGACTCCGCTACCGCCCAACCCGCTGCGCGACGCGGTGTGCGCGTTCCTGCAGTGCCTGCCCGACGCGCTGTGTCCGCCGACCCGACCCTACGGTCCGGTCGGTCAGGTCGGGCAACCGTGCCTCCCTTGCGGCTACGCGGTCGACACGCGCCCGACCGTCACATTGCCGAGCACGTCCACCTCCTCCACGACCCCGGTGATCCAATGATGCAACTCGGATCGAACACACCTGCGACGAGCAAGCCCTGCGTGCCGGGAGCGATCCACGGCGGACTGACGAGGACGCGGTTCTTCGACGGGATGTTCCTCACGCAGGCCGACCTCGAGAACGAACAGGTCTACTGGCGCATGAAGCGGCGGCTGACGAACCGTGCGCTCGGCACCGGGATCGTCTGGGGGCTCCAGCTCGGCGTCGACACGACCGCGCAGACGGTCCACGTGACACCGGGGTACGCGCTCGACTGCTGCGGTAACGACCTGATCGTCGAGTGCCCGGTGAAGACCGCGTTCAAGGAGCTGTGGGAGCGCGCCGACCCGGCGCTCCGCGCGAGGGCGCAGCGTGGAACGCGCGCGTGCATCGTCCTTCAGTACGTCGAATGCCCCGAGGAGGTGCGTCCGGTGCACCGCGATGCCTGCGGTCCGATCGGCGGCGCGTGCGAGCCGTCGCGGTTCCGCGAGACGACGCGGCTCGTGCTCGTCGAGCCGTGCACGCGGACGCGCCCGACACCACCGAGGGCCAACGACGACACGAACCAGTTCTGCCTCGACTGGCAGTACCGCGGGCCCCGCTGCGCCGACGAGCACCACGGCGTCTATCTCGGATGCGTCGAGATCTCACCGACGGGGACCGTGACCCAGTTCACGCCGTGTGAGCCGGTCGGCGTCGACGTGACCGTGGGCGACGGCGGCGTCGACCTCACGATCAGGGGCGAGGGGTGCCGTCAGTACGTGCTCACCGGACCGCTGTTCGACCACTGGGCCGGCCAGCTCGGCTTTCCACCGCTCTCGACGACGCTGCCGGCGCTCGGCGCGGCCTTCGCGCACCTGCTCGAAGCGGGCGGCAACGCCCGGATGCTGGAGCCCACGAGCAAGCTCGGGACCGCGATCGGCTTCCTGTCGGCGGAGCGAGCGGCGCGGTTCCCGATGCGGCGGGCGAGCGAGCTCGCCGAGGCGCAGATCGCCGCCGCGCCGGGCGTGGCCGCGCTGTCGCGCGCACCGCTGCGCGATGTCGTCGCGGAGCTGATGGCGCGACTCCCGATCGCGGTGTCCGAGCAAGAGTCCGCGCGGCTCGGCACGCTGACCGTCGGTGCGCTCCTCGACGCCGAGCCGGAGACGATCCTCGCGCGCCTCGGCGAGGGAAGCGCGAACACCAGGCGCGTCAATGCGCTGTACGCGAGCGCCGAGGACATCGTCCATCTGGCGACGAAACGTGCGCTCGACGTCGGTGCCGAGCTGTCGCGCCGCGGCCTCAACGATCCCAGGCTGAAGGAAGCGCTGCGCGCGGTCGCCGGCGCGACGCCCGAGATCGTCGACGCTGCGGTGGTCGCCGCGAGCACACGGTGACGAGCCGCGTCGGCCGAGTCGCGGTGCGGCTCCGCCTCGACGCGAGCGAGGCCGAGCACGCGGACCAGACCCGACGGACGATCGAGCAGGTGGTGATCCGCCGTGCGCTCGACGAGCTCGAGCGCCGGGTCCACGCGCAGCTCGGCGAGCGCGCGATCGTTCGCGTGCGCCGGCTGGCGGTGCGCTGGCGCATCGATCGCGCCCAGCTCGACGACCATGCCACCGCCGTGGCGATGGGCGGAGACCTCGCGGAGGCCGTGCTGAGCGAGCTCGTCGCCCTCCCCGCCCCGCGCCGCCTGCGACCGGAACCGGAGGACAACGCCGTCGTCTTCGCGAACGCCGATCATGCGATCGCCGTGTCTCTCGCCGACGAGCACGACCGCCGCGCCGCGTGGTTCCATCCGCCGGAGCCCGCCGCCGCAGTCTGGGCGCGTGTGCGCGCGATGGGTCTTGAGCGCGTCGCGGCGACGACACGCTGGCTCGAGCGCATGGACCGAGTGCAGGCGATCGCGTGGCTCGACGGCATCGCGGGCTCACGCGGGATCGCCGCGGTCGCATCCACCGAGGGCGACGAGCCTCAGCCGGCGTCGATCCCCGCACGTCCTCACCCGATCACCCGCGACGTGACGCCGCCTGGCCGTGCGCGGCCGCGGAGCACTCCGCGCATCCGCGACGTGCATGCGGCTCCCGCGCCGAGCGAGCCGTTGTGGACCGCTGCGACTTCGGAGGTGCCGGCGACCGAAGCGGCCGAGCCCGAGCTCGACACCGCGGCGACTCTCACAAAGGCCGCCGGTGTGTGGTACCTCGCGCGCCTCGTCATGCAGCTCGATCTCGCCGAGCATCTGTGGTGCGCGGGTGCACGCGAGGGTCACGTCCTCGCACACGTCGCGCGCGCCGTCCTCGGAGAGGAGCGCGGCGACCCCGCGTGGCGGTGGTTCGGTGGTTGCTTCGACGACGAGCCATCGCTCGAGCCCTTGCCGGACTGGGCGGTCGACGAGCTCGACGGCAAGCTGCGGTCGGCGCTGCAGCGGCAGCTCGGCGCGGACGTCGATCTCTCGACCGCGGCGCGCGCGTTCACGACGCCGTCGACGATCTCGCGCTGTGCGGCGGCGCTGTGCTTGCTGTTCTGCCACCGGCTCGGCGCCGAGCTCGACCTCGAGCTCGTGCGGCGCCACCTGAGCATCCCGGGCCGCCTCACCCGCACGGCCTCGGACCTGTGCGTCGAGATGCCGATGGATGCGATCGACATCGACGTTCGCCGCGCGGGGCTGGACTTCGATCCCGGCTACCTGCCGTGGCTCGAGCGCAACGTCCGGATCGTCTTTGCGTGAGGCCGTCGCATCACGCGTGTGCGCGTAGTCGACGACGGCCACCTCCCAGCGCGTCAGTCGTCGTTGAGGATCGTGTGGATGCGGACCTGGTTGTCGGCGGCGTTGGTCGCGTTCGTCGCCGAGCCGAGGGTCATGATGACGGTGTTGTCGGCCTCGAAGTTGGTGTCGCCGTTGACGACGACGCGGATCGATTTGACGGCCTGGCCGGGCTGGAAGACGACGGGGATGTCGCCGGTGGGGATGGAGAAGTCGGCGGCGTTGGCGTTGCCGGTGACGGTGACGGGAACGGTGACGGTCTTGCCGGAGCGCACGGAGAGGATGACCTGGTACTCGAAGGTCGTGGTGCCGCTGTTGCCCTCGGCGACCGACTGGTTCGGGGTGGCTGGGTTGAAGCGCACGGTCGGCGGCGGATCGTCATCGATGATCGTGAGTGTGTGGACGTCGTTGTCGCCGATGGTCGCGTTCGTGGCGGTCGAGAGCGCGAGGATGACGGTCTCGTTGTCCTCGTCGATGGTGTCCTGGAGGATGGTCACGTCGACCGCGCTGGTCAGCTGGCCCGGCGGGATCGTGAAGGTCGTCTGGGCGATGGTGAAGTCGTTGCCGGCGCCGGCGAGCGCGGTGCCGCCGACCGTGATCGAGTAGGTGATGGTCTTGCCCGACACCGCCGATAGCGTGACGCCGATCGAGCGGGTGCCGGCGCCCTCGCCGGCGCTGCTCGCGGCCTGCGTGAAGTTGATCGAGGGCGGCGGATCGTCGTCGAGGATGGTGAGGGTGTGCGAGGCGGGCGTCCCGAGCGTGGCGTTGACGGGGTTCGCGAGGACGATCACGGCCGTCTCGTCATCCTCGTCGGTGGTGTCGGGCGTGAGCTGCACGGTAATCATCTGCGTGGTCACGCCCGGGGTGAACGTCAGCTTCGTGCCGACGAGGCTGAAGTCGCCCGCCGACGCCGAGCCGGTGTTGGCCGCGGCGAAGTCGACGGTGACCGTCTTGCCGCTCTGCGGGGTGATCGTCACCGGGATCAGCGCCGTGCCGGCGCCCTCGGAGACCGAGCTCGTCGCGGCACCGAACGCCACCGCCGGCGGGGCGTCGGTGTTGAGGATCGTGTGGACGCGCTGCGCGATCTCGCCGGCCTTCGCGCCCGCGACCGGGTTGATCGTGATGTCGATCGTCTCGTCGGGCTCGTCGAACGCGTCGTCGACGATGCCCGGATCGAGGTCGACCGACAGCATGCCGGCGGGGATCGTCACGCTGCCCGACGTGCCGAGCGTGTGGTCGAGCGGGTTCTCCGTCGAGTTTGTCGCCGCCGCGGTGCCGACGACGACGTACTCCACGACGACGTCGATCGGCGAGGCCGCGTTCATCAGGATCTGGAACTTCGTCGGCGTCTCCTCGTTCGCGCTCGACGTCGCCGCCGCGAACTGCACGCGCGGCAGCAGGTTCTGGTTGATCGTCACGCGGTGGGTCGCGTTCTCACCGAGCGTGACGTTCGTCCCCGGCTCCAGCGCGAGGTCGATCGTCTCGTCGGGCTCCTCGACGAGGTCCTGCGTCAGCACGACGTCGAGGTCCTTCATCGTCTCGCCCGGCGCGAACGTGAGCGTGCCGCTGTTGCCGCCGGTGATCGCGAAGTCCTGGTCCTCGCCCGACGCGCTCGCCGTGCCGCCCGTGACGGTGTAGTTGACCGTCGCCTCGATCCTCGACACGCGCGACAGCACGATCCGGACCTTCAGGACCTGGTCGCTCTCGTTCGTCGAGCTCTGCTTGAACTGGAACTGCACCGAGGGCGGGATGTCCGATGGCGGCGCATCGGGCGTCAGCTTGCCGTCCTCCGCCTTGAACGAGCAGGCGGCGAGGACCACCCCGACGACGAGGAATGCGCCGAAGCGCAGGAAGTGCATCCGCCGAGGATCGCACCACAGCGCCGCCGCAAACAAGCAACCGGTCACGTGACCGGGTTCACACCGGCGAAATGCCTGGCGTGGAGCCTAATTGGACTCGGCCGGCGCGTCGGGAGCCGGCTCGCAGCGAATGTCGATCGCTCCATCGATGACGTCGACGTGCGCGACACCGCCGTTCGCCAGCTTGCCGAACAGGATCTCGTTCGCGAGCGGGGCCTTGAGCGTGCTCTGCACCAGGCGCGCCATCGGGCGCGCGCCCATCGCCTTGTCGTAGCCGTTCGCGACGAACCAGTCGATCGCCGCCGGGCTGACCTCGAGCTCCACCTTCTTCTCGCCGAGCTGCCCCTCGAGCTGATCGAGGAACTTGCGCGCGACCTTCCGGATCACCTCCACCGGTAGCGCGTCGAAGAACACGGTCGCGTCGAGGCGGTTGCGGAACTCCGGCGTGAACACGCGCTCGAGCGCCTTCTTGCCGTCCTTGGTATCCGCCACCGAGTCGCCGAAGCCGATCTTGCCGGCCGCCATCTCGCGCGAGCCCGCGTTGCTGCTCATGATCAGGATGACGTTGCGGAAGTCGCTCTTGCGACCGTTGTTGTCCGTCAGCGTCGCGTGGTCCATGACCTGGAGCAGGATGTTGTACAGGTCGGGGTGCGCCTTCTCGATCTCGTCGAGGAGCACGACCGAGTACGGGTGCTTGTTGATCGCATCCGTCAGCTGGCCGCCCTGGTCGAAGCCGACGTAGCCCGGAGGCGCGCCGATCAGGCGCGACACCGTGTGCTTCTCCATGTACTCCGACATGTCGAAGCGGATGAACTCGACGCCGAGCACCGACGCGAGCTGCTTCGCGAGCTCGGTCTTGCCGACGCCCGTCGGGCCCGCGAACAGGAAGCACCCCGTCGGCTTGTCGGGGTTGCCCAGGCCCGCGCGCGACAGCTTGATGACGGTGGAGAGCTGCTCGATCGCCTTGTCCTGACCGTAGATCAGGCGCTTCAGCTCGCCGTCGAGGTCGCCGAGCTTCTTCTTGTCGCTGCTCGACACCGAGCGCGTCGGGATGCGCGCGATCTTCGCGACGATCTCCTCGATCTGCGCCGGCCGGATCTCCGACGGGCGCTGCTCGGCCGGCATCAGCCGCACGCGCGCGCCCGCCTCGTCGATCACGTCGATCGCCTTGTCGGGCAGGTGCGCGCCGGAGATGTGGCGCGACGACAGCTCGACCGCGGCCTCGATCGCCGGGTCGGTGAACTTCACGCCGTGGTGCTCCTCGTACACCGAGCGCAGCCCCTTCAGGATCTCGATCGCCTCGGGCACCGTCGGCTCGCCGATGTCGATGCGCTGGAAGCGCCGCGACAGCGCGCGATCGCGCTCGAACGCCTGGCGGTAGTCCTTGAACGTCGTCGAGCCGATGCAGCGCAGCTCGCCGTTCGACAGGGGCGGCTTCAGGATGTTCGCCGCGTCCATCGTGCCGCCGCTCGTCGCGCCGGCGCCGATGATGTTGTGGATCTCGTCGATGAACAGGATCGACTTCTTGTCCGCGACGAGCACCTTCATGACCGCCTTCAGGCGCTCCTCGAAGTCGCCGCGGTAGCGCGTGCCGGCGAGCACCGCCGTCATGTCGAGCGAGTACAGCGTCGACTCGCGCAGCGGCTCGGGCACCTGCGCCGCGACGATGCGCAGCGCGAGGCCCTCGGCGAGCGCCGTCTTGCCGACGCCCGGCTCGCCGATGAGCAGCGGGTTGTTCTTCCGCCGGCGCGACAGCACCTGGATCATGCGCTCGAGCTCGTCGCCGCGGCCGATCAGCGGATCGATCTTGCCCTCGCGCGCGCGCTGCGTGAGGTCGACGCAGAACGCCTCGAGCGGGTTCGCGACCTTCTGGTCCTCGGCGCCGTCGTCCTCGACGCCGCGCGTCCGCGGCACGACCGGCCCACCGCCGGTGTCGACCTTCGACACGCCGTGCGAGATGTAATTGATGACGTCGAAGCGCGACACGCCCTGCTTCTCGAGCAGGTAGACCGCGTGCGAGTCGCGCTCGCGGAACATCGACGCGATCACGTTGCCCGTCGTCATCTGCTGGCGGCCGGCGGCCTGCACGTGCATCGCCGCGCGCTGCAGGACGCGCTGGAACGCGAGCGTCTGATCGGGCCCGGACTCCTCGCCCTCGGGCAACTCGTCGACCTCCTCCTCGAGGAAGGTCTCGAGCTCGCCGCGCAGCCGATCGACCTCCCCGCCGCACTTCACGACGATGTCGGCGCCACCCGGATCGTCGAGGATCGACAGGAGGAGGTGCTCCAGCGTCAGGTACTCGTGGCGCCGCGCGCGCACGTCGTCGACGGCGCGCTGCAGGGTGGCTTGTAGCTCGGGTGACAGCATGGCTGGCCTCTAGTCCGTGGGTTCGATCGAGAGCTGGAGCGGGAACTGCTGGGCCTTCGCGAGGTGCAGCGTCTTCGTCACCTTCGTCTCCGCGACCTCGAACGTGTAGACGCCCGCGATCCCGATGCCGTGGTTGTGCACGTGGCTCATGATCGCGACCGCGTCGTTCTCGTTCTTGTGGAACACCGTCTGCAGCACCCACACGACGAACTCGCGCGTCGTGTAGTCGTCGTTGTGCAGCAGCACCTTGTACATGGGCGGCTTCTTCGTACGGGTGCGCTCATCGAGCACGAGCCCGGTCTGCCGCTCTCCGTCGCGCTCGCGGCGTGGTGGCTTCTTATCGTCCGCCATGGCCCAATAGTACGAGACCCAGGCCAGCTGTGTAGCCCTCGCAAGCCCGCTTCGCGACCCACGATTTCGGGCAGGCTGATCACACGCGCGCACGCACGATCGCGATCGATCGCGTTCGCGTGCGCTCGCGCGACACGACCACGATCGCGCGTGTCGCCGCACTCGTCCCGCGCCGGGAGGAAGCGGCCGTCGAGCGTGCGTTCGCCGGAGGTGGAGACCTGACAGCCGGCGTGTTCCACTTGTTGGCAGGCTGCCAATAATTCCGCCGGACTGCGCGCTGGTCCGACCATTACTCGTTCCTCGGAGCATGAGACTTCTGATCCTGGCGGACGTCGTGCTCGCGGAGGGATCGTCGGATCACACGTCCGTCGGCACGGCCGCGCTGATCGGCGCCGCGGTCGGCCTCGTCATCGACATCATCGTCATGAAGCAGATCACCGCCGCGTTCCACGACCTGCACATCGATTAGAGTCCGCGCATGCCCGTCTCGGATAGCAGCACCCAGTGGGTCGACGAGCAGTTCGCCTCGTCGATCGTCCCCACGCTCGTGACGTACATCGGGATCGAAAACAAGTCGCCGATGTTCGATCCGCAGTGGCGCGAGCACGGCTTCATGGACCGCGCCGTCGACCTGCTCGCCGGATGGGCGCGCGATCACCTCCCGGAGGGCGCGACGCTCGAGGTCGTGCGGCTCGAGAACCGCACGCCGGTCATCTTCATCGACATCCCCGGCACCGGCGGCAGGGCCGGCGACACGGTGATGCTGTACGGCCACCTCGACAAGCAGCCGGAGATGTCGGGCTGGCGCGAGGACCTCGGCCCGTGGAAGCCGGTGATCGAGGGCGACAAGCTGTACGGCCGCGGCGGCGCCGACGACGGCTACGCGATCTTCGCGTCGCTGACCGCGATCAACGTGCTGCGCCGGGACAAGCTGCCGCACGCGCGCTGCGTGGTGCTGATCGAGGCGTGCGAGGAGTCGGGCAGCTACGACCTGCCGGCGTACATCGATCACCTGGCGCCGCGCATCGGCGAGCTGTCGCTCGTCGTGTGCCTCGACTCGGGCTGCGCGAACTACGACCAGCTGTGGTCGACGACGTCGCTGCGCGGCCTCGTCATCGGCAACCTCGAGGTGTCGCTGCTCAAGGAGGGCGTGCACTCCGGCGACGGCACCGGCGTGATCGCGGCGAGCGAGCGCGTCGTGCGCATGCTGCTCGACCGCATCGACGACAGCCACACGGGCGTCGTGAAGCTCTCCGAGCTCGCGACGCAGATCCCGCGGCAGCGCGTGCTGCAGGCGGAGCGCACCGCCGAGGTCATCGGCGACGACGTGTGGAGCAAGTTCCCCCTGCAGGACGGCGTGGAGGCGATGGCGAAAGACAACACCGAGCTCATCCTCAACCGCACGTGGCGCCCCGGCATGGCGATCACCGGCGCCGACGGCTGGCCGGCGATCGGCAACGCCGGCAACGTGCTGCGCCCGAAGACGACGCTGAAGCTGTCGATCCGCATCCCGCCGCGCGTCGACCCGGCGGCGGCACAGGCCGCGGTGAAGGCCGCGCTCGAGAAGGATCCGCCGTACGGCGCGCAGGTGAAGTTCGAGGGCGGCACCGCGAGCGCCGGCTGGGACGCGCCGGAGCTCGCGCCGTGGCTCGAGCAGGCGCTCGACGCGGCGTCGCAGCGGCACTTCGGCAAGCCGGCGATGTACATGGGCGAGGGCGGCACGATCCCGTTCATGCACATGCTCGGGTCGAAGTTCCCCAAGGCGCAGTTCTGCATCACCGGCGTCCTCGGACCCGGCTCGAACGCGCACGGCCCGAACGAGTTCCTGCACCTCCCGACGGCGAAGCGCCTCACGCTGTGCGTCGCCGACGTGCTCGCGACGCACGCGCAGCAGTAGCCGCGTTCGCGATGGGGCGCGTGCGTCAGTCGACGCCGATGGCGAGCTCGGCGACGACGAGCGCGGCGGTGCCCGCACCGTCGGTGGCGCGCAGGGCGAGCCCGAGGAAGCCCGGCACGGCACGCATGCGGTCGCGCGCTGCGAGTGCGAGGCCGACGCCGGCGGTGAGCGTGACGTCGCGGATGCGGCGCTCGACCTCCATCTCGTCGGGATCCGGAGCGATCGTGTAGTCGCGCGCGCGCAGGCGCAGCTCGCCGCGCGTCCTCGCATCGGCGGGCCACGCGGCGCGGACCTCGACGGCGACGTCGCGGCGCGCGGACGGGCGGGTGTCGCGCAGCGAGGCGGCGAACAGGCCCGACAGCTCGAGCTCGACCTCGAGCTGCGCGCGCGGGAACGGCGCGAGCTGGACGCCGACGACGGGCGTCGCGACGCGCAGCTCGCCCGACCACAGCGACAGCGCGCGCACGCCGCCGCGCAGGGCGAGGCCGTCGCCGCGCCACGCGAGGTCGTAGCGCCCGAAGTGGAAGAACTGCTGTTCGGGGTCGCCCCACTCGGGCGCCTCGATCGCGCTCACCTCGATGCGGTGGCGCAGCGCGCCGCGCCCCCACCCGAACGACAGCGCCCGCACCTGCAGGTCGAGCCCGAGCTGCTCGCCGCCGGCCGGCGCCTCGCCGGGTGCCGGTGCGATCGCGAAGCGGGCGCGGAACATCACGATCGACGGCTCGCTGCCGCCGAGGGCCTCGGCGCGCGCGTCGACGGCCCCGAGCATGAGGAGGACGAGGACGAGCGCGCTAGAACGCAACGGCGACTCCGAACGCGAGCTCGAGCACGCCGCCGCTCACCGTCTGGGTGTCGAAGCGGAAGCGCAGGTGCGAGGCCGTGAGCGACGACCACAGCGCCGCGTGCTGGTGGTGGTGGCGCTTGCGGAGGTGGAGCTGCGCCGTGAGGCCGGCGTGGTAGCCGTAGCCGCGGAACGAGACGCTCTCGGACTCGACGCGCACGCCGCCCGGGCACTCCTCCTCGAGCGCGCACGGCTTCTGCACGTCGTGCGTGCCGCCGACGCCGCCGAAGCTCAGCTCGCCGTGCGCGAGGAGCTGGAACCAGCGCGTGACGACCGGGTAGTACGCGACGCCGGCGCGGTACGCCACGATCGCCGGCGCACCGATCGCATCCATCGTCAGCGTGCGATCGAGCTCGGCACCGCGCGCACCGACGCGCAGCTCGACACCCGCGCGCCCGAAGCGCATCCCGATGCGGAAGTTGCCGCCGAACGAGGGCTGCACGCGCTCGCCGAGCGCGCCGCTCGCCCCGAGCGTGGGGCCGAGCTCGAAGCCCATGACCGCGTCGTAGTCGTCCTCGCGGCCGGCGTGCGCCACGCGCGCGAGGGTCGCGAGGGTCGCGAGGGTCGCGAGGAGGAAGACGAGCGCGGGGCGTCGCACGAGCGAGCGTTCGAGCAAGGCCGGCGCCACGCCGGATCCAGCGGAGACGCGCACTTGCCGGCCGCGCACCGTCTGCGCGGAGGCGCGTCGCGACAGCGATGTCGCGATCACGCTACCGTCGGTGCGTGTCACCGAGCTCGCGTAAGCACGGCGCCGCTCGAGCGTTGCAGGCCCCCGCGATCACGCTACCGTCGGTGCGTGTCACCGAGCTCGCGTAAGCACGGCGCCGCTCGTGCGTTGCAGGCCGCCGCGATCCTGCCGCGCATCGCCGCGCCCGCGCTGCAGGCCGCCGCGCCCGCGCTGCTGCTCGCGTGCGCCGCCTGCTCCGGCGGGCGCGAGGACCGCACGCCGCCGCAGGGCAGCTGCGCACCGCTCGAGATCCTCGTCGACGATCAGCCGCTGCCCGCGATGACCCACGGCCTCGCACGCACCGTGCGCCGCGCCGGCTCCGAGCGCGCGACGTACGAGGTGCACGTCTTCGATCGCGCCGGCGCGACGTGCGCGCAGCTCCTCGCGAAGGAGCCGCGCGCGGTCCCCACCGGCGAGCTCGGCGCCCGCGCGTTCGCCGGCGCCACCGGCCGCGGCGTCGCGATCGACGCGTGGACGCAGACCGGCGGCAGCCTCTCGCTCGCCGGCGAGACGCCGAAGCACCCCGGCGATCTCGTCACGATCTGCGTCCGCGACCGCTTCACCTTCGAGCCCAAGCTCGGCGCCTACCGCAACAAGCGCATCGCCGTCCGCGGCGCCTTCACCGGCACCTACTGCGGCGAGCTCGAGCTGTGATGCGCGAACGAGCGGCTCGAGCCTGCGGCGAGCTCGAGCTGTGATGCACGAACGAGCGGCGCGAGCCTGCGGCGAGCTCGAGCTGTGATGCGCGAACGAGCGGCTCGAGCCTGCGGCGAGGTCGAGCTGTGATCAGAACGCGGGCTTGAGGGGGCGGCGGTGATCGAAGAGGGGGATCACCGAGGAGCGCACGAGGAAGGGGGCGGGGTTGGTGAAGTGGGTGTTGGAGATGTCGCCGCGCGCCTTCTTGTCGTTCGGGATCTCGAGGTGGAAGTGGAGGTGCGGTGGGGTCGAGCCGACGGCGGTGGCGCCGAGGGTGCCGACGAACTGGCCGCGCTGGATGCGGTCGCCCTCGCGGAGGCCGTCGGCGATCTCGTCCATGTGCATGTAGGCGGTGAGCGTGCCGTCGTCGTGCTGGATGCGCACGTAGCGGCCCGACAGGCCGTCGGCGCCGAGCTCGTGGTGCTCGACGCGCACGAGGACGCCCGCGGCGACGGCGACGATGGGGCGGCCGCGCGGGCCGTCGAGGTCGACGCCGCAGTGGCCGAGGCCGCACTCGGGGCGTCCGGAGACGCCCGTGCGCCCGGCGCCGAACCAGCGCGGCGTGTCCTCGGGCATCAGCTCGCGCGACGCGGTCACCGGGTGGATCCAGCCGGTCAGCGACGGGAAGTCCTCGTCGAGCGCGACGCCGTTCTCCGTCGGGATCGGCCAGCGCTCCTCGAGCGTCTCCCACCGCTTCGCCTTCACCAGCGCCTTCGGCTCGCGCGCGCTGGTCGCGCTGCGCATCAGCGACGCGGCGCCGGCGTCGCTCGCGAAGTCGGCGTCGTTCGCCGCGGCGAGCGCATCCGGCGTGCGCGGGTACAGCGTGATCGCCGCGAGCACGGCGGCGCCGAGCGTCGTCGCCGCGATGCCGCCGCCGATCACGCGCGACACCGCGTCGCCGGGGAGCCGCGGGAGCTGCGGCAGCTTCCACCTGCGGCGCGGCGCCGCGACGGGCGCCTCGACGGCGATGACCTCCGCCACCGGCGGGAGAAAGGGCACGTCGCGCAGCTCCCAGCACTCGGGGTGCCACACCTCCACGCTCCCGTCCGTAACGCGCGGACGCCCCACGAGCAGCGGCACCACGCCGCTGCAGCGTGGACACACGGCATCGACCATACCGATCATGCTCACCGAGATCCGCGCGCGAGATCCATCGAGCGCGGCACCGTTCCGACTGTAGGTCGGGCTACGACTTCTTTCGCATGATGACGAGGTGGTTCTTCTCGTCCTTGTCGTAGTAGCCGAAGCGGAACGGGATCTCGCGCTTGGGCTGCGCGGCGAACTCGGCCTTCCAGTTGCCGCCGATGCTGCCGCCGATCTGCAGGTGCGCGCCGTTGAACGTCCCGTACGTCTCGTACTCGAAGCCCTTCGGCTTGCCCCACTTCGGCGCGACGCCCGTCGCATCCGAGACCATCCACTCGACGTGATCCGTCAGGTAGTCGCGCATCATCGAGAACGAGTCCCACGACAGGAGGTAGCTCGCGGCCTTCGTCATCGCCGCGATCTTCCCCTTCGCCTCGAGGTGCTTGAGGATGCGGCCGTCCTCCTTGATCGGCGGCAGCTGGCCGTTCTTCTCCTCGTTCGCGAGGTTCACCTGCAGGTGGCGGAAGATCTGCTGGCGCCCGCCCGGCTTCTTGAAGCGGATCTCCGCGTTCGCGAAGATCCGGTTGCGCGTCGCGTCCGCCGTCGTCGCCGGGTCCGGCGCCTTCCCGACCTCGTCGCTGTCGAGGTAGTGGATCGTGCCGTCGGTCTCGAGGCGGAAGTAGCGCACCGACGTGACCTCGTAGCCGTGGATCTTCAGCGCGGACAGCGCGAACACGAGGTTCGTCGGCAGGCCGCCGGCGCGCATCGCGTCGATCATGTTGCTCGTGTTGCTGAAGTTCACGCGGTACAGGAACTTCAGCTCGTACTGGATCGTCGACAGCGCCTTCTCGAACTTCTGGCTCGGCTTCGCCGTCTTCTTGCCGCCGGTGAGCGCGTCGAGCGTACGCGGATCGCCGGCGGGCTCGAGCGACATCGTCGTGATCTCGTCGGCGTCGGGATACACGGTGAGCGCCGTCGACAGGTCGCCGCCGGCGAACGGATACACCACCTTCTTCGGCAGGCCCGAGGGCACCTTCTCCTTGAACCACGCGCTCGCCGGCTTCACCCACTTCTCGAGGTAGTCGGTCTGCGCGACCTTCACGCCGGCGCAGTGCTTCGCCAGCAGCGCCTCCGGAACCGCATCCGGACGATCGCCGTCGCCGCACGCACCGACGACCAGCAGCGCCTTCGCCGTCGGCGTGAAGTCGTGGCCCGGCGGCGGAGGCGGCTCCGCCGGCGTCTTCGGGACGTCGGCCTTGACGTCGGCGGTCGCCGAGCCGCTGCCCTGCTTGGCGTCCGACGAGCCCGACTCGGCCTTCGGCGTCGTGCCCGAGGTGCCGCTCCCCGTCGAGCCGTTCGAGGCGTCGTTACCTGTCTTGCAGGCAGTACAGAACAGGGCAGCCAGGAGCAGCAGGGTGCGACGCATGAGGGCCGCACTATGCATCGAAGCGCCCGCAACTGCCATTCCCTTGACGGTAGTGTGGCGCCCATGGAAAAAGTGCCCGACGTACGCGCGATCCTCGAGAGCTCGCCGACGATCGCGATCCTCGGCATCAACGACGCGCCCGAGAAGGCGGCGTTCTACGTCCCCGAGTACCTGCACGATGCGGGCTATCGCGTGATCGGCGTGAATCCCAAGCTCGCCGGTCGCGAGATGTTCGGCGAGCGCGTGCGCGCGACGCTCGCGGAGCTCGACGAGCCCATCGACATGATCGACGTGTTCCGCAGGCCCGAGCTCATCCCCGCGCACGTCCCGGAGATCCTCGCGATGTCGCCGCGGCCGCGCACGGTGTGGTTCCAGCTCGGCATCCGCAACGACGAGGCCGCGCGCGCACTCGAGGCGGAGGGCCTCGTCGTCGTGCAGGACCGCTGCACGCTCGCCGAGCACCAGAAGTTGCGGCTCGGCGCCCCAAGAAGGTGACCGCGCGGTAGAAAGCCGCGGTGCGCGTCCTGATCCAGCACCGCAGCCGCTACACGTACCCGCGCCCCGCCCTCCTCGGGCCCCACGTCGTGCGCCTCCGGCCCGCCGACCACGTGCGGGCGCGCATCGAGAGCTACGCCCTGAAGGTGGGCGGCGCCGACGACGCGCACCGCGTGATGTGGCAGCGCGATCCGCACGGCAACCACGTCGCGCGCCTGACGTTCAAGGCCGGCGCGCCGGTGCGCGAGCTCGATCTGCTCGTCGAGCTCGCGATCGACGTGCGCCCGGTGAACCCCTTCGACTTCTTCATCGACGATCGCGCGCGCTCGCTCCCGTTCACCTACTTCGATCGCCTCGAGGCCGAGCTCGCGCCGTACCTCGACGCCGGCGACCCCGCGTATCGGCTCGGGCGGCGCGCGACCGAGCTGCTCGACGCACTCCCGTACAAGGGCGACACCGTCGGCACGCTCGTGCAGCTGAACGCGCTGGTGCGCGAGCGCGTCGCGTACGTCATCCGCGACGAGCCCGGCGTGTGGACGCCCGAGGACACGCTCGCGAACGGCCGCGGCAGCTGCCGCGACTCGGCGGCGCTGCTCGTCGCGCTCATGCGGCAGCGCGGCGTCGCGGCGCGCTTCGTGTCGGGCTACCTCGTGCAGCTCGCCGACGAGGGCATGATCCCCGACGAGCCGCGCGGCGTGTCGCGCGACGTCGTCGACCTGCACGCGTGGGCCGAGGCGTACGTGCCCGGCGCCGGCTGGATCGGCTTCGACGGCACGAGCGGCCTCCTCACCGGCGAGGGCCACGTCGCGCTCGCCGCGACGGCGTCGCCCTCGCACGCGGCGCCGCTCGACGGCACGAGCGACGTGGCGGCGAGCGACGTCAGCTTCTCGACGGCGATCGCGCGCCTCGGCCACGAAGCGCGCCCGACGTCGCCGTACGCGGAGGAGGTGTGGACGCAGCTCGGCGCCGCGGGCGATGCCGCGGACGCGGCGCTCGCGGCGGCCGGCCTCGACGTGTGGATCGGCGGCGAGCCGACGTTCACCGCGCGCGACGGCCAGGACCGCGAGGAGTGGCAGGGCGGCGCGGTCGGCGAGGACAAGTGGCGGCGCGGCCGCCGGCTCGCGGCGACGCTGCGCGACCGCATGGCGCCCGGCGGCCTCGTGCTGCACCGCATGGGCAAGCTCTACCCGGGCGAGAGCCTGCCGCGCTGGGCGCTCGACGTGATCGGCCGGCGCGACGGCACGGCGCTGTGGCCCGAGCGCCTCTTGCCCGACGACGGCACCGTCGACGCCGCGCAGCGCGTCGCCGAGGCGATCGCGCGCGCCCTCGCGGTCGCGCCCGAGCTGCACGGCGCGTACGAGGACCCGTGGGACGTCGTGCGCAGCGAGGCGGAGCTGCCGCCCGCGATCGATCCGCGCACCGCCGGGCTCGACGATCCCGAGGAGCGCCGCCGCCTCGCGAAGGTGCTCGATCGCGGCGCCGGCCGCGCGGTCGCGTGGGTGTTGCCGCTCGCGCGCTCGCCCGGCGGCTGGGTCACCGAGCGCTGGCAGCTGCGCCGCGAGCACGTGTTCCTCCTCGCCGGCGACAGCCCCGCCGGCCTGCGCCTGCCGCTCGGCAGCGTGATGGGCGGCGCGCCGCCGGTGACGTGGGGCGATGCGCCCGACTTCGCCGATCCCAGGCGCGATGCCTCCGACGAGGGCCAGCTCGCGACGGGCGTGCGCGCCGCGAAGCAGGCGCCGCCGCCGGTGGCGTGGAGCGGGCTGCGCACGGCGCTCGTCGTCGAGCCGCGCGACGGGCAGCTGTGGGTGTTCGTGCCGCCGGTGCCGCGCTTCGACGACTTCTGCGAGCTCGTCGCCGCGCTCGATGCGGCGCGCGCGACCGTCGGCGTCGCGCTCCACGTCGAGGGCTACGCGCCGCCGCCCGCCGCCGCGATGCGCCGCTTCGCGGTGACGCCGGACCCGGGCGTCCTCGAGGTCAACCTGCCGCCGGCGGCGAGCTCGCGCGAGATCGCGGAGCTGCACCAGACGGTGTTCGACGCCGCGCTCGCGTCGGGCCTCACCGCCGAGCGCTACATGCTCGACGGGCGCGCCGCCGGATCGGGCGGCGGCAACCACATCACCGTCGGCGGGCCGCAGGCGTCGGCGTCGCCGTGGCTGCGCCGGCCCGATCTGCTCGCGAGCCTGGTCGCGTTCGCGCAGCACCACCCGGCGCTGTCGTACATGTTCACGGGGCTGTTCGTCGGGCCGACGTCGCAGGCGCCGCGCCTCGACGAGGCGCGCCACGACGCGCTGTACGAGCTCGAGCTCGCGCTGCCGCGCCTGCACGAGGCGCCGCCGCCGTGGCAGGTCGACGCGCTCCTGCGGCACCTCCTCGTCGACGTCGCCGGCTCCACGCACCGCGCGGAGATCTCGATCGACAAGCTGTTCGATCCGGCGACGCCGTACGGCCGGCAGGGCCTCGTCGAGCTGCGCGCGTTCGAGATGCCGCCGCACCCGCGCATGGCCGCGGCGCAGGCGATCCTCGTGCGCGCGCTCGTCGCGTCGTTCACCGCCGAGCCGTACCGGCACGAGCTCGTGCGCTGGGGCGCGGCGCTGCACGATCGCTTCCTCCTGCCCTACTTCATGTGGCGCGACTTCGAGGACGTCCTCGCGCACCTCGCCGCGCGCGGCGTCGCGCTGCCCGCCGAGGCGTTCCGCCCGTTCGTCGAGCTGCGCTGCCCGCTCGTCGGCGCGCTCGCCGGCGGCGGCGGCACGCTCGAGATCCGCAACGCGATCGAGCCATGGCACGTGCTCGGCGAGGAGACGACGCAGGCGGGCACGGCGCGCTACGTCGACTCGTCGATGGAGCGCATCGAGCTGCGCGCGCGCGGCCTCGATCCCGAGCGCTACGTCGTCGCCGTCAACCGCGCGCTCGTGCCGATGCGCGACGGCGCCGGCCGCGACACGCGCGTCGGCGGCGTGCGCTTCCGTGCGTGGTGCCCGCCGCACGCGCTGCACCCGCACTTCGGGATCCACCACCCGCTGCGCATCGACATCGTCGACACGTGGGCGCGGCGCGGCGTCGCCGGCGGCTCGTACCACGTGTGGCACCCCGAGGGCCGGGCGTTCGACGCGGCACCGCTGACGGGCGTCGAGGCGGCGGCGCGGCGCGCGCAGCGCTTCGTCCTCGAGGGGCCGACGCCGTGGCCGCTGCAGGCGCGCGCGGTGCCGCCGCACCCCGAGCAGCCGTACACGCTCGACCTGCGCCGCGTCGACGTCGGTGTGCCGATGCCACGCGCCGAGGACTGGGCGACGAAGTGACGGCCGACGTGAGCGACCTCGCCGCGTCGTTCGCGGTGCACGACGAGCTGCTCGCGCGCCGCAACGTCACCGTGTGGGTCGGCGCCGAGCCGACGTTCACGCGGCCCGATTCGCTCGCGCCCGCGTGGAGCGGCAGCGCCGAGGGCGACGACAAGCTCGCGCGCGCCCACGCGCTGGCCACCGCGTTCGCGCGCGACCTCCCCGGTGCGCGCGTGATGCGCGTCGTCGGGCGCCAGTATCCCGACGAGACCGCGCCGCGCTTCGCGTTCGGCGTGCGCTGGCGCGACGGCGGCGACGGCCCGAGCGTGATCGGCAGCATCGACTCCGAGCCGGCGATGCCGCCCGAGGAGCTCGCCGGCGATCGCTGGCTGAGCGTCACGCCCGACCCCGGCGTCGTCGAGGTGAACATGGCGCCGTGCGCGAGCGTCGCCGACCTCGCGGCGCAGGCGGAGCGCATCTGGTCCGCCGCGGCGGCCGCCGGGCTGTCGCCGACGCGCTACCGCTGGAACGGCGACGTCGTCGACTCGGGCGGCGGCGGGCAGCTGTCGCTCGGCGGGCCGACGCCGGAGGCGAGCCCGTTCGTGCGCTACCCGCACGTGCTGCCGGCGCTGGTCCGCTACGTCAACAACCACCCGTCGCTGTCGTACTGGTTCGCGAGCGAGTGCGTCGGATCGGCGTCGCAGAGCCCGCGCCCCGACGAGGGCAACCGCGAGCGCTGGGACGAGCTCGAGGTCGCGCTCGCGTGGCTCGAGCGTCTCGCGGACCGCGGCGAGCTGCCGCCCGAGACGCTGTGGCAGGCGCTCGCGCCGCTGCTCGTCGACGCGTCGGGCAACGCCCACCGGGCGGAGCTCAACGTCGAGAAGCTGTGGAACCCGCACGTCGCGGCGCACGGCACGCGCCACGGGCGGATGGGTCTCGTCGAGCTGCGCGCGGTGCGCATGCCGGAGCGGCCCGCGATGCTCGCCGCGCTCGCGTGCCTGTTCCGCTCGATCGTCGCGCGCCTCGTCGTCGCGCACTACCGCGAGCCGCTCGTCGACTGGCACGACGAGCTCCACGATCGGTTCGCGCTGCCGTCGGCGCTGCTGCGCGACCTGCGCCACGTCCTCGGCGACCTCGACGAGCACGGCCTCGGCATGCCGGCGCAGCTGCGCGCGGAGCTGCTCGCGTGGCGGCCGACCGGCATCACGTGTCACCTCGGCGACGCGACGCTCGAGCTGCGCCCCGCGCTCGAGTTCTGGCCGCTCGTCGGCGACGTCGCCTCGCAGGAGCGCGCGGGTGCCCGGTTCGTCGACGCGTCCACGCAGCGCTGGGAGGTCTCGCTCGACGGGCGCGGCCCCGAGCGCATCGCGATCGGCGGCAGGTGGGCGTACCTGCGCGCGCTCGGCGACGCGCATGCGGTCGGCGTCCGCCGGCGCATCTATCAGCCGAGCCCCGGGTTCCACCCGGACCTGCCGGTCACCGACCCGCTCGTCGTCGAGTGGAGCTGGGGCGGCCGGGCGCAGCGCGTCGAGCTGTGGTCGTGGCGGCCGGGCGGCGGCCCGTATCCGGAGCTGCCGCGCGACGACGCCGAGGCGTTCGCCCGCCGCCAGGAGCGTATCCGCGTCGCGACGCGCGACGGCGAGGTCGCGGCGAACGGGCACTGGCCGGAGGCCGGGCCTTACACGATCGATCTGCGCCGCGACCCGCTAGACTAAGCGGGATGTCCGAACCGCGGTACCTCGATGAGATCGAGCTGACCGGTGCGCGCGCGCTGGCGCGCGAGGTGCTGCACGCCGCGATCGTCGCGGCCGTCCTCGTCGCGGCGGCCGGCTACTTCCTCCCGGCGAACCGCGCGGTTTCGGCCGACGACGCGCCGTTCACGAGCCACTACGCCGAGGGCGGCGGCTG
Organism: Deltaproteobacteria bacterium; assembly: GCA_019637375.1. GTDB lineage: Bacteria > Myxococcota_A > Polyangia > Haliangiales > Haliangiaceae > JABFXX01. Next base: position 112,102 of record JAHBVW010000002.1, on the reverse strand, counting down.
GGCGCTGGTCGCGTTCGCGATCCTCGTCGGGGCGTGGTGGCGGACGCGGCGTCGCGACTACGGCGCCGGCTACAAGCTCGGCCTCGCCGCCGTGCTGCTGCCGCTCGCGAGCATCCTCCCGCTCGCCTCGCTCGCGGCGCGCAAGCTCGACCACGCGTACGGCTACCAGGTGTTCTCGTTCGGGATCGCCGCGACCGTCGGGCTCGGCCTGCTCGCGATCGTGGGCGAGCCGCTCTTCTACATCGGCGAGCGCCGGCACCTCGAGCGCGACGTGGATCCCACGTTCCCGGCGGCGCGTGTCGTCCCGCGTCGGCGCGCGGACCCGGGATAACACCGGCTCGTCGGCGCAGGTGAAGATGCTGCACGCGTGAAACGTTTCGTGGTCGGTGCGGCTTCCAGCTGCGTGTGAGGTGGGCTTAACCTGGTCGGCGCGCGTGTTGCAGTTGCGCACATCCTGGCGCCTCGCATGATGCTGCCGATCGAACCACCTTATCCTCGCCGTCACCCGCCATGGTGACGTCCCAGCAGCTCGCGGTCGCCGACGCGGACGCGTCGCCACGCATCTTCGATGCGTTCCTCGAGGCGGCGCGCAGGCATCCGCGCGCGCCGGCGATCGTGCATCCGCGGGGCGCGTGGTCGTACGAGCAGGTCGAGGCGGCGAGCCGTGCGCTCGCGCTGCAGCTCCTCGCGCAACCGGGCGACGACGACGTCGTCGCCCTCTACGCGCGGCGGTCCGGCGAGCTCGTCGTCGGCATGCTCGCGTGCCTGCGCGCCGGCCTCACGTTCGCGGTGCTCGACGCCGCCTACCCGCGCGAGCGCATCGAGCTGTTGCTCGGCGTGCTCGCGCCGGGGCGGTGCGTCGCGTTCGGCACGCACGGCGAGATGCCGGCGTTCCCGCGCGACGTGCTGCACTTCGACGACGCCGGCTTCGACGAGCTCTTGGGCACGGCGGCCGTGCGCGACGCGCGCCTCGACGGGGCGAGCCCGGGATCGATCGCCTACCTCCTGTTCACGTCCGGCACGACCGGCACGCCGAAGTGCATCGCCACCGCGCACGCGCCGCTCGTGCACTTCATCGACTGGTACGCGCGCCGCTTCGAGGTCGACGCGAGCTGCCGCTTCTCGATGCTGTCGGGGCTCGGCCACGATCCGGTGCTGCGCGACGTGTTCGTGCCGCTGTCGACGGGCGCGGCGCTGCACATCCCGCCGCCCGCGACCGTGCTCGATCCCGCACAGCTGTACGCGTGGCTCGCGGAGGCGCGCATCACGCACGCGCACGTCACGCCGCAGCTCGCGCGCATCGCGTGCGCCGGGCGCCGCGGTCGCGGTGCGCTCGCCGCGCTGCGCTTCGTGTGCTCCGGCGGCGACAAGCTGCGCCCGCGACAGGCCGACGAGCTGCGCGCCGTCGCGCCGTCGGTGCAGGTCGTCAACTTCTACGGCTCGACGGAGACGCCGCAGGCGATGGGCCACCACGTCTACGACCCGGCGACCGACGCCTCCGGCGAGACCGTGCCGATCGGCCGCGGCATCGACGACGTCGAGCTGCTCGTCATCGACGACGCCCTCGCGCCGCTGCCGGCGCTCGCCCGCGGCCAGATCGCGATCCGCACGCGGTACCTGTCCGCGGGCTACCGCGGCGATCCCGAGCTGACGAACGCGAAGTTCGTCGGGGACCTGTACCTGACCGGCGACGTCGGGCACCGGCGCGCGGACGGCGCGATCGTGATCGAGGGCCGCCTCGACGATCAGGTGAAGATCCGCGGCTTCCGCGTCGAGCTCGCCGACGTCACCGCGCAGCTGCTGCGGCTCTCCGCGGTCACGGATGCCGTCGTGCTCGCGGAGAAGATGCCCGACGGCGAGAGCCGCCTCGCGGCGTACCTCGTCGGCACGGGCGCGACCTCCGAGGTCCGCGCGGCGATGACCGCCACCGCGCCCGCGTACATGGTGCCGGCCCGGTTCACCTGGCTCGAGCGCCTGCCGCTCCTCCCCAACGGCAAGCTCGATCGCGCCGCGCTGCGCGCGCTGCCCGGCGACGAGCCGGCCGCGCCCAGCGGGCCCGGCGGGCAAGAGCTCGACCCGACCGAGGCGCGCATCGCCGCCGACTGGCGCGCGATCCTCGGGCGGACGCACATCGACACCGGCGCCAGCTTCGTCGAGCTCGGCGGCGACTCGCTGTCGTTCATCGAGGCGTCGGTGAGGCTCGAGGAGCTCCTCGGCCGCCTCCCCGACGGCTGGGAGCGCATGCCGATCCGCGCGCTCGCCCGCGCGGGCCAGGCGACGCGCAGCCGCTGGACCAGCGTCGACGCGTCCGTCCTCCTGCGCGCGATCTCGATCGTCGCCGTCGTCGTCGGCCACTTCGAGCTGCCGAACCTCGCGGGCTCGGTGATCGCGCTGTTCGTCGTGTCCGGCATGAGCTTCGGCCGCTACCTCGCACCCCAGATCACGCAGGCCGACGGCGTCGCTCCGGTCGTGCGCCTGTTCGCGAAGATCGCGATTCCAACGGTGTTGTACTCGCTGATCGTCAATACCGCGATGCGACTCCCCAAGTTACCGGGACTCCTGCTCTCGAATAACCTGGTCAGTGACGACTCCCGCGTGAGCGGCATCGGATTCTGGTACATCGACGTCCTCCTCCAGTGCTTCGTGGTGCTGGCGCTCCTCCTCTCCATCCCGCGGGTCCGCCGCGCGATCGCCGGTGACCCCTTCCAGCTCCTCGTCGGAGCCACGCTCGCCTTCACCGCCGTCTCCGTCGCCGCGCCCTACCTCTGGGACACCACGCACCTCGCCGACCGCGTCCCCCAGCGCTACCTCGGCGCGGTCTTCCTCGGCTGGACGCTGATCCACGCGACCACGCGCCCTCGCAAGCTCGTCGTCCTCGCGCTCGCGGCCCTCGCGTTCGCCGACTTCGCGTGGAAGAGCGACGACTACCTGTTCTTCCCGTTCGTCGCGACCGCCTTCCTCCTCGCGTGCCGCCGCGTCTCCCTTCCCCTCCTCGTCGGCCGCGTCATCACCGTGATCGCGAGCGCCTCCCTCTTCATCTACCTCACCGACCACCAGGTCGAGCTCGTCCTCCTGAAGGTCGGCATCCCCCACGGCGCCCTCATGGTCGCGCTCGCGGTCGTCGCGGGCATCGTCGTCTGGAAGGTGTGGGAGCTCGCCGTCGCGCTCACCAAGCGCGTACGAGCCTGACGCTACTTGTACTCGCCGCGGCGGGCGCCCATGCCGGGCGCGAACAGGTCGCCGGCGTTCGGGATGCAGTACTTCGCCTTCTGGCCGCTGTAGCCACCGGCGCCGACCGCGGGCAGCACGAACGTGCGGTCCTCGGCCTCGTCGCCGTCGCAGTGGTCGGCCTCGTGTCCGTTCGTCAGCGTGATCTCCGGGTGATCGAACGGGGCCATGTCGCACGGCACGCGCGGGTCGGTCACCGTCAGCATGAAGGCCACGAGCGCGTCGATCTGCTCGTCGGTCGACTTGATGTCGCGGATGAAGAAGTCGACGTTCGTGCCGAAGTGCGGGCCCGCGGGCGCGCCCTCGTTGCCGCGCGCGCCGGTGCCGGACCAGTCGCCGGTCGCGTCGGGGACCTCCGGATGCTTGTTGCGCTTGCTGCCGCCGCGCGCGTAGACCTCGACGACGCTGCGCAGGTTGCTGTACCCGCCGTAGTGGAAGTACGGCGGCGTCAGGCCGACGTTGCGGATCGACGGCGTCTTGAACGTGCCGTCGACGAGCAGCCGCTCGCCGGCGAGGTCGAGCCGCGGCGGCGGCTTGTCGAGGTTCTCGCAGCCCGGATACGGCGGCGTGCCGCCCGGCTCGACGAGCGTCGGCGTCGTGCAGCGGTTCGCGATGCCCGACGGATCGGGCACGTCGATGCCCGCCTGCTCGAGGAGGAACGTGCGCGCGATCGACAGCGGGTTGCCGTACGGGTCGGGGCGCCCGTTGCCGAGGTCCTGGCGCGCGGGGCGGAGGCCGAGGTTGAAGAAGCCGCGGTCGTGCGAGCCGCCCTGGATCTCGAACGGTTGCGGGAAGCCCGGGTCGTCGACGCGCGAGCGCTCGACGGGAACGAACGTCTGGCCCGCCTGGAACGCCGCCTCGGAGAACACCGGGAACACGAGCGGGCTCGCGTTCGGGTTCGTCACCGGGTGGCAGCCGCTGCACGCGGGGCTGCCGGCGTTGCGGATCGGGACGCCGCCGTTGTTGAACAGGCCGAAGCCGAGCGCCTCCTGCGCCGTGAAGCCGTGCGCGGTCGGATCGGGCGCGCCGCTCGTGCACGTCACCACCGGATTCGCGATCGGCACGGCGGTCGGATCGCCGGGGTTCGCGACGGCGGGCTTGCAGCTCTCGAACCAGTCGTCGAACCGGCTCTGGTCCGACACGAGGGTCTGTTCGAAGATCATGATCGCGAGTCCCCAGAACATCGAGAAGTTCATCTCGATCTGCGAGTGGCCCTTGGGGTCCGCGACCAGCGTGCCTTTCTCGATCCGCCACTTCCCGCCCGCACTCCAGTACTTCTCGTCGAAGGCATTCTTGATCAGCCACTCGTAGTCGTACTGTGTTTTCAGCCCCTTGCCCGAGGCGCGGGCGTACGGGCCGAGCACGCTGTCCTGCGGGTGCACGCGCTGTTCGGCCAGCGGGCGCGCGCGCAGCAGCTTGCGCCCGATGTCGGGGAACGTGCGGCCCGAACACGACATCTCGAGTGCGCTCGTGGGCGGCGCGACTGCCTGTGACGCGAGACTGGCATTCTTGACCTGCACGTACCCGAGCCGCGCCTGCCCGTGGTCGAGCACGATCAGCCGCTTGTCGCGATCGCCGTGGATGTCGCGCATCCCGAACGTGCCGACGCCGTTGAACGTGTTGTTCGCGCGGCCGTCCCAGAAGTTGGCGTGGAAGAAGGCCGAGTTGATGACCGTCGGTGTGTTGCGCGGCTCGACCTGGCGCACGTTCGCGCCGTCGACCTGGAACGGGCTGTCCGCCGGCTCGCAGCGGTCGTGGCCGCCGATGCGCACGCGCACGAACGTCGACGCGAACGAGCCCTGCGACGAGATCGCATCGTTCGTGATCGACGCGATCGCCGAGTTGCGGTCGCGCTTGTCGGTGAGCTTCAGCAGCGGGAAGTCCGCCGGCGTGAGCCTGTAGTTCGGGCGCGCGACGGCGCCCGACGGCATCCGCCCGAGCGCGTTGCCGAACGCCGTGTCTCCGTCGGGCGCGAACGCTTCGTCGTCGATCCCGGGCGAGAGCTGGTTCCGGATCCTGAGATCGGCGCCGGCCATCGCGTGGCAGCTCGCGCACGCGTTGCCGTCGCTGCCCGCCTGCTGGTCCCAGAACAGCGCCTTCCCGAGGACGAGCGCCCAGCGGCGGCCGTCGGGCTTGAGGATGCCCGCCTGCTCGAGCGTCAGCTGCGTGGCCCCATCCGGAGCCAGCACGTACGACGCCGGTGGCACCAGCCGCGGCGGGCGCTCGAGCGGTGCCGGCGCCGCCGTCCCCTCGTCGGCGTCGTCCTGCGCGACGACGCCACATCCCGCCGCGATCAACGCGAGTACGACATGTTTCGACATGCGCCGCCCCGCGTGCAAGCGATCGGCCCGCGCGCCTCTGCCGTGATCAGCCGCAGTTCGTCGCCGTCGCTCCGTGCTCCGCCGGCCCCACGCGCTCCGTTTCGCCGTGCGCCACGCCGGCGTGCTCCTCCGCCCGAAACTTGGCCCCACGCCGCGCTGCGACGACCATCGCGCCATGCAGGAACGCCGACAGGTCCGCAGCGAGCTCCCGTCTGAAGCCCTCGGGCTCTTGCTCGAGGCCCACCGCACCCGCCTGCAGGTCCAGACGCTCGTCGTGGCGACGCCGTCGGGCGACCTCCTCGCCGGCGCCGGCCACGACCCCGTCGATCTCGCCGCATCGATCGTCGACGAGGAGCTCCACGACGCCGCTTCGTCCTCCTCGATCGCCACGTGGCGCCTCCGCGTCGGCGAGCGCGACCTCGTGATCGGCTCGCTCGGCGGCCGCCTCAACCACGAGGTCGGCGACGGCGTCCGCCGGATCTTCGCCGAGACCTAGCGCCGCCGACCTCGGGTATCGTCGCGCGGTCATGCGAACCACGCTGCTCCTGCTCGCGCTCGCCGCCTGCAACCGCGCCACCGACGCCGCGCCCGATCCCGCGAAGGACGTGCGCCCGCCCAGGGCCGACGACCTCGCCGGCTACGTCAAGGACCTCGCCGGCAAGGGCCAGCTGAAGGCCACGATCGAGACGTCGCTGGGCACGTTCCACTGCGACCTGTTCGAGGACAAGGCGCCGATGACCGTCGCGAACTTCGTCGGGCTCGCCACGGGCAAGAAGCCCTGGAAGCACCCGCGGACCAAGGACGTCATGGTCGGCAAGCCGTTCTTCGACGGCATCATCTTCCACCGCGTGATCCCCGGCTTCATGCTCCAGACCGGCGACCCGCTCGGCCAGGGCACCGGCGGCCCGGGCTACGACTTCGCCGACGAGGTCCGGAACGGCCTTGCCTTCGAGCCCGGCTCTCTCGCCATGGCCAACTCCGGCCCCGCCACCAACGGCAGCCAGTTCTTCATCACCGAGGTCGCCACCCGCTTCCTCAACGACAAGCACACGATCTTCGGCAAGTGCGCCGAGCTCGATCTCGTGAAGCAGATCGCCGCCGTCCCCAAGGTCTGTGACACCTGCGGCCGCAACGACCCCAAGGCCGCGCGCCCCAAGGACGACGTCACGATCAAGAAGATCACCTTCTCGCGCGGCTAGACGACCTCGCAGTACCCCGTCGGAGTCCTCATGCTACGGTCGGTCCATGTCCGAGAGGCAGGAGAGGAGGTCGGAGTGGGGACAGGAGCGGCGCTGCGCGACGTACCAGGACATCCTGGACGCCCCCGAGCACAAGGTCGCCGAGCTGATCGACGGAGAGCTGTTCCTGTCGCCGCGACCCGCCGGGCCGCACACCTCCGTGGCCTCGAACCTCGGCGACGAGCTCGGACCACCGTTCAAGCGCGGCCGCGGCGGCCCCGGCGGCTGGATCCTCCTCGACGAGCCGGAGCTCCACTTCGACCAGCGCCGCAAGGTACTCGTGCCCGATCTGGCCGGGTGGCGGCGCGAACACATGCCCATCGTCGAGGACGTCCCGGGGTTCACGATCCGACCCGACTGGGTGTGCGAGGTGCTGTCGCGCTCGACGCAGCGGCTCGACCGCGCGCGGAAGCTACCGATCTACGCGGCCCAGCAGGTCGCGCACGTCTGGCTGCTCCATCCGCACGACCGCACGCTCGAGGTCCTGCGCCTCCACGACGGCATGTGGCTCACGGTCGCCGTTCACGAAGGCGAGCAGCGCGTTCGCGCAGAGCCCTTCGACGCGATCGACCTCGACCTCGCGTCCCTGTGGGCCGACCTCCCGATCCACGCGAACGAACCGAACGCACCCTACGAGCTCGACATCGCCGGCTGATCGACGACCTGCCGATCACGCCGCTGCAGGCGCGCGCGGTGGAGGCGGTCGTGGCGGCCGCACGCCGCTGCGATCGACACGCGGAACGCCGACCGCATCGCAGGTCAGGCGGTCGCGCGCATGCCGAGCGGGATGCGCTGCGTCTCGATGAAGTCGCCGGGGACCGGCGGGTGCTCGACGCGGAACAGGTGGAAGTCGTGACGGCGTGTGCGCCAGATCAGGGCTGCCAGTAGTCTCAGCGCCATACGCCGATCGTCGTCCATGCGGGATGGATCGACCGGCGGGGGAAAAGATGTGGCTAGGCGCCCCGGAGGCGGCGGTTCTCGTCGGTGAGACGCGCGACCTCGGCGCGGAGCTCGGCGACCTCGCGCTCGAGCTCGGCCTTCGACGGGCCGGCGAGCTGGCGCGCCATCGCGATCGGAAGGCGCTGGGTCTCGGCGTCGGCGCGCGGCAGGGTCGGTGACGAGGTGCGCGCGACGAAGCGCAGCGTGAAGCCGGCGCAGTCGATCTGGTCGCCGTCGGCGAGGACGCGCGAGCGCGCGCTGATCGAGACGCCGTTGACCAGCGTCGGCGTGCCGGCGAGGTGCTCGGCGCGGTAGACGCCGCCGTGCCGCACGATGCGGCAGTGGGTCGGCGCGAGGCCGAGCGCCTCGCCGCGTACCTGACAGCTCGCGTCGCGCCCGATCATCACGACGGAATCGATCACCGCAGACCCCTGGTCCCACGTAAGACGCGCCGGCATACAGCGCTCATCGTACGTGAAGGCGGGTGCCGCTCGCGCACCGCCTCACCGACGGCTAACGCGCCCGCGAGGTCGGCTCACGGGTCACTTGTCGTCGTCGTCCTGCTTCGCGGCCTTCGCCTCGGCCTTCTGCTTGGCCATCGTGACCTTCATCGACGCGACGAGCGCGGCGAGCTTCTCCTTCGCGACCGGTGAGGCCTTCTTCAGCAGGTCGGGGCGGAACAGCGGGCCGCCGGTGGTGGTGTCGACGGTGACCTTCTCGCCGGTCGGGTCGAGGCGGAAGATGTTGTCGGCGACGCCCTTCGAGAAGTCGCGCGTGAAGATCACGGTGTCGTAGGCGCCGTCGTCGTCGGTGTCGTAGAAGAACCAGGCGAGCTCGTGGGTGCGCAGGATCGCGAGCTCGGCGTCCATGCCGTCCTGCGAGCGCGCGAGCTCGCGCGGCGTGCGCGTGGCCAGCTTCTTCGTGTCGCGGTCGAGATCGACGAGGATCGCGTGGCCGCTGCGGCCGACCTGCTCGAGGACCTGGCGGTCGTACTCGAGGGCGACGAGCTTCCACGGCTCGGTCGAGATGCCGCGCACGCCGTCGGCGGGATCGGGGAGGCCGCCGCGGCCCTCGCGCATGCGCGACATCGAGCTGCGCTCGAACGCCGCGCGCACGGTGGCGTCGGTGAACAGGTCCGCGCGCGACAGGCTGCGGCCGATCGGCTCGCGCAGCGCCTCGGGCGGCTTGCCCGGCGCGAGGCGGTACGCGTGCGTCGCGACGCCCGGGCCGCCCAGGAACGCCTCGCGCTCGTCGACGCCGGTCGGGCGCTTGCCGAACAGCGCGAGGTCGAAGGTGCCGTCGGCGTCGGTGTCGTACAGCGCCCACGTGCCGGCCGGGCGATCGAGCAGCACGTACTGCGGCCTGAGCTGCCCGCTCTTCAGCGCGGGCGCGGCGGCGTCGCCGTTCTTGAGCATGCCGAGCGCCTTCGAGCGCACGTCGAACATCACCGACGTCGCGCCGCTCTCGCGCGCGCTGTAGATCGTGTCGACCTTGCCGTCGCCGTCGGAGTCCTGCGCGTAGCCCTCCTCGCCGAAGGCGCGCGCCACGTCGGGGACGCGCGGCGCATCGCCGGCCGCGATGACCTCCTCGGACGCGAGCTTCCCGAGGCTGAGCCCGACGACCGCCGCGCCGAGGCGGGCGATCGAATACGGCTTCTTGAACGGCGTGATGTCGAGCGTCTTCTTGCCGAGCAGCGACGGATCGAGCGTGCCGCGTCCGTTCGCGATCCGGTACGCGCGCTCGGGCGTGCCGTCGGCCTTGTCGTCGCGGTACATCACGTCCCACGCGCCGTCGTTGTCGGTGTCGTAGAAGACGTACACGGCGTCGCGCTGGAACATCACCGCGATCTCGGGGTCGAACGGGCGATCCGCCGTCGGAGCCGCGCCGTCCTCGTCGAGATCGATCAGGTACGTGCCGCCGCGCATCATCTCGCCGCCCTCGTACGACATCGCCGGCGCCGACGTCGTGTCGACCTTGCCGTCGCCGTCGAAGTCATCGGCCGTGATGTTCACGCCGGAGTCGCAGAACGGATCCGGGATGATCGTCGCCGGCTCGTCGGGGACGTCGCGCAGCATCTCGCGGATCTCGGCGACGTGGACGTGGAACGCGAGCGTGTTCGCGCCGAAGCGCACCGACTGGTTGAGCCCGACGATCTCGCCCCACGCGTTGAGCAGCGGTCCGCCGCTGTCGCCGCCGTTGATGCCGCACGTCGTCTGCACGGCGAGCGCCTGCGGCGCGTTCTCGACGTGCTTCTTGATCTCCTCCTTCTTCGCCTGGCACTGCTCGCGGCGGCGCCGCCGCTCCTTCGGCGAGTCGGTCTCGTCGACGCGGTCGCAGTCGCCGACCTCGAGCATGCTCGTCTCCGACGCGAGGTCTCCGATCTTCGAGACGTTGCACACCTTCGCGGCCCACAAGAGGCCGATGCCGGCGTTGCCGATCGACATCACGTTCTCGCCGACGCGCGGGTCGAGCTCCGCGACGCGCGCCTCGACGAGCGGCTCGTGCGGCGAGATGATCTTCACGACCGCGAGGTCCTTCATCGCATCGGACTTCACGACGACGCCCTCGAGCTTCTTGCCGGTCGTGACCATGCGCCCCGACGCGATCGGCTTGCCGAGCTCGACGGCGACGCGCACGGTGAGGTCCTGCCCGAGGAGCCCGTCGACGACGTGGTGGTTCGTGAGCACGAGACCGCGCTTCGCGTCGACGACGACGCCCGAGCCGAGCCCGTCGCGCGTGCGGATGAGGACCGTCGCCGGCCCGGCGACGCCGTACGCGTGCTCGATCGCCGGCGCGGGGCCGCGCGCGATCACCGGCTCCTTCTCGACGCGCTCGCTCGGCTTCGCGGCGGCGAGCGCGAGGTCCTTGCGGCCGATCGCCTCGAGCATGCGCCGCTTCGCGAGGCACACGCGCGGCGTCGCGACCTCGCGCTGGCGCGACATCGCGACCAGGGGCGTCGCCGGTTTCGTGATCGAGGTCGGGCCGGCGCACGCCGTGACCCCCACGGCGAGCGCGATCGTGCGGAGCTTCATGTGGACCGGATCGACACCCCCGCGGGTGGGTGTATTCCGCCGCACGCACGATGCAATCTTGCCGGCGGGTCGCGCGTTCAGCGCGGGACGATCGAGATCTCGGCGCGGCGCGAGTCGGCATCGGCGACGCCGTCGCGCCCGCCGGTCTCGGCCTCGCCGTGCGGATGCGGATCGACCGCGGCGCCGCTCGCATACGCGGTGACGACGGAGCGAACCCAGGCCGCGCGCCGCTCGGTGAGGCGGATGTTGCCGCCGCGCCCGCCGGCCCTGCTCGCGAAGGTGTCGACGTCGATGCGGTGCGTCGTCGTGACCGCGTGGCGGAGCGCCAGCTGCTCCGGGGTCGCATCGCCGGCGGTCACGCCGAACGCCGCGCGCGCCCAGTTTCGCAGGCGATCCTCCGCCGCCGCGCTGCCCTCGGCATCGCCCTCGCGCTCGAAGGTGATCGAGATCGGCCGCGGGAGACGCAGCGCGCCCGCCGCGGGCGCCCCACCCGCGGCTGCACCGGGCACCGCGCCCGGCACGTTCACGACGACCGTGTTGTGGAACGTCGGGTTCGCGCTCGAGTTGATGTTGCTCGTGTTCGTCGGGTTCGCGTTGTTCGTGTTCGTCGGGTTCGCGTTGTTCGTGTTCGTCGGGTTTGCGGTGTTGTGGTTCTCGTTGTGGATGCCGCCACCGCCGCCGCCACCGGTCTGGTCCTGCTGCCCGCCGCCGCCGCCGCCACCGCCGCCACCTCCGCGGGTGCGACCACCACCGTGGCCTTGCTGGTGCCCGCGGCCGGTCATGTCGCGGACCGTGTTGTAGACGTCGAGCGCGTCCTGGGCGTACGGGATGTGCCGCGCGAGCACCTCCGTGATCGGGTTGTGCGCGACCTCGTCGATGTCGTCGAGGCTGGGCGCGTGCTGGCGGATCCAGTCGATCGGATCGCGCATCACCGTGCCGCCGCCCGCGGCGCTCACCTGCGCAGGTGCGCCGACGACCATCGCCGACGCGGCGCGGTCGGCCTCCACCTCGCAGGCATCGCCGCGCTCGCTGACCTCCTTCTTCATCTGCGGCCCCGTCGCGGCGCCGCGCTGCTGCACGGTGTGCGCGACCTCGTGCGCGAGGAGCCACTGGCCCTGCTGCGTGTCGGGCTGGTACTGGCCGGCGCCCATCACGACGTCGTTGCCGGTGGCGAACGCGCGCGCGCTGTACGCCGACGCCGCCTGCGCCGCCGCACCGTCGGTGTGCACGCGCACGCCGCCGAGGTCGGTGCCGAGCGACGTCTCGAAGCGCGTGCGCAGCGTGTCGGGCAGCGCGTGACCGCCGCCGTGGATGCCCGCGTTGATCGCGTCGCCGAAGCTCCACGACGTCGCCCCACCGGGCGACGCCGTCGCCTCGCCTCCGCCCGACGCGGCTGCCTTGCGCATGATCTTGCGCCGCCCCTCCGCCTCGCGCTCGTGCACCGGCTCCTCGGTCGCGTGCTCGTGCGTCCGTACTGGCTCGACTGTCCTCATCCAGGATCCTCCTGCACCTACCTCAGGCACGGTGCGTGCCACCGCCAAGCGCGCGATTCGCCTCGCCTCCCGGCGCCATCCGGCGACGCGAATCGAGCACGCGGCGCGAGTCGCGCATAGTATGGGCCCGCGATGGACGACAGCACGCTGGTGGCGCGGACGCAGCGCGGGCCGGTCAAGCGCGTCCTCGTCGTCGTGCTCGACACCAACATCGCGACGCACGACCTGCCGGCGAGCGGCGAGGTCATCCTCGGCCGCGGCGAGGGCGCCGGGATCCGCGTCGATCACCGGTCGGTGTCGCGCGCGCACGCGGCGATCGAGGTCGGCGAGGTGGTGCGCGTGCGCGACCTCGGGTCGGCGAACGGCACGTCGCTGCGCGGCGCGCGGCTGCCGGCGAACCGCGCCGTCGAGATCGGCGCGAACGAGGCGTTCCAGGTCGGCGACGCGACCGTCGTCGTGCACGAGCGCCGCACCGGCACGCGGCCGACGTCGCCGCCGCCGGCGGGAGGGGACGTGGGCGTGGCGATCGCGCCGCTCGTCGTGGACCCCGCGATGCGCAACCTGTTCGACCTCGCGCGCCGCGTCGCGGCCGGCACGATCAACGTGCTCGTCGTCGGGGAGAGCGGCGCCGGCAAGGAGGTGCTCGTGCGCGAGATCCACGCGGCGTCGCGGCGCGCCGCGGGTCCGCTCGTCGCGATCAACTGCGCGGCGATCAGCGAGACGCTGATCGAGAGCGAGCTGTTCGGCCACGAGCGCGGCGCGTTCACCGGTGCGGGCACCGCGAAGGCCGGGCTCGTCGAGGTCGCGGCCGGCGGCACGGCGTTCCTCGACGAGGTCGGCGAGCTGTCGCCGGCGGCGCAGGCCAAGCTCCTGCGCGTCATCGAGGACCGCCGCGTCCTGCGCGTCGGCGCCGTCGAGGCGCGCCCCGTCGACGTGCGCTTCGTCGCCGCGACGAACCGCAACCTCGAGGAGGCCGCGGCCGCGGGCGAGTTCCGCGAGGACCTGTACTTCCGCCTCGCCGGCGTCGTCCTCGAGGTGCCGCCGCTGCGCGAGCGCCGCGCCGACATCGAGCCGCTCGCGCGTGCGTTCGCCGCCGCGGCGGCCGCGCAGCAGGGGCGCGAGCTGCCGGAGCTCACGGCCGAGGCGGTGGCGGCGCTGCTCGCGCATCCCTGGCCGGGCAACGTGCGCGAGCTCCGCAACGTCGTCGAGCGCGCCGTGCTCCTGTGCGGCGATCGCATCGCACCGGCGGACCTGTTCCGCACGCGCGGCGCGACGGCGGCACCGGCGCCTCCCGCGCGCGCCGCCACCGACGGCGAGCGCACGCGCATCGTCGCCGCCCTCGAGCAGTGCGCCGGCAACCAGACGCGCGCCGCCGAGCTGCTCGGCATCCCGCTGCGCACGTTCGTCAAGCGGCTCGCGCAGTACGACATCCCGCGCCCGAAGCGCCGCTGAGCTCACTGCATGCGGCCGGTCGTCGCGAGCTTGCCGACCTCGCGATACTCGAGGAGCACGGCGCGCACGAGGTGGTCGTGGCACAGCGGGCGCTGCTCCTGCGCCGCGAGGAAGGCCGCGCGCAGCGCGCTGTTGCGGATGTAGCCGCCCGACATCGGGAAGCGCCGCGCGAGGTCGACGAAGTCGAGGCGGCCCTCGACGGGGAGCTCGTGCGGCACGTGCGCCGCCCACAGCTGGGCGCGCATCTCCTCGTCGGGGAACGGGAAGTACAGGCGCATCGACAGGCGCCGCTTGAACGCCTCGTCGACGGAGCCCTCGAGGTTCGTCGTCAGCACGGCGACGCCCTCGAACGCATCGAGGCGCTGCAGCAGGTAGTTGACCTCGAGGTTCGCGTAGCGGTCGTTCGACGACTTCACCTCCGTGCGCTTCGCGAACAGCGAGTCCGCCTCGTCGAACAGCAGCATGATCTGGCCCTCCTCGGCGGCGTCGAACACCTCCGACAGGTTCTTCTCCGTCTCGCCGAGCCACTTCGACATCACGCGCGCGAGGTCGATGCGCCACAGCTCGAGGCCGAGCTCGCGCGCGACGAGGCCGGCGACGAGCGTCTTGCCCGTGCCCGGCGGGCCGTAGAACAGCGCGGTCAGGCCGCGCGCGCTCGTGATCGTGCGGCCCATGCCCCAGTCCTCGTAGACGGTGCGCTGCCAGCGGGCGCGCCCGACGAGCTCGCGCACGCTGTCCTTGATGTCGTCGGGGAGCGTCACGTGCTCCCAGCGCGGCAGGCGCGTGACGTGCGTGGCGACGCGCGCGAGCCGCGTGGCGACGTGCTGCCGCGCGATCTCGTCGACGAGCGCGGCGACGTCGCCGCCGAGGCGCGCGGTGCGGCGCGCGACCTCGTCGCACGTGCGCTCGATCGCGCCGGCGCCGAAGCGGAAGCGCAGCGCGAGCGCATCGGGATCGACGAGCGGCAGCCCGCGGCGCGCGAGGGCGCGCGACCACACCGCGGCGCGCTCGCCGAGCGACAGCGGCGGCAGCGTGACGGCGACGTGCTCCGGTGCGATCGGCAGCTCGCTCTCCGGCGCCGCGACGATCAGGATCGGTCCCGGGTGCGAGCGCACGACCTCGCGCGCGAGGTGCCGCGTCTCGCCGTCGGCGGCGTCGATGCCGTCGAGCCCGGCGACGACGGGCACCGCGCGTGCGATCGCGGCGCGCGCGAGCTCGGCCCGCAGCGCGGCGGCGAACGCCGGGCCGGTGCGCGGCAGGCGCGCGGCGTCGATCGCGGCGATCGTGCGACCCGCGCGCGCGGCGAGCGCGGCCGCGGTCGTGTGGCGGCCGGAGCCGCGGCGGCCGCGCAGCACGACGCGCGCCGGGCGCAGCGGATCGCGATCCGCGAGCGCGAGGAGCAGCGTGCGCTTGACCTCGAACGGCGCGACGACGCCGGCGAGGTCGACGTCGGCGGCGCGCCGGCGCGTCACCGGCGTGATCTCGACGGCGCGCACGTGGCCGCGCAGGCGATCCGCGAGCACGTCGTCGAGCGTGAGGCGCGTGTGCCCGGCGGGCTCGCGCTCGACGCGCACGAGTCCCCAGCGCACGAGCGTCGCATCCGCGGCGAGCTCCGCCGCGATCGCGTCGCGGTCGGCGCCGGCATCGGCGAGCAGCGCCTCGACGAGGTGCGGGTCGCACGCGGCGCGCCCACCGGCGCCGTGGAGCACGCCGTAGAGGCGCCCGATCTCGCCGCGCAGCTGCGGCGCCGCGATGCACGCGAGCACCTGCGTCGCGATCGCCGACAGCCCGAAGTCGCGCGCGACGTCGACGAACGGCAGCTCGATGCCCGCGGCGAGCGTCGCGAGCGTGCGCATCCCGAGCTCCTCCGCGCGCTCGGCGACGCGGCGGCGCGCCCGCCCCAGCGCCTCGACCGCGAGCCCGACGCCCTCCCCGACGAGCCCCAGCACCTCGTGCTCGCACGGCAGGCCGCCCTCGACGTCGTGGCTGATCCTGCCGCTGTGCCAGCCCTCCGCGATCGCGTACGCGGCGCGCGCGGCGACGAGCTCGAGCAGCGCGCACAGGTGCGCGTGCGCCGACGCGTACGCCTCGGCGCCGTTGGCCGCCACGGCCGGCATCGCCCCGACGGGCTCGAGCGCGAGCGGGACGAGGTCCGGAAGCGCGGGCGGCTCGGCGCGCGGTGCGGGCGGCGCCGGCGGTGGCGGCACCGGTGCGACCTCCTCTTGGGCCTCCGCCGCGGGCGCCGGCTGCAGCACGTCGCGCGGGCGGGCGGCGAACCAGGCCTCGAACGTGCGGACAGTGACGTCGGGGGTCGCGACCGCGATGCGCTGGCCCTGCGCGTCGCACGCGACCTCGACGGGCGCGGGGCCGTCGAGGGCGGTGAACGCGACCGTGCGCGCGAAGCGCAGGTCGATCGCCGTGAGGGCGCCGTCGTTCGCGACGAAGGCGACGCCGGCAGCGCCGGCGATCGCGCACGCGGTGGCGCCGGCGATCGCGATGCGGTGCACGAGCCGGCCGGCGGACGTCGCGACGACGATCTCGTCGGCGGTGCACATCGCGACGGCGCGCTCGCCCCACAGCGGCACGGCGCGCATGATGCCGGCGACGCGCGGCAGCACCGCGCCGCCGTCGCGGCCGACCGTCGCGATGCGCACGTCGGCGCCGCGCGCGAGCACGACGCGGCGCCCGGCGAGCGGGAACACCCGGCCCTCGATCGCCTGCGCGCGGCCGTCCTCGAGCCACAGCGCGCGCTCGCCGTCGCACAGCACCGCGGTCGCCGCGCCCTCACCGTCGGCGGCGCGCAGCTCGCGCAGGTTCGCCTCGGCCACCGCGATCGTCGTCGCCGGCGCTCCGTCGACGGGCACGCGCTCGATCCCGCCCTCGCGCGCGATCCACAGCGCGCCGCCGGCGAACGCGAAGTCACCCGCCTCCGCCACGCGGCGCGGCGGCGTCACGCCCTGCAGGTCCGCGATCTCGATCGCCGCGCCCGCGCCCGCGCACGACGCGACGAACCGCCCGTTCCACGACACGGCCACCAGCTTTGCCATGCGCTCGCGAGGAGCACGCGGCGTGCCGCGATCAAGTGCGCGACGTGCCTGGGGTCGTGCGCCGCGACGTGCGCGAGTCGTGCGGCCGCGGCGCGACTCGCGCACGCCGTCCAAGAGTGCGTGGCGACGCCGCCGCGCGTGCCCTATGTTCCGGCGCGATGCGCCGACACCTCCTGGTCTCGTCTCTCTTCCTTGCAGCCTGCGGCGGTTCGCCCGCCCACCTCGCGAACAGGTCCCCGGGTGGCCCCGATCCGGACCTCGGGATCCTGTTCGCACCGCAGTCGAACCACGGCGTGCTGGCGAAGCACCTGGTCGCCGCGGAGTCGGATCCCGACGAGAAGCGCGAGGACGGCGAGCCCGCCGAGCCGGGCGACGACAAGCGCCGCGCGTACGACCTCGACGGCGACGGCGTCGTGGATCTGAAGCTCGTGTCGCGCGTGATGTACGGGCCGAGCCAGGGCTGGGAGGTCTCGATCCGCCGCGGCAAGGAGTACGCGCAGGTGTTCGCGACCAGCGGCGGCTGGGGCGACGAGCGCGACGACGGCTCGCACGTCCTCCTGCGCTACGCGACCAGCATCCTCGCGCCCGGCGAGGCCGAGTTCTCGACGCTGCTGCGCTACGACCGCGCGACGAAGTCGTGGGGCGCGCCGGTGAAGGCGTACATGGCGCAGCAGACGAAGGCGCCCGCGATCAAGGCGCCGTACGCGCCGTTCACGACGGCGGTGGTCGCCGAGCTGCGCGCGACGCCGGAGGTCGACGACGCGCCGGCGAAGAACCCCGACGACCTCGAGGACGGCGGCTTCTCGACGACGGCGACGCTGCGCGGGAACCTGCTCGCCACGTACAACGCGGGCGCGCGCGGCCTCGTGCTCGCGGCGCAGGGCGAATGGCGCTACGTCGCCTTCGATCCCGCGACGCCGCCCAAGGAGAGCAGCCTCGCGCACGGCATGAACCACGTCGAGGAGGGCCACCCCTCCGACGCGTGGCAGGTCGGCTGGGTCAAGGCGAGCGAGGTCGGCGCGCGCTAGAACCGCCGGGCCAGCGCCATGACGTCGAGGACGAGCTCGGCGGCGCCGGCGAAGCGCGTGTCGTGCTCGCCGAACTGGACGCCGCCGGTGAAGCGGAGGTCGACGCCCTTGCCGCCGAGGGTGAAGGCCGCGGTGGGGCCGAGGCGCTCGGTGGTGCCGGCGACGCCGAGGTCGAGGCCGAGGTCGAAGAAGGAGTTGTCGAACCAGCCGTAGGTGAGCGAGAGCTGGTGGCGGCTCGCGGAGGTGGAGGTGGTCATGCCGTCGACCACGCGCGCCGAGTTGCCGGAGTCGGCGCCGAGGTCGAACGGCGTGCGGATGCCGAGCAGCACGCGGCGCAGGCTCGTGCCGGGGAACAGGCCGCCCGTCTGCGTCTCGCCCCACGCCCAGCCGACGTGGACGCTGCCGGCGAAGCCCTCGCTGGAGTAGCCGGCGCCGAGGATCGCGATCGGGAGCGAGCGCGGCTCCTTGTCGCCGTCGAGGTTCGCCGACAGGTTGCCGGCGCCGAACGCGACGACGCCGCACGCCTCGGCGCGGCCCGGGGAGAGCGCCACCGCTGCCGTCACAACCGCCGCCGTCGCTGCCGCACCGAGCACGAATCGCTGCATGTCCCCACGGTGGATCCGTCGTTGCGCCCGCACACCTCCGTTCACGCGGAATTCACGACGTGGTGAATCTCCACCACGCGCGGACGCACGCGCGCATCAGGTGCAGTGGTCGAGCGGCACGGCGACGTCGGGAGCGCCCGGGACGCGGTAGCGCTCGTCGCGCGGGTCGATGAACAGCGTGTGCGCGTGGCCGTCGACGGTCGTCGTGCCGAGCGTGACCTTCTCGCCGGCCCGGAGCCGGGCGAGGTGCGCCGGCTCGAGCGTGAACCTGTGGTCGACGCCGCCGTGCCCGTGCCAGAAGGCGAGCGTGACGGCGGCGCCGGCGCTCACCATCTGCGTCGTGATCGTGCCGGTGAGCGGGCCGTACGAGCCGTCGAGGTACAGCGCCTGCGCGTAGGTGTCGTGCATCGTCACGGTGCCAACAACGCACGCGTCGGGCGCGGCGTCGGAGGGTGCCGTCGTCGAGCCGTCGCCGGACGGTGCGCCGGACGCGGCGTCCGGGTCGCCGGACGGGCCGGTGCTGCAGCCGAGCGTGAGGCCGCCGAGGAGCCACAGGAAGTCGCGGCGCTCCATGGCTAGTACCGGAAGTCGGTCCACTCGCGGACGATCCGCTGGTAGACGGCCGGGGAGTGCTGCGCGGGGTTGTACTTGACGATGAGGCCGGCGGCCTTCATGTCGGGGCGGATCTCGCGGTTGTCGTGGTTGAAGTTCTGGACGCGGCCGTTGCCGTCGACGAAGCGCGACAGCGTGAACGGGTGCCACGTGAACGTCTCGTCGTTCCCCCACAGCTCGCCGTACGCGAGGATGTTGTCGTACCAGGTCTTGAACGGGCGACCGGCGTCGCGGTGGCAGCCGTCGCACGACGCCTCGCTGACCTCGACGGCGGCGGCGTTGTAGCCCGCGGGCACGATGTTGCCCGGCCCGCTCGCGCCGGCGGCCCACGCCTTGTTCGGCCCGGCGTCCTTCCAGTACACGCCGCGCGCCGAGCGGAACGGGGTCGTGCGCAGGAGGGTATGGATGACGTCGGCGTCGGCGCCGGCGAGCGCGGGGAGGCGATCGATCCCGCTCGCGCGCTGCGGGAACGCGGACGCGAAGTGCGTCGCCTTCAGCGTGTACGGCACCGGCGTGCCGCCGTCGCGCAGGTGGGCGACGAGCGCGTCGAGCGCCGGCGACGCGGGCCCGGCGCGGCGCTGCTCGATCGCGTCGGCGAGGTCGGCCGCGCGCGGGAACGGCCGGTAGGCGTCGACGGTCCAGCCGTCGAGCGTGCGCGTGCGCGTGCGGATCTCGACGGGGTGCAGGAGGCCGCCGCGCTCGACGAAGATCAGCTCGCCGAACGCGGTGCCCGCCGGGAACATCCACTCGACGCGGTGCGTGTACGAGTTCGGATCGCGCTGCCAGTACACGACGGGCACGGGGACGCCGCCGTCGTCGGGAAGGCGCCAGAAGTTGACGGTGTGGATCGGCTCCTGCGCGCCGATCGGGTTGCCGAACGGAAAGTGGAACAGGCCGAGCTCGATGAAGATCTGCTCGTGCCCGCCCGGGACGGCGAGGTTGATCAGCTCCGGATCGATCGTGTTCGGGCGCATCCCGATCGGCGTGACGACGTTGTCGCCGAACGAGTCCTGGTACCCCGGCGTGAGCGAGTGCTTGTCGTACCAGAGCGTGCGCGGCGACTCGAGCGTGTCGCGCAGCGCGCCGGGCGGGACGCACGGCATGCGCGCGGCGAGCTCGGCGAGGCGCTCCGCCGGCATCAGATCGAGCGCGCGGCCCGTCGTCGGGACGACGACCGGCGTCGCGCACGGATCGACGGCCGGATCGCCGGCGTCGACGGTCGGATCGCCGCCGCCGCCGTCGTCGCCGCCGCCGTCACCGCCGTCCGGGGCGCCCGAGCACGCCAGCAGCATCATCGAGGTGATCGCGAGTCGCTTCATCCTGGTTCCCCTCCGCGCGCACGACGATGCGCCCGCCGCGGCGGAGCCGTGAGACCGCGCGGTCAACAGCCACTGACATTTGTTGAGAACGAGTCAACAGCACCGTTGAGTGCGCCTCAACATTTGCTTGTGCGTGAGCGGCGCTCGGGATACGAAGCGGGAGATGCCAGTTCGCAAGGCCAAGCGAGTCGTCAAGCGCCCGGCGGCGAAGCGGCGGCGCCGGTTGATCCGCCTCGACAACGACGAGCGGCGCGCGCAGCTGCTCGCGATGGGGCGAGCGGCCTTCACGACGAACTCGTACGACGAGGTCTCGATCGACGACCTCGCGAAGAAGGCGAAGATCTCGAAGGGCCTCTTCTACTACTACTTCCCGACCAAGCGCGACCTCTACATCGCGGGGCTCGCGGAGACGGCGCAGGAGCTCGTCGACAAGCTCGTCGGCGTTCCCAAGCTCGCCGAGCTGAGCCCGCGCGAGCGCGCGAGCGTCGGCGTGGATGCGTACCTCGCGCACGTGAGCGCGCAGAGCTCGGGCTTCGTCGCGCTCATGCGCGGCGGCATCGGCTCGGACCCCGAGGTCGCGCAGGTGCTCGAGAACGTGCGCGTGTCGATCCTCGAGGAGTTCATGAAGGGCGCGCCGATCAGCGCGTTCCTGAAGACGCGGCCGCTATCGCGCATCGCGATCCGCTCGTGGATCGGCATGGTCGAGGCGGCGAGCATCGAGTGGCTGTCGCAGCAGGACATCCCGCGCGAGGCGGTGCGCGACCTGCTCGTCGACCTCTTGTTCGACATGCTGATGCGCGTGCTCGATCCGCGCGACGCGGCGAAGTACAAGGCCCCGGCGGCGTGACGTTCCTCGGGCTCTGAATCAGCGGCGGCGGCAACACGCTGCGCACGCACGTGACCGGCACGTCGACGGCAAACGCCGTCGCCGCTCGTCGCGGTGACGCTCAGCGGCGCGTGAGGGCGTCGACGGCACGTTCACCGTCGACGTGACGCTCAGCGGCGCGTGCGGGCCGCGTTGCGCGCGGCGAGCGTGGCGATCCGCGTGCGGCGCTCCGCGGCGGTCGCGTCGTCGGCGGCGGCGTGCTCGTCGGCGGCGGCGTCGAGCGAGGTCCCGCGCTCGCGGAAGCCGTCGCGCTGCGCGGCCATCACGAGGCTGTCGCTCGCGAAGTGGCCCGGCGCGTCCTCGCCGTGGCCGATCTGGGCCTGCGAGATCGCGGAGGTCACGCGGAACACGCCGCTCGCGTCGACCAGCTGATCCTCGTCGAGGAGCGCGTCGTTGTTGAACGACGTCGGGCGCGCGGCGAGGTTCTGGAGGCGGCCCGGTTGCGGCGCCGGCGCCGGCGCCGCGGCCTTCGCCTTGGCCTTCGCTTTCGCTTTCGGGCTCGGCTTCTTGGTCGCCATGACGCCAGCGTATCGTGGAATACGCGCGTGCTGCGGTGTCGTTTCTGGTCGCCCGATGCGTGTAGATCTCCTCGTCGCCGCATTCACCTCCCTCGCCGCCTTCGCCTCCTTCGTGCCGCACCGCGCCGAAGCGTGCAGCATCTCGCCCGAGCCCGGAGCGCACATCTTCGGCTCCACGGGCGGCGGTTCGCCGGGACGCCGGCCCTGGATCACGCTGTGGAACGTCGCCGATACCGAGGCCGTGACGCTGAACGTCGTCGCGGCCGGTGTGCGCTGCGACGCCGGCGTCGCGTGCAAGGGCACGGCCGTCGCCGTCGATCGCTCCGGCAAGTACCTGCGCCCGCGGGCGGACCTCCCGGCCGGCGCGCGCGTCCAGGTGCTTGTCGGCAAGCGGATGATCGCGGACAAGGTGATCGACAAGGGCGCGCCGGCGGCGCTGCCGGCGTGGGGCGGGATGACGTTCGTGCGGTTCTCGCCGAGGACGAAGTCGATGTGCGCCCCGGATGGGCCGGAGCTCGAGCTGCGCGTGGCGCCGGCGAAGGACGCGCTCGAGCGCGCCGTCGGCCTGTTCTACGTGACGAAGCCGGACGTCAAGGCGCCGCACCGCGGCCTGATCTCGATCCAGATGCTCGGCGGAGGCACGACGGACCTGTCGCTGCACGACGAGCACGACCACCGCTGGATGCACGGCAAGCAGCCGGCGGAGCTGTGGGTCATGCTCGCGGACGACAGCGGCAACGTCGGCGCGCCCATCAAGCTGCTGTAGCCGTCGCCGGCAGGAGCCGCGCGCGGAAGCGGCGGCCGTCGGCGCGCGCGATCAGGCTCGCGACGATCGCGCCGGCGAGAACACCGGAGATCATGCCGGCGATGTAGCTGCCCGGGTCGTCGATGTTCATCGCGCGCAGGCGCAGCGCCATCGCGGCCACGCCGGCCGCGACGCACGCCGCGAGGGCGATGCGCACGCGCAGGCGCGGGACGTCGTCAACCGGCGGCGCGGCGTGGCGGCGCACGGCGCGCACGAACACCCACGCGAGGATCGCCAGCCCGACGGCGGTGCTCGCGTGCTGGAGGATCCGGTGCAGCACCATGCGCCCGAGGACCGGGACGTCGTACGCGACGGTCAGCGGCGGCACGTGGCGCGTGATGATGCCCTTCGCGTGCGTCGCGCCGTCCCACAGGAGGTGCGTGAGGTCGCCGAGCGCCGCCGACACGACGCTCTTCCACGACAGCACCCACGGCGCGGCGAACACCGGCGCGAGGCGCCGCGGCAGCGCGAGCAGCACCGGCCACTTCACGACGTGGTGGTACGCGGCGGCGAGCGCGAGCGTGACCGGCACGCCCCAGACGAGGATGCCGAGGAACGTGTGGCCGATCGTGCCGACGAGCTCGCCGCGGAAGAAGTACTCGAAGTCGGGCGCCATCGCGCCGATCGCGAGGCACGTCGGATCGAGGCGCAGCGCGCGGTGCCAGCGCATCGCGGGCAGGACGGCGACGACGTGCGCGGCGGTGAACGGCATCACTGCGCGCCGACGAGGTGCAGCAGCTCGTCGAGGAGCGCGTTCGCCCTCGCCGGCGTCCCGGCGATCCCCGAGCCGCACGCGGTGATCGCGGCGCACGTGCCGTCGTCGACGACGGTGATGACGCAGCCGCCGAGCTGATCCGTCGGCGACACCAGGTGCGACGGCGACGACACGGCGCACGTCGGCGGGAGCGGCGCGTCGAGCCGGATCTTCGAGACGACGGCGCGGCCGCCCAGCACCTCGGAGAAGCGCTCGAGCCACCTCGGCCGCGTCGCGGCGCCGATGCTCGTGCGCTTCCACGCGAGCGGCACCGGCGCCCCGCGCGCCGCCGCGAGCAGCCGCGACGTCAGCCCCTCGCCGCGGGCCTCGCGCTCGAGGGTCGCGCGCGCCCGCGCCTCGAACTCGGCGAACGGCTCGGGCACGCCGCGATCGAAGCGAACGCTGACGATGCCCGGCAGCACCCGGCGCCGCGTGCGCATCGGGTCGCGCCGATCACCCGGCGCGATCGGGATGTGGAACGTCGGCGAGAACCGCGCCTCGGGGCGCCCCGCCATCCGGTGCAGCACGCGGCCGATCGCGTACGCCAGGCGCAGCACGTGCGGCGGCGCCTGCGGCAGCTCGCGCCACGCGATGCCGAGCGGGACGCCGCCCGGGACCGCCGCGAGCGGGGGCAGCTCGTGCGGCGCGACGTGCGCCGGTCGGACGCCCGCTGATCCAGGTGGCGGCGCGTGCGGCGGCGCGACGCCCGCCGATCCAGTCGGCCACAGGGCGCCCGGCGCCACGTCCGTCGATCCGGACGGCCGCGGCGCGAGCGGCGCGACGCCCGCCGGCGGCGCCACGAGCCGCATCAGCTCGGCGATCCGGCTCGTCACGCGCGCGTGGCCGTAGCCGTCGACGACCAGGTGGCACGTCGACACCGTCGACATCCCGTCGGCGCGCCCGAGGCCGAGCCAGGGTCCGCAGCCGTCGACCCACGCGCGGCGGTGGCCGTGGCGCGCGGTGGCGAGCGGCTCCTCGCCGAGCGTCACGCACACGAACGGCGTGCCGGCGCGGCGCGGCGCCGGTGCACCGCGCGCGACCGCCGCGAGCGTGTCGGCGAGGCGCGGGTCGTCGAGCGGTGCCACGACGCACGCGTCGCCGATGACGAACGCCGCGGCGTCGAGCGCCGCCGGCGCGAGGAGGCTCACGCCGTTCGGCACGCCGTTCGTGACCGCGCGCTGCACCGCGACGGCGAGCGGCTGGTTCGGCAACAGGCCGTCGAGCTCGCGCAGCGCCGTCTGCGCCGCGCGCGCCCGCGCGATCGCATCGGCGATCGGATCCGCGGGCGCCGGCGTGCGCACGCCCATGAACGTGTCCGCGCCCGGCTCCGCGTTCGAGCGCAGGTACTGCGACCGATCGCCCCAGCGCTCGGCCGCCGCGACGCCGCCGGCGAACGCCCACCACAACAGGTCCGGCTCGGCGATCGCCGCGAGCTCCTCGCGGAGCTGGCCCGTCCGTTCGGTCCAGCGTGTCATGCGGCGCGGCATCATCTCGTACGAGCGACCGCTCCCTGCACGGATGCCACGAACCCCTCCCACGTGCCATCCGGCGGGATGGCAAACCGCGCACACACCACCTCGACGTTCCCCCTGCGCGGGTAACGCTCCGGACCTCCGACGACGAGCTTCCCGCCGCGCGCCGCGAGGAACACCGGCCGATGAACGATCACGCCGCATCCTACGATCACCCCGCGCCCGCAGGTGGAAACGCGCGCCGGTGGGGCCGCAGCGCGCGGCGCGCCTTGTAGGATGCGCGGATGGTGCAGAGCCAGTCGCAAGC
Source organism: Deltaproteobacteria bacterium (assembly GCA_019637375.1). GTDB lineage: Bacteria > Myxococcota_A > Polyangia > Haliangiales > Haliangiaceae > JABFXX01. Next base: position 87,046 of record JAHBVW010000002.1, on the reverse strand, counting down.
CCAGGGCTTCGCCCCGAGCGGCCTGTTCGATGGCTATCCGGCGCTGCCGGAGACGTACGACGAGATGTTCGATGCCCACGGGGCGCGGGGGCCGTTTCAGCGGGTGGCGCAGCTGCTGGCGAGGATGACCGGGGAGGAGCTGTCGCGCGCGCAGGCGCTGGCGGAGACGGCGCTGCTGCAGCAGGGCGTGACGTTCAGCGTGTACGGTGACTCGCGCGGCACGGAGAAGATCTTTCCGTTCTGCCTCCTGCCGCGCCTGATCGCGGCGGAGGACTTTCGCCGGCTGGAGCGCGGGCTGCAGCAGCGGTTGCGCGCGCTGCAGATGTTCCTCGACGACATCTACGGCGAGCAGAAGATCATCGCCGCGGGCGTCATCCCGGCGGAGATGGTGCTCGGGGCCGCGGGGTACCGGCCGATGCTCCGCGCGATCAAGCCGGCCGGCGGCGTGCGCATCCACATCGCGGGCGTGGACCTGATCCGCGATCCGCACGGGACGTGGCGCGTGCTCGAGGACAACCTGCGGACGCCGTCGGGGGTGTCGTACGTCGTCGAGAATCGGCTGATCTCGAAGCGCATGTTCCCGCGCGTGTTCGACGCGGCGCGCGTGCACCGCGTGGACCACTACCCGACGCGGCTCGCCGAGACGCTGCGCTCGGTGTCGCCGGTGGCGTCCGACGACACGTACGCGGTCGTGCTCACGCCGGGCCCGTACAACTCGGCGTACTTCGAGCACAGCTTCCTCGCGCGCACGATGGGGCTTGAGCTCGTGCTCGCGCCGGACCTGTTCGTCGACGCGGACAAGGTGTACTGCCGCACGACGCGCGGGCCCCGGCGCGTGCACGTGATCTACCGCCGCACCGACGAGGCCTTCCTCGATCCGGAGGCGTTCCGCCCCGACAGCATGCTCGGCGTGCCGGGCCTGATGCGCGCGTACGCCGCCGGAAACGTCGCGCTCGTGAACGCGCCCGGAAATGGAGTCGCCGACGACAAAGCGGTGTACCCGTTCGTCCCCGACATGATCGAGTTCTACCTGTCGGAGGAGCCGATCCTCGAGCAGGTGCCGACGTACGTGTGCCTGTTCGAGGACGATCGCAAGTACGTCCTCGAGCGCCTCGACCAGATGGTCGTGAAGGCGGTCGACGAGGCCGGCGGCTACGGGATGCTGATGGGCCCGCAGTCGACGCAGGAGGAGCGGGACGAGTTCCGCCGCCGCATCGAGGCCGAGCCGCGCCGCTACATCGCGCAGCACCGCGTCGAGCTGTCGAGCTGCCCGACGTGGGTCGCGCCGTCGTCGAGCGAGCGCGGCGGCGTCGAGCCGCGCCGCGTCGACCTGCGCCCGTACATCCTGACGTCGCGCGAGGGCCCGTGGGTCCTGCCCGGCGGCCTCACGCGCGTCGCGCTCAAGCGCGGCAGCTACGTCGTCAACTCCTCGCAGGGCGGCGGCAGCAAGGACACGTGGGTCATGAAGGAGTCCACGTGATCTCGCGCGTCGCCGATCACTGCTTCTGGTTCGGCCGCTACGTCGAGCGCGCCGAGTCGACCGCGCGCACGCTCGCCGCCTCCGGCTCGCTCGCGCTCGACGCCGAGCTCACCGCGCAGCAGGTGTGGCGCCCCGTCATCGTCGTCTCCGGCGAGGAGGCCGAGTTCCGCGACCGCGTCGCGCGCGGCGACGACGATCACCACGCGTGGGGCGACGGCGAGGTCGTGCAGCGGTTCATGGTGTGGGACGAGGACAACGGCGTGTCCCTCGCCCGCTCCGTCGGCGGTGCGCGCTGGAACGCGCGCTCGATCCGCGAGGTGCTGTCGCTCGAGGCGTGGGAGGCGGTCAACGAGATCCACCTGTGGATGCGCAGCGACACCGCGCCGGTGATGTACGCGAACCACCGCGACACGTTCTATCAGCACGTGCGCCGCGGCACGCAGCTCACGCTCGGCCTCCTGCGCTCGACGATGCTGCACGACGAGCCGCTCGACTTCGTGTGGCTCGGCGTCCTGCTCGAGCGCGTCAGCCAGACGGCGCGCATGCTCGACGTCCACCACCACGCGTTCACGATGATCTCTCGCGCGCGCAAGGCCGGCGACGAGATCGTCGAGACGGCGCTGTGGCTGTCGCTCCTCCGCGCGCTGTCGGGCAGCGAGGCGTACCTCAAGCGCGCGTCGGGCCGCGTGAGCTCGGAGGGCGTCGCGCGCTTCCTCATCTCCGAGGCCGCGTTCCCGCGCTCGATCGCGTACTGCGTCCGCTCGGCGTACGACCGGCTGTGCGACATCCGCCCACCCGACCGCCACGAGCTCCCGGGAGGCGTCTCGCTCGAGCAACTCCGCGTCCTCGACACCTGGGTCGCCGCGCGCACGAGCGAGCCCCCGACGGGAGCGGCGGTGCACGAGCTGCTGACGCACGTCGTGGACGAGGTCCACGAGATCTGCGGAACCCTGGGCAAAGAGCTACTCGGCGCGGGATGACGTTGCGGTAACATCGCGCCATGCGGCTGGTGGTCGGGCTGCTCGTAGGTCTATCCGTAGGGCTCGCGGCGTGTGACTTCACGCGGCAGGACGGCGTGCCCGTCGTCGGCGATGACGCCGACAACGGTCCGAAGCGCCTGCAGGTCGTCGACGACGCGCTCGCCGACTTCAGCGGCACGGCCGTCGACCTGGTCGCGACGCCGTGGGGGACGCTCGAACCCGCGGCGTTCGTCGTCGGCGGGCTGCACGCGCGCAGCTTCAACGGCGCGAACGCGGCCGACAACGACACGTTCGAGGACATCGTCGCGAAGTCGACGATGCCGCTCGGCGAGGGCTACGCGCAGCTGCCCGCGAACTGGATGAACGGCCGGCCGCGCGGCCTCAACCTGCCGGCGAACAGCGACAACTGGACGCTGATCTACGACGGCGAGGTCCTCTTGCCGATGGGCTCGCTCGAGCTGCAGGTCGACGCCGACGACCGCGCGGTCGTGCAGGTCGCGCTCGACGGCAAGACGTTCGGCGAGCGCCTGTTCGCGCACAACACGACGCAGAAGATCGCGATCACCGTCCCGCGCCCGGACTGGTACCCCATCCGTGCCGCGATCGCCGAGCAGGGCGGCAACGCGCGCATGGTGCTGTCGTTCGTCGCCGCCGGCTCGACGACGGAGCTCGGCCCCGAGCGCCTGCGCGCCCGCGTCACCGACGCGAAGGGCCTCGTCGCGTTCGCGTACCGCGGCCAGGGGTTCAACGAGGTCGCCGGCGAGACCGCCGTGCCGTCGTTCGAGGGGAACTTCGGTGCCGGCGCGCCGCCGTACGACCTCGACACGGGCATCGACAACTTCAGCGTGCGCTACACGGGCCAGGTCCGCATCGACACCGACGGCGACTACACGTTCACCGTCGACAAGGGCCCCGATCCGACGGACGGCTATCGCCTGTTCTTCGACGGCGAGCTCGTCGTCGCGCACTGGGCGAGCACGGCCGACATCGCGACCGGCAAGGTGCACGCGGCGCCCGGGTGGCACGACCTCGTCGTCGACTACTCGGACAACCTCGGCAACGCGCAGCTCTCCGTCGCGATGAGCGGCCCCGGCGTGAGCGGGCCGATCGCGAGCGAGCGGCTGCGCCCCGCGGTCGTGCGCGGCCTCACGGCGGCGCGCTTCGAGACGGCGCCCGTCGTCATCAACGACAACACGACGACGGTCGTGCCGATCACGCCGGCGTCGCTGCCGCAGGGCGCGCGCGTCGACTGGGCCGACTACTACCTCTCGATCTCCAACCACCCGCTCACGAACTTCGCGCTCGAGCTGCGCGACTGCCTCGCCCCGCAGCAGCTCTCGCTCGCAACACCGCTCCAGCCGGGGAGCTTCTACTACTCCGCCGACGCGCGCTGCCGCGACAAGGCCGCCGCGCCGCAGCAGCCGTGGGCGTTCCGCCTCATCGACTCGGCCGTCGGCAACCTGCCGAACACCGGCCCCGCGAACGCGCTGAACTACGGGATGGCGATGGCCTACCACGGCGGCCCCCGCACGCCGTTCGCGACCGTGGCGCGCTACACCTCGCCGCCGCACCCGACGCCCGGCGCCTCGCGGCTCGCGAAGATCTCGGTCGCCGCGACCCTCGGGCTCGCGACGATGTCGATCTCCGTGCGCACGGGCGCCGACGTCGCGGCGCTCGAGGCGGCGGCGTGGACACCCGTCGAGAACGACGCCGAGCTCGAGCTCGCCGGCGGCGCGCTGATGCAGTACCGGCTGGCGCTGAACGACGACGGGTGGGCCTACCCGGTGATCGACCGGGTGACGATCGACTACGTGGTGCCGTAGCGATATCGTCGGCGCGTGCCGAACCTGCTCGCGATGTCGTTCGAGGGCGAGCTCGCTCCGTCGTTCACGCTGCACTGCCTCGAGGAAGGCCACACGCTGCCGGACGGCTGGGGCCTCGGTTACTACCCCGCCGGCGAGCCCTCCGCCGCGATCCTGAAGGAGCCGGCGCCGCCGCAGGCGTCGATCCGCAGCCAGCTCGCGCTCGCGTGGGAGCAGGTCGCGTCGAGCGTGTTCGTGCTCCACATCCGCGCCGCGACGTGGGGCGCGCTGTCGGACGCGAACACGCAGCCGTTCTCGCGCACGTGGGGGCGGCGCGACTGGCTGATGGCGCACGCCGGCAGCCTCGATCGCAAGCCGACCGAGGTGCCCGGGCCGTTCGAGGCCGTCGGCTCGACGGACACCGAGGCGATCTTCTGCGCGCTGCTCAACCGCTTCGTCGAGCGCGGCTGGCGCAGCCTCGCCGAGGTCGACCTCGCGCAGCTCACCGAGTGGATCAACGGCCTCAACGAGATCGGCGAGCTCACGCTGTGCCTCACCGACGGGCGCGACCTGCTCGTCCACGCGGACCGGCGCGGCGCGCCGCTGCACCTCGGCACGCTGTCGCCGCCGTACGAGAAGATCGCGTTCGGCGACGTCGACCTCGAGGTCGACCTCACCCGGCGCGGCGCGAAGAGCCGAAAGGGCGCGGTCGTGTGCACCGACGAGCTCGCGCCGGGCGACGGCGATGCGACGCGCGCGCTCGCGTGGCGGCGCCTCGCGCCGGGCACGCTGCTCGTGATCCGCGAGGGCGCGGTCGTCGTCGAGCACTCGACCGGCGGCGAGCTCGAGACGCCGCGCGCGAAGCGGCGCCCGGCGCGCGCCGAACCGCGCACGTTCGACGTCGTCCACCGCACCACGTACAAGTACACGAAGGCCGTCGAGCGCTCGTCGCACGTGTTCCGCCTGACGCCGCTGCACGACCGCATGCAGTCGCTGCGCGAGCACACGCTGACGATCTCCGTGCCCGCGCAGGGCCGCGACTACGAGGACGTGTTCGGCAACCGCGTGCACCGCATCGCGATCGAGACGCCGTACGACGAGATGGTGATCGAGGCGAAGAGCGTCGTCGAGGTCAACGACGTCGACCCGCTCGGGTTCGGCCCGCTGCGCGTGCACTCGACGATCCCGCTCGTGTGGATGCCGTGGCAGCGCCAGGTGCTCGATCCGTTCCTGCTGCCGCCCGAGCTCCCCGAGAGCGAGCTCGCCGAGCTGGCCGAGTACGCGATGAGCTTCGTCAACCGCAACGACTACGACCTGCTCGACACGCTGCTCGACATGAACCAGACGATCTTCCGCGAGTACGCGTACCAGCAGGGCACGACGAACAACTACACGACCGCGTTCGAGACGTACTGCAACCGCCGCGGCGTGTGCCAGGACTTCACGAACCTCATGATCTGCCTCGCGCGCCTGCTCGGCGTGCCGGCGCGCTACGTGTGCGGCTACGTGTACACGGGGCCGAAGTCCGAGGACGCGAACCACCGCCAGGGCGAGGCCTCGCACGCGTGGGTGCAGCTGTACCTGCCGCAGGTCGGCTGGAAGGGCTTCGATCCGACGAACGGCATCCTCACGCAGACGGATCACGTGCGCACCGCCGTCGGGCGTAATCGCCTCGACGCGACGCCGACGAGCGGCACGATCTACGTCGGCGGCGGCGGCGAGACGCTGTCCGTCGACGTGATCGTCGAGCCGCACGTGAAGTCGTGACCGCGGCGCGTCACGGGCAGCCGCGCACGACCGACACGATGTGGATCGAGGCGTCGAGGCCCATCGCGCTCGACTGATCTCCGATCGCGATCGTGCCGTTCGTGACGAACGCGCCGCCGCCGATCGACAGGCTCCCGTCGAGGAGGCTGAACCGGAGGGCGCCGTTCGCCTGCAGCGCGAGCCGGTACGTGCGCAGCTGGGTCGTGTCGAGCCCGACGGTGAGGCCCGCGTCGCCCCACCCGACGGCCTCCTTGTCGAGGTAGACCATGCGCGCGCGGTCCGCGCTGTCGCCGGTGGGGTCGTGGAACGACGCCATCAGCGCGACCGCCGCCTCGCCCGGGGCGTGGCCGCCGCTGGCGACCACCTGGACCGTGAAGTCGAGCGTGAAGGCCGCGCTCGTCGGCACGGCGTTGCGCAGGACGAGCAGCGCGCGCGTCGTCCCGCCGGTCGTCGTCAGCGTGGTCCCGGTGCTGCCCGTCGTGAGCGTGAGCGAGCCCGCCTGCACGAGCTCCCACCCCTGCGCCATCGGCGGCACCGTCCCGTCGAGCAGCACCTTCGGCGTGCACGCGCCGCTCGGCCCGTCGGCGGGCGGCGCGGCGCCGTCGCCGCCGGGAGGCGAGGCATCGGCGGCCGTCCCGTCCGCCGGCAGGCAGCGCTCCCCGCCGGGCGTCGCCGTGCACACGAGCCCCGCCGGGCAGTCGCGCGCCGCCGAGCACGGCGCACCGCTCGGCGGCGACGGCGCATAGCACGCCGCGAGCGCACACCACGCCGCCGAGCACGCGCGCCACATGCCCCCGAGCATACCCGCGCCGTGCGCTATCCGGCGAGCTTCCTGTCGGCGACCCCGAGCTCGGTCAGGCGGTCCGTCCACGCCTCCTCCGACGTCTCCCCGCGGATGCGCTTGGAGACCTCACCGAACGGGTCGACGGTGCGGTCGCCGCGCCTGAATTCGAACGGCTCGCCCGGCATCGCCGTGGCGAGGAAGCCCTCGTCGAGGAGGATCACGGCGAACGCGCCCCCGACGACGGATTGCCACCACGCGCGAAGATCGTCGTCGCTCGCCCGGTCCGCGAGCGGCGGGCTCAGGAACGCCCGGGCGCGCTCGTAGATGGCGCGCGTCTCGGTGTCGAGCTCGGCGAGCGCGACGTCGCGCAGCATGTGCTTGTGGTGCTCGACGGCGCCGCGCCACTTCTTCTCCCACACCTCGTGCGTGTCGGCCCACGCGATGTCCTTCAGCGGCGCGTCGACGCGCTTGCGCAGGTCGGCGCTCTCGATCGCCTCGGGGTCGCGCACGAGCTCGATCGCCGGGCGCGTGTCGGGCTCGCGGTCCGGCACGTCGAGCGCGTCGGCGGCGGTGATGCGATCGCGCAGCGGCGGGTGCGAGTCGTACGGGTCGTGCTCGCCCTCGGCGAGCTCGTGCTCGACGACGCTGTCCTGCAGCCGCGCCACCGCCTCCGTCTTCAGGTAGCGCGAGAAGCCGTCGCCGACCTCGGGCAGGTGGCCCGCATCGACGAGCGGCGCGACCTCGTTGTTCATGTACAGGTGGTGCGCGAGCGCCGCGGCGTGTGACTTCTTGAGCCCGCCGATCAGCGCACGCTTGCCCTCGGCGCGCACGGCGACCTCGTCGGCGCTGATCTCCTGTGCGCGGCTGATCGCCTGCGACAGGCGCAGGTACGCGACGAGGAACCCGCGGAACGGCGCCTGCACGACGGTGAAGATCAGCGAGTACGCGCCGGCCTCGCTCACCGAGTGCTGCGCCCTGGTGAGGTTCACGACGGTGCGGATGAGGCCCGAGCGGGTCTTGTAGATGAACGGCCCCAGCTTCGTGTCGCCGCCGTAGAAGTGGCCCATCTCGTGGGCGAGCACCGCGCGCAGCTCGTCGACCTGGAGCGCGCGCATGAGCGGCAGGCCGATGCCCATCACGCGACTCGAGCCGATGCCCAGGATGCCGCCGCGCTGCGCGACGAACGCGTTGACCTCCGGCACGAGGTACACGTGGCGCGGCTCGCGCTGGCCCGTCTGCTGCGCGATCCGACGGATCTCGACGAACAGCTCCGGATGCTCGGCGGCCGTGATCTCGGGGCCGGGCGGCTCGAAGCTGTCCCAGCGCGGCAGCACCGACCACGCGACGACGGCCGCCGCGCAGAAGCACAGGCCGCCGACGAGGGCGAGCGCGATCAGGCCGCGTCCGCGGATCTGCCCGAGCATCCCGAACACCTTGATGCCGACCCACACGAGCCCGGCGACCACCGCCGCCGCGAACGCGTAGAACACCACCATCATCACGAGCGCGAAGACCGCGCGCCCCGCCAACGACGACCTGACCATGCCGCGATTGTGCCCGACCTACGACCGCGAATACAGCCGGCGGATCGCGGTCCAGCAGGCGTCGCTCATCGCGAAGTGGATCGCGTCGACCATCTGCTGCGTCGCGCGGATGCGCGCCTTGCGCTCCTCGGCGGTGCGCGCCGACATGCCCGTCGGGCACAGGACGCGCGCGGCGCCGCGGAGGTCGGCGCACGCGACGAGGCCGATGCGGGTCGCGCGCGATTGCTCCTCGCGCTCCCACGTCTGGACCATGTTCGCGTCGATGCGCAGCTCGGCGTACGCGCGCTCGAGGTCCTTGCGCACGCGGCGCGGGAGGGCGGAGGACACGCGCTTGCGCATCTCGGGCACGCCCTCGCCGTCGGCGTTCTCGTTGAGCGCGGTGAACAGCGCGCGCACCTCGGCGACCGGACCGGCGAGCGACAGGAGCGCGCCGCCCGCCGTGCGCGCGAGCTGGCCGCCGGCGGAGAAGCGGATGCGCGCCGCGACCTCCTCGGAGACGTGGTCGCGCGACACGATGAACGCGCGGGCCTCCGTCGCGAGCACGGCGGGCTCGCCGCGGTCGCGCAGGTAGATCGGCAGGGTCGCGATGCCGAACGCCGCCGCGAGCCCGCGGATCGTGGTGCCGATCGCGTGCTTCTCGGGGAGCGGCACGGCGACGGCGAGCTGGCGCTCGTTGTCGGGGAAGATCTCGTGGAGGTACGGATCGAGCATCGCGACGAGCCGGCGCAGGTCGGCGACGCGCGTCTGCCCGACGGACAGTGCGAACGCCTCCTCGGCGAGCAGCGAATTCGCGCCCATGCGCTCGAGGGCGGGCACGACCGTGTGGCCCTGCGCCGCTGCGTCGTCGTCGCCGAGCACCGCCGCCGTCGACGCGGCGAGGTTCGCGATGATGTCCATGTTGAGCCGCTTGCACGTCACCGCGAGCTTGCGGTACGGCGCGGCGTCGAGCGGATCGAGCTCGACGGCCTTGCGCAGCTCGGCGAGCGCCGCCTTGTCGTCGCGCGTCGCCGTGGCGAGCGCCATGCGCAGCTGTGGGTCGTCGGGGCTCGCGGCGACGGCCGCGCGCAGGTACGGCGCGGCGCGCTCGGGCACGTTCGCCTCGCGCGCGAAGATGCGGCCGACCGCGACGCGCAGCGTCTCGGCGCGCTCGCTCGACGGCGCGCGCGTCAGCGCGTTCTCGGCGGCCGCGGCGAAGCCGGCGAGGTTGTTCTCCTGCCGGTAGTGCGCCTCGAGCATCGGCACGATCGCGGAGTCGTCGAACGCGAGCTCGAACGCCATCTGCATGCTCTCGGTGTCCTGCTCGCCGAGCCGGCGCCGCACCTCGTACGCGGCGAGCATCGCCGTCACGCGCTCGCGCGGCTTGCCGAGGTGCGCGAGCTGGTCGAACAGCTGCGCGGCGCGCGGCATGTCGCCCAGCTTCGTCGCGACGTCGGCGAGGTCGACGAGGACCTTGCGGTCGTCGGGCTCGATCTCGCGCGCCGCCTCGAGGAGCCGCTGCGCGCGCGGGTAGTCGGGGACCTCCTTGAGCCAGATGCGCGCCTGCGCGACGAGCGCCTTGCGCCGGTTCTTCGGCTTGGGGCTGCGCGCGATGATCTCGTACACGCGCGCGGCATCCGCCCAGTGCGCGCGCGTCTCGTGCAGCTGCGCGAGCAGCACGAGCAGCGCCGTGTCGTTGGGCCGGAGCTGCAGCGCATCGCGGATGTCGGCGATCGCGCCCTCGGGGTCGCCGAGCCGGTCGGCGCGGAGGCGCGCGCGGCGCCCGAGCAGGTCGGCGCGGCCGCGCTCGTCCTTCACGGACGAGGCCTGGTTCGCGATCAGCGTCGCGGCGTCCTTCCACGCGCCGCTCGCCTCGAGGAGATCGAGCGTGCGATCGAGCGTCTCGCGGCGGCCCGGCTCGACGGACAGCGCCTCGCGGAAGTGCGCGATCGCGCGGTCGTTGTCGCCGAGCCGCTCGACGCACATCGTGCCCGCGAGCTCGAACAGCTCGACCTTGTTCGTCGGGTCCATCGCGGCCTGCGCCTGCTCGGCGCACAGGTCCGCGGCGGCCTGCCAGTCCTGCGCGGCCTCGGCGAGCGCGCGCCGACCCGCGAGCGCGGGGAGGAAGTCGTTGCGCGCCGTGAGCGCGTCGCGGAACGCACCGTCGGCCGCCGCCGCGTGCTTCGCGCCCGCGTTCAGGTACAGCGCACCGGCGACGGTGTGGAGCAGCGTCTTCGTCGCCTGGTCCTTGATAAGGCGCGCGCGCTGCTGCAGCGTCGCCGCGAGCACGGCGCCGCGCGACGACCGCGCGAGCCCCTCGACGACCGCCGGCGTCGCCGCCACGGCGAGCGCCTTGCCGTACGCCTCCGCCGCGGCGGCGCGGTTCGGCTCGCCCTCGGCGGGGAGCTGCTCGACGAGCGACGCGCGCACGCGCAAGAGGCCCGACGCGATGTTCTCGTCGCGCGTCGTCGACGCGGCCTCCATCAGCCAGCGCGGCGCGTCGGACGTGGGCGCCCCGAGCGCGAGGCGCAGCCGCTCGAACACCGACGCCGGCGTCGCATCGGCGCTGAGCGCGACGCCGAGCAGCTCGGTCGCGCGCCCGTTGTCGCCGAGGCGCAGCTCGTGGATGCGCGCGAGCTGCACGAGCAGGCGCGAGCGCATCGCGGGCACGCGCGTCTGCCGCACGAGCGACGCGAGCGCCGCCGCCGCACCCTTCCAGTCCTCCGACGCCGTGCGGATGCGGTACAGGCCCCACAGCGCCGACGGCAGCGCGCCGTCGACGGAGAGCGCGCGCTCGTACAGCTCGGCCGCCTCCGCGGCCTCGTCGGGGACGTGCAGCTCGCGCAGCATCGCCGCCTGCGCGAACAGGCGCGCGCGGTCGGGCGGCGGGGCGCCGTTCGCGTGATCCTCGAGGAGCGTCGCGAGCCGATCGAAGCGCCCGGTCGCGCGCAGCAGGCGCTCGAGCGACACGCGCGCCGGCCGGTACGACGGCAGGTTGCGCAGCGCGCCCTCGTACGCGTCGATCGCGTCGTCGATGTGACCGAGGTGGTCCTCCGCGAGCAGCGCGATGCGGTGCTGGATCACCGCCGCCTCCTCGGGGCGCTCGACGAGCTCGAGCAGGCGCCGCTCGCACTCGATCACGTCCTCCCAGCGCGACTGGCTGCGGTGGAGGCGCAGGAGCGCGTGCAGCGCGAGCTCGTGGCGCGGGTTGAGCTCGAGGACGCGGATGTATGCGTCGAGCGCCCGGCTCGGATCGCCGAGGCGGCTCTCGACGACGGTCGCGATGCGGTACAGCGTCGCCACCATCTCGGGCCCGTCGCCGATCAGGTCCGCCTGCTGCTCGAGGACGGCGACGTGCTCGGGCCACTTGCCCGCCTCGCCGAGCGCGCGCGCGAGCTGCGCGAGGACGAAGAAGCGATCCGGCGGCCCGACGAGCGTGGCGCGCAGGTGCTCGGCCGCCTTCTGCGGCTGCCCGCCGCGGTCGAGGTACAGGTTCGCGAGCGCGAGGCGGAGCGCGCGGGCGCGCAGCTCGTTCGTCGTGTGCGCGAGCTGCGCCTCGTGCAGCGAGATGATGTTGTCCCACCGCCCCTCGGCGCGGTAGATGCGGTCGAGCGCGTCGAGCGCCGCGGTCTGCGCGGGGTCGAGCGCGAGCGCGCGCTCGAGCAGCGACGTCACCTGCGGGCTCGCGCCGACCTGCCCCTCGAGCAGCTCCGCGACGGAGACGTAGCGCGCGGCGCGCACGACGCCGTCGCCGAGGCGATCGACCTCGACGAGCAGCACGCTCGCCGCCTCCTCGAACTTGCGCTGCGCCCGGTACTGCAGCGCGAGCGCCTGCGCCGCGGGTGCGAGCGTCGGCACCGCGTCGAGCGCCGCCTTGTAGCAGCGGACGGCGTCGGCGGGTCGCTCGAGCCGCGTCTCGTACAGCGTCGCGAGCCGGTGCAAGACGGCGCCGCGCCGCTGCGGATCGTTGAGGCGCTCGAGCACGTGCTCGTAGACGTCGGCGAGCTGCGCGTACCGCCCCTCCTGTTCGTACAGCGTGGCGAGCTTGCCGAGCTGGACGACGTCGGCCTGCGCGAGCGCGGCGGCGTGCTCGTAGCTGCGCGCGGCGGCGGCCGCGTCGCGCGCGTACTCCCACAGGAGGTCGCCCGCGCACTCCCAGTAGCCGAGTGCGGGATCGAGGTCGCCGACCTGCTGCGCCTCGACGGCGACCAGGCGCGCGAGCTCGCCGGCGGCGCCGGTGCGCAGGAGCAGCGCCTGCTGGCCGAGGTGCGCGGTCGGGCTCGTCGGATCGGCCTCGAGGGCGCGCTCGTGCGAGCGGCGCGCGCCGTCGTAGTCCTTCAGGTGCGCGTCGCGCAGGCCCGCGGCCGAGCCGTGGAACGACGCGCGCGCGGCCGGGTCGTCGGTGCGCTGCGCGAGCGCGTCCCACGCGCCGGCGGCGGCCGCCCAGTTCTTGCGCTGCATCGTCGACGACGCGAGCGCGATCCACGCGCCGAGGTCCTGCGGATCGAGCTCGAGGATCTGGCGCAGCGTCAGCTCCGCGGCCCCGATCGTCTCGACGGTGGCGATCTGCCAGAGCAGCGCGAGCCGCTCGGTGGCGTCGCCGGCGAGCGGGAGCTCGGCGCGCGCGGCCGCGATCGTCGCGCCCGGGCTGCGCAGCGAGCCGGCGATCCAGCGCCGCGTCATCAGCACGGCGCGCGCGTCGGGGGCGAGCTTGGCCGCGCGATCCGCGAGCGCGACGGCGCCCGGGATGTCGCCGCGGAGGTCGACGGCGACGCGCGCGCGGTACGCCTCGAGGAGCGCGGCACGCGACGGCAGCGTGGGCCCGAGCGCGGCGACCTCGCGGCGGTAGCGCTCGTCGTCGTCGATCTGGCGCGACGCCGGGCGCGCGTCGACCTCGTCGTCGCCGAACAGCGCGAGCGGATCCTCGGGCGCCGCGTCGATGACCTCGATCGACGTGTCGGACGGGCGCGGCAGCGGCTGCCCCGCGCTCGTGACGAGCCCCTCGAGCGCCGCCATCGCGTCGGACTCGGCCTGCAGCGAGCGCTCCCCGGTGCCCGTGTCGATGTCGATCGAGTCGATCGCGTCGATCGAATCGATGGAGTCGATCGAGTCGATGGAGTCGATCGCCTCGATCGCGTCGTCGCTGGGCTCGATCACGACGATCGCCGAGTCGTTCGGATCGAGCGTCACGAGCGAGGAGTCGTTGACCTCGAGCGCCTCCAGCGCGTCGAACACATCCCCGTCGTCCAGCAACTGCGCCTGGTCGGGTTGCGTCCTGTGGCGTTCGCTCATCCAGGACATTATCCGGCATTCGCGTGGTAGGTGTTCGCCGTGGAGATCCTGAACCTGCACGAGCTGGAGAAGCTGGCCCACGCCCGCCTCCCCCAGATGGCGTGGGACTACTATGCGTCGGGGGCGGACGACGAGCGCTGCGTCCGGCGCAACTGCGAGGCGTTCGAGCGTCTCGCGCTCCACTACCGCGTCCTCGTCGACGTGCGCACGCGCGATCTGACGGCGACGGTGCTCGGCCACCGCCTGGCGATGCCGATCGCGGTCGCCCCGACGGCGTTCCACCGGCTCGCGCACCCCGAGGGCGAGCTGGCGTCGGTCGCGGGCGCCGGCGACGCCGGCACGCTGTTCATCCTGTCGACGCTGTCGAACACCGCCGTCGAGGACGTCGTCGCGGCGGCGACCGGCCCCGTGTGGTTCCAGCTGTACGTCTATCGCGACCGCGGTGCGACCGAGGCGCTCGTGCGGCGCGTCGAGGCCGCCGGCTGTCGGGCGCTGGTCCTCACCGTCGACGCGCCGCTCCTCGGGCGCCGCGAGCGCGACGTGCGCAACCGGTTCGCGCTGCCACCGCACCTCGGCGTGCAGAACCTCCTGCCGTCGGGCTACTCCGCCGTCCCCGCGGCGGCGGGCGACTCGGCGCTCGCGGCGTACGTCGCCGAGCTCCTCGATCCGGGCATCACGTGGGAGGCCGTCGACTGGCTGCGCTCGATCACGAAGCTGCCGGTGCTGGTGAAGGGCATCGTGCGCGCCGACGACGCCGTGCGCGCGGTCGACCACGGCGCGGCCGGCATCGTCGTGTCGAACCACGGCGGCCGCCAGCTCGACGCCTCGCCGGCGACGATCGAGGTGCTGCCGCGGATCGCCGACGCCGTCGCCGGGCGCGCGGAGGTGCTGCTCGACGGCGGCGTGCGCCGCGGGGCCGACGTCGTGAAGGCCGTCGCGTGCGGCGCGCGGGCCGTCCTCGTCGGGCGGCCGATCCTGTGGGGCCTCGCCGCGGGCGGGCGCGCCGGTGTCGCCGCGGCCCTCGCGACGCTGCGCCGCGAGCTCGACCTCGCGTTCGCGCTGTGCGGCTGCCCCGACGTCGCGAGCGTCACGCGGGACCTGGTCGACCCTGATACCGTCCCGAGACCTTGAGCATCGTCAAATCGATCCGGCTGTTCTTCCAGGAGGGCAGCTCCGACAAGCTCTACAACGCCGCGATCGTGAAGGACGGCGAGCTGTACACGGTGACGGTCGAGTGGGGTCGGCGCGGTGGCTCGCTCAACCAGGGCAGCAAGGCGGTCAAGGTCGCGCTCGCCGTCGCTCAGAAGAAGTACGACGCGCTCGTCCGCGAGAAGACGAACAAGGGCTACCAGGCGATCACCGAGGAGCTGCAGCCGGCCGCGGTCGCGCCGCCCGAGGGTCAGGGCTCGGGGAGCCGCGTCGGCACGAAGCGTCCGCGCGTCGGACAGGTCGCGCAGCTGCTGCAGGCGATCGAGGAGGACGAGCTCGCGGCGTACCTCGCGAACGACAGGATGATCGCGCAGCAGAAGATCGACGGCGATCGCGTGCTCGTGCAGATCGGCGACGACATGCTCGTCACGAACCGCGACGGCCAGAAGAAGGACGTCGACCTGCGCATGTTCGAGGGCCTGTCGTACCTGCCGCACGGCACGGTCGTCGACGGGGAGCTGCTCGCCGGCGGCGAGTACTGGCTGTTCGACGTGCTCCAGGTCGGCGACGACGACGTGCGGGCGCGCGGCTACCTCGAGCGCTGGGAGCTCCTCGACGGCGAGCTCGAGCCCGCGCTGTCGGGCAACGTCCGGATCGTGCCGATCGCGCGCGGCCGGAAGGCGAAGCAGAAGCTGCACGACCAGCTGCGCGCGTCGGGTGCCGAGGGTTTGGTGTTCAAGGACGCGCAGGCGCCCTACACGCCGGGCCGCGGGCGCTCGCAGCTCAAGTGCAAGTTCGTGAAGAGCGCCGACGTCATCATCGTCGAGAACGCGGGCAACGCGTACCAGATGGCCGTCTACGACGGCAAGAAGCTGTTCGAGTGCGGGCGCGTGTTCGCCGGCACCACGAACGCCGACCGCAAGTCGCTCGACGCGGCGCTCGGCCGCAAGGAGCGCCCGATCTGCGAGGTCCAGTACCTGTACGCCACCGACGACCACCAGCTGTTCCAGCCGAAGTTCGTGCGGGTGCGCGACGACAAGGTCGCGAAGGACTGCCTCCGTGACCAGCTCCTCACGACGTGTCGACGGGTGATCGTCGGATCCGGATGATGTGGTATTGCACTCTCGATGAGGCGCCTCGTCCTGGCCGCGGTGATCGCAGGTTGTGGCTCGTCGGAGGATCCGGGTGTCGTCGTCGATGCGGAGATCATCGTCGACGGCTACAACGCCGGCAGTAGCGACTGCCGGGCCGCGATCTGCGTCCACAACGAGAACACCGACATGATCGTGTTCGGGGGCGCGACGTTCCTCGTGCACCGCACCGCCGAGAGCCAGGTGCTCGGGCCGAACAGCTCGCTGAGGATCTCTCGATCCGACGACCATGGCGCGACGTGGAACCTGCTCGCCGTGCTCCCGGCGATCAACGGCCGCGACCTGCGCGACCCGCACTTCTACGTCATCGACGGCAAGCTCGCGATCAAGGCGCTCACGCGCAAGCCCGTCGTGTCGACGCGCGACTCGTTCGTCGACACGATCTCCGTCGGCACGATCTCGCCCGACGGCGGCCGGACGTGGGACGCGTTCGCCGAGATCGGTCCCGTGACGTGGAGCTACTGGCGCATCATCCAGGACGGCGGCACGTACTACAACGCGGCCTACGAGGACGGCGACCTCAGCGTGCGCCTGTTCTCGTCGACGGACGGCCGCGCGTGGACGATGGGCCCCGTCATCTACGACAAGGCGGAGGACACGCCGCTCGAGACCGAGCTGATGGTCTATCCCGACGGCACGATGCTCGCGCTCGTGCGCATGGACGGCACCAACGACGAGCTCCTCGGGAGCACCGGGCGCCTGCGCACCGCCGTGTGCTGGTCGTCGCCGCCCTACGCGAGCTTCGCGTGCCCGCAGGAGCTCGAGGGCGTGCGCCTCGACGGCCCCGTCGCGTTCTTCCACGACGGCCGGCTGTTCGTCGTCGCGCGCAAGCACTTCCTCGAGGTCGAGAACCGCAAGCGCACCGCCCTCTACGAGATCCTCGGCCCCGAGGGCGGCCCGCTCTCCATCGTCGAGCACGCCGAGCTCCCGTCGACGGGCGACACCGCCTACGCGGGCGTCGCGCGCATCGCCGACGGCGACCGCTACCTCGTCACCTGGTACTCGAGCGTCCTCACGCAGGACGGCCCGTGGGCCCGCGCCATCCTCGGCCCGACCGACGTCTGGCAGGCCACGCTCGACCTCGGCGCGCTCAAGTAGCCGCGGCGGCGGCCGTGATGCGGCCGCAGCACGTGCACACGACGCGGCGGGCGGCGGCGACGACGTCGACGGTGGCGTCGCAGTGCTCGCAGGCGATCGCGCGCGTCGGCGGCGGCGGGGCCGTGCAGTAGGCGAGCGCGAGGCCGGTGCGGGCGAGGAGCTCGGCGCCGGTGGCGTCGTCGAGGTAGGGCAGCCAGCCCTGCGCGAACAGCGAGTTGCCGATCGCGCGCTGGAGGTCGCGCGACGCGCCGCCGGGGTGCATCGCGTAGACGCCGTGCTCGACGTGGAGCTCGTCGCGGCGCGCCTCGAGGGCGAACACGGCGTCGCACAGCGCGCGGAACGTGTCGGGCCTGCAGCGGCCGTGCTCGAACACGAGCGCGGCGACCGTCGCGTTCATCGCCCCCTCGAGCTCGCGCGCGCGGCGATCGAACGCCGATCGGGTCGCGCCCTCGGCGAGGTACGCGACGTGGCGCGCGCGGTAATCCGGGTCGCGCACGCGGATCGGGCACGCGGCCGGGCACGCCTCCACGAACGCGTCGTACAGCTGGACCTGCGCGCGCCGGTAGTCGTGGATCGCCGACGATGCGAGCAGCGGCGCGAGCTCGGCGCGCAGCGCCTCGTACGCCGGTCCCGGCTGCGGCAGGCCCGCCGCGCGAGCGCGCTCGAAGTCGTAGCCGACGAGGGCGGCGCACACGTCGCAGTCCACGAACGCCGTCGGCGCGGGCCGGCACGTCGGCGCCCCGCACACGGGACACGTCGCCCGCAGGAACCGGCGCCCCCCGAGGTCGAGCTCCCACGGCAGGCCGGCCGCCTCCGCCGCCGCGACCATGTCGCGCGCCTCACCGACTCCCGACGCACGCCCGTCGCTGACGCCCTCGATATCCGCGATCCACACCTCGCCGTGCTCCTCCCACGACCGCGAGCGCGCCTGATTCACACGCGCGCCGCGCAGGATGATCTCCCACGCCTCCTCCTCCTCGACCATCCCCGCCGACAGCGCATCCTCGATCGTCACCGTCAGCTGCCGGATCTCCCACGCCCTCCCCCGCAGCTGCTCCTCCACATACGCCTCCAGCCTCCCCGCCCCCCGCAGATACTCCCCCACCCGCCCCTCGGCCTCACGCCGCGGCCTCCGCACCAGCTCGGCGCCGCCGTGGAACGCCGCGATCAACGCCCACCGTCGTTCCCTCATGCGATCCAGAGTGTACCGTTGCATCTCGTCACCGGGGGTGCCGGGCTCGCTGTCGTCTCCGCGGCGAGGGCAACGAGGACCGTTGTCGCTCTCCTGTGAACGCTTCCTCAAGGGGTTCACCGATGGCGAAGCAGCCGAAGAAGAAGCCGGTGTCCTCGGCCAAGAAGCCCACGCCGAGACCAGCGGCATCGTCGCCCGCGCTCGCGCCCACGGACGCGCTGTACACGCGCATCGCGGAGATCCTCGAACAGGCGCGAGGACAGGTCGCTCGCACCGTCAACACGACGATGGTGAACGCCTACTGGCTCATCGGCCGCGAGATCGTGGAGGTCGAACAGGCCGGCGCCACGCGAGCGAGCTACGGCGCCGAGCTGCTCCAACGACTCTCGCAGCAACTCCGGGCGCGGTTCGGTGATGGCTTCGGCGTTCGCACCCTTGAGCTCATCAGGCGCTTTTATCTAGCGTTTCCAACGGGTTCGAAGATTTCGAAATCACTGCCTTCGGAATCCGGCCCCTTCAAGCCGATCACATTCTCACCCGCGTTGAGTTGGACCCACTACATCATCCTCTCGCGGGTGCCGAGCGAACAAGCACGCGCGTTCTACGAGATCGAAGCGGCACGCGAACGGTGGTCGGTCCGCCAGCTCGAACGTCAGATCGCCGCGCTGCTCTACGAGCGCCTCGCCCGCAACCGCACCCCCGACAAGGTCCGAGCGCTCGCGCTCGACGGTCAGGAGGTCAGCACGCCCGGCGACGTGATCAAGGATCCCTTCGTCCTGGAGTTCCTCGACCTCCGTGCGCATCCCGCTCTCCACGAGCGCGACGTCGAGCAGGCGATCATCGACCGCCTCGAGACCTTCCTGCTCGAGCTCGGCAAGGGCTTCAGCTTCGTCGGTCGCCAGGTGCGACTGACCGTCGACGGCGACCACTTCTACGTCGACCTCGTGTTCTACAACCGCCTCCTACGCTGCTTCGTGCTGATCGATCTCAAGCTCGGCAAGCTCACGCACCAGGACCTCGGCCAGATGATGATGTACGTCAACTACTACGATCGCACCCAGCGCGCACCCGACGAGGCAAAGACGGTCGGCATCGTCCTGTGCTCGGAGAAGAACGATGCGATGGTGAAGATCACGCTGCCCGAGGACAACGATCAGATCCTCGCCGCGACGTACAAGCGCTACCTGCCCACCGAAGCCGAGCTCGCCGCCGAGCTGACCCGCGAACGCGAGGAGGCCGAGCGCTTGCTGCGCCTTGCCGCGCCGGCACCGCCCAGCACGTGACGCACCTTCCGAGAGCCTGTTTCGGAACCGGCATCTGGATCCGCCGGTCATGGGATGCGCTGAGCTCCGTGGAGGGCCTTATTTCGTCACCGCAGGTGCCGAACCTCGGCGCGATCCGCGACGCAAGGCGCGTGCGCGCGTCGGGCGGGCGCGGCACGGCGCTTGGAGAGGTGTCGAGCGATGCCACCCCACCGGGTCGCGCTCGTGTCCGTGGCGATGGTCCTCGGTGCCTTCGTCCTGGGCCTCGTCCTGATCTCGCAAGGCGGCGACAAGAAGTGCCGCTGCACGGTGCGGATCGGGTTGCCTTCCGGCGAGACGTTGCCGCGACGCGGGTCGCTCTACCTGCGAGGTTCACGAGAGGAATGGAAAGGTGCCGGCACGCTGACGGAGGTCGCGGACGGGACCTGGCGGATCGACTTCGACCTCGCGGACGGCGAGATGCTGGAGTACGTGAGGCTGCGAGCGACCGACGCCTGGCGCGCGCCGGCCGAGCCGCCGCGTCTCGTGAAGCTCGAGCGCAGGCGATCGAGGCTGTGGGCGACCGTCGATCAGGCCGCCGCCGCGTACCGTGCGCGCTGGACGTACGGCGGGGTCACCACGGAGGGGATCGAGGTCCCGCGCAACCACGGCGACGTGGGCCTGGTGAGGTTGTGGTGGATCCCGGCGTCGGAGCTGGACGATGGCGGTAGACTCGAGCTGATCGCGATCCGCTTCGACGGGTCGGAGATCGCCGTCGCCGACGTCCCCGATGAGGTCGGGGACGGGATCTCCCGCCGCCTCGAGGCGCTCCTGGTCGCGTGCGCGCTCGCACTCGTCCTGGCACCGAGGGCGTGTGACGGATTGTTGCGGGGGCGGTGCGATTGAACGTTCGTGGCGGGTCGCGAGTCGGTGGGGGCGATGCTGAAGAACTGGAAGATGCTGTGCGCGTGTGCCGTCGTCCTCGGTAGCCTCGGTGGGGCGGCGCTGGCCGAGGGGCGCGGGAAGAGGTTCGACGAGAACGGGGATGGCAGGCTCGACGACGCCGAGCTGGCGAAGATGAGGGCCGCGCGGGCCGCGCGGAGGGCGAAGCGCGAGGCGGCCGCGCTCGCGAAGTACGATGCGAACAGGAACGGCGTGCTCGACCCCGCGGAGAGGAAGGCGATGCGCGCCGACCGCAGGGAGGAGCGGTTCAAGCGGCTCGACACCGACGGCGACGGCAAGCTGTCGAAGGAGGAGCTGGCGGCGGGTGCGAAGCGCCGGAGGGGCGGGAGTGGCGGGCGCCCGTAGCTGATGTCAGAGGCGCCCGGTATCGATCGGGCGATGCGGATCTACTTCGTCGGCAGCCACGCGACCGGGAAGACCACGCTGTGCCGGTACGTGAGCCGGCGGTATGCGCTGCCGATGATCAGCGAGGTGGCGCGGGCCGTGCTCGCCGAGATGGAGATCGGGCTCGATGCGCTGCGCACCGACATGGACCTCGTCGGCGAGTACCAGGAGCGCATCTTCGCGCGCCAGATCGCCGTCGAGAAGATGCACGAGGGCAAGTTCGTCTCCGACCGCGCGTTCGACAACCTCGCGTACGTCGCCGAGCACACGACGAACGCCGCCGCGATGTTCGACGACCCGCGCTTCCGCGACTACATGAAGTGGGTCAGCGACGGCGTCGTGTTCTTCCTCCGGCCGCACCCGTCGCTGGTCAAGGAGGACGGCGTGCGCGCCGGCGTGAGCTGGGACTCGGTCCTGCGCATCGACGGCATGGTCAAGCTGATGCTCGAGCAGTACCGCATCAGCTACCTCCCCATCGAGAGCGTGTCGATGCAGGAGCGCGTGCGCGCCGTCGAGTTCGTGCTCGCCCGCTGCGGCGTGCAGCCCGCACAGCAGCAGCCGCGCACGCGCGCGCAGACGATCCCGCCCACGCCCAAGGTGACCGCGGCGAGCTGGCCGCTCAGCCTCGTCGACCGCGGCGAGCACGAGGCCTGAACGACGAAGCGGCACCCGGAGGTGCCGCTTCCTGGAAATGTTCGGCGAGCGGCCCGGAGCGATCATCCTCGCGCCGGGCGGCGCGCCCGTGGCCTACGCCGCGTGGCACGCCGGCTCGCGACCACCGAGCGGCTGGCCGTCAGTGCCCGGGCGGTTGCTCGGAGTCCTGCGGCTGCTGCTGGTGCTGGTACTTCGGCTGCGTCTCCTGCTCCTGGGGCATCTCGGATTCCTTACCCATCTCGGGCTCCTTCCCCGCCTCGGGAGCCTTCTCGAACGCCTGGAGCGCGTCCGGGCAGCCCGACTCCTGCGCGACCGCCTTCGCATCGCGCCCGACGTTCTTCACGTCGTCCTTGATGCGCTGCTTGGCCTGCGCGAGCGTCATGCTCCCCGGGATGGAGCGGGTCTCGCGGGACAGCTGGTCGAGCGAGGTCGTCAGCTGCTTCGACGCCGGCGTGTCGAGCTTCTCGGCCTCCTTCTTCACCTTCGCGATGTTGGTCTTCGCCTGACTCGCGGCGCTGCGGACCTCATCCACCGTCGAGTTCGGGCCGATCGCCTTCAGCTTGGTCAGGTCAGCATCGACCTGGGTGAGCGCGGCACAGAACCGCTCCTCGTGCTTCTTCTCGCCGGCACCGCCCTCACCGGCGGCGCGAACGGCGTGGCCGGCCACGGCGACCGAGAACAGTGCAGTTGCGATCCCGATTGCGTATTTGCTCTTCTTCATGGATTGCCTCAGCCCCCTGAGGTGCAAACCACGTGCGTCGGCGCAAACGGCTCACGACTCCTACTTCGTCTCGATCGCGGCCCACGCTGCGAGACCCTTGTCCGAGATGTCCACGGTCATCGTCGTGCGCCCGAGGACCCTGGACATCGTGCGCAGCGCCGTCATCGTCATCGCGCGCTCGCGGTGGCTGCGCGGCGAGTCGGCGTCGAAGTCGGAGTGGAGCTCGCGCTCCGGGATGATGTCGAGGTAGATGTCGACGTACTTGCCCCAGTCGTAGCTGGCGGCGAAGAACGGCGCCTTGCCGGGGCGCGCGCCGAGCGCGTGGTTCGCCATCGACTTGCCGGTCTTGCCGGCGGCCGTGCACAGCGCGGTGGAGCCGACGCCCGCGTAGAGGTCGAGCTCGACGGGCAGCTTCGCGTCGATCGCGTGCATGCTGCCGTCGGTCTTGATGTCGAGCCGCCGGATCTCGCGCGCCTCGTCGAGGATCTCCTCGAACAGGTCCTTCGCGTCGCGCGACGACACGCACGCGAACGCGTCGAGGCTGTCGGGGATCGGCGTGCGGCGGCGGCGCCCGCCGAACTCGATCTCCGTGAGCGCGCCGGCGAAGCCGGTGATCTTGCGCGCCGCCTCGGGCAGGTCCTTGTCGAGCTTCCTCGTCATCCGCTTCGCCCGCGAGACGACCTCCTCGGCGTGGCACGCCTCGCCGGCGTCGCGCATGACGTCGGCGAACGAGAGCATCAGCTCCTGGCCCTTCGCGATGTCGAGGCCGCCGCCCATCGCGATGAGCGGCTCGTCGGACAGCGCGCGCGCGAGGCCCGGCACCTCGGTGCGCAGCGCCTCGACCTTCGCGACGAGCTCCGGCGACAGCTCGACGACGAGCCCCGCCGACGTGCGCTCCGCCGTCAGCTCGCCGTAGCCGAACGCGATGCGCGGTATCTTCTTCGCGATGCGCGCGATCTCGTCCTCGCACGCGTCGGTCTTGCGGCCCTCGTCCTTCGCGGCCTCGAGGAGGATCCGCCGCGTGTCGACGAAGCCGATCAGGTTCGCGCCGAAACCGTGGCGCGTCATCAGCTCGGTCAGCTGCTTCGCGTCGCCGAGGTTGTCCTTCGGCTTCTCGATGCCGAGCACCAGGTCGAGCGAGCGCTCGATCGCGGCGGGAGGGCCGGCCGCGAACACGAGCTGGTTGTCGACGAGCGCGACGACTCCCTCGCTCTTTCCGGGCTTGGCCGGGATGCGCCAGAACGACTTGCCGCCGCGCGTCTCCATCGGCGGCAGCTCCTTGTCGACCTTCCGCGCGATGCGCTCGAACGTGGCGAGCACGACCTTCGCGTCCTTGACCTCGATGCGCGCGACGATCGGCGCCACGCCGCTCTGGCCGTACACCGCGAAGCGCGGCTGGCTCGACAGGCCGAGCGACTCGATGCCCTCGGCGTTCCACTTGCCGTCCATCTCCGAGAGCACGGCATCGAGCAGCTTGTTGTCGTCGCTGCTCGTCAGGCGCCACGCCGTGAACGCGGCGTCGATGAGCCCGCCGAACGCCTTCTTCATCTTCGCGTAGTACGCGAGCGGCACGGCCTCGAGCCCGGCGACGATGAACGGCGTGTCGGCCGGGATCTGCTCGAGGAGCTTCGGCAGGTCGAGCTTGCCGGGATCCACCGACGCGCGGCGCGGCTTCATCTCGCTCGGCAGGTCGCTGCCGTCGTCCTTCTTGCATCCGCCGCCGGCGACGACGGCGACCACGACGACGACCAGCGCGAGGGTCCACACCCGGAGTGCTCTCACAGGTCGGACCATAGCCGGTGCGCTCGGACCCTGCTAGATCTTCCGCCGGGGGTCGGGTTCATGTCCGTCACGAACCTCGATGCGCTCGTGCAGCGCGTCGACGACAGTCGTTCAACCATCGTCAATCCGCACGGCGTGCCGGTCACGCTGTTCGCGAACCGCGACGTGCCGATCGAGCTCGAGGCCGTCGAGCAGGCGCTCGGCTTCGTGTCGCTGCAGGGCACGCTCGACGAGCTGTGGCGGAAGGAGCGCGCCGGCGCGATCGCGCCGTTCTGGGGCGAGGCGCCGGGTGCGCTCGCGCGCGTCGTCCTCACGCCCGACTTCCACCGCGGCGGCGGCATCCCCGTCGGCACCGTCGCCGAGGCGCGCGGGTTCGTGGTGCCGCAGGCCGTCGGCAACGACGTGTGCTGCGGCATGCGCCTGCTCGTCACCGACATCACGCGCGCCGAGCTCGAGCCGTATCTGGACGAGCTCCACCGGCCGCTGCGCGCGACGTTCTTCCAGGGCCGGCGCGACATCGCGATGTCGCCGCGCCAGCGCGAGGCCCTGTTGCGCGAGGGGCTGTGGGGCCTGTACGAGACGCGCGCCGACAACGCGGGCACGGGCATCTGGCGCCACTACGACGCGCGCGCGCAGGAGGCCGACCTCGACCGCGTGCACTTCCACGGCGTGCTCCCGGCGCAGGGCACGTTCGCGTTCGGCGACTACATCGCGAGCTCGGGCGCGACCGACGCGCGCGACTCGCAGATCGGCTCGATCGGCGGCGGCAACCACTTCGTCGAGCTCCAGGTCATCGACGAGATCCTCGACGGCACGACCGCGCATGCGTGGGGCGTCGCCGAGGGGACGATCGCGATCATGGCCCACTCCGGGTCGGTCGGCCTCGGGCACCCCGTCGGCGGGCACTTCCTGGACGAGGCGATCGGCATCTACCCGACGGCGCTGCGCCGCCCCGAGCACGGGTTCTACGCGATCCCGACGAGCGGCCCGCACGCGGCGCTCGCGGCGAGGTACGTCGATGCGATGCGCAACGCGGCGAACTTCGCGTTCGGCAACCGCCTCATGCTCGGCCTCATGGCGACGAGCGTGCTGTCGGAGGTGCTCGGCCGCGACATCGGCGCGCGCCTCATCTACGACGCGCCCCACAACCTGATCTGGGAGGACGCCGGCGGGCGCGGCGTGCACCTGCACCGCAAGGGCGCGTGCCCTGCGTTTGGCGGCGACGTCGCCTCGGCCGGCCCGTTCCGCTTCACCGGGCACCCGGTGATCATCCCGGGCTCGATGGGTGCGGCGAGTTACCTGCTCGCGGGCGCCGGCGACGCCGACGCGCTCGCCAGCGCCTGCCACGGCGCCGGCCGCAGCCTCTCGCGCGGCAAGGCCCGCAAGGTCGACGAGCGCACGCACGCGCAGACGTTCGAGAAGCTGCGCGTCGTGACCCCGATCGATCCCACGAGTGCCGAGGTCCGCCTGCGCCGCGACGTCCTCTCCGAGTACCACGACCGCCTCAAGGAGGAGGCGCCCACCGCGTACAAGGACATCACGCCGGTCGTGCAGACCGTCGAGGACGCGCACGTGGCTCGCCGCGTCGCGCGGATGTGGCCGCTGCTCACGATCAAGGGTTAGTTCCTCGCGGGCCTCCCGACGGTCGGCGCTCGTATCGAGCGTGATGCGCTCTGATACGTGCCCGTCGCGGGCCTCCCGACGGTGAACGCGCGGCGCTCGCAGAAGGCTCCCGACGTGGGGGGTGAGGCGTGCGCTGTGCAGTCTCGCGTGCTGGCGACAAGAGCGCGTTCGGGTTCGTGCTCGACGCGGGCCTCCCGACGGTGAACGCGTCGCGCTCGCAGAAGGCTCCGGACGAGGGGGATGATCGCGTGCGTCGTGCTGTCACGCGGGCTCGCGTGGAGATCGTGAAGCTACTCGTGCTCGGGGCCGGGGACTTCGAAGGGATTGAGCGGTGGGTGGTGGAGGGACCAGCCGATGCGCAGGAGCCAGGTCTCGGCGGGGCGCACAGGAAGGGGATCGTGGTCGTGGGGGACGAGGTAGCCGCCGGTGGACCAGCGGTCGAACGAGACGGCCGAGGAGAACTTGTCGAGGTGCACGCGGGTGCCGCGGTCCTCGTTGTGGTGGCGCCAGTTGCAGAGGATGTAGGCGAGCGCGTTGCGCGTCTGGCGCGGTGAGCGGACGGGGGTGGCGTGGTAGCGGTGCGCGAAGACCTTGCCCGCGCAGCCGAGCGCCGCGTTGATCGCCTTCGCGGCGCAGGTGGCGAAGCTCTGCATGCCGAGCGCGAGCGTCTCCTTCGACGAGGCCTCGACTAGCAGGTGCAGATGGTTGTGCTGGATCGAGATGTGGACGATCCGGTACTCGACGCGCCCCCAGGTCTTCGCGATCGCCTTCCGGATCGCCTTGTAGATCGCGCGCCGGCGCAACCGGCCCACCGACGGCAGCGTGCGCAGCACGACATGCACCGGATGCCACCCCGGATGTGCGTCCCGCGTGCGATGCGACGGATCGCTCTTCCGCCGCACCCGCTTCCGCCCTGCCCCCGCCCGCAGGCCACCCCACATCCTGAAGTCGATCTCGGTCTGCGCGCCGCCGCCGCCGCCCTTACGCTTCATCTTGATTTGAGCATACATTTCTACTAGCCAATGCGCAAGGCTGGAGGGCTGCCATGCAGCTTTCCCGGCCCACTTCTTGCGCCGCCCGCGGTCTCACCGCGGCACGAGTGACAGCACAGCGCGCGCACCTCACCCGCCGTCCGGAGCCTTCTGCGAGCGCCGCGCGTTCACCGTCCGAGCACAAGCCGGCGCGCGATCTCGAAAGCAGCACGCGAGACTGCACAGCGCTCGCCCCACACCCCACGTCCGGAGCCTTCTGCGAGCGCCGCGCGTTCACCGGCGGAAGGCCCGGCGACGGACTGATCGATCGCTGTCCATCGGACCTCGAGCGTATCAAGATGCGGAGGTCATGCGCCTCCTTGCCTCCCTCGCCTCCCTCGCCTGCATCATCGCGTGCGGATCGCCGTCGACGCCCACCCGGCCCACGGCGCCGCCGGCTCCTGCGCCGGCACCGGCTCCTCCTCCAGAACCAGAGTTCGTGCTGCCCGCCGAGGCGCGCGACACGCAGGTCGGGAAGCAGCTGGTGTGGGTGCTCGAGTCGCTCGCGCACCCCGACAAGATCGCGGATGCGGAGATCGAGAAGAGGTTTGCGCCGGAGTTCCTCGCGCACGTGCCGGCGGCGAAGTTCCGCGAGATCTCGGCGCAGCTGTCGGCGGCGCTGCCGAAGCTCACGCTCGGTACGGTGACCGTGGAGGAGGGGAGCAAGCTCGTCGCGCGCGTGGCGTCGGGGGCGACGAAGATGCGCATCCTGCTCGGCCTGGACAAGGCCGGGAAGATCGCCGGATTGCTCGTGCAGGCGGACCTCGACAAGCCGGCGACGTTCGAGGCCGCAGATGCGATGGCGAAGAAGCTCGCGCCGAAGGTGTCGATGCTGGTCGCGTCCGTCGACGACAAGGGCGCGTGTACGCCGCGCCACGCACTCGCGGAGAAGGAGCAGCTCGCGATCGGATCGGCGTTCAAGCTGTACGTGCTGCTGGGCCTCGTCGACAAGGTGCTCGCCGGCAAGCTCGCGTGGGACGCACCGCTCCCCGTGCGCGATGACTGGAAGAGCCTGCCGTCGGGGATGACGCAGAACGAGGATGCGGGCACGAAGCTGTCGGTCAAGGAGCACGCCACCCGCATGATCTCGATCAGCGACAACACGGCGACGGACCACGTGCTCTACACGGTCGGCCGCAAGGACGTCGAGGCGGCGCTGCGCACCGGCGGGCATGCGACGCCGGCGCTCGACGTGCCGTTCCTCGCGACGCGCGAGATGTTCCTGCTGAAGCTCGGCGAGCCGGCGGAGCTCGCCGCGTACCTCAAGCTGCCGCCCGAAAAGCGCCGCGCGCACCTCGACGGGCTCGCCGGCAAGACGCCCCACATCATGCAGGCGATCGGGTGGACGAAGCCGCGCGCGATCGAAGAGCTCGAGTGGTTCGCGAGCACCGCGGACCTGTGCCGCGTCATGGGCACGCTGCGCGTGCGCTCGCAGAAGCCGGCGGCCGCGCCGCTGCTCGAGGTGCTGTCGAAGAACCCCGGCCTGCCGATCGACCCCGCGGCGTGGCCGTTCATCGGCTTCAAGGGCGGCTCCGAGCCGGGCGTGCTCAACCTCACGTACCTGCTGCGGCGCGCCGACGACAAGTGGTTCTTCGTCGCGGTCACGGCGAACTCGACGACGGACATGGTCGACGACAACGCGACCAGCGGGCTCGTCGGCGGCCTCGTCGACCTCGCGGCGAAGCTGTAGCTGGTAAGCCGGGCGAGCGGCACGACCTCGATGCCGCCGAGATCTTCGAAGTCCCGCCCGGCACCGCTACCAGCTCGCGACGCTGAGCCGGCGGCGCGCGCTGTCCTCGTAGAGTGCGGCGCGCAGCCACGCAGCGGCGAAGGCGTTGCGGTCGAGCGGGCGGCGCATGCCGGTCGCCGCGCGGGCGGCGTCGTGGGCGAGCGCGGCGAGGTCGCGCAGGACCTCGGCGCCGCCGTGCAGCGCGCGCTCGGCGAGGGCGGCGGCCTCGCGCTCGAGCTCGGCGATCGCGTGCGTCGGCAGCGTGCCGGCACCGCCGAGGACGGCGCGCTCGACGCGGCGGCGCAGCGGGCCGAGCAGGTCGTCGTGCGGCAGCGGCGCGGCGACGGTGAGATCGGGCGCGTCGCCGAGGCGCATCTGCGACAGGCGGTCGTAGTGGAGGTTCGCGCGCCCGTGCCACGCGTCGGGCATGGTGAAGCGCGTCTCGCCGGGGGCGGGGCCGATCGCGAGCAGCTCGAGCTCGCGCGGCACGCCGATGCGGCAGCGGCCGATCGCGCGCACGGCGAGGCCCGACGCGCGCGACAAGACGACGAGGTTGTCGCGCGCCGTCAGCGCCTTGTGCTCGAGCATCGTCGTGAAGCGGATCGGGGTCTCGCCGGCGACGATGCCGACGCCGCCGGGGCCGCCGACGAGCGTGCCCTCGACGTAGAGGAAGTCCCAGCCGGCGGGGCGCAGCTCGTCGGGCCCGGCGTCGAGCGCGGCGATGTGCGCGAGCTGCTCGGCGAGCGGGCGCTTGAACTTCGGGGCGAGGTGGTCGCCGTCCCAGCGCGACGGCTCGCTCGAGCGCACGGCGCGCACCTTCTGGCCGGCGCCGAGGCGGCCGTCGGCCGAGGCGGTGGCGTCGGAGACGAACAGGCCGGAGCGGCACAGCTCGCGGTGCGGCAGCACGGCGTCGCCGATCGCCGCGGAGGCGTCGTACGCACCGGCGGCGCGGCCCGCATCGCCGGGCGCGACGTCCGAGCGCGTGTAGAGCTGGCCGCGGTCGTCGATGAGGTAGGTCGTGCAGCCGGCGTAGCCGCTGCGCGCGACGACGGCCTCGCAGAGGACGCCGCGCACGCGCAGGTTGCCGGCGTCCTCGTACTCGCGGCGCGCGGTGCCGACGAGCGCGGCCGTCGGCGCGGCGGTGCCGTGCGCGAGGGCGTGCGCGACCGCGAGCCCGTCGCGCAGGTCGGCGGTGAGGATCGGCAGCGAGAACTCCGAGCGATCCGTGCGCAGCTCGCGGATCGAGCGCAGCGCGCGCGTCTGCGCCGTCGCGAGGCGATGCAGGCCGGCGGTGCGGCACGCGTGGATCGAGCGCAGCAGCTCCGCCTGCGCGAACGCTCCCGACGACTCGGCGCCGGCGGCGAGCACGGCGCCGAGCGCGGCGAACGCACTGCGCGCGGCGGCGACGTCGACGACGAGCGCCTCCTGCGGTGCGGCCGCGGCGGCGGCCGGCGCGGCGGCGCCCGCCGTGCTCGCATCGGGCTCGAGCAGCGTGACGACGGCCGCGATGTGCAGGCACTTCGGCTGGAGGAGGCACGAGCACGCGACGCCGGTGATGACCTCGCCGGTGAGCGTGAGCGAGACGGTCTCGTTCTTGTCGGTCACCACGGCGGTCGCCGACCACGTCCACCGGTCGGCGAGCGTCGGCTCGGCGTCGAGCTTCTTGATCAGGCGCGGCGGGATCGCGGCGGTGAGCGCGGCGGCGACGTCGGCGGCGATGCGGGGGCGCGTCACTTGATCTTCTCCCCGATCCAGCGCGCGAGCTCGACGGGCGTGAGCGCGGCGACGGGCATGCCGGCGGCGGCGACGAGCTCGGCGATCGGGACCGCGTAGCGCGGCGCGCCCTTGTCGTCGAGTGCGGCGAGGCCGAGGCAGGTGACGCCGGCCTCGACGAGCGAGCGCACCTCGCCGACGAGCCCCTCGACGCCGAAGCCCTCCTCGAAGTCGGACACGACGATCACGATCGAGCGCTGCGGCACGGTGACGAGGCTGCGCGCGTAGCGCAGGCCCTTCGCGATGTGCGTGCCGCCGCCGACGGAGACCTCGAGGAGCAGCGCGAGCGGATCCGACACGTGCTCGGAGAGATCGACGATCTCCGTCGAGAACGCGAGGAAGCGCACGCCGATCCACGGGACCGCGGACAGGATCGCGGCCATCATCGCGCTGTAGATGACGCTCGGCTCCATCGAGCCGGAGACGTCGACGACGAGCACGACGCTCCAGTCCATGTGGCGCCGGCTGCGCGCCTTGAAGTACAGGCGCTCGGGGATGACCTGGACGACGTCGCCGCCGTCACCGGGGACGACGCGCGTGCGCGCGAGGTTCGCACCGACGGTGCGCGCCAGGTGCAGCGCGCCGGTGGGGCGGCGCGTGGCGCGCGAGGACAGGGCGCCGTGCAGCGCGGGCCGCACGCGCACGGCGAGCTCGCGCACGAGCTCGTCGACGACGCGCTTGATGATCGCGCGCAGCCGGCCGAAGTGCGCCTCACCGAGGCCGCCCTTCAGCGAGAGCACCTGCTCGAGCAGCTCGACGGACGGCGTGACCGCGGCCGGGTCGAGCTCGAGGAGCGCGCCGACGCGCCCGTGCGCGGCGGCCTTGCCGGCGACCTCCTCGAACACGCTCGCGCCGAACAGCGCCTCGATCTCGTCCTTCCACGCGCGCACCGTCGGGTAGCCGGCCTCCTGCCCGCCGCCGCCGCCGAGCTCGCCGCGCGAGCCCTCGCCGTGGCCGTGGCCGTACAGCTCGTCGAGCGCGCGGGCGGCGCGCTGCGAGCGCGGCCGCATGTGCTCGCGCTCGTGGCCGAGGATCATGCGCCAGCGATCGCGCACCGGGACGCCGTGCTCGGGGACGGCGCGCGGATCGGCGGGCCGCGCACCGGGCGGCGGCGCGACGAGCTGCGGGCGCGGGATGCGATCGGCGGCGGCGCGGCCGGCGCGATCCGCCTCGGCGGCGGCGGTGAGGAGCGCGGGCGAGATCGACGTGGCGACGTCGAGGCCCTGGCCGCGCGCGTCGTCCTCGCCGAGGCGCTCGCCGAGCGAGCGGAGGAGGCGCTTGCGCGACGCCGTCGACAGCGTCTCGAAGCCCTCGCGCAGCGCGGCGACGCGCGGGAGGAAGTCGTCGTCGGAGAGGCGCTCGACGCGCTCGCACAGCCCGTCGAGGAACACGGGTGCGGCCTCGAACAGCGGCCCCGCGATCGCGATCGCGCCGCGCAGGCGGTTCGCGAGGAGGCGCCGGCCCTCGGCGTCGACGGCGTTGTCGAGCCAGCCGCCGATCGCGGTCGACAGCTCCTCGGCGGTGCGCGTGCCGATCAGCACCTGCACGACGGAGGCGGCGCCGGCGATCAGCGGCGTGCCGGTGTCGACGAGCTGATCGATCGACCAGCGCAGGCGGCCGTCGCCGAGGCCCTGGTGCTCGGGGCGCTCGAGGACGCGCACGAGCTCGGCGAGGCTGCGCGCATCGTCGAGCGACTCCGAGCCGGCGAGCCCGAGGACGGACGCGACGGCGACGGAGAGCACCTGCGCGCGGTCCAGGGCGGGCGCCGCGAACGTGTCGAGCTCGCCGGGGACGGCATCCTCGTCGGAGGCGGGGAGCCCGACGATGTGCCCCGCGAGGATGCGGTCGATCAGCCCGATCAGCGAGATCAGCTCGGTGAGCGTCGCCTCGGCGAGGCGCGGGCCGGTGAGCTCGGCGAGCCAGTCGCGCACGAGCTCGCCGGCGCCGGCCTCGGCGGCCTGCTCGGTGAGCTCGACGAGCGCGAGCGCGCTCAGCTTGTCGTCGGCGGCGAGCCGCGCCTGCTCGGCGCGGAGGACGCCTGCGGACGCCTGGCGCAGCGTGACGCCGCGCAGCCCCGCGAGCTCGATCACGGCCTCCGTCGACGGCGTGAAGATGACCTTCCACACCGACGTCAGGGATTCGACGCCGCCGACGGCCATCGACTCCTGCTGCGTGCCGTAGGGGATGCCGCACGCGCTCATCCGGCACAGCGCGACGTGGCGGCGGCGATCGAGCTGCGAGCGCAGCGGATCGAGGCGCAGGTCCTCCGGCTCGGTCATCGACTTGCCGCCGCGGCCGATCGCGTCGCGGCCGCGCGGGAGCCGGAGCTCGTCCATGAGCGCGAGCACGTGCGGTGCGAGGCCGGAGCGCGGCGTCTCGGGCGCGAGGTTGCCGCGGTGACGCCCGACGAGCACGAGCTCGGTCGCGCGCGCGACGACGCGCCCCCGCCCCATCAGCTCGCCGTGCGTGAGCGCCGTCTGCACCGCCTCGACGAGCTCGCGCCGCCCCGGCGCCGCGAGCCCGCGCAGCCGCGCGAGCGAGATCGCGACCTCGGCGGCCGCGCGCGCATCCGGCACGCTCGCGGGCAGCCCGCGCTCGCGGATCCCACGCGTGATCTCGACGAGACACGCCGCCACCAGGCCCGTCACATCCCCGCGCTCCTTCTGCGTCTGCCACAGCCGCTGCTGCCACTGCGGATCGCGGATGCCCGCCGGGTACCCCGAGCGCGCGTCGAGCAGCTCGAACGAGTACGGGATCAGCGACGACACCAGCTCCGCCGTCTCCGCCGTCGACGGCTTCGGCGCGCGCCACAGCGGCGCCCTCGGCAAGAGCGCCGCCGCATGGAACGACCCGATGATCGCCGCGATCCGCGGCGCGCCGTCCTCGCGCCCCTTCCCCGCGCGCACCGTCTTGCCGGCCGGCTTCTTCTTCGCCGCCTTCGCGCTCGTCTTCGGCGGCGGCTTCTTCGCGGCCGCGGGCTTCGCCTTCGCCGCGGGCTTTGCCTTCGCCGCCGGCTTCGCCTTCGCCTTCTTCTCCTTCTCCGTGACGGGAGGATCCTCCTTCTCCTCCACGCGGTCCGCGTCGACGCGGGCCTTCGGCGTCAGCTTCGACGGCGCGAACCGCGGGGCGCGATCATCGCCGTCTTCGCCGTCTTCGCTGTCTTCGTCATCATCCTCGTCACCGCCGTCGCCGGTGGCCTCGAGGTCGTCGTCGCCGCCGGCGGCGACGGAGGTCCAGGACGCGCCGCACAGCTCGGCCAGGCGCTCGCGCATGTGGGCCTCGCGCGCGAGGTCGAGGCTGCTGACGCCCCCGCCGCGCACGGCGTCGAGGCGGAGGGCCCAGCCGTAGAGGAGCGCCGCGCGCCGCACGCGCTCGGGGTCGCCGAGGGTGCCGGGGCCCTCGACGAGGTGGTCCCAGCTGTCGTCGTCGGCGCCGCGCAGGCGCCGCTCGATCCCGAGCGAGGCGCCCTCGCGGTCCCTGCCCTCGCGGCGCGCCGCCGGGAGGTCGATCGCGTGCACCGGGACGCCGTGCTCGCGCGCCCACCGGATCGCGACGAGCTCCGGCGAGAAGTCGGCGAACGGGTAGAAGCCGAGGTCGTCCCCGCGGCTCGACACGGCCGCGACCGCGAGCGGCGCCTCCGCCTCGGGGTGGCCGAGCCACGCGAGCCAGTGCGCGAGGTCCGCCGGCATCTCGAGCGCGATCGCCGTGGGCCGGTATGCGTCGAGGAGCGCGGGCAGCGCGATCGCGCACGCGGGTGAGTGGTGGCGCACGCCGAACAGCCACGGCGTCGTCGCGCCGGCGAGCTCCTCGACCGCCTTCGCCGGGTCGTCGTCGGGATCGAGTGCGCGCCCCACCCGGCGGTTGTATCGCATTCCCGGCTACATCAGGTGCGACGGGCGCAGCACGCCGATCGACGCGCCGAGCGGATCGGTGACCACGGCGACGCGCCCGACCTCGGGCAGCGTCTCGGGCTCGAGCTTGATCGTGGCGCCCAGGGCCTGCGCCTTCTCGGCGATCGCGTCGGGATCCGCGACCTTCACGTACGGCATCCACATCGGCGACGCGCCCGGCACCTTCATCACGCCGCCGCGCCCGATCCCTCCGGACTTGAGGACGTCGTAGCGTCCCGGCGCGTGCGAGCGCGCGACGTCGAAGCCGCCGATCGCGCGGTAGAACTGGATCGAGCGATCGGGGTCCTCGCTGTAGAGCTCGTTCCAGATCCACGAGCCCTCGGTGCCGCGGTAGTTGCCGGACCCCTCCACGCGCACCGGCTGCCACAGCGCGAGCAGCGACCCCAGCGGATCCGTGACGACGGCCATCGTCCCCATGTCGCCGATCCGCACCGCGTCGCGCACGATCTTGCCGCCGAGCATCTTCACCTTGTTCGCGCTGTCCTCGGCGCTGTGAACTTGTAGATGCGAGAGCCAGTACGGACACACCGGCGTCCTCGGCGGCTGGTGGTAGCCGCCGATCGCGTGGCCGGCGGGCGTCGTGATCATCGTGTACGTGCCCTGTGGCAGGGGGACCTCCTTCGTCTTCCACCGGAACAGCTCGGCGAAGAACGCCTGGGCGCGCCGGTCCTCCTTCGAGACGTACTCGAACCAGACGAACCTTCCCGTCGGAATCATCCCCATGAGGCACTCCTGACTTCGACTGCGGCTGCGCGGGCGCGCCGTGCATCGCATGTGCCGCGACGTCCCTTCAGTCGATCCATGGCGTAGCGCCGCCGGGAGTGCTCGACGGTGACACACCGCGCTGCACGTGCAGAGCGCGCGCCGCAGCTCCGGAGCCGCGGATCACGCGTGCAGCGGCTGCAGGCCCGGCGGCGAGGGAGCGACGCGCTCGACGAGGACGCGCTTGAGCAGCGCGACGAGCTTCGCGAGCGGGTACGGCTTGAGGAGGTAGTACGGCGTGCCGACCTGGGCCGCGACCTCGGTGAGGTTGTGGACGCCCGAGAGGAGGATGATCGGGATCATCTCGAGGCCCATGTCGTGGACGAACATGCGGTGGGCCATGCCGGGCCCGGTGAGGACGGGCATCTCGACGTCGAGCAGGACGAGGTCGGGGCGGCGCGCGTCGACGAGGTTCATGCCCTCCTGGCCGTCGTAGCCGACGCGGACCTCGTGGCCCTGCGCCTGCATGACCGAGGCGAGCACGTCGGCGCTGTCGGGATCGTCGTCGATGATGAGGACGTCGGCCACGGTGATCTCCTTCGCTAGGGTGCTCCCGGTGGGCTGACCGCGCCCTCGGTGGACCGCGGCACGGCGCGAGGCGCCGCGAGCGCGAGCGTGAACGTGAAGGTCGCGCCGAAGCCCGGCTTGCTGTCGACGCGGATCGTCCCGTCGTGGGCGTCGATGATGCTCTTCACGATGAACAGGCCGAGGCCCGTGCCCTGGAGGCCGCGGGTCTCGTGCTTCCACGAGCGATCGAAGAGGTGCGGGATGGCTTCGGGGCCGATGCCCGGGCCGGTGTCGGACACGGCGAAGCTCGCGCGCTCGCCGTCGCGCGCCACGGCGAGCGTCACGCGGCCGTCGCGCCGCGTGAACTTGAGCGCGTTCCCGACGAGGTTCGCGAGGACCTGCGCGATGCGCTCGCGATCGGCGACGACGACGAGGCCGCGCTCGGCGACCTCGGCCGTGAAGCGCACGTGCTTCGCGGTGGCCTGCGACGCGAACAGCTCCATCGCGTCGCGCACGAGGTCGTCGACCCGGCACGGCGCCGTCGCGATCGCGAAGCGCCCGGCCTCGATCGTCGCGACGTCGAGCAGCGTCTTGATGAGCACGTCCATGCGCGCCGCGATCTGCTCGATCGAGCGGGCGCGTTCGCGCGCGATCGGGTCGGAGGTCTCGTCGGCGAGGAGCGCGGTCATCAGCATCATCGAGCCGAGCGGCGTGCGCAGGTCGTGGGCCACGATGCCGGTGATCTCGTCGCGCGCGGCGAGGGCGCGGCGCGCGCGGTCGAGCGCCTCGGCCTCGCGGTGGAACGCGCGCGACAGGATGCGCGTGAAGTACGCCGCCATCACGAACGCGACGAGCGACAGGACCGCGAGGAGCGCATACATCGCCGCGCCGAGCGCGCCGCGGACGTGCGCGGCGTCGGCGTAGCGCTGCGCGAGGTCGCGCGTGAGGTAGTCGTTCAGGCGATCGAGCGATCGGCTGAGGTCGCGCCGCGCCGGGACGAGGTCGCGCTCGACGCGCTGGAGGACAATGGTCTCGCCGTTCGCGCGATCCCGCATCGCGAGGATGTCGCGCTGGATCGCGCGGAACCGTTCGGCCGCGCGCTCGACGCCGGCGACCAGCGGCGCGCCCTCGCGGTCGGTGACGCGGGCGGCGAGGCCGTGGATCGTCTTGTCGAAGACGTCCGCGGCGTCGTGCATCTCGTCGAGCAGGCGCGGCTCTCCGGTGAGGAGGTAGCCGCGTCCTTTCGACACGATGAGCTCGGCGTTCCAGCGCGCCCGCTCGGCCAGCGTCAGCTTCATCTCCTCGTCGCGCATCTCGGCGATCTGCGCCGTCGTGACGCGCTCCATCCGCTCGATCGCGAACGCCATCCCGATCCCGAGGAGAA
This sequence comes from Deltaproteobacteria bacterium, assembly GCA_019637375.1. GTDB lineage: Bacteria > Myxococcota_A > Polyangia > Haliangiales > Haliangiaceae > JABFXX01. The sequence goes on along the minus strand of JAHBVW010000002.1, from coordinate 50,366 downwards.
GGACGATCGCCGCGTACCCCAGGAGCGCGGAGATTGTGAATCGACTCGGCCGCCGCATCCCAACGGCGGGAAGATGCAGATGCGATGCCGCGGGCAACGCTCGCACGGCGTGCGGCGTCGAACCCCAACAAGGCCGAGGTACCGGCGAGGACGCCGCGAGGACAGAGACCCTCGCACGTCGAGGCGAGCGGCTTGCGCCGCCGGCGATCCGGACGTAACTCCCCGGCCAGGAGGTTTCCAGATGCGACGTTTCCAAGCACTGCTCGTCGTGGCGAGCATGGCGGCGGGACCGGCGGTGGCGCTCGCGAACTCCCCGCGAGATCCTGGGGTCACGATCGAGCGACACGAGGTGTTCACGAGCAAGGGCCGCCTCGGCGTGATGCTGATGAGCCTGACGCCCGAGCTGCGCAGGTACATGGGTGCGGCGGAAGACCGCGGCGTGCTGGTGGCGCGCGTCGAGCCGGGTTCGGCGGCCGAGGCCGCGGGGCTCAGCGTCGGCGACGTGATCGTCGAGGCGCGCGGGCGAGCGGTCGACGGGGCGTCGGACGTCCTGGCCGCGCTCGCCGAGGTGAAGAAGGGCCAGGAGGCGGAGGTCCAGGTCGTGCGCGACAAGCAGCCGCTGACGGTGCAGGTCACGATGACCGAGGACCCGAGCCGGTTCCCGATGCAGATGCAGATGCACATGCAGCGGATGCCGTTCGGCGACGACGACGACGACTTCTTCCAGTGGTCGGATCGCTGGATGCGCGACTTCATGTCGCCCGACTTCGATCCGCGCGAGCACTTCTTCCAGCGCCACGAGCCGCGGGGGCCGCAGTGGCTGCCCGACCTGATGAAGCCCTGGAAGCCGCAGAAGGCGCCGCCGCAGAAGAAGGGCATCATCGGCCCCGGCTCGACGAGCGCCTGACCGCGTCGGGTTAGGATGCGGCTCTATGGCCGCGCTGACGATCGCGATCGTGCCGATGCCCGGCGCGCAGGCGCTGCGCCTGCCGCTGGTGAAGCGGATCACGACGATCGGCTCGGACGCCGCGGCGGACGTCGTCCTCGCGACCGGCCCCGCCCAGTGGGGCGTCGTGCACCGCGGGGACGGCGCGATCGAGGTGCTGGTCGCGAGCCTCGGCGAGCGGCGGCGCCTCGGGCCCGGCGAGCGCGTGGTCGCCGACGGGATCGAGCTCGCGCTCGAGTCGGCGGATCTCGAGCGCGACCGCGAGCGATCGATCGACGAGCTGGTCTCGGCGCTCGCCGCCGTGGACTCGCCGGAGCGCGCCGTCGAGCTGCTGCTGACGGGGCTCCTCGGCGCGTCGGGCGCCGACCTCGGCGCCGTGATCCTGGCGGCCGAGGACGGCTACAGCGTGGCGGCCGCGCGCGACCGCGACGGCGCGGCGCTCGACGGGGCGCACGAGCTCTTGTCGGACACGATCGTGCGCGACGTCCTCGCGAGCGGCGACCGCGTGCATCTCGACGACATCGCCGCGCACAGCCGGTACGCCGCGATCCCGTCGGTGACGGCGCTGCGCCTCGGGGGCGCGCTGTGCCTGCCGATGCGGCTCGACGGGCGCACGCTCGGCGCCGTGTTCCTCGCGCGCCGCGACCGCCACAACCTCGGCGAGCGCACGATCGCCGAGCTGCGCATCCTCGCCGCGATCGCGGTGCCGTTCCTCGCGCAGCTCCGGCGCACGGCGCCGCCCGGCAGCGACGAGCTCGTCGGCGAGTCGCCGCCGGTGATGCAGCTGCGCTCGCTGGTCCGGCGCGTCGGCCCGACCGACCTGAGCGCGCTGCTGCACGGGCCGTCGGGGTCGGGCAAGGAGCTGGTCGCGCGCGCCATCCACGCGGCGAGCGCGCGCGCCCCAAGGCCGATGATCGCGATCAACTGCGCGTCGGTGGCGCCGACGCTGCTCGACGCCGAGCTGTTCGGCTACCGGAAGGGCGCGTTCACCGGCGCGATGGCCGACCGCGTGGGGTTGATCGAGGCGGCGCACGGCTCGACGCTGTTCCTCGACGAGGTCGGCGACATGCCGCTGGCGATGCAGGCGGCGCTGCTGCGCGTGCTCGAGCAGCGCGAGGTGAAGCGGCTCGGCGACAACCTGCCGCGGCCGGTCGACTTCCGCCTCGTGTGCGCGAGCCACAAGGACCTCGAGGTCGAGGCGAACGCCGGCCGGTTCCGCGCGGACCTGCTGTTCCGCCTGCGCGAGGTCACGCTCGACGTGCCGCCGCTCGCGGCGCGCGGCGACGACATCGTGCTGCTCGCCCACGCGTTCCTGCGGCGCGCCGAGCAGCAGCTCGGGCTCGCGCTGCACACGCTCACCGACGACGCGCGCGCCGCGCTGCGCGCGTACGCGTGGCCGGGCAACGTGCGCGAGCTGAAGGCGACGATGCGGCGCGCCGCGGTGCTCGCCGACAGCAAGCTGATCCGCGCCGCGGACCTCGGGCTCGGCGCGATGCCAAATGCGGCGAGCGCGGCGGCACCGGCGTCCGCGCCGGGTGCCCCCGACGCCCACGGCCTGCGCGCGCTGATCGACGCGGCGATCGCACCGGGCGCGGCGGTCCAGCCGCTGGCGTCGATGCGCGACGAGGTCGTGCGCCGCTACGTCGAGCTCGCGATCGAGCGCAGCGGCGGCGACCGCGACGCCGCCGCGCGCGCGCTCGAGATCGGCGTCCGCACGCTGTATCGCTACCTCGCCTGACTGCCTGCCAGATCCGGCAGCGCTGCCACGAACGGCAGCGACATCCCACGCGATCTTCATGAGTTGCGCCGGCACGGCCGCTGCACATCGGCGAGGTCAACAAGGAGACCGACACCATGAAGACCACGATCCTCGCCACGTTCCTCGCCCTCTCGATGTTCGCCACCGCCTGCAGCAGCAAGAAGAAGGGCAACCCCGAGAGCTGCGAGGACGTGTACGAGCACACGCTCTCGCTCGTCCCCTCCGAGCTCAAGTCCAAGGTCGAGGGCGACAAGGAGAAGGCGATCGCGAAGTGCGAGAAGATGTCCGTCGAGTCGCGCCAGTGCGCCCTCGACGCGTCGTCGATGGAAGACCTCATGAAGTGCCCGCGCAAGTAGCGCCGCCTCGCGCGCACCGTCGTTTCGCGGGCGGCGCACTTGCCGCCTCGGCGGGCCGAGCACAACATCGTCGACCGACGATGGCGACGGCCAGGACGACGAAGCCCACATCGGCCAAGGTCGCGGCGAAGACCGCGAAGGCCGCGAAGGCCACGACCGTGGCGAAGAGCGCGAAGGGCTCACCCGCGCAGGCGGCCAAGCCCGGCGCGAAAAGGCCCGGCGCGGCCGGGCCGGTGGAGACGGCGGTCGCCGTCGACGAGGGTGGGCTGGGGTGGCTGCCGGCCGGGAAGTATCAGCTCACGCTCGACGGCGGGAAGCTCGTCGCGCGCAACGACCAGGGCAAGCGCCTGGCGTCGGTGCCGAAGGAGCTGAAGGACGGCGACGTCGCGGATCAGCTCGAGGGCCTGCGCGACTGGCTCGCCGAGCACGACCGCGCGTGCGTCGCGACCGTCGAGCAGTGGATGCTGCGCTCCCTGCCGGTGCCGCGCGCCGTGCTCGAGGGTGTGTGGGCCGATGCGTCGTGGCGCCGACCGCTGGAGAATGCGGTCGTGGTCGCCGTCGACGTCGACGGCCGCCACGACCACGCGCGCGCGGGGCTGTTCCGCGGCGTCGACGCGAAGAAGGGCGTCGGCATCGTCGACCTCGACGGCGAGACCGCGTGGCTCGAGACCGAGCGCGTCGCCGTCCCGCACCCGATCCTGATCCCGCAGCTCGAGACGTGGCGCGATCTCGTCACGCAGCTCGGCGCCCAGCAGGGCATCGCGCAGCTGCACCGCGAGACGCACGGCAAGCCCGCCGCCGACACCGCGTCGGCGCCGGCGACGACGATCACCCGGTTCGAGGACGGCAAGTTCGCGACGCTGATGCAGGCCGCCGGCAAGGCGCGCTCGCTCGGCTACAAGATCCGCGGCGGCTTCGCGACGTGCCTCGTGTGGGACGGCGGCACGGTCTGCGAGGCGCGCTACTGGATCGGTGCCGATAGCCCAGAGGCCGAGACCTACACCGGGCAGCTGCTGTGGGTCGACGGCAAGGAGCGCGGCCTGCCGATCGCCGCGGTCGGGCCGGTCGCGTTCAGCGAGGGCATGCGCATGGCCGCCGCGATCTACGCCGCGCGCGTCGTCGAGAAGCAGGAGGGGACGCCGTGACCGACACCGCGCACGTCCTGCGCGCCGGCGGCATGGTCCCCGCGAAGGCGAAGACGGCGAAGGACGAGGTCGTCGACGACGTCGTCGCCCGCACCTACCGGCACCCGGTCTTGCCCGGCCGCACGATCGTGCGCCTCACCGCCGCGAGCGTCCTCGCCGGCGACGACCTCGAGATGGCGACGCTCGGCTTCGGCGCCGGCGAGAGCGGCGCACCCGTCGCGCAGGAGCGGCGGCGCCCGCTCGGCTTCCCGGGCTGGGCGCTCGTCCACGACCCGAAGAACGCGCGCCACGCGCTCGACGTCGTCAAGGAGCTGAAGAAGCAGGCGCGCAAGGCGCGCACCAAGCCCGGCCACGCGAAGGACGGCATCGACAAGATCGCCGCGCAGCTCGGCAAGACCGTGCCGCACTTCCTGCCGTCGTTCTACGAGGAGGCCGGCCGCGCGTTCATCGACGCCGGCGCGCCGTCGCAGGCGGCGACGATGTTCGGCAAGGCACGCGAGGCCGAGGCCGTGCACGCGCTCGAGGTCGACGAGCAGCACCGCGTCGACGGCTTCCTCGAGTTCGCGCTCGCCGGTGCCGTCACCACGAAGGCGCTCGCGCAGTACGCGAAGGACCTCGGCGAGCACCACGCGCCGCCCGTGGCGTACGCGCACTTCCGGCAGCTGTGCGTGCAGCGCACGCTCGGCGGCATGCCGCCGTGGGCGGGCATGGCGAAGGAGCTGCGCCGCCTCGCGAAGGCCGCGAAGCTCGACCCCGACGCCGAGGACGCCGCGCTGATCGCCGAGGTGATCGAATCCCCCGCGCTCGCGAAGGCCGGCGCCGAGTTCTGGCGCGCGTACGCGGAGCCCATCGCCGCGCTCGCGCGCACCAGCGCGAAGGTCCGCGGCGCGCTCCTCGACCTGTTCCCGACGGGCACCGCCTACAGCGCGGACCTCGACGACGCGTGGCTCGACCTGCTCGACAGGACGGGGGCGTCCGCCGCGCTCGACGGCACCGCCGGCGTCCCCGAGGAGGCGCGCCCCGGCCACGGCCGCGCCGCGTGGTTCGACAAGCTCGCGCAGCACCTGACGCGCAGCTGGCAGGCCAAGGACCTCGGGCCGCGCGCGTTCGCGATCCTGCGCAGGATGGCGCCGAACCTCATCGCCGACGGCAAGCCGATCGCGTGCGTCAACCGCTGGTACCGCCTCGACCTCGACCTCGTCGAGCTCGCGCTCGAGCTCGGCGTCGCCGTCGAGCCTCCACCGACGAACTTCGTCGACGTCGACGAGTGGGCCGCCTCCGTCGCCCTGCCCGAGCGCGGCCGCGACCCCGTGCGCGCCGCGGCGCACCCGAAGGTCGGCGAGCTCCTCGCCGCGTCGGTCGCGCAACGCCTCGGCGCGGAGGCGTTCGACTCCGCCGCGCGCGGCAAGGCCGGCTTCCTCGCGGCGAAGCGCGCCTTCTTCGAGACGCTGCTCGCCGACGCCGAGCGCGGCGCCCTCCCCGCGGCGGCGCACGCGCTGCGCACGATCGACGCGAAGGGCAAGGCGGCGACGTTCGCCGAGGTGCCCGACCAGCACGCGCGCCTCGCCGCGCTCGACGTCGCGCCTGCGCTCGCGCACACGCTGCGCATCGGCATCGTCGACGAATTCGGATGGCCCGCGCTCGAGGCCGCGGTCGCCGAACTCGATCCCGACGGCAAGGTTCCCTACACGCTGCACGGCGGCGCCCGCGGGGCGATCGTCGCCACGACCACGAAGCTGATCGCGGTCGCGCCGGGCGGGCGCCTCGGCGAGCACGACTTCGTGCTGCGGCCGAACGAGAAGCTCGGGACCGCGCGCTTCATCGACGGCGAGTTCCTCGTCGTGTCGACGCACTACGCGGCGGCGAACGCGTACTGGAGCAGCGCGCCGCGCGACGTGTTCGCGACCGAGGTCAACGCGTACCTGATCCCGGAGCTGGCGCCGCGCGCGGTCGTGCTCGCCGACGGCGCGTGGCTCGAGATGCCGCGGCCGATCCGGCGCGGGGACCGCAAGATCGCGCTCGGCGCCGCGCTCGTCGCGCACGACGGCACCACCGCGTGGGCCACCGACTACAAGGACGGCGTGCGCCGCTGGCGCGAGGTCGCGCCGAACGGCGACCTCGGCCGCACGAGCTGGCCCGCGTTCCTCGAGGCCGGCCTCGACGGCGCCGCCGGGTGGCGCATCGATCCGCGGTCGTGGCTCGTGCCCGCACCGCCCGAGCTCGCGCGCAACCCGCTCGGCTACGCCGACGGGCTCGCCGGCACGCGGCTGCTCGAGGAGGTGACGGCGGCGGGCGCGATCCCCGAGTGCAGCGCCGAGTCCGTCGACGGGATGCACTGGCGCGGCCCGCGCACGGTCGGCCCCGTCGCGCTCGCGCGCTTCCCGGGCGCCGCCGAGCCGCGGATCCTCGCGGTCACCGGGTACGGGCGCGGCGAGACGCTGCACGTCGTCGATCCGACGGGCGCCTGGCGCGGCTCGACGATCGCGCTCGCCGAGCGCACCTACTGGAAGGGCTCCCCGTATCCCTACCCGGCCGGCATGTGGCTCGCGCTCGCGCCGCGCGACGAGGCCGGCTCGCACCGGCTGCGCGCCGTCACCGCCGACGATGCGCGCGCACTGATCGCCGCCGCCACCGACGAGACGGCCGACGCGTGCGCCGCGCTCCCCGAGCTGACGCACCCGCGCCTGCGCCGCGGCGTCGCCGGCCTCGCCCACTTCGCGCGCGAGCTCGCCGCGCTGCGCGACCGGCTCGTCGCCGAGCGGGCACCCACGCGCGCCCCGGCGACCGCCCCTGCGGGCCCCGACGAGGCGACGCTCGTCGCCGCGGTCGGCGCGTGGTGCGGGACGCAGTGGATGATCGACCCGAGCTCGTGGGTGCAGATCGAGCGCGCCGGTGACTTCTTCGCCTCCGACGACCGCCGCGATCGCACCGTCGCCGGCATCCCGGGCGCGCGCCTCGCGTGGACGCAGCTCGCGATCGGACCGCACGCGCTCGCCTACGTCGCGGCCGCCGTCGGCACACCGCACCGCGAGGCCGTCGCGAAGCTGCTCGTCCACCTCGTGAAGGCGTTCCCGCGCACGTCCGGTGCGCTCCGCAGCGTCGCGGCGCGCGGCAGGCCCGACGGCTGGCCGACCGACAACCCGCCGTTCCAGCTGCGCTGGCACGACGGCAACGCATACGCGCTCCAGCGCCAGGGCTACAGCTACGACTCCTTCCACGTCCTCGAGTGGGCGCCCGACGGCACGTTCGCCGACGTCCCCGGGCTCACCCCCGTCGAGATCACGAGCGGCGGCACGACACCGTCGCTCGCGTACGCGACCGAGGTGCTCGAGGCGGTCGCCGCCGGCAAGTCGTCGTGGTCGCCGGAGGGTCCCGCGGAGCTCGCCGCGGCGACCGGGCTGACCGCCGCCGAGGCCGCGTACCTCCTCGCCGGGGCGCCGGAGGTGAGCGGCACCATGGACAAGGAGCTGCGCGAGCGGCTCGGCCTGAAGGCGCCCCAGGCGAGCGCCGCCCGCAACGGCGTGCGCGCGATCGCGCTCGACCGCCGGCGCGCCGCGATCGACGCCGCCGCGCGCGACGCCGTCACGGCGGCGGCGCTGTTCGACGGCACCGTCGCCCGCACGCTCGCGGCCGCGTGGAACCGCATCGTCGGCGGGCGCACGCCGGTGCCCGAGGAGCTGATCCTCGAGGCCGGCCGCGAGCTGTGGGCGCCGCGCGAGCCGAGCCAGGCGCTCGCGATGATCGCCACCGCCGATGTGGCGCCCGAGCTCGCGCGCGACGGGACCTGGGCGTTCGACGAGAACGTCGATCCGATCCGCGTGTCGTCGCCGGCGCCGCTGTTCGGCCAGACCGCGATCGAGGACCCCGAGCCGGCCTTCGACTTCAACGTCCTCCACACGCTGCTCGTGTACGTGCCGTTCGTGTTCGCCGAGATCCCCGTCGGGCACGCGCTGCGCGCGCAGGCCGCCGCCGCGTGCGATCGCATGGCCGAGCGCCTCGCCAACCCGGCGCTGTGGATGGAGGCCGGCTCGAAGTACATGACCGACAAGGAGGTGCCGGGGATCGACAAGATCCTCGACGCGCTCGGCGGCACGCCCGTCGACGCCAAGCTCGACGTCGCCTACCGCGCGGTCGCGCTGCGCGGCGCCGTGTTCGCGCGCGCCCACAACCGCATCGAGATGAAGCTCAACCCGGCGCAGCTCGACGGCAAGGCGATCGCGCACGTCGGCAAGCTCGCCGCGTCGATCGAGCGCCGCGGCGCCTCGGCGTGGCGCTGCCTCGCGCACGCGCGCGGCGCCGACTTCGCCGCGTTCGCCGAGCGCATCCGCGAAACGCCGGTCCCCGCGGGCGGCTGGGAGCAGAACCCCCGCGCGTCGGTGCCGAGGCTCGTCGCGAAGGCGGCGAAGCGGCTCGACCTCTCGCACGACGCGGCCGCGCTGTACCTGCAGTACCTCGTCCTCCTCTGGCCGACGCCGAAGAACGTCCAGCGCTGGAACGGCTGGACGCCGAAGCAGGTCGACGCGGCGAACGCCGAGCTGCTCGCGCGTGAGCTGGTCCTCGAGGCCAGGCGCGAGCGCGCGCAGCGCACGTGCTTCCTCCCCGGCGGCTGGGAGGCGATGAAGGCCCCGCACCCGCCGCTCGAGACCTGGAAGCTCGCGTTCTACGGCGAGCGCGCCGTCGACGAAGACGGCCGCGGCTACGTCGACACGCCGCTGCGCCGGTTCGGCGCGCTCGCCCCGTTCCACCTGCTGTTCGAGCGCGCGTGGGCGCGCATCGAGACCGGCGACATTCCGCGGTACGAGGAGGTCCAGCGATGAGCACGAAGCGCACCGACACGAAGCCCGCCGCCGTGCAGGCACCACCGCCCGAGGAGGTGCACGCCGCCGAGCTCGACTTCCTCGCGAAGTGGGACGCCGGGGCGCGCCCGCCGAACTGGCTCCTCACGCCGAAGGCGGTCGTGACGTTCATCGTCGGATCGCGCGGCGAGGCGCTCAAGTCCGGCGGCAACGCGATGGTGATCACCGAGAAGTTCGTCGGCGACCGGGCGCTCGTCGAGCGCTGCGTCGTCACGCTCGCCGGCGAGCGCGGCCTGCTCCTCGTCGGCGAGCCCGGCACCGCGAAGTCGATGCTGTCGGAGCTGCTCGCCGCCGCGATCAGCCGCGACTCGTCGCTGACCGTGCAGGGCACGGCCGGCACCGCCGAGGAGCACTTCCGCTACGGCTGGAACTACAGCCTGCTCATCGCGAAGGGCCCGCAGCCCGAGGCGCTCGTGCCGTCGCCGGTGCTCACGGCGATGCGCCGCGGGCACATGGCGCGCGTCGAGGAGATCACGCGCTGCCTCCCCGAGGTCCAGGACGCGCTGGTCTCGATCCTCAGCGACCGCCGCCTCAGCGTGCCCGAGCTCGGCGAGCTCGAGGCCGCGCAGCGCGGGTTCAACGTGATCGCCACCGCGAACCTGCGCGACAAGGGCGTGTCGGAGATGTCGGCCGCCCTCAAGCGCCGCTTCAACTTCGAGACGATCGCGCCGATCTCCGACCTCGCCCGTGAGACGGACCTCGTGCGCCGCCGCGCGAAGCAGATCGTGGCGGACGCCGGCGCGCCGCTCGCGGTCGATGACGCGGTGCTCGAGGCACTCGTCACGGTGTTCCGCGACCTCCGCCTGGGCCGCAGCGTCGAGGGGTGGGCGGTCGAGAAGCCGACGTCCGTGATGTCGACGGCCGAGGCCGTGGCGGTGGCCTCGTCGATGGGCCTCGCCGCCACCTACTTCCCCGGCGACCGCGACGTCGCCCGCCTCCTCCCCGAGTATCTCCTGGGGGTTGTGATGAAGGACGAGCCCAAGGACCGCGGCAAGCTCCTCGCGTACTGGGACGCCACGGTCAAGCGGCGCGCCGAGGGCGATGCGCGCCTGTGGAAGTCGCTGCACGAGCTGCGACGCGTCCTCGAGGCGTGACGTCGCACATGTCCCACGGGCGCGCGCCGCTTTTCGGAATAGCACCCACCACCTCCTGAGGTACATTGACGAGATGCAGGCGCTGACGACTCCCCTGGCTCGCTCGTTCGCACTCGGCGGCTTGTTGCTCGCGCTCGGAGTCGGCGCAGCGGTGCTGAAGCCGACGAGTTGTTGCGACAAGTCGACCCACAAGCTCGTCCTGCACGCCCCCGTCGAGGCCGACGCGTTCTACCTGACCGCGTGGAGCGACGGCCCGCTCCATCTGAAGTTCGACCTCGACGAGATGCCCGGCTTCGAGATCACGTCGGAGGCCTGGTACTACGGCTGCAAGTGGCGCGGCGTCGAGACGCTCGTCCCGATCGACACGCGCACGTACTCGTACGACTACCGCGAGACGCTGCTCGGCTGCCGCGCGGGCGCCACGCCGACGCGCAAGACGCCGCGCCAGGGCTACGTCACCGTCGAGTAGCGATCCTCCGCCTCCGAGGGGCTCGAGCCTCACGCGCGACCGTGCACATCCCACCCTGTGGGATGACGCCTGCCGCAGTTGATGCTCGCCCGATCCGGCCGATTCGTGATGTGAACCTGCGGCTCGGCGTCGAACCTCGGAGCAATGTCTTGATGAGCTCGCTCGACATCCTCGTCATCGACGACCATCCGGCGATCCTCGACGACTTCCGCCGGCTCCTCGTCGCCGAGGCCGGCGCTCCCGCCGCGCTCCCCGCGTTCCGCGTGCACGCCGCGCCGCACGGGCTCGCCGGGGTCGAGCGGCACGCGCAGCTGCTCGCCGCACACACGCCGCCGTCGGTGGCGTTCGTCGACATCCACATGCCGCCGGGCATCGACGGCCTCGAGACGGTGTCGCGCCTGTGGGCCGCGCAGCCCGACCTCGAGGTCGTGCTGTGCTCGGCGTACTCCGATGACGCGTGGCACGTGATCCTCGAGCGCCTCGCGCGCCGCGAGCAGTTCCTGATCCTGGGCAAGCCGTTCGATCCGATCGAGGTGCGCCAGCTCGCGGTGTGCCTGTCGGAGAAGTGGCGGCGCGGGCGCGAGCTCGCGCGGCGCATGGACGACCTCGAGGCGCAGGTCGCGCGCGAGGTGTCGCGCCGCCTCGACATCGAGCTGCAGAACGCGCAGAAGTTCGAGATGCTCGGCCGGCTGTCGGCCGGGATCACGCACGAGATCTCGACGCCGCTCCAGTACGTGCAGAGCAACCTCGAGGCGGTGACGGAGATGTCCGCCGATGCGCGCGCCGAGCTCGCCGCCGCGCCGCCGAACGTCGGGGAGGCCGGCGCGCTGCTCGGGCAGATGCCCGGCGCGCTCGCCGATGCGCTCGACGGCGTGCGGCGCATCACCGGCATCGTGCGCAGCGTGCGGCAGTTCGCGCACACGCGGCAGCAGCGCGACCTCGAGCCCGTCGACGTGAACGCGCAGATCGGCATGGTGGTCACGCTGGCGCGCTCCGAGTACAAGCACCACGCCGAGATCGCGCTCGAGCTGCAGCCGCTGCCGCGCGTGCCCGGCGACGCCGACCTGCTCGGGCGCGCGCTGCTCAACCTGCTCGTCAACTCGGCGCACGCGATCCGCGCGCGCGGCGGGCCGATCGGCAGGATCACGATCCGCACGTTCGCCGACGACGGCGGCGTCCTCGTCGAGATCGCGGACACCGGCATCGGCATCCCGCCCGACCTGCAGGAGCGCGTGTTCGAGCCGTTCTTCACGACCAAGCCGCGCGGCCAGGGCACCGGTCAGGGCCTGTCGATGGTGCGCGACGCGATCGTCGACGTGCACCACGGGCGCGTGTCGTTCGAGTCGGAGCCCGACATCGGGACGACGTTCCACCTGTGGCTGCCGTCGGACGCCGGTGCGGAGGTCGCGGCATGACGACGGTGCTGTTCGTCGACGACGAGCCGATCCTCCTGCGCACGCTGCGCCGCGGCCTCGCGCAGCACCGCCCGCGCTGGTCGGCGCACTTCGCCGGGGGCGCGGTCGAGGCGCTCGCGTGGCTCGCCGAGAACCCGGTCGACGTCGTGGTCACCGACGTGTCGATGCCGGGGATGGACGGGCTGACGTTCCTCGGCCACGTGCGCGAGCAGCACCCGCACATGGGGCGCATCGTGCTGTCGGGGAACGCCGTCGGCGACCTGCGCGGGCTCGTGTCCCCGCACCAGTGGCTGAGCAAGCCGTGCTCGGTGCCCGCGATGTGCGCGACGATCGATCGCGTGCAGTGGGCGAAGGGGCTGGTCGCGGAGCGGCCGGACCTCGCGGGCCGCGTGCTCGGGCAGACGGCGCTGCCGTCGCCGCCGCCGATCTACGCGCGCCTCGTGGCGGCGTTCGCGAGCCGCGTGACGCGGACCGCGGACATCGTGGCGATCGTCGGCGAGGACCCGGCGATCGCGGCGAAGCTGCTCCAGCTCGCGAGCTCGTCGTTCTTCGGTGAGGCGGAGCCGGTCGCGAGCATCGAGCGCGCGATGGCGGTGCTCGGCACGCAGCGCGTCGGCATGATCGTGCTCAGCGCGGAGCTGTTCCGCGCGGGCGCGGTGGCGCCGGATGCGATCGCGCACTCGCAACGGGTCGCGCGGATCGCGCAGCTCCTGTGCGGCGCGGCGTCGGATGCGTTCGTCGCGGGCCTCCTGCATCGCATCGGCGCGATCGCCGCGGGCGATGTGGTCGGCCTCGGCGAGCGCGACGTCGCGCGCCTGGGCGGCCTCCTCCTCGGGACGTGGGGGCTGCCGCTCGAGATCGCGAGCGCGGTCGCGTTCCACCGCGATCCCGAGGCGGCGCCCGACCCGGCGAACCCGACGCTCGCGACGCTGGTGCTCGCGGACGCGCTCGCGCGCGGCGAGACCGACGACGTCGTGGCCGCCCACGCGGCGACGCTGCGCCTCGATCCGGCGACGGCGCACGCGTGCGCGCGCCGGGCGTGACGGCGCGCGCACCTACTTCACGCGGCGCAGCTCGATCTCGTCCTGCCCGGAGGCGACGCCGATCAGCGTGGTGTTCGCGCCCTCGCCGCGCACGACGAGCTCGAACCCGGCGACGGGCGCGCTGGTCGAGACGAGCTCGCGCGCGCCGTCGCGGGTGCCGCCGGCGACGGTGACGCTCCACTGCCCGGTGTCGAGCACGAGGCGCTTGCCGTCGCGGCGCAGCTCGACGACGCCGACGCCGGGCGCGCTCCACTTCCCGAGGAGCGGCGCCGCCCACGCGGGGTCGGGCTCGCTCGCGCGCGCGGCGAGCTGCGCGCGCTCCTTCGCCGCCGCGGCGACGGCGTCCGCGAGGTGCTGGCTCGCCTTCGGCTTCGCGCCGAGCACGAGCTCGAGGATGCGGCGCTGGATCGACTGCGCGAGCGCATCGGCTTCGCCCGCGTTCGTGAGGATCACGATGCCGAGCTGCTGCTGCGGGAACGCGGTCAAGAGCGACGAGAACCCGAACGTGCCGCCGTTGTGCCACACGACGTCGAGACCGAGCGCCGTGCCGACGACGAGCGCCATGCCGTAGCTCAGCTTGTTCGAGATCTTCACCTGCGGCGCGCGCCGGGCGAGCAGCGCCTCGCGCGAGACGACCTGCGCGCCGTCGAGCTTGCCCTCGCCGAGCTCGAGCCGCACGACGCGCGCCATGTCGCGCACGGTCGACCACGCGGAGCCGGCGGGCGCGACGCCGGCGGTCCACGCCTCGACCGAGGGCGGCTGCGCGACGGCCTCGCCGGCGAGGTCGCGCGGGTGCGGCGACGCGTGCTCGGCGCGCGCCGCCTCGGCGAGGTCGAACGTCGTCGCGGTCATGCCGAGCGGCCCGAACACCTGCTCGCGCATCGCGCGCGCGTAGGCCGGGCCGAGCTTGCCGGTCGCGTCGACGGCGCGCGCCGCCGCGTAGCCGCCGAGCATGACCATGACGTTCGAGTACTGGAACGTCTCGCCGATCTTCGTCGTCGGGCGCGCGTCGCGGAGGGCGGCGATGCGCTGCTCGGGCGATGCCTCGCCGTCGAAGATCAGGTCGTGGTCGCGGCGCGGCATGCCGGTGCACGCGCACACGGTGTGGCGCAGCGTGAGGGCCTTCGTGAAGTCGGGGTCGCCGAACGCGAGGGTCGGCATCAGCTTCGCGACCGGCGTGTCCCACGCCAGCTTGCCGGCGTCGACGAGGCGCGCCATGAGGAGCGACGTCAGCGGCTTCGTCGTCGAGCCGATCATGAAGCGCGTCGCGGGCGTGACGGGCGCCTTGTCGCCGAGCGTGCGCACGCCCCACCCGCGCTCGAGGACGACCTTGTCGCGGTGCACGACGGCGATCGCGACGCCCGGCACCTTCGCCGCCGCCATGCCCTCGCGCACGAACGCGTCGAGCTGATCGGCGAAGTCGGCGGGCAGCGCGACCTCGCGGCCGGCGAGCGACTCCTCCTCGACGCCGGCGACCGCGAGCCCGAGGAGGCCGGTCTCGACCTGCGCGCCGCGGCGATCGAGCGCGGCCTCGCCGCCGTCGACGAGGTCGACGTGCCACAGCTCGCCCTTCTTGCGCGCGAGCGCGATGACGACGCGCCGGGACAGCGCCGGGGTCGCGAACTTCACCTGCGCGGCCGCGTCCCAGCCCTCGAGCGGGACGTCCTGCGCCTCCTCGACGGCGAGCGCGAAGTCGGGGACGGCGCGCTTCCACGCGGCGGCGACGGCCGCGTCGCGATCCGCGGCGGCGAGCTCGACGTGGAACCAGTGCAGGTCGCCCTCGGGCGAGCGCAGCTCGATGAGGTCGCCGCGCGCGTCGACCCACCAACCGGCCGGCGCGGGGAACGTCGCGCCCGACGGTGCGCGGATCGCCTCGTCGGCGGCGAGCGTGCGGCCGCCGGCGGCGGGCGTGGGTGCGGGAGGTGCCGGTGCGGGCGAGCGCGACGGGGCGCACGCGGCGAGGAGCAGGCACGACAGCGCGGCGAGCTTCATGCCCGCAGGCTGTGCGCGCCGCGTACCGTCGTCGAGCCGGAACCGACCGGGGACGGCGCAATTCGCACCGGAGGCGGGTTTCGGGGCACGAACCGGAAAGGCCGGGCCGGCGAAAAGCCGCGTGTTACGGTGAGCGCGATGTCGTCGCGCGCGAGCTGGAAGATGCCGGTCGCCGCGCTCGCGATGGTCTACGCGCTCGTCATCTCGCCGACGTTCGCCGAGGTGCTCGTGTACGGCTCGGGGCCGCCGCTGTCGGCGCCGCTGTTCGCGTTCCTCGCGCTCGTGGTGATCGTCGTGCCCGTCGGCGTGTTCGAGCTCGCCGAGCGGTTGCTGCGCGCGCGGATCGCGGGGACGAACGCGCGCCTCGCGATCGCGTACGGTCTCGCCGCCGTGGCCGGCGCGCTGTTCTACCTGGCGACGGACATGCCGGCGTACCTCATGCCCGACGGGGAGTACCCGCGCGGCGCGTTCACCTCGGCGTTCCTCGGCGCGTACAACGGCGTGCTCGTCGTCGGCGTGTGGGCGCTCGCGTACGTCCTGCCGCGCGCCGCGCGGGAGGCCCGCGAGCGCGAGCGCGAGCGCGACCAGCTGCGCCGCGCCGCCGAGCACGCGCGCCTGCGCGCCACGCTCGAGCCGCACTTCGTGCTCAACACGCTGAACGCGATCGCGGGGCTCGTCACCGCCGACCCCGAGCAGGCGCGCGAGCGCATCGGCGACCTCGGCGACCTGTTGCGCGATGCCGTCCGGCTCGCGGACAGCTCGCACCACACCCTCGACGACGAGGTGCGGTGGCTCGAGCGCTACACGCGCATCCTCGTGTCGCGCCACGACGGCAACCTCGAGGTCCGCTGGGACGTCGACCCGGCGTCGCGCGCGGCGAGCGTGCCCGTGCTCGTGCTGCAGCCGATCGTCGAGAACGCGATCCAGCACGGCGCCCTGCAGCGGCCCGACGGCGGCCGCGTCGAGATCGCGACGCGCGTCGCGGGCGATCGCATCTCGTGCACGATCGCCGACAACGGCCCCGGCTTTCCGCCCGAACCGAGGCCCGGCGCCCAGGGGCTCGCGCTCACGCGCCGCCGGCTGTCGGCCGAGTGGCCCGGCGCGACGCTGTCGGTCGCGAGCGGCCGCGACGGCACGCGCGTCGAGATCGGCTGGGAGAGCCACGCGTGAGCGGGCTGGCGGCGCTGATCGTCGAGGACGAGGCCCGGGCGCGCGGGTATCTCGCGGAGCTGTTGCGCGCGACGGGCGCGTTCGAGCGCCTCGCCGAGGCGCCGTCGGCGGCGGAGGCCACGCGCGCGCTGCTGGCGGCGACGTGCGACGTCGCGTTCGTGGACATCCGGCTCGTCGAGCGCCCCGGCGACCTCAGCGGCCTCGAGTGGGTGCGCGGCGTCGCGACGGCGCCGAACCCGCCGCGCTTCGTGTTCACGACGGCGCTGCCCGACCACGCGCTCGCCGCGTTCGAGGCGGGCGCCGTCGACTACCTGCTGAAGCCGTACACGACCCGCCGCGTCGGCGCGTGCGTGCAGCGGCTGCTCGCGCGCGACCGCCCGCCACCGGTACCGGCCGCCGCCGAGCCGCCGCGCCTGGTCGCGCGCACGTCGACGGGGATCGTGCTGCTCGCGGCGGACCGCGCGCTCGCGTTCGAGGCCGCGGACCGGCTCACGTACGTCCACCACGAGGACGGCCGGTTCAACGTCGACGCCTCGCTCGCCGCGCTGCAGGCGCAGCTCGGCCCGTCGATCCTGCGCTGCCACCGCAACTGGCTCGTGGCGCCGCGCCACGTCCGCCGCCTCGAGCGCCGCTCCGGCGAGCTCGTGCTGCTCGTCGGCGCGTCGCTGATCGTGCCGGTCGCGCGCGACCGCGCCGGCGAGGTCCGCCAGGCGCTCGTCGCGGGCGCGATCGGGTAGCGCCGGGACTACGGCGCCTCGAGGTCGCGGCACGCGCCGGCGTGGCCGAGCCGGCAGGCGTGCTCGAGATCCTTCTTCGCACCGGCGGCGTCGTCGGTGAGGCGCCTCGCGCGGGCGCGGGCGTAGCGCCACTTCGGATCGGGGTCGGACGCGATGATGCGATCGAGGTCGGCGATGGCCTCGGCGGGGCGGCCGGTGCGCAGGCGCGCGGAGGCGCGGGCGATGCGGAGGGAGACGTCGTCGGGGCGGCGATCGATCGGCGTGTTGCACGCGTACAGCGCGCCGGCATCCTCGGCGGCGGCGAGCGCCGTGCACAGCGCGATCTCCGCGTCGATCCAGCCGGGCGCGAGCGCGAGCGCCTTGCGGATGCTGGCGAGGGACTCGGGCGGGCGCTGGCGGCGCGCGAGCTCGAGCCAGCCGGTGGCGGTCGTCGGGGTGCTGCTCTCGATGCCGGCGGGTGTCGGCGGCGAGGACGGCGAGGACGGCGAGGACGGCGTCGATGCCTTCGCGTTCGCGCCGTAGTCCATCGCGCGGGAGAACACGGTGAGGAAGCCCTCCATGAGGGCGCGGTCCTTGTCGGCGACGGCGGCCTTCGGCCCGCTCGAGAACAGGTCGACGACCTCCTCCGTCGCGGACTTCTTCCTCGGCGGCTCGTCGGGGAGGACGAGCATGACGATCGTGATCCCGACGGCGAGCCCGCCGAGGCCGACGACCCACGGCCAGCGTCGCCGCGGCGGCGCCGGCGGCTGGATCTGGCTCGCGACGGCGGTCGCGGCGGCGAGCTCGGAGCTCGGCACGTGGCCGTCGCCGCTGATGCTCCGCTGCAGCGCCGGCTGCTCGGTCGTCGGGGCGAGCGCCAGGGCGGCGGCCGCGCTGGGCTGCTCCGCCGTCGGCGTGCGCGGGCGGGCGGTGGCGGCCTCGGCGGTGGCGACGAGCTCGAGCAGCGCCGGGTGGTCGGGCGCGTAGGCGAGGCCGCGGTCGCACAGGTTGATCGCGACGAACGGCTTGCCGGCGGCGATCGCCTCGCGCGCGACGCGCTCGACGCGGCGGATCCGGAACGCGGCGACGCGCGCCTGGTAGGCGACCGGATCGGCGACGACGGCCGCGCGCTCGGCCGCAACGTCGTCGGTCCAGTCGATGAGGTCGCGCAGCGCGGCGGCGAGCTCGCTCGACGACGGCCGCGCGGTGGGATCGAGCGCGAGACAGCGCGCGACGAGCGCCGCGAGGTCGTCGCCGGCGCGCCGGTCGGCGGCGGTGAGGCGCGGGCACACGCCGAGGAGCACGGCGGCCGCCTCCTCGGCGGGGCGCGGGCGCGCGAACGGGCGCTGGCCCGCGACGCACTCGTAGAGCATGACGCCGATCGCCCACACGTCGGCGCGGTCGTCGACACGGCGGCCCTCCACCTGCTCCGGGGACATGTAGCCGACGGAGCCGACGGCGGCGCCGGTGTCCGTGTGGCGCGTCATGCCGTCGCGCCAGGCGAGGCCGAGGTCGATCACGGTGATCGCGCCGTCGGGGCCGGCGATCACGTTCTCCGGCTTGAGGTCGCGGTGCACGTAGCCGGCGGCGTGCAGCGCGGCGATCGCCTCGGCGATCGGCTGCACGAGGAGGAGCGCGGCCTCGGGGCACAGGCCCTTGCCGCCGCACTGTGCGCGCAGGTTGCGGCCGGCGAGCAGCGGCAGCACGAGGTACGGCCCGATCTCGGGATCGAGCCCGTGATCGAGGAGCTTCACCAGGTGCGGATGCGCGATCTGCTCGAGCGCGGCGATCTCGCGCGAGAAGCGCGCCCGCGCCGCATCGTCGAGGTCGCTCGCCGGCCCGAGCACCTTCACGGCGACGGTGCCGCTCGGGCCCTTCGCGCGGTAGACCTGCCCGTTGCCGCCCTCGCCGATGCGCTCGAGCAGGCGGTACGGCCCGAGCTCGATGCCCGCGGCGCCCGGCGAGCTGTTAGGGTCCGGCATGGTGCGGGCGCAGCCTAGCATTCCGATCGCCGTGGCGATCGTCCTCTGCGGTTGCTCCAGGGAGGAGCCGGCCGCGCCCGCGCCCGCCGACAAGGCGCCGTCTCCGTCGGTGGCCGTCGCCGCGGACGCGCCGGCGGCGCCGGCTCCGATAGATGCGGCCGTCGAGGCGCCGGGCGACGACGACACCAACACGATCCGGATCACGGTCTCGAAGAAGCGGCCCGCCGGCAGCGGCGTGGCGCGGCGGTGCGCGCTCGGCGGCGACCCGATCGTCGGCGACTGCGTCGGCGGCGGCTCGGGCCTCGCGTTCGATCGCGGCGGGACGCTGTACGTGGTCGCCGGCGGCGAGGTCCGCCGCTACAAGCGCGCGACCGGCGCCGAGGAGTGCCGCTTCGACGCCGCCGGCGCCGCGGTCCCGCTGCCGGCCGAGACCCAGCGCAGGCAGCCGATCGATAAGGGGCCCGTCTTCATGCGCTCGGGCGGCCCCGCCTGGCACCTCTCGCCCGGCGCCGGCGGCGCCGTCCTCGCCGTCGACTACCTCGGCGGGACGTTCCGCGTCGACCGCGGCAAGTCCGAGCCCGTGTGCGCCGACGTCTTCGGCTACGAATCCGTCGCCTCCGTCGGCGGCGCGCTGTACGTCGTGCGCCGCGGCCTCGAGCGCCTCACGCCGGGTGTGAAGTGCACCGCGGCGTCGGCGAAGCTCGACGACAAGGCCCGCGGCAACGCCTTCGGCGTGCGCGACAAGCTCCACGTCGCCGGCCGCGGCGCGAGCGGCGTCCTGCGCTGGGACGGCACCCGGTCCGCACCGATCGCCGAGGGCGCACGCATCTGCTCCGTCGTCGCGATCGTCCCTTGCGGCGACAAGGGCGACAAGGGCGCCAAGGGCGCCAAGGGCGCCTGCGTCGTCGACAACAACTGCGCGCAGGTCGTGCAGGTCGGCGCGCACGGCGGCGTCGTGCGGAAGCTCGCGTCCGACGCGATGTTCGACCGCCGCCCGTACACGATCGAATCCGCCGCCGCGCACGCCGAGGACCTGTTCCTCCTGGCGCGGCACAAGGCCGGCGATGCGTGCGAGGCCGCGGTCTACCAGCTCCCCGCGGCGCTGTTCGCCGACTAGATCCGCTACGTGCGGTCGGGGTCGTGGTCCTTGATCGCGCGCACGAGCGAGGCCTGGTCCTTGACGACGTCGCGGAGGACGGCGGCGAGGACGGCGAGCGGGGCCTTGTCGGTGCTGGTCGCGACGAAGGTGTCGGCCTCGGGCGACCAGTCGACGGCGGAGAAGGCCTGCGGGTCGCGCTTCTCGAGCGCGGGCGCGAGGACCGCTTCCCACTCGTAGCCGTTGCCCTCGCCGATCGCCGAGAAGGCGTCCTGCACGTCGAGCTTGTCGTCGAACGCGCCGATGTCGAAGAAGATCGCGTAGCCGCCCTTCTCGAGCATCTGCAGCGTGGCCGGCGCGAACGCCGGATCGTCGACGATGTCGACGGCCGGCGCGGGCTCGGCGGCGGCGGGCGCCGGGACCTTCGCCGGGGGCTTCTTCTTCGCGGCCGGCTTCGCCGCGGGCTTCTTCGCGGCGGCGGCGGCCTTGGGCCTGGCTTTCGCCGCCTTCGCGGGGGCTTTCGCTTTCGGCTTCGCCTTCGCCTTCGGGGCGGCCTTCTTCGCGGCGGGCTTCTTCTTCATCGGGGCGGGCGACTATCTCATCCGCGGCGGGTCTTCGGTGCGGGAGTGCCGGTCCGCGTCATCACGATCTGGAACAGCTGCTGCGATCTCGCCCGGAACGCGCCGGCGCTGGACAGCAGGTAGAACTTCCACATCCGGTGGAACGGCTCGCCGTAGCGGGCGCGCAGCGACGGCCACGCGGCGTCGAAGCGCCGCCACCAGTGCATCAGCGTGGTGTCGTAGTCCTCGCCGATGTTGTGCACGTCCTCGGGGATGAACAGGCCCTCCATCGCCGTCACGAGCAGCCCGAGCGACGGCAGGCACGAGTTCGGGAAGATGTACTTGTCGAACCACGGGTCCATCGTGCGGCGGGCCGCGTTCGACGCGATCGTGTGGACGAACGCGACACCGCCCGGCGCGAGCAGCCGATCGACGAGCTCGAAGTAGCCGCGGTAGTTCTTCGGCCCGACGTGCTCCATGAGACCGATCGACACGACGGCGTCGTACGTCCCCGTCGCCTTGCGGTAGTCGTCGAGGTGGACCTCGATCGGCAGGTGCGCGTACCGGTCGCGGATCCACTTCACCTGCTCGTGCGACACCGTGTACGACGCGAGCGTGCAGCCGTAGCGCTCGGCGGCGAACGCCGAGAAGCCGCCCCAGCCGCACCCGAGGTCGAGCACGCGCATCCCCGGCTGGAGGCCGAGCTTGCGGCACACGAGGTCGAGCTTCGCGTCCTGCGCCTCCTCGAGCGTCGTCGCGCCGGGCCAGTACGCGCACGTGTAGAGCATGCGCGCGTCGAGCATCGCCTCGTAGAGGTCGTTGCCGACGTCGTAGTGGCGCTGCGCGCTGCCGAACGAGCGCCGCACCGACTGGAGGTTCAGCACGCGCGCGCGCAGGAGGTGCGGCACGATCATCCAGTTGTCGAGCAGCGCGTCGGCGACGTTGCCGCGCTGCGCGCGGTCGACGAACTGGTCGAGCGCCGGCGTGTCCCACCACCCGTCGACGAACGCCTCGCCCGCGCCGAGGGTGCCGTCGCGCAGGAGGCGCCCCCACAGCCGCTCGTCGTGGACGTGGACGTCCCACGGACGATCGCCGCCGACGACGATGTCGGCGCGGGCGAGCAGCTCCCGGCAGAGCTCGCCCGCGCGCCGCGGATCGAAGCTCTGGATCAACTTCTGCGTCGCGCTCATCCGGCTACCTCCCTAGGACCACATCGAGCAAGCGCGGGGCCGGGAGCCGCGCCCCCGAGAACATCCACGCGAAGCCGTGCGCGACCGCGCGCCGGCCGAGGCCCGTCGAGCGCCCGCGCCCGCCGGGCAAGCGCCGCTTCACCGCCTGCGCCGCCTGCAGCAGGCGATGCACGCGCCGGTAGTCGGCGATCGTCTCGTGCGCGCGGAGGCGCGCCGGATAGCTCGCAGGCGCACCGTCGAGGATCGCCTGCGCCGCGAGCTTGCCCGACAGCGTCGCCGGGAGGATGCCCTCGGCGGTGATCGGATGCGCGAGCCCGAGCGCGTCGCCGCAGAGCAGCGCGCCGTCGTGCTCCGCACGCCCAAGGTGCGCGGGCTCGAACAGGAAGTACGAGTGCCCCTTCATGTGCGCGAGCTCGGGCTCGGCCTCGCTCGGCAGCGTGCGCGCGTGGTGCTGCAGGTGCTCGTGCGTCTTCTGCCACGCCTCGCGCACCTCCGTCGCGTCGAGCGTGCCGCACCCGACGTTGATCCAGTCCGACTTCGGCACGTTCCAGCCGTAGCCGCCGACGTCGTCGAACAGCAGCAGCTCGGGCTCGCCGTCTCGGCCCTTGCGCGCGCGCGCGACCGCCGCCGCATCCGTCTGCAGCTCGAGCTCCTGCACGCCGACCGCGCGCCGGGGCCGCTCGGGCGCGAGCATGCGCGCGACCGGGCAGTGCGTGCCGCCGGCGCCGACGAGGTACGTGCCGGCGAGCCCGCCCTCGCCGCCGACGCGCCACTTGCCGTCGACGCGCTCGATCGCCTTGGCCTGCGTGCCGAGGTGGAGCTCCGCGCCGCTCGTGCGCAAGAGGTAGTCGTCGAGCTCGTAGCGCCGGATGAAGTAGCCGTGGCACGGGATCGCGAAGTCCGCGCCGCGGTAGTGCACGTGCGCCGTGTTCCACTCCCACAGCCCGCGCGGGTACGTGCGCGGCGAGATGCCGAGCACGTCCCAGATGCCCGGCGACAGCCAGCCCGCGCACAGCTTCACGCGCGGGAACTCGGCGCGATCGATCACCGCGACGCGCGCCCCGCCCGCGACCAGCGTCCGTGCACACGTACTCCCGGCCGGCCCGCCTCCGACGATCACGACGTCGTACATGGCGGCCGACCGTATCTCCATCCCCATGGCGGTCAAGCGCAAACCCCGGGGAATGCGTATCCTCCACGCCATGCGAACCTGCGTCGTTGTGATCGCGAGCCTGCTCGCGTTCGGTTGCGGCAAATCCGCCGAGGACCGCGCGCGCGAGGACTCCGAGGCCGAGGCGAAGAAGGCCGGCAACCCGGATCCGAAACCGACGTCGCCGTCCGATTCGAAGCCCGAGCCGAAGCTCTCGCCGAAGAAGGAGAAGGTCGAGGCGCCGCCTCCGGATCCGGAGCCGACGACGCCGGCCGAGCTCGAGGCCGCGCGCAAGAAGGCGATGAACGAGGGCCGCACGAAGGACGTCCTTCGCTACTGCGACCAGAGCAACCTCGACGACAAGAGCGACCCGCAGATCCGCCTCGGCTGCACGTTTGCAGCGTGCCGCGAGAAGGATGCGGAGCGCGCCCAGAAGTGGGGCAAGTCGCTCGAGAAGAAGTACAAGGACAACGCGATCCGTCCGTGCGCGACGGCCGGCATCTCGCTCTGAACGCGACTATTCCTTGCGGCGGCGGCGCGTGGCGAGGAGGCCGGCGCCGATCGTGACGAGGCCGCCGAGGAGGCCGAGGCCGAGGTCCATCGCGCGACTCCCGCCGGGAGGCTTCGCGAAGGAACCGGCGCCGCCGCCCGTCGGTGCGGCCTTCTTGTAGCCGATCTCCGTGAGGTCGCGCCCGATCACCCGGGCCAGCTCGAGCTTGCCGCGCGGGGCGAACGCGGTCTTGCTCGCGGCGATCGTCGACGGTTGCGCGCCGTCGGGCGGGCCGCCCCAGCGGCCGCGCTGCGGCTTCTCGCACTTCACGGGGCCCGTCCACCAGTGGCGGATCGCGTAGCGCGCCTGGAAGTAGTTGGCGCTCGACGCCGTCGCGCCGTACTCGAGCGCGCCGGAGGCGTTGCGTTGCTCGCGGCCGCCCGTCACGGGCCTCGCCTCCTTGAAGCGGAGGTCGTCCTTCATGTCCTCCTTGCCGTAGCGCGCGTGCAACCGCGTCAGCACGAAGTTGCCGGCCGCGATCCGCCCGCCGACGACGTCACCGCCGAGCGTGATGAGATCCGGATTCGAGATGTCGGCGTCGGTGCACGGGTCGCAGTGGTAGTTCGGCACCGCCGTCCACGCGTACTCCGTCACCACCGCGCCCGGGTTCGCCTCGAGCGTCTTGTCGAACAGCGCCGCGTAGAACTCGCCGAAGCGCGACCGCACGTCGCCCTTGACGTCGAAGTTCGTCGGGATGAACACGTTCTTGTAGTTCGCGACCTCGTAGCGCTTGTCGCTCGAGATGATGTTGACGATCAGGTCCTGCTTGCCGCTCGAGTTCGCCATCCCGAGGCGGATCGGGAGCGCGAACTCCTCGGCGTCGTAGTGGAAGCGCAGCGGCGACAGCGCCGCGCGCCCGTCGACCTGCTGCACCTTCTTCGGGTCGACCTTCGCGACGAAGAACTTCGAGCCCGCCTCGACGTACGGCCGCAGCAGCGGCTCCGCACCGTCGGGGATCTTGTACTTGTTCGCCCGCAGCCACGTCTCGAGGCCCGCCGAGTCCGTCGCCGACAGGATCAGGATCTGGTACTCGCCGACGGTGAACTGCGCCTCGATCTTCACCGAGTGATCGGACTTGTCGACCTGCATCTCCGCGGTCGCCTTCACCGCGCCCGCGCGCGCGAGCCTCACGTCGTCGTAGAAGTCGGGCTGGCAGGGGTCCTGCTCCCAGTACTCGACGAGCCGCGGCGACCCGAGCGCGTCGGTGTTGTGGAAGACGCCCTTCGGCAGCGTCTTCACGTCCTTCTCCTTCAGCACGACCGGCACCGGCACCACCATCGCGAAGTCCGCGAGCGGGCCCTTGTAGTCGTTCTGCATCGACAGCACCGTGCGCGTGCCGTCGCGCATCAGCACCACCTGCGTCGCGTCGGCGAACAACTTGTCGCCGCTGTTGCTGACGTAGAACCCGCAGAACGCGTCCGACGTCGCCGCCTGGGCCGCGAGCGCGACGGCCGCTCCGGCGAGAGTCACCCCGAGTCTTCCGATCCGCATGCGGAGTTCAACGCCTCCGCGCAGCGCCCGGTCTATGCGCGCCGGCGCGTCAGCCCGAGGCCCGCGCCGAGGAGCACGATGCCGCCGAGGAAGCCGAGCCACATCGCCTTGCCGCCGCCGCCCGGCGGCGTCGCGAACTTCGGCGCCGGATCCGCGGCGGTGCGCTTCACGCCGATCTCGGTGAGGTCGCGCGCGATCACGCTGCCGAGCGCGAGCTTGCCGCGCGGCGCGAAGGCCGTCTTGTCGGCGGCGATGATCTTGGTGCCGTTGCCGTCGGGCGGGCCGCCCCAGCGCCCGCGCTGCGGCTTCTCGCAGCGCACCGGGCCCGTCCACCAGTGGCGGATCGCGTAGCGCGCCTGGAAGTAGTTCTGCGACGACGGCGTAGCGCCGTACTCGAGGCCCTTCGCGCCCCACTGCTCGCGACCGCCCGTGACCGGCTTTGCCTCCTTGAAGCGGAGGTCGTCCTTCATGTCGTCCTTGCCGTAGCGCGCGTGCAGCCGCGTCAGCACGAAGTTGCCCGCCGCGATCTGCCCGCCGACGACGTCGCCGCCGAGCGTGATGAGATCCGGGTTCGAGATGTCGGCGTCGGTGCACGGGTCGCAGTGGTAGTTCGGCACCGCCGTCCACGCGTACTCCGTCACGACCGCGCCCGGGTTCGCCTCGAGCGTCTTGTCGAACAGCGCGGCGTAGAACTCGGGGAACCGCGCCTTCACGTCGTTCTTGACGTCGAAGTTCGTCGGGATGAACACGTTCTTGTAGTTCGCGACCTCGTAGCGCTTGTCGCTCGAGATGATGTTGACGATCAGGTCCTGCTTGCCGCTCGAGTTCGCCATCCCGAGGCGGATCGGGAGCGCGAACTCCTCGGCGTCGTAGTGGAAGCGCAGCGGCGACAGCGCCGCGCGCCCGTCGACCTGCTGCACCTTCTTCGGGTCGACCTTCGCGACGAAGAACTTCGAGCCCGCCTCGACGTACGGCCGCAGCAGCGGCTCCGCACCGTCGGGGATCTTGTACTTGTTCGCCCGCAGCCACGTCTCGAGGCCCGCCGAGTCCGTCGCCGACAGGATCAGGATCTGGTACTCGCCGACGGTGAACTGCGCCTCGATCTTCACCGAGTGATCGGACTTGTCGACCTGCATCTCCGCGGTCGCCTTCACCGCGCCCGCGCGCGCGAGCCTCACGTCGTCGTAGAAGTCGGGCTGGCAGGGGTCCTGCTCCCAGTACTCGACGAGCCGCGGCGACCCGAGCGCGTCGGTGTTGTGGAAGACGCCCTTCGGCAGCGTCTTCACGTCCTTCTCCTTCAGCACGACCGGCACCGGCACCACCATCGCGAAGTCCGCGAGCGGGCCCTTGTAGTCGTTCTGCATCGACAGCACCGTGCGCGTGCCGTCGCGCATCAGCACCACCTGCGTCGCGTCGGCGACGAGCTTGTCGCCGCTCCCGCTGACGTAGAACCCGCAGAACGCATCCGCCGCCGGGGCGTGCGCCGCGAGCGCGGCGGCGGCAAGACCCAACGTCATCCAGAGCTTGGAGCGCATCGCGGTTTGCAACGCACATCCCCCGCGCCCCGGTCTATGCTCGCCGCATGGGTCGCAGGTACCTGTGGATCGTGGTGGCGTGTGCGTGTTCCTGGCTCGGCACCGCCGCGGCGGACGACGGACCTCCCACGCCGCCGCCGGCGACGGCGCCGGTGCCGACGACGCTCGCCGGGCGCGTCACCGACATCCACGGCAAGGCGATCGCCGGGGCGCGCGTCTACGTGCTCCCCCGCGGCGGCACGCGCATCCAGACCGAGACCGACGGCAACGGCCGCTACGCGGTCGAGCTCGGCGCGGGCGGCGCGTACGCGGTCGTGTTCGCCGTCAAGCAGGTCAACACGTTCCGCCAGGTGCTCGTCGCCGAGCACGCGGTGACGCCGCTCGACGTGCTCGTCGAGATCGACGTCGACGGCGGCGAGGTCATCAAGATCACCGAGGAGCGCGTGCGCCAGCCCGCGATCCCGGCGCAGCCGCTCGGCGGCGAGAGCCGCAAGTCGCTGCCCTACAGCGACCAGGCGATGAAGCGCGATGCCTGGGCGCGCGCGTGGCTGCTGCTCGACATCGACGAGACGGGCCACGTGACGCGCCTGAAGATGCTCAAGCGGCCGGGGTTCGACCTCGACCAGATCGCGATCGACGAGGCGTTCAAGCTCGTGTTCGAGCCGGCGCGCGACGCCGCCGGCAAGCCGATGCGCACCTACCTCCTGTGGGACATGGAGTGGCCGTCGGCCGGCTGGCTCGCCGGCAACGTGGGCACCGCCGCCGGCCGGCCCGTCTCCGAGGACAAGCTGTACAAGTGGGGCCGCCATACCTCCGCGCGCGGCTCCGGCGACGCGACGAAGATCAAGCCCGGGGTGAATCCCGGTCCGGGACACTTCAACGCGGATCCGCTCGCGCGCGGGCGCGACCGGGACACGCCCCGGGCCCCGGGTCGATCGGGCGGCCTCACCGGCACGCTCAACCCGGCCGGGAGCGATCCGCCGCCGGTCATGGCGCAGGTGCCGATGGACCGCGTTCCGTGCGCCGGCCGCGACCCGCTCGACCTCGACCGCCGCAACCGCGCGTTCCGCGACTGCTCGGGGCCCGACCTCGAGAACGTCGATCAGCTGCCGTGGATCACGCGCGACAACGCGAAGACCGCGCTCGCCGAGCTCGCCGCGACGCGCCCGCAGCTCACCGCCCCGAGGAAGCGCGGGTCGCGCGTGCCCGAGCTGATCACCGGCGGCATCGCCGTCGCGTCCGCGGCCGCGCTCGTCACGTCGTTCGTGAAGTACAACAGCTTCAACGACCACGCGACGACGACGAACGGCGCGGTGCTCGACAAGCAGATGGCCGACCTCGCGTTCTGGAACCGCGCGATGCTCGGCAGCGCCGCGGTCTGCATCATCTCGACCGTGACGACGGCCGTGCTGTCGAGCCGCCACGCCTCGCGCGACTCGTTCAACGTGCAGCCGACGCGCGGCGGCGGCGGCCTCCTGTCGTGGGGCCGCGCCTTCTGAGCGCGCCGCGCTACGCGCCGAAGCAGTAGAAGTAGCCCGACGCGCCGCCGACCCAGATGTGCCCGTTCTCGATCGCGGCGCCCGAGTGGCTGCGCTCCTCGATGTCGTACTTCCAGATCAGCGCGCCCGTGTCGGCGTCGAGCATGCGGTACCAGTTGTCGTAGCAGCCGAACAGGACCTTGCCGTCGACGACCGACGGCGACGACCAGATGCCGGCGCCCGCCTTGAACGTCCACGCCTCGGCGCCCGTCGCGGCGTCGAAGCAGTACATCTTCCCGTCGTTGCCGCCGACGATCACGTGCTTGCCCGACTGCGCGGCGCTCGACCACACGCCCGCCGGGATGTTCCTGGTCCACACGTCCTTGCCCGTGGTGCGGTCGATGCAGTGGAACGTCGGCCGCCCCTCCTCGACACCGACGTAGATGCGGTCGCCGATCACGAGCGGCGACGCGTCGACGTCGATGCCGAGCTTGGTCTTCCACCTGACCTTGCGCGCGGCGAGGTCGTACGAGCGCAGGTAGCCGTCGAGGTGCCCGAAGTACGCGTGCCCGTCGACGATCGCGAGCGAGCTCTCGATGCCCGTCGAGCCGGGCTCGTCGCCCGTCCCCTCGCCGAAGTCGTGCTTCCACAGCGCCTTGCCGGTCTCGGCGTCGAACGCCTTCAGCTGCCCGTCCTCGCCGCCGACGTACACGACCCCGTCGAGGACGCGCGGCGAGCTGTCCATGTCGTAGTCGCCCTCCCAGTCCCAGATCAGCGCCCCCGTCGCCGCGTCGAGGCAGCGCAGGTGGTTGTCGACGTTGGGCACGTAGATCCGGTTCTTGTAGAGCGCCGGCGAGCCCTTGAACATGCGGTGCGCCGTGTACACCCACACGAGCTTGCCGGTGAACGCCTCGAAGCAGTGGAAGTGCCCGCCCGTCGACCCCACGAACACGTAGTCGCCGTACTTCAGCGCCTGCCCCGTCCACCCCGTCCCCTTCCACGTGATCGGCTTGTCGCGCAGCCTCGTCTTGAAGTCCGCCATCCGGAACTTCCACACCAGCCTCGGCGACTCGCTCACCGCCCCCGACCCGTAATACGCGTTCGCCAGGTTCCCCCGAAACATCCGCATCGACCCCGGCACCGAATTCGACGTCGTCGCCCCATCCCACGCCGGGAGCTTCGCGACCTGATTCACGTGCCTGTACGGGTCCCGGATCGGATGCCCGTACGGATCCGCCGCGTGGCTCGCGAACGGGACCGAGGCGGCCCCCGCCGCCGACAGCTGAAGGAACCTGCGCCGATCGAGCTTCATGAAAAAGATCGTCGAACGCCCCCCGCGCAGGGCGCCAGTTTCTGTCGCGGGTCCGCTTCGAACGCGACGCGCGGCCTCGCCGGGTCTCCAGGCACGGCGCGACCGCCGTGGTAGATTTTTTCGACGATGGCGATCGATTGGACGGTCAGGCAGGCGAGCAGGGTCGGGGGCATCCTCGCGGCGAACGGCGTGAACAGCGGGAACTGCTTGCCCGCGGCGCGCGAGATCCATCCGGTCGCCCTGGAACGCGATGCGGGCTCCGTCGTGTGGCAGCTCTGGCCGACCGAAGGGCGCCGCGGTCGGTCGAGGAAGGCGTGCTCCAGCTGCTCGACGTCCGGCGCGTGCTCGTCGAGCCGTCGAGCAAGGATCGCGTGACGCGCGACAACATGCGCGCGTTTGCTCGCTTCGTGCAACGAAACCTCGAGGGGGCGACGCCCGAGCCGCTCGCCCACCAGCTCGAGCAGCGCGCCCGCGGCGGTGAGCACGCCGGGCTCCTGCGGCGCTTTGTCGATGAGGATCTCGCGAGACACGTCGCGACCGTCGCGCCCGAGGTTGCGATCTCACCGAGCGATCCGATCGACGAGCAGGTCCGCAAACGCGAACGCGTGCAGGCGATCCTCGGCGCGTCCCGGGCGAGCGCGGCGCCGCGAGCCGCCCGCCGCACACCGCTCGATCTCCGAGAGCCTCGGACATGAGCCACGCCGCTCGGTTCCACGTCGACTTCCTCCGGACGGTGTTCAAGTCCGGAGGCCGGATCGCCGCGGCACGCTTCACCTTGCAACGCGGCGGCCTCGGCGCGGTGGATCCGACGTTCGTGCTGACCCTCGAGCAGAACGGGGTGCTCTCGCTCCAGGAGCTCCCGTGGTCGACCGAGCTCGAAGAGTTCCTCCTCTTCGAACGCCAGCTCGCGATGACGAACGAGGACGACGAGACGGAGCGACTCGCCGCGATCCTCCTCAACAACGTCGAGTCGGCCAAGCAGCTGTTCGGCGAGGACTTCGCGCGCGCCGTGCTCGTCGAGGTGCTGCGTGCGCGTCCGACCTACCAGCTCGACGACGTGCTTCGTCGATGCCCCACGTACGCACCGAGCCGGACGAACGAGCACCACGCGAACGCGAGCGAGTTCCTCGGTCACTCGATCGATGGCCTCTACAGCAACACCTATCTCGGGCTTCACTACAAGGTGGACGTCGCCACACGGCTCGTCCGCAGGGCACTCGTGATCGTGCTGGAGGAGACGTTCTACATCACCGACCGACACATGGCCGGGTGACCGCCATCCCGTCCGGATTGTAGTATCGTTTCCGGGCGCGTTTCCCGGTCATGTCCGACGACACGCATCCCCACCAGATCGATCCGCTCGAGGCTCGCGTCGGCGTGTTCCGGCAACAGCCGGAGGCGCGTGGCTTCGCCGAGCTGCGGCAGCAGCTGCGTGATGCGGGGCGTGGGGAGCTGCTCGCGGAGCTGTGTGCGACGTGGGCGCCGCACGAGCGCGATCCGGTGCGGGCGGCGGATGCGTGGTCGGAGGCGGGTGAGGCGATGGTCGTGCTCGGCGAGACCGCGACGGCGATCGAGTACCTGCGCACGGCGCTCGGCCTCGACGCGACGAACGACCGCGCCGCGGATCGGCTGCTCGAGATCGTGGAGCCGAACGACCCGGCGGCGGCGGTGGAGATCATCGAGCACGAGCTCGACGAGCTGACGGCGTTCGCGCAGAAGACGCGCGACCCGCGCCGCAAGCAGGAGATCACGCTCCGCCGCGCCGGGCAGCACCGGCGCGCGGCCGAGCTGTGGAACGACCACCTCGGGCGCGTCGACCGCGCGCTGTGGCACTTCCAGCAGGCGTGGAAGCTCGAGCCGCAGAACACGACGGCGCTCGAGGCCGCGCGCAACCTGTACGCGGCGCTCGGCGACGACGCGATGGTCGCGCGCCTGTACCAGGCCGAGCTCGACGTCGTCGGTAGCGCCCCGGCGCAGGCCGCCCGGCGCGCGCACCTGCGCACGCGCCTGGGCGCGCTCGCGCTGCGCAACGGCGAGCTCGAGGTCGCGGCCGGCCACCTCGAGGAGGCGCAGAAGCTCGACCCGACGTCGCTCGAGATCGCGGAGAAGCTCGCCGAGGTCTACGCGAGCCCGAACTTCCGCGAGGGCGAGACGCGCCACAAGGCGAGCGAGCTGTTCGTCGAGGTCGGGCGCCGCCGGATGACGCGCGACGACGCGACCGGCATCAACTACCTGCGGCGCGCCGTCGGCATCGATCCGCTGTCGAAGGGCAGCTCGCAGGCGCTCGAGAGCGCGCTGTCCGACGCGAGCCAGTGGCAGGAGCTCGACCGCATCCTGCGCACGCGCTCCGCCGTCGTGACGGAGCCGAAGGAGCGCGCCGAGGT
Source organism: Deltaproteobacteria bacterium (assembly GCA_019637375.1). Classification (GTDB taxonomy): domain Bacteria; phylum Myxococcota_A; class Polyangia; order Haliangiales; family Haliangiaceae; genus JABFXX01. The sequence continues at coordinate 18,677 of JAHBVW010000002.1, read as the reverse complement.
GCTGCGCCGGCGCGCCGCGCTGTACCGCAACCAGCTCCCCGACCGCGCCGGCCTCGTCGAGGTGCTGACCGAGCTCGTCGCGTACGAGCAGCCGGGCAGCAAGGCCGCGCGCGAGCTGCGCGAGCTCCTGCGCGACGACCAGGACTGGGACGCGCTGTCCCACCTCATGGAGGCCGAGATCAACGCGCTCGGCCAGAACCCCGAGACGCCGGCCGAGACGCTCGTCGTCGAGATCCTCGAGCTCGCGACGGTCGCGCGCGAGCACATGGGCGACCGCGATCGCGCCGCCGAGCTGCTGCACCAGGCGCTCGGCGTGATGCCGACGCACGAGGAGGCGCTCGCCCGCTACGTCGATCACTTCCGCGAGCGCCGCGACTGGCGCGGGCTCATCGACCTGTGCGAGTTCGCGCTCGACAACATGCGCGAGGCCGGCGCGCCGCCCGACGAGATCGTGCGCCGCCTCGAGGAGATCGCGCAGCTCGCGGAGCTGCGGCTCGGCGACATCGACCGCGCGCTCGACGCGTGGAACCGCATCGCGGAGTACGAGCCGCACAGCCCGAAGGTGACCGAGGCGATGCGCCGCCTCACGGCGCGCAGCAACATGTGGCAGCAGCTGGTCGCCAGCCTCGAGCACGAGGTCGCGACCTCGCTGCCCGGCATCCAGCGGACGAACGCGCTCAAGAAGATGGCGCAGACGTACCGCGAGCGGCAGATCGATCCGCGCCGCGCGATCGAGCTGTACGAGCAGGTCGTCGCGGAGTCGCCCGACGACGATCAGACGCTGAAGGCGCTCGCCGAGCTGTACGAGCGCGAGGGGGACGACGCCGGGCTCGCCACGGCGGTGCGCCGCGGCCTCGACCTCGAGGAGCGGCGCGTCGTCGCGGCGATGCAGCGCGCCGGCAAGCCGCCGGATGCGCCGAAGGAGTGGCCCGTCGCGAAGCGGTCCGAGCGGCTCACGCAGCTGCGCCGGCTCGCCGTGCTGTACGAGACGCGGCTCGCCGACGTCGACGGCGTCGTGTACGCGTGCGGCGCGGTGCTCGAGCTGCTCACGGGCGACCGCGACGCGCTCGAGCGCATGGAGCGCGTCCTCGAGAAGGCGGGCGACCCGCGCCTCGAGCAGACGCTCGAGTACCACGCGGCGGCGTCGACCTCGCCCGCCGAGCGCGCGAAGCTGCTGAAGCGCCTCGCGCGCCTCGCGAGCGCGCGCCACGACGACGTCGCGGCGCTCGAGCGCTGGGAGCAGACGATGCGCGCGTCGCCCGCGGATCCCGACGCGCTCGGCGCGCTCGCGGAGCTGTACGAGCGCGCGCAGCGCTGGGGCGAGCTCGCGCAGGTGTACGAGCGGCTCGACGGCGGCAAGCCGCTGCCGCCGCCCGGCACGCCCGAGGCGGCGATCCGCGCACTCGCGCTCGAGCGCTACGCGGTCGTCGTCGACACGCACCTCGACGACAAGGCACGCGCGGTCAAGGCGTGGCACCGGCTCCTCGAGCTGACGCCGAAGAACCGCACCGCGCTCGACGCGCTCGCGCGGCTGCACCGCGGCGCGCAGCGCTGGCGCGAGGTCAGCGAGATCCTCGGCGCGCAGGTCGCGCTGTTCGCGGCGTCCGCGATCCCCGACGACCGCGAGCGCGCGTGCGCGGCGGCGCTCGAGCGCGCGGAGATCCTCGAGGAGCGGCTCGGTGCGCCCGCGGACGCGATCCGCGTGCTCGACCACCTGATCCGCGAGCTCAACCCGAACCACCTCGAGGCGCACACGGCGCTGCGCCGGCTGCACGAGGCGCGCGGCGACTTCGACGCGGCGGTGCGCATCGCCGAGCGCGAGATGTACCTGGCGCCCGAGCCGGCGCGGAAGGTCGCGCGCGGGCTCGAGATCGGCATCATCTGCCGCGACCGGCTCAACAACCCGACGCGCGCGCTGCAGGCGTTCAAGCGCGTCCTCGAGCTCGATCCCGAGCAGGACGAGGCGCTGTCGTCGGCGGCGGACCTGCTGGGCAAGCTCGGCCGGTGGAAGGAGCACGTCGCCGCGCTCGAGCGCATGCTGTCGCTCGTCCCCGGGCGCGACGCGGGCGACGAGTCGGCGCAGTACGCCGAGTACCGGCGCACGCTCGTCCAGCGCATCGCCGCGGCGACCGCCGACAAGCTCGGCGATCCGAAGGCCGCGTTCCGCTGGTGGCGGCGCGCGCACGACGAGGCGCCCGACGAGCAGACGCTCGCCGACGTGCGGCGCGCGGCCGAGGGCTACAACCTGTGGCGCGAGCTCGCCGAGGTGCTCACCGACGAGCGCAAGCGACTCGTCAGCGAGACGTCGCGGAGCGGGGTGCACCACGTCGTCGGCCCCGGCGTCGCGGATCGCTCCGCGCCGCTGCGCGTCGGCCCGACGTCGCTCGGCCCCGCCGAAGCGGCGCGGTTCGTCGCGCTGTCGCGCGAGCTCGCGGGCCTGTGCGAGCGCCGGCTCGGCGACAAGCCGCGCGCGGTCGCGGTGCTCGCCGAGGCGCTCGCGGTGTCGCCGCGCGACGGCAGCCTGCTCGGCGAGCTCGATCGGCTCGCGGGCGAGCTCGACCAGCGCCAGGCGTGGCGCGCGCTGCTCGAGGCGTACGACACCACCCTCGCCGCGGCGACGGCGAGCGAGAAGGTCGAGCTGCACCTGCGGCGGGCGCGCATCCTCGAGGAGCGCGTCAACGATCCCAAGGGCGCGGTCGCCGACGTGCTCGCCGCGTTCGCGTGGGCGCCCGATCGCGAGGAGACGCGCGAGACGCTCGTCGCCCTCGCCGCGAAGGCGCGCGCGTGGAACGACGTCGTCGCCGTCGAGAGCGCGCTCGTCGAGCGGGCCGCGACGACGCAGCGCCGCGTCGAGCTCCTGCGGCGCAAGGCGTCGGTGATCGAGGAGCAGCTGAAGGACGCGCCGCGCGCGTTCCGCACGCACCTCGTCGCGCTGCTGCTGTCGCCCGACGACGCTGACACCGCGGGCCACCTGTGGCGGCTCGCGCGCGTGATCGGCAAGTACCGCGAGGCGGACCGCGCGCCCGCGCCCGAGTCCCCGCCGGCGACCGTGCAGGCCGACGCGGTGCTCGGCCGCCCGTCGCAGCAGGCCGCGGCAACGACGCCGCCGCCCGTCGAGGCGCGCCCGGCGCCGGTCCACCTGCCCGGCGTGTCGGCGCACGTGCCGCGGCGCATCGGCACCGAGCCGATCGACGCCGAGATCTCGAACCTCGCCGTCGGCGACTCGACGCAGCCGATCGACATCACGGAGATCGAGCTCGCGCAGAACAGGTCGGGCGCGCAGGACCCGCGCGGGCAGAACCCGTTCGCGCCGACGGCGGATCGCACGATGACGCTCAGCCCGCAGGAGCTGCGCGGCATGATGGTGCCGCCGCGCCTGCCGGCGGGTGCCAAGGCGCCGCCGAAGCCGCCGCCGCGCCCGCCGCAGATCAAGAAGTCGACCGCCGCCCCGCCGCCCGCGCCGAGGAAGGCGCAGGCCCCGGTGCGCCGCCTGCCGCTGCCGACGCTGCCGAACCGCATGTTCGAGTCGCCGTGGGACGAGCTCGCCACGGCGTACGAGAGCCTGCCGGCGCCGGATACCGCGGCGCGCCTGCGCCACCTGTTCCGCGCATCCGAGGTGTGGGAGAGCGGCGCGAAGGACGTCACGCGGGCGTTCGATGCGCTCGCGCGCGCGTTCGCGCAGGCCCGCTCCGCCGGGTTTAGCCAGGACGCCGAGGTGCGCGCGCGCCTGCACCGGCTCGCGCAGGATCACAAGGCGTGGGACCGGCTTGCCGACCTCTACGAGGGGCTCGCCGAGGACGCCGTGTCGGCGTCGGCCGCCGCGGATCTGCTCATGGAGGTCGCGAACATCCGCGCGCAGCAGAAGCGGCCGCGCGAGGCGGAAGGGCAGCTGCGGCGCATCCTCGGCATGCTGCCGAGCGACGCCGTCGCGCGCGCCCGCCTCGAGGAGCTGTACCGCACCGAGGGCCGCTGGGTGGAGCTCGCGGCGTCGCTCGAGGAGCGCACCGACCCGCGCCTCGGCACGGCGGCGCCCGAGGCCGAGCGCCCGCAGCTCCTGCGCGAGCTCGCGTCGATCTACACGGGGCGCCTGCACCGCCCGCACGACGCGATCGACGCGTTCGAGCGGCTGCGCCACCTCGCGCCGAGCGACACCGAGGTCCTCGTCCAGCTCGCGAACATCTACTCGTCGGTCGGGCGCTGGTCGAAGGTGATCGAGACGCTCGCGCGCGTCGGCGAGATCGCGGAGGGCAGCAGCGAGGCGCGCGACGCGCTGCGGGCAATCGCGCGGATCTACGAGAAGGAGCTCGAGCTCCCCGAGCGCGCGATCGAGTCGTACAACCAGCTCGTCGCGACGTGGCCCGACGACGCCGAGGCGTGGGCGTCGCTCGACGCGCTGTTCACCGACAACGCGCGCTGGCCCGAGCTCGCCGACGTGCTGCGCCGCCGCGCCGCGCTCACGCGCGACACCGGCGAGCGCGGCGCCCTGCTCACCCGCCGCGCGCAGGTGCTGCTCGAGTGGATGAAGGACGAGCCGGGCTCCGCCGAGGAGGCGGTCGCGTCGCTGCGCCACGCGCGCACGGTGATGCCCGACGACGCGAAGCTCGCCGACCTGCTCGTCACGGCGCTGTCCGTCGCCGGGCGCGACCGCGAGGCGTCCGCGATCCTCGAGGGGCGCATCGCCGCGCTCACGGAGACGACCGGCGAGGCCGTCGGCGAGGTCACGGCGCGGGTGCCGCGCGGCGAGATCGCGGCGCTGTACATCCGCCTCGGGCAGATCCGCCTCGACAAGCTCGGCGACCGCGACGGTGCGCGCGCGGCGATCGACTACGCGCTGCAGCTCGTGCCCGAGCACCCGACGGCGCTCGCGGTGCTCGCCGGCATCGCGTCGCCCGACGACGATCCGCGCGCGTTCGCGGCTGCGAAGCTGCGCGAGGCCGACAGCGCGCCCGACGACGACACGCGCATCGCCGCGCTGATGGCCGCGGGCGACGTGCTGCAGTCGCGCGCCGGCGACACCGTGATGGCGCGCGCCGCGTACGAGCGCGTCCTCGCGCTGCGCCCGTACCACGGCGGCGCGACGTGGTCGCTCGCCGGGCTCGTCGAGAAGGGCGGCGATCCGGAGATGGCCGTGCGCGTCCTCGAGAAGCGGCTCGACGACGAGTCGCTCGTCCCGCCCGAGAAGGCGCGCATCATGACGCAGCTCGCGGCGCTGTCGCGCGCAGCGGGCGTCGAGCCGGCGGCGGAGCGGCGGCTCCTCGAGGCGCTCGGCTGCGTGCCGGGCCACCTGCCCGCGATCGTCGCGCTCGCCGACCTCTACGCCGACGCGAGCCGGTGGACGGAGGTCGAGGCGTTCCTGCGCGAGATCCTCGAGGGCACGTCGCTCGGCGCGGCCCCGGCGGCGCTCATCGCCGACCTGCACCGCCGGCTCGCGAGCGCGCACGAGAAGCTCGGCCGCGACGAGGACGCGTACCAGACGCTCGTCACCGCGGACCGCATGCACCGCGGCCACCTGCTCATCAAGCTCGCGCTCGGCGAGAACCGCTACAAGGCGCGGCGCTGGCGCGAGGCCGCGCTGCACCTCTCGCCGCTCGCCGCGCACGACGATGCGGCGCGCTACCCGAGCGAGGTCGCGCAGGGCCTCTACCACGCGGCGCTCGCCGAGATCCGGTCGCTGCGCCCGGAGAAGGCGCCGCCGCTGTACGCGCGCGCGCTCGAGCTGCGGCCGAACTACGCGCCGGCGCTGCAGGCGCTCGCCGAGATCGCGATGGAGCAAGGCGATCACCGGCGCGCGGCGGATCTGCTGACGCGCCAGGCGACGGCCACCGAGGATCCGGCCGAGCGCATGCGCCTGTTCGAGGCGCTCGGTGACATGGCGCTGCTCATGCTCGCGGACGAGGACCGCGCGCGCACGTGCTACGCCGCCGCCGTCGCCGCGGCGCAGCCGCTCGAGGCGCGGCACGTGCCGCTCATGGAGAAGCTCCTCGAGCGCCAGGACCTCGCGGGCGATCACGCGGGCGCGGCGCGCACGGCGGAGCTCATGGCCGCGTTCGGCGCGACGCCGGCCGACCGCGCCTCGCGCTACCTGCGCGCCTCGCGCGACTACCTCGCCGCGGGCGACCGCACCCGCGCGCGCGCGGCGTCGGAGCGCGCCGTCGAGAGCGATCCGTACGACGTCGACGCCGTCGACCTCGCGTCGGGGCTCGCGATCGACCTCGGCGACGTCGACGCGGCGGCCGCGATGCTGACGCGCCTCCTCACGGCGAAGGAGGATCGCCTGGCGATCTCGCCGGCCGCGCACGCGCGGCGCGCCTACCTGTCGTTCCGGCTCGGCCAGGCGCGGGCGCAGCGCGGCGACACGCGCCAGGCGCTCCCCGCCTACGAGAAGGCGATCGCGATCGCGCCGGCCTCCGAGGGCGCCACGCAGGCGCGCCGCGGGCTCGTCGAGCTCGTCCGCTCCGGATCCACCGGCGACGATCCGGCGAAGCGGGCCGAGGTCGTCGCGCACCTGCAGGCGATCTGCGGTGCGACCGGCGCCCTCCCCGATCTCGTCGCGTGGGCCGACGAGCTGCGCCGCCTCGATCGGCCCGACGCGGGCCGGGCCGCGCTCGAGCTCGCGATCGCGTGCGGCCACGCCGCCGACGTGCACCAGAGCGCATTCCTGTCGATCCACAAGCCGTACGCGATGCGCGACGACGAGCCGTACCGCGCCGCGCTCGAGGCGGCCGACCGCGACGCGCTGCTCACCGACGAGGGCGAGGACGAGCTGGCGCCGGTGGCGGGCGCGCTCGCCGAGGCGTCCGCGCTGCTGTGGCCCGACGTCGAGGAGGCGCTCGCCCGCGCGGGTGCCACCGGCGCGCGCCGCGTGCCCGCCACGCTGCACGTCGCCGCGACCGCGATGTTCCCGCGCCTGACGACGACGCTCGGCACGGGCGCCGTGATGCTGTACATGCGCGACGGCGGGCCCGACGTCACCGTCGTCGGGGCCGCGACGCCCGTGATCGTCCTCGGGCCGCGGCTCGCCGAGGGCGCGGTGCAGCCCGCCGAGGCGCGCGCGCTCCTCGCCCACGCCGTCGAGCTGACGCGGCCCGAGCACGTCGCGTTCGCCGGCCTGCCCGAGGCCGATGCCGCGCGCCTGCTCGCGTCGGTCGCGCGCCTGTTCGGCCCGCCGGCCCTGCGCGAGGCCGCCGCCGCGCTCGTCGCCGACGAGGACGTGCAGCGCCCGCACGACGAGGTCGTCCGCGGCGCGCTGCCGGTCAAGACGCGCACGCGCCTCGAGCAGCTGCTCGCGAACCTGCCGGCCTCGGCGCTCGCGCCCGCCCGCTACCTCGCGGCGTGCCGGCGCACCGCGGATCGCGCCGCGCTCCTCCTCGGCGGCGACCCGGCCGCGGTCGTCCGCGCGTGCGTTACACGCGACGCCGGCACCGCGCACCTGATCTCGGCGCTCGCGCAGCCCGCGTGGCTGCCGGTGCGCACCCGGCTCGGCCTCGGCGTGCGCTGACACTTTTGAAAACGCGCGTCGAGCCGCGGCAAGAGCGGTTATCATGGGCGACTGATGAGGCGACACATCTCCATCCGTGTGTTGTTCACCTTGCTCGTCCTCGTGCCCGCGGCGGCGCTCGCGCTCCCGCCGGGCGAGACCGGGCGCGGGTTCCGCGACGGCGCGAACCACCACCTCGGCGACGACAGCTTCGTCGCCCGCTTCGGGCGCGCGCCCGGCGCCGGCGACACCGAGAAGCTGCGCATGCACGAGCACCTCGCGTACGTGCGCGCGCTGCTCGCCGCGCGGCCGGCGACGCGCCCCGAGCTGACGGCGCGCCGCACCGAGCTGCTCGGCTACCTCGCCGACTACATCGCCGCCGGCATCACGCCGGTGAACACGTACGTGCCGTGGCGCAGCCCGGTGTTCATCGACGCGCGCGGCAACATCTGCGCCGTCGGCTACCTCCTCGAGCGCAGCGCCGGCCGCGCCGTCGCCGAGCGCATCGCGCACGCGCACCGGCTCGAGTTCCTCGAGGACATCGCCGCCGCGATGCCCGAGGTGCGCGCGTGGATCGAGGGCTCCGGCTTCGCGCTCGAGGAGCTCGCGTCGATCCAGCCGGGCTACGAGGGCCCCGACGTGTCGTTCCTCGACGGCTTCGATTCAAAGACGGTCAAGGACGGTCCGTTCACGCGCACGCACGAGGGCGTGACCGTCACCGGCGCGTTCGCGAAGAAGAAGATGACGGGCACGTGGACCGTCACCGACGACAAGAAGAAGGTGATCGGCACCGGCACGTTCAAGGACGGCGCCGGCGCGTGGCGCGGCAGCTATCCGTCGGGCGCGAAGCTCGCCGAGGGTAACTACGCCGACAACCACGCCGTCGGAGCGTGGAAGTACTTCCACGAGAGCGGCGCGCTCGCGGCCGAGGGCACGTTCAGCAAGAAGGGCCTGCGCGACGGCGCGTGGCGCTTCTACTACGACGCGAAGCCGCAGACGCCGATCTCGGCCGGCGCGTTCTCGGCCGGCTTCCTCACCGGCGTGTGGAAGCACTACGACGCGAACGGCAAGGTGCTCGCGTCGGCGAACCACGCGCCGAAGCGCTCGACCGCGGACTTCTACAACGACGGCCTGTTCCTCAGCGTCGCGCCGGGCAAGGACGGCATCACGCACGAGATGCACGGCGGCATCCCCGCCGACGGGTATCGCCTCGACGGCTATTATCAGGGTGACGATCGCCTGTTCGTGCGCGAGGACGGCACGACGTACGACGGCGAGGGCCGCCGGCTCACGCTCGACAAGGGCGTGTGGCACGCGGCCGATTGCAAGTGGAGCAGCAAGCGCAAGCGCGCCGCCGCGGCCGGCGACCTCGTGACCGTGTCGATCCTCCTGCTCAACGAGCGCAACGACAGCGAGGCCGCGCACGAGAAGTGCGGCAAGCCCGCACCGGTGCCGGCCGCGCGCGCGAAGAAGATCGACGCGTTCGTGAAGGCGACGTCGAACGTGCGCGCGCCGACCCCGGCGTTCGTGAAGGCGTACCTGACGACGCCGAGCGACGCCGACGCCGCGGATGCCGACGAGGTCGCGGCGACGCTGCCGAAGCGCAACAGCGACGACCTCGCCGTCGTGCTCGCGTCGCACATGACCTGGTACATGGAGTGGCCGCACGTCGACGGCGCATTCCGTGCGGCGTTCCGGACGATGCCCGGCTACCACCGCGACCGCTGGAACTCCCCCGAAGAAGATCCTGCACCGTGACGCGCGAGGCACCGGCGTTGCAGCGCTGCGTGCCATGGCACGTGTCAAGACGAAGGATGGAGTCAAGATCTACTACCGCGACTGGGGGTCCGGGCAGCCGCTCGTGTTCCACCACGGCTGGCCGCTGACGGGCGAGGACTGGGATGCCCAGCTGAGCTACTTCCTCCAGCACGGCTATCGCGTGATCGCCCACGACCGGCGCGGGCACGGCCGCTCGGATCAGCCGAGCAACGGCCACGACATGGACACCTACGCGAACGACGTCGTCGCGCTGACCGATCAGCTGAACCTGAAGGGTGCGATCCACATCGGTCACTCGACGGGCGGCGGCGAGGTCGCACGGTACGTGGCGCGCGCCGCGCCCGACCGCGTCGCGAAGGCGGTGCTGATCAGCGCCGTCCCGCCGGTGATGATCCAGAGCAAGTCGAACCCCGGCGGCACGCCGATGGAGCTGTTCGACGGGCTGCGCAAGGCGCTCGCCGCGGGCCGCGCGCAGTTCTACCTCGAGTTCGCGAGCGGCCCGTTCTACGGCTACAACCGCCCCGGCGCGAAGGTGAGCGAGGGCGTCGTCCGCAACTGGTGGCGGCAGGGCATGACGGGCGCGATCAACGCCCACTACGACTGCATCAAGGCGTTCTCCGAGACCGACTTCACCGAGGACCTGAAGAAGATCCCGTGCCCGGTCCTCGTGATGCACGGCGACGACGATCAGGTCGTGCCGTACGCCGACGCGGGGCCGCTCTCCGCGAAGCTCCTCAAGCACGGCACGCTGAAGACGTACAAGGGCTTCCCGCACGGCATGTGCACGACGCACGCGGAGGTCATCAACGCGGACCTGCTCGCGTTCATCAAGAGCTAACCGCGCTGCCGCGGGATGAACGTCAGCGACCCGCCGAGCGAGAACGAGGCGTCGACGGTCGTCTCCTCGTCGTCGCCGCCGATCATCGCGTCGAGCAGCGGGCGGTAGCGCGCGACGAGGTAGCCGTGCATGCGCGGCACGAGCGCGGCCGCGAGTGCGCTGCCGCCGTAGCGCAGCTCGCGGAAGCGATCCGCGTCGATCACCGCCGCGATCGTCCGCTCCCGCGTGAGGAACGAGAACGGCTGGCGGCCGCCGTCGATCACGGCGAGCACGCCCGGCATGTCACCCGGGCCCGCGTCGACGAGCGGTGTGCCGTCGGCCGCGGTCACGTCGACGCGCCCCTCGGTCACGATGAGGAACCGGTGGCTCGCCTCGCCGGCGCGCACGACGAGCATGCCGGCGGGAAACTCCCACAGCAGCGCGCGCAGCCGGCTCGCCTCGGGGAGGTCGAGCTGCTCGAGGGTGCCGCTCGCCGGGCCGATCGCGCGCGCCTCGGTCCACGCCGGGGCGTCGGCCGCCGAGATCGCGCCGAACCGGCGCTCGATCAGCTCGCGCATGAGGCGCATCTCGGCGCGCGCGATCTGGTCGAGGAACGCGAACGCGCCCGCGTGCGTCTCGCGGCGCAGCTGCTCGACGCCGGCGCGGTCGAAGAACCAGCCGGTGACGGGTGTGCGCGCGACGTACGTCAGCGGCGACGGGCCGCCGTCGAGGATCGACATCTCGCCGAGCAGCGCGCCGGCCGTCGCGCGCGTGACCTGCCGGCCGTCGCGGCTGCCGATCGCGTCGCCGGTGATGACGAGGATCATGCCGTCGGAGGGCTCGCCCTCGCGCGTCATCACGGTGCCCATCGGCGCGTCGAACGGGCGCGCCGTCACGCGGATCTCCTCGAGCAGGCACGGATCGAGCGAACAGAAGATTGGCGTCTCGCGCAGGGCGTCGAGATACGCGCGCGCGGGGCGGCGGCGGCGCGCGCTGCCCTCGGCACCGGCGGCGAGCGTCGCGACGAGCTCGGCGCCGACGTCGAGGCCCGACGCGAGCGCCTGCTCGTGCACGTGCGGCACGCGCAGCCAGCCACCCGCGTACCACGTGTTCGACGCGCCCTGCAGCTCGTCGATCCGGCGCGTGGTGATGTCGTGCGGGCGCGACAGCGCGGGGTGCACGAAGAAGCGGTTCGCGACGATGTCGTCCGGGGTGCGGTGCGGATTGATCGTGACGAACACGTCGGGCGCGCTCGGCATGTTCGCGAGGCGCCTGGGGTAGAGCGTCACCGTCGGCCGCGTGTCGGGGCGGTCCCCGTCGCCGATGACGTAGTTGTACGCGGCCAGGAGCGCCGGATCGCGGCACACGTACTCGTGATCGCGGTGCACGACGACGCGCGCGCGCTGCCACTGGAAGCCGCCGAGCAGCGCGCCCTCCTCGACGGTCGGGTCCTCGAGCATCGAGCGGATCGCGTGCGGGCTCGCCGCGAGGACGGCGTGATCGAACCAGTGCGACTCGTGCGCGCCGTCGGCGGTCTCGAGGCGCAGGCGCACGCCGCGCGGGCGGCGCGAGATGCCGACGATGCGCGTGCCCGTCCGCAGGGTCCCGCCCCGGTGCTCGAACCAGATGTGGAACGCCGCGGGCCACGCGTGCATGCCGTGCTCGACGACCATGCGCTCGGCGCCACTCCCGCCGACGAGGCCGTCCATCTGCCAGTACGCGACGAGCGGGCGGATGAAGTAGTCCTCGGGATCGCGGTCGGGCATCGGGAACGCGCCGCCCGCGCGCGGGTTGAAGAAGCAGCGGCGGAACTCGTGCCCGTAGTCGTACTCGTCGAGGTAGCGGCGCGCCGACCACTCGGAGAAGCGCGCCTCGGCGGTGACCTCCACGCACGTCGCCTGGAACAGGTCGATGTCGGCGAAGAACCGCTCGGGGTCGTCGATCCCGTCGACGACCCGGCGCTCGCCCTTCGTGGTCCACACCGGGTGGCCGTCGATCGTCGTGCACGTCGTGTCCTGCGCGACGGGCTGGACCGCGAGGCCGAGCTCGCCCATGAACTTCTTCACCGCCGGTGAGGTCACGCGGTTGAAGTCGCTGACGCCGGCGTCGACGAGCACGCTGCGCTTGCCGTGCGGCACGGCGACGGCGAAGCAGTGGCCGCCGAGGCGCGGCAGCTCCTCGAACAGCGTCACGTCGAGCCCGGCGTCGAGTAGCACCTTGGCCGCGCCGATGCCGGCGGCTCCTCCGCCCACGATCGCGATCCGCACCATCACCGGGAAGGATACGCGACGTCGCAGCCGATCCTGCGGTCGTGTGCGACCACCACCTCCTTGCCGCGGATCGTACCCGCCCACTCCCACGCCGCGTGCGCGCGGTAGTACGCTCGTGCGAACGTGCCGCGCTGTCCGACGTGCCACCGCCGCGTGGCGACCGCATGCCCCGACCACGGGCCGGTGGCGCGCGCGATCGTCGAGCTGCGGCGCGTGCCGATCCAGGGGTACGAGCTCGGCGAGCTGGTCGGCGTCGGCACCACGGGCGCGGTGTGGGCGGGCTCGGGGAACACCCTGATCAAGGTCGCGCGCGCCGCCGGCGAGTCGGTCCTCGCGCACGAGGTGTCGCTGTTCGAGGCGCTCGACGGGCGGATCGTGCCGAAGCTGGTCGCGCACGGTACGTCGGGGAACCACACGTATCTGGTGGTGCAGCGCCCGCCGGGGCGCTCGCTCGCGCACGACCTCGAGCGCGGCGTCGCGAGCCTCGACGTGATCGCGCCGCTCGCGCGGGCGATCGACGAGCTGCACCGGGCGGGGATCATCCACGGCGACCTCAAGCCGGAGAACATCTACGTCGCGCGCGAGCCGGCGGTGACGTGCACGCTCGTGGACCTGGGGAATGCACGGCGCCCGGGCGCGCCGCCGGTGGATCCGCCGATCCCGTTCACGCGCGATCGCTCGGGGACGCCGCACTACCTGGCGCCCGAGCAGGTGCCCGGCGACGGGCGGCCGCTGAACTTCGCGACGGACGTGTATGCGTTCGGGGCGATCTGCTTCGAGATCCTGTGCGGGCGGCCGCCGTTCATCGGGACGGTCGCGCAGGTCAAGCAGGGGCACACGATCGAGCGGCCGCCGCGCCCGTCGGCGATCGCGAACGTCGACCCGCGGTACGACGCGCCGATCCTGCGGTGCCTCGCGAAGGAGCCGGGCTCGCGGTTCGCGTCGCCGCGCGCGGCGGTCGAGATCCTGACGAGGATCATCGCGGGATCGGCAGGATCGTCGCCGGGGATCGCGACGCCGAAGGTCGAGGAGGTGGTGGCGCCGCCGGTGAAGCGGCGGGCCGGCTCGCAGGTCGGCGAGGATGACGAGGCGCGCCCCTTCGCGCGCGACGAGGTCTACCGGCCGCGTCCGCGCGCGAGCTCGCAGGGCGACGCGCCGAAGCGGCGCGCGCACTCGCCGGCCGCGGAGTTCGCGCGCGACGAGGTGTTCCCGCGCGCGAGCGGAGCCCGGGGCTCGGGGTCGTCGGCGGGCATCCGGACGCCGCGCGCGGTGGAGGACGAGCCGCCGGCGCGCGACCTGTCGGGGCGCACGCCGAACGTGCGCGAGGACGCGCCGGTGAAGCAGATGCCGCGCGCGCCGCAGGCGTCGCCGATCCGGGAGCTCGCCCGCGACGACGATCCGTGGGCGCCGCGCACGCCGATCCGCGACTCGCGCGACGACGATCCGTGGGCCGCGCGCGCGCCGCGCACGGCGGTGCCGGAGGAGCCGGCGCGGCCCGCGCCGCACGACGACGATCCGTGGGCACCGCGGTCGCGGGACGTCGATGCGGCGACGCCGGGCGTCCCCGTCCGCGACGAGGCGTCGGGGCGATCCGCGCCGCGCGCCGCGACGCCGGCGGAGGATGCGTCGGGTCCGCGCCGCCAGCGCACGCCCGAGGACCGCATCCGCGATCTGATCGAGCGCGCGACCGCGGCGTCGGCGGAGCGCGCGGCGAAGGGCATCCCGACGCCGAGCGCGCGGGTGCGCAGCGGCGGGACGCCGCGCAGCGAAGCGAGCGCGCCCGCGGCGGCCGCGCCCGCACCCGCACCGGACGCGTACGCGGCGCTGCGCGCGATGCCGACGACGCGCCTCCCGCGCGCGCTCGTCGAGGCGCGGGACGCCGCGGATCCGGGGATCGCGCCGGCGCGCGCCGCGACGAGCGACGGCGACTTCGCCGACCGCCCCACGGCCGAGCTCGCCCCCGGCAGCTTCCCGATCATCGACGACGTCGCCCCACCGAGCCCGCTCCTCGACGACGGCGTCCTCACCCCGGCCGAGCTCCTCGGGAACGCCACCGACGACGACCGCGCGGAGGACGGCGACGGCGACGGCGACGGCGACGATCAGGTCGTGACCTCGGCCGGCCACCAGCCGCGCGCCGCGTCCGCCCCCGCACCGTCGGAGTGGGGCGATCCTCCGCGCAGCGAGCGGCCGACCGAGCGCCTCCCCGACGCACCGCGCGTCGAGCGCCCGTCGGGCCGCCTGATCTCGGCGACCGAGCGCCTCACGCGCGAGCGCCTCGCCGCCGACGGCCCGGCGACGCTGTCGTATGCCCAGGCGGCCGAGCTCGCGACCCAGCCGCGCGCCGCGACGGTGTCGTACGCCGAGGCCGCGGCGAAGGAGGGCGTCTCGGTGAGCGCGTTCGTCGATGCGCGCGCCGGCGAGGCCGGCGAGGCGGGTCCGGAGACGCGCACGTACGACCGCTCGCCCCAGGAGGCCGCCTCGACGGTCGTGTTCACCGAGGGTCCGGGGCACGAGGCCGCCGCCACGATCCCGCACGGCCTCGACGACGATGCCGCCGCCGTTGCGGCGCGCGCCCCCGCGAGCACGCTCCCGGCCGACGACGAGGCGGAGATCTCGATCTCCGCCGACGACGAGGCCGAGATCTCGATCTCCGGCGGCGACGAGGCGGAGCCGGCCGCGGCGACCGTGCCGCGCGTGCCGTTCCCCGAGCGCCCGGAGGCGCCGGCCGAGCGCTTCCCGACGATGAGCAGCCTCGATCGGCTCGACGAGCTCGACTTCGGCGCCGAGCCGGAGACGCGCAGCCTCGCCGTCGAGAGCGCGGTCGCCGACGTGCCGACCGAGGCGAGCTACGCGCTCGGCGCGGACCTCCGGCCGACGATGGACTTCGAGGCGGTCGAGGCGCCGGCCGAGGCGCCGTTCGAGATCACCGCCGACAAGCGCCCGACCGTCGACATGCCCGGCGAGACCCCGCCGCCCGACGTCGCGAGCGAGCTCGACGCCCTGTTCGGCGGCGACACCGCGTGGACGGGCGCACCGCCCGACATGCCCGTCGCCCCCGCGGCGAGCACGCCCGCCCTCCCCCTCCCCTCCGCCGAGGAGCTCTCCGCGCGCGTCCGCCGCACCTCCCCACCGACGCGCCCACCCGGCGCGCCCACCGCCATCGGCACCGATCCGTCGAGCCCCGTCGCGCGCACGCCGACCCTCCCACCCCCGGCCACCGAGGCCCCGCGCAAGAAGCCACCCGCCCTGATCGTCGAGGACGACGAGCCCGAGCTCCTCTTGTCGCCGCCCCCAACGACAACGACGCCGCCCCCACCACCGACGCCGCCGGCACGCACGACGACGCCGACGACGCCGGCGCCGGCGCGCACGCCGACGCCGCTCGGGGTGCCGATCCCCGCGAAGCGCCCCACGCTGCCGCCGCACACGGTCGCGCGCACCACGCCCACGACCGGCGTGCCGGTGCCCGTCGAGGATGGGTCGCCGGCGCGGACGCCGGCGAGGGCGAGCGGGCCGCATACGGTGCCGGCGACGCGGACGGTGACGCCGGCGGGTGTGCCGATCGCGGATGGGTCGGGGCGCGCCGGGAAGGTGCCGACGGATCCGCCGGCGTCGGCGCTGCGGCCGCCGGCGCCGCCGCGCACGGCGTCGCAGGTGCTGCGCGCGAAGCAGGCCGACGAGGATGCGGCCGCGTTCGACGCGCCCACGAAGGATGCGGTGAGGACGGCGGCGTTCGACGCGCCGACGCCGCGCACCGGGCCGACCGACGCGGCGGCCGCGCTCGCGCGCGAGGAGGCGGGGCGCGCCGGCAAGCCCACCGACGTCGCGGCGACGATCGCGCGCGCCGCGCGGCCGACGACGCCGCCCACCGAGGAAGCGGTGCGCGCGCGCTGGGCCTCGGCGACGCCGGCGACGCAGCCCGACGCGCGCGCGGAGTCGGTGCGCGCGCTCGCGTCGCTGAACCCGCCGGTCGAACCGCCCCCCACCGCCGACGACGCGCAGCGCCCGCGGTGGACGGCGTCGGCGCCGGTGACGCAGGCCGACGCGCGCCCCGACGTCGTGCGCGGGCTCGCGTCGATGACGCCGGAGGCGAGCGAGAGCGCGGCCGCCGCCGAGCCGGTCCTCCGCCGCGCCCGCCGCTCGAGCGCGCACGTCATCAGCCGCGGCGGCGGCACCGCCGCGGGCGACAGCGGCCCGTTCCCGGCGGCCGTCGACGACGGCGGCTCGTCGCCGAACGTCCCGCAGGTCACCTACGAGCGCACCGCGCTCCTCGCGATCCGCGGCACCACGCGCACCGCCGTCGAGCTGCTCGTCTCCGACGACGCCGTCGCCTGCCGCGACGCCGATCCGATCATCTACGCGTTCCCGGCGCGCGACCCCGCCGACGGCGTGCGCGCCGCGATCCGCATCGCCCAGCGGCTCCCCACCGCGTTCGGCGTCGTCCACTGCGCGCGCGTCGCGATCGCCGAGCGCGGCGACGAGCTCTCGGTCGACGGCGAGCCGATCGCGAGCCCGACGTGGGCCACCGACGGCCGCCCCGAGCGCGTCGTCCTCACCGTCGCCGCCGCCGAGGAGGTCGACGCGAACCTCGTCCGCACGCAGCCGACGCAAGAGGGCGAGCGCCTCGTCCCCGGCGAGCTCGTCGACGAGGAGCTCCCCGAGACCACCACGGTCGGCCGCGACGACGCGATCGCGGCGCTCCACGAGGTCGCGCTCGCCGTCACCGGCGCCGGCCGCCCGGTCGTGCGCGTCCTCGAGGGCGCGTCGGGCGCCGGCCGAACGCGCGTCCTGCGCGAGCTCGAGGCGTCGCTCGCCGCGAGCGGGCTCGCCGTGTGGTGGTGCGCGCCCGACGCGCCGGTCCACCCGATCGTCGCCGTCGCCGCGCGCACCTGCGAGCTCGCGCCGCGCGACCTGCTCGCCGCGTCGGCCGAGCGCATCGGCTCGCCGCTGTGGTCGGCGCTGCAGGTCATCCTCGAGACCGAGCACGCGGCCCGCGCGCGCGCACCGTCGCGCTCCCTCGCGATCGCCACCGTCGCGCTCGGCCACGCGATCCGCGACGCGGCCCGCCGCGCGCCCGTCGCGATCCTCGTCGACGACGCCCACCGGATCGAGCCGATCCTCCTCGACGCGCTCGAGATCGCGCTCGCGCACGGCGCGCCGATCTTCGCCGCCATCGCGGCGCCGCCCGGCGGGCTCGAGCACCGGCCGCTCGCGTCGAGCGGCGTCCGCGTGTCGCTCGATCCGCTCGACGACGACGCGGCGATCCGCCTGCTCGGCGAGCTGCTCGCCTTCGGCGACGAGGAGGTCGAGGTCGCGACCGACGTCGCGCGCGACGTCCTCGCCCGCTCCGGCGGCAACCCGCGCGCGCTCGTCGAGCTCGCGCGCGAGCTGCGCGCCGCCGGCGCGTTCCGCCGCATGCGCCCCGCCCGCGCGTTCACGACCGCGCCGAACGCGCTCGAGCCGCTGCGCGCCGGCCGCACCGGCCCCGGCCTCGCCGGCCTCGCCGCGCGCACGATCGCGCGCCTCCCCGACGACCTCGCGCGCCTCGCGCACGCCGTCGCGCTCGGCGGCGACCGCACGCACCACAGCGACGAGGCGCTCGCCACGCGCGTCGCCCGCGAGCTCGGCATCGCGACGCCCGGCCTCGCGATCGAGCGCCTCGTCCAGCTGCGCGTCCTCGCGCGCGCCGGCACGCGCCTCCGCTTCCCGCTCGCGCAGGTCCGCGATCGCCTGCTCGCCGAGGCGCCCGCCGACGAGCGCCTGCTCGCGCACGCCGCCTACGTCGTCGCGATCGAGCGCCCGTTCAAGCGCCCGCCGTCGGATGCGTACGACGGCGAGGACGCGTTCGGCGGCCCGACGACCAAGCTCGGCAGCACGCGCGCCGCCTCCGACGCGGACCTCTTCGATCGCACGACCGACCGCCTCCTCCCTCGCCTCGCCTCGGAGGCCGACGCGGATCTCTTCGATCGCACGACCGATCGCCTCCCGCCTCGCCTCGCCTCGCCGGCCGATGCCGACGCCTTCGCGACCGACCGCCTGCCGCGCCCACCCACCGGCGACGGCTTCGACGAGACCACGAACCGCCTGTCACCGGAGACGGCCACGTTCGGCGCGGCGACCGGAGGCACGTTCGGGGGCGCGGCGATGACCGGCCCCGCCCCCGCCGCCGCCGGGCGCGACACGCCGCGCTACGCGACCGCGAACCACGACAGCCAGCCGGCGATCGATCGCACGTACGAGCGCGCCGCGGCGCTCGCCCGCCACCTGCGCGGCGCGGGCCGCTCCGACCTCGCCGCGCCCGCGTTCCTCGCCCTCGCCGAGCGCGCCGTCG